>JBMORM010000025.1:0-192646 GCA_049322675.1 Patescibacteria group bacterium | reverse complement strand
TTGAATCATATTTGCAACTACCATCATCTTTAGTAGCATTAGCATTATAATTATCCGCATTGCTATCGGTGCAACCATACACCTCATTAGTTCCATAACTGGATGTCTGTGAGACAATTCTCACATCCATCAACCCAGTATTGGTAAACCATTGTTTGCCCTCAGCCACAAGCCAAAATGATTCAATCAACTCATTCTGTCCAGAAGACAAAGTATTTGGCACTTTAATCTTAAAAGAAATACTCGTATTTCCTCCATTTGCGATATTATCACCGTCAATAGCGGCCGGACGATTAAAACCCAACCAACTATTATGATAAATCAAGCTATATCGATCTCTAGGGACAAAAGTCGCAATATGAATCGGAAAACCCTCATTTCGTCTCCAAAGTACATTCCCAATATTTTTAACATCAAATCTTACTTGTACCTCTCTCGTTTGTAAATATTTGCCACAATCAACATTAATATTTTTATTTTCTCCCAGAGTCAGCAAAGTTGTTGCCTGTTGATTTTCTTCATCGGAACACAACTGATCCAAATCTTTCATTCCCAAAATAATTTCTTTTGGACCTACCACCTCAGCCGCATATATTTCAGTGGTCTGAATTTTTGGCAATACTCTGATCGTCCACGAAATTCCTTTATCTGGCAACAATGTTGCTTCATATCCAATTCCTTCAGAATCCAATAAACCTATAGTTGGGACAATATTTAATCTATATTCACCAGGAACCAACGTTTCCCCTGGAGTAGCATAAAAACCGAAACTACCTGTTTGTCCCGGCAAAACTATTGATTCGTCCATTCGACGTAAAATTCCAGGTTTCTGCCAATTTCCTTCAGTATAAAATGGACAATCACCTGGCGATACTACTGTCGAATTTGGCTTACACATCATTTCAATCCACCCTCCATCCTTGCCGTCAGGAATCTCTGAGTTATACCATGGTTTTGTCCCAGTATTTTTTATCTTTACCCATAAAATAACTCGACTACCTTGATATATCTCCGCATTATCTGATTTTCCAACTACCTCGTAATCATAACCTGTAGTTGCATCTGCTTTTACCATGTTGGAACTACCGATCAATAAAATCGGTAATACAAATAAAGCCAAAAGAATCTTCTTCATATTTTTATTTTTTTATTTATTTCTGGTAATATATAAATATCTCTTGCTTGGGATATTTTTTCCATAACTACCCCAAAATATTTCAAATCAAACCATTATACCCCAACCAGCTTAAAAATACAAGATCCCATCTTCCAATATTTTTTGGCATACAAACAACGGCAGAATCGTATATTTAATGTAGTTGATAACAAAAAAATTGTCGCAGAAATTTTTTTGTAGAGGAAGAACCGATCCTAACCGTAGGTGCAGGTCGCGACCTGCCCGTCCGAAAAGTTTTTGGCTTTCATGTAACGATAGGATCGGTTCCGACGCGGGCGAGTGGCGAAACTGGCAGACGCGCATGCCTTAGGAGCATGTGGAGCAATCCATGGAGGTTCGATTCCTCTCTCGCCCATTAGCAAAAAAGAGAAAAATGTTTTTCTCTTTTTTAATTTACAAATAAATAAAAAATGATTCTCAATATTCACAAACCAACCAATATTACATCTTACGATTGCATTCGAATTATTAAAAAAATAAAAAAAGACAATATTCCCTGGTTAGAAAATATCATTTCATCTGATATTTTTACAAAAAAAATCGGTCATGCCGGTACCCTCGATCCTTTTGCCGAAGGAGTATTAGTGATTTGCACCGATACCGACACCAAAAAAATTATCGAGATCCAATCCCAACCCAAAGAATATTTAGCAACTATCAAATTTGGTTTTACTTCAAGCACCTACGACCCGGAAGGCGATATTGTAGTGGTTGAAAATTTTCAACCACTCCCAACCAAACAACAAATTGCAAAAATCATATCTGAAAAATTTATCGGCGAAATATCGCAAATGCCTCCAATCTTCTCCGCCAAAAAAATAAATGGCCAAAGGGCTTATCAGTTGGCCAGAAATAACAAAACTGTTAAATTGTCACCCAAAAAAGTTATAATATATAACATAGAGATAAAAAAATATAAATATCCTAATTTAATCCTGAAAATCACTTGCGGCTCCGGCACCTATATTCGCTCTATCGCTCATGATCTAGGCCAAATCCTTAAAACAGGCGGTTACTGTACCAACTTAATTCGCACAAGAGTAGGGGAGTGGGAACACAAAAATTCTCACCATTTACCATCAGACCTCATAATTCGTCTTCAACACCATAAAAATCAGCAAACACAAAATTTCTAATTTTTAATTTCTAATTTTTAAACAAAATATGTTTAAAAATTAGAAATTAAAAATTAAAAATTATCCCATGCAATACATCTTTTACGTCATCATCTGCATTTTACTAATAATTATCTTTGTCTATCTCTATTTCAAGCTGGAAAAAACCAAAGTTGATTCTTCCCAAGATCAAACTCTGCTTTTACTACAGAACCAAATAAACGAATTAACCAGACAAATCGACGATCGATTAAAAGAAACCAATCAACAACTTATCAATTCCAATCAAAACATCAATCAACAACTGGAAAAATCAAATGAAACCCTGCAAAAACAATTTGCTATCAGCAACCAAACTATCAGTAAAATCAGTGCCGACTCATCAAAAACCATCCAAGAAGTCACCGAAAAATTAACCAAACTTGATGAGACCAACAAACAAGTTGTCAACTTTGCTACTCAGATGCAAAGTTTGGAAAATATTCTAAAAAATCCCAAACAACGAGGTATTTTGGGAGAGTATTTCCTGGAAACATTACTAGGAAATATTTTGCCTCCCAGTCACTATCAAATGCAATACAAATTCCCCAATGGCGAGATAGTTGACGCCGCTATTTTTGTCAAAAACAAAATCATCCCAATCGATGCCAAATTCTCCCTGGAAAAATACAACCTTATTATGGAAGAAAAAGAAGAATCCAAACGAGATAATCTGGAAAAACAATTCAAAATGGATATCAAAAATCGTATTGATGAAACCGCCAAATATATCCGCCCATCAGAAAATACTACCGACTTCGCCTTTATGTTTATTCCTGCCGAAGGCATTTATTACAATTTGCTCATTTATAAAGTCGGCACCACCAATGTCAATTCGAAAGATTTGATCGAATACGCCTTTTCCAAGAAAGTAATTATCGTCTCGCCAACATCATTTTTTGCCTACCTGCAAACTGTCTTACAAGCTTTAAAATCACTTCAAGTCGAAGAATCGGTCAAAGAAATTATCAAAAACGTCCAAAATCTTAGTCGCCACCTACATGAATATGATAGTTACATGCAAGGAATCGGCAAAAATCTTCAAGCCACCGTCAACAAATACAACGACGGCTACAAAGAATTCAAAAAAATAGACAAAGATATCTCTCGTCTAACAGACAAAGAAAGCACTATTGAGCCCTTATTGATTGACAAACCAATAATTGAATAGTATTCTCAATAAAATCTTAATCTTTTTTTAATGTTTGCAAGTTAATATAAAGTTAAGAAAGAAATAATCTATTTTTATGACACCCTTATCAAAGTTTGAAAAAAACTTTTCTGACCAGGAAGACATAAGTCTCCCTCTGGATATTCTTCCAAATAATGAGGAATTATATATCTATATTCCGGAATCTAAAAAACAGGCAAGCAATATAGAAAAAATAAAACTAACTTCCCAAGTTTTCTACCATCCATCCATTGATAAAGAAAGATTATATCAAGCTTGGAGCAAATTTCCCAAACCTAAAAATCTTCTCAACCCTTCTTCATTTCAAATACTAGACAATACTGCGATTTTTAATCTACCAAAACATATTCAAAATTCCGATAAAATATTCTTAATTCTTCATCTTGAAAAAACACTGGAAGATTATAAAACATTTATTCATAAGTTGCATTATCCGAATCAAGAATTACCAAACAATATCTCATTCGCAACACTAAAACCAAACAGTCATATATTGGAAAAAGCAGCTTAAAATCTTGATTAACAATCAATAAAATGTTACACTACCAGGATGATTTATATTTAATCCTGGTAATTTTTTATGTCTTTGGATCAACCAAAAAAATTCGCCTCGTTTGATCAAAACATATTGTCAAATCTTGAAAGAAAACAAACTGAAGAATATTTTGTTCCTCACCATCCATTATTCTTTAAGCTCCAAAACAATATTAACCCCATCCCAACAATCAATGATGAAAATGAAGTAAAACAAACAATAATCAACCCAGATTTTCTTAATCACTTCGAATCCAAAAAAGAGAAATTTCTCGAAACAAACACAGATACCTTTAAAAATATTATTAAATATTTTCAAAACATCCATCGATGTCCAGGCATTGTATACTGCTTATCAAATCTCCCGAAAAACGCACAAACTAATGAATCAGACAAATATCACTCGTTTGTTGAAAATTTGAGAAAAAAAATTGAAGACATCAATCCCGCGATAGTATATAATTTTTTTGTTGAATATTTCATTAATAAAAAAAACGAATACATAAATACAAAAGACGGGACAGAAGATAATCAACCAAAACCATTAAACTACATCGAAAATACGAATCCAAATTATGCCAAAATACCTGGTGCCGAAGTCCAAATCAAGATTTCTGAAGATAAAATCAAAACTGTAAAAGTTACCAATATTGTTTTGCATAATTTAACAAATCTTATTGGTCACAAAGCTACATTCTTTTCAGGATATGAATTTGGCTTATATCAAAAAGATACAGAAATATATAACGACTTTATCAAAAATTTCTCATGCACTATAATAATCATAAAAATGTTTTTTGATGAAGACGAGAAGAACCAAAATCGATAGTAAATAATATTACACTATTTTAGTCAATAATATAATCATATTATAATTAACAATATGATTATATTCTTGTGCAAAAATTATTGATTATAAAAATAAACCCTGATACAATCTGGTCGATTTCATAATCATTATATTTCTACTATGAATCCAGAAAAACCAACTTGGCCGCCTAGTGAAAAAAAAATTATTTTTGAGTTAAAAAAAATACTCTTCGAAAATATCCAAAAACAAATCGAAAAAGAGACCGGAGTTAAAATATCTCTTGAAGCAAGAATAAATAAACTAAAAGAGAACCTAGAAAAATAACTTAAGTTTTACTTATTGATATTTTATAAAATAAATGATATAATACTAAGATAAATAAATAAAATAAATAAAAAAATAAAAAATGTTTAAAGAAACATTCTCATCATTTTCTTTAAAAGAAAATGAGATCGAAGAGATCGAAAAAAAATCAAATATAAAACAAGTATCATTGGATTTTCTCAAATCAAATTATTTTGAAGATTTTCAAAAATCAACATTCGGAACGATATCTCACATATTAAAAAATATTAACACTATACTTCAATCCAACGATCCAGCTATCGATCCATATAACAATGAAAACAATATCGCCTCGGAAATAAAAAAAATAACGACAGACGAAGATATTTTAAAAGCAAAATCATATCTTTTCCAAGTATTACACTCGGAAAATCAAAATAAAACTAATAACATTTCTCAAGTAGATATACCAGAAAACTTTCTCAAAGACCCAATCTATAAAGAAAGATTATTTGATTTGGCATTCGACAAAAAAACCTTTTCTCATTTACTCTCACACAAATATTCCGAAATAATCTTTATTAAACAAATAATCAATTTCAATATTGCCGATAATGAAGAAGAAAGAAAAAAAGATCAAAAAAAATATCAAGAGTATATAAAAGAATTTTCTCAACTACTCGTAGCCTATAATTCTCTTTATCAGGAAAAAAATAAGTATTCATTTTCTAAAAATAATATCATCAACAATGCCAATTAAAAAGCCCACCATCCATATCGGCGCCGATCATCGAGGTTATTGTTTGAAATTTGAACTAAAAAAATACCTGCAAAAAAAGGGTTATAATATCATTGACCATGGAAACAACCATTACGAGGCCAAAGATAATTACCCAATATTCGGTCAAAAAGTATGTTTAGCGGTTAAAAAAAATCGTCAAAACAATGTTGGAGTCTTGATTTGTGGCTCCGGGGCTGGTATGAATATCGTAGCCAATAAAATCAAATGTCTTCGTGCCGCCGTATGTTGGAACAAAGAAATCGCCAAAGAAGTAAAAAACGATGACAATCCACATATTCTTGTTATCCCGGCCGATTTTGTCACCAAAAAAGAAGCCAAGCTTATCTTGAATAAATTTTTAACTACTCCATTCTCCGGAAAAATTAAAAATAGTCGTCGCTTAAAACAAATCGAGAAAATTGAAAAATGCTTAAAAAAAGCCTAATACCTGCTATCTTGGCAAACAATAAGAAACAATTGATTGCCAAAATCGACCAAATCGAAGATTTTGTCGAATCAATTCAAATCGATTTTACCGATGGAAAATTTGCTCGTCCCAAAACCCAATTTACTTCTCAAGACCTTTACAAGCTAAACCCCCAACCATCAGTCGAAGCCCATCTTATGATTGAAAACCCAGAAAAAACCATTAACGATTGGATAATGGCTGGCGCCGAAAAAATAATTTTACACGTTGAAGCCAAAATGGACTGGCAAAAAATTCTTCAAATCTACCAAGAAAATTTTATTAAACTATATTTAGCCATCAATCCGGATACTCCATTAAACAAACTTGATGAAAAAATGGGTAATATTGACGGGGTAACTATCATGAGTGTTGATCCTGGGCGCGGACATCAAAAATTTCAATCAAAAGTCCTTTCAAAAATTAAAACTTTACGCAACCGCTATCCCAATCTAAATATTCAAATCGACGGCGGTATGCATCTCAAACCAAAAAACACCATCGAACAAGCACTTTTAGCCGGAGCCAACGAAATCGTCTGCGGCAGCGAAATATTTGTATCAAACAATCCAATCAAAAAAATAGAAGAACTGGAAGATTTCATAAATCATTTCGACCAAAAATAAACTTTAAATGGAAAAAAAAGACATTGCAAAGAGGGCCAATAATATCAGACAAGATATTATTAAAATTCTTGTCAAAGCCGGATCAGGACACACTGCCGGCTCACTTGGTATGGCTGACATCTTTGCAACTTTATATTTTAATATCTTAAAACACAACCCCAAAAAACCAAACTGGGAACAAAGAGATCGACTAGTATTATCCAATGGCCATATTTGCCCCGTTCTTTATGCCACCATGGCTCATGCCGGCTATTTCCCAATATCTGAATTGCAAACTCTTCGGCAATTGGGCACCAGACTGCAAGGACACCCTCACCGTAAGTCTTTACCGGGCTTGGAGACCACCAGCGGTCCATTGGGTCAAGGACTCTCCCAAGCTTGCGGTATGGCTTTGGCGGCCAGACTAAATAATCAAAAACATCGTATTTATTGCCTTACTTCCGATGGTGAACACAATGAAGGTCAAACCTGGGAAGCCATCATGTTTGCCGGCAAATACAAATTAAATAACTTGACGCAAATCATTGACCGCAACAACATCCAAATCGACGGTCATACCGAAGATGTCATGCCTCTTGAACCTTTACGAGAAAAATACGAGGCTTTCAACTGGCACGTTATCGAAATCAACGGACACAATATCGAAGAAATCATAGATGCCTGCAACGAAGCCAAAGCCATTTTCGAAAAACCTACTTTAATTTTAACCCATACAATACCCGGCAAAGGAGTTGATTTCATGAAAAATGATCCCAAATGGCACGGCATACCACCAAGTCAAGAAGAAGCAAAAAAAGCCTTGGAACAATTAAAAATGAATAATGAATAGTGAATAATAATCAAAAATATTATTCATTCTTCACTATTCATTATTCATTTTTCACTAAATTTTCAAGAAAATGCTAGAAAAAAAACTAAAAAATATACTTACAGTAAAATCATCTGAAATACTTCCCACTCGCAACGGCTATGGCGACGCTTTGGTTGAATTGGGCAAAACCAACCCCAAAGTAGTTGTATTAACTGCTGATTTAACCGAATCAACTCGAGTTGATAAATTTGCCAAATTATTTCCTGATCGTTTTATCCAATGCGGTGTGGCTGAACAAAACATGATGAGTGTCGCTGCCGGACTGGCCCATGAAGGGTTTATTCCATTTGTATCTAGTTACGCCGTTTTTAATCCCGGACGCAACTGGGACCAGTTGCGTACCAACGTCTGTTACAACAACACCAATGTTAAAATTGTAGGTGCCCACACCGGCGTTTCTGTCGGTCCAGATGGCGCTACTCACCAAGCTCTTGAAGACATCGCTATTACTCGCGTCCTACCAAATCTGGTTGTTATCGCTCCACTTGACTATCACGAAACTTACAAAGCCACCATTGCCGCCGCTAAATATTCCGGCCCCGTCTATTTCCGTTTTGCTCGCGAAAAAACCCCCATTATTACCACTCAAAAATCAATTTTTCAAATTGGCAAAGCCAATATTTTAAAAACAGGCAAAGACATCTCTCTTATTGGTTGTGGCCCTATTCTAATCAATGGCCTCCTGGCAGCATATGAATTGGAAAAACAAGGCATTTCCGTTGAGGTTATAAATTCGCACACTATCAAACCTTTGGACAAAAAAACTATTTTAAAATCTGTACAAAAAACCAAAAAAGTCATCACCTTGGAAGAACACCAAATCACCGGTGGCTTAGGCGGGGCAGTTTGCGAATTATTATCAGAAAAATATCCCGTTCCTATCATAAGAATCGGAATGCCAGATACCTTTGGTGAATCCGGTCAACCCAACGAGCTTATTAGTAAATATGGTCTCGACGTAAAAACAATTACCTCTGCAATTACTTCCTTCCTAAAACAAAACTGATTCTTTTATATTATTCATTTTTCATTATTAATTATTAATTACAATATGTTGGATATCTTATCAATTGGCGACTGCACGATAGACGTCTTTCTCAATGTTGAGGAAGGAAATATTCAATGTAACCTAAAAAAACAAATCTGTGAAATCTGTTTCAATTATGGAGACAAGATCCCTGTCAAAGAAGTAATCCAAATCGCCGGCACCGGCAATGCTGCCAATCTAGCCATCGGCGCCGCCCGTCTTGGCCTCAAAAGCACCATAAATACAATAGTTGGCAATGAAGGATCTCATCATGCCATAATTGCAAATTTCAAAAAAGAAAAAGTTGATCTCCGTTATTTGACTCACGATAAGAAATCTCCGACCAATTATTCTGCAATAATTAATTACAAGGGAGAAAGAACTATCTTTTCTCACCACGAAATTCGCCAGTATTCGTTTCCAACAATTAAACAAAAACCGAAATGGATTTACCTAACATCAGTCGGCAAAAATTATGAAACCCTCTACAAAAAAACTGTTGATTACTGCAAAAAAAATAATGTTAAACTTGGTTTCAATCCAGGCACTCTTCAAGTAAGAGACGGTCTAACAAAAATTAAAAATGTTATCAAACAATCAAATGTCATGATTATCAACAAAGACGAAGCTAGAATGATATTAAACAACACTGAAAGTAAAGATATAAAATACTATCTAAAATCATTTTTCAAACTTGGAAGCAATAATATTGTTATTACCAATGGTGAATATGGTGCCTATTCTTATGACGGCCGAGAATTTTTGCATATCAACACTCTTGGCTCGAAAGTTGTCGAACGCACCGGCGCCGGCGATGCTTTTTCTACCGGTTATATATCAGCCGTTCTAAATGGTTTCGACTGCCACAACGCTCTCAAATGGGGGACTATCAATTCCGATTCCGTAATTCAACACATAGGTCCGCAAATCGGACTTCTGACAAAAAAAGAAATGATCAAAAAAATCTCCAAATATTCTCCAAAAATCAACAAAATTTAAAATTCATATCAAAATTTATCAAAGCTAAAAATAAAAAAATGAAAAAAAAGTCTATCAACTGTTCCAATCCATACGACAAAACCCATCTCAAATACTCGATATGCGTTTCCGGTTCCGCTCTTGCCGAAATCTGTGCTATCGACGCCAAAGAAAAAGTACGAGAGCTTGGCCGTCAAATAGCATTAAACAATGCCTTCCTAATTACTGGCGCCACCACCGGCATGCCCAATTATGCCGCCGAAGGCTGCAAAAAAGCCGGAGGCATCAGTATTGGTATTTCGCCTGCCTCCTCCGAAAAAGATCACGTCCGCCGCTATCATTTACCTACCAGATACTACGACCTTATCATGTACACCGGTTTTGGCTACTCGGGACGCAATTTACTTTTAACACGCATGGCGGATGCAATCATCAATGTTTGTGGTCGCATCGGTACTCTCAATGAATTCTCCATTGCCTTTGAGGATAAAAAGCCAATCGGCATCATGGAAGGAACCGGCGGTTTGATTGACGAATTTAGAGGCATCATAGAAAGAGGCTATCGCGGTCCCGGCAAAATAGCCTACGACACCAATCCTGCCACATTAGTAAAAAAAGTAATCAAATTAATTGATAAAGAAAAAATACAAAATACTAAAAAATGAATTCCAAGCAAAATTATTCCTTTGAAGCAAGGTCATTAAAATTAGGAATTAACGGTTTATTAATAGGTACAATAATCAACATTCTTGTATGCGCCTGCATTTATAAAGCTGGACCAGTAATTCTCCTACCATATTTTCTTATTTCCGAATTTATTATCATTAGAAGCATATATCCACTAATTCAAAGAAAATGCATCAAAATAAATCATTATTATATTAAATATCAAACAAATAAAGAAAAATTGATTTTATGGAATCAAGTCAAAAAGATTGGTAATTTTAAATTTGAAGAACCTGGCTATGAGTGGGGAAAATATTGGATCTACACTATATACATAAAATCTAATAATGAAACAATTGTCATTAATAATCGATATGGAATCACCCCGGAACAATTAAAAAATATATTCCACAAAATTTCCGAATTTTCTTCTCAATATAAGTTCACCATCCAAGACAAATTAAATTGGTTAAACTAAAACAAAAAACATGAACAAAAAAATTCAAAAGATCGTCATCATCGCTATCACAATGATCATGATTCTTTCAACAGTATCATCCCTATTTACAATCATATAACAACCATTTAAAACAAAGTAACTCGTCTACTTACCAAATGCCACTCTATCCGAAATCTCCTCGCTCCATTTCCCCAAACCTCCTCTAACCAAGGTAAAATCACCATACCTATCATTTATTATATCCATCGACCTTACCAGTCGACCCTTTTTTAATTCATCAGAAAGCAATGATAATTGTATTTTTTTGTCTTCCAAACCAGAAACACTAATAAAAATCTTACTAATTTTTCCCGCCAACAACTTATTTTTAACGTTCTTATATATAACTTGAAAAATTTCCCAACTATCATCCGTCGCTTTTATCATCTTTTCCTGACGCCCAAAACCACCACCATAAACATAAGTCCAAGCCAACCAACAAACTTTGGCCACCTTTTGACTTTTTCTTAATCTTCTACCGACTTTCTCGCATAATTTTAATAAAAGTAAAGATAAGGTTTTTTTATCTTCGGTTTTTTTTATTAAAGTATAAGAATGACCTATAGATTTTTCTCCTTTTTTCTCTCTCGTTGTCAAATTGTCTATTTCCAAACCATTTAATCTTGACCACAAAAAATAACCAATCTTGCCCATCTTTTTAAACAAAAAAGACGGTTTTGCGTATTTTATATCCAACGGACTGAAAATTCCCAAACTATTTAACCGTCTTTTTAACCCCCAAGAAATACCCCATATGTCCAACAATTCTAAATTACTCAAAATCAAATCAACATTGTTTTTATCAATTACAGTCAAACCATCAGGTTTTTGATAATCAGAAGCAATTTTAGCAAAAAACATAGTCGAGGATATGCCAATCGAACACTTTAACCATTCTCCAACCTCTCCTCCAATTCTTGTTTTTATTTCCTGAGCTTTTTTTATAATATCTCTTTTGTTCTCAGAAAAATCTATATCAAAATCAGAAAACTTCAAAAAAGATTCATCAATACTATAATTGGAAACACTATTGCTGTAACTTTCGAATATCCTCCTAAACCTTCGGGTAACAACCCGATATTTTGCCGGTTCATCCCTCACCAAAACAATTGAAGGACATTTTAATCTAGCTTCCCACACCTTTATTCCGGCTTTTATCCCCATCTTTTTAGCTTCAATCGAAGCTGCAATCAACGTCCCTTTAGGATGAAGATAGGAACAAACTCCCAACGGCTTGCCCCGCCAAGCCGGATTAGCCTGTTGTTCGCAACTGGCAAAATAACTATTCATATCAACATGCATCACGATAACGTTCTTTTTTGGCAAAGAAAATAAATCATTTTTGATAGCCTTCATTTTTTTCTCCTGTTCTTTAAAAAGTAATCTCATCCAAAATCCATTCCATTTTTGAAAGATTAAAACATAATTTATAACCATTGTTGTCCGCATCACTCACAAAAAAATAATACGAAACATTTTTACCAATTTTCTTTTTTACAAGAAGATTTAATTTCTTAATCGCAATTCTTCTTCGACGCCAAATCAAGAGTAGGGGAGTCATTTTTTCAACAAAAGAAATTACCACTCCAACTTTCTCTTCGATTACATTTGTATTATTATTTAGCATAAGTGTTAATTTTATAGACCATTTACAAATTAGCATACATGTTAATAATTGGTCAATCATTATTTTTTTAATCTCTCTTAAAATCAAAAAGAATTATATAATTATAATAGTTCTAATATTATCTTTTTGAGTTCTATTCAATCTCATGACTACCAATATATATTTCTGGAATCAGATTATGGATATTACTGGCCGAACAGCCATTGTCCTTATTATTGCTTTTATAATCAGTCACTTAATCATCAAAAATAACTTCAACATCATTCAGCCCAAACCATTTGAAAAAATCTTACTTACTCTTACATATTTTTTGATTTACATCGCAACTCTACTTTTCAATTATGGAGAAAAAAGACTTCTGATTTTCGACTTGGCCCTGCCGATAATCATCGTTTCCGGCATCCTATCTGGTCTAAGAGTCAGCCTAGTTGTATCAGGAGTGGCGGCTATTATGCTCAATGTCCTTTTCCCGTTATCATGGCCATATGCCATACTCACCGTTTGTGCCGGTATAATCAGTGGCATACTCAGCCACGTCCGTCAAAACCATCGAGACAAAATGATCGTCGCCGCCGGCCTGCAATTTGTCTTCTCATGTTTTCAAATCGGAATAATCTATTTTTTACTTGAAGGTTTTCTCTATCAAACATTTTGGGAAGACTTCGCTTCCGTCTTGATCGTCATCTTAATACAAGTTGCCAGCGTTTTAATCTTTCTTTATATCATCTTTTCCATCATTGATTACCAAAAAAGAGAGCAAACTCTATACTTGCAAAACCAAACTCGCCTCAAAAATCTGGAATCACAAATCAATCCTCATTTTCTTTTCAATTCCCTCAATACCATTGGCTCACTCACCCGTACCGAACCGGAAAAAGCCCATACCCTGATTATCGAATTATCTTCATTGTTACGCAGTAGTTTGCGTCGTCAAGGCGAGTTAGTGCCACTTGTTGACGAATTAAAAAATATTGATAGCTATTTGGCTATTGCCACCGCCAGATTTGGTGAACGTCTGCAAATCATAAAAAACATACCCGACATCTATAATCGACATACCGTACCAAATCTCATATGGGAACCAATTGTCGAAAATGCTATTTCTCACAACATTAAACGACAGCAATCAGTTCAAATAAAACTATCTGTCAAAAAAGACCAAAATTTCTTATACCTAATCACTCAAGACAATGGTCAAGGCATAGACAAAGAAACTTTGAATAAAATTAGTCAATCAAAACATCTGGGTCTAGCCGGAACCATCAGAAGACTTTACTACTTTTACCAACAAAATAACCTCCTGGAGATAAACTCATCCAAACAAGGGTCAATCGTAACTATCAAAATTCCACTTTAAAACATACAAACATGTTAAACATCAATACATTAATCATTGATGACGAACAACCAGCCACCAATGAATTAAAATATCAACTAAGTGAATATTTCCCAACGCAAAAAATCTTTACCATGAATAATCCGGAAAAGGCCTTAAATCTAATTAAAGAAAAAAGTATCTCTCTAGTCTTTTTGGACATCAACATGCCCTTTATTTCCGGCATTGATCTTGCACAAAAAATTATTCGAGATTTCCCCACAATAATTATCGTCTTCGTTACAGCCTACGACGAATATGCCGTCAAAGCTTTCGAGTTAAACGCAATAGACTACCTATTAAAACCCACAGATCCCAAACGCCTTCAAGTTACTATCAACAAAATCAAAAATCAAATCGAAAAAAAGAAAACCCAACTTTTACTACCAGCCAAAATCGATTCGACCAACTTATTTATTGGCGGAAAAATAACTGCCTTCGGTACCAACCCAAATGATCGGTACATATTCCAACTCAAAGATCTAACTCATTTTGCCGCCGAAGGACCACTAGTGTTCGCCAATAACCATCAAAAAGACAGTAAAAGAGTCAACTACAATCTCCAAGATTTAGAAAAAAACCTACCAGATAATTTTTTACGTACCCACAAATCATTTATAGTCAATCTGGACTATATTTCACGCATGTATCTCTGGCAAAAATCAAACTACCAACTTGAGCTAACTAATCAAATTACCATACCAGTTTCCCGTCGCTACAGTCACTTCGTCAAAGACAAGTTAAATTGGTAATTTTTCCCGCTTATTCCATTTTATTAACCGCTCGTTCGATTATGGTTCGAAACGAGTTTTTTTATGATTATAATCTGGTTGTAAGTTAATTTCATCAAGGAGGTTTTTATGAGTAAAAAACAAATTTGGAATCTAGTTATCGACTATAAACTTTGGATTGCCTTTATCGAACAATACCTAATCGATAACCACATCACCACCAAAGAAATCTATCAAAAATTAAACCAGATCAAAATACAACTCAATCAACTTGGGCAAACTTCCACCACTAACATTTTTAGACAAATACAATCTATCGACGAATCACTCCAAACTCTTCAACGACAATTATTATTAAGCAATAATCTACAATCTGCCAGCCAATAAAACAATTCCATAGTATTTTTTGCAGCAATTACCCTTGCCAAAATTACCCCAATTCCAACCAGGGGTAATTTTGGCATACAAAGAATTATTTGCTATTAAGTTGTGTGACAGTATAGAATAAAATTAAACTACAAATTATATCTATAAAAAAGAGAAAACTACAATGGAAAAAAAATCGAGCCTGGTCCTGCTTATTATCGCACTTGCCTTTACTTTTTCTATTCCAAATGTTTTTGAGATAGAAAAAGTCAAAGCAGGCGGGGGCAAAGTAATCGACATATCAATCCCGGACCAACAAATGACCGTCATTGAAAATTACCAAATCATCAACAAATTTCCCGTTTCCACCGGCACCTGGAATATGCCTACACCTATTGGCACTCATAAAATATACAACCACATTTCAGATGCCTATTCCACTCTCTATGACCTATACATGCCCAACTGGATGGCCATTACCCCCGATGGTGGCTACGGCATACATGGCTTACCATATTGGAAATACTCCTGGGGAAATGTTTATGAAGGAGAAAACCATTTGGGCATTAGAGTAAGTCACGGTTGCGTTCGTTTGTCTCTCACCAACGCCGCCTGGCTATATGATTGGGCTCCAAACGGAACACCAGTTATTATCCATGATACCTCCGGTGTACAAGCAGTTTTCAATCCACCTGACTATGATGCAACCATCATAGATCAATCCCCGCAATATCTCACCTTGAAACCAGGAGAAACTGTCAACGTTTGGGTAAAAGTCAAAAACACAGGAAAAAATTGGTGGTACAAGGAAGGCCTATATCCAATCCATCTGGGCACAGACAGTCCGCGTGATCGTCTTTCTTCGTTCAGCAACAACACTTGGATAGGATCCAATCGTCCAACCAAATTAAGTACAAACGGTATTGCCAATAATCAAGAAACTACTTTCAATTTCTCCATCACTGCCCCCAATCAACAGAAAGATTATGAAGAACATTTTAGACTAGTAGCTGAAAATCACTCCTGGTTCAATGATATTGATATTGTCTGGTATATAAAAGTCTGGCAACCAGAATACAGTAGTCAATGGGTTAGTCAATCAGATTATCCAGTAGTCAACAAAAATCAAACCACAAAACTGGAAATTAAATATCGAAATACTGGCAGCCGCACTTGGTACAATTCAGGGGTCAATCCAATCCGTTTAGCCACCAGTCACCAAAAAGATCGCAGCAGTATATTTTACAATCCAAATTCATGGTTAGCCAACAATAGATTAACAAATCTCAAAGAAACATCAGTCGCTCCTGGCGAAACCGGAACTTTTGAATTTGAAATCCTAGCACCCAATCAAACCGGAGTTTTTACCGAATATTTTCAACTGGTAGCCGAAGGCGCCACTTGGATGGAAGATCAAGGTGTATTTTTAAATATTAACGTCAAATAATATTGTTCAATATCCAAATTATTTTTCAAAATATATTTGAAAATTGGAAATTGAAAATTGGAAATTGAAAATTGGAAATTGAAAATATGTCCCACATTCCTCAATCAATCAACAACCTTATCAATCACTTTGCCAAATTGCCTGGAATTGGACAAAAAACCGCCAGCCGCCTAACTTATTATCTTCTTCACAAACCAGAACAAGAAACTATCGATTTTGGAAATGCGCTAACAAACCTTAAAAAAAATCTTCAACTCTGCCAATTGTGTTTCAATTATTCCGAAACAAATCCCTGCCATATTTGTCAAAACGACAAACGTGACCAATCAATCATTTGCGTTATCGAACAACCACTAGATATTCTTGCCATCGAAAAAACACATTACAATGGTTTATATCACGTTTTGCATGGAGCTCTATCGCCAATCGACGGCATCGGACCAGAACACCTAACCTTGGAAAAATTAAAAAATAGAGCCGGAAACGATATTATCAAAGAAGTAATCATTGCCACCAATCCCACCTTGGAAGGAGAAGCCACGGCTACATACATTTTCAAAATCCTCGAACAATACCCAATAAAAATCAGCCGTCTGGCTTTTGGAATCCCCATGGGCGTAGACTTGGAATACACAGACGAAATAACTCTTACCAAAGCTATGGACAATAGAAATTAAAAATTAAAATACTATCATGACTCTCAAACTATACAACACCCTCACTCGCCAAAAAGAAGAATTTATTCCCATCACAGAAAACGAAGTGAAGATGTATATCTGTGGACCAACAGTCTACAATTACGTTACCATAGCCAATCTCTTCGCCTATATTTTCCCCGACGTATTACGCCGTTATCTTGAATACAAAAAATATTCAGTCAAACAAGTAATGAATCTAACCGACATCGACGACAAAACAGTCAAAGCCAGCCAAACCCAAAAAATCTCTTTAAAAGATTTTACAAAAACATATATCGACGCTTTCAAACAAGATTTGCAAGAACTAAACACAATACCTCCGACTTTTACCCCTGCCACAGAATACATCGACGAAATAATAACAATAATTCAAAAATTGATTGATAAAAAATTCGCTTATGTCGGGCAAGATGGATCTGTTTATTTTTCCATTCTCAAATTCCCTGACTATGGCAAATTGGCACACCTCGACAAAAGCGGCCTAAAAATCGGATTTAGGGTTGATCACCAGGAATACGACAAAGATAACGCCGCCGATTTTGTTCTCTGGAAAAGCAAAACTCCCGAAGACGGAGAAAATTTTTGGCCATCTCCATTCGGCGACGGCCGACCAGGATGGAGCATAGAATGCTCAGCTATGAGCATGAAAAATCTCGGCGAAACTATCGATATTCATACCGGCGGTATTGATTTGGTTTTTCCACATCACGAAAACGAAATTGCTCAATCAGAATGTTATTCTGGACATCAGTTTGTTAAATATTGGCTCCACAACGAACACGTTCTCATCAACGGCCAAAGAATGGGCAAAAGTCTCAACAATTTTTACAATCTTAGAGATATCAAGGAAAAAAAATATTCTGGTCGAGATTTAAGATATCTATATCTCGGATGTCACTACCGTTCCAAAATGAATTTTACCTGGGATAGCCTACAAGCCGCCCATAATGTACTAAAAAACATCGATAACTTTATTATTCGCTTACGAAACGTCAAAAATGATATTCCCAATATTCCTGCCAACAGCTATGAAAGTCTTTTCGTTTCATCCGAGGACCAATTTTTTGACGCTATCGAAGACGATTTGAACACCCCTAAAGCCCTAGCCGTCATGCACAATCTAATCAAAAAAATAAATATTCTAATAGACGACAATAAAATCGGTCAGCGTATTGCCGAAAAAACCTTAGAACTACTGGAAAAATACGATCAAGTTCTCGGTGTTTTATTTGTTGCTTTGCCTAAAAAAATTGTTATCCCAAAAAAAATAAAAGACCTAGCCGAAAAACGCGAACAAGCCAGACAAAAAAAAGATTTTGAAAAAGCTGATGAATTCAGACAAGCCATAGAAAAAGCCGGTTATTCTATCGAAGATACCTCTTCCGGTTATCAATTACTAAAAAATAGTTTATAATAAACCTAAACATACCTATCCTTTACAAGGTTGGATTGTAATAGCGCTGATTTTCATCGGCCAACTATTCGAGAGTAATCTCAATGTTCGGGTTGAATGGATAAAGTTTAACAAGGCGAAGTGTCCAATTGGCTGTTTTGACAAACAGTTAACCAAGCGGAGTGTCGTACGTTGATACCCTTCCAAACACCACATCTATAGAGTGGTGTTTTTATGTGTAATATAATATAAGCATGAAAACAAAATTTACATGGGACCAAAACCATCCTATACTATGTGCCGCCCCTCTCCATGGCATAACCAATAGTTCACAACGCCGAATTCTAAAGAAATTTGGCGCCGATGTTGTTTTTACCGAAATGGTTTCTTCAATGGGTTTAAAATACCAAAACAAAAAAACAATCAATAAAACATACTTTACCAAATACGAAAAACCAATCATTGTCCAAGTATTCGGACATACTATTCCAGAAACAATTACTATCGCACAAGAATTAGAAAAAAACGGCGCCGACGGTCTCGATTTCAATTGCGGCTGCCCAGCCCGCAGTATGCTGGCTTCAGGTAATGGCGGCAAACTACTGCAAGACCCCGACAAACTGATAGAAATATTATCTGCCCTCAAAAAATCAGTCAATATCCCAGTATCACTAAAAACCAGAATTGGATACGACAAAAAACTTCCACCATCTTTCTATCAAAACATAATAAAAAAAACAGATATTGACTGTCTCACCCTTCACGGACGTACCGTTAAACAACAATACGCCGGTTCTAGCGACTGGGATTACATTAAAACAATTGCTGACAAACTAAATATACCAGTCATCGGCAATGGGGACATAATCGATCCGCAACAAGCAATAAAATATATCAAAAAATACACTCCCAGCGGCATCATGATTGGCCGCGGCGCTCTTGGTCAACCCTGGATTTTTGAACAAATAAAAAAACTACTACTGGGAAAAAAAATCAGACCCAAAACCAATATCAAAAAAATAAAAAAAATAATTCTGACACACACCAATTTATTAATCAAAGAATTATCATTAAGAAAAGATCACCGTAAATCTGCCGACGAACAAGCAATTATTCAGATGAGAAAACATTTCGGCTGGTACATCAAAAATATTCCCAATGCTACTGAAATTCGACAAAAACTATACCTATGCAACAACACATCGGAACTTAGATCAATTTTGCAAAATATATGACAAAGAAACCAAAAATAATCAAAATCATTGCTCAAATAAATAATCGTTTAGACAAAGAAATTTCCAACCAACTGCCTGAATACTCCAGATCTTTTATTGGCAGTTTAATCAAAAACAAACAAGTTTCGATAAACAATAAAATTATCAATAAAAATAGTCACAAAATAAAACAAAACGAAAAAATAACAATCATTATTCCCAAAACCGAAATACTAAAAATAGAACCCCAAAAAGGGAATCTCGATATTATATTTGAAAATACAGATTTTCTTCTAATCAATAAACCACCTTTCTTACCGGTTCACACCAGTCATGGTCACCAAAACGACACATTGATCAATATTATCCTTTATCACTATCCCAAATTTGCCAATTTCAAACCCATAAACAATATATTTCGTCCCGGGATAGTTCATCGTTTAGACAAAGATACATCCGGCTTGATTCTAATTGCCAAAAATCAAAATTCTCTCAATTTTTTTCAGGATGAAATCAAAAATCGACATTGGATCAAAAAATATTACGCCCTAATTATCAATAACAATCGAAAGAGTAGGGGAGTGATCACAAAAAATATCTGCCGCGATCCTCATCACCGCCAAAAATTTATCACTACCCATCTTGGCAAAGGCAAAACCGCCACAACAGAATACAAAATTATCAAAAATTTTAATTACAAAAATAACAACCTTAGCTTAATTGATATCAATTTAAAAACCGGACGCACCCATCAAATTAGAGTGCATCTCCTATCAGAGAATATGCCAATCATCGGCGACCAAACCTATTGTACAAAAGAATCAAAACAAATATCTCAAATGCTAGAAATCAACCGACAATTGCTTCATGCCTACTATCTTAAAATCTCAAATCCGCGTGACAAGAAAAAACTCATTTTTAAAATCAACCCGCCAAAGGATTTTGAAAAAATTTTATCGCACCTCAAAAAACAGGTATAATAAAAAAACAGTACTTTTTTATTTTTTAAATTCCAAAAAATGTATATTATAATTATGGCTGGGGGACAGGGAACACGACTTTGGCCCATGAGCCGTCACGATCGTCCCAAACAACTTTTTAATTTGGTTACCAACCAAAGCCTTCTTAAAGACACCATCGATAGAGTCACTCCCAAATTTCCTTTAAAAAATATTTTTATTGCTACCAACCAAAACTACGTTGAATTAATCAAAAAACAGATACCAAATTTTCCGTCAGAAAATATTTTTTCCGAACCATCGATACAAGATACCGCCGCCTGCATTGGTTTAACTACATTACGAATTTCAAAACTTGACCCCAATGCCACTATTGCCATTCTCTCTGCTGATCATTACATCGGCAAAGAAAAAAAATTTCGAGAAATATTAGAGAAAGCTGGTGAATTGGCCAATAGAGACAAAAAAATCGTAATCTTAGGCATCAAACCAACCCGACCAGCCACTGAATTCGGTTATATCAATATAAGTAAATCAGCCAAAAGTATAGAAAAATACAAAGTATTCAATGTAAAAAAATTTGTAGAAAAACCAGACATTGCCACTGCCAAAAAATACGTTAAAAGCTGGAAATACTTCTGGAATGCCGGCATGTTTATATATCCCGCCAACGTCATGATGGAAAAAATTGCCCAATACATGCCAAAAAACTACAAAATTTTAATGGAAATCAACGAATATCTCGGTCATAAAAACGAAGACAAAATCGTCAAAAAACTTTACAGTCAATTGAAAAAAATCTCCATAGATTATGGCATTCTGGAAAAATCAGATGATCTTTTAGTTATCCCAGCTGATCTAAATTGGAACGATATCGGCAACTGGGGAGCTCTAAAAGACATGCTTTCCGAAGACGAAGACAAAAATATTACCAAAGGGGATCTAATTACGATAGATACAAAAGGTTCGCTAATCTATGGCTCCAAAAAACCAATCGTCACGCTCGGAGTAGAAAATATGATCATTGTCGATACCGAAGATATTACTCTTATTTGTCCAAAAAACAAATCCGCCGATATTAAAAAAATAATCGAACTCCTCAAAGAAAAAAAATTAAACCACTATCTCTAAAAATCAGTCTCCAATCTGATATTGCTTTTTTAACTCAAAGTTTCTAATATTATATATAGTCTCCTGTTTTATTATTAACCATACTATCTGTGCAAAATAACACCTTTCTATTCACAATTCTGATTATTATTATCACTGTATTATCTGGCTTAGCAGTTTGGCCAAAAGGACCAAATATCAACATTCCCCAACTCAATATCTACAAAGAATTAAATATTCATGAAGGTCTCGACTTAAAAGGCGGGACTCAATTGACGTACCAAGCTGACGTTTCCAATATACCCGCCAATCAACAATCTGAAGCCGTACAAGGCGTAATCAATATTATAGATTTTCGTATCAATCAACTTGGAGTATCAGAACCACTAATTCAATCCAGTGGCGGCAACAAAATCATTGTCGAACTACCCGGTGTCAATGATATCAATCAAGCTATAAATTTGATTGGAAAAACAGCTCAATTAAAATTCAAAACCGAAAATGCCGAAGGTACAGATTGGATAGACACCGAACTAACCGGCGCCAATCTAAACAAGGCCAAGGTTGATATCGATCCTCAGCAACAAAAGCCAGTCGTATCGCTTGAATTTAAAGCTGAAGGAAAAGAACTATTTGCAAAACTAACAAAAGAAAATCTAAATAAACGAATTGCCATATTTCTTGATGACATTATTATCTCAGCCCCAACTGTTCAAGCCGAAATCACCGACGGCAACGCGATTATTGAAGGCGACTTTTCAGTTGACGAAGCCAAAGAACTGGAAATACAATTAAACTCCGGCGCTCTACCTGTCCCCGTCAAATTAATCGCTCAATCCAACATCGGCGCTACTCTCGGAAACGAAGCTATGAAAAAAAGTCTAGTTGCTGGTCTAATAGGCTTATTACTAATTATTATTTTCCTCTTGATCAACTATCGAATTCCAGGAATACTAGCTACCATCGCATTGGGAATATATATACTAATTTCCATCAGTATCTTCAAATTAATACCTGTTACAATTACCTTGGCTGGAGTTGCCGCTTTTGTTCTCTCTATTGGCATGGCTGTTGACGCCAATATACTTATCTTCGAAAGAACCAAAGAAGAATTACGAGACGGACGTTCACTTCTCGCCGCCATCGAAGCCGGTTTCAAACGTGCCTGGCCATCCATCAGAGATGCCAACTTTTCCACTCTTATTACCTGTTTTATCCTATGGTATTTTGGCACCGGCACTATCAAAGGTTTCTCCCTGACCTTGGCCATCGGAGTACTCGTCAGTCTTTTTTCAGCAATCACTATCACTCGTACCTTCCTAAGGTTATTCCTAAGTAATTCAGATAACCCAAAGGTCTTTGGTATTATCCAAAAATAACCTTTTTTCAATCAATAAAAAATTATTCATTCATTATTAACCTTCTATGCTTCAAATTATCAGTCGTCGCAATTTATGGTACATAATCTCAGCTGTCATGATCGTTCCCGGACTGATTTCACTCATGTTCAATGGACTCAAACTAGGTCTTGATTTTCGAGGTGGAACTCTAATGGAATTACAACTTACAGAACAAAGTAATATCAACACCGAAGAAATTAGAGAAACACTCGCTCCCCTAAACCTAGGCAATCTTGTCGTGCAATCCTCCGGTAACAACAAAATAATAATTCGCACTGACACCTTAGCCGTTGAAGAAAATCAAACAAAAAGCGAAAATGATTCCTCTCAAACCAATACTCTCGGCTTCATCAATTCTGTTGCTTATGCCCAAAACAATGATTTAACCAACACTTTAGATCAAAGTCAAACCAGCCAAATTCTAGGCGGATCAGAAAAATACAATCAAATCATTTCTACTTTGCAAAAAAAATATGGCAACGTCAAAGAACTGCGATTTGAAGCCATTGGCCCAACCATCAGTAATCAACTTACCCAAAACACCTTTCTTTCCGTTGTGATCGCCTCAATATGCATAATTCTATACCTTGCTTGGTCTTTCCGAGGCGTACCTGCTCCTACCAGTTCCTGGCGTTTTGGAATATGTGCTGTTGCTGCTCTACTTCACGATGTTTTATTTGTCTTAGGAGTATTTTCTATTTTAGGCGCTTATTATCACATTGAACTAGATATTCTTTTCTTACCGGCAATTCTAACTGTTATGAGCTTTTCCGTCCACGACTCAATAGTTGTATTTGATCGAATTCGCGAAAATCTACGCAAATATACCAAAGAAAACTTTGCCGAAGTTGTCAACATTTCAATCAACGAGACTCTTGTTCGTTCTCTCAACGTCTCTCTCACTGTAATAGTAACTTTATTGGCCTTATACCTATTTGGTGGAGAATCAATTAAAATCTTTGTTCTTACGCTTATAATCGGCTTAATATCAGGAACATATTCATCAATCTTCAATGCTTCACCATTATTAGTTACCTGGCACTATCTTGGAAATAAAAAGAACTAAACCAAATCACTAATCCGATATTATAATAAAAGTATCAAGTTCCTCTATCAAAAACTTGATACTTTTTTTAACCTATGAAAAACAATCCTCAAACAAAACAAAAACTGAAGATACTTTTTGAAGACAACCATTTGCTCGCAGTTGTTAAACCATTCAATATGCCAACCCAAACCGACATATCAAAAGACAATAGCTTAATAAAAATTTCCAAGCAATATATAAAATCAAAATACAATAAACCAGGAAATGTATATTTGGGGCTTCTGCATCGACTTGATCGGCCGGTTTGTGGCATAATATTATTTGCAAAAACATCAAAGGCAGCCTCTAGAATGTCAAAACAATTCAGGGACAGAAACATTACCAAAAATTACATAGCTGTTGTTGAAGGATCAATGAAAATAGGGGAAAACAAAAATCTCCAAAATTATCTCAAAAAAAACAACAAAAACAACAAAACAACAATCTGCAAACAACCACAGCAAAATTCCAAAATTGCTATTCTGCAATACACTGTTTTGGCTACCAATAATGTTAAAATCTACAAAAAATACTTCAAAACATCAGATTTTTATCTAAATTCCAAACACTATTCTATCTTAAAAATTAATCTCAAAACCGGACTCTCGCATCAAATAAGAGTTCAGTTATCAAATATAGGACATCCTATTTTAGGAGATATTAAATACAATGCCACCCAACCCCTACCTCAAAAAAACATCATGCTCCTAGCTAGTCAACTAATATTTAATCATCCAGTTAATAAACAAAAAATATCTCTACAAATCCCTCTTTGATCCAGACATATACTCGTCATTTCCCATAAAACTTTCATTCAATTTAACCATATACTCTTTTCCTTCAACCATGACTTGATCATAATATTTTGGTGAAGGCTCATAAGCAAAATGAGGTAAATAATACAATCTGCCACCACGATATGCTTTCCCCAACTGATTAAACATCTCATAATGATTTACTTTTCCATCAGTAATTGCCGAATGAGGCTTATTTTGATTCAAAGCAATCTGATTAACCTCCAACATCATCAATTGATCAGGTCTCTCAGAAATTATCTTCCTAAAATAGTTTTCCGGAGTCATACAACCTTTATACAAACTTGACGCCATCTGATAATATACAGGGTCAAATGATATTCCAATCTGTTTACCAGGATATTTTTTTCTCAATTCATCAATTTTTTCAAAAAAAATCTCCGGTCGGCCAAACCTTGGATAATATTCTATCGCCAATGCTGTCTTTTCATCCAACAAGGGAATAATTTTTGCCGCATCATCACAAATACCATATATATCCCAACGAATTACTTTCAACCCATAGATATTAGTCACTTTTGCACGCAATTGTTGATATTTCTCTACCAACTGTTTCGTATTAATTACATTATGCAAACGGTAACCTACCAATTGCGCTAAAGAAACCGGTTTTTTCTCATCAACCGTCACATCCTCAATCCAATATTTAAAACTATTTCCTCCAACAATATTTCGAATCGGCAAGTCACCACTACTAAATAATATTCGATTTTTTGCCAACAAATTCGATGCCATTTCTATATCCGTCATTAAACCGCCCCGAACAGATACCCCAACTTTTTCAAAACCAGCTGGAATCAATATCTTATTTACTGCTTCTATCGCTCGGACAACTGACGACTCGGTTACATTTTTTGGAACCACAATTTTATCCAAATTATTCCACCACTTTTCTACAACAACACAACTCAACTGATCAATTGAGGCTACAATTTCAGATTTCGCCAACTTATTTTTTACTACCTCGAGACTTGCGCCAAAATCATCCTGGCTAGAATTAAATTTCATATAATCAAAATTCATTTAATACTCTATATTATAAAACTTATTACCATTTATGTCATCATTATTCAAATTCAAAGTCATAAAAAAATCAAAAAAAACAAATGCTAGAGTAGGGGAAATTACAACACCTCATGGCAAAATTCAAACTCCTTGTTTTATGCCAGTTGCCACTGCCGGCGCCATTCGTTGCTTAGATACAAAAACACTCAACAACGAATTACAAGCCAATATTTTACTTGCCAATACTTATCACCTCCATCTCCGACCAGGAGACGATATAATCAAGGCGTCTGGAAGTTTACATAAATACATGAATTGGCCAAAACCAATTCTCACCGATAGTGGAGGATACCAAATATTCAGTCTGGCCAAAACTCGAAAAATTACCCCAAAAGGAGCGTATTTTTCTTCTCACATCGACGGATCAAAACATTTCCTTAGTCCGGAAAAATCCATAAAAATTCAACAAAACCTTGGCTCAGATATCATGATGGTCTTAGACGAATGTCCACCAAGCAATTGTTCATATGAATACGCCAACAACTCATTAATACTTACGTTAAAATGGGCAAAACGATGCAAAAAACAACACAATACAATCGAAAATTCAAAACAAGCTTTATTTGGCATAGTCCAAGGTGCATTATTTCCCGACTTACGCAAAAAATCAGTTTATGAACTGCTAAAAATTGGATTTGATGGATACGCTATTGGTGGATTGGCTGTAGGCGAAACGTCAAACGAAATGTACAAAGTTTTAGAATATACAACCCCATTACTACCCGAGAACAAACCCAGATATCTAATGGGAGTTGGAACACCCGAAAATATCAAAGAAGCAATAAAAAACGGTATCGATATGTTTGATTGCGTAATGCCCACTAGAAATGCACGCCACGGTTATCTTTTCTCGTCACAAGGCACAATTAGAATTAAACAAAAAAAATACAAAAAAGATTTTAGCATTTTAGACAAAAACTGTTCTTGTAGTACATGCAAAAACTATACACCCAGTTACCTCCGTCATATTTTCATCAACAACGAACCACTAAGTATGTATCTCAACACAATTCATAATTTGAATTTTTACCTAAATTTAGTCAAAGAAATACGCCAAGAGATCATTGACGAACAATAGGGAAGGACCCAATTTCAATAATCACCGAAAAAGAGCGAAAACCCACTATTTATAAGTGACAATAATATTCTCTATTAACAAACAAAATTATTTAGTATTGTGCGACCAAATAGCTAATTTTACAAATATGAATATTCACCTACGAAAGATTAAATCTAAAAAATATCTAAAAAATCAATACCATTACAACATTATTGCCACAAATTAAATATGATCAAAGTCGACCAAACCAACAATAAAAGTCGCACAAGATACATTGTACGACTATAACATTTGACCCCACTCTTGAAAAATCCAAACTAAAAATCAAAAAAATCTATTGTTCGATAATAATTTCCTCATCATTATCCTCAATTATTTTCTCGCTAAAATCTGACTTTTTCATTCTTGTATTATTAAACTCAACCAACTTTCTTTTAACAGCTTCTTTGTCCAAATCAATCTTAATATTGTCATCTTTATTACTGGTTCTCTCTTCTTGAAATGCCTTCAACTTCGTTAACAATTGTTCTCTTTTTTCTTGATCCATTTCAACAACCGACTCATCAGTCTTCTTCATCACCATATTTCCTTTTTTTCCGCACTTATTGTTGTTCACCTTCTTTTTTTTAGAATCCAATACTTCAGACCACTCCTTAATTTTTGTCTCAACAAAATCTCTTTTAGTGCCATACTTTTCCCTAGAAGAAAAAAGTACTTTATCAACATTATTTGTTTTTTCTACTGGCAAACTTAAAGTAACCGCGGAAAAAGCCGGACTAGAAATCCCATCAATTGTCATACGCAGATAAATGTGAAATTTCTCCAAGTTGGTCAAATCTTCTGCCAAAAAAGTAGGTGCAAACTCTTTAGATAAATAATCCGCATCTGTAGCTCCGATTCTAAAAGTAATCAAAGTACCAACATTACCAAATACAGCCCCACGAACTACATCTTCCATCTGTTCAATATATTGATTCGCAACATGCAAATTCAATTTATATTTTCTAGCTTCCGATAAAATAGACGCAAAACTTTCAGTAGCAAAATTTTGAAATTCATCAACATACAGATTGAAAGGAATACGCTTTTCTTCAGATATATCCGCCCTACTCATAGCAGCCAATTGGATTTTAGTAATTATCATTGCACCCAACAATGCAGCATTGTCCTCTCCAACTACACCCTTTGCAACTTTAACCAACAAGATCTTCTTGCTATCCATCACCTCCCTGATATTGATAGCCGTTTTTGGCTGCCCAACAATATTTCTAATCGTCGAGCTTGCCAAAAATTGACCAATTTTATTTTGAATAGGAGATATCGCATCCTGCCTTAGTTTATCAGTATAACCATTGAACTCGACTTCCCAAAAATCTTTTACTACCGGATCCTTAATATGATTAATAACCTCATTTCTAAAAACTTCATCTGAAAGCAACCGAGGAACACACAAAAATGTACTTCCCTCATAATCTAATAAAGCCAAAAAAGTATAGCGCAATATATGTTCCAATCTTGGTCCCCAGGAATCATGCCAAAGTTTTTTAAAAATCGCAATTAAACCTGAAGCAATAATAGGTTTATAATCATCAGCAACATTCTCAAGTAAATTAAAGGCAATCGGATTATCTCTATCTCCAGGATCAAATAAAACAACATCATTTATTCTGTTTGAAGGAACATAATTCAATACCGTATCAACAAAGTCACCATGCGGATCTACCACAGCTATTCCCCTGCCCTTTCTCATATCGTCAATAACCATGTTTTGCAACAAAGAAGTTTTACCCATACCTGTCTTTCCCACGATATAAACATGTTTCGACCTATCTTCAGTTTTTATTCCAAAAACATTCTCCAATTCTCTAAAATCAGTTTTTGCAAATACAGTTAGATCAGCTAAATTTGAATTATTTACTGTCGGCAAATTGCTTGGCGGCTCAGCTACTTTATTATTTGACCAAACGATAGTTGGCGTCTCAACAGAAATACTTGGCAAATGAAATAAACTCGCTAATTCGGCAGTATTCAACACAAAACCTTTTCCTGCAAAACTTCTATTTTTATACACTTCCAAATCTCTAAAATTCCCCACGCTAATACGATTGGCACTCAAACTATTAAGATTGGTAAGACTAAATTGTTTAAACGTCCCAATAATTGACTGCAATTTACTTTTAGCGTCAATAGAGCTATCTCCAAAAGCAATAATTCTAATTTTTGTCTCAAATCCTAATTTTACTGATTTTTTATTTATTTCTGCAATTGCTTCCTCTTCAGGACCAGATAACACCTTCTTGTTTTCTGAAGCTTTCTCATTCGTGCTCCCTGGATTTAAGATATGATTAACAATCAAACTTAAAAAGCTTCCAACAAAACCAAAAAAAGATAATGTGTCAACACCGCCTCTAATTTTGTTTATTATCTTCTGACTTCTATGCTGCCAATGATTATTTACCGGTCGAATCAAAAACTGCAACCATATCTGATTTTTCGTATCACCCAATTTACTTAAAACTGCAGTAATACCTGCCAAAGGATCAACATCAAATGTTTCAAATGTTCTCAACGGATAAACCTCATCTTTATCCAATACCAACTCACATGAAGAAAAGTCTTTATTTTGATACTTATACTCTGAAATATAATCATCTACCTTCTCAATCAAAACAGTGGGATACTGAGCATAAATCTGACCTTCAACAAATTCAACCAAATAATCCGGAACAAATCCATAAAATTTTATATACTTATTTGAAGAAACTATCTCAAAACTTATATGTTCCTGCATGCTTCCTTCCCAAAACATTACCCAGCGATTGCGCATTATTCCATGCAAACTCGCATACATTTGCTCCGCCGATAACGCATTTTTTTCATTTTTTTTAGGAACTTTTATTAACAAACACTGGTATTTTTGGTTTTTTAACCATGTCCTATATCTGCGATATTGCCACGCCAAAAAAGCAAGGTACACTATTCCTACCCATACCACCAAAAATAACAAAAACAAACCTATGTAATAAAAATTTCCCATTAAATACAGTATATATTTATTTTTTATTTATTTTTATTGATTTTTCAAAACAAAGTTATCATCAGTAGTTCTGTCAAAATATTTTTTATTATGCAAATTAATGACAATAGTATTTTTTTTCACTATTCTACGTTTTAAGACCTCTTCGATAATTTCAGCCTTTGAAAGAGGTCTTTTTGCCTCCTTTATTATCTGTTTGATAACATCCACTACTGTACCAGGTTGATAACCCCACTCTTTCAAAGCGTATATTCCTTTGCCTATCAAAACATATCTATCATCAGCAATCAACTCATTGTGAACCGCCTGGTGAGTTATTTTTTTCTTATGCAAAAAATCCTCTTTCACTATTAAATCGGTAATTTCCATAAAATGCATAGGTTTCTTTGTTCTATGAAAAACAAAAAATATCTTGTCCCTAATATTCTTTGGATTTATAAACTTCCAAGATTTAAGACCAAAACCACCATCAGATGTTTGCATAATCATCTTCGACAAATCCATAAGCGACACCAAATGATCTTCAGTCAATTCATGTTTACTAGCAATATCACTTTTTAATTCATCAATAGACACTATTTCCCCTCTATTTTCCAAATACTCAATCGAACTTTTTATCACCTTTACGACTCTTTCTAGATCACATTCTCTTAGATGCCAGGCTTCATTTTTATGATCACACTCTTTAGCATAATAAAAATCAGGAAAAACCTCCAAAATCAATTTCATACCACTATTATTTTCCTCTGAATAATTATTACCTAAAATGCGTCTTATTAATGTTCGCTCTGATATAATTCCACCAGATTTTTCCAATTCAAAAGCAACTGCTGCCGTAACCGGACGAAAATATTTAATATTTACTTCTTTGTTCAATTTTTTTAACGCTGATCTCTCTATCTGTCTTATTCTTTCTCTAGTAACACCAAAACTATCACCTATCTCTTGCAAAGTCTTTTTTTCCAAACCACCAATTCCATATCTCCTCTTTAAAACATGCCTCTGTTTGCGTTTCAAACCACCAAAAGCCTTGGCAATCATATTGGTAACATTAATATTATCCAACTCCTCCTGCTGCCAAGAAGCATATATGCTGTCCAACAACTTACCCTCACTCTGACCAATAGGCTGATTAGAGTTATTCACTTGATTATTCATATTATTCACTGTAATCCCTTAAACAAAAAAATAATAACACCATAAAAAATATATGTCAAGTAAAAATTACTATAAAACCTTGTCTATTAAACCATATTTTTTCGCCTCATCGGGTGACATAAAAAAGTCACGATCTGTATCTTTATCTATTTTTTCATAGCTTTGTCTGGTATGAACAACCAATATTTCGTTTAATTTCTTTTTCAACCTCAACATCTCATTTGCCTGAATTTCTACATCTGAAGCTTGTCCTTCAACCCCACCCATAATTTGATGAATCATAATTCTGGAATTAGGTAAGGCGAAACGTTTTCCTTTTTCACCAGCCGACAACAATACCGCTGCCATCGAAGCAGCTTGACCTATACATATTGTAGCAACATCAGATTTAATATGCTGCATAGTATCATAAATAGCCATCCCTGCAGTCACTGACCCACCTGGTGAATTAATATAAAACTTAATCTCTTTTTTTTCATCCTCGCTTTGCAAAAAAAGCAATTGAGCAACAATCAAATTAGCAATACCATCATCAATTGGAGAACCAAGAAAAATAATTCTTTCTTTCAACAACCTAGAAAAAATATCATAAGCTCTCTCACCATATGCCGACTTTTCAATTACCATCGGCACCAACTGATTTATAATTGTACTTGATTTCATAATATATTTATTTAAATAATTATTTTTTTACAACTGTCATCGATTTTAAAACATCAAACATTTTATCAATAATCAATTCTTGCTCAGCGCGTTTTTTATAATCTTCAGAAAAAAGTTTTTTTCGATATTCTTGTTCCATCTTCTCAAAACTGTCAGGCGCATGTTTTAATAAATCTTGTTTAATAACACTCATTCTCTTTTCCAAATAATCAATAACGTTTTTTTCGTCAACTTTTATATCCAAACTTTTAATTAATTCACGTATTATCAACCCAAATCTAACTCTCTTAGTAGCCTGCTCTCTCCATCCCTCCTTTATCTTTTCCATATCAACATTCTCTCTTTTTAGATAATCATCCGTCGCAATGCCTTTATCTCTCAAATTATGCTCAAATTCATGCCACATCATGTCCAATTCTTGCTCAACCAAACTAACCGGCAATTCGATCTGTACTCCGGCTTCAATTTTTCCCAAAATTTCATTTTTGACGCTCTCTTCTACTTCCCTCTCCTTTTCCAAAAGCAAATTTTCCATCATGTATTTTTTGAAAGCATCAGTTGTATTAATACCATCAATCGCCAAACTAATTACAAAATCATCATTGAACTCAGGAACTACCAATTTTTTGATATCGTTAACCTTTACATAAAATTTTACATTTTTTCCAGCCAACCTCTTGTCTCTATAATCACTATCAACCTTTAACACAAAATCAAACTCATCCCCCACCCTATGTTCTAGCAAATAATCCTCAAAACCATCAGTCATTATTTTATTACCAATAATCAAAGGAAAACTTTTTGTCCCAGCATCAGATATTTTTTTTCCATCAATTTCTACTTCATAATCAATATCAATCCAATCTCCCTTGATCGTATTATATCCTTCCTGAGTCTCGGTCAAAGTAGATCTTTTTTTTAATAACAAATCTTTACTTTTCTCAAAATCTTCATCCAAGACAACCGCTTTTTTTTGTTCAACTTTGATCTTGCTCAAATCAGGCAAAGATACTTCAGGATACACATCAACTTCTGCCGTAAAACTTATACCAGCGTCAATAGAATCAAAATCAATCTTTGATTTAAAATCAATTTTTGGACTACCAATCACCAAATATTTATCCTTATTTGCAACAACGATTTCATAATATTTATTGTTGATTGCCACATCAACGGTCTCAATCAGCCACTTATCCCTGTCAATATTCTCTTTCAAAATATTCAATGGAACCTTACCTTTTCGAAAACCTTCCAATTTTACTTGTTGGCCCAAAATACCCAATGCTTCATTTTTATATTTTTGAACCTCTTCAGATGTAACAAATATTTCCATCACTATCCTACTTTCAGGTATCTTTTTAATTTCAACCATAATTTTTATCATCCCAATATTAAAATAATTACCTTAACAATAACACTATTATTTTATATAGTCAACGCTAGACACAACACAAAAATAACGGAATAATATCCGTTATTTTTTTAAAAAAACAAAAAAATTATTCTTTTACAATGTCTAAACCAGGTAAAGTACCATTGGCAATATACTCTAACATCGCCCCACCACTAGTTGAAACAAAATCATATTCATTAACCATGCCCTTTGCGGCAACAAAACCTACTGTATCACCTCCACCAATCAACACTTGTGCGGGTGACTTAGCCATAAATCTTGCTAATTCTATTGTTCCCTGCGAGAATTCATCTTTTTCCACCCAACCAAACGGCCCGTTCCAAAAAACTGAACCTGCGGCACCAATGACTTTTTGATATTCTATTACACTTTTTTCTCCCACATCATATATTCCCTCTCCATCCTCACAAACAACAATAGGAGAAACTTCTTTCTTAATAATCTTATTAAAATCAATATCAAAAACTTTTACTCGCCTAAAACTCAATGAATCACCAATGATCAAATCTCTCGGATAAACAACTTGGATATTTTTTTCCAGTACAAACTCCAAAAATTGATCAACAACTACTTCGCTATCTTTTGAAACAATCGAATCACCCACACCAAAACCATATCTTTTCAAAAATGCTACTGCAATACTAGATCCAATAGCTATGCCATTTAATTTATCAACCAATGACTTAATCACTGGCATTTTATCATCAAGTTTAATCCCGCCAAAAAACCCCCAAAATGGCTTTCTAACATTTTTTAAAAAAATATTAATACTCTCATATTCCTTTATAAGAGCCAAGCCAGCATAAGTGGGCAAAAATTTTGCAACCCCTACCACACTTGCATGAGCTCTATGAGCAACAGAAAATGCGTCCAAAACAAAAATATCAGCCAACTCCGAGATTTTTTTCGCTAAATCCTCGCCACCATTTTCCTCTCTTTGATCGAATCTGATATTTTCCAAACAAATCACTCTAAAAGTAGAACTCTCGATTTTTTCTCTAGTAACCAAATTTATATCATCTGAAAAATAATCCACTTCTTCCCCCAAACAGGACTCCAATTCAGCAACAATAGGCTTCAAACGCAATTCTTCCACTACTGACCCCAATGGACGTCCCAAATGAGATATTATTACAACTTTTTTGACCCCCCTATTCAACAAATCTCTGATAGTGGGCATATTTTCAACGATTCTTGTATTATCAACAATTTTTAATCCTTCCATTGGAACATTATAATCTGCACGCACAAGGACTATCTTATCTTTTAAATCCGCTTTATCTAGCGTCCTAATTGCCATACTTTCCCTCCATCGATCTCAACAATTCAAACAACCTATTGCTATAACCCCATTCGTTATCATACCAAGCAATCACTTTCAGCATATTGCCACCAACCACCATAGTTAATCCCAAATCTATTATTGCCGAATGTTCATTGCCAATAATATCAGTAGAAACCAATGGTTCATTTGTAGCTTGAATAATATTTTTATACTGTCCCTCCGCCAATTCAGAAATCAATTTATTTACTTCTTCTTTTGTAACATTTTTTCTCAAAAGAAAAGTAAAATCTGCCAACGAACCACAAATCACCGGAACCCGTATCGCCAATCCGTCGAAATTACCCTTCAATGTGGTTATGGTTTTTGCCACCGCGGTTGCTGCTCCAGTACTGGTTGGAACAATATTCATTGCCGCCGCCCGCCCCCGTCGACGATCCCGATGAGGACCATCCACCAAAACCTGGTCAGCCGTATAGGCATGAGTCGTAGTCATCATAGCTTTTTCAATTCCATAATTTTCCTCAATTATCTTAGCCACAGGCGCAATACAGTTTGAAGTGCAAGAGGCATTGGAAATTATCGTTTGATCATCTAAATCTTTTTCATTGACACCAATAACGAAAGTTTCGATATCGTCCGACTTTGCCGGCGCAGAAATAACAACCCTTTTGGCACCCGCTGTCAAATGTTTTTCCGCTCCCGACCTGTCAGTAAAAAACCCGGTAGATTCGACAACAACATCTATCTCCAAATCTTTCCAAGGTAACATTGTCGGATCTTTCTGTGCCAAAACTCCAATTTGATGACCATCGATAACCAAATATCCAACATACTTATCGTCGCCCGGCTTTGTTTCCACCTTTCCTTCAAATTTTCGATATACAGTATCATATCTCATCAGATGAGCTAAAGTCTCCACATCCGTCAAATCATTGCAAGCAATAATATTCTTGTGCCAACCATTCTTATAAGCTGCTCGCAATACCTGTCGCCCGATCCTACCAAATCCATTGATTGCTACTTTCATTTTATCTTCTCCTTTGTTAATTAATTATTTCTTTTTAGCATTTATTTCAAAATTATTTTTATCAATATAACTCTCAAAAGCCCGAAGTATTTCTAGAGGCACCGCAAAAATAACCGTATTGGAGTCATCACTACTCAAATCATTGATAGTGCTCAAAGTTCGCAAATGCATAGCGCCTGGAACAGAAGATAATTTTTGTGCCGCCTCCGCCAAATTGTCAGCCGCTATCTTTTCGCCTTCGGCTTTAATAATAACCGCTCTCTTTTCTCGTTCCGACTCTGCTTGCTTGGCAATAGTTCTTACCATATTCTCAGGCAAAATAATATCTTTCAAGGCAACATTTTCCACTTCTACTCCCCAAACATCAGTTGTTTTCTCTACTATATCCTTAATTTTCGCTGATATTTCATCTCTTTTCGACAACAATTCATCCATTTCCACTTCACCAATAATATTTCGCATTGTCACCTGTGCCAATTGATAAATTGCATAATTATAGTCCTCAACCGCCAAAACAGCTCGATCAGCTGCAATTACTTTATAATAAATTACTGCGCTAATTTTAACAGCAATATTATCCTTTGTTATTGTTTCCTGTTCCGGCACATCTACTACCCTAGTCCTCATATCTATTTTTTTCCATCCTTGAATTATTGGCAGCAAAATCCGCCAACCAGGAGCCATCAAACCGGAATATTTTCCAAAAGTAAATCTCACACCCACTTCATATTGATTTATTTGTTTTACAGTGGACAATAAAACAAAAAAAAGAACAATTAAAATCGGAAAGGCCGACCCGAGAAGAACAAAAATCAATTCCATTTTTTTCTCCCTATTATTTTATAAACACATATATTTTATCATAATAGCTTTTACAAAACCTTTCTTATCATCGTCGAATCTGGCAAGGGAAAATCATTTTTAATAAAAAAAATATCATTTGTATTGACCACTTCACCAATTTTCTCTTCTTGATCATTGAGAAATTCTTTTATTTTAAGTTTATGTGTCGTACTTGGAGAAAACAACTCAAACTCGTCAGTCAATTTCATCTGGTTTTTTGCCAAAATTTTTGTCAATTCGCCAACCCTCCCAATAACTTTACCAACGTATTGCCTATCTCCCCCACCCGATCTCTCATTATAATTTGAAATATCCGCCTGATTTTCCATAAAAAAACCATGCGTAAAACCCCTTGTATTTATCGACATCAAGTCACCAACAAATTTCTTTTTATTTTTTTTATATGACTTAAGATCGTCAAAAATCATATCCAAAGCTTGTCTGTATGCCCTGACTACGGTAGCCACATAAAATTCTGTCTTATTTCGACCTTCTATCTTTAAACTCATTGCCCCCGTTTTTAACACTTCATCCATACAATCGATCAAGCATAAATCTTTGGAATTAAAAAAATAACTTCCACGCTCGTCTTCCTCAACCAGCATCATCTCGCCAGGCCTTGTCTTTTCTTCAACATAGACATTATATTCCCAACGACAACAGTGGCTACAATTTCCCCGGTTGGCATCTCGCTTATTAAAATAATTACTAATATGACATCTGCCGGAAACCGACATACACAAAGCCCCATGAACAAATATCTCCAAATTTGCCTTTGGAAGTCTCTTTTTTATTTCACTTATTTCCAGATGCGACAACTCTCGTGCCAATACCACCCTATTAATATTATTTTTCATCCAAAATTCTACCGACTTCCAATTGGTCACATTGGCCTGGGTACTAAGATGAATTGGTATTTTTATTTTTTCTTCCCATACAACTTGTAAAATACCCGGATCGGCAACTATCAAACCATCAACCCCAATTTTTTCCAATTTATGTAAAAAATCAGGCAAATTATTAAAATTTTCGTTATGTGCAAAAATATTGACCGTAATATAGACCCTCTTTCCCAATTCATGTGCAAACCTCACTCCCTCTTCCAAACTTTCCAAATCGAATTCTATCTCTTTTACACGCATACCATATTCTGGTACTCCACAATAAACTGCATCCGCCCCATACAAAAAAGCGATCTTTAATCTCTCAAGATCACCAGCCGGTGCTAATAATTCGGGTTTGTCATACCTATTTTTTACCATTTTTTATAATTTCTTTAATTTTCAAACATGTTTCAATTATCGACTTTTTGTAATGTATTATTTCCTCCCATGATCTTTCAAATATGCGCTGCTTATCTTCGCCATTATAGTCTCCCAAAGCTGCATACAAAGCAGCTTTTACTTTATCCTCAAGCATAAATTCAGACAATTCATTTTTGCCTAGAAAAAATTTTTCTTCAACATTATTATTCATTTTTCATTATTAATTGTTAATTTGAATTAATAAGGTAACTCAATTTCCAAAAATTCATGAGGATTGACTGCATTTCCATTGGCATCATTTATTTCAAAATGTAAATGCGGACCGGTTGTAAAAAAACCAGCCCCATTTGTGCCGGGCGCACCACCAGATAGACCAATTGCCTCACCCCTAGCGATATATTGACCAGTAGAAACAAAAATTTCACTCATATGCAAATACTTCGTCATAAAACCACTGGGATGTTGGATCACAATATAGCTCAAACCAACACCACCTGAATCATGAGCCACCAAAATAACACCCTCCCCGGCAGCATAAACCGGTGTCCCCTGTCCTGCCGCCAAATCAACTCCGGTATGAGGGAAACCAAAACCATAATATGGATCCATAAAATCACCTCCGATCACACTGATTCTATTTGACCCACTCAGCGGATACCCAAAACCTTCACCATTGTCAACCAGACCAGGATATTTTTGCACCAATTTTTTTTTGGCCTCTTCAATCAGTCTATCAATTTCACTCTCCACTTCCTGTTCTTCTTGGGTCGCCTCTTGTAAACGCCTTTGGAACTCTTCTTCTTCACCTTTTGTTTGATCCAATAAAATTTGTTTTGAATATTTTTGTGATTCCAAAGCCTGTTGTTCTCCAACTTTTCTCGACTGCAAGTCCTCCAATTCGCCCTTTCGCTTATTTAAATCACCTCTCTTCTCCTCCAAACTGGATTTTAAAGTGTTAATTTCAACTATTGTTTTCTTTACCTGCTCTTTTACAGTCTCAATATACGTCACCTGATCAACAAAATCCGAAAAATTCTTCGAACTAAGCAACATTGTCAACAGATTTTGTTCTCTTCTTTCGTATAAGATCTGCAAACTTTCGTCCAATATTCCCTTTTGATAATCAAGCATTCTTTGCTGTCTACCAATTTCCTTCGTCAAATCATCAATCTCGGCTCCAACCGAATCAATTTTTAATTGCGTATCCTGAATTTGCAACTCAAGTTGTTCAATTTTAGCATTAAAAATCGCCAACTGATTCTCGAGATTAACTGCCTCATTCTTCTTTTGCTCCACCAAATTATTCAAATCATCAATCTTGTGTTTTATCTCCTCTTGTTGATCACGCAATTCATTAACAGTTACTGCTCTAACAGCACCTATATCAGCCCACAACAAGAATGTAATTAAAATGTAACCCAATAATTTCATTATTACCCTTCAAAAAAAGTTACAAGCTACAAGCCAAAAATAATTTATTTATTTTTTGTCACTTGGCACTTGAAACTTGTTACTTAATACTTATCTAAACATGTTTCCTAATCGCGAAAAAACCACTAGAAACACTAATAATTAACCCCATTAAAAACTGGAAGATTATCACAAAAACCATGTATTCATTAAAATATTCCATCAACGAGTCTGTCGATATTGACAAATATGCCGTTGCCGCCGCTGAGACATAATAAAAAATCGCTGCCAAAAAAGCAAACCCGAAAATCGCTGCCAAAATACCATATAAGGCACTTTCGATCATAAACGGCCCATGCACAAACCAATCAGTTGCACCAACCAATTTCATAATTTCAATCTCATCCTTTCTGGTATATATTGCCACCCTAACAATACTAAAAACAACCGTAACCGATATAACTATAAAAACCAAACCAATTACTACTCCGGCTTTCTCGACAAAATCAATAATATTCAATAAACGCACAATCACTTCCCTATTTCTCGAATAACTACTACTATGCACCATTGATGCAAATTCCGCCTGTTTTAAAACATCATTCAACTTTTCTAAATCAGCTGGATCATTGGCTCTAATAATCAAACTTTCTTTTAAAGGATTTTCCTGTTCGATATAATTTATCAGACTTTCTTTATCACCAAAAATCTCTTTATATCTCTCAACTGCTTTTTGTTTGTCAATATACTCAATCTCCTTTACTTCAACTTTTTCCGAAATTACTTTTTTTAAAGAATCAATCCCCTGCTGTCCCACATCATCATTCAAAAATATCTCGTAATCAATACGAGATTTAACATTTTCAATTTCACTATTGATAACAAAGGCAGACAAGGCTAAAAAAGTAATCGTCATCAAAGTCAAAGACATGACAAAAGTCGCAATCAAACTTAACCAAAGATTACGCCAAAAATTTATCCAACCCAGTTTTATTAATCTAATAGTTCGTATCAAAAACATTTTTAGATCCCATTTCTAAAGTATATATTTTCCATCTTTCTTTTGGTCTCGAATGATCTTTCCATTTTCAATCGTCACCACCCGTTTCTTCAATGAATTTACTATTTCCCGATCATGCGTTGCCAAAAAAACTGTCGTACCCAAACTATTTATTTTCAATAACAACTGCATAATTTCCCAGGAATTAACCGGATCCAAATTGCCGGTCGGCTCATCGGCAATCAATAATTTTGGCTTATTGACCAACGCCCTCGCAATTGCCACTCTTTGCATCTCTCCCGCCGACAATTTATGAGACAAATTATTGGATCTCGTTGACAACCCAACCATATCCAATATCTGCGGAACCCGATTTTTTATGGTTGCATTGGTACGATCGCAAACTTCCAAAGCGAAAGCTACATTTTCAAAAACAGTTTTCTGGGGTAATAATTTAAAATCCTGAAATATCACTCCCAACCCTCTTCTGTAAAAAGGAATATCGCCTTTATACAATTTGGCAATATCAAATCCACGAACATATATTTGTCCTCTTGAGGGTTTTTCTTCGGCTATCAATAATCTAATCAAAGTTGATTTACCCGCCCCAGAAGGCCCAACCAGGGAAACAAAATTTCCTTCAGACACACTTAAATTGATGTCTTCCAACACCAGATTATTTTCATACTTTTTGTAAACATGGTCGAGACGAATCATCGCAAACAATTTTTAATTTTTAATTTTTAATTTTTAAACATACATTGTTTAGAAATTAAAAACTAGAAACTTTTTCTCAAAGCCGCCTCGATAAACTCTTCTATCTCGCCATTTAAAACACCATGAGTATCACTCGTCTCAAAATCAGTCCTATGATCTTTTACCATCTGATAAGGATGCAAGACGTATGACCTAATCTGATTACCCCAACTTCCCTGCTTTACCTCCCCTTTGATCTTTTTTTCTTTCTCTCGATTTTCTTGTTCTCGCAATAAAATCAATTTACTTTTGAGAATATTCATCGCTGTTTCCTTGTTTTGCATCTGAGAACGCTCGCTCTGACAAGCTACTACTAAACCAGAAGGTAAATGCGTAATCCTAACTGCCGAATCGGTTTTATTAACCTTTTGCCCCCCATGACCAGAAGCTCGAAAAGTATCTATTCTCAAATCATCTTTTTTTATTTCCAGATTGATGGTCTTATCAAAAATCGGCATCACTTCAACCAAGGCAAAAGAAGTCTGACGCAAAGCTTTGGCATTAAACGGAGACTGCCTAACCAAACGATGAACACCATGCTCAGTTTTTAAGTAGCCATAGGCATCTTCGCCAACAATCTTGACCATTGCGCTCTTTATCCCCGCCTCTTCTCCAGAAGAAATATTAACAATTTCAGCCTTGTAATTACTTATTTCACAGTATCTCAAATACATTCTCAGCAACATTTCTGCCCAATCCTGTGCATCCACCCCTCCTGTACCCGAGTGAATCGACAAAAATGCATCACAATGGTCATAAGAACCAGTCAATAGCAACTCGATCTCCGCCCTTTTGAATCTATGCTCCAATAAATTATAATCAGCAACCAACTGTTCTAGCTCATCTTGCTGAGCTTCCTCATTGGTTATATATATCAACTCAGCTAAATCTGAAACCTCCCGACTTAAATCCAGCCACACCTGCCACTTTTTTTTTGCCGCCGACAAACTAGACAACACAGACTCCGCTTTGTCCCTATCAAGCCAAAAATCCTCAACCATCGTCCTACTTTCCAAATCAGCAATATTTTTTAATATGCCAGTGCCCTCAAAGATACTCCTTATTTTTGTTTACTTCTGATTTCAATATCTCAACTTGCTTTTCCAATTCATGAATCATTTTTCTCAATATAAAACTTATATTACTTTATAAAGTATAACACAAACCCAAGGTTGGAATTAATAATTAACAATGAATAATTAACAGTTAATTGTTAATTATTCATTGTTAATTCAGATAAAAAAGAGCTCTCAAAAAATGAGAACTCTTTTTGCTACAAAATAGCATCGTAATCTTAAAAATTTCATTTACATAATCTGTGTCGTCAAAAGCCATTTTTCTCTGACAAACCAAAATATTGACGAAACTGCCAAAAAGATAAACCCAGCCAAAGCAACTTCTGGACCAGATTTGGGAAGTTCCTGCGGTTGAGCAACTTGTGTAAATGATGTACTAGCCGTCGCCTGAGCATTTACATTTTGATCAGCCACCACATTGACCGTATTCACTAAAGTTGAATTGGCAGCAATATCAGTTTTCGATTTCACTTTGAACACCAAAGTAAAAATATCATTGACATTCATGTCAGGCAACAATACACCACCCTGCTCAACAACCTTGTTCCAATCACCAGATATGTCGTAGTTGTTCATACTGGCTTTAGCAGTACCACCCAAATACATCAAACCACTTGGCAAAATATCATTCAACTTGACGCCGGTCAGACGGCTACTTCCATTATTGGTCAAGGTAATCTTGTATTCCATAACATTACCAGGGTCAGAAGTATTTGATTGATTGAATGTTGATTCACCCTTGGTCTCATTACGAACCAACTTTGATAACTTGAAACTCGGTTGCAAAACATTGGCGCCTATATAAGTAGAAGCAACATCCCTATCGCTCAATCCATCATCAGCAGTCACTCGTGCCACATTGTCCAAAGTCATATCAGTAGTAATATCACTTCTAATCTTGGCTCTAAAAGTAATATTGATTTCATCATTTCTTTCCAGATAACTGGCTCGAACATAATTATCAAACAAATCGCTGGAAGAAATATGATCACCGGAAACACTCAAACTGCCACTCACCACTTCAACATAACTTGGCAAATCATCATATACTCTGACATTTGTCGCATTGGCATATCCGGTATTGCGGACTGTTATTGTATAGCGCAATTCATCACCGGGATTGGCCCTTGACTTGTCAACTTGCTTGTCTATATCCAAATATGCCTCATCCTGTTCAATTTCTGTCACCACCTCATCCTCGGCTCGATCACCTTGATCATCACGAGCAATAGCCACATTTTCCAAAGTCATATTTCCTGAAATATCACTATCAACACGAGCCGTAAAACGAATCAAGACATCATCTCCGGGTTCCAGTCTATCAATAATCACACCATCGTCAAACAAATCATCATCTTCGACATCACCATCTCCGGTTATAGTCAATGAACCCGAAACATAGCGAACTCTTTCCGGCAAATCATCAACTATACGAACATTGGTGGCATTACCGGATCCGGTGTTTCGAACTCGAATAGTATATCTCAATTCGTCACCTGGATCTGCAACTGCCTGATCAACTTCTTTGGTAATTTCCAAATATGGATCACTATCAGAACCGTTGGCCTGAACTTGCGCTGTATCCCTGACCAAAGTCGCATTATCCGATGTAACAGTAGCTTCATTGGTAATAGTCGAATTGGACGAAGTATTGACTCGAGCATTGAAAGTAACAGTACGACTTACACCCGGATCCATATTACTCAAATCCAAACGACTGGAAGTTATAGTATCATTTTGTCTTACCCCATCGAGGTAAGTAGAATTAGACACATAAGTCAAGCCACTTGGTAAATTATCGGCAATTTGTACATTGTCGGCTCTAACATTACCGGTATTTCGCACCACCATACGGAAACGAACATATTCACTATTTTCTGCCGAAACACTTTCATAATAAGAAGTTCCATTTTCACCTCGAGCAACTTGCTTGTCTAAAGACAAGGTAGTATTACTCGCTCCACCCACCACTACAGTAGCTGGATCTTCCACTTGGCTAGTCCCATTGATATTGGCTCGGCCATAGTTGGTCAAAGTAGTACTATTGGAATTGACTCGAGCATTGAAAATAACTGTATGAGTTGAACCATTGGTCATCGTACCCAAAGTAATACCACTATTTACAATCGCATTGCCAGATTGTGCCGCTCCATCCAAAGTAGTTGAATTGTCGATGTAAGTTAAACCACTTGGCAAACCATCCCAAACTTTTACATTGTCAGCGGAAACTCCGCTATTATTACTTACAATCAAACGAAAACGTACTATATCGTTATTGACCGCGTTGACACTTTCAATAAAATTGCTGGATCCATCACCCAAAGACACTGTCTTGGCGATAGTGATTACGGGTTGGCCAGCTTGTTGAACTGTTACAGTTGCCGTATCACCAACCTGATTAACACTTTCCGCCCTGGCTGTACCAGTATTGGTAATAGTCTGAGCCAAAGTAGCCGAAACAGTCGCTTCAAAAGTAACCGTTTTGGAAGCTCCAGCGGCAATATTGGCAATATTTAAACCATTCCCGGTGATCGCATTGGTATTGTCCGCCACTCCATCCACCTTGGTAGAACCGCTGACATAAGCCAATCCGGCCGGAACCTGATCAGCCACCACCACATTCTTGGCCTCAGACTGACCGGTATTACTTACAATCAACTTGAAAGTCACGGTTTCACCAGTCTTAGCATTGGCATTTTCAGCAAAAGTGCCGCCAACTAAACTATTATTTAAAACAGTTTTAGCAATACCCAAAGCCGGTTGCAAAACTTGTTGAATAGTCACAGTAGCAGTATCACTTACCTGTCCCAAACTATCTGCCGTCGCCGTGCCCGTATTTGTCAAAACACCAGGTGTACTTGCAGTCACTTTCGCTTGGAAAGTAATAGAAGGTACTGCGCCAACAGCTAAACTATCAATTTTGACACCGGTCGTAAACAAAGTGTCAGCCACAGGATTACCATTCAATTTGGTAGATCCCGAGATAAATTCCAATCCACTTGGCAATACATCTTTAACAACTACGTTGGTAGCAGCACTACCTCCGGTATTTGCCAAACTCAAACTGAAAGAAACAGTGTCACCATTTTTAGCAGTAACATTTTCAACATAAGAATTACCACCTGTGGTAACCAAAGCTACTTGTTTGTTAATACCAATTACAGCAGGTTGAACAGGTTCTGCAACAACAGTTGCTCTAAAAATTACCTGCTGTACATATTCCCAGCAACCTTGAACATTTCCCAAAACCAAACCAGTCCCGATTACCCCATCAGGCATCGGCTCCCAATTGCTTGAACCAGTAACAAACCTATAAGCAGAATTGGGCAAATATTCCATTTTTGTTCTGGTATTACCTGTATAAACAATGGCATTACCAGCTACCGGACTGGCATTTTCTGCCCAAACTGTTGCCATTGCACCATGCGCAGTCGCATATTGAGTATCAATAGCCGCTCTTACAGCAGTATTGATAGCGGTTGTATCCAGAACAGTATTATGAACATAAATACTATAAATTACCTGATCTCCAGGATTGGCATTCACGCTGGTACTAAAAACACTGGGATTATTGGCATTGGCTACTCTCAATGTCGCATAATCATTGGCTTGATCATTAAACACAGGAGACGCAGCCATTGCAGAATTTCCCAATCCAGGTAAAATAGTCGGCAATAACATACCCATTGCCACCACTCCCACCAAAAAGGATTTAACCTTTTTAGGAACACTTGCAAATAAATTTTTCATTTTGTTCACCATAAAATTATTTTATTTCCCTTAGATATATGATAAAGTTTTATCCCACCATATCACTTGAAAAGCCAATTGTCAAGAGTATTTACGGAAAAATAGGCCAGAAACCAACATAACATTTGGACACAAAAAAAACAACCTCATCAAAGGTTATTTTTATTAAAGTAGAAACAAAAAATTTATTTCCGATCTGAATTATCTATGCGTTGCCAAACAAGCACATTTTCTTTTATCCAATCCAATATTTCTTTAAAAGTACTACTCTTACCAATCCGATCATTTAAACCCTTGTACCTTTTCTCAGGAAACAAAGTCGAAATATTGGAAACCAAAGCCGAAACCAGATTTTTCCTTTCTTGATCATTTGAGAGTTTTTTCAACTCTTCTTGAGCAGATTTTATACACTTTTCCATCTCAGAAGGAAAAATACCTTTTTCAAGAGAAAAAACGTCTTCTTTTTTCTCTAGTAGATAATTGATTGTATCGTTGACTAAAGGATTATTTATTTCAGGCTGCGCTCGCCTAAGACCAGGAAGTGCATAGTTCCTGGAAAAATCAGGTTTCTCAGGTTTCTTTGGAAAAACATTTACTCCAAAAGAATTGCCTTCAAATTTTTGTAAACCTCTTTCCATTTTTTTATTATATTTCCTACCTTCAAAATATCATTTTTTTACCAATATGTAAAGACAAAAGGAGATTAAATCAACAATTTTACCACCTGATTGTAATCACGATACAAATCCCTAATCCTTCTGACCAAATCACGCAAATCGCTCGTCATTAAATCAACCACCACCTCATTGTTTCTATCAAAATTTCTCTCTTTCACAATACTTTCGAATCTCATAACCAGATTGTCAATTTGTTGGCAATCACCACTGGAAATCCTATCTTTTAATTTGCAGAAATCAGCAAAATCACCTACTTTATCATATTTTTCAACCAATTGAATAATATCCGGTCGTTCAAACAAAGACAGTATTTTTTCCAAATATTTCAGACTCAAAGAATATTTCAGATATTTCCTATATCCATGAATATCCAAAAAACCAGGTAACTCGCTACTGGAATAATCAACCACCACTTTTTCATATTCAATATCCCTGATTGATCGACAAGTTACCAAATCACCAATATATTTATGCATTGATGACTTGTGACGGAAACTATCATAAGTATTTCTCAGTAAAAATTCCAAACTAAACAAATCAACATCTTCGTATTCAGTCGGGATATAATTTCTGTCCAAAAATTTGAACTTACTGTAATCTCGTGAATCATTTTGATAAAAATAACCCGCCGAAAACAATTGTTCTATAACCTTTTCTTTTGCCAATTCATATTCATTTCTACCCGGATTCATGTCCAACCCAACAGCATGCATATCCTGACCAAACCTTTCAAAATCAATCTGATCTTTAAAAACATCAAGCCTGATACACATCTCCACCAATTTATCAGTCAAAATAGGCATCTTTTCCCCTACTCTTGACTTCGATGACAATCCATATATCAACTCACCCAAAACATATTTTTCTCTCTTGTACAAATCATTGGCTGGTAATTGCCTTTCGGCAACTTGTATCTCAGAGATAATCGCATCTATCACCTCTCGATAATTTTCAATGTTTTGGATCCAATCGGCTCTCGACAATCGCAAAGCATCAGCATTGAAAGCACGATTGACTTTTCTGGCCGATCGTTCAAAAACGTCTTTTTCCAAAAAAACGCTCTCCAGTCCCGGATTGGCATTTTGCCAACGATAGCCGACAAGCAACTTTAACCAACCCAACACCTCCTGATATCTTTCTTTCAATACCATCAAATCGGCATATGAACTAATATTTTTGTTTTCTTTAAACTTCTCCAAAAAAACTCTATTTATCCATTTCTCCTGATCCAACAAATCCATTTCCGCAATATTATTTTTTTCGCATTCGGCTTGCAATTCTTTGACATCTTCTTCGGCTTTTACCATCACCGCAACGAGATTTTTCCCATGCAATCTATACAATCCCTCGGCTTCATTTCTCGCCCAACTCAGTAATTTTCTCGGGTTTGAACCGGCTTCAGGTTTTTCCTGGACATAATCATTAAAATCATTGTTATGTTTGTACTCAACAATATTTCTAAAAAAATATTCATATAACTTTGCTTCGATATAGGTTCCTCTATATTCAGGCCTAATTGGCAAGTCCAAATCAACCTCAAATACAACCTGAATATCTATTAATTCTCTGGTTTTTTTATCAAAATCACAATCAGCATATATATCCGGCCCTCGATACCACTCTTTTGGCAAAAGGCGATTGATACTATTGCGATTTTCTCGAAAAAAAGCATCAATTCTCTGTTTGACACCTGGTTGTTCCAAAGCATTTAGTCTAATATTATCATCTGTATTACCATTTCCCATATGTACTCACTAAAAATAAAAATATCCTAATATTATAAAATAAAATTAAGAAAATATCAAGATTATATGATCATTTTTTGTAGGGGCGGTTCATGAACCGCCCCTACGATACAAAACAACACATGACCATGCATCCACCCCATCAGTAAGGGCGACCATTACGGTAGCCCAACACAAAAAAAAGACGATTTTATCCAAAAATCGTTTCAGTACAATCACAAAAAAAAGATTTAATCAAAAATACCCCCTAATCTCTTTTTCACCAATCCGAGCCTGCTTTAAAATCCCCTTCAAAGTTCCCCGCGCCAATTCCGAATGCAAAGGCACAATCACAACAATATCTTTGTTTTTATCGCAAAACTTCAATTTTATATGACTGCCTCTTTGCGAAACCGAAACAAAACCCCAATAACGACATAAAATCCGCACCAATTTTTTTCCCGAAATAGTTTTAGGCATGATTCAATTCCAACGTAGTCACAATTGGATAAGATTTTGTAGCAAATTTCCGGGGATTCGGTTGATCCTCCAAAAACAGCTCCACCGCTTCCTTCAGATTCTTCTGCGACTCTTCCACCGTCTTCCCCTGACTAACCACTTCCAGCTCCAAACAGCGCGCCACATACCATTTGCCTTCTTTGGTAATAATAGTTGTAAAACGATAAGTCATAAAAAAAATATTAATATCCAATCAACAATTCTATTATAACTCTAAATTATCTTTAATGTAATATAACCCGCATTAAATCCAGGTAAAGAAAAATGTCATGTCACTCCATCATTTATAAATCACAAAACAAACCTTAAATAATAAGGTAAAATAATAATGTAAATCAAAAAATAATAAAACACTTATGAAAAATTTAAATTTTATTGAAAAATTTCAACCGTCAATCACTCCCTCTGAATTTGCTGACAAACTAACTTCTAAATTTTTAAAACGTGAAGGTTTATTTACCAATACCAAGAACATCGAAGACTACATTCCAAAAAATATCACTCCTATAGAACAAGCCAACTGGACATTTTATACTGTGCAACTCGATTACGCCATGAAAGGACAAATTTTATACCAAGGCTCAATTATTCTCCACCAACAAACGCCACAATTTTTCACTCCCGACTATATCCTCAATCAAAATGATCAACAATTGTTTCAGATTATTACTACATATTTTAAACCACGCTATCCCAACGAAGCTGTTATCAGATTCCAAAAAAATTCTCATCTACTACGACAAAAATATGCAAATAATCCGTTAAATATATTCTCTGAAACAAATTCCGCCACAAATACTATCAAAAAAATCCGCGAATTTCGCGGCATGGGGCCAAAAATTGGCAACTTATTTTTCCGAGCAATGACTTCGCACTTCAAACTAGAATTCCCCGATCTCGACAAAATCCCGCAACCAGTCGATGTTCATGATATCCGTATCGCCCGTCTCCTAGGTTTCTCCAATATAAACGAAAATGATCAAACAGAAACAAATATTAACGCCATCAAAAAGCTTTGGCAAAGAGCCTGTCGAAACGCAAATGTCGATTGGATTAGTTTTGATCGAGCCTTGTGGCTACTCGGTTCAGAAGGAAAACCAAAAACAAAAGAAGATATTATAAAATTGATTGATTAACCTTGTTTCCTTGAACCAATAATTTCCAAAATTCGTTCAAATAAATGAGAATTAATTTTTTTAAAATCCTCACTACCATCAATTATCTCAATATTATTATCAAGTTTTGCCAATCTTAAATATTCACCTCGTGCCTTATGCAAAAAATCCAAACTATACGGCGTAAATTTACCCGTCGATTCTCCTCTCTTTATTGACAATTCCGCCGGCAAATCAAGCAAGAAAATATGATCCGGATTTATAGTTTTCGAATTAACCATCGCCACATAATCAACATCAAATCCTTCCACGGTTCGATAAACAATTGCCGACATCGTCCAACGATCAGCTAATACAATCCCATTTTTTTCCAAACACGGCTTGACCATTCTTTCCACCAGCTCTACTCGATCAGCCGCAAACAACAAGGTTTTCAAATGGGATGAAAAATTGGATTTCTTTAAATTTTCCCTAATAATTTTCCCAAAAGGCGATGTCATTTCTTTGGCCACTTCGCAAGGTATGTTCATCATCTTCAATTTCTTGGCCAACTCTTCGACATGACTACTTTTTCCAACATTATCAATACCTTCAAATGCAATTAACTTACCAAACCTATTTTCATTTTTTATTTCCATAATTCCTCCTATTTATTGATACTGTTTGTAACATAATATATAAAATAAATCAATAGTTTATAACAACCGAAAAAAGGGCAAAAAAAGAGCGTTGCTCTTTTTTAATATAAGAAATTAAAAAAGAGACAACGCTCAAATGGCCAAAAATTTATATATTTATATATTTATTTTTTTACCCCGGGTAAAGGAGGCGTGGGGGCCGGGGTTCCCCCAGATACTGGTTGATAAGTCGGAACTGTGACCACCGTGCCGCCAGTAGGCACGGGAGTCACAACCGGAATCAGAGTAGGAAGAGGTGGGGGCGTAGGAGCCCCGGGGACTGGAGTAATGGGAAGATGGGTAGGAGCTGGAAGCGGCGGGGTGGGAGCTGGAGTACCCCCCGGATCACAATTTTGCGTCGGCACCACTGTAGGTGACCCCGTAGGACAAGGCGTCCCGTTATCCTCCGGTTCCGGTATATCAACCGGAGGAATAAACGGCGGCCGCCCAATCACAACTGCTGCCGGAGTCGGAATTGACCCCTTACTGAAAGTAATTGGCGGGGGTGTCTGGGGCGGAGTCGGAGGAGGCGTGGGCGGCTGTGTTGGAGGAGGTGTCTGCGGTGGTGTCGGGACTACTGTCGGAGGTGTTGGAGGAGGTGTCTGCGGTGGTGTCGGGACTACTGTCGGAGGTGTTGGAGGAGGTGTCTGCGGTGGTGTCGGGACTACTGTCGGAGGTGTTGGTGGCGGAGTCGGAACCGTTAATTCTGGCCAACCAACATTTTTGCACGACCAAGCATAATAGTCCAACGGCCCTTTAGAGGTATTTTTCCAGTGTGCCACTGGATATGAACTTCCCTCCTGCCAGTTTGTCATAACGTTGGTCATTGTTTCTTTGAAACCAAACGTCATGACTTTGTAAATAATACCATGTTCTCTCAGAGTCACCTCGAACTTTCCACTTTTAAAATCCTCAGCCAGTTGCCCGGCCTCGGACTTGGAGTATCCCATGAAAACCAACGTCTCATAAAAAGAGAGTTGGTTGGGATTTCCTCCCATGTGATTCCAGCTTTGAGCCGCCTGTGCCTTAACCTGCCCCGAAAAATTTACTGAATTAAAAATTAATAAAAAAACAAGGATGAAAACAAAATATTTATTCATCCAAGTTCACCTCCTTCTGGCTTCCGTCAAATTTTATTTCACTTCCAATGGGAAGTACTAAACCATTCTGAACCTGTACCTTTTGTATAACAAAAGTTGTTCCGATTTTCGAATAATCAAGAACATAAATTTTGTTACACTCTCCTAGCAACTTTTCTCCCTTAGAGGTGATTATACGAAAATAACAATTTTCATTCGAAAATAGTTGAACTACATTCGACTTTTGTTCACCGTATATGGCAACAGGATCGCCATATATTTTTTTCTGCGCTTCATACCCTTGCGACCCTATAAAGTCATTGCCTTCAAAATTTAGGTAAAAGAAGCCGCGGGCAACTGCGTCTTCTTTTGAAATAATCATAACCCTTACCACACATGATCTTTGATGGTCAGCAGATACAGTCCGTAATACATCCAGTAAGTTAAACTTTACAGTCCAACCCGATAAAGACTCAGTATCAATATCTTTACACAACATTGGATTTGCACTTGAGCCATTTATTGCTACTTGGAAACGTTCAGTAGGCGCATCAGCATCAAATATCATTGACATATCTCCTGAAACGATCATTTCCATGTCAGGATATTCTTTTAACGCCTCAGAATTTATCCATGCCGATATTTCCTTATCAGCAACATTCATGATATTTGATTGACCCAATTTTTTGGAGTAAAAGCTCACGGAAAAAATTGCCACATTTTGCGTATTCACCTTCTCTGAAGGTCGCAAACACTGAAATACTCCAAAAACCAAAGAAATCCATGCTAATGGATTAGCCATGGAAACCGAAAACGTGAACAGAACAAAAAAAGCAACCAGAAAAACAATCTTTTTTCTCACAGAAAATCATCCTTTCTTTTTTATATTTTATTTCTTCCCCCTCTCCCCTGCATTAACTTAAAAAATCATCACTCCTTCTTAAGTCCTAAATTTACAGGATCGAGAGGTTTTTTAATACCAAATTTGTAAAGAACAATCGCCCTTTTGAAAATAAAGGCGATAGACGGAGATGGAACCATCAATTTGCTCCATCCCTAACTACCGCCTCCCTCCTTTGAAAATCAGCCCCTAGAGAATATTTTCACGTTTCCAATAACTAAACACTACCACAAAATATATATTTAGTCAATACTTTTTATCTCTTACAACTTTTGATATCCGTCCAAACTCTCGGGTTGGATCTGAGGCACCGGACTGCCATTCAAGGGAGCATATGAATTAACATCTTCCTGATTGACCGGCTGATTTAAAGGCGTATAACCAGTCAAATCATCCAGCTTTTGAGTATTACTCTGGTTTAAAGGAATATAATCTTCCAATTTTTCCGTACCAGATGGTTTTTCACCATTTAGCCATTGATACTCATTGATATTTTCACTTCCTTTTACCGGATTGGAATGAACATCAGTGTTCAAATTTTGATAACCATCTAAAGATTCAGTCTTGACCGGTGTCGCCGGAGTCAAAGGTTGATAATCTTCCAGCTTTTCCGGAGCCGGAGTGGTCGAAGTCGAAGAAGGATTGTTGACGGGCTCAGAATGACTGCCCCAATTTTCCTGAAAATTTTTCAAGCCCTTTTCAGTATGAAACAATTTGCTGGCATCGATCGGTTTTTCATTAACAACTGGTTTTATTGATCCATTGTATTCCGATTTCTCATTTAAAAATTCATCAAAATTCTTCTTGCCTTCAGTGCTATGATGTAACACCGGTTTTTGATCGGAAGTAGGTTGATCTGACTCTGTATTACCATAAACAGTATCTTGATCTTTATTGACCCCGCCCATACCCGGTTGATTATTGTCACCGCCACCGAAAGAATCATGTTTTATATGATCTGGAGTGGCTTCAAAGGGGTGATAACCAGCTTGAATCTCACTGTCCTGCTTTGAATCAAGATGATACTGATTGGCATTCGGATCATTATCTTTCAAACGATACGTGTTGGCATTGGGGTCAGTTTCTTCCAATTTATAATATCCGCCTTCACTATGATAAGTGGTATGTCCATTTTCATCGGTAGTCGTATAAACATGATTACCCGAACCGGTATTCTCGGTCGGAGTCGGTGCAGGAGCAACAGAATCATTTACCGTATTTTGAGCCACAACACGAGTAGATTCAGTATTGATTTTTTCCTGTAGATCAAACGGATGATCGTGACGATCAAAAATTGAGTCCGCAGTTGGTTTGATAATCCGATGTTTGTCTAGCTCCATATCTTCCGGCTTGGGTATTTTGGTCGGTTTGCTTTGATGCAAATGATTGTCGGTATCATCTTTTTTGCTACCAGGATGATCCTGGTCGTGAGGAGAACAGCCCCAAACCGCAGTCGCCAGATTACCCAAAACACCAGCCAACAAGCCTTGAGAATACCTTTTCTCAAATCTGGCACGATCATCGGCATTCATGGCAAACATCATCCCCTGAACATCTTTTTCCAGTAATCTGCTAATATCAACCCGAGAACGAATAACTTTATTTCCCTGCTTATCTTGAAAAACCCAGATACCACAGGATTCATCGCGGCTATCCGCTTTGGCCAGCAGATCGATCAAACGGTTATTTATCCCATTTCTTAACTGAATAAAATATTGCATATCGGACTTGTCGGCTAAAATTTTATTCTTACTGGCAAGTTTATCCAAAAAAGCCGCGCAAGCCGCTACCGACAAAATATCGATATTCTTTAATTTTTCCTCCACGACCGCATTAACTTGTTCGACTGAATAATAAGCTCTTTCAAACTTTTGACTCAACTTAAACTTCAAAAACATCCCGGTTGTTCCGCCAGCCAATGAAGTCAAGATTGGATCATGCAAAACAATTCTAGAAACGGCCGGTATCAAGACGCCAACAGTAAATCCCTCAACAGAAGCTTTCATGTCTTCTACTTTTTGCAAAGTATTTTTAAGCCAGGGATAACGCACCACCCAACTATTTTTTTCGTATTTTTCCTGTTCTTTTTGGCCTTCTTTTCTGATTTGATCTTTCAATTCAGCTTGCAACCCGGAATCAATAGTGATTTTATCGTCTTCTCTTTTGATAGCGGTTAATTTTTCCTCTTCCGGTACCAAAAAGAAATTTTTGATCTTTTCGCCGGCATTTTTCAATTTTTCACCCGCGGATTTGAACCAGGATTTCCAGGTTTTTGGTTCGGCATTCTGGCGGACACATGGGTCCGCCCCTGCGGATTCAGGTTGAGCAGGCGTAAAGTCAGCCCCTACAAAATCAGATGGCATCCAATCCTTTTCGATTGATTCCATTGTTAATGTTTCCGAAACAGATTCGGCCTTTTCTGCCATTTCCAGGCGCGGAGACCGCGCCTCTACTGGTTTATCAATTTTTACATACCTTTCTTTTAACTGTTGAGTCATTTTTGGCGACATAATATCGACCGGATTTTTAGTAATCCGATCTTTAGGATCCAAAGACTGGGAATACTGAAAAAGCAATTTTTTTATCTGTTCCGCCGACATTTTATCCACCGGCGAATCAATAACCTTTTTGTCCAAGCCATTTTTTTCTAAACTATTTGTCATATTACAAAATTAATGGTTTCAAAATCAGGTCTCACCGTATCACGCAAAAACATAATTGTCAAGGGTATTTTCGTGTTAAACACGTAAGAAATAAATATATCATAGACCAAAATTTTTTGCCATTCATCACCGTAGGGGCGGGGAAACCTCGCCCCTACATTGAAAACCGGGCGACCGCGAGGGTCGCCCCTACGATTGACAATTATTTATCACACAAATCGCGATAATCACAATCTTTGCATTTATTTTTTTCAGGCAGGCAGGGAAATTGCAAAGCTTGAATTTTGACCCAGACTTCTCGAATCATTTTTTTTAATTGATTCAACTGTTCCAATTCGATCATAAAAGATTCTCGAACAAATTTTCCCGAACCTTTTTTGGGTTCGACAAAATCTAATTCCACTTCTTTGATTTTGTAAATAAAGCTGGAAGATAGTCTCCCGAGTAACTTGTAAAATATCAGCTGCCGGTGATAATCGCCAGTCGAAGTCTTGGTTTTACCCAAAATATCATTGCGACTCTTGGGTTGTCCGGTTTTATAATCAATCACTCTCACGGTCTCACCATCACTATCCTCCAATAACTCTACCCGATCAACCTTGCCCGTGATCGGGATTTGCTGATCCAATAATATCTTTTTGCTGCCAAAATTGAACTCATTGTAAATCGGAATCTTGAATTTATCACAATAAAAATCATAATACTTTGCCAGATTTTCCCGGCCATTTTGTCGAAGATGTTTCAGGTCATGCTCAGCTAAGACTTCTTTATTTAAACCCGCCTCAAAATATTGCAACAAAACCTCTTTTTCCGGTAATTGTTTAGTCTTTTTATACTCGCTGTAAAACATTTCCAACGCGTAATGTATCGCCGATCCGTATTGCAAGGGTAGTTTCTTGGCCATCGGCACCCGCAATAAACTTTCGTATAAAAACTTTCTGGGACAATCCAGATATTTATTCAAAGCAGTAGGACTGAGGACAAATTCATCAACCAAATGTCGCAAATAATCAGTCAATTCAACTGAAAAAACCGCCTCTGGCTTTTTGTCAAAATAATCGGCAATCAATTCTTTATTTTTTTGCTCCGACAATCCACTATCGACAGACTGAGAAAAATTTTGATCTATTTCGGCCACAAACATTGATTCGATCGTCTCTTTTTCATCTTTGCCCAGACCATATTTTTTCGCCCAGGTAATATACAATTCTTTTTTGGCTCGCGTCATAGCCACGTAAAATAGTCTTCTTTCTTCATCCACCGCTTCTGTCTTTTCGGGTTGTTTTTTGATCACTCCCGGCACTATTTTTATTAATTCCCGCGCAGTCTTGTTGCTCCAATGTTTGTCCACCGCTTTGACAATAAAGACATAATCAAACTCCAAGCCCTTGCTACCATGAGCCGTCGTCAGAACCACTGCCGACTTGGAAAAATCCATCTCGTTGAAACGAATCGGCAAATCATGATCTTTCATGTCCGCCAAAGTATTTATAAACTCACTTAAATCATATTCAACCCGATTGGCGGCCGCCGACTTGGCAAATTTGAAAAAGCTCTTTAACTTTGGCAAATCCCCTACTCTCTTTTTGTCTTCCACTACCCATTTCAATAAACCACTTTGTTTGATCAATTTTTCCAAAACATCCGGTAAAGTCCGATTGGCATTTTCTTTTCTGATTATTAAAACAAAATTGGCAAATTTTACCAATCCAGGCCAATCTTTAAACTTGTCAGTCAAATCAGCATCTTTGTTTTCCACTAGCCAAGCAAATATTTTTCGGCGACCAAAACTTAATAAACGATAATGATCCACTTCATCTATTTTGAGCCAGGAAAAATACATTACCTTAAACAACAACTCGTCGTTGAAAGGATTGATAATCACTCGTATCAAATCAACCAACTGCGATATGATCTTCTCCTGCAAAATATTGGCTCCGGTCAAAAATCGCCAGTCAATGCCGGCTGCCAAAAATAGCTTTTTATAATCTTCCATCTCGTCATTGGTTCGAAAAATCAAAGCAATATCCGACAGATCTACTCCGCTCTGCGATAATTTTTTTATTTTTTCCATAATCCAACTTTGTTCCAAATCATCGCTCTCAAGTTTTACTAACCACGCCCCGGGCACATCATTCTGGTTTGCCGCCTCAATCTCTTTATCTATCGCCAAAACTTGCTGAGCATTAACCCCGGCTTGAACAATCATCGATCTGGCAGCCGCCACCAGATTTTTTGGACTGCGATAATTTATATTCAAAACAATTTTTTTTGTTTTGGGAAACAAATCGGTAAAAAATAACAGGTTTTCCAAACTGGCGCCTTGGAAACGGTAAATCGACTGCTCGTCATCCCCCACCACCATAATATTCGGTTGATCCACCTTGGCGCCCATCAATTTGATCAACTCGTTTTGTGCCCCATTGGTATCCTGATATTCGTCCACCAAAATAAATAAATATTTCTCCTGATACCCCGCCAGAAAATTTATATCTTTTTTAAACTCATTTAAAACAAACAAGATCATGTCATTGTAATCATAACGACCATTTTCCCGCATCAACTCTTGATATTTGCGATACAAATCTGACAATTCCAGATTTCTTTCAATCGAAGTTTTTTCCGACAAATCTTTTTGCGTCGGCTTCTTTTCTCTTTCCGCTAGAAATATTTCATATTCTTGATGTCTTTGCCGGACAATTTTTTCATACTCTTCAGGAGTCAAACCTTCCATCTTTAAATCACCAATCGCCTTGATAATACTTTTGAGATAAAAATCCGCCGCCTTGGGTGGCCGCAATAACTTAAAATCACCTTCATTCAATATTTTCATCACGTATTGAATCTGTTCCAAATCAGTGATCTGCTGCATTTTTTTGGCAAACAAAAAACGCTCGGGATGAAAAGTTATCACCTCGTTGCAAAAAGAATGGAAGGTGTGAATATCGATCCGATAGGCGTCAGGACCAATTATTTTTACCAAACGTTCCCGCATTGCCTTAACACCTGAATTGGTAAAAGTCAGGCACAAAATACTAGACGGCATACTATCCGTCTTTTGTAAAATATTGGCAATCCTCACCGTCAAAGTCTGCGTCTTCCCCGTCCCCGGACCGGCAATTACCATCACGGGGCCATAAATAGTATCAACAGCCTCTTTTTGGCGAGGATTCAATCTGTTATATTCGTTTACAAAATTTTCAATTTCCAATTTTCAATTTCCAATAAATTTTCAATTTCCAATTTTCAAATATCGCATACAAAATATGTTTGTCAGCAGCAGTTCGATCCCGTGAGGGAAAAACTGAAAATTGAAAATTGAAAATTTTTCTCATATTACTTCCCTTCCCATCTATCCAAAACCGCATTGAGCATCATGTCGGCTAATTTGTTGTTGGAGCGCATGACATGAGTCACAGTCGCTTTGCCAAATTTGGAAAGTTTTTGTTGAATCTGCTCGTAAAAAGGCGCCAAACCTTCGCTTTTGACCTTATACTCCCCGTTGATTTGTTTGACCATCAGTTCACTATCCAGAAAAATCTTCAAATCAACTTCATGCAGATCTTCATCTTTTATTTTTGACTCAACCACTTTTATCCCATCAAGCAAGGCTTGATATTCAGCCTGATTGTTGGTGCAATGACCATAATATCTTGACTTGCCCAAACATTGCTTTTGACTGTCAAAAAAAACCATCGCCGCCCCCGCCCCCGGACCAGGATTACCACGAGAACCACCATCGGAAAAAATTACGATTTCATTCATAGAATTTATAATTTCCAATTTTCAATTCTCAATTTCCAAAAAAGGCTCAATGTCCAATTTCCAAACAAACATGAGTATCGCCTAAAAAATATATTTGTTTGAAAATTGTTCATTGGAAATTTATTGGAAATTGAGAATTGAGAATTGGAAATTCCTTTCTTGCCTATCAAATAAAACAAAAATGTAAAGACAAACTCAAAAATTAAATTACGTGTTTGCCTTAAAAAACTCTCCCTGGCTATTTTTAAACGCCTGTACTTTTTTTATCACCAACTCCAAATCCTGCGCATATCCATCATATTCAGATAAAGATTTTTTTGCTTCGACTTCTTGTCCCCTATCAGCCGATCTCGAAGCGTACGCCAAAGACTTAGACATTTTTTCACCTAACTTGGCGGCTTCTTCCAAATTGGCAAAATAACTCTTGAAAGCTTGATTTTGATCTCCCAAATCAACCCCACCCAATTCATAAGCATAGTCGATAAGCTGATTAAAATCGTCTTCGGCTATTTTGGAAGTATCATTGGCCTCGGAAAAATTACCGTTATTAAAACTATTTTCCGCCTTTACCAACTCATTGGTAGCCGCCACCAAGGCCTGATCATATTTTACTTTTACCTGATTGAAACCAGCCAACCTCTCTTGCTCCTTAACAACCGAAGTATTCGGCGCTCCTTTGACCACCAAAAAAACTATCACACCCAGAGCAACCGTGATCAAAGTCACCATCAAAACTGTCCACCAGGCATTGTACTTTAACCGAGGATCGGTTGCATGAAATACTACATCTCCCAATTCATCCTTCTTGTCTTTTTCCAATCTCTGTTTTAGTCGATTGGCCAACTCGTCCTTATGTTGATCATTCTCACCAATTTTTATTTCAATATCATTGCCATTGTTTTGATTCATGATAAACAATTTTTAATTTCTAATTTTTAATTTCTAAACAATATCGTTTGAAAATTAAAAATTGAAAATTGAAAATTTCCTCTATATTATACCAAATATTTAACCATGTATTCACCTACCAATTTATAACCTATTTTATTATAATACTCCCTGACTCCAATTCCGGCAATCACTGCCATTTTTTTGAAACCATATTTTTTGGCTTCCGATTCCGCCCTGATCATTAATTTTTTGCCTAAACCTCGATGCTGACTCTTGTTGTCTGATTTTTGGTCAACACCAATTACCGTTCCATAAGTATGCAACTCTCGAATCAAAGCGCAACCTTCTATCTCTCGAATGATTTTGACTATCGAATTTGTTTTCTTATCTGGAATAAACAAACGTGCCAATGCCAAAATATTCTTTTCGTCAGTAGATTCATAACTCAAAAAAACTTCCTGGCCTCCCAAAACCTCGAAACTTCTTTTAACCACTTTCAATTCTTTGACAAATTTTCCCTTTGGTTCACGACACCTGATGCATTGGCAAACCGCTCCTGCCTCTTCCAACTGTTGCCGCAAATTGGACACTTTTACCCCATCCACGATCGATTCTTGCGGTATGTCTCGCATAATCCTGACTATCCGCACCCACGGGGGAACGATTTTTTTGGCCGTCTTCAACACTTCAACCACTTGTTTATTTTTATAAGGTTTAAACCCACCTTTTTGCCAAATTTTATACAACTGACTATCTTTTAATACTACTGTCGGATAAATTTTTAAATGATCCGGAAAAAAACCCGGGTCAGAAAATAACAATTTGAACATCTCTATATCCCGAGCAACATTACTTCCCGGTAATCCAGGCATAATATGATAAACGATTTTAAAACCCGCCTGACGTAAAAGGTTCGTCGCTTTTTTGATCTCAGCGACATCATGTCCCCTCTTAACACCCTGCAAAACATCATCAAAAACACTCTGCACTCCCAATTCGACCCTAGTCACTCCAAAATATCTCAATCTCTTGACTTCGGTTGGCGTCACCCAATCCGGCCTAGTCTCAATCGTCAAGCCAATCATCCGACACCCCGCCGTCTCATTGATCCTCTTCGCGCCCTCAAGATCATCAGCAATATTTTGAGTTTTATATTTTGAATTTTGAATTTTCTCCCCCTCTAAAACCTTGAACCTAGAACCTAGAACCTTTCCCCCAGAATAATTATTAAACGCATCATAAATCCGCTTAATAAAAAGCTCCTGATATCTCGCCGGATGCGCCGAAAAAGTCCCACCCAAAATAATAACTTCATTTTTGGAAATATCATGCCCCATTCGATCCAACATCATCAATCTCGCTCGCACTTGTTCATATGGATCAAAATCAAACATCACCCCCCGCATCGCCGCCGGTTGATTATCCAAATAACTCTTGGGCATATTGTCCTGCGTCGGGCAATAAATACATTTTCCCGGACAAGACAGCGGCTTGGTCATCACTGAAATTACGCTAACTCCTGACTGGGTCCTCACCTTTCTTTTTATCATCAATTGTTCAAATTGTTTATTTTCTTCAATTTCAGTATTCGCCAACATTTCTCGATATGCCTCTATCAAACCGGATTTTTTCAAATCCAAACAAGAAACGTGATATTTTGAACACATTTGACGAACAATTTTTATCACCCTTTCTTCCGAATCAATTTTTTCATTAATAATCAACCACACAGCTTCCCGCCGCGCATTGGCAATATTCGCAAATTTTTGGGAAAATAAGGACATAATAAAATAAATTTACAATTTCCAGTTTCCAGTTTCCAATTTCCAAATATTTTTTGAAAGCAATATACTAATTCGTTTGGAAATTGATCATTGGAAATTTATTGGAAATTGAGAATTGAAAATTGGAAATTTTTCCCATGCTTCCAAAAATAGCTACCCAAATTATAACAGATACAACCAAAGCCTACGACTCGATAAGCGAGCATTTTTCATCAACCAGACAATACAACTGGACGGAAATAAAAATAATTACTGACAAATACGTCAAATCCGATAGTTCTATACTTGATTTAGGATGCGGCAATGGTCGTTTATTATCAATTTTGCCCGACCAAATCGAATATACGGGAGTGGATATTTCCAAATATCTCATCAAAGAAGCAAAAAAGTATTCCAGAACTCACAGAAAAGCAAAGCAAAAAATATCATTTCAAGTCGACAGTCTAATGGATTTTAAAACTGAAAAAAAATATGATTATATTTTTGCTATCGCCAGCCTCCATCACATCCCTTCAGAATCTTTCAGAAAAAAAGTGCTTCAAAACATTTTTTCCTTTCTCAAACCAGGCGGACTATTTATTTGCACCAACTGGCAACTTGATCAAACAAAATATCAATCATGCTGCAATTTTAGCAAAAAAATCTTACCAGACCTCGACCAAAATGACTGCCTAATCCCCTGGAAAAACAGCAACAAAGAAATATTAGCCCAAAGGTATTACCACAGTTTTACCGAAGAAGAGATTGGCAAAACGCTATCTTCTACCGGCTTTAAAATATTAAAAAACTATACAGAAAGACACAACATTATCACAATTTCAAAAAAACATAAACACCCATAAACCAATTTCGTTTTTAAGCGTTTCCAAGAGTTTCTAAGGGTTTTTAAGTGTTTATCAGTTTTGGCACGTCCATAAAATAATCATCTTTTTCCAAAACGTCGCTATTAATCTCCAGCACATATATAGCCCTTCCTTTTGAAAAGTAATTATCACAATCCTCTCCGTCAAAACACGGCATAAAATCATCCTTGTAATCAACCATCTTCCCCTGATGATCAAAAAACAACAAATCCAGAGGGATTTTAGTATTTTTCATCCAAAATGACTGATAATCTTCAGTTTCAAAAACAAACAACATCCCATCGTCTTTTGATAATTTTTCTCGAAACATCAAACCGTTTGATCTTTCATGCTGATCATCGGCAATTTCAACATTGAAATAATAACTTTGGTTATCGCCAACTAAAGTTATTTTTTTATTGTCTTCATAAATTATTGTATTACTGCACCCAACAATCAGAGGTAATAATACAATCAAAGAAATAATTTTTAGAAATTGGAAATTAATCATAGGAAATCACCTACAATCTGTCATAATACTCTTTTGCGATAAGTGCATCCTCTTCCAAAACCGGACTCTCGCAAACCATGTAACCGCCAATATTCTCATCTTTCAAAGCTTTCATCGTCCCCTGCCAATTGAAATGTGAATGTTCCAATTTGAGATGATTTTTTTCGCCCTTGGCCGAATATTCAATCCCCGAAAAATGCATATGAAGCTTTTTTGCAACTTCTAAACCCAATTCATTTTTAATCACAAGCAATAATCGGCGAAAATCGTCATAATTATTTTTTTGTCCGGCTTCGCGAGCGAAATAATGAGCAAAATCAACACAAAGTCTTGTTCTTTCCAAATTATTTGCCAACACCACCAATTCTTCCAAACTACCAAATTGAGTCTGTTTACCAGTAATCTCCGGCGCCAACCAAATATTTTCCAAATTTAGTTTTTTCAATTCCTCTTCAATCAAAATCATCTCGCTTAAAACCATTTCAAAAACCTGCTCACTATTTTGGCCGAGATTAAAAGCCGCGTGAAAACAAACAGACTTTGCCCCCAAAATCTCCCCTATTTCACAACTTTCAATTATTCTTTGTCTCGAAGCCGCCCGTTTTTTTGGGTCCAAAGCATTGAGATTTATATAATAAGGAGCATGAATAGTAAGAGAAATATCCAATTCTTTGGCCAAATCACCAATCTCTTTAGCTTTATCCTGGCCCATGCGTACACCATGAACAAATTCAATTTCCATATGATCCAAACCCAATTCTCGTATTCTTTTGATACCTGACAAAGTATCACGAGATTGAGCTGACAAAGGCACACCACCAGTACCAAACCTCAAGATTTTTTTATTCGAATCCATGTTTACGATTATAAATTAATAACTTTGAAGCTAAAAATGCGGTCATAGGAATGGAACTAAAAATACCAACTGCCACCGCCAATATCCTTAAAAGTTCACCAAAAACCATTCCAAAGCTAATCAACAAACCCCAAGTATAATTTTGCGATAATGCTACCAACCACAAAGTCAAAGCAGAACCAAAATATGCTAAAACCATAGTATTGGTCTCAGCCGCCATCACACTTCGACCAATATTTAATCCTGTCAAAAACAGCTCTTTTGAATCCAGCCTGCCAATTCCTTTTGTTTGTGCCGTAATAATCGTCTCTTCTATTCCAGCTACGATAGAAATTGTCATATCCATCATCGAACCAACGCCACCGATCATAATACTGGCATAAATAATATCCAATAAATTCAACTTCGATAAAACCGGTGAAATTCTAAACAACGACAGATCTTCCTGGCCGGAAGGAGAATATCGAGACCACCAACCAAATAGCAAAGTCAACAACGTAGCCACCAAAACCCCAAACAAAGAACTGGCTGTCACCAACAACATTTTTCTAGAAAAACCCATCAACAAAACAGAAGTACCTATCACAATTAAAACAATTGCCACTGTCACCAAAAAAAATACATTGCTCCCCCGCAAAATTCCAGGTAAAAGCCACCCAAATAAAATCAATCCTATCCACGAAAAAGATATCAATGATTTTATACCTGTCCAAAGCCCAATCACCAACACCAAACCAATGCAAATCAATACCAATATCAACAATTGTAAACTTCGATCAAAATCCACTAAAGATACCTTTTCTTGGCCGTCCACAACCTGATAAGAGACAATAATCTTGTCTCCCTTATTTATCCTTCGATCATTGATTACCGAAAAAGTAGGATTATTGTCAAACCAAACCGATATATTATTTTTTTCATCCAAAAATTTGACATTCACTTTCTGCATCTTGACTTCAGTAGGCTGTGTTTGATCAAAATCAGCCGTCTCCAAAACCACCGCATGTTTATAATCCAAAACATTTTCCGTTTGCGCCAAAGCCATCTGGGGAAAAAACTGACCTGCCAAACAAAATAATACTAACGCAAAAAATAAAACTACTTTTTTTTCGCATCCTTGGCACACTGTTCGCATTTTAAACTCCCACTTTTATTTTTGGTTAAAACAAACCCACAAACCTCACACTTTTTATCTGTAGGCTCATTCCAAACCGCCTGATCACATTCCGGATATCGATTGCAGGCATAAAACACCTTGCCCCGCTTACTCCTTTTTTCTACCAACTTTCCCTTTTTACATTTTGGACAATCAATATTCAGATCCGTCTTGGCAATAGAACGAATATTTTTACACTTTGGATAATTACTGCAAGCCAGAAAACTCCCGAATCTACCCTTTTTTATTATCATCTTTGATCCACACTTTTCACATGGTTCCGCTTCGGCTTCTTTCTTTTGATCAGATTCAGACAAACCTAAAGGCTTGGTATATTTGCATTTTGGATATCCGGTGCAAGCTAAAAATTTTCCATATCGACTCATCTTGACCTGCATCGGCAAACCACAATCAGGACATTTTTCATCAGTCTCTTCCATCTTCCCCACTACCTCTTCTTTGGAAACTTCTTTCTCTTTTTCGCCGATATTTTTAATAAATGGCTTGTAAAAATCGTCGATCACCGGCACCCAATGTTTCTTCCCCAAAGCAATTTCATCCAATTCATTTTCCATCTTGGCGGTAAAACTCACATCTACTACATCGGAAAAATGTTTTACCAAAAAATCATTAACGGTAAAACCCGTATCAGTCGGCTTAAACTTCCCTTCTTCTTTTTCGACATAGCCCCTAACTTGAATCGTACTCATAATACTAGCATACGTCGAAGGACGGCCCACTCCATTTTTTTCCAACTCCTTAACCAAAGACGCGTCGGTAAAACGTGGCGGCGGCTGTGTGAAATGCTGCTCCACAAATAACTCGCGTAAAACCAAATTTTCATTCTCTTCCAACTTCGGCAACAAATTTTCATCATTGGTTGACGATTTATAATCCCAAACTTCCAAAAAACCGTTAAAAACAATTACCGTTCCATTGACTCTAAACAAAAAGACATCATTTTTATTTTTCCCCAAAATATCTATAGCCGTATTCTCCATTTCCGCCGGTTTCATCTGACAAGCAATCGTTCTTTTCCATATCAACTGATAGAGACGCGCCAAATCTTTGTCCAAAAATTTGTCTATACTATCCGGCGTTCGATTGGGATAGGTCACTCTTATCGCTTCATGAGCCTCTTGAGCCAATTTACTTGCCTTTTTATATATCACCGGCTTTTCCGGCAAATATTTTTCGCCATACATTTTTGATATCTGTTTTCTGATCATATCTATCGCCTCTCCAGAAATATTTCTCGAGTCTGTACGCATATAGGTAATCAAACCCAATTGTTTTCCCTCCACTTCGACTCCCTCGTACAATTTCTGTGCCAACATCATAGTTTTCTTAGCTGTAAAATGCAACTTCTTATATGCCTCCTGTTGCAGTGTACTAGTGATAAATGGCGCATATGGATTTCTTTTTTTTCCTGAAACCTTGATACTACCCACTTTATAATCTGACTTTTCAATCTGACTTTTGTATTGAGCAGCCTGTTCTTCATTGATAGGTTCAAACTTTTTCCCATTTACCGTCAACATTTTTCCCAAAAATCTTGTTTCATCATCAACTTTGGAAAAATCCGCCTCTACCGTCCAATATTCCTCCGGAACAAACTTTTGAATTTCTCTCTCCCTTTCGACTATCAATCTCAGAGCAACAGACTGAACCCGACCTGCAGACAAACCCTTGAATATTTTTTTCCAAAGCAATGGGCTTAACTTGTAACCGACCAAACGATCCAAAACTCTTCTTGCCTGCTGAGCATCAACCAAATTCAAATCAATTTCCCGAGGATTTTTCATACCCAATTCTACCGCCGATTTAGTAATGGCCGGAAAAATAACCCTTTGCACTGATTGATCTTTTTTTGGTTTGATCGCTTGAACAATATGCCAAGCAATCGCTTCTCCCTCCCGATCCAAGTCTGAAGCCAAATAAATGTTCTTCGACTTGGCAAACATATCTTTCATTGTCTTAATCGTCTTTTTCGCCTTTAACGGTATGACATATTTCGGCGCATAATCATTTTCCACATCTACGCCTAAATTATTTTTAGGCAAATCCCTAACATGCCCAAAAGACGCCACAACCTTATAGTCTTTTCCCAAAATACGCTCAATTGTTTTGGCTTTGGCCGGCGACTCTACAATAATCAAATTTTTCATAACAATAATAATTATTCATTCTAAAATAACGCAACTAGATTACCGACCACCTTCCACCCGACAACTCTTCGATATATCCTTCCAAACTCAAAATATTTAATACCGAAATTATTTCATCCGAACCCAAATCAGTCAATAAACACAATTCATCAATACATTTTTCTCCATCATTCAATAATTGATAAATTTTTGCCTCAGTTTCACTTCTCGGCTGAAAATTACTTCTTTTACTCGCGGATTTCAAATTACAATTATTTATACCCAATTCCAATAATATATCATCAACTTTGCTCACAAACAAAGCTCCTTGTTGGATGAGCTTATTGCACCCTTGACTGGAAAAACCAAAAATATTTCCTCCAACTGCCATCACCGAACGATTTTGTTCAATTGCCATATAAGCAGTAATCATGGCTCCACTTTTTTCCGGAGCTTCAGTCACCAAAACTCCCGCCGACACTCCACTAACTATTCTATTTCTAGCAGGAAAATTGAATGGCAAAGCCTTGTAATCAGGCGGATATTCACTCAACAACAATCCTCCTTGTTCCAATATTTTCCCCGCCAAACCCCGATTGATAACCGGATAAATTTGGTCAAATCCACCCGCCAACACCGCAACAGTCATGCCATTGTTTTTTAAACAAAAATCATGAGCCAGACTATCAACTCCCAATGCCAAACCGCTTACAATCACAATATTATTTTTAACCAAAGCAGGAATCCAAGCATCAATAATCTTCTTACTATAATCAGTTGATTTTCTCGTACCCACCACCGCCAAACATTTCTTTTTTAAAAGAGACCAATTTCCTTTATAGTACAACACCAAAGGCGAACTATGAATTTCTCTCAATAACAAAGGATAATCATCATCGACATAAGTAAAAAATGAAACATTTTTTTCAAGAGATAATATTCTTTCCTCCCAAGCACCATTTTTTCTAAAATCAAACCACTTTTCTATCTCTTTGGCCGACAATCCTGTTTGAGACCACTCTCTAATACTATGACAATTTAATCCCGCCGCAATACTTCCAAAATATCGTCTAATTTTCTCGATTTTTTTGATTCCAAATCCTTCACAGAAAGAAAAAATCACTATCGCTTGACGTTCGGTAAACATCAATTAAAAATTTTAATAATTATTCATATACCACTTATACTACCAATTTCAAAATGAATAACTATTAAAAGAAAAATTAATTTCCGATTAAATACCAACTTGATTTTTCTTCACCAAGACATCCAACAACCAATCAATAATGTTTTTTGAAATTTTACTTAAATCAATTCTGGCTTCGTTATTCCGAAACACCCAATTACTATTCAAATTAAAGAGATATTGTACCCAGTCAAGACTGATTTCGTCATCAAAAGTAATAAATAAATTATTTTCCCTTGCGCCATTCACCAGCGTTTGTGTTCTTGTAACCAACTGCCTAATCTGCATTCTTTCCGCCAATATTCTAATTTTCACGATTTTAAATAAATTTGAGCACTCATCGGGCAAAGGACCATGCCTCTCTATCACTCTTTTAGCAATTTCATCCACGCTTTCCAAATCTATCTGGGCAGAAATTTTTTGTTCCAGTAATATCCTTTCCTCCATTTTTTCAACATAGTATCTAGGAATCGAAAAACTAACCGGCAAATCTATTACCACTTCTTTTTCCTTCATAATATCCTCAAAATTCTGATTCTCTTTTAATTTTTCCACCATTTCGCCCAACATATCTAAAAACATCCCCAAACCCACTGCATAGGCGTTTCCATGTTGCTGAATTCCCAAAATATTTCCTACGCCTCGTATTTCCATATCAGCAATTGCCAATTTCAAACCGCTTCCCAATTCTTTAGCCGATGCCAAAGCATCCAAACGTTGTTTGGCCTTATCCTTAAGTTTCTCACTTCGATAGAAAAAATATGCATATGCTTTTTTTGAAGAACGCCCAACCCTTCCTCGCAACTGATACAACTGAGACAAGCCCAATCCAGTCGCGTTTTCTACAATCAAAGTATTCACATTGGGCAAATCCAAACCATTTTCCACAATCGTTGTCGCCACCAAAACATTATATTCATTCTTAGCAAATTTATTCATGGCCATTGCCAATTGTTTTTCCGACATTTGACCATGAGCAACCCCTATCTTTATTTTCTCTCCCAAAATATTAACCAACTCGCTCACAACACTATCAATTGTTCTAACTCGATTATGTACCACAAACACCTGACCTCCTCTGACCACTTCCCTTTCAACTGCATTCAAAACTACTTGAGAAGAATATGGCATTACATTCGTTTCCACCGAACGACGACCCAAGGGAGGAGTCTCTAAAATACTTAAATCTCTCACTCCGCCCATCGACATATTCAAAGTTCTGGGAATAGGCGTCGCACTCATACTCAATACATCAATCTCGTAACGAAGTTTTTTCAACTGCTCTTTTGCTCTTACACCAAATTTTTGTTCCTCGTCAATTACGATCAAACCTAAATCTTTAAAAACAACATCTCGTTGTAATAAACGATGAGTTCCAATCAAAACTTGTATTTTTCCATTTTGTATCCCTGATAGTACATTTTTTTGATAATCTTTATCGCGCATCCGACTCAACACATCCACTCTAATTTTTAATTCTTTTAATCTTTCTAAAAAAGTAATATAGTGCTGTTCAGCCAATACGGTAGTTGGCACCAACACCGCTACCTGCTTTCCACTTATTGCTACCTTTGCCGCCGCTCTGATAGCGATCTCAGTTTTTCCAAAACCAACATCACCACACAACAAACGATCCATAGGAAAATTTCTTTCCAAATCTTCATTTATATCTTTCAAAGCATCCTGCTGATCAATCGTCAATTCATATCCAAACCCCACATCCAATTTTTCAATCATATCATCAGCAACAAAATACGGTTTTCGCCTTATTAATTTTCTCTTAGCATATAGTCGCAACAATTCCTTGGCCATTTTTTCAACTTGTTTGAACGCCTTTCTTTTTCTTTTCCCCCAAACTACACTACCCAATCTATTTAACTTAATTAATTTTGAACCAACATATTTGGCCAACTTATTCAATTGTTCAATCGGAACATACAATAAATCTCCTTTGGCATAGGACACCACAAAATAATCTTTCACCACACCAGCGATATCTTTTGTAACAAAATCCTTTAACAAGCCTATTCCGTGGTCACTATGAACAACCAAATCGCCCACATGAAATTGAACCAATTTTTGCCAGTTTATATCTTTTTTTGATTTTGTTTTGACGGCAAAATCATTTTGTCTTGCTCGAAACAATTCTCTATCTGTCCAAATCAATATTTTTTCCTCATCCAACCATCCTCCAATCGCCATTTTTGACAAGAAAAATTTAAAATCACGATCATTAAAACCATCTTCATTAACCCACTTTTTCACTTCAGATTCATGTTCACTGATAATCAAATTTTTAGTTGGTTGTTTTTTATTGATCGCATTTATAAAATTGTCCCTCCCTCCAAAAACCCAACCAAAACCGCTCATTGGCAAAAATAATGTGTCTTTTTGATTTTTGTTCAAACAATTTACCCAAATTTTTTTTCCCGGTAATACCTCCTTGATGTCTTCATCTAAACCGAAATACACCACTCTACCAATTTCCAACTTTAATATCCAATCCAATATATCTTCTCTCTCTCCTGTTCTAACCAACTGTCCCCGTAATTTGGCATCAGGCAATTTTTTCTTTCCCAACTCAATTTTATCCAACAAGTTGTTCTCAAAATACAACAAATATGGCTTTTCCTCGCCAATCCCCCATATCTGCCACATATCACCTATTACAGAAAATTCTCCCTGCTCCATAACTTTTGTCACACGCAAATATCCGGCCTCAACCAAACTGCTACTCAAATCAGAAAAACGATAATTCGATTTTGCGCAAACTGACAAACCATTTAACCACTTATATTCCCAACCGGAGGAAATATCTTCGGCCGCAATAATAAAATAACCACTATTTTTCTTCAAAATGACATCAATTTTCTTGGATAAAATCGACATTTCTTCTCTAGACATTTGACTCCAGGGACTTGGCAAAGCAACCACATCCATCAAACCATTGCTCAACAAATCGCCTTCTATTCTACTCACCCAAACATGATCCCGACAAACAATTATATTTAAGTCAATTTTCTTTGTGCATGCAGCCAACACCCAGGAAAAATACTCATCCTGAGGCATATTAATATATACCTTTTGTTTTGTTTCAATATTTTGTTTAAACCTTTTCCAAACTCGAGAAATATTAGCCAAATTATCAGATATATCAATAATATCCATCACTAAATCCTTGACATTTTACAAAATGCATGATAATTTATAAATTGAAGAACGACAAAGAATAATTTTTAACAAATATCCGGCAACTTGCTTATGGAGCCAATTAGCTTTTTTGCCCTCCTTTGAGCTAATTTCACTCCATAAGCAGGTTATCGGATATTTTTTTATTGAATTCAGTCATGCAATAATCCAAATCATAACGAAAACAACATTTTACAGCTTCAACTACCCGACCAATAACACCGGGTAGTTTTTTTATTTCCTCATCGTTAAATTTGCCCACAACATGTTTCCCGCCTTTATCAGAAGACAAAACATTGTTACCTTTTTTTCCAATCCCAACCCTAATCCTTAAAAATTTTTCACTTCCCAAATAGGATACTATTGATTCCAATCCATGATGACCAGCAGTACCACCACCATTTTTTATTCTTATATCACCAAACTCAATATCCATATCATCGTGAATCACCAACAAATCATCTATAGTCAACTTGTAATATTCTAAAACCTTGGACACGGCAATCCCTGAATTATTCATAAAAGTAGTCGGTTTAATCAGAAAAATCTTTTCATCAAACGTCCACTCGGTAATCTTACAATTTAAATTCCGTTTTTCCTTCCAACCATCAATCTTCTCAATATTTGCAATCTGATCCACCACCAAAAACCCAACATTATGTCGAGTCATTTCATATTCAATCCCCGGATTACCTAAACCAACTATAATTTTCATTAATCAAAAATTACAAACCAGGAATACCTAGTTGACCAGCAACTTCCTTCATCTTTTCTGCTGCAACCTGTTGAGATTTTTTCAAAGCCTGAGTAATTGCATCCCGCAAACCTTTTTCCAAAATGGCCGTTCCTCCGGCAACCATCAAAGAATCATCAATATGAATCTCTTCCAGTTTTTGTTCACCATTAAAAACAACAGAAACTCTACCATCCAATGAAGATGCCTCTATCAACAAATCGCGCAATTCTTTTTGAATCGCCTTTGCCTGACTCTGCAATTTATACAACTGCTTAGCATCGCTAAACTTTTGTTTAGCCTGATCAATTATTCCCATAATTTACTTTTATTATTCCTCTTTATCAATTATTACTTTAATTTTTGTCTTGAGTTCAGCGTCATAAGTCAAGTCAACCTCATATTCTCCCAACACTTTAGAAATATTACCAGCGTCCACTTCGATTTCAGACATATCAAACCCAGCCACGGTTAACTCTTTTTTTATATCAACTGCAGTTACTTTGCCAAAAAGTTTACCATCACTTGTAGCTTTTCTTTTTAAATTAACCACTCTCCCAGATAAGCTAGCAAGTAACTGCTGGAATTTTTCTTTCTCCAAATCTATGGCCGCCTTTCTTTTAGCAATCATTTCGCTTTGTTTTTTTATCTGTGAATCAGTAGCTAGTACCGCTAACCTACGCAACAATAAATAATTGCGAGCATAACCATCTGAAACATCCACTATATCTCCCATCTTTCCCAATTTTGGCACACTGTCCAATAACATTACTTTCATAATTTTCCTTTATCATTTTATTTAGTTTTATCTAATAACAACTCCATGCCCTTCTTCAATTGTAAATCATCTTTCAAATCCTGCAAATCAACTTCTAAATCGGGTAATATTCCATCCTTGCGTAAATTTAATCCCTTGGGAGTCAACCACTCACCAGAAGTTATCTTTAATATCGAGCCATCACTAAGCTCCTCTACAGTTTGCACCGAACCCTTACCATATGTCTTTTTTCCCACCAACTCACCCCGGTCATTGTCACTAATAGCCCCTGCCAATATTTCCGAAGCGCTGGCAGAATATTCATCAATCAATACAACAATTTTTTGATCTTCAAAAATATCACCTTCTTTTGCTTTCCAATCTTCCTTTGACTGGTCTTTGTGTCTCTCGCTAACTATTAAGCCTTCCTTCAAAAAAAGGTCAGACACTTTTATTGCCGAATCAAAATAACCTCCCGGATTTCCTCGAACATCGACAATAATGCCCCTTATTTTTGACAAATCGTAACCTTGTATCTTGTTTTTCAATTCCAAATCAGTATCTTCATCGAAACGCAAAAAACGCAAAATCAAAACATCGTCTTGTATATAAGTCATTACACTCTCCGCAACTACCTCCGCTCGCTCTATAGAAAAATCCAATAACTCTTGATTTCTCAATACTTTCAATTTTACCACAGTCCCAGCTGCTCCTTTTATTTTACTGGCAATTTCTCCTATTGTCATACCTTCCACATCAATTTCATCCACCAATAAAACCACATCTCCTTTCAATAAACCTGATTTTTTTGCCGGAGAATTGTCCAATACACTCATTACCAAAGCCCGACCATCAGAATTACTTATTTCAACACCTATGCCTTCAAAATTACCATTCAAATCGTCCCAAAACGCTTTTGCCTCCGCTGCATTGTAGTACTCGGTATATGGATCATTTAAACCGTATATCATACCTTTTACTGCTTGATCGAACATCTGCTTCGTGTCAACTTCACCAATAAAATCCGTTTCCACCAAACTTTGAATCTCATTTATTATATCCCTATTGGCAACAAATTGTTTAAAAATACTCTGATGACTATTTTCAACAAAACTTTTACTAATAGAAACAGCACTTCCTAAAAAAAAGGAAGAAAGCATCAAAACAATAACAAATAATATTTTTATTATTTTCACAAAAAAAATTAGCTCAACTACTTTATTTTACACTATCAATGAATTTTTTTCCTTGCCCAAATAAAAAACAAACATTTGCAATGCCATCAAAAACAAAATCGGAGAAATGATATCTCTGCTCTTTGGCACATAGATCACGTCGCTAAAAACTTTTTCAAACTCCTCATTTTTTTCATCAGTTACTATTATCACCTTTGCTCCTTGATTTTTTATTGCCTTAGCCATTTTTACATTTTCCTCAAACAACAAATCTCTAGGCAATAAACATATCACCGAAAAATTTTCATTGATCTTATTAATCATTCCATACTTTACCTCACTCAAAGAAGAAGCTTCAGCAGACACATCTCCTATCTCACTCAACATCAATGCCGTCTCTCTGGCAATCGCCTGACAATATTTTTCTCCAATTACCAAGAAAATATTTGACTCGCAATATTTTTTTACAATTTCACGAATAGAGAAAGACTGAGCCAAAACAATTTTCAGTTCCTGAGGTAATTTTTTTAATAACCTCAAAATATCCAACCCGGTATTCGGTGACAATCCTTTTAAGCGACCAATATAAACCGACAATAAAATCAAAGCTATCAATTGAGCCAAGAAAGACCTAGTCGAAGGCATACCTAAACTCGGACCAGAATGTAAAAAAACACCGGCATTTGTCTCTCTCGCTACCGGACTACCAACAGTATTGGTAATACCAAAAACATTCACTCCCAACAACCTTGCTTCTCTCAAGGCAGCAACAGTATCGTCGGTCGAACCGGATTGGCTGATGACAAAAAAAGCCGTCTTTTCATTTGACAAATTAAATCTTTTATATCTAAACTGCAACCCCGAATAACTATTTACCATAATCGCCGTATAATCTTCAATCAACTCCTTGGCCAACAAAGCCGCAAAAAAAGAACTTCCCGACCCAACAAATACTATTCGATTTATTTGTCTTAAAAAATCCTTGTATTTGCCCAAACCGCCAAAATGAGCAGTCGCGCTAGACAAATCTATACGACCAGCCAGAATATTTTCCACCATTTCCGGCTGACTAAATATTTCCTTTTCAATACTATCAAAATAATTGTTTAATCCCGAATCTGATTTTTTTATTTTTTCTACAAATTTATTAATTACATTTATACTTCCACCAGTAATCAAAGAACTAATCACCCCATTTTCTGAAATAGACGACATTTCGCCGTCATTTAAATATATAACCCTATCGGTAAACGGAAATAAAACCCTTTCATCCAGCGCTACCATATACTCACCCTCTGTCAAACCGATAATCATCCCCATACCCGCATTGGCCACCACCATCTCTTTATTGTTATCTTCATGAAAAACCAACAAACCATACGTACCATCAACTTCCAATAATGCCTTTCTCACTGCAACCGACAAATCCCCACCATAATTTTTTTCTATCAAATGAGCAATCACTTCAGAATCAGTATCAGTTCTAAAAACATGACCCTCAACCTCCAATTTTTCTTTCAATTCCAAATAGTTTAATATCATCCCCTTATGCATCACGGCAATCTTTCCTTCACAATCCATTATCGGATGAGTGTTTTTTTCCTCAACACTTCCGTGCGTTGCCCAACGCAAGTGTACCGCGCCCATCCTCTCCTGGCCCGGATAATCAATCAAACTTCTTTCCAAATCATTTACACTCCCGATTATTCTCTTGGTATATATTCTGTTTCTATCTTTCAACAACAATCCACAAGAATCAAAAGCAAACGAATCCATCAACTTTAAACCTTGCATTAACACAGGCAAAGCCCGTCTCTTTCCCACATAACCAAAAAGTCCGCTCATATATACCCCCTAAAAATAGCCTTCTACCCTATCATATCACAAAAAAATATTTTAAAATAAGACATGAACAATTATTAAGAATCTATGAAGCATTTCGGCGACAATGGCTACACAAAAGATTTTCAAGGAAATATTTTACCAAAAAACAGCAAACTAATAGACGCCCTTGGAGATTTAGATGAATTGATAGGATATTTGGGTCTTATCAGATTTATTTCCTTTGAACACAAAAAAACTGTTTTTCTCATTCAAAAACAGTTGTCCTGTTTTGCTTCAATTTTAGCCAATTTTCCAACCAACAATCGATATATCTCCACTAACGAATTGGATAATCAAATTAAAAAAATTGAATCAAACACTCCCTGCCCCAAACAATTTTATCTACCTGGTGATAGCGAAATACCAATATTTATCAACATAACCCGTACCATTGCCCGCCGTGCCGAACGTTCTATCAACCGTCTGGAAACCCCTCCGCCCGAAATCCTCAAATTTCTCAACCGACTATCTAGTTATCTTTTTGCTTTGCAAATATTTTATCACTACCGAAAAAAGCATTGATCAACCTATCTTTTCATGTTTTCAATCCATCTTCAACAAAAATGAAGCCCCCTATTTCATCTCCACCACTTTCCCATCCATATCAATCAAAATATAATGGGCTACTATTTTATTGTAATAATCAGGACATTGATTGGCCTGATCGTTATCTAAAGGCAATCTAGGATTATGAACGACATCCACCACCCATTCATCGTTCATCTTGCCCAAACAAGGTCCTTGCACCCAATCAGCCGCGCTATATGCGGCTTTTTTTTCGAAAAAAAACGAACGAGCTTCATTCAATAGAACCTCGTCATTGTGCTCAAAACCGGGAATAGCCCGCATCGCCATCCTCGCGTTAAAATCCAATAACCAGCAACCTGAAAGTCCGGTCATCAAAAACACACTTATAAATGATATTATTATTTTCTTTGTCATAATTATTTCCCGCATTCAATTTATACAATGACATAAATCAGTAATTTTATCAAGTATAAAGGTTCAAAAAAATTCAACTTCCGTCAATTGGAAATTGAAAATTAAAAAATTAAAAATTGTATTTAAAAAGTAGCCCCACGGGGAATCGAACCCCGATTTTCAGATTGAAAATCTGACGTCCTAACCGTTAGACGATGGAGCCATAGATACAAACGCAATTTCCAATTTTCAATTCTCAATTTTCAAACATATTCCGTTGGAATATTAGAAAACTTTTAGAAACAAGAAATTGGAAATTCTCTGGAAATTGATAATTTTTAAATTGGAAATTTTAACAAACTATCTGAAATATTAACAAAAACCAAATATTATATCAAGCAGCAAGCAATTATTTTTTAAGAAAAATTTACTATTTTTAAAAACTTATCCTTCTTTAAACTGGCTCCACCAATCAATAAACCATCAACATGTTCTTGCTTCAAATAATCAACCGAGTTTTTTTCATCCACGCTACCGCCATACAAAAATTTAATAGATTCTGCCACTTCAAACCCAAATTCATCTTTGACCCAAGCTCGCAAATCACGAATAACGCGATTGACATAATTTGGATTGGCCGGTTCGCCTGTTCCAATCGCCCACACCGGCTCATAAGCAATAGATATTTTCTTTGCTTCGCCTATAGATAGACCCGCCAAACATTCCGACAAATCCCGACCAATCTCAGTAATATCATCTGACAACAATCTCTTTTCACCCACGCACAAGACCGGATTAATATCGCACTCAAAACATAATTTTATCTTTTTATTGATCAAAACAGCAGTCTCCGAAAAATACTGACGCCTTTCCGAATGACCAACAATCGCATAATCCACCCAATCCTTAACCATTGTCACGGAAATATCGCCAGTAATCGCTCCTTTTTGTTCCCAAGAAACATTTTGCGCACCCAAAAATATATTTTTAACCTTCTTGGAATCTAAAACCAAGCTGCACTGTTCCAAAAAACAAGCAGGTGGACACAGTACAACAACATCTTCTTCTTTTTCCCAACCATCAACCACACCATCTATCAACTCTTCAGCTTCAGCAACCGTGGTATTCATTTTCCAATTGGCAACAAATAAATAATTTTTCATAAAAATTTTCAATTTCCAATGATCAATTTCCAATAAATTTCCAAATATTATAAATTATCTCCGTATATTTCAACAAAACATGTTTGTCAGCAGCAGTTCGATCCCGTGAGGGAAAAATAGAGAATTGAAAATTGGAAACTGTTTTTTTATTTGTTCTTCTCTATCCAATTTCTAAAATCCGACTCGCTCATGGCGCCATTTTTTACCGTAATCGCTTGTCCATCCTTGAAAATAACAAAAGTTGGAATACTCATAACATCATATTTGGCCGCCAACTCAGAAAATTTATCAACATCAACCGATATAAAATTTATACCTTCCATTTCTTCGGCCACTTTTTCAAAAATCGGTTTCATCATTTGACAAGGACCACACCAGACCGCAAAAAAATCAACTATCGTCAAAGTCCCCGCAATATTTTTGGAAAAATCATCTACTGTCTCCAATTCTAAAACCTTTACCATTGTCCACCTCCAAACATTTTTAATTTTTAACTATCACTTTATGATCTTACAACTTTCTAACTTTCAACTTTCTTTCCAAACAACATTCCAATCGCTCCCATTCCAGCCAGCATTAGAACCAAATCAAACAACCAACCCACAAAAGGAATCACGGAAATCAACTCGGTTACCAACAAACCTATCGCTAAAGACAACACCATGCCCCCCGCTCTATCATTTTTTCTAGACAATATCAAAGAGCCCACCGCCAATCCCGCCATTACCTTGGCAAGATACCAGACAATACCATACGCCAACAACATCATAATTCCCAACGGAATACCGACTACTGTAATCATAACAATTATCGACAAAACAGGAATCACGATCCACATCAACAATCCGATTAACAAACTCCATCCCATCTTTTTGACGTAATTTTGACAAATACTGTCAGAAAACTTTTTGAACAACAAAACAAACAGTAAACCCACTACAAACATCATCACCACTCCAACCAACCAACCAGAAACTTGTCCAACCCAAGCCGCCTTTCCAATATCAACCGCTGGCACCGTCATGTCTTCAAATTTGGTAAATTCAACTTTTCCCGATACATTTTCCTCTCCATTATCAACCAATCTTTCCTTTGCTACATATTTCAGATCACCCAAAACTTTGGCATCCTCTCCCATCGAAAAATCTTCCGCTTCTATAACAGTATTTCCATCAACAATACCATTTAAAATAACCTTGCCGCCGGAAACATGCAACTTGCCCTTTATCTCGCCACCAATCGTTACCATCCCTCCTGCAACATAAACATCACCGGCAATAACCGAATACTCATTGATATCTACTTGTCCACCAGCAATAAAAACATTGCCGCCAATCCGCGCATCGACTGACACATTTCCACCAGCCATACGCAAATCATCAGCAATTTCCCCAGACACGTCAACCTGGCTACCGGCCACATTGAGATCATCCCCATATCTGCCTTTCAAATCGATACTACTACCAACTATAAAAGAATCTCCCTTGATCTCTGGCGCTCCACTCAACATCGCCCCAGCCACCATCACATCATCGGCAAAAACCTGGGTGGACAAATCAATTTCCTCCCCAGAACGAAAATCCACCGCTGCCATAGTCGAAGCGGGAAACATCATGCAACAAATCAACAATAAACAAGCAAAAGTTTTTTTAATCATAAAAATATCTATACATAAATAAATTTTTTTCCAAACCTGTAACTTTATTCTATCAAATCAATCGTCCAAATAATACCTTGATAAAATATGCGATTATACTAGTTACCTGACAGATCTCTACTGCAAGTATTTTTTTATCTTGGCATAATTTTCGCCCATTATCACTTCCCCAGAATCACCAAGTATGTTTATCAAAGAATGAATTATTCCCTTCATTGTTTTTTTATCTTCTTCTTTTGACATTCTTTCAATTTTATCCACTACCCGATCAAAATCATAACCCATCGAAGCCACTACAGAAGCATACATATCTACTGAATCATTTATCACTGAACCGGTTTTCATAACATCTATCTCCCGATCCTCGTCCACCGTATTTATAACCGTCCCAAACAAATTGTCATTACGATAATCAAAAACAACCTGTCCGTTAATTTCTCGGAAGCGAAAATATTGCGTTTCTAAACTGGTCTCATTATTTCCAAAAAGATATCGAGAAGATTGTTTAACCAACTCATATAAAACCGCCTTTTTCGCATCAGAAGGATTATTCAACAATTTATTGCTCAAGATAATATTATTTTTTAAAAACACAAATTTGCGATTTGCTGTTTGATTGTAACAATACAAAGTCGCCGGCAACACAGACAACACCTTATTTTTACCTTTAATTTCATCAGTTGGCTCATAAAATATAATCTGATTGACGGCCAAACCAAGATCTTTATTCCACGTATTACACATTATATTCGTTTGTCGCGCTGCCCTATAAATATCTTTTATCAACTTATCAAACTCTTGATTGGACAAAGTTATACGATTTGCGGCATTGTCAACACCGATCAATAAATCATCGCTCATTTTTTCCCGATAAACCAAAGGAAATTGCGCGACATTGTAAATCTTTTTCTTCTCCTCCCGCCAAATACTATTGTGATTAATTCGAGAAATAAATTTATACTTTTGTTCTGGATTTTCCTTATGGTAATTGTGAATATAATTGTCAGTCGGATCCAGTAATAACCTCAATGTCACCACTTTTTCATGATTTACCTTTTTAGTATAATCATTTTCCACCAATGTTCGATCATCATAAACCATAGCATCAGTCAAACGACATTTACCGTCGATCCCCCGGGAAATATCCAATAGATAATAATTATCCTGACTACCGGCAATAGGAAAAATTAACTCCAATCTTTCCTCGGAAAACTTTTCCAAATTTAAATCAAATTCCAACGACAAACCCTTGGCTTTCACCAAATCAAACCCACTGCAAATTGCAACCGGTTTTTCCTTGTTATTAATACGATCATACAATTCGCCTACTTCTATCGTCTCATCAGCTGTTTGTTTTTCACACCCTGACCCCAAACCGCTCGCCGCCAATCCCAACCCAAACCAACCCAATCTTTTCAAAAACTCCCTTCTATTTAAACCTTTATCGATATCATCGCCTTGTCTTTCACCAGAAAACGAACTCTCGGAATTGTTTTTCATGATTTTACATTAATTTATATACTTGATTTAATATAATAATCATATTCTCACATTGTCAACTCATTTCACGCGAAATAAAACATAAAAAAACAAAAAAAGACAGGATAAATACCCCGACCTTTTTACAAACTATCCATTATTCAATATTCTCTATTTCTCTGATCTTTTTTAACACCTCTTCAATAATATTCTGCTTATCATTTTTACTACTGAATCTAATTCTTTTTTTATCGATTTTTTCCTTACTTTCTTTTGTCAAAACCGAAGAACCAACACTGCTATAATCTTCCGTTGCCCCATCCAAACTTCCCTCTTTAAATTTTACTCTCGAATACTCAACCATTGATGAGTTACTCTTTCCCATCAACCTTCTCTTGAAACCAAATCGTCTTTTATCCAACATAATTTTTCTACTATTAATAAACAAATATAATATTAATAAAATAAAACAAACCAGCAATTTTAGCAACGCCCCAAACAAAAATAACCATTGCATATATGGTTATTTTTGTTATCATCAATCACATAAATAAAAAGAAAAAGAAATATTTCTTTAACAATTTGTGTGAGAAAATTTCACCCGGAAAGGAGGTGAAATTTCTGAGAAATCCCAAGTCCAAATTCAATTTTCCCTCACTCTTTTTTTATTGTGGGGGAATAACTCTTGCCGTTGTTCTATTTGTAGTAGGTTGCGGAGGAGGAGGGATAGGATTTCGGAGTGAAGCTGACGTTGTCAGCATCCCCACTCCGGATCCATATTTTTGCGTCGCGTTCGACGCACCTTCTTCCAATGTGACCTATTTTACTGTTTCTGTAAAAAATTCTAGCACTAGCGCTAGTAGCTTGCAGATAATACAAGAGGGAAATTTGGACCCCTCCGGCCATAATATCATAAAAGTTCCGAAGGAGTTTTCGAGTTGTGTTATTGACTTGTATTTAGACAAGTCACAACGAGAAAACGCTCCGCCGGAACGGTCGGAATATCAGAGTGTGGTTATTTTCCAATAACCATTTAATTTTTCCAATACCACGCTCTGACTCCAAATATTCCCTAAAACTTCTCACACAAATTACCATCAAAAGGCCGTCTGTCCCAATACAGATTGCCTTTTTTTCTTGTCATTTTTTCAATATGGGGCGGGTCGCGACCCGCCCCTACGGAAATCAGACAACCACCTTAAATCTCGATTAGGGCAACCGCGAGGGTCGCCCCTACGGGATAAAATATAATATTATGTTAATCATTTCCTAAAATATTCTTAACCTTCAATTTGTTAATATATTTTTATACAATAAATACATAATAAAAAAATTTATGAACCAAAAAGTCACCACCAACCAACTTGCCCGTATGATCGCCAACGGCTTCTGTGAAGTTGATAAAAAATTTGATAAAAAATTCGAAGAAATTAATCATAAAATCGACCAAATACAAATCGACATCACTGACATGAAAACCGACATCCAGGATCTGCAAATTGCCAAAAACAATTACGTCTATAAAATCGATCACAACCGCCTAGTCCATCGAGTTAAGGTTTTGGAAGATAAAATCTAATAAATATTTTCAGTGGGTTTTGCATCGTAGGGGCGGGTTTGAAACCCGCCCCTGCATAAAATTTCATCAAAATTATCTAAAAAAACCATGAACAACAATTTCCCCCTTGCCGTCAACATTATATTTCTCGAAAACCAATCAATACTATTATTAAAACGATGCAATACCGGCTTCAATGATAGCAAATGGTCAGTACCGGCCGGACGGTTGGAAAAGAATGAAACCATCAGACAAGCTACTATCAGAGAAGCACAAGAGGAAGTAAATTTATCTGTCAAAATTTCCGATTTTGGAACTCCTCTGTTTATGCATCACAAAGATGATCGCGGAGAAAGAATCTATGTTTTCTTTCTAGTCAAAAAATGGACCGGAACCGCCACAAACAACGAGCCGGAAAAATGCAGTGAAATAAAGTGGTTTAATACTTCTGATCTGCCTTCATCACTGATTGATCACGTATCAGTCGGAATCAACGAAATCATAAAAGGAACGACATATACCGAATTTGGATTTCACTTATAATTAATCCCAACAAGTACATAATTAATTTTCGTTTATCTCTCCTCTTATTTTTCTAGCAATTTGCACCAATTTTTCATCGTCAATTCTCTCGCAATCATGCGAAGAAACATATCCCTCATATCTGTCAAAATACTTATCCGAAGAAAAATTAATTGGTCTCCACTCTTTCATCTTGGTCCCATGCATCGGAAACAATTTCATGTGCAAATGGTCAACCCCAAATCCTTCCATAATCAACGCCGTTCGACCAACATCGTCCATATTTTTATCAATCAATTTCGCCACCGATTTGCATGCCAGCAACAACCCGACCAATACTTGATTTTCTACATCAAATCCATAACTGGGATAATGTTCCTTTGATATTACAACCGTAAACCCATCAGTATTCGGAAATATCGACAAAAACGCCAAATATTTCTCATCCTCCCAAATTTTATGACATGGTATCTCCCCTTTTACAATTTTACAAAATACACATTCTGTCTCCACTGCAACCTCCATTGACAATAAAATATAAAATCCTCTTCCCTATTGACATCTATGCAAAAAAAAAATTACAATTCAATCAGACTTCGAACTTTAAAATTGAGACCTAGACAATGTTTAGGGCTCTTTTTTTACAAAAATAAAAATAGGAGGTAAATTATAAGCAATGAAAAAATTTCAACGAAAAATAGAGAATTTTACCTGCGAACATTGTGGAGAAAAAGTTATCGGCAATGGTTATACCAATCATTGTCCAAACTGTCTCCACAGTAAGCATGTAGATATTAACCCTGGTGACAGGATGTCAAATTGTCAATCTCTCATGAGACCAATATCCATTGAATCAAAAAATGGAAACTATATTCTTGTTCATCAATGTGTCAAATGCAATTATCAAAAAAAGAATAAAGTTGCCCAAAATGATAATTTTGACAAGATAATAGAAATTTCTAGAAAAGGAGCTGATACAATTTGAAAACCGTCAGAGTAACTGATTACAAGTCAAAAGATATCAATCCAGAAAATTACATTTCTTTTGACTCTATTCCTCACCTCTGTCACATCGAAACGACATATGCCTGCAACGGCAAATGTCTTTTTTGCTATAACCCAAATCGTTCCCAAAAAATTGATTTTGGAATAATTGATCGGATTGTAAAGAATATAGCAGAAAGTCAGATACCACATGTTTATCTCATCGGTGGAGAGCCTAGTTTACTTGGGACAAAAAAACTGAATGAATACATCAATATTTTAAGCGATCATTCTTCAGTAACTATTGTTACAAATGGAATTGTTAAACTGGATGGTTTATCTAATAAATTAGCCTGTATTGGCATTCCCTTGCACGGCAGAAATCAAGAAACACACGAGTTTTTGAATCAGGTCCCTGGAAGTTTTCCTAAAATCATAGAAAATACCAAATATTATGTTTCGCAAGGATTTGACGTTCGCTGCATTCCTGTTTTATCTGGATACAACTACGATCAGATCTACGACATTATTGGCTTAGCTGAAAGCCTCGGCATGGAATCAATCTTTGTCGACAGATACGAAGACGGGGGAGTTGGAGCAAAACAATCCGACAAATACCGTCTCAGACCAACTTTAGAACAATTCAGAATCGCCTTAGGCCAGATGATTAATGCCAGAGATGATTTTAAAGGACTCAAAGGCAAAGTCGGTTTTGGAACCGCCATACCTTTCTGTCTTGATTCAAGATTATTGGAACACAACATGACTTGCGACTGTGGAGTTGGAGATTATTTCGCAGCCATTAATCCTGATGGTGAAGTCAGAATGTGTAATCAATCTCAGCTATCATTTGGCAACATCCTTGAAGAACCGATAGAAAAAATCTGGCAAAAAAAGAATCTCGATATTTTTCGAGATCTAAGTTGGGTTACCGAACCATGCAAATCTTGTAAACTACTCAATGATTGTCGCTGCGGATGCAAAGTCGACACAAACTGTTCAAATGAATTCTGCATCGACTATGCTGTTCGCCACGAAAATATCGACAAAAAATTTATTTCAAACCATGAAACTAAAAAAAATGTCATAACAACTCCACCTTCCCTTCAGGCAAATAGGTTTTTTAAAATTAATAAATATACCAAATTAATTTTAAAATATGATGACAAATTTCTGAAAACAAGATACCAAACGGTTAAACTAAATGATCAAGCCCTAGCCATGTTTAACACAATAATTAAAAATCACATTGAATCTGAAATTGACTTAGTCAAATTATTTCAGGATGAAGTCGAAAAAGATGACATCGGATTCTTCGTCGATCAACTATTCAAAATAGAAGCTCTGGATTCAATATAAGGAGGTGTCATTCTTGAACGCAATTAATTCCTTAACTGAATTAAACCAAGAATTTGATAAATTAATGTCTGACATGGACTGTTGCCAAAAGTGTAATTTTCCCGATTGCATGGGTTTTATTTGGTTATTAGATGAAGAGATTGATCAAATATATGAAACTGGCGCAGAAATTTTGAATATTAATAACGAAGCCAATTTCATCGCACCGCAAAATTATCAAGCCAATCTCTATAAAAAATACCCAAAGTGCAGTCTATGTCAAAATGACAGAGACTGTCAAATCTACGACCAAAGACCATTCGTTTGTCACTCATATCCACTAGGTCTTGAATGCGAGGATGACAAACTTTATTGGGTCATACACACCGACTGCCTATTTATCCAAAATAAAATAGTAGAAAATACTTTTTCACATTTTATTCAAACTACAAAAAATCTCATCGAGAGAATACAACCAACCCTCATGAGTAATATCGCCTCAACATTTCGAAAAATGTTTTTTCTAACTACTTCAACCGAAAAGAATAACTACCAGATAGTAAAGGAGGTGGAAACGGATGTCCAAGTGTAAATCAAGCCTTGATCAAAACAAGGTAAAGGAAATCAAAATCCAAAAAAAGGTTAAAGCTCAGAAAAACACAGATACAAATATAAAGAAATAACCTTTTTCCCCGCACGGAAATAATTCCGTTGCGGGGTTTATTTATATTAAACCCTGAAAAGGAGATGATTGATTTGTCAAAATGTTTACCAATTCTTGACGCTGAAAAGATAAAAGAATTAAAAGTGGTTAGAAAAGATGGAAACGACAAAGAAAAAGAAGTTATCAAACACTTCATTTCCAAGTTCGAACACGAAAATTCAGAATTTGAAGTTATAGTTCAGATCAAAGTTAATCAAATAAAACCAAATACATAAATATAACTTCATAATATTTTGCTATTAGTATTTTTACTGATAGCATTTTTTATCTCCAAAAACCCTTGCCCGAAATCTGATCTTCTGATACAGTTCTAGCCGTGAAGAACAAAACCCACATTTTGCAGTGAATATATTATTAAACCCCAGCAATTATTACAAATAAATATTTTGCACATTTTGTCAACATATATATTTGTTAATAATCGAGGTATAATTGAAGTGGGAAAATGTGCGCACTTTAACAACGACAAGGGAACCGGGAAACAGACAGAAATGCAATTTCCAATTTTCAATTCTCAATTTTCAAACAATATATCGTTAAAATATTCGGATATATCAAAAAGGTTTAGAAATTGATCATTGGAAATTCTTTGGAACTTGGAAATTGGAAACTGGAAATTAATATTCTGTCTATTTCTCGGTTTCTTTGTCAAAAATTAAAAAAAGACAAGAAGCCAAAATTTTTGTATTAAATTAAAATTTTTTAAATAAACAAAAAGAAGGGATGTGAGAAAAGTTGAAAAAAGTCTTCTTGATGATTTTTCTAACAATTATTTTTTTCTTTTCCTCAACAGACGGATTTCCGAAAGTCTTCGAGGAAACAGAAAAAAGTTACACAGCGGTGTTTCATGTGACCCAGAACAGCCAGCCCCTGGATTGGTTGGCAGAATTTTTCGAATGAAAGGATGATGTTTTGTGAAAAAGGCTTTTTTTAGATATTTTTTTCTTAGTTTTTTCTTGTTGGCTCTTGGAGTTGCAGTCGGTTGTGGCGGAGGTGGGGCATTAGACCCCAATCCAATACAGCCCACGGCTGTTCCAACCATCGATTTTCCACCTAATTCGGATATGACCAGAGTATTTTTTATTACAAAAAATCCCGTTCTCGATAACGGAACTCTGGAAATACTTAAAAAGGATTCGTCTGGAAAAATAATTGAAGGACAGGCAGTAGTTGTGGTGAATTTAAATGTGGAAGGAACCGCAACAAAAGATCTTCCAAGAGACTCAAACTATGATGTAACATCAAAAAATTCCTCCGGAGTTACGGTTGGAGCAACTTCTTTTTCAACCTCAAATTCCGAAACAACATCGCTGATTATCGACGGACAAAATGGAGTCGCAACAGCGACTCCAACCGCCACGGTTACACCGGGCGGTCCGACTTTGACTCCGACCCCGACGGTGACGCCGGGTGGACCTACATTGACACCTACACCGACAAATACAGTCGGGCCAGGAACCCCGACACCGGTGCCGCCTACGGCGACACCGACCAATGTTGTGGTTCCGACGGCAACAAATACCATTCCTGTGCCTACGGCGACAAATACTCCATTGCCTGGACCATACCCTCACCTATCGTTGCAACACTCCAATTTCTTAATTGAAACACAAATTACGAAGAGACCTAATGATATCGAAATATACAAGAAAAAAGGATTTATTGCAGCAGGAAGTAGTGTATATGTCATAGACACAGATCCAGATTCTGCCACTTATAGAAAAATAGTGAAAGACACAATAATACCTGGTGGTTCGCCATCAGCAATCGGTATAGCGATATATTACAACACATCCTTTCCCGATGGGTCCCAAGATAAAATCTACGTAGCTGGTATCGGGAAACTATTTATCCTAGACAACACCGGAAATTATGAATCTACCGTCATAATAAAAAAAGATGGGAACAATTACTCTCCTAACTTACGTGATATAGACATCATTGGAGACGATATTTTTGGAATTAATGCAACAACAAGTGAAGTTGAGGTATTTAATCTTACTGGAAATAGAGTCAACAGTTTCGGCAGTGATAAACTATCCATTCCTCAATCATTATGTGTAGATTCTGACAACATTTATGTGTCAGATACAACAAATCATGAAATCGATGTATTCAATAAATTAGGAACTTGGAGCCATAAATATGGTAACAACTACCCAGACACTTATTCATATGGTCCTATCAACATCTTTAACAGTTACACCTTAATTGTAGGAAAAAACATAGTTGACAATAACTATTTTCTAATAGTAATTGACAACACTACAAAAGAACTTAAATACAAAATTTCATGCCAAAACTCCACAGGCTTCGCGCTAACAGATGATAATAAAATTGTCCAAACAGAAATAGACAATATTAACATTTCATCATTTAATAACGACACTTACTAATCCCCTGCTTTTCTCCTCAAAACAAAAATAAAAATCTATATAAAAATATAGATTTAAAATTTGTGCCTTGGGCCCCCTTGCCCAAGGCTTTTTATTTGCCCAATTTTATTTATTTTCTTAAACTACTCTGAGAAAATACTCCAAAATCAAAAATATCCATAATGGTACCTGCCTGTCTGGATAATTTATAAGTAATTTTTCTTTCCGTATTATTATAATGTCCAACCACTTCAATATTCACTTCATCAGTAGGTAAATGGACAACCTCAAAATTCTCGTCTTCAGCATATAAAGATAAATATACTCCCTGATTGTCAGATAAACATTTAACTCTCAGACTTTTTAAGCCCGAAGAATAATTACTATCAACTATTACAGGAAAATTATACTCAAAGTCTTGGCTATAATATCTATTTGCCGCCATATCAATTATTGTATCCTGTCCATTCTTTTCAGCTATGGGATGCCACATTAATTTTGTAACATCAGGATTATTTTTATTTGCCCATTGCAAATATAAACTTCTAACATTATCACTTACTGGAAATTTAACCTCATAAGTTTGATCTTTATCAATGTAAACAGGATTTTTTGTCAAATCCTTGGGATTATCTTGATTGCCAATTATTGGTCTCTTCGGATCTCGATAATAAATCTTCAACTCATACCAAGGTTGATTGGTCGGACCCTTGTAATCCTCATTGGTAACATTCCCCTCAGCATCAAACTTATTGTTCGTAATATCCACCGGGTTCTCCCCCGCTTTCCCCTGCAGATTAACAATCCTTGTCATCTTGGCCAACTCACAACTAGGATCATCCAAAGTATCCGGGCTGGATTTGACGGCGTTGTAACAAGTCCGCGCTTTGTCCGCGTTCCAAAACTCCACATCATGATCAAACCGCCATTCCAGCAGCGCCGCCTCCACCCCCGCTTCCGCCGCATAGTAAGCCTTGAGACCGTCTTCAAAACTGGTGGTTTGCGAGATATTGGATTTGGTCAAACGGGCCGCGCCGATACCGGTGGTAGCCAAGGCAGCTATTATTATTAAAGCGAGGATGATCGCTGATCCGCGATCGTCATTTATTAATATTTTTTTTAGTTTTGTAAACATAGTTGTTTATTAATTTCCAATTTTCAGTTTCCAATTTCCAATAAATTTCCAATGACCAATTTCCAAACGATAATCTAATTTTAAATTTTTATTAATTTCTAGTTAATCGAGATTTGTTATAAGTAATTATAAATACTTTTTAACAACAATCCATGTACAATTTGGAAAAACGAACATCAGATTTTGGAATAAAAATAATTAGTCTTTGCAAATCTATAAAAATCAACATAATCAATAAAAACACAATCAATCAAGTCATACGTTCAGGAACAAGTATCGGAGCAAATTATCATGAAGCCAATGATTCAAGTTCAAAACGAGATTTTAAAAACAAAATATTTATTTGCAAAAAAGAAACGAATGAAACAAAATATTGGCTCAAAATGCTGTATTCAAGTGAACTAGATAATAGAGTAGAAATTCAAAAACTCTATCAAGAAAGTCAGCAACTGAATATGATCTTTCAAAAAATTGTTAACTCACTCAATAAGAAATGACTCAGAGAAATTTCCAATTCACAATTTCCAGTTTCCAATAAATTTCCAATGACCAATTTTCAAACGAATTCAAATTAATAATAATTGTTGCTTAATATTTGTTTGGAAATTGGAAATTGAGCATTTACTGGAAATTGGAAACTGGAAATTGGAAATTAAGGTGCTGGATTCTGGATAAGAAGCGTGATTACACTTTCTTTCCAGAATGACATAAATGTTTTAACCTTCATTCCGACTTTTTAATTCCTCCCCCCTCATCCTACTCGTAACCCGTGTAATGACTGACAACGGTTTGGAAAATCTTTCCGCGTTTTCCCTTTGGACGGTCATTTCGATTTCCACTGCCGGGTATTCGCTGGCGGGTTCGATCAGGCGAAAACGTAGGCCGCCATCGTCCGCGCCTTCGGTTTTGTCGGTCAAACCGACTACCGTGGAAAGCATTGGCAAAGGCGTACTGCCGCCAGTTGGATTTCCGTTTGAATCAACAAGTTGTCGCACAATCGTGCGAGTATCATTTTCCAAATATTGCTCGGATATCAGATAATGTTGTTCGTTGCCATTTGTATCACTGGTGGCGTAAAACAAAGCCTTCCCTTCTTGAGCTCCGGTCGGATTACGCACTTCAAAATCCCAACCATTGCGAATTTCCCGCGAAATCTGTTCAATCGCATAACGTGCATCCTGTTGCGCCAACCGCGAACTCTCCACCCGCATCGTAGTCTGGCTCACCAGATTAAAAGTGGACATAAACATGATCGACGCGATGATAAAGACGGTCATAGCGACCAATACTTCAACTAGGGTGAAACCTTTATTGTCAATCCACATTTCATTATTTTTCATATTTTTATTTTGCATATACTTTTTTTAAATTTCCAATTTCCAGTTTCCAATTTCCAATAAATTTCCAATGACCAATTTTCAAACAAATACAATTTTCAACTTTTTTTTGATATTTTTTTCTTTCTAATATCCTAACAAAATATCGTTTGGAAATTGAGAATTGAAAATTGAAAATTTCTCGCCGTATTATATCATCGGCTTCCAGTCTGTCAGCAATGTCACTATTGTCAAATTTCTATCTGTTCCCGCGTCTGTCCAAGTGACATCGACGTAAACACGTCGCGCCACTGAGTCGGCCATATCGTCGGTTCCGTCTATATCATGCCCGTGCAATTTGCTGATCACGTCGCCCAAAGCTTCAGTTTGGACTTCGATATCAAAATCACTTCCGCCAATCGTGCAATCAATCATTCCTGTTCCACCACTCACGCACCCATCACCCGTCGAACCATTCAAGTAAAAATTATTTAAATTGTCCACTACGATCTCGCCGGTCGTACTCTCCCATCTGGTATCGGATTTGAAATCATCCCACGCACTATCACGTTGACGACGAACTTCTTCCACTACCTGCTGTGCCAGATTGTAAGCGACAATACGTTTTTCATTGTATCGTTCCGCTTTGGTCGTAAAATGCGCAATCGATAATGCGGCCGTGGCCGTGATCAGCAACATGGCAATACCGACGATGACCTCGATGAGTCCAAAGCCTCGTTGCGAGTTAAGATTTTTTTTATTTTGATGTTTGTATTGCATTTTTATTCTTTAATTTTCAATTTCCAATTTTCAATTTTCATTAAATTTCCAATTTCCAATGATACAATTTTCAATTATTTTTTTTACTAATATCGATTACAAAATATGTTTGGAAATTGAGAATTGAAAATTGGAAATTTCCTTTCTGTCATCCTTAGAACTAGGAAGGTAATCCGTTCAAATATCCAGGATCCACTTTCCAAATTTTCGACTATCCATTTTTTTATTTACAAGTAATAAACGAATAACCGCAATAATTTCTATAAAAAGAATTCACACAAGTAAAATTACTTGAACCATACCACGCGGCGCACAAACCACTTTGACACTGATTGCTAGCCGAACACTGACTACCATCACGCAATGTTATTATTGCCGAACAGCTAGTATTGCAATGTCCTGAGGTACCATTGAGATTTCCTTCGTCACAGACTTCGGGTGCAGTTACAATTCTATCTCCGCAACGCAACAATCCGGTACACTGAGTATTACACTTTCCAATCGCTGTTCCATTGGCTGTGCCGCTATCGCACACTTCACCAAACTGAGTCTGAGGTATTCCATCACCACATTTCAAAACCGCTGTACAATCACTATTACATTTATTGTATTGACCGTTGGCCTGACCATCGTCACAAGCTTCAGGACTAGTCACTACTCCGTCTCCGCAACGCAAAATACCGCTACATTCTCGATTACATTTCCCATTGGTTCCGTTTAAATCTCCATCATCGCAAACCTCGGGGGAAGTAATTATTTGATCTCCACAACGCAAAACCGCGCTGCAAGAAGTATTGCATTTTCCATAAGTGCCATTGGCTGAGCCATCATCACAAGACTCATTTGAAGTTTGTACAGTCCCGTCGCCACATTTTATCTGGGCTGAACAATTGGCATTACAATAACCATATTTTCCATTGTTTGCCCCATCGTCACATCTTTCGCTTCCTTGTTTTTGACCATCGCCACAAACTCCTGTTACCTCCTGGCAATCCGCTGAACAATAATCACCACCAGACACATTTCCATCATCACAGACCTCACCCGGTTGACGATCGCCATCACCGCAAGTCGCGCTTGGTTTTGCCAATTCGTGACAAGAACCATCATACCAATTGGCCGATGGACAACTTTGCTGACTACAATATTGCAAACCGTCATTTGGACAAAGACATTCACAGTCACCGCAAGTTCCGCATTTTTCACCTTTTTCCGCCTCGCACTCACCATTGCCGCAAGCCAAGGTCAAACCACCTTGATCCCCGCTCACTACTTCTTTTCCCAAAGAAAATGTATCCGCCGCCACATTGATTTCATAATACAAACCTAAATCACCGGGATGATTATCATGCTCCATGGTCAATTTTCCATTGGCCGGAGTGGTCAAAGCTTCATCATTGAAAATTTTTCCGGTCTTGACCTCAAAATACAACGGACCAATATTTTCCGCCTTTAAATTTACTTTATCATCCAAACAAGTCTTCTTTTCATATGCATCTTCCACATCCGCCATCACTCCGATATATTGTCGATTTGGACATTGATCATCGTCCGCCGCCCCCGTCTTGATATCCCATACATAATATTCCGCCTTGGGCACATTGGGGGATAAAGCCCACGTCTGAGCCTGACGCAGACTATCATTGACATCCTTGGAAAACTGTTCCAAAGTCTGACTATCACGATAACGTGGCAACGAAATCATCGTCACACCCATCAAGATCACGATAATAGCGCAAGCGACAAGAATCTCAATCAAAGTCATACCGGAAGAAGACCGATACAAGTCTTTAAACATTTTTTTTACTTTTGTGTTTATTTTGGAAAACATATCTGTACTCAAATTTTTAATTTTTAATTTTTAATTTTTAAACATACTAATCTGTGTCATCCTGGAACTGGAAGGTAATCCGCTCCAATATCCAGGATCCATTTCCTTAATTTATTAAATTTTTTCTTTCTGGATTCTGGATGTCGAAACGCGATTACGCTTTCGGCTCCAGAATGACATCTATTATTGTTTAGAAATTAAAAATTAATTTAAAACATTCTCAAAAACACCAATTGAATCTCATTTCCCATGAACAGCATCAAAAAGTAAGAAAGAATAAGGAACGGTCCGAAGGCAATTGGGTTTTTCCATTTCGATTTCCCGAGTAAAAGCAATGGCAAAACATATAGAGCGCCCAGGATAAATGCAAAGAAAATAATATAGTAGATATTGGGGATTCCCGCCAATAAACCAAGCAGCAACGCCAACTTGATATCCCCTACTCCCATGCCTTTTCCCAACGTAATCAACCAGATTGACAAAAAGAAACCAAAACCGATCAAAGCTGCAAAAACCACATTGGTCCAATCATAGACATTGGCTTTGGTAAATATCATATATAGCAACCAGACAAAAATCGTAATCACAATAAGACCATTGGGCAAGATACCATCCAAAATATCAATCACCATCAACGCTGTCAGTAAAAAACCAATGATTAGATAAAAAATAAATGAAAATTCCAAGCCAAATTTCCAAAAAATCAAAAATGACAAAAGACCAAAAAACAATTCTACCATCGGATACTGCCAACTGATCGGACTTTTACAATACCGGCACTTGCCACCCAACACCAGAAAACTAAATAAAGGCACCAAATCATTGGGAGACAAAGCATGACCACAAGCCGGACAAATCGAACGCCCACTCCAGATAGTCTCCAAAACATTCTTCCGATAGCGCCAGATAAAGCTATTCAAAAAGCTACCGAAGAGTAAGCCGATTGTGAAGATTATGATATTCATAAATATTCAATTTTCAATTTCCAGTTTCCAATTTCCAAAAAATGTCCAATGACCAATTTTCAAACGAACTCAAATTCATAATAATTGTTGCCTGTATTTGTTTGGAAATTGGAAATTGAGAATTTGTTGAAAATTGAGAATTGAAAATTGGAAATTAAAATCCTGGATTCTGGATGTCGGAATGCGAGTACGCTTCCGGCTCCAGAATGACATCACTTATTGTATTAAAATATATTAATTAGTATTTTCCGAAGATCCAGGAAAAATCCTGAATCTCCGTGAAATGCTAATTAATTACTGACCACCGGTAATAGGTTCTTCCAAAGCACCCTTACCCAATAATTTAACATTAATGGTATAAGATTGACTTGTTGATCCTTGAGTATACTGAATACCGCAAACTCCTGTATCGGTTGCAGTCAAAGCAGCTGTCTGAATATCACCATCATTGCACTGTGTTGGCAAAGTGATAGGACGATTAATTACTTTAGCAGTATCAACCAACTCCGTCATCAAACCAGCAGTAGAAGGATAATGTCCTTCTTGTGTATAATATGTTTCAACGGCAGTTGACAAATTTGAAGCTGAAGCTTGAACAGCTGCATTAACAGCTTTTTGTTGAGCTCCACGGACGATACCCAATGCGGCGACGGCCAAAATACCAATAATGGCAATTACAACCATCAACTCGACAAGGGTAAAACCTTTTGAGCGCTCAAAAGAAATTTTACGCATTTTTGCTCTCCTTAGATTAACTATTTTTTTATTTTCTAAACTTTTTATTATAATTTACGCTCGACTCCGCGTAAGAGTTATAAACGAATGTTAATAATTTCCAATTTCCTGTTTTATAGTACTTGCGACGCCTGAAACACTGGCAGCAAGACAGCAAACACCAAACCACCAACGCCCAAACCAACTATTACCAACATCAACGGTTCAAACAATGAAAACACACCCTTTATCATCGTATCAGTTTCTTCTTCAAAATATTTTGACAAGTTATCCATCGCCTTGGCCAATTGACCGGATTGTTCGCCGATAGCTACCATCTGACCAACCACAATCGGAAATATGTTATTTCTTTTTAACGGACTGGAAAAAGGAATACCTTTTTCAACATAAACTGAACATCCTCTTATCGCTTTTTTAAAATTTGAATTTTCCATAACTCCAGCGGTAATCTCAATCGCATCCAAAATAGCGATTCCACCTTCCACCAACATTCCAAAAGTCCGAGAAAATCTCATCATCGACGACATCAAAACCAATTTGCCAACCACCGGAACTTTGAGTATATATTTATCTTTCCATTCCCGACCATAATCCGAACGCAAGAAACTGACAATCGCAGCCACTACCAAAGCAGTAATAATCACTACGATATACCAATAGTTAACGGCAAAATCACTTGTCCATATTAAAATTTTGGTAGCAATCGGCAACTCCGCTCCCAAATCTTCAAACAAAGATTTTAACTGGGGAATAACATACACCATCACCACAATCATTGCCGCCACCATCATCACCAAAACAAATATCGGATACATCAAAACACTATTGATTTTCGATTGATAGCCTTTTTGTTTTTCCAATTCCTCTGCCACTTCTCGCAAAACCTTATTCAACTGACCGGTTTCCTCACCAGAACGAATCATATTGACCACAAATCGGGAAAAAATTTCCGGATGTTTGGCGGTGGACATCGACAAACTCAAACCAGATTCCAAATCAACCGCCATCAAAGCCAAAGTCTCTCTCAATTTTTCATTTCGAGTCTGATTGACGGACGTCTTGATCGCCTGAATCAAAGGAAAACCAGCTTCAACCATAATCGCCAACTGTCGAGCAAAAACAGCCAAATCCGATACCGAAACCCGATTCAAAATATTGGTAATAGAATCCCACATGGCTCTTTTCTTTTCCAAAGCCATCGGAGTATAGTTTTGTTGCTTGAGCATTTCCAAAGCATCCTTCATGCTATCGGCTTCCAGCATGCCAGCTACTTTTTCCCCACTCAATGTTTTCGCTTCAAATAAATATTCGCTCATACAGTTTTCAATATTATTTTTATTTTTCTATTTAATTCATTATAATTTCCAATTCTCAATTTCCAATAAATTTTCAATGTCCAATTTCCAAATATCGAATTCAAAATATGTTTGAAAACTGGAAATTGAAAATTGGAAATTTTTCCCTATGCAATCATAGTTTTAAGGTTGTCCTGATCAATCGCCCACATCAAGGCTTCGTCGAGATCAACAATTCCCCGTTTTACCAAGTCGGCCAAAGATTTGTCCAAAGTAATCATTCCATCGGCGGCGCTGGTTTGAATAACACCTTGCAACTGGTGAGCTTTGCCTTCACGAATCAGAGATCGCACTGCCATGCTTCCGGTCATGATTTCGCAAGCCGCGATACGACCACCACCTTTTTTCTTGAGTAATCTCTGTGACAAAACACCTTCAAACACATTGGCCAATATCGTTCGCACTTGCTGTTGTTGATGAGATGGAAAAACGTTAATAATACGATCCGCCGTCTGAGCAGCATCATTGGTATGCAAAGTACCAAACACCAAATGCCCGGTTTCCGCCACCGTCAAAGCTGCCGAAATAGTTTCCAAATCACGCATTTCACCAATCAAAACCACATCCGGATCTTCACGCAAGGCCGCTCGCAAAGCCGAAGCGAAATCATGCGAATCATGCGGAATTTCTCTTTGCACAATCAAACTTTGATGACTGTTGAAAATATTTTCAATCGGATCTTCAATGGTAATAATATGATCTTGGCGATTTTTATTGATAGTATTGATCAAAGAAGCCAACGTAGTTGATTTTCCATGTCCGGTTGGCCCGGTCACCAAGACCAAACCATGTGACAACTTGGTAAATCTTTCAACTATCGGTGGCAAACCCAATTCATCAAAAGTGCGTTCCATCGACTTGATCAAACGCAAAGCCGCAGAGACGGTTCCCTTTTGATAAAATATATTTGCTCGAAAACGATATGATTCTTTATAAGGAAACGAGAAATCAATTTCCCGTACTTGAATCAACCGTTCGCGTTGCCTCTCGTCCATCATTGCATAACAAAGTTGCGCCGTCGAAGAAGAAGACAATTTGTCATATTTTTCCAAATATTTCAAATCGCCATCTACCCGAATCACCGGATAATTGTCCGCGACAATATGGATATCGGATGCGTTTTCTTTAATCGCAATATCCAACAACTCTTCTAAAAGAGAACTTTCGTCAGAATTAAATTTTTGTGATGTAAGCATATTTTTTATTATTAATTTCCAATTTTCAATTCTCAATTTCCAATAAATTTCCAATGATCAATTTCCAAATTATCATTTTTTTATCCGAATATCGTATGCAAAATATGTTTGGAAATTGGAAATTGAGAATTGGAAATTTACTTTGTCGTTACCCTATAAACCTCATCCAACGTCGTAATCCCTTGCAATGCTTTCATAAAAGCGTCCTGTCTCATTGTGATCATTCCTTCATTGACCGCTTGATTAAAAATATCTACACCTGATGATTTTTTAATTGTCAGATCATGTAATGTCTCAGTCATCTCCAAAACTTCAAAAACACCCATCCTACCTTTATAACCACTATTGTGACAATATGTACAACCCAACCCGCGATAAAATTTTGGTTTAGCCAAATCCAGACCCAATTTTTCTATATGTTCTTTCGGTACATTATGCAAATATTCAATTATCTCATTGGCCTTCTCCGCCGGGACCTCGATTTCGGATCGACAATGATCACATACCTTTCGTACCAATCTTTGCGCCATCACCAACACCAAAGAAGAACTAATTAAAAACGGTTCAATTCCCATATCAATCAATCTTGGAATCGCCGAAGGAGCATCGTTGGTATGCAAAGTTGACAATACTAAGTGACCTGTCAAAGAAGCATGGACAGCCAACTCGGCTGTCTCTGAATCACGGATTTCACCCACCATCACCACATTTGGATCTTGACGCAATATACTTCTCAAACCAGTAGCAAAAGTAAATCCAATATCCGGTCTAATCTGAACTTGATTGACTCCGGAAATGTGATATTCAACCGGATCTTCCAAAGTAACCACATTGACTCCGGGTAAAGACACCATCCCCAATATCGAAAACAATGAAGTCGATTTTCCGCTTCCAGTCGGACCGGTGGACAAAATCATCCCGTTGCTACGCAAAATATTCTTTGATACTTTATCCTTATTTATCCCTTGCAAACCCAATTGATCCAAAGTCAATCGTCCCGATGAAACATCCAAAATACGTATCACCACTTTTTCACCATAAACCGTCGGCAACGAAGAAATACGCAAATCAACCATCCGACCTTCAAAAGTAACCCTAAACTGACCATCCTGAGGAATACGATGTTCATCTATCTTTAGTAGAGCCAAAATTTTAATACGCGAGATCAAAGCCGGCAAAAGAGATTTATCCAATTCCAATATTTCCTGCAAAACTCCATCCACTCGATAACGAACCCTGATTGATGAAGTCATCGGTTCAATATGAATATCCGAAGCTCCCATCATGATGGCATAATGAACGAAACTAGCCACCATCCGAGGAATATCACGAGAGTTAATAATTTTTTTCAATTGATCGATCGATTCGACCTTGTCCTGCAATAATTTTAACCATGATTTCTGTTCATCCGAATAGCCATCATCACTCATCATACCCTTTTCTACCTCTTGAACTCTAGCCTCCGCCTCTGCTTCTATCTCCAAACCCAACAAATCGGCATCCTCAATTTTTTTCTCATCTTCATCCGACTTCTTTTGTTCTATCACCTCTTCTTTTACTTCATTTTTCAAAACCGGCGCTTCAATAATATCTGTACCCAATTCACCATATTTCTGCTTTATTATATCTATTTCCGACTTATCTATTAATCCCCTTTCCAACATCATTTTTTGATAATTGGCCAAAAGCTGGATCAATTCTGATCTTGTCACCACATAATATTCAATTTTTATCTTTCTGGCCCGACTCAAAAAATCTATCACTTCTTGCATTTCCAAATTCAAAGGATTGTCGCAAGCAATTTTGACCGCATCTTCAGCCAAATCAAAACTTACTATACGATATCGATATGAAGTGGAAAAATTCAAAAACTGATAGGTTTTCAGAGATAAACCATATGGCACATCCCCAACTTTCAAATTGGCATACTTGGCCAACAAGTCCCGCAAAGATATTTCATCGATCAAAGCTTTCGCCAAAATCGCATCAACAATACTGCGATTACTTTTTTCTACTTCATCCAAGATTCTCTCCGCCTGATCTTTATCCAATTTACCCTCAATCACCAGAAAATTCAGTAAGCTATTTTTATATAAAATGTTGTCCATATTTTTTTAATTTCCAATTTTCAGTTTCCAATTTCCAAAAAATATTCAATTTCCAAATGTTTTGTCTCTTTATCCAAATATCACATACAAAATATATTTGAAAATTGAAAATTGAGAATTGAGAATTGAAAATTGTATTTTGTATTTATTGTCTAAACGGATTATTTTTTCCCAAACGACCGGGTTCGACGTTGATTGGCCAGGAACCGTATTTTTGTCTTTCTTTTAATACCTTGGCCATCTCGTCATTAACCGGTTTAGAAATCAATAATTTTGGAGATACCAACACGCTTTGTTTTTCAATCTGTGACGGAATCGAAAAATACCAAGTTGACCCAACCGCCGCCAAAAACAAAACAAATAATACTAGTCCTCCAGTTATCCACGTATTTTTCATATAAACTCCAAAAATTTATTTCTTAAATTTTTAATTCCCAATTTTCAATTTTCAATTTCCAATAAATTTCCAATGACCAATTTCTAAATTAATCTGTCTTTTTATCCAAATATCGCATACAAAATATGTTTGGAAATTGGAAATTGGAAATTTTTCTCCTTTCCCTACTTCTGATAAAGCACATCCATATCAATCGTAAACGTCACCGGTTGATCAACAGCGGAAATATTACTCGCCACTCCCATCTTATTGATCAAAACCAATCTGGTACTCTTTTGAATACTATCAATAAAATTGAGCACATTAGGAAATTCTCCTTCGATCTGCATGATCACACTCGACTTTTCTACTCCCGACACCTCAGTCGATAAACTATCAGCGCCAGCATCAGTCACAGTAACACTTTTTACAAACAAGGTATTATCTATCGCCAGTCTTTCAACTTGAATCAATACATCATCCATATTTTCTTTTTTCGGCAAGATATCATTCAAAAGATTTACTTTGTCCAAATCCTTCTTAAGATAAATCTTGAATTGTTGCATCGCATTCAACTCTTTATCCTTGGCATCCAACAAAGAAACAGTTTTTTCATAGTCCAACAATACTTGTCTGGTACTACTCCACAACGGCATAATCCAATAGGAAATCAACAAAGCCACTACCAACGTTCCCATCACGCCGATCAATAAAGGTATTTGTTTTTTTTCATAAAGCTTAAAAGCTGTTTGTTTTTCCATTTTAATTATTACTTTTTTTAATTTATATTTTTTTGATTCGAATGCTTAACTAACAATCAAAAATATCACTAATTTCCAATTTTCAATTCTCAATTTCCAAACGAAATATTATTTAATTTGTTTGAAAATTGGAAATTTTTTGGAAACTGGAAATTGGAAACTGGAAATTTTAATGTATTCTTACTTTGTCAAATCGCTTTCCTCTACCCCAACAACTGTCTGATCGCTTTCACCACCAATCAATTCAAATACGTCTTTCTTTTCTTCTGGTTTTCTAAAAGCTTCCGGTTTTAGTGTTAGTTCCAAGTTGAAAGCCACTCTGCTCCTACTGTCGCTTTCCGGACGCAATACCGCAGTTTTCAATTTTACACTAGAATAATTTGGATCATTGCTAAAAATATTCATCTGCTCAGCAATCACTCGATAACTCGGAGCAACTCCATCAACCCGAAAATCGCTTTTTATCCGATCAATAGCAAACGATGTATAGGTTATATCATTGATTGTTTGATCCTTAACACGACTCAAAAACAACTGCCAATTGACATCATTTTGTTTATAAGCATTGTAACTCTTTACCGCCTTAGCCAATCTTTCAGATTGATTAACCAAATTACCATCAGAATCTTCTTTGGCCATTTGATTTTCCAATATTTCCACCTTGGACTTCAAATCGGATATTTTTTTAGTTTGATCAAAATTGAAATAATATAAACCACCGCCCAAAAGAGCAACCATCAATACCAACAAGATTGTATAAACAACTACTGGGGTTGTCGAAGGAGGATAAAAATCCAACTCTTTCCCCTGTTTTTCATTTAAGACAATTTTTCCTTGTTCCATTTTTATGTATTATTATTTTTTATTTTATTTAAATTTTTCCCAAATATCCTAACAAAATATCTATTGGAAACCGGAAACTGAAAATTGGAAATTTTATTTAGTATTTCATCGCCAAACCAACAGCATTGATTAATCTCAATCTATCACCGCTATTTTTATCAATATTTAAACTCGACTCCACTGCTTTTGGAATAGACAATTCAGTTTTGGCAAACTCAGACAAGTTATCAATAAAATATTCTCTAAACTCAATCGCATTAAAATCACCACCGCTCAAACCGATATAACCAACCTTGATACCATAATCCAATCTAGCCATCGACATTACCCGCCCCACTTCCGCCAAAATATCGTCACCTACTGGCTTATATGATTCATTAAAAATCTTTTCAGATATAGTCGTATTCGTTCGTTTTTGTTTTTCGGCTTCAGGAATAGAAATCGCCATTTTCTTGGACATATTGCGCGTTATCTGCATCCCTCCAATCGAAATAGTTTTATCCAAACTCAAAACACTTTGATTGTATATTTCGATATTTGTCTCATCAGCGTGTATATCAACAATCATCTTTATCTCCTGATTGGAATCATAATCAAGTGCTCGTTTGATCGCCAATGAATTTATCTCGGCCGCCAAAATATTTAAACCTGCTCCTGTAATCAATCTTTCATATCGTTCAATGACCGAATTGGGAATGATAATCAACAACAAATTCACCATCTCATTTTCTTGACCAATCACTTCCCAACTAACCTCAACCTCATTTCGATCAACCGGCAAAATATCTTTAACAATTTCTTCCACTTGCTTTTCAACTTCATCATATTCTCCATATTTTACCTTGATCAGTTTTGTCAACACATCCAAACCACGTAAACCCATTACCACATCTTTACTTTTAAAATTTTTAGCCAACAAACCTTTCAATCCCAAAATAATATCAGTATCGTTGGCACTCACCGGCAAATCAAAAATACCATATTCTTCCAAAATATTATTTTCATCCAATGAAACCAATTTGATACTTGTCGTACTTAAATCAATTCCAATTGGTTTTTCTTTTTTTGTTTTTGTATCTGTTTCCGGCATATTTTTTTCTATATTTTTACAAATCTATACAGTATAACATATGACCTCCAAATTTGTCAACGTACATAAATGTAGGGGCGGTTCATGAACCGCCCCTACAATATATATCAAAAAAATAACATCCTCCCCTACTGCATCCCGGGCAAATCCAATTTCTCAAAACCCGGTGGTGGATTGGATATGACTTCACCGGAATAATTGAATTCTTCTGTTGCTCTTGGGTTGATAGATATCCAAGTGTCACCGGTCAAAGCGCCGATTTCCGGCCAACCGTAATTGGTCAAAGTTGCGCCCAATTTGCCTTCACAAGGATCAACTGTCGTATTAGAACCAGCATGAATGGTATTTCCCGGATTTGGCGGAGTATTGATCTGTGTTCCGGTCGAACAATTGTTCAAATTAGTGATATCAGTTTGATTCCAAACAAAGGAAACCGGAGTCGTATCAGGCGAATAAATTCTATTGGCTTGAGCTGCACTAATCATATCTCCACCTAATACTCCTACCACTCCACCATTAAAGTCTCGGCAATGAATTCTCGCCGTTAACGGTTGTGAATCTTCGTCACCGCGCATATCTACCGGATTGGGAGAAAGAGTCAACCCACCCGGTATCGGACAGTTGTAAGTTACCACATTTGAATACAACCAGTCGGAATACACCCCATTGGAGTATGAAGCTACGCGATAACGAATATTGCGGGCAGTAGAAGTAGGCAAATTGTAAAGATTTAAAACATCTGTAACTAAAACAATTCGACTATCACTCGTCCAACCAGCGGTTGCGTCGGGAAGTGATTTGGTTACCGCCCGATATGTTGCTCCACCGTCATTGCTCCACTCTACGTAATATCCGCCTCCGATTCCACTGGATTGAGCATTTTGAATGTATGGCACATCATCCCAATCAACCACGATTGCGGTATTTCTGTTTCCGCAAGCCGGACAACCCGCCGTACCACTGTTTACTGTAATATTTTTAACCGCCGGTGGCGCAATCGTAAAGTTGTAATATGAACTAACCGATGACACTGCTCCACAAGCATCCCGATCTTGGGCGCGATAACGGTGTTGACCGGCGTAGAGGTTGTTGAATGGAACATCATGATAATACGTCCCCCCGACAATATTAGTTGGTGGTCTCAAGGCAGAAGAACCGAGAGATTGCCAAGATCCTGTTCCGGCATTATATATTTCCAACCAGAAAGTCGCTTGCACATTTTGATTATTGCCATCAGGATCATAACTATGATCATTTACAGTCACTGGTTGCAATCTGGTAGCGGCATCGTCGATTACAAATCTGGGATTTGATGACGGATTGTAATTTACCGCTTTGTAAGTTAACACATCGGAAACTTTTCCTTGTGGTGATCTGTCAGTCAGATATGTTCCCATCCATCCCGAATCTCTTTGTGCGCCATATGGATCCCTGGCAGAAACCATCCAGGAAAAGGCTCGATCAAAACCCAAATTGAAAGTCGTACTGGCTTGTTGTCCACTCCAAATGTTAACCTGATTGGACATCCAGGGATTATTGGTAGTAAAAGTCATATATAGCTGACCACCATCCGGATCGGATCCGCTAGCGTACAAAGTGGCATTGGCACAATTGATAGTTTGGTTAAAACCATATGGTGGGTTGGGGGTACAGTTGGGAGTCACCGCTTGACCATTCACCCGATTTGATGTTCCATTACTATCCCAAACGGTGGCACTCCAATACACCGTACTATTACCAGGAACTCCACCCAAAGGCAAACTAAAAGATTGTCCATTCCAACTTATCTGATATGTTGCTGATCCACTTCTTCCTCCCCAATAATCAAACCTGATCCAAGCCTGATCACCGGGAGAAAAATCATGATATGCCGTTGCACTCAAAGTTACAGTATTACAACCAGCAGACGGCCAACCCGCCGACACCGTTGGTATACTATTAACTCTAAAATTACAAGTTGACGTCTGTGCGCACTGACCGCAACTATCACATACCCGACCATACCAACTATGATTTCCCGGATTCAAATATATCCAAGAACCATTTCCATATGTTCCACCATCAATAATCACATTAATCGAAGAATAATTTCCATCTGGATCATTTGGATTTATTGCAAAGTAAAAACTTTGCGGTTGAGGATAAGTATAATTGCAAGAAGGTCCATTGGTAGAACTTATCGAAGGCGAACGATTGATGTTAAAGTTATAATACCCCGGAGTAGGTCCATCGCCATACCTGTCATAAGCATATCCATACCACCCAGTATTCCCACTCGGCCAATTTCGACCACCAATTGCCGCTGTTCCCCAATCACCCAAATTACCAGAATTTGCAACATCTGCCCAACCATAAGCAGTAGAATATATCTTAGCGTAATCACCCGTGGAAGGATAATCATAATCCCTTATATGCCCCTGTAACCCAAAACCGTTATAACACATTGTAATACCATTTGGCGGCCAATCCTGATAAAATATTGGACGATAATAATTTGGTTTTACATATGTAAAAGACGTATAATACGAGTTATCTGCTAAACAACCAAAATTACAATTTGTACCACCAACTAAATATGATGGGGTGACAAAAAAAGTTTCCCCATCATTGAGATCGGTAAACTGAGCCGAAACAGATCCTTCCCTTACATTCATAACAGTTCCTGAAATTGAAGCTGTTGGCGAGCCAGGATATATCGACGAAGGCGTGTAAAGATTAACCCCTCCCCAAGAATGACCAGCTGCACTCCAAATATCACCACTAGACCATAACTTAGTATTCCAACCCGGACTCAACTGCCTACCCATAACTCTGATAAACACATAAACACTTGCACCATTCAAGGTGCAACCATTGCGAGAAGTTAGACAACCAACCCAATTATGCATTGTCAAAACTTTAGAACTATTGTCAAAATAATAACTAACAGGACCAAAATTCATGCCATTTCCCCAACTATTATAACAAGGCGAATCTGGGCAACCAGCATCAACTCTTTCTGCATTCAAAAAAAACAATACGACAATTAAAATTAACTTAAAATAGAAATTCATAAATAGACTATTTTTATTTACTATTATTTTCAATGTTAATCACTTGCAAATTATCTTCTTTAATCAATCTTTGGAATATTACATTGGCTTTATAATTGCCATTCTCAATTACGTCGCAATATAGCACAAGATAATTTCCAACATTCAACTCAAAATTATCAACTATTTCTTGGTTTGTTTTGATCTCTTTTAAAAGTGTTTTATCATCATAAAACACTTTTATCTTTTCCCCACCATCTATTTCAATAACAAAATTCTTACCACTAATCGAAAATAACTTACCTTCAAGTCTTTTCCCAAATTCAATTTGAAATAAATGAGCATATCTCGTTTTATCATTTCCCAGACCCGCCAAAAAAACATTGGAACCCACTTTAATATCAGCCAACAAACTATCTTCATATATTAAATTATTCATGTTCAAAGTTTGCACCATCGGACGTTCGGCAATTTTCCATGATTGCTGACGCCCATCAATATCTTTTATCACTATATTTTTCTCATCAATCAAAACTACTTCTCCTTGTCCCGTCACCGAAGTCAAATCATCCTCCTTTGCCAAATCAGAATCATTTTCCGGCTTAGACACATTACTGCCTTCCACTTTAATCTCAATCCCCTTTTGCGCCTCCCATAAGGCCGAATAATAATACCAACCCGCACCTAGTAAAATTAATACCGCAACCAAAAGAAACCAATAAAAAATCTTTCTCATAATATTTTTACTTTTTGCTAAAATGACTCAAAAGGAACCACATCAATATGGGCTACGTTAATTGATGTATCATCGTATAACGCCATATTGTCCGAAGTTACTACAACCATTGGATATTCACTATAATCTCCAACATAATCACTATATTTTTTACCATCATATTGCTGCTTTATCGTTTTTTCATCATACTTCACTTCATAAATTTCACCGTTGTAAATAACTTTAATCATATTCTCAGAAATTTCCTTTACTCTACCAATAATACTCACCGAAGGAATCTCCACAACATTAAATGCCTCATTCTTGTCCCCAGAAATATGACAAAAAACTGTATATAATTTATTTTCTTTTAAATCAGCCCTAGAAATAAAAGAACGATCTTTCGAATAAGCATCCATCAACTCAAAAGTTACATCTTCCCCAAGTATTATTTTTTCATCAGTATTTTTTAAAACATCTCTAAAACTCAATTCTTCACCATCCAACATTTGAAAATACCCGTAATAACTTTTTTCTTTTTGTGCAACCTCGGGATTTTTAGAGTAATTATTTTTTATAAAAATTGACGACAAAACAAACAAAAACAAGGCGAGAACAATCAAAACAACCCACCAAAATGACACCACTCTTGTCTTTCCTTTTTTCTTCACAAAATTTCCCTTTATTTAGAAAATATTTACTCCCCAATCTGCACACCCGGCAACGTGCCACTTGGATTGATACCCACCGGCGGCGGAGTTGCAACATCAACCGGTTGAATATTACTATCAGTCGGATTTGAAAGCTGATTACCGTTATCCGGCACAACCAATTTGGCATTATTTTTTACCACTATCTCCACCAATATGGCATCAAAATTTGATTTGGAATATTCCACATCATAATCAGAATAAACAATCAACCTATCACCTTTGGCAATCTCCGCAACAGAAGATGTTACCTTTTGACCACTATCATCAAACTTGGAAACTTTAGGACTCAATAAATTTGCCGTATATTTTTTTCCTTCAACCGTATCATTTACAATCATCTTTTCACTATCAATACTTTCCACTACTCCCGTCACCATAAAGGGCGGATAAATCGACATCACACTCACTTCATTATTTCCTTTGTCCTCATCAAAATAGCTCAAAGCCACTTTTTGTCCCACTTTGGCATCAGATGATTTTGCTATTTCCAAGTTTCCATTCTCCAAACTCCAACGATAAATTACCGTTCGATCAGTCACTTTAACATCCGACATTTTTCCGCTAGATTCTTCTTTAACGGCCATACTGCCCTTGTTAATCTGAATTAACCTACCGGTATTAACCAAACCAGATTTATTTTGAATTTTTTCCTGACTTTCCGGCTCTATTGGTTCATTTTTTTGCGAGGAAGCATTTCCCGTCAAATCTGCCTCATTGGAGATTTGATTATTGCTCAAATCTCCCGGCTTGCTTTGCTGTCCATACAAAATCTTAAAAATCACACCGATAAAAATAATAAACACCACCAAAACCACAAATACTATCAAAATTATTTTACCAATATTCTTTTTTCCATTTATATTTTGATCCATAAAAATACTTTTAATAAAAATTATGATCTGGATAAAATACTAATCAAGCCCGCCACAAATGACTTGGACCCAACTTTTGTATCGCTGTCAGATACAACAGAAATTACTTCACCCACTTGGATATCAGACTCAGTCAAGTCATTTTCCAAAGTACCATCAGTTTTTTGTTTATTAATTTTTGTCATTGCATTAACCCGCACTGTGTAATCAGAATTGTTTGACTTCAAGGTGATAACTCCGGCCTGATTATTTGTCACTTCACCCGAAATATTTACCGCGGGTAAAATAGTAATATGAGACACTTGGCCTTGATCGTCCAAAGTCAGATTACCCAAAGATACAGGTTGAATTTCTTCTAAGGTCAACTCGCTATTAATATTTGTGCTTGGATTGTATTTATCAATCACGGCATAATCCAAAACGGTCAACTGCAACAATTGATTCTTTTGCATATCAAAAAACTCTATATTTTTATCTTCAATTTTTCTTATTTCTCCACTCAAAATATTTATCGGAACTTGAACTTGAGATATTTCCGACTCTTTTTCATTAATATTTTTTTGTGGATTGGTCACCTGACCTGTCGCCAGCAAAACAACGAAATATATTAATATTACTGCCAAACACAAAGCTACCAATATTAAAAATAATCTTCCAAGCCGTGCAAATAACTCACCATTATTTTTCCCAGGCATATTTTTCCACTCCTTAATATAAAACCTTAAACTAATTACAATTTTAACATAATAATCGATCAGATTTTACAAAAAAATCCGGGCGGACTTGAAAGCCCGCCTCAAATAAACAACATCGCCAAACAACAATTTATTTCTCCACACCCGGTAAATCCAATTTTTCAAAACCAGGCGGCGGATTGGAAATAACTTCCCCGGAATAGTTGAATTCTTCTGTTGCTCGCGGATTTATCGCCACATATACATTACCATTTAGTTCGTTGATTCCCACATCTGACCAACCAAAGTTGGTTAATTTGGCCCACAAATACCCATCGCATGGGCTGAGAGTAGTATTAGTTCCAGCATGCAAAATATTTTTTGGGATCGTTCCATCTGAAACAGGATTATTTACCATTTCCGTCCCGCTCGAACAATTGGTTAAATTAACAATAGTCCAGTTGATAGTCGGAGAAGAATTATTAGGATTGGCGGCTCTCGCCCGGTCAACTTGATTGATTGTCGATGTCCCGGACACCACACCCGAAGGATCATTGAATCTTCTACATGTCAACAAAACATTGACAGGTTGAGAATTTTCATCGGCACGCAATTCAATCGAATTTCCAGAATTGACAGCCACTCCGGTAGGTATCTCACAATTGTATGGCACAATATCAGAATATAGCCAATTTGATCTTATACCATTTGAGTATGAAGCTACACGATAACGAATATTTCTAACAGTTGAAGTAGACAAATCATACAAATTTAACACATCAGTCACCAATACTATTCGGCTATCACTTGTCCAACCAGCAGTAGAATCAGGCAAAGATTTGGTCACCGGCCGCCAAGTTGTTCCTCCATCATTGCTCCAATCAACTCGATATCCTCCTCCAATTGACGTTGATTGAGCATACTGAATATATGGCACATCATCCCAATCCAACACGATTGCCGTATTTCTATTCCCGCAAATCGGACAACCAGCCGTACCCATATTGACCGATAGATTGATTGGCACTGGTGGCGCTACTCTAAATAAATAATTTGGACTAGTCACCGCCGCTCCACATTTATCAGTATCAGTTGCCCGATATTGCCAATCTCCAGCATACAAACCAGAGAAATTTTCTCTATGTGAGTATTGAGCGCTAGACGAAGATAGCGATGTTACTGCAGGATCAAGAAGATTTGGACTATAACCAACATTGTACCAAACCCAACTACCATTGACCAAAGTCCAAACATCAAGATAAAACCTCGACTTCACTTCCTGATTCAAAGCCGAAGGATCAGATGTATCACCGTTCTCAGTACTATAATCATCCATATTCAATGCTCCCAACCCAGTTTTATCATAATCAATCACAAACCTGGGACTAATAACCAAACTATTTGGATTTTGAGTCAAATCAAGATTAATTGCTACCGGATTCAAAACACCGACATAAGTAATACCATCGGAATGTTTATCAAAAGGAGTACGATTGGTCCACAACGACAAACCCCTATTAGTCCGAACCAAAGGAGACAAATTATCAGTTGCACTAACCGACCAAGTGAAATTGGAATTCATGGGTAATACCAAATCTACACTCGCCCTCCTCCCACTAGAAACATTGACAACATTCCCCCCAGATGGAGTAAATGTTACATTCGGACTAAATGTAACCGTCAAATTACCTCCATCAGGATCTTCTACCCAAGCGGACAAATTGACATTACGACAACTAACCGTCTCTCTCAAATCAGTTGGAGACTTGGGCGAACAATTTAAAGTAAAAGGTCCATATGATCTTGTCGCAGAAGCACCATAATCATCAACTACATCCAAACGCAATCTTATATTCTTATTACCAAAACCGAACGATCTTGTGCCTTGCCTATTTTTTTGTGTCGAACTATAGATTTGGGTATAAGCTCCGGAATTTATACTCTCATACAACCTCCAAGATACATTGTCTTGATCACTGATATTTACAGTCCAAGAATAATACTCACCACTATTGACATCGCAACCCGGAGTAGCCGTGAATACACTTATCGACGGCACATCATTTAATCTAAAATTACTTCCCGCACAAGTAGATGTTGTACAAATATCTCTAACTCGACCATAATAGGAATAATTTCCTGCAGGAGCACTATAATAACCACCCGGATCAATTTCTGCTCCATTACTCAATACGATCTTAGCATTATTAATATTTCCATCCTGGTCACTAGTGGACATATTAAACTGATAACTACCAGGATTTTTAACACCGGTCGGACCAGAAACTGACGAACAAGAAGGATTCCTATTCACTACGAAATAACGACTAACTGAAGTTGAAAATTTTCCATCGGAAATACTCGCACTCCAATCATTTCTTCCCGGATTCCAATTCAAATCATTGGTCAAAAACCACTCCAAACCAGGCCCTGCCCAACGATCATCATCACCAATTTTCGTCCCAGCACCATTATAAAAATCGGAATTCAACTGAGTCGCCCCATCTCCATCATTGGCATATATTCCCACCCGAAGACGATTAGTGCACTTCACCTCACCATTAGTCGGAGAAGTACTATTTATAACCGGAGCATAATCGTTCGGCTGTCTTACTCTAAAAGAAACAGTATTAACATTTCTTAGAGGCGATTGACCATTACACGACCTAAAACCAACTGAGACATTATAAATACAACCGTTGGGATCGCTACATGCCGGAGCTAAACCATAATTCCACCAACCAGTAGGAAAATATACCAAGCCTCCCACATCAATATTATTCAAATACACTCTAATCGCATCTTCCCAATCAGGACCATAGTTATTACATCCCCCGCCATCATAAGTTGAGTAATATATCGAAACATTTTCTCCCGGACGATATTCATCCTTACTGGTATTAATAGAATAACCAATACAGCCACTAGTATTAGGCCCTCCACCCATGCATATACAAGGATAATTTCCGCAATTCGTATCACAACTATCACAACCAGAATTATAGCAACCAGTTGGACAATCAGGCTCATCACACTCAAATCGAAACTGACTATTAACTGAATTTGCCTTCGCAAAATCGGCATTAAACAAAAATATAGCCAACAATATCGATGACAAATAAAAATATTTCATCTTTTCTTCCTCTTCGATAAAAATAGAACAATGACAAATATAAATCCAATCAAAAAAATCAAAACATACCAAAAATAAGAAACATCATATTTTTCATTTTGAATTTTTACTTCATTTTTTTGGCTCGAAATACTTTTACTCAGAAGTTTAGCATCAAATTTATCTAAACTGTTGCCACTTTTATCGGACAAATTTAATTTTATATAAGGATCAATACATTCTTTTACAATTTTTAAAGAAAAGTTGTAATTATTATCCAATATTTGTAACTGATCCAAATCAGTAATATTTCTAACACAAACTTCGTTGTTTTTATTTAACAACTCGATTTCAATCATGCCCTTTTCTGATTCTTTTCCTGTAAACCGAGAACCATTGTATATGTCAGCCCTATCTGTAATACCTAACTCCAACAAAGCCACATCCCCCATTTGATAATAATCTTTATCCAGAACCACTTTGTTTATACTACCTGATAATCCAGAAATAATATAATGAAAATAAATATCATTGGACAATATCCTACCATCAGAAACTAAACGTAATACATTGGTATAAGCCTGAGGAGACAACCCGTCCGTTCCCAAAATAATAAAACTGATATTTTTTTCTTGCCTCGGCGAAAAAGCAACAACACTATCTTCAGTTATTGTATCTTGCAAATCGCTAAATTCGTCTCTCAAAAAAATATCCTGACTGCTTTTCACCTGAATATCGCTATCAGAAATATTTTTTGCCAAACAATTTATATACCCTCGCTCGCCACGATTTAAAACCAATCCCAACTGCAAACCATAATCTTTATCCTTTTCTGTATCAACCAAAACTCTACATTCAGACAAATCGATATATTTTCCATCACCACTCAAAATAACTTCATTTTCGGAAATACCCACATAAGACAAACCAGAAACACTGCCAATCCTCACCACTACTCTATAACTACCTTGATAAAAATCCGGCACATCAAAATCCAAATGCTCAGTAATTTTTTCATAAGGAGATACACTAAAAATCTTTTTATCGTTCTTGGAAAAATACCTTACAATCGGGCCACTTCCATCAGCCTTAACCAACGCCAAATTGTAATGCAAATTCAACTTTGCCTTAGCCTTGTTATCTAAAACAAAAGTGACACCTAAATTATTATCATTTTTATCTTCAACCTTAACATCATATATATATAAACCGTCCTCGACACCAACCTGAGATTTATCAATCTGCATATCTAGATTATCTTGCGCCAAAACATTTAGCGGTAACATCAAAAAAGACAAAAATAAAGTAATTAGAATTTTTTTCATCAACAAATTTAATTATTTTTAATTAAAAAACATCTCAACTTCCAATCTCTACCCCCGGCACCACCCCCGTCGGATTTATCCCGGCCGGAAGATTTTCACTGTTTACCAAATTTTGATTTTCAACTTCAAATTCAAGCGGCTGATTTGATATTTCAGACAAATCCAAGAAATCGCTCTGTTTAGAAATAAATTGAAGATAAGATGGTTCAAAGGTTGCATCATCATACTGAACACCATATGAAGAATAAACTGTCACCAAATCTCCAATTTTAATCTCATCGAAAGTTGCTCTCATTTTTTGTCCTACTCCATCACTCTTTTCCACAACAGCCAACTCGCAATTATTTAAATTAAATTTTTTACCTTTATTGTCAACCAAGATAATCTTATTCCCTTCGATCTGTTCCACATAACCCGACTCAAAATATGGAGGGGTAATCATAACCACAGATACCTCCTCGTTGTTTTTTTCATTTGATGCGTAGGTCAAAGATAAATTATCCCCCAAGTGCAAATTTTCCTGCGTCCCTTGCTGATAACCAAAATTTGTTTGATCCCAAAAATAATAAGTAGTCAGATCAGAAAAAATCACCTTTTCCATCTTTTCCGTTATTCTATCTTGAATCGTCGCTTCAGCGTTGGTCAATTCAATTAACCTACCTTTTGCCGGCAAAAAATTTGGAACAATATCTATACCTTCATTTTTCACAACCGAAATATCACGCAAATCATCACCGGTACTAGATTCTGGAACTCGACCAGAAAACATCCGAAAAAATATCATCATAAATATTACAAACAAAACCAACACAATAAAAACAATTATCACATACTTGTATAAAACAGATTTTTTCGCTACTTGTTTTTCTGTCTGCAACGATTTCATATAGGTTCCTCCGCCGAAATCGACAAAATACTAATCTCGGATGCCAACCTATCTCCACTATCAGATAAAGTAATCAAAACTCTATCATCAATGACTACATCGGCAATAGTCAAATCGCTCTCAATCGAACCCAAGCCATCCTGCTTGCTGACCAGAGTATTAATATCGGTTCTAATCGAATTATCTTGCGAAAGATTATCTATCGTCACAACCCCAGCAACATTTCTCAAAACTCTACCGGAAACAGTCGCCGGCAATATCGTGATTTTTTCTATCAATTTGCTAGTATGATTAAAAGTCGCCATCACTGGTAACCCGGAAATCAATGAGGATATATTTAAAACATCAATCGTTCTATTTACAGAATTATATTTTTCAATTTTGCTCGCACTTGAAAGTACCAAACTGAGCGAACGCCCGGTACCTTCTTCAAGCAATACTAAATTATTTTCATCCACACTAAATATTTTAGCCATAACTGTCACAGCTTCATATTCTTTTTCCACCTCCAACTTCTGTGAATCAGAAAAATGCAAATACTTGCCAGAAGACATCATAATAAGAAAATAGGTCACTACAAAAGCGACACACAACATCGTCACCACCAAAAACAACTTCCCCATCCTTACAAATAGTTCGCTGTTTTTTACTGACATATTTTTCCTTTTTAACCAAACTTCAAAGAAATACTGATTCCAATAAAACTAAAATCTTTCCAAAATATAATCATGAGCAAAAGCAACACCTTGCAATGAAAACTTCTTGTGACTGGCCCCTGTAGAAATCGTACCGGTTGTAAAGTAAAAACCTTCCACTTTCTCTACTGCCCCGTTGGGACCACTATCTCCAGCAAAACTAATATTTCCATCAAACACAATCAAGCCAAAATTCCCCCTTTCCACACAAGTGCTATTTCCACCAGTATTCATAATAATATCATCCTCAATTACTACGTCCCGACCATATACTACTAAGGTAGTCGGAGCACATATTTGTAAACCACCAACATCGAAATTATTTAGCCTTACCTCACCGCCTGCCGAATTGGCTACCAAAATCCGCCCTTCCGGATTTTTTTGTTTTTGTTCAAGATTAAAACTCTGCAAAACTCCAACCGAGCCAGTCGAAGACGGATCAAAAGGGGGCTGCACCCCTCTTTCAATCACCAACTTATTTACCTTATCTCTCAAAGTACTAATCATTTTATTATAAGTTGAATCCTCTCCCAATTGATAATCTGAAACACTACCCGCAGTCCCCTGGCCGCCACTAGCTTTTACATCTTCACTTGCAACCAGCAAATATAAATTTTGATCTTCGTCCAATCGTTTAATCTGCAAATCACCCTGCTCTACCAACACATCCCCGGTTATCGACACCCTTTTACGACCGGCTACCGCTGTCCTCACTTCGGCCCCACCTTTTATCCCACTCATTACTGTCCCATCAGGCAAAACCACATTGAAATCGGCATCCAACATAGCAACAAAATCACAACCCTGTACCAATAAAGCATTCATCTCTACTGCATCAGACACCGACTCAGGAATATCAATCGCCAAACTGTCAGTAGCAATATCTTGACTACCAACTGTCACCGAAAAAGACGAAGGAATACCATCTGAAACATTACATGAATCAGCACCAGAAACACTCACTCCTTGTCCTTTAAAAGAAATATTTAAAACACCCGAATTAATTTTTCCCTTTTGCGCATCCTTAGGCAACAAATAACCGGGCCAATTGATAATAGCTTTATAACGCAAATACTTATACCATGGACCTCCTGCTGACTCCGGTTCCAACTTAATAATATTTTCCGGATTGATATCTGCTTCGGCAACAGTATTTTTACCATTGTAAACATTGGCCAATAAAGACATATTTAACGCGCTATCTTTTTTGATTACCGTCAATACACTCGGAAAAACGTACTTTCCCTGCTGACCACCTTCGTCAATAACAAACTCCAAATTCCACACTCCAGCGTCCTCAGCCTGAGCAAAAATACAATTTTTCAACTGATTAAAATTTCTATCATAGTCACCGCATGTTACTCTTTTGTTAGCCGAATTTACAAATGTTCCTGTTACAGTTATTCCAGTTGCTCCCCTTATCTCATCACCTTTGCTAGAAGGGTCAAAAGTCAAATCAAAATTTTGAGGACCCGACGGAGCAAGAACTACCGCTGGCTTTAGAGATATTTTATCTATCCCTTGAGTAGCCGCCAAAGTAATCGCCTTTTTTGTTTCTCCCACTTGAAAAATCACCGCTCCTTCATATACTCCAGGCTTTTTTGCGGTAACATATCCGTACTCATCCACCGAAATATTCTCGTCACCACTCGACCACTTTGTCTGAACATCATACAAATCTCTTCCCGCCAAACCCAAAACAACAGGATCAATCCTAACAGTAGAGTTTACTCCCAAATCCAACTTTTCAGGCACAGAAACCTTATTTAATTCATAAGGACGCCAAGAAGTTTTACCAGACAAAAGAACATTTTGACCATTGTCCAACAAAAAATCCGCTGATAAATTACCAGCTAAATCAATCTTGGCAATTCTATTGCTATTCAAACCAATATCCACAACGCCTAAATCGGATGAATACAACCTTCCATGTAAAAATCCAATTTGATCAATTTCCATCTCCGCCCCACCCTGACCATCAAAATAAATCTTACTACCATCATTTGCCAAAGCATAACCCTTGATCACTCTGACATTGTCGATTACCAACGGATTATCACCAGAAAAAACAAAATCTTTACCCGCAACCTTCAAACTTCCAATAATATTATATTCATTGGCTTTTAACCAAGGAAAAGGACGCACTATAATAGATCCAGCAACAAACAAAGCAGCTACCGCCACTAGTGCCAGACCCAATTTCCAACCCTCTTTTTTCATCTTCAAATTTTATATTTATTAATTTAAATTATATCCACTACAAGGATTAAGTATCAAGTACCAAGTTTCAAGTTATTTTATTGAATTGTATTTTCCCTCCACTTGCTGCTTGTTACTTGCAACTTACAACTTATCTTTTCTACTTCTCTCTCCAAACATTACTGCCATTTGAAGTCACATTGCTAAACCAAACCGACAAAACAAAATAAAAAATTACCGCCAACAAAATCACCGCCAAAACCAACAATATTGTTAATTGAATTGAAATATTGTTATCCTTCAATTTCGAAAACAATACGTTGATCCAATTGTCTGCAAACGTCCAATACTTCACCATCCCACTATCGCTCTCGCTTGCACTAACGACACTTTGAGTCTGGTCATCTTCTGTCTCTTTCAATATACTAGCTTCTCTAATCAATTTATCTTCCACGCCACTTCCAAATCTCAAACCATCACTCACTTCTGACAAAATATTGGAAACAAACACTTCTTTATTTTCTCCAGCATTCCAACTGGTTAATATCCCCAAACGATAATATATAATCTCATCAGTCAATTCACTATCCAAAAAACAAACCTGTTTGTTTGCATTTTGTCCTGACCTGCCAACCGACTGCCAACTATCACCAGATTTTTCATCCGAACGATAAACTTCATAGCCAACCACTGAGAAATCACTCATCCCTTTCCAACAAATTTTCATAGTCTTTTCATCGGTTTGTTCATATTCGGGTATCGGAATCATTCTCATTTCCAAAGTAATATCATCGATCATTGTCCTTTCAACTTGATCAGATGTCACCACAATTGTCTTACCTCCAAAATACCCAGCCTCACGACCTACTTCATTTCTTCCCTTGGCTTCAATAGTCAATACCAATTGGTCATTTTTTTGGATATTTTCAATCGGCAAATTGAAACTTAGCTTCTCTCCGTCCCTACTCAAACCACCTTGCCATAATTGATCAAGACCAATCTTGCGCAATACCAATTTGTAATCAGTCAAACTAAAATCATCACCTTCTTTGATCACGTCAATATCACCAACCAAATTTATATTGGCAGCTTTTACCGTTTCGAACATGAACAAACTGAGAACAAATGAGAATAAACAGAAATATATTGATAATCTATTTTTTTTCAACATACCAATATCATACAATTTCCAATTTCCAATTTCCAGTTTCCAAAAAATTTCCAGTTTCCAAACGTTAAAAAAGACAGAACAATGTTCTATCCTTATATAAATTAACAATCTCCCAAGAATCCCAACAAAATATATTTGAAAATTGCCAGCAGCAGCTTAAGTCCCGTGAGGGAAAAATTATAAATTGGTATTTTGTTTAAAACGGGGACACTCAGATTCGAACTGAGATCACCGGTTTTGGAGACCGGGATTCTACCATTGAACTATATCCCCGCATTCAAAAAAATTTCCAATGATCAATTTCCAATTTTCAATGAAATCTATTTTTTGTACGGACACAAAAAATCTTATCCCAATATCCCAACATAATATCGTTTGTAAATTTAAAATTGGAAATTGAAAATTTATTTTGTTTCCTTATGTGGTGTTCTTTTTTTACAATGTCGACAGAACTTTATCAGCTCCAACCTGGTAATCTGCTCACCGGATTTTGGTTTCATTCTTTTGGTGGTTTGATAATTCAATCGTCCACACACTGTACATTCCATATTTATAACTTCGCGATTTTCCTTGGCCATATAATTTTATTAATAATTAATTTTCAATTTCCAGTTTCCAATTTCCATAAAATTTCCAATTTTCAATTTCCAAACAAAAATACTTTATTGAAAATTGGTCATTGAATATTTTTTGGAAATTGGAAATTGAAAATTGGAAATTAAATAACCAAAAAATCACAAACCATCGCACGAACTATGATTAATTTTATTAATTTACAATCAACCAACTATTCTAAAAGCCTGGAACCGGGATCGAACCGGTGACCTCTTCCTTACCATGGAAGTGCTCTACCAGCTGAGCTATCCAGGCGCGCAAACAAAAATACAATTTCCAATTCTCGTTTTTCAATAAATATCCGAATATCGCATACAAAATATGTTTGGAAATTAAAAATTGAAAATTGAAAATTTTTTTGAAGTGGGCAGGGGTGGATTCGAACCACCGAAGGCATAAAGCCAACAGATTTACAGTCTGTCGCGTTTAACCACTTCGCTACCTACCCTTATTTTTAAATTTCCAATTTTCAATGTCCAATTTCCAAAATAACATTTCCAGTACCCGAAAATCCAGTATTTTTTCCCATTTCCCACTTACTTCCAAAAATTGCGAATGCTCCGATTGACCGGAGTGTAACGAGGATCAATCAGGAAATGAAAATTTTTGGAAAGAGGAGGAGGCGTTCTGGTCGTAGGGGTAGGTCATAACCTACCCGTCCAAAAAGGTATTCTTAGCTCTGGTGAAACGATAAGAACGACTCCGACGAAAAGCCGGGAACAGGATTCGAACCCGCGACCCACAGTTTACAAAACTGTTGCTCTACCAACTGAGCTATCCCGGCAAACATACAAAATATAATTTTCAATTTCCAATTCTCAATTTCCAAAAATATCCGAATATCAAATTCAAAACATATTTGAAAATTGAAAATTGGAAATTTAAAATTCTCTCCTATACCAAAAGACTCTTTACTTCTGACAACAACTCCTGATATTGCTTCTGCTCCGGATCCAGAGTAATCGCCTTGGAAAAATATTCAGCCGCTCGTACATTTTCTCCTATGGCGGAATATGCCAAAGCAATATTCACAAATCTGTGAGCTACTTTATCGTTCTTGGCAATAGCCTTTTCAAAAGATCGAATAGCATTGTTATAAGTTTTTTGATGAAAAAATATCACTCCCAAATTATTTTGCACCTTATCGTTATCAGGTTCTATCTTGACTGCCTCCAATAACACTTCTTTTGCATCTATCCATTTTTTTCTTTGAATATAATAAACAGACAATTTTATATAAGCATTAATATCTTTCGGATTTTTGTATATTCTCTCAATACATTCCTGTTCCATCTCCCCAGTCAACTTATCAATTGCCTTACGAGAGACGGGACCTGTCTGATCACTTGTCTGACTTTCTTCATAATTTTCTTCCAAAGTCGTATCAAAATTCAAATTTTTTTTCGCATCCTTGGCAGCCACTACCTCTATACCATAATCAACCGATTTCGGCCGACTAAACTTCCATATGATATATATCAAAATTACCGCAACTACCAAAATTACAATCAACTCGTACATACCATCTTATATTATTTAAACTATACACTCAAAACAATAATAAATTATTTAACGTCATCAATCAATTTTACATCTTCCACCGCATATGTTTTTTTTGACCCATTTTCCATCTCCAACGTCACAGTACGCATCAATACGTTTCTTTCTATAATTTTTCCGGTCTGTTTGTCATTCGTCATCACATTTCTATACAAAGGAGGCATTCCTTTTTTCAATTTCTTGTATATCTCCAACTCATATTCCAAACAACACAAAAGTTTTCCACATACACCAGATATTTTATTGCTTCCTACACTCAACATATCCTGCTCTCTCGCCATATCCATGGTAATACTTTCAAATTTAGTTAAAAATCTATGGCAACACAATTGCTGACCACACACCCCCACCCCTCCGATCATTCGAGCTGTATCTCGCGGTCCAATTTGATACAAACGAATCGGACAATTAAACTTTTTTGACATTCGAGTCAATAAATCACGAAAATCAACTCGTCCATCGGCTGCAAACAAAAACAACAATCTGCCAGATTCTTCCAACGACTTGCTAACATCAATAAATTTGATCAACAATTTTAAACTCTTCGCCAAATTTCTAGCTTCTTCTAAATATTGTTTTTTCTCTTTGAAAAACAAAATTGTATTTTTTTTGTCGTCCTCAGTAGCCAAACGAATTACTTTCAATAATTCAGTGTCTTCCAATTGGCTCTTACTAATTTCCTTTTTTGGATATACAACTTTGGCCAATTCCTCTCCCTGCTGATTTTCGACCACAACATAATCACCCCTCTGCCAATCCCCACCATTAGGGTCGTAATGGTATATTTTTAAACCAGAAATAAAACGCAAACCAACTACTAGTTTTTTTTCATCTTGGTCGTTCATATCATGATTCTAATAAAAAATTGAATATTTGTATCTTTTTATTGTAATTATTTACAATCATATTTCTTAGATCACCCAACTGATCCAACAATCTCACTACCTGATCGCAAGTCAAATTACAATTATTATACCATTCCAATACCTCTTTCTCATGCCACCAACAAAATTTTTCCATCCCTTGTTTCCACAACAAATAACTACGCAAACAAATCTCCCAGAAAAAAATCACCCCCATTATTTTTTCTTTTTCCAATGACGAAACTTTCTTGGTAATCTCACTTTTTACCCAGTAATCAGCCATCAACATTTTCCAAAATGAAATCATTTTATCCGTTATTTCCTGCGTATTACCAAAAAATATTTTTTTTATCAAACCAGGTTGACCAGAAACCAACATCGACCAATTTTTATCTAAATCAGTCTCACCCCAAGCAATAATCATTTTATCTATATCCGCTTTGCTTAACTTATCAAATCTCATCATCAAAGATCTGGATTTTATCGTTGGCAAAACACTATACGCGTTAGAAGCAATCAATACAAATGTAATATTTTTTGCCGGTTCCTCCAAAATCTTCAACAACGCATTTGCGACAATCTTGCTCAATAAATGAACATTATCTACAATCACCAATCGCAAATTTCCCGAAAAATCAGTTTTTTCCAATTTTTCTTTTAAGAACCTGACTTCATCGATATTAAACATTTTTACCGAATCAGCCGCCACCAAAAACATTCCCCGTTTGGAGAAATCCTTGCATCCATCGCATTCTCCGCACGGAGCCTTGTCTGACTGACACCAAGCCGCCCTAGCCAATCTTTCCGCAATCATTTTTTTACCTATTCCATCCTGACCGACAAACAAAAGACAATGAGGCATACCAACCGAAAAAAATTCTTTCAGTTGTCTTTTTTGCACTTCATGCCCAAAAATATTGTCCCACCTTATCTCTTTCATATTATGCAACCTTGAGCTGCGACTTTATACATTTGGCACAAACATATACTCTCACATTCGAATTGTTTTGAGAAATTTTTTTCAATTGCAAATTTGGATTAAAGCGACGTCTCGTCTTTCTATTTGAATGACTAACATTGTTACCAGCCAAAAACCTTTTTTGACAGAAATGACATACTTTTGCCATATTTTTTACCTCATTTTTTTATAAAAGAAAATAATGATATAATTTTATCTGAAAGCTTAAACAATTATAACACAAACCTTTTCCCATTCATAATATCAGATAATATGATACAAAACATCATTTCCGACCCCATTCAAACAATTTTTGCCATCATTGCTCTGATAATGGCAATAAGCATACACGAATACGCTCATGCCTGGACAGCCTATTATCTTGGCGATCCAACTCCCAAAATTCAAGGCCGCATTACCATTAATCCTATCAAACATCTGGACCCATTTGGAACTATCTTCCTCCTATTAGCCGGATTTGGCTGGGGAAAACCAGTCATGACAAACCCCAACAACTACAAAAATCCCTCCCGAGATTATGTAATCACCTCATTTGCCGGACCAATCGCTAACCTAATCATGGCAGCAATCACCTCCCTTCCCACCACTATAGCACTTGCTCTTGGCTACAATATTGAAAAGATAGCTGCATTGCAGTTTACAGAAACCGTATATTATCTCAACTTATTACTATTTACCTTCAATCTACTCCCTATCTATCCCCTCGACGGTTCAAAATTGATCATGTATTTTATAAAAAAACCGTCAACCATGAAATTATTTATCACTTCCGGCCCGATAATTTTATTGATAATATTATTACTACACCGACAAATTCCAATTTTGTCCTGGATATTTATTACAGTTAATATGATATTTGCCTATATTTTGCGCGGCTTACCGCTTACACTTTTGACCTAAAAAAATTCCTGCTGTATTCGAATGTTAACAACATTGAATCTGACACTTTTTTTATTGAGAGTCCTATATTTGTTTAGATTCTTCGTAATCTAAACCTGCGGACACTCACTTGGCCTTACAAAGGCTCAATGTCTAGCATACGGTACAGCGGGAAATACTTTATTTAATTTCCAATTTTCAATTTTCATTAAATTTCCAATGAATAAATGATTCAATTTAAAAACATTAATAAAATGAATCTTACAACAAAAAAATTGTCGTAGAAATTTTTTTGTAGAGGAGGAGGCGTTCTAGTAGTGCAGTGAGAGACGGTATTCCGGCTCTCACGAAACGATAAGAACGACTCCGACGACGGGCTGGAGTATGACGGTAGTACGCGTCCATGGGGTGGATGTAGACAGGGTTCAATTCCCTGCAGCCCGATTTTTCCCAAAAATTGTATATTTATGCCCAACAAAAACAATAAATCTTCTGAATTTCTCCATGATAATCGACTGCCGTCAGTAACTCTTCTAAAAACTTACCAAACTCTACAAAAAGATTTTGATTTTGAAGAAAAAATTATCTTCAAAGAAAGATTCAAAAATTCCAACGGAAAAGATATTACTTTGCCGTCTCTTTGTTTTACCTCAAAAATACCCGGACCAGCTCTATGGTTAATTGCTGGTATCCACGGAGAAGAACCGGCCGGGCCCAATGCCATTGCCAATAAAATAAGACAAATTGGGTCACTATCCGCAAAAATTCCCATTGTTGTTATGCCTCTTTGCAATCCAAAAGGATATTACCTCGGCTGGAGATATCCCAATCAAGCCAAATTTTCCAAAGATACTATTGGTCAAAGTGTAGGCGATAGTGAATATTTACTCCCCAATAATCAAAATCAGCCTGATTATCCTAGAGAAAAACAACCATCTTGTTGGCAATCCGAGGCCTTGACCAAACATATCTTAAAAATATCCAATTATTTTCCACCAATTCTCAGTCTAGATTTACACGAAGATAACATGTTGGACCAGGGCTACATCTATTCTCAAGGAGAAAAAAGCGATCATGATCCCGTTGCCAGAGAAATAGTAAAAATCCTAACTCTTTCTCACTATCCTCTACATCTATCTGGAAAAACTCGTTTTGATCAAATCATCGACAATGGAGTTATCGGAAAAAATCCGGACGGATCGATTGATGAACTACTAGCCGCCACCACAATATTTATCAACAAACAAACTACCTCTGGCCCATCCGCCAAAAGCGTAATCGTCGTAGAAACATCAGCTCAAAACCAACTACTATCTCAAAGACAACTCGCCCACGAATTGTTATTGGATCATCTCGAAGAACTTTGGAAAATAGCAAATACATAATTTTCAATGACATAATTTTTGAATTACTTAAAACATTGGTTCATTGAGACATTGAAAATTTAATGAAAATTGAAAATTAGAAATTAAATTAATATAGTATGCCCGAACTACCAGAAGTAGAAACAATCAGACAAGATCTTAAAAAGAAAATTCTCAATAAAACTATAACCAAAGTTATAGTCAGTAATAAAAAAATAATTCATACCCCACTCTCAGATTTTATAAAAAATTTGACCAAAAATTGTTTTACCGATATTCAACGTCGAGGCAAACTGCTCATTTTTCATCTCAAACTAAATGATCTATTTCTTTTGATTCATTTAAAGATGACCGGACAATTGATATACACAACAAACACAAGTATTATCGCTGGCGGACATTCCACGTCAAAAAAACCAGAACCAGTACCCAACCGACACACTCACGTCACAATTATTTTTTCCAACCACAATCACCTTTTTTTCAATGACCTAAGACAATTTGGTTATCTCCAACTAGTTAACAAGAATCAATTAAAACTAATACTAGAAAAATACGGAATCGAACCTCTGACAAAAAATTTTACTTACCACGCATTCAAAAAAATATTCGCCAACAAAAAAACCAATCTTAAAAGCATACTGTTGAATCAACGACTCATTGCCGGTATAGGAAATATCTACGCTGACGAAATATGTTTTGACGCCAAAATCAATCCTAAAACGTCCACCCAAAAATTATCCTCCCAAAATATCAAAAATTTATATCACTCAACTCAAAAAATAATTAAAAAAGCCATAAAACACCGAGGCACCACCACCAACAATTACCGCGACGGAAATGGAAATATCGGAAATTACAAAAATTTACTCAAAGTTTACGGCCAGGAAAAAAAATTATGCCCATCCTGCCGAAAATTCCCAATCACAAAAATAAAATTTGCCGGTCGGGGAACGCATTTCTGTCCATTTTGCCAAAAATAATCATATAAAAACATTAACATTACTGTAAAAATATTTATCAGTTTTCCGATTTTTTTTCCATATCGATTATGTATAATATCCTTGAGACAATTTATCCAAAGAGGGAAAAAATAATATGAACAATACTTCCGAACATAAAACTGTTCGCATAGGTAAGTTACTCAGCAAATTGTCCGGACAAGATAGATTAATACACGTTTTTGACTATAAACCTCAAAAATCAACTCACAAAAATCACGGCAATCTTTATTTTGTAATCGATATCAACCATCCCAATAAAGACTCCCAAAAAGTAGTCGATAGTATTATTGAGACAACTGTAAAATATTTTTATAAAAATTTGGATGACACCCTAGGATCGTTTGAAGTCGCATTAAGACACGTCAACGAAAAAATGGCCGAACTTGCTGAACAAGGCAACACGGGTTGGATTGACAATATAAATAGCCTCATCGCCGTCATCAATGATCACGATATTCACATCACCCAAATCGGCTCTGCCGAAGCTTTTTTGATACGCAACAAAATCATCAGTCACATTTCTGAAGGACTATCAGAAAAAAATGACACTAAACATCCGCTCAATACTTTTGCCAATATTTCCAGTGGACAAATGATAACGGGAGACAGAGTGGTTATGTCCACCGAACATCTTTTCAATAACATATCTCTAGACCGCATTCGCCGTCTATCTGTCCAACATAGTCCAACCACTTGCGCCGCCGAACTAGCACGTATCCTAGCCCAAGAAAACATACGCAGTATTGGCGCAATTATCTTCGAAGCAACTACCGAAGAAAGACTAGCCAAAGAAGTAATCCGACCCCAACCCGAAGAAATTATTCTTCAAGATCGAAAATACGAAGGAACAAAATTTTCCGTGATGGTCAAACAATCCGAAAAATATTTTTCTGGAATATCATCTTTTTTTCAAAACATCAAATCACTTATTCCTAGCAAAAAAATCGCCGAACCGGAAAATAACAAAAACATTCGCAAAGCCAAACCAATACCCAAAAAAATCAACAATACTCCCAAACCAAACTCCCGTCTTGAAACTAAAAAATCCACCAACAACATCTTGGAAAAAATAAACAACAAATCACCCTATAAAGCATACATATTTTTTGGTGCAATTATTTTTTTGATAATAATCTTTGTTGTCAGTATCACTTATATTCGCGGCAATCAAAACTTGAAAAACAAACAATTGGCGGTTCAAAAGACACTTGAAGAAGCCAACTCTTTCTACGGTCAAGCAGAAAATTCTCTGATCATTGGAGACAAAGGAAAAGCCAAAGAATTATTATCACAAAGTCAAACCTCGTTAAATCAAATCAAAACTTCACCCTACTTTTCCGAAGAAATAAAAAATCTCGACAATAAAATATATTCAAAAATTGACGAAGTTGACAATATAATTCGTATTGACGTCAGTAAACCTCTAGCCGACCTTTCTACAGTTGGAAGCAATAAATATTCCCAACTGCAAAAAATTGGCGACAACCTATTTTCCTTCTCCAATAATCTAGCCAGTATTAGTTTAAAAACAGGAAAAATCACCAACATCACTGGCTTTGACATAAAAAATCTGGTCGCCTCCAGTACTATCAATGAAGCCAATAATTTGATCTTCTACCAAAATGACTTAATTCAAAAATTCGATCCATCTGGAAACACCGTTCAAGACCTTTCCACTCTTGATTCTAGCTGGAAACCAGCCATTGATTTACAAACATACTACAACAATCTCTACCTTTTATCACCCAAAGAAAACCAAATATTCAAATACTCCACCCTTGGTGGAACCGACTATTCTTCTGCCGCCGGTTACCTCAACAACCCCAACGACATCGATCTTAGTAACGCCATATCATTTACAATCGATGGCTCAATCTATCTACTCAAAAAAGACGGATCGGTTACTTTATTCAACAAAGGAGACAAAGTTGATTATCAACTCAAAAACATTCCCGAGCCATATTCCCGTCTCGCTAACCCAGGCCAAATTTACACCGAAGAAGAACTTGATTATTTATACATTGCTGATTCAGACAATAAAAGAATACTCGAATTCAACAAAGAAACTGGCGAATATTCCAAGCAATTTGTCGGTGAAGATCTTGGATCAATCGACAACTTCACCGTCAATGCCAAAATAAAGACAATATATATTTTATCCGATAATAAAATATATACCGTCAACACCTAAATCTACTTTCAATCCAACAAAAAAACAAAACCTCGGATATTTTTCCGAGTTTTTAATATCATCAAACTATATTAGCATCAAAAATGCTACATTTTTTCCAACAACTCTATCCCCAACAAACCCAAACAATTTTTCAAAACCTGTCTTACTATTAACAACAATTGTAATCTTGAACGAACAAGATCAGCATTTTCTGCAGCCAACACATGATGTTTGTGATAAAAATTATTAAAATTCTGACATAGTACATAACAATATTTACTTATCACTGCCGGATTATAGGTCATTGCTGCTTGTTCAACCTTTCGATAAAAAAAAGCAATCTCGAACAAAAGATCATTCATTTCCTGATTATCAAACTCTTTCATATCCTTCGGACGAAAGAATACATCATCGTGACATTTTTGCAAAATACTGTTTATTCTGGCATAAGTATAAAGTAAATATGGTCCTGTCTCTCCTTCAAACCGAATTGCCTCTTTTTTGTCAAAAATTATTACTTTGTCCTTATCCTGATTGATTAACTTAAATTTCATCGCCGCCAAAGCTATCTTTTCTGCTCGAAAATTTTTCTCTTCGTCAGACAAGTTTTCTTCGCGACTATCTATTTCCTGCCTGGCCAATTCCTTCATCTCCAAATACAAATCATCCCATCTAACCACTGTTCCTTTTCTGGAACTCATTTTTCCGCCAGACAAATTAACCATTCCGTAACTAAGATGATAATTTTTATCTTTATCTGAAATATCAAAAATATCCAACAAATTAAACAAAACCTCAAAATGATATTTTTGTTCGTCTGCCACAACATAGATTGACAAATCCAGATTGTAATCCTCGAATTTCTTTTTCGCTAAAAACAAATCTTGAACAATATACACCGCTGTTCCATCTTTTCTAAGTAAAATTTTCTTATCCAAACCCCTATCGGTCAAATCAATTTCTACCGCCCCGTCATTCAAACGATAACATTTTTTCATCTCCAATGACTGCAAAACAATATTCTTACCTTCTTTGTAAATATCCGATTCGTAATAAACTTTATCAAATTTGATTCCCGCGGCTTGCAAAGTTTCTTCTACTCCTTCATAAAACCACTCGTTCATTTTTTTCCACAACGCAACCACATTCTCAACTCCGTTTTCCCAATCATGCAACATTTGCTGTGCTTCTTGTTCCAATTCAGGATTTTTTTCCGCCTCAACTCCAAACAATACGTAATATTTGCCAACAAAATGATCTCCCTTTATCCCTTCATCTGCCGGCGTACGATCATTTCCCCATTTTTGATAGGCCAACATAGATTTACAAATATGGGTACCACGATCATTAAATAAATTAAATTTTATCACTCTGTTACCGGAAAATTCCAATATTCTGCTCACACTCCAACCCAAAAAAGCATTTCTCGCATGTCCTACTGACAATGGTTTATTGGTATTGGGTTCCAAAAACTCGACCCCCACCAATTTGGGCAAATCAACATTGAAACTACCATAATCATCAGTACTTTCAGCCAACTCGGCTACCAATTCAGGAAAAAAATTCTCTTTTCTAATAAAGAAATTTATATAACCTCCAACGCTTTCCACCTTGTAAATATATTTCCAATCTGTACTCCCTTGTTTCCATTTTTCTACCAATTCATCAGCAATAATTTTTGGCGATTTTTTTCTTGTCTTTGCCAAGGAGAAACAAGGAAAAGAAATATTGCCATTTTCCATCCGATCTGGTCGATTCAACAAAATATCTCGTCGCTCAATCTTCTCTGTCAACAATAATTCTCTCACTTCATTTTCAAATTTTTCCCAAACATAATTCATATATTATTTCACCAATTTTACAAATATCCTTTTTCCCACTCTAATCACCATTTTATCCTTTAACTCAACTTCTTGAGTACTGGAAAGTTGTTTAATATTATCAATTTTGACTCCTCCCTGCTCTATCAATCTTCTTGCGGCTGCTTTTGAATCAACCAACTTGTTTTCCCAAAGCCAATCCACCAACCTAACTCTCTCATTTTCAATTTTTATTTCTTTCATCTCATCTGGATTGTTTTTTTTGCCAAAAATATTCACAAAATTGTCCTTGGCCGCAAGTGCTTTTTCTTGACCATAGTATTGTCGCACAATATCAATTGCCACCATCATTTTTACGTCTCGGGGATTTTTATCACTATCCAATAATTTTTGCATTTCTTGAAAATCCAAGTCTGTCGCTAACCTCGCCCAATCAACAATCAAGCTGTCAGGAATCGACATAGTTTTGCCAAACATATCCTCCGCCGTATCGGATAAACCAATATAATTTCCCAACGATTTACTCATTTTTTGAACCCCATCCAAACCAACCAATAACGGAACAGTTATTATAGTTTGTGGTTTTTGTTTAAACCTCTCTTGAAAAAATCTGCCCATAAGCTCATTGAACAACTGATCATTGCCGACTATAGTCAAATCCGATTTCATCATTACCGAATCATATCCTTGCAAAATAGGATACATCATTTCATGCATATAAATTTCTTGTGAATTTTTTATCCGCTCTTGAAACATATCACGATCAATCAATTTGGCGTGTGTCACCATTGTCAGCAAGGACAAAAATTCACTCAAATTCATCTGATTCCACCAGCCACCCTGACAGTTATCGACAAAATTTAATTTACTGCCATTCGACCACACTTCAGTTTTCTCTCTGTCCAAAATCTGAAAAACCTGCTGAGCATAAGATAAGGCATTTTCTTTCACTCGATTTTCATCCAACACCTCTCTGGCTTTCGATTTACCACTTGGATCTCCGATCTGACCAGTAAAATCGCCAATTAAAAACTGCACCTTGGCATCCAACTCGTCCTGAAATTTTCTCATCATGCGCAAACACACCCCATGACCAAGATGTAAATCTGGCTTGCTAGGATCAGCGCCATATTTTATCAAGATCTGTTTTCCCGATTCAATTTTTTCCTGCAAACCATCCCAATCAATAATCTGCTCAGACCTATCCTCTACCCACTTTTTCAATAATTTTATTTTATTCATTTTAATAAAGTTTAAACGTATAAACTAATAAAGGTATGAACGTTCATAACCTTCACACCTTCACACCTTCAAACTATTTAACTTTAAACTTTCTAACTTTTAACTATTATATAGTATAATTAAAACTGATTATATAAACCATATAAATTATTTTTTTATATGCTCTACAAAGCAATTATAAAATGGGTGCTGCAAATTGGCCTTTTTCTTTTCTCGTTGGGAGCTTTGGCTTCATCAATTTTATTTTTCCATTATTCCACTCAACTACCCGACCCCTCCAAACTTCAACAAAGAAACATCGCCCAAACTACCAAAATATTTGATCGCAACAACAAACTTTTATATGAAGTTCACGGTGACATAAACCGTAAACTCGTTCCTCTTGAAGAAATACCAAAATTTCTAAAAGACGCAGTAATAGTTACTGAAGATCGCGATTTTTACAATCACTCCGGCTTCAATTTTAAACGAACAATTTCTGCTGCCATCCAAGATATCAGTCACGGAGGCTACTCGCAAGGAGCAAGTACTATTACCCAACAAACAATCAAAAACACCATGCTCACCACCGAAAAATCTATTGCCCGCAAAATCAAAGAACTAATTCTTTCCATCGAGATTGAGCAAATGTTGAGCAAGGACGAAATACTACAAATCTATCTCAACGAAATTCCATTTGGCAGTACCGCTTATGGTGTTCAAGCCGCTTCTGAAACCTATTTTGGCAAAGATGTCAAAGACCTGACACTTGCAGAAAGTGCAGTCTTGGCAGCAATAATCCAAGCACCCAGTTATTACTCACCCTACGGCAATCACACGGATGAACTGAGCGAACGCCATCACTGGATCCTAGGCGAGATGAAAAATATGGGTTATATCGACCAACAACAACTTGACGAAGCCGTCACCGTTCAACTCACCTTCCAACGCAAAAATGAAGACATCAAAGCTCCCCATTTCGTCTTTTATATTCTGGAAAACCTGGCAGGAAAATACTCCCAAAAGCAAATCGAAGAAGGCGGACTAAATATCGTTACCACCCTTGATTATGACAAACAGGAAAAAGCCCAAGAGATCGTCAAAAAATACGCCGAAAAAAATGGTCCGGAAATGAATGCTCACAACGCATCACTGGTTTCTATCGATCCCAAAACCGGACAAATACTGGCTATGGTTGGCAGCAAAGATTATTTTGCCGAATCCTCCCCAGCAGGTTGTACCCAAGGCAGCGATTGCACTTTTGAACCAAACGTAAATGTAGCCATCGCTCAAAGACAACCCGGTTCATCATTCAAGCCCTTTGTATATGCCATTGGATTTATGGACAAATGGTTTCCCGGAAGTACGCTATTTGATGTAAAAACTGATTTTGGCGGTAATTATGCCCCCAACAACTACGACAAAACATTTCGTGGCCCAGTCACCATCAGATCATCACTGCAAAACTCCCTCAATATCCCAGCCGTCAAAATGCTCGCTTTAGTCGGACTGGAAAAAACAATAAAAATTGCCAACGAGATGGGCATCGAATCTCTCAACGATCCGGAAAGATATGGACTATCCTTGGTTCTTGGCGGTGGTGAAGTCAAGTTAGTCGAGTTAACAAATGCCTATGGAGTTTTTGCCAACGAAGGCAAACACAACCCCGTCGCCAGCATTCTAAAAATCACCGACACCAATAACAACGTTTTGGAAGAATGGAAAGATGAAGATAGTAAAAAAAATCAAAAAGAAATATTCAATCCTCAAATAGCTTACATGATCAGCAACATTCTCTCGGACAACAATGCTCGTATCCCCACCTTTGGCGCGTCCAGTCCCCTATTTTTCCCAGATCGACCTGTTGCTGCCAAAACCGGTACTACCGACGAATATCGAGATGGCTGGACAGTTGGCTACACTCCATCAGTCGTCACCGGAGTCTGGGCCGGCAACAATGACAATTCGGAAATGGCCGGAGAATCCGGCGTTTATGTTGCTGCACCAATCTGGAACGAATACATGCACTTTGTTTTGGATTCCACTCCAGTTGAAGAATTTAAAAAACCTGACGGCATAATTTCTATCACTGTTGACAGATATTCTAATCTCAAACCAGTTAACGGATCAGAGACCATTACTGACATTGGTGCTGCCTGGCAAGTACCTACAGAATATTCCAAAGATATTACTACCTACAAAGTATGTAAAACCAATGGAAAACTAGCCGACGACAGTATTCCCGCTGAACTAACTGAAACCAAAACTTACCGCATCGTCCACTCCGAAATGCCCGATAATCCCGGCTGGGAACAACCCGTTTTGGCTTGGTCGGGCAGCATGGGCACTCCTCCTCCAACAGAAAAATGTACGCTCGAACAAGTCAAACCAACGATATCAATCAGTTATCCCGACGCCAATTCTACCATCAACAACACACTTACTATCAATACTTCAGTTAATGCTCCAAGTGGCGTAGAGAAAATCGATTTTTTTCTCGATGGCAATCCGATTGGATCAGTCAACTCTCAGCCCTATTCATTTGTTCATAACGTCACCCAGATCAAAAACGGGCAACACTTTATCTCTGTCAACCTCACTGACAAACAAAATCTTACTGCCTCCGACACCAAAAATATCATTATCAACAACATCGAAGACACGACCGGCCCAACTCTATCAATCATCTCCCCCAATAACACCAATCTCAATTCCAACGCCTTCCCTTTGAACATACAAGTCGAAACCAAAGACAATGAATCTGGTGTTAATCGCGTAGAATACAAAATCAATTCCAATCCATATGGTTCAGTAAGTGTTGGTAACAATCAAGTATATTCGCTAACCTGGAATTATCCTGGGTCAGGAAACTATGTTATCAAAATCATTGCCTTTGACAACTCTGGAAATCAAAGTTCTCTTTCCGTATCTGTAAATGTCAATTAATTATTAAATGCCTTCTCATGAATATAGTCCCCAAACCACCATTTATTCAAACTCTCGAAAGTTTGGCTCTGCCATTCAAACTATATTTTGATTGGGAAGTCCCTTTTCGAGCCAAATTTTTTCCAACTCTAATTTTCATTCTATATCTGATTCTTCCCCTCGATTTTATTACCGACTACATCCCTGTATTAGGATTAATCGACGATGCTGCTGTTTTCTCCGGCTGCGCTTATCTACTCATCAAACTAACTCCGCCCAACATCTTAGCAAAATATTTGCCTCAAGAAGAAAAATCCGAAACAAAACCAGAAAAAATAATCGAAATTTCCAACACCAAAAAAAATCCCAAATAAATTTATTATATTAAAGGAGAATCATGAAAAGAAAACTAATTGCGCTTTTACTAAGTGTAATTATGCTCACCCAAACCGCTCAAGCCATGTCGGAACAACCATCAACGGTTGATACCAACCCTGGCAGTTACCACTGCGAATGGGTAGAACAAAGCACTTATCCCAATTTACAACCCTTGGAAATCACCACCATTTGGGTAAAATTTAAAAATACCGGCACCGCTACCTGGTACAATTACGGTGATCATCCCGTCAGACTGGGTACTAGCCACGATCAAGACAGAAATTCCGATTTTTACAAACACACCTGGGAGTCGAACAATCGCGCCGCCAAACTATTGGAAAGTTCAGTTGCACCCGGACAAATCGGCAAATTCGAATTCTATATCAAAGCCCCCGAAACGACCAAAACCTACAAAGAATATTTTCAACCGGTGGTTGAAGGAATAACCTGGATGGAAGACTATGGAGTATTTTGGGATATTGCTGTCAATGGAGAAAAGACAGAAAATACGACCGATTTAAGTTATGATAATCAAAATGGATATCATGCCGCTTTTGAGTCACAAGAACCCCAAGAAAAATTTTCCTTGTCACCCGGAGAAATAAAACTAATGACCGTCAAATTCAAAAATACCGGATCAAACACCTGGAGCAATTCTGGAACCAACCCCATCCACCTCGGAACAGATAGTAATCGCGATCGCCACTCTCTCTTTTTCAAACACACCTGGCTTTCTGCCAATCGTGCTTGCAATCTGAAAGAAAATAGCATTTATCCAGGTCAATCCGGCACTTTCGAATTTTATGTCCAAGCTCCTAGTACGCCTGGAAAATATACCGAATATTTTACCCCTGTCGCAGAAAATCTAACCTGGATAGGTCAAAATGGTGTTTTTTGGATTATCGAAGTCACCAGTGAATCAGTTGATGGAGATTCAAACAATAATACTGACACTACCGACTTCACTCTATCGGGCTCAGTCAACAATAGCCAAATAAAATTAAATTGGACAAATTATCTTAACACTCTTCAAACCGCGTCCAATACTATTTCCGGATACAAAGTTGTCCGAAGCGAAACCAATAGTAATCCAACCTACCCCAACGACTGGTGGGTATATTTATCAGATCCTTACACTCTTTCGTATACTGATACCTCGGTAAGCAACGGACACAATTATTATTATCGTATTGGAGCATACAGTTCAAATTCGGGAGTCATCGAATACACCAATTCGATATATCTTTCCGTTCCTTCATCCAATAACTCAACTACGACTTCCTTTGAACTAAAAGGCTACGACCAAGACAACGGAATTCGTCTTACCTGGGACCAATATCCATATTCTGTCCAAACCAACAATAGCAACATTGATGGCTACAAAATCGTCCGATCTCTAACATCATCGGAACCAACCTATCCCAATGACTATTTAGTCTATATTTCCGGCGCCAACAATACCGACTATCTTGACACATCAGTATCCAACAACAAATCATATTACTATCGTGTCGGCGCCTACAAAAATGGCTCAGTAATTTCGTATTCCAATTATATCTACATTAGCCACAACGGAAACGATTCCGCTTCATCAACCGAATTCACCCTCGATGTTTCGTCTCAAAATAACGGCATTCACCTATCATGGAATAAAACTGATTATGATGACGCTATCGGCTACAAAATCGTCCGTTCAACTTCCAACAGCTCGCCCAATTACCCAGATCATTATCTGACATATATTTCCGGCACCAATAATCTTGATTATGTCGATACATCAGTCAACAATGGCCAAGTGTATTATTATCGAATCGGCGCATATGACGGTAATGACATATTGGAATACACATCTACCAGATCAATCGAATTCACCGGCAACAACAATTCCGACAATGAAGATCTTGAGTTGGAAGCAAATACTGTCACTGGCGGTATCAAGCTGACCTGGAATATTTACGATCAAGACAGTATTAGCGGTTACAAAATAATGCGTTCCGAAACTGATAGTTCCCCCACCTATCCCGACGAATATTACAAATTTATTTCTGGTTCTGATAGTAAAAGCTATGTTGATACCAGCGCCAAAAGCGGCCATTCATATTATTATCGAATTGGCGCCTACAATGGCAGCATAGTTACCTACAGCAACACCGTCCGAATCAGTTATTAATTATTCAGAACTTTCCCCTTTAAAAAAACCACCAAATACGGTGGTTTTTTTAAAGGGGAAAACAATAAAAATTAAAATATCTCCGCGATAATATTTCCAATATTATCAACTTGCCAAAAGTTTTCATATCTCTTCTCAATCGAAGGACCATATATTTTCTGAAAACCCATTTTTTTTGCCTCCATTATTCTCTTGTCCATAGATTTTACTCGCCTAATCTCACCCAACAAACCCAACTCTCCAAACACCGCCACCTCCGGAGAAATTGGTTTATCCAAAACAACCGAAGAAATTGCCATTACTACCCCCAAATCTGTTGATCGATCTTTTAATTTAAAACCACCCACCACATTGACATACACATCTTTATCATAAATATTTATTTTAGCCCTCTTTCCCAAAACCGCCAACAACATCGACAAACGTGCCAAATCCACTCCTACGCTCGTTCTTCTAGGATTACCAAACTGAGTACGGTCCACAATCGCCTGAATTTCGATCAGAAATGGTCTCGTCCCCTCCATCGCCACGCAAACCACTGAACCAGGCACCCCCGTTTTTCTTTCTTTCAAAAATTGTTTTGACACATCAACCACACTTTTCAAGCCGGTTTCCGTCATCACAAAAACCCCAGTTTCATCCGTTGCTCCAAAACGATTTTTGAAGACACGCAATACTCTCAATTCTTCCGTGCGTTCACCTTCAAAAAACAATACCACATCAACCAAATGTTCCAATACCCTTGGTCCAGCCACCTCGCCATCTTTAGTGACATGACCAACCAACAAAATAATTAAATTCTCTTTTTTTGCAAGTTGCATCAATCTTGCAACACAGTATCTGATTTGGGCCATCGAGCCCAAACTACCACCCAACTGAGAGCTAACCAAGGTTTGCACCGAATCAATAATCATCAACCCATATTTTTTTCCAACTGCAATTTTTTCAATATTTTCCAACCAAACACTATCCAAAAAATCAATATCTTCTGTTTTTGTTCCCAACCTTTTTGCCCGACCGCCAACCTGAGCCAAAGACTCTTCACCGGAAACATACAACACTTTTTTTCCATCCCTGGTCAACGCATCCGCAACCTGAACCATCAAAGTTGACTTTCCAATACCAGGTTCACCTCCAATCAATATCAAACTTCCTCGCACCATTCCACCACCCAAAACCCTATCCCACTCTTCTATTTTGCTCAAAAACCTTTCGCCCTCAAAATTGGCATCAGACAATTTTGCCAGATTGCCAACTTTATACTCACCTCTCTTTTCAATCTCCTTTACAACTTCCATATCTTTAGCTGCTACTTCCTTCAAAGTATTCCACTCGCCACAACTTTCGCACTTTCCCAACCAACGGGAAAATTCATTTCCACAATTGTTACAAACAAACATTGTATTCTTATTCTTCATTTTTCTTAAAATCAATAATATTTAACAAATAATTTTCCCGATCTTGCCAAACGTTTTTTCTCAAATTATATACCAAATCGATTGTATCCCCACTCTCAACCTCTCGTTGTAAATCCTGACTATTCCACATTATTCCCTCGATTGATTCTCCATTCGACAAAGAGAAAAACATTTTGAAATGGTTATTGTTTTTACCGATCATTCTGGTTTTGCTGACCACACAACGGTTCGTCATGAATAACGGTTCCTCATTTGCTATTCCAAATGGATGCAATAACTCAATTACATTCCACAAAGAATCACCTATCAAATCAAACCGGATTTGGGCATCGATTTCCAATTTTGGACGCAAATCTTCCTTTTCCAATAATTTTTCAATATCATTGTTCATCTTGATCCGAAAGTTTTCCCAATTGCTTTTATCCAAGGTCAATCCAGCCGCTTTTTCATGCCCTCCATATTGACTCAAAAAATCACAATTCAAGTCAAGCAATTTTACTACATTGATTCCAAAAATACTCCGTGCCGAACCAACAACTTTGTCGCCATCGATCGCCGCCACAATCGCCGGCCGATTATAATATCTAATCGCCTTGGAAGCAATCAATCCCAAGACCCCCTTCGACCAACCTTCATTTGCCATCATGATACAAGCCGGCAAATTTTGTTCGTCAAGTTCATTTTTTATCTTCTCCCAAATTTCTTCTGTCAACTGCTTGCGTTCCTGATTTTTGCCCTCAATACTTTTTGCCAAAATCTCCGCTTCCAATTGTTCTTTTTCAATCAAAAGATTAAATGAATGATTGGCATCATCAATTCTACCTGTCGCATTTATTCTTGGTGCCAAACCAAAACCGATATCCCAACTGGTCAATGTTTTATTTCGAATACCTGAAAAATTTATTAACTCTCTCAGGCCCTTTTTTTTGCTTTTCGCCAATACTATCAAACCATATTTTACTAAAATCCGATTTTCCCCCAACAACGGGACCATGTCAGCCACCGTCCCAACCGCCACCAAATCCAAATTCCACTTCAAAAACTTTTCTTTTTCCATCTTCTCCACTTTCATATAATCCATCAGTGCCCGGGCTAAAGCATACACTACCCCCACACCCGCCAACTCTTTTTCCGGATATTTGCTATTTGGACGCTTGGGATTTACTATCGCCACCGCCTCGGGAATCTTTGCTCCCAATTCATGATGATCTGTCACGATCATGTCCAAACCCAACGATAATATTTTTTTGGAAACTTCTACCTCCCTGATACCACAATCAACAGTAATTACTAAACTAATCCCTTCATCAAAAAACCTCTTTAAAACCGAATATTTAATACCATAACCCTCCGTCATTCGATCAGGTATATAAACTTGTGGCTCAATACCAAAATAATTCAATAACTCATACAACAACGCTAAACTCGTCACCCCATCTGCATCATAATCACCATATATCAATACTTTCTCCCGATTTTCAATAGCTTTCGCAATTCGATTAACGGCTTTTTGCATATCAGTCAATAAAAACGGATCGGCAAAATCAAACCTCGGATTCAAAAAATCCGCATCACTTTGATTTCCCCTCAATCTTTTTTTTACGATCAAGCGCCGAAATTCATCCAAATTAGACACCAATCCACTCGTTTCCCAAATATATTCACTTTTCATATTAAATCTCCGCCTATTCAACCACGATTGAAAATCTACTTATAATAAACTTTTCCATTGACCCTCAAATCTATATAATCATCAACCAATATTTGATTTTTCAAAAAACTATTCAATTTTACTATTTGAGTCTGTGGATCACGTAAAGTATCAAAATACACTTCATACCCTTCTTTCATCCGTACTCGTAAAGTAAAAGTTGTTTCTTTAATCTCGAAAGCTTCGATTTCTTTCTTTATTGATTCATTGATACCTTTTTTTACTTCATCAATAAAAGAAATAAAACTTCGACTAACAATTTTTTTATTCTCCTCAACCGGCAATCCGGAAAGATCGCCCACAACCGGCAACAAATTATACAATTCCAACCTTTCCTTTTCATCAATCTGCTTCATAACCACCCCAGTTTTGTCCACCAAAAACAACTTACCCTCGCTATTCCAAATCAATACCGGCACTTCTTCCGTCAATTCGATTTTTAAATTCGCTGGCCAATCTTTTTCCACCTTCACCTCGGCCAGATCATCCCAACGCTTCAAAACACTATCTCCAAACTGTTGTTCATTGAACATAATCATATACTCCGTATCCCATTTCAACATTTCCTTTATTCCATCAACAATTTCCTGTTTCGTGTCACCAGTTATTTGCACATCTTTAATCTTGAAATAATCAGAAAAAAACAACATATAAACCGCTCCGCCAAACAACAAAACTACAATCAAAAAAATAACCAACATCCTCCACCAACCACCCTTGGCCGGAGGCATCACCACCACATTTGGGTCATATTGTCTTCTAACCCTACGCTGAATTTTTGGCGAATCTTCCATATATTTGTACCTCAGGTTCAAGCTCAATACCAAATTTACCCTTTATTCCCAAATAAACTTTTTTATGCAAATCATAAATATCTTGCGAGGTAGCCTTTTCTTTGTTGACAATAAAATTGGCATGGACTTTAGACACACAAGCCCCTCCCACACACAAATCTTTATATCCCGCCTGATCTATCAACTTACCCGCCGAAAACAAATCACCAAGCTTTCTATCCGACAGAAATTCTTTTCCCAAATTTTTCTCAATTTTTTCCCAATTTTCTTCATCCAATAAAATATTTTTAAAAAAACAACCACATGACGGCAAATCCGGTTGATTATTCTGCCGGTTTTTCTTGTCAGTTTCAATAGTATTTATCAAATCTTTGAAATCGACTATTTTAAAATCAAATATTGCCTCTTTGATCAACCCGTGACTATAATCATCTTTTGTTTTAAAAACGGAAGTTCGATAACCAAATCCACAATCATTTTTTTTGATAATCTTTTCACCCTCATTCCAATCAAACCAAATCACTTCTCTAATACAATCAGAAATATTCTGACGCCAAGCCTCAGCGTTACCTCTGATGCCGCCACCGACCGACCCCGGAACACTTGCCAACCTTTCCAAACCCTGGTAACCCGCTTCCGCCAATTTACGAGCCACAAACGGTAAAGCCAATCCGGAACCGACCAACCAACTCCCATCGGCTATTTTTTCCAATTTGGCATAATTATTTTTTATTACCAATCCCTTCCAACCCTCATCAGATATCAAAATATTTGAACCGGCCCCCCAAACAATCACATCATTTATCTCTAAATCGCCGATAATTTTTTTTGCTTCCTCAAAATCTTCTGCCGTATTTATTTCCAGAAAATATCTTGCCAAACCACCCGTACGATAAAAAGAATATTTTGCTAAACTAATATTTTCTTGCAAATATGTCATATTTTATATATCCAAAAAAATTCAATTATTTATTTATCAACTTGCTTTTTCCTTTACCAAAATTTTTTTTACTTTTTCCGCAACCTCATTAACCGGCCCCGCCCCCAAAGTAATCAACAAACTCCCCTCAACATAATTTTTCTTCAAATAAGCAACCACCTCATCATAAGTCGGAAAATAGACAGAATCAATTTTTGCTTTCAACATCACTTCACAAAGTTTTTTACCATCAATCTTCTCTTTAACCTCCTTCGCATCCCGAGCTTCATATATTTCGGTCAAAATCAATTTGTCCACTCCCTTAAAACACTCTACAAACTTATCCAAAAACTGCCAAGTACGACTGTATTGATGGGGTTGCCACACCAACCAAAGCTTTTTCTTGCTATATTTTTGTCTAATCGCTGTCAAAAAATTATCAATTTCGGTCGGATGATGTCCATAATCATCAATAATCGTAATTTTTTCTGAATTATATAGCACATCCATTCTTCTTCTTGCGCCCAAAAAATTTTTCAATGATTCCTTGACCATATTAATATCTATTACCAAAAAATCAGCTACCACAATCGCCGCCACTGCATTTAAAACATTGAAGCTACCCGGAATACTAAGACAAAAATTATCGTAATATTCATCATCGACATAAAGATCAAACATACTCTTTCCATCAAGTATTTCCAAATTTTTTATTTGCCAATATACCCCGGTAAAATTTTTCGGACGAACTTCAAAACCATAACCAGCCACATTGGCTTGAGAACCACCAATCACCTTTCTAACGTTTTTGTCATCTGTACAAGCCACTACCAATCCTCCCGGATCCACTTGTTTGACAAACAAACCAAAAGTATCAACTATATCATCCAAATCCCGATACACATCCATATGTTCTTCTTCAATATTTGTTACAACGGCAATATTTGGTTTCAAATCCAAAAATGACCTTTTATACTCACACGCCTCCAATATCCACAACTCACCCTTGCCATAACGCGAATTGGAAGAAATCGCTCTAACTTCTCCACCAACCATAATCGTTGGATCCTCTTTTGCTTCAAAACAAATAGTGGCAATCATCGACGATACCGTCGTTTTTCCATGCATCCCGGTCACCGCCACCATTACCTTTTCATCAACCAAATAATTTATCAACTGCAGCCGGCGCCACACTGGGATATCTCTTTTTAGAGCACTAGCCACCTCAAAATTTTTTTCATCGATCGCCGCCGACACTACTACCAAATCAACATCCGTCGAAATATTACTCTCTTTGTGACCAACATATACATCAAACCCTTCCTTTTCCAATTTTTTTGTCTCCGCCGACTCTACTACATCGGAACCAGATACTTTTATCCCCATTCCCCGTAAAATCCGAGCAATTCCGCTCATCGAAACCCCACCGATTCCAACCAAAAAAATATGTTTAAACATCTTCTCCTCCCAATACACTATCAATTAAATCAGCGACAATCCGGGCTGAACCTTGCGTTTGCATCGCAGTTACCGCCGCCGCTTTCATCTCCTCTATTCCTTCTTCGTCGAAAAGCAATGATTTTACCAATACCGCCAAATTTATTTTATCAAAATCCCTCTCCTCCACCATTACACTAGCACCAACATCTTCAAAACTTTTAGCGTTATAATACTGATGATTGCTAGCCGAAGTTGGCAAAGGAATCAAAATCGATGGCTTAGCCAGATTGGAAATCTCCGCCAAAGTCGAACCAGCTCTTGAAATCAATAAATCACACAAAACCATTGCCTTCTCATAATCTTCAAACAAAAAATCATACACCAAATATCTGTCTTGATTATTTTTCATTTTTTCCCGCCAAGACTTCACCCTCTTATAATCATATTTTCCGGTCAAATGAATCACATTACAAAATTTTAATATTTCGTCCAGATATTTCATTACATATTTATTAACGTTAACCGCTCCCTGACTTCCCCCGGTCACCAACAAAACCGGTAAATCATTTTTAATCGAAAAATCTTTTCTCAACATGGGTTCATCTTCCTGCCGATATTTCCATCGTCGCACTGGCATACCAACCCAAATCATTTTATCGGCATATTTTACTCCATACCTACCAACTGGAAAAGCAACAGCAATCTTGTCAGCATATCTGGCCGAAATTCTATTGGCCAAACCCATTATCGCATCCGACTCATGAGAAATTATTTTAATTTTCAATAAAGCCGCCGCAAGCACCACCGGTACAGACACATAACCACCTTTAGCCAATACCAAATCCGGTTTCCACTTCTTCATAATCCAATAACTTTGCCATATTCCAATAGGAACTCGCAATACATCTATATAATTCCTCCAACTAAAATATCGCCTCCACTTTCCCGCCCAAATTCCCTTGTATTCTATCTTTGTTCTCTTAACAATTTCCTCTTCTTTACCATTTTGTTCGCCAATAAACAGAAAATCATAATCATCTTTTATCTGTTCCCAGATAAATATCAAAGGAAAAGCATGCCCTCCTGAACCACCCCCGGTCAAAACTATTCTTTTTTTATTAACCTTTTTCATCTATATCCTCGCTTTTTTGGAGATATTGTATAAGACTCCAACCGCAATTAAAGAAATCACTAAAGATGAACCGCCATAGCTGATAAATGGCAAAGGTAAACCAGTCAAAGGCAACAGAGACAACATGGCAGAAATATTCACAAAAGCCTGGAAACCAAACCAAGTCACAATTCCCAAAGCCAATAATTTGCCAAAAACATCAGGAGCTTTTTTAGCAATCAAAATTCCCCGGCTGAGAAAGAAAATATAAACCGCTAAAAACAAAGATATCCGAATAAACCCCAATTCTTCGGCCATAATCGCAAATATCGAATCACCGGACACTTCTGGTAAATAAGCATACTTCTGTAAACTACGTCCAAAACCACGACCAAGCCATCCGCCTGAACCGATCGCCACCAATGCCTGTTGAACATGATATCCTATTCCCAAGATATTCTCTTCCGGATTCAAAAAAGCAGTCAAACGAGCCATCCGATACGGAGCACTAATAATCAACAACCATACTGCTCCCAATGAACCAACAATTATTAAAAAAATATGTTTCAAATTGGCTCCAGAAACAAAAAATAATGCCCCGGACATAGCCGCAATTACCAACATCGTCCCCAAATCAGGTTGCATCATTATCAAACCAGTTACCAAAACCATCAAAAAAACAAAAGGCAAAAATCCCATGGAAAAATTTTGTACCAATTCCCCTTTCTTGGCCAACCAGGCAGACAGATAAAACAAAAACGTCAATTTTATTATCTCCGAGGGTTGAAAAAATAACGGACCAATCAATATCCATCTTTTGGCACCACCATACTCAAAACTCAAACCGGGAATAAAAACCATAATCAACAACAACAAAGTGCCAATCAACATAAAAATTGCATTTCTTTTCCAAAAAGTATAATCAATCTTGGAAACCACAAAAAATGCTACCAAACCAATCAAGGCAGAGACAAATTGATCACGTAGAAATCGATGACTATCACCAAAAGTGTCATAACTAACTACTACTGACACCGAAGAAACCATAATCAAACCAAAAATAACCAGAGCAAAAACCAAAACCGCCAGCAAATAATCAGGTTTTCCACCTGATTGTTCGCCAAAAATTGATCGCAGCCAAGTATTTTTTCTAACTGTCTTCATTAATTTCGAATAATAATATCAAAGTTTCCCCCAATCAGACCCAAAGCCAATCCCAAAACTGCCATCACCGCACCAATAACCCAAAAACGCATCACCACTTTTTCCTCCGACCAACCGATCGCCTGACAAGTCAGATGAATCGGTGTGGACAAAAACACTTTTTTACCATTTCTCAGCTTTTTCGACCACTGCTGAACAATTACCGAAAGAGTCTCAACCACAAATACAAACGCAATAACAGGCAATATTAAGGCACTATTAGTTAACATCGCCACCACCCCCAAAGTTGCACCCATCGCCAAAGAACCGGTATCGCCCATCATAAATCGAGCCGGAGAAATATTGAACCACAAAAATGCCAATATCGCCCCCACCATAGTCGCACAAAAGATCGCAATACCCACATTTCCCTGAAAAAAGGCAATTCCCGCAAAAGCGGAAAAAGCCAACGCCAATAAACCAGCCGCCAAACCATCCAATCCATCAGTTAGATTTACGGCATTTGCCGAAGAAATCAAAACTAACACAAACAAAGGAATATACCACAAACCAATATCAAAACTGCCTACCATCGGCACGTGCAAAGAACTCCAATCCAATTTGTAATAAAACCACAATCCTCCGCCAATACCAATCAATAAGATCCAAATAAACTTCATTTTGGCACTCAAACCTTTTGTTTGACCAATTTTTTTCCAATCGAGCCAATCGTCCACCAATCCGACAATGCCAGTCATCACTAAAGCAAACAAAGGCAAATATGTCTGTTCTCGACTCAAATTCAAAAACACCGTCAATATTGCTACCACCAACCAAATCAAAATCCCAGCCATAAATGGAACATTCTTCTTATGCTTTGCCGCATGCAACTGATAATAAACCGGCGTCTTTTTTTTATCCAAAGAACTATATTTTTGTGGTGTCTTCCAAACTTTATATTTATACAACAAAAACGTCAAAACCGGCGTCAAACCTACCGCCAACAAAAACGATAATACCGCCATCGTTAATACTCTCACTAACTCAATCTTGTAATCAGCCATAAATTTTTTAATTAATCTTTGCCATGCGCTACCAATAATTTTTCCGCTTGTGATTTTTCTCTCATAAACAATTTTACCACTTTTTCCAAATGATTTTTTGATCTGGATCCTTTTAAAAACAAAAAATCCCCTGGCAAAACAATATTTTCAATATGGTCCAATAAAACATCAATTGTTGAAAAAAGGTGAATCTTTTCCCTCGCGATCTTACTCTGCAATAAACCTTTTTCATAAAAATTAGAATTCTTTTCCAACAACACCACCTCATCAAAAATTTTACCAGCCATTTTTCCCACTTCTATATGTCCTTTTTCCTCTTCTTTTCCCAATTCCCACATGCTTCCCAAAATCGCCACTTTTCTCTTTTTTATTTTCAAAGCACGAATTGTATCAAAAGCGGCCAACATCGAAGTTGGACTTGCATTGTAAGTGTCATCCAAGATCATGATATCTCTTTCCCCTTCCAAAAAATTCATTCTGCCGGGAACCTTGCCCAATTTTGACAAACCATTAACAATATCGATTATTTCCATCCCTACCGCCAAACCAACCGCAATTGCCGCCAAAGAAGCTTTGACATAAGGATAACCAACATTATTAATTTTGACCGGAATCATACTTCCTTGATAAACCAACTTGAAAAAAGTACCAGAAAAATCAAAAGTCACATTGGCTGCTCGCAAATCAGCTCCATCTTTATAACCATAAGTCAAAACTTTCGCCTTGGTCTTGGTCCTCATTCGCAAAACATTATTATCATCATAATTTAAAATTGCCCAACCATGTTTGGGCAAAGATTCAATCAAAGATCTCTTCTCCTTGACTATATTTTTCATTGTCAAAAAATATTCCAAATGTGAAGCACCAACAGTAGTTACAACGCCTATCGTCGGCCTCACCAACTTACACAATTTTTTTATATCTCCTTGCCTATCCGCCCCCAATTCTAAAACCAAATAGGCTGGAAAATTTTTTCGTTTTTTTATCTCCGAATCAACTTTTGCTAAAAAACCCAACCAATCAACTACGCCCTGAGGTTTATCCAAACCAATAATCGACAATGGTACACCAATTTCATTATTAAAATTTCCTTCGTTTCTGATCGTGTCATTTTTCTCTCGTAAAACAGTATATATTAATTCTTTTGTCATCGTTTTACCAACACTACCAGTCACGCCAACCACCATTGGTTGAAATTTTTTCAACAAAAAATCAGCTTGTCTGCCCAATATTTGTGCCAGAAAACCTCGCCAAATATTTTTTACCATAATTATTTTTCCCCCTGATCATGACGATCAGGCGGCACCATATAATAGTCCAACATAAATTTTGCGATCTCGCCAAAAACTGGAGCAGCCGAACTTTCCGCCCACTCGGTAGTTTTGGGAACATCGATTTTAACCAACATCACAAACTTAGGATCCAACGCTGGAGCAAAACCAACAAACGAACCAATCGTTTTGTGAGCATCATAAACGCCATTGATAGGTACTTGAGCTGTACCAGTCTTTCCTGCCACATAATATCCATCCACTCCTGCTTGTTTTCCATGACCATTTTCCACTACCGCCACCATCATCGCTGTAACCGAATTGGCGGAGTCAGGGTCCAAAACCGACCTAGTAATCTCCGGCTCCACTTTCACCTCCTTGCCATCAACTGTCATAATCTTATCGACGATATAGGGCTTACGCAAATAACCGCCATTGGCAATCACTCCCACCGCTGTCACCATCTGAATCGGCGTCACTGCAATACCCTGACCAAAAGTCATCGTCGCCAAATCAACTTCCGACACTGCACTTTTATCAACCACCGATCCGGCAGATTCATTTGGTAAATCAATATTAGTCGGATCACCAAAACCAAACTTGTACAAATAATTGTAAAAATTGTCCTTTCCCAATTTTTGCCCCACCCAAACCATACCTACGTTATCTGAATTTTCTAAAACCTGCGTCATAGTCTCTCTTCCATAAGGTCGTCTTTCTGAATTCCATATCTCTCTGTCCAACACCTTGATACTTGCCCCAAAAGTTTCAGCGGTATCAGGCGTAATAAGATCTTTATCAATCGCCGCCGCCATTGTTATCACCTTGAAAACAGAACCAGGTTCCCAGCTTGAAGAAACAATACCGTTATTGAAACTATCATAATTTTCCACTTTGCCATATTCATTGGGATTGTAGGTGGGATAATTAGCCATAGCAATCACTTTTCCTGTCTTTGGATCAACGATAACCACCGACCCACCGTCCGCCTGATAACGTTCAACCGCCTCTTTCAATTTAGCCTCAACAAAATACTGTACTGTACGATCTATGGTTAGATATAAATTCAATCCTTGTCTCACTTTTTCCAACACTTCCTGGCTATCAGATATCTCTCTACCGGTCAAATCCTTGTATGACTGAACAAAACCGGAACTTCCCATCAATTCATCATTGAAATATCCCTCAATACCATATTGTCCTTCACCCTCATAATCCAAGAAACCAACTACCTGCGCCCCCAAACTACCCTCCGGATAAAAACGCCAGTCTTCCGGTAGCAACAATACTCCCCCCAAACCCAATTCCTTTATCTCCTTAGTCTCCTCATCAGTCAACTTGTGCTTAATGGGAGGCATATACAAAGCTTTGGTTGCTATTTTTGCCTTAATATCACTCTCCTCCTGTCGGCTCAAATGCATTACCGTCGATATTTTTCTTGCTGCATATTCTGCATCGTCCACCTGATTAGGAATTATCTCCAAGGCCGGCAATGACAAATTGGCAGCCAAAGGATAACCATTGATATCATAAATTTGTCCCCGCCTGGCTTTTTCTTCCTCCTGCCACAAATGCTGACTAGTAGCCAAAGACAAATAATGATCATGCTGCATAATCTGCTTGGTATATATTTTTCCAATCAACAACAAATACAAACACAACCCCGCTGCTGCCGCCAGATTTATCCGATTCGATATATGATCTATTTGAATATTCGCCATAAACAAAAAAATCGAAGCTCAAAGCACATTATCTCCTCTCCCCATTATGCAAAAAAAGATAGTTGCTTTCAATTTCGATTTTTTAAATATTATATTACTTTACCGCCAAATATTTTACGCTACCAACCGCTTCCATCTCCAAATTTTTCACCCTATCCTTGATCGCGTCCAATGATTGCAATCTTGCCGCTTCCACTTGATACTTTTCATTTTCCTGCAACAATTCGACCTGTTCATCTTTCATCTGCGCCACTTTATAACCCTGAGTCGTCAATTGATTATTTTGCAGTAAATAAAATAGGCTAAACATTGCCAGTAGAACGATTGTTACAAACTGCAACGACACAGGACCCAAGGCAAATCTGGAAGCAATCCGGTTTTTCTGTACCCCGGAAAACATTTGCTCCATCTCTTTTTGATTCTTTGTCATTCCCTCTCCTTATATTTTCATAACCGCTCTCAGCTTCGCGCTGCTAGAGCGAGAATTTATTCCCAACTCTTTTTTCGTCGGCCCCACGGCCTTCTTTGTCAAAATCCTCAATACCGGTCTGGTCTCGCATACACACTTCGGAAAATCTGGAGGACAAACACAACCGCGACTCATTTTGTTAAAAAAATCTTTCACGATCCGATCTTCCCCCGAATGAAAACTGATTACGACCAATCTTCCTCCAGGTTTCAATACATCAACAGCTTGTGGCAAAACACTCAACAATTCATTTATTTCATTATTTACCTTCATCCGAATCGACTGCCAAATCCGCGCCAACAGGTTCCTAGAACTATTTTTTTTAATTTTCAACTCCGACAAACAATTTATCAAATCATCAACGGTTTCAATTTTTTTAATCTGCCTATTTTTGATAATCGCATCAACAATATTTTGACAATTCCTGATTTCACCATATTTTAAAAACACTTCCTTCATCTCATCCTGATCAGCCTTATTCAAAAAATCCGCCGCCGTCAAACTTCCTCTTCCCATCCTCATATCCAACGCCGCCGCCCGAGCAAACGAAAATCCCCTATCTGACTTATCCAACTGCCAACTTGAAACTCCAAGATCCAATAATACTCCATCAGCTCGACCAAATTTTTCTTCCTCTACCACTTCCGCCAATTCAGAAAAACAACGATTTACTATCTTTACATTTTTTCTATTTTTCCATCCCGGAATAATGTGACTTATTAGTTCCGTATCTCTTTCCAAACCCAAAATCTTACCTTCCGCTCCCACTCTTTTCCAACTCTCCTTGGCATGACCTCCCGCTCCAAAAGTACAATCAATATAACTATCACCTTTTTTCAAATCCAAAATATTATTGACCTCTTCCAACAAAACCGGAATATGAATTTTATCCATAATTACTATTATTCTTGTGAGCTAAAAACAATAATTAGCAACTATAGATGGGGAGTTTGGAGGTGAATTGTTACCACCTACAGCCACTAATTATTTTTCTCAAATCACAAATCAAATTTTTAAAAATCATACTTAGCAATCATATCCCAAACTCACCCAACTGCCCCAAAACATCAGTCGACTGACTCTCAATCTCTTGCCGATAGTCCATCCAGCGCTGCTCATCCCAAATCTCAACCTTGTCATACAAACCTACAAATACTACCTTTTTATTGATCTGGGCAAAATCCAACAAATACTTAGGAATATTAATTCTACCTTGTTTATCCAGTTTTATTTCCACTGCTCCCGCCAACACCAAACGAGCATAATTTCGAACATCTGTTTTTGATTGCGGCAATTTCATCAACTTCTCCACCAATTTTTCCCACTCGTTTATCAAATAGATTGTCAGAGAAGCGTCATTTCCACGTGTCAAAATTGCTCCTTTTTCGATTTGATCACGATACTTCGCCGGCATAGCCACCCTACCTTTATCATCCACACTATGAAAAAATTCACCCAAAAACATATTAATATTTTTAAACCACTATTTACCACTTCCTACCACTTCACTCCACTTCATATCTATCTTATTTTAATTATTCCCCACTCGTCAACACATTTATTAACGATTTATCCACAGAAAAAAATTTTCCATCAACAAACAACATATTTTCCTCACAAAAAAAATGGTCCTCGAAAAAAATCCGAGGACCATTTCAAACCAAATTATATTAACCAAGGTTTTCAGAAAGAAAATCATCCAACTTAGCTATTTCTATTCGAGATTGCTGCATCGAATCTCTTTCTCTCACTGTCACCATATTATCATCCAAACTATCAAAATCAACCGTCACGCAATATGGAGTACCAATCTCATCCTGACGACGATATCGTTTGCCGATTGATTGAGTAAGATCAAACTGACAAACATATTTTTTCTTCAATTTATCAAATATTTTTCTGGCAAACTCAACAAGATTTTCTTTCTTCATCAACGGCAAAACCGCAACTTTGATCGGAGCAATTTTTTTACCAAATTTCATCACTACCCTCACCTCTTTTTCTTTCCCATTTGCAATCTCCTCCTCAGTGTAAGCATCCAACATCGTAACCAAAGCCAAACGTCCTACTCCCCCCGAAGTCTCAATCACCCAAGGAATATATTTCTTGTTCATTTCTTGATCAAAATATTCTATCTTTTTGCCAGAAAACATACCATGCCGGCTCAAATCCCAATCACCTCGATGATGCAAACCTTCAAACTCCCACCAACCCCAAGGAGTGTTATATTCCAAATCAAAAGCATCCTTGGCATAATGAGCTCTTTCATCCTTGGCATGCTGTCTCAAATGAAGTTTGTCTTTATTCAAACCAATTTCCTCGATCATGTATTTTGTCCGTTCATTTTTCCAATACTCATACCAAGAATCAGCCGACTCGGGAGAAACAAAATATTGCATTTCCATCTGCTCAAACTCCCTCGTCCGAAAAATAAAATTTCCGGGAGTAATCTCATTTCTAAAGGCTTTACCAATCTGGGCAATACCAAAGGGAAGTTTTTGTCTTGAAGTATTTAGTACATTTTCCCAATTCAAATATATAGTCTGACAAGTTTCTCCTCTCAAATATATTTTTTTTCGGTCTTCTTCCGTTACTCCAATATTTGTCTCCAACAACAAATTAAATTTTCGAACATCAGTCCAATCGACCAATCCACAATGGGGGCAAGGCACTTCTTCTTCTCTCAGCATCTCCCCAATTTCCGCCAAAGACTTTCCAGCCACTCTTTCCACCCCAAATTTATCTTCCAGTATTTTATCAGCCCGAAATCTCTTTTTACAACTACGGCAATCAACCAAAGGATCAGTAAAATTTTCCACATGACCAGATGCTTCCCATACTTTCGGATGAGTAATAATTGCACCATCAATACCCTCTACATCTTCTCTTTCATGAACCATCTTTTGCCACCACAAATTCTTGATATTATTTATCAACTCCACCCCCAATGGGCCATAATCATAGCTACTAGAAAATCCGCCATATATTTCAGATGAAGGAAAAACAAAACCCCTTCGTTTTGCCCACGACACAATCTTTTCCATAGTAATTTCGGTCATAACCTACTCCTTATTTTATACTTTCCATATAGATTTTTTTGATAAGATCATCATACTCCAAACCAGACTTTTGCCACACTTTTGCATATATTCCTTGCCTCGACAAATCAGGAAACAGTTCAATCGTATCGACAAAAAAACCATTTTGATTCTTTTTTAGATATAATAAACCATAATCACTAACATCATATTTTGATACAAAATCCATAATCATATCCTGAACCAACCGACTCTCTGTCGCATCTTCATACAAATTCCACTCTTGATTTACTTTAACCATCGATTTCGAAGGCAACCAATTTTTACGCCCTACAAAACCAATTACCATTTCTCTTTCACCTTCAACTATTTCCTTTAATAATATTTTATCAAGATCATTTTCATCTTCAAATATTTGAACCAAAAAATTTTCCAATGTTTCCGGCAAAGACACCCTCTGTTTATAATCTTTTGCACATATTTCTATCGGAAATTTCAACTCTTTTATTGCATTCTCGACTACGACCGAACGATTTTCCACCCACTCTTTCTCATTTATCACAAATCCGGATTCCGTAAACGAATATTCCGTCAAAATTCGACTAGCAATCTGATTATCCCGCAAAAGAATCGACAGAATACTGCTAGTACCAATCTGACGACATCCTCCAAACCTTACTATACTTGCTATTCCTGACCAACCATAACTTTTTCCAAAAACTACCGGCCACACTTGCTGAATCTTTTCTCCCACCGTTTTCCCAATCACCATTTCCTGACAATTTGTCTCAAAAATCATTCCCTGATTGATACAAGCCGTCTGCCATCCATCACCTTTTCCAACCCACATCCCCCCATGCTCATCCAACCACATTATTTTAACTGGAATCAACGGCTCCAAAACTTGACGAATATCCCGCAAAGTTCTTTTTGCTATTAATCTTTCATCAGACCTTCCCCCACCCAACAAAACCAAATATTCCATAAAAAAATTCTCAACAACTAAACCGCCCTCCAATTTGCAGTCAATTAAAAACTTCCATTCCCACATCTTTTCCTAAATATGCTGACAACAAGAAAGAACTTACCAAATACAATTTATCAATTTCATACCGATCAATATCTTCCAAAATAAATTTTCCTCCCGGAAGCACCAACAAATTTTCCAAATTCACTTTATCTCTTTCCGACAAGACCAAAGTTGGTTCAAAAAAATCCCTGTTGGCCAAGCAATATCTATGAACCAAGCCCTGACAAGACAAATTCCAACCATCCCCATCCCGACAATCCTGACTGGAACATATTGTACAACCCAAAAAACAAGGCAAACGACCGGAAAGAGCCAATACCGACAAAATAAACGAACATAAATACATTTTCATCTTATCAGAATTTTGTAATACTTGGAAATCATTTACCAGTCCTTCCAAATACGTCATAAGTAAACCAAAATAACTTTTTTCGTCTTTATCAATTACCGAAATTTTATACAAAATATCCAAAATAAATGATACTCCCTTATAGACAACCAGATTCTTCTTTCCCAAATACTGAGAATAATCATTTACCAAAGTCATATCATTAATAGTATCCCAAGTCCTACCCTTACTCAAATAAAAATCACCAACAATCATCGGTTCCAATAATCCGGAATAAACATTACCCGTTTTCCTCGCCCCTCTTGCCAATATCTCTATTCGACCATACTCTCTCGAAAGTACTACCAAAACCTTATCGGTTTCGCGATAATTTCTCTTCTTAATTATTATTCCTCTAGTTTGATACAGTTTTCCGTACATTTTTTTACCTGATATTTTTATATTCGGAACGCCTGCTTACAGATACAACTAAACCCAATAAAAACATTACTGCCCATATCGATGTACCTCCCGAACTTATAAACGGTAATGGTATTCCCGTTACCGGCATAATCCCCAAATTCATCCCCGTATTTACAAAAACTTGAAATATTATCATCGTAGCAACTCCGACCACCAAAAAAAATCCAAACTGATCAGCCGCCAAATAGGCAATACGCCATATTTGCCATACCAACAAGGCAAACAAAATCAGTAATAGCAATCCACCCACAAAACCAAATTCTTCCGCCCAAACCGCAAAAGCAAAATCAGAGTAAGCCACCGGCAAAAAATGCAATTGAGACTGCCAACCTCGACCAATACCCAAACCCCACCATCCTCCGCTACCCACAGCAATCTGCGACTGCAAAATATTATAACCAGCACCATAAGGATCCAAAGTAGGATCAATAAACGACATTACCCTATTTCTCTGGTAGTCATGCAAACTTATCCAAAAAACAGGTAGTAAAAACAATGCTGCTACCAATAAACCAATTATATATTTTCTCGAAATACTTGAGCATACTATCATTCCAAACCAAATCGCCAACAACACCAATGAAGAACCCAAATCCGGTTGCCGAGCAATAAAAAACATTAAAATCACCACCAAGGCCAAAGTAAAAATCATATCTTTTAGTCTCAGATCATCACCCTTTTCCGAAAAATATTTAGCCAAAAAAATTATTAATGCCGCCTTTACCAACTCCGTCGGTTGAAATCCGACTATTCCCACATCCAACCAACGCCTCGCTCCATACTCAATCCGTCCAAACAACAAAACTGCAATCAACAAAATAGTAGCAATAATCAGGCCATACCAAGCCACTCCCTTAAAAAAACGATAATCTGACTTCCCAAACCACCAATACAAAAAACAAGCTATTAAAATAATCATAGCCTGTTTCAACCACAAATTAATGTCGTTGTCACCTAAAGATAAGCTATAAAAAATAAGTTGTCCGGCCACCACCAAAGAAAAAGTAATTATCCATAACAACCACTCAGATATAGAAAAATTTTTTATATATTTTTTGGCAAAACCTGTCCACATTACTTTTTTACCGTTAATCCAAAATTATAATTTCTTTAATACGACTCCTGACACCAGCAGCAATCATAATTTGATTCTTTTTTACTTTTAAATCTCGAGATAAAAAATCAATCAATTGTTTGTTTGCTTTATCTTTTTCCGGTTTTGATGTCAACTTCACCACCAAACAATCATTTCGAATACCAACGATCTTGTTCTCACTCGCGCCAGGAATCACTTTTACCTTAATCGTTCTTATCACCTTTCTTTCATTTTTTCCCATTTTTTGTATAAAACTGACTACATATTTCCCAAAAAAGATATCGCCAATTGAGCCACAAGCTCAATCAACAAATATGCTACCATTGGACTAAAATCAAAAACACCACCAACCGTCGGTATTACTCTTTGGATTGGCTTCAAAAAAATATCAGAAATATCAAAAATAAAATTATTGCGCCAACCAAACCAAGACATAACGACCCGAATAAACAACAACCCGATCAATATCTCTCTAAATATTTCAATAAAATTTATCAAAACATCCATAAATAATATTTTAACATAACAAAAGGATCCATAAATATGAACCCCTTGAACTAACACAAATAATATTTTTAATACCTTTTACTTCATCTTCCTACGAATAAAAGCAGGTACTTCCAATTCATCATCTTCCTGAGATCCCTTATAAGAAGACTTATTGATTGTATTCAAAACACTATTATTATCCACCATATCTCTTGCCATTCCTTTTTCCTTTTTTCCCTCAAAATTTGTCGCCACCACTGTAATCCTAACTTCTCCTTGCATAGTCTCGTCAATCACTGCACCAAAAATAATATTTGCATCAGCATCAGCGGCCTCAGTAATAGTCTTGGCCGCCTCGTCTATTTCATACATTCCCATATCTGGGCCACCAGTCACATTCATTAAAATACCTCTAGCCCCATCTATCGAAACCTCCAACAACGGGCTGTCAATAGCTGCTCTCGCTGCTTCGATCGCTCTCGACTCACCGGTACCATGACCAATACCCATCAAAGCAGTTCCGCTATCCTGCATAATTGCTTTAACGTCAGCAAAATCAAGATTAATCAAACCATGCTGCGTTATCAAATCCGTGATTCCTTTTACACCCTGTCGCAAGACATCATCCACTACTTGAAAAGCATCCATCAAAGAAGTCTTTTTATCAACCACCTGCAACAAGCGATCATTCGGAATCACAATCAAAGTATCAACATTTTTTCGCAACTCTTCTATTCCCGCCTCAGCCAATTTCATTCTTCTTTGACCCTCAAAAGAAAAAGGCTTCGTCACTACCGCCACAGTCAAAGCACCCAATTCCTTGGCAATCCCAGCCACAATCGGAGCGGCACCAGTTCCGGTCCCACCGCCCATACCAGCAGTCACAAAAACCATATCGGTATCCCGCAACTCCTCATATATTTCATCTTTGTTCTCTTCAGCCGACATCCTGCCTTTCTCCGGATCAGCCCCACAACCCAAACCCCTAGTCAATTCTTTGCCAACCTGAATTTTTGTCTCAGTAAAACTACGATGCAACGCCTGCAAATCAGAATTCACGGCAATAAACTTCACCCCTTTTAATTTTGCTTCAATCATCCTATTTACTGCAGAACCACCCGAACCACCAACACCAACTACCTTTATTCTCGCCATTCCATCTTCAGCTGAACGCCCATCAATCACATCCGTCTCTCCCTTAATATTTTTATTCATATTCATGCCAAATTTTAATAATAATGAAGCTTCTATTAAAATTAGAATACTTTAATAAAATTATACCTGAAACATCTGTCAAAATCAAACCTCAAGGCAAAAACTGACCTAACCAATCTTTTATTTTTGACCACCCTGCATCCTGAGTTTGTTTGGCTGTGGCACCAATATTTTTTCCACCTCTAACCAAGATCTCCCCTGCCCACTGCATCAAACCAATCGCAGTCACCATTTGAGGATCATCGCTCAACTTTTCCACCATCCCTGTCAAATTAATAGGTAAACCCAACTGTGCAGGTAAACGCATCGATTCTTTTGCCAAATCCACTGCCCCCAACAACTTGCTCCCACCACCAGTAACCACCGCTCCCGCCGGCAACATTCCATCCCTCTTCACTCTTCTCAATTCATCATTGACCATACCATATATTTCTAACATCCTCGCCTCAATTATTTCCGCTACCTCTCGTTTACTCACATATCCTCCCTCAGCCACCCCGTATTTTTTTAGATCAATTCGTTCTCTTTCCGCCACCACCGAAGGTATTGCACAACCTTCCTCGATCTTGATTTTTTCCGCCACTTCAATCGACGTTCGCAGACCAATAGCAATATCGTTGGTAACATGAGAAGCCCCAACCGGTAATACACATGTATGTAACACGTTGCCTTCTTCGAATACTGCCACCCCAGTCGTAGAATAACCAATATCGATTACTACCGACCCAACTTCCATCTGGTTTCTATTCAAAATCGATTTACTTGACGCTAAAATACTTAATACCAATTCATCAATATCCAATCCTGCTTGATAAACACATTTTGTCAAATTTTTAATCGTCGGAGTAGAAGCCGTTACCACATGCGCTTCAACTTCCAACCGAACTCCAGTCATTCCAACCGGATCATGGACGCCATCCTGATCATCAACTTTAAAACTTCTCGGAATAACATGCAAAATCTCACGATTAGCCGGAACAGAAACTGCTCTGGCTGCTTCAACCACTCTCGTCACATCCGAAGTTGATATTTCACCATCTGATTTTGCTACCGCAATAACCCCACGACTATTTTGGGACTGTATCATTGTACTCTCCACCCCTACTACCGCATTATCAATCGGAACACCCGACATTCTCTCCGCCACCTCCAACGCTGCCGATATTGCACTAACAGTCTCTTCGATATCAACAACCACTCCTTTTCTCAAACCTACCGACGGGACACAACCATAACCAATAACCTCCGGATATTTTTTATCCGGAAGTATATGCCCCACTACCACACAAACTTTTGTCCCCCCGACATCTAATCCTGTTACAATCTCGCTTGACATGAAATATCTCCCTCCATTTTTTACTTCATCTCATCCAAGATGATTTTAGTTTTTTGCTTTTCACCCTTTCTCAAATACTCGACCTCAATCTCGTCCCCAGGCTGATACTGTTGCAACAACCCGGCCAAACTATGATTTTCACTAATTTTCTCACCATTTATCGCAACAATAATATCATTCACCTGCAAACCGGCCTTGTCCGCTGGACCACCTGGAATTACCGGTAACTCACCCAACTTTTCCCCAGCGTAAATCAAAGCGCCTTCACTAACATCCAATTGATTCAAAGCGGAAAATTCCGGCGACAAAGGCATATACCTTACTCCCAAACGCGGTCTAACTATTTTGTTTGACTTCAAATAACTCTCTATTGCCGATTTTGCCTGATTGATCGGAATCGCAAACCCTATTCCTGAAGCTTGAGAATCAATCGCTGTATTTATCCCTATTACCCGTCCACTGATATCCAACAAAGGACCACCGCTATTTCCGGGATTAATAGCTGCATCAGTTTGAATCATATTCTCCAACTGCTCATTTTGTCCCATTCCATCACCAGCCACAACCGTTCTATCAACCGCACTGACAATCCCGGTTGTCACGGTATTTTGGTATTCATTCAAAGCATTACCAATAGCAATTACTCGCTGCCCAATTTTTAAAGTATCAGAATCGGATAATTCTACCACCGGCAAAGCGTTGGCATCAATCTTGATAATAGCTAAATCCCCTATCGGATCCAAACTCTTGGACTTTACATCATATTTTTTGCCATCAGCAGTAATAACACTGTATTCAGCGTCCTGTTCAGAAACTACATGCTTATTGGTTAATATTAAACCATCGGAATTAATAATAAATCCAGTACCTCCGCCACTTTCTTGATAAATATCGCCAAACAATGAAGTTACATTTTTTGTTAACGTAATACTAACTACCGCCGGTGATACTTTTTTTACCGCATCAATATAAGCAGACTCTTCTTCTACTTTATACACTTGAGAACCACCAAAATTGAACCCATTTTGATTAGTCTCTATTTTCAAATTTTTTGTAATCAACCATGAAGACAAACCACCAGCCACACCACCAAAAACAGTCGAAAATAAAAAAACAGCTATAAAAAACAAACAGCTTGTTCTCTTAGAAAATGACGACATAATCAATCTTAAAAATATACAAATAAACTATTTGGCCTTTTTAATTTTTTGCCTTTTTCTTTCCAATAATAGGACGTGACTTACTTTTTTTCGAACCATTTATCACCTCATCCACCAAATAATCCTTAAAAAGACAAATCTTATTTTTTAGTTTTTGTCTGGTTTTTTCCCCAGAATCAGGTGCAATCAACATACCTAGCACTACCCCTATCGCACTACCAACCAGCATTCCACCAACAAAATGTTTATTATCATCACTCATAATATCTCCAACTACTTTTTACTTTTCTTCTTTAAAAGATTCAAAGAACTACTCAATCCACCTATCATCCCGGTCAAACTAGAAACCAAACCTGAAATCTTCTGCAACTCCACAATCAAATCCCCTACCGCACCTTTTATACTATCCACGACTTCCAATACTCCTCTTATTGTTTCATTGACCATCCGCATCGAGTCATTAGCCAAATTCACAGTCTCGTCCATCAATTCCAATTTATGAGTTACTTCCTTTACTGTTGAACTAAAATCAGTCACCAAATATCCCACCTTCAACAAAACATAAGATATAAAACCAACCAAAACCAGCACTCCTACCGATATTGAAACATACAACAAATCAACACTTGTTTCCAACATATTCTTTGCCCTCCAAAACAATTTATCTACTAACTAACATATCATAAATATTTTTTACAAACCAATTATTACAAATATGCTAAGATGACATTTTTTTATCCAACAAATCTCTGGCTTCATTTGGATCAATCATCCCGTTTGTTTTCTTCATTACCTGCCCTACAAAATATGCCAATAGTTGAATTTTTCCACTCTTGTATTCAAGCACCTGTTTTTCATTTTGCGCCAACACCTCATCAATAACCTTTTCCAAATCAAAAGTCGAATCTTGTTGCAACCAACCATTTTTTGTCGCCACCTCCAATGGTCCCAAACCGCCTTTTACCATCTCTGGTAAAATTTTCTTCATCGTCTGATTATTAATTTTTTTGGCATAAAAAAGCGCAATCAACTCAGCATAATTCTCCGGAGTCATTTTGACAAATGACAATCCGCCATTTTCTCTCACTATCGGCAACAAATCAGTCAAAACATAACCGGCAACCTTATTGAAAATATCAATTTCATTCTTGGCAACGCTTTCAATTTTTATCTCTTTTTGCACCAACCAAATCATTAACTCAGAAATTACTTTTTCAAAAAAATAAAACAAATCAACATTCTGAAAGAAAACATCTATCACTGGCTCAGAAAAGCCATATTGCTCTCTCATCTGTCTTTTTATAACCAACGGTAAAATCGGCATCTTGCTTTTTGTTTCCATCAAATCACTTTCAGATAGTTCAATTATCGGTAAATCAGGCTCAGGGAAATATCTATAGTCATGAACTTTTTCTTTTTCTCTTTGAGATATTGTTTCAGAAATAATCGTATTCCAACCTCTAGTTTCTTTTATTATTTTTTCTCCCCTCAAAACTAATTCTTTTTGTCTGCTATATTCAAATTCTATCGCATCCCGAACATTACGAATCGAATTCAGATTTTTTACCTCTACCACCTCCCCCCTTTGCTCTTCACCCTGCCACAAACTAATATTGGCGTCGCACCTCATCTCCCCATGTTGCATCCTGGCCTTCGAAGCACCAACCCATTTTACCAAATCCCGCAAATTGACCAAAAAAATCTGAGCTTGATCGGCTGAGCGAAAATCAGGTTCAGTCACAATTTCCATTAACGGAATACCGCTGCGATTAAAATCCAACAAACTCTCCCGCCCAGCATGAATCATCTTGGCTGTATCCTCCTCCAAATGCAATCGATTAATGCCTATCGTAAAAATCTCACCCTTGCAATTCAATTCCATTTTTCCGTTCTGAGCCAATGGCTGAAAATATTGAGTAATTTGATAACCCTTGGGCAAATCCGGATAAAAATAATTTTTTCTATCAAACGAGCTTGCGTGATTCACACGACAATTCAAACCCAAAGAAACCATTTGCGCCAACTCCAAAACTTTCTTATTCAATACCGGCAAACTACCTGGCAATCCCAAACAAATCGGACAAACACGACTATTGGGACTCTCATCAGAATTGTCATTAACACAGCGACAATACATCTTTGATTCCGTATTGACCTGAACATGCACTTCCAATCCAATTTTTATCCACCAATTATCACTCATAAATATTCTTAATAACCCAAATATTTCCACCCTCGACGTAAACTATTTATCGAAATCACCAATCTATCAGACTTTGGCGAAAAATCAACTTGATGTACCACCTTATTTCTTGTCTTGTGCGCCTCCCAAATTTGTTGATATAAACTTTCATCATCAGAAAATAACTTTCTTGCGTTCTTCAACCTTCCTCCCATATCCTTACCGGTTACAACAGTCTTTAAAACACTATCCAACGTTTTGTCAGCCACAATCAAAGCCTGTTTTTTTAAATCAATATTATTCTTTCGTAACAAATTACCGATCTTAATATCCGCCTTCTTTACTTCTTCACGCAACCTTAAATCAAACTTCGACTTCTTTCTTGAAAAAACAAAAAACAAACCGATCAATCCCAACAGCAAAGCAACAGACAAAAGAATTGGCACAAAAATATCCATGAAATCCTCTACTCCACTTTCAAGTCTTCAATCTTTATGCCATCAGTATTTCCACCCAATTGATCAACTTTAATCGGCATAGATTGATCGACTTCATTATTATTGTCGCTTCCTTCAACTATCTCAACATCATTGATGACTACATTATTTTTTGGCCGGTCATTTTCATCAGTCTCCACTTCGGAAATCTTTGTCACCACATCCATTCCCTCCAAAACCTTACCAAACACCGTATGCCTACCATCCAAATGCGGTTGACTCTGACTGGAAACAATAAAAAATTGACTACCATTGGTGTCAGGACCAGAATTAGCCATCGCAATCACTCCCGCCTCCATTTTGTGAGAATTCAAGACCGAATCATATTTGTAACCCTGACTCTCCAAATCTTGTATCTGTTGATCAGTCAAACCCAAACTCTTGGCATTGATTTCATCGGCAAATTTTCCACCCCACAAACTTTCTCCTCCAGTACCATCATTACTTGGATCATCATCTTTACTCAATGGATCACCACCTTGAATCATGAAATCTTTTATTACTCGATGCCACAAAGTTCCATCATAATAATCTTTTTTGGCCAATCCGACAAAATTTTCCACGGTTTTTGAAGCATCTTTTGAATACAATGCCAATTTAATATCCCCCATATTTGTATGCAAAATTGCTTGTTTTTCCATAGTATTATCCACCTTTTTATTATTAAAATACCAATTTGAAATAAAATACCCCCCAACCAAAACCACTAATATCGTAGCAATCGTTACAAAAAATAATTTCTGCCTTTCTTTGACCCCCTTTTCTTTATTTGCTCTTTCCAATTTTCGTTCCAATTTAAACTTTTTTGCTTTTCCCATAATTCCTCTCTATTTCAAATCTATTAAATATAAGGTAAATTTTTGTGCCATGAAGTTACCTTCTGATAATTTCCTGCCAATTTTAATACCGACGATTCATCAAACCATTTTCCTATAATCTGCATCCCAACCGGTAATTTATTTTCCAAACCAATCGGTATCGAAATCGCCGGCAAACCGGCTAAACTTATCGGCACCGTCATAATATCCGCCAAATACATCTGTAACGGATCAGCCATTTTTTCCCCTATAGCAAAAGCTACACTCGGGGAAGTCAATCCGATTAACAAATCAAAATCAGAAAAGGCTTTTTTAAATTCATTGATTATCAAAGTTCGAACTTTAGCCGCCTTGTCAAAATACTGATCATAATACCCGCTCGACAAAGAATACGTACCCAACATAATTCTCCTCTTTACCTCCCTGCCAAAACCATCTGATCTAATCTTGGTAACCATATCAGCCATACTAGTCAAATCACGCTCCTCAAAATCTCTTCCACCATATCTTACTCCGTCATAGCGTGCCAAATTTGCGCTACACTCAGAAGATTGAATAATATAATAAACTGGCAACCCATATTTCATCGTTGGCAAAGACAATTCTTCAACCACAACTCCCAACTCCACCAATTTTTTCACTGCCTCATCCAATAATCGTTTTAATCCATCATCAACTTGTTCAAAAAATTCCTTTACCAAACCTATTTTCATCCCTCTTACATTTTTTTCCACTTCAACATCGTATTCTTCAACCTTTTCCCGAGAACTAGTAGAATCCTTTTCGTCATATCCGGCAATCACTTTCAACAATAAAGCCGCATCTTCCGCATTTCTGGCAATCGGACCTATTTGATCAAGAGAAGAGCCTAAAGCCAATAATCCATATCTACTCACTCGACCATAAGTAGGCTTTAACCCAGTCACTCCGCAAAAACTAGCCGGCTGTCTGATAGATCCGCCCGTATCCGAACCATACGCTCCCAAACAATAACCTGCCGCTACCCCAACCGTTGATCCACTACTACTCCCTCCGGCTACTCTATCAAAATCCCATGGATTTTTTGTCGGGCCATATACCGAATTCTCACCCGAACTACCCATGGCAAATTCATCCAAATTTGTTTTTCCCACAATTATCGCCCCGCTATCTTCCAAACGATCAATTACTGTCGCCGAATATGGAGACCTATAATCAAACAACATTTTTGATGCCGCTGTCGTCGGATATTCTTTACTAACTATATTATCTTTAACCAACACCGGTATCCCAATCAAATCTTTTTTTACTCCTTCTTTAATTTCTTTTTCTACAATTTTTACACGTTGTTCTATCAACTTTCTGTCAGTAAAGACAACGGCATTTAGATTTTTCTTTTTCTCACCTTCCTCCAATTTCTTATAAAAAAAATCAACCAATTCCCCACAACCAATCTCCCCGCCTTCCAAATCAGTTCTAATCTCCTTTATTGTCTTGTCCAAAAAATTATTTTTCATGCCGATATTTATAACACAGCTTTAGTTCTAATATATGCCACATCTTTATTGGCAGCATTAACCAATACATCTTCTCGTTTAATCGAAGGAGACACGCAATCATTTTCCAAAATATTTTTCTTTAGGATAACCGTAAAAGTTGGCACAACTTCCTTTACATTTAATTCCTGCAGACTTGCCACGTAATCCAATATTTTTGATAAATCACCTTGCAACAAAATCAATTCTTCATCAGAAAAAGATAACTTACACAAAGAAGCTACTTTCTTTACTTCATCAATAGTAATACGTTCTTGCGACATAAAAATATATTTTTATATTTTCAACAACTTCAAAAAATCCACCTCAGTCAAAAATTTTACTCCCAAATTCTTGGCCTTTTCCAATTTTGACCCGGGTTTATCTCCTACCACCAAAAAATCCAAATCTTTCGCCACTGATGAAATAACCCGTCCTCCATTCTTTCTAATCAACTCGGAAGCTTGTGCACGTGACATTGCCTCCAAGCTACCTGTTATCAAAAAAGTTTTGTTATTCAAACCACCCTCATTTTTTATTCTGCGATATTTTATCCCCGAGTTCAATAACTTATCAATAAAGATCTTATTTTTTGGATCATGAAAATATTCATAAATCGATCTCGCCACCACTTCACCAATATTCTCCAATCCCATCAACTCTTCAAACTCAATCGCAAATAATCTGGATAAAGAGCCATATTTCAGTGCCAAATCATACGATGTTTGCAATCCAACGTGCCTAATACCCAAAGCAAAAATCAAACGATCAAGTCCAATTTCTTTTCTACTTTGAATCGAAGCAACAATATTTTTGGCAGATTTTTCCGCCATTCTCTCCAACGGTTTCAAATCTCCCTCTGTCAAAAAAAACAAATCCGCCGCATCCGCAATCAAGCCTTCATCCAACAACTTATCAATAATCTTTGGACCAACCCCGGCAACATCAAATGCCTCCTTACCTACAAAGTGTTTAATACTGCGACTAACTTGAGCAAAACAATTTTTGTTACCACATCTGACAATAGTATCCTTATCGCTTTTTATCACTTTTGTTCCACACACCGGACAAATATCTGGCAAAATATACTTTTTTTCCAATCCCAAACGCATGGTTTTTATCGACTCAACAATTTCCGGGATCACATCTCCCGCCTTTTGCACTACAACTGTATCCCCTATCCGAATATCCTTTCTATGTATTTCCTCTTCATTGTGAAGAGTTGCCCGACTCACCACCGAACCAGCTACATTAACCGGTTCCAAAATCGCCACTGGCGTCATCGCCCCTGTTCTTCCCACCTGAACTTCAATATTCAATAATTTGGTTGTCGACTGTTCGGCCGGAAATTTATAAGCAATCATATATCTAGGCGCTTTACCAACAATCCCCAATTTTGACCAAAAACTCAACTCATCTACCACCACTACCATTCCGTCTATCTGATATGGAAGATTATTTCTCAAATCAAAAATTTTTTGATATTGCTTTTCCACCTCATTTAATCCCAAACATAGCTTGTTATACTTATTTGAAGGGAAACCAAGCTTTACCAATATCTCGTGAGCCTCACTATGATTTTTTTGTCCCAAATCCGTTACCAAATCATACCCCATAAATTTTAACTTCCTCTTGGCGGCAACTTTCGGATCAAGTTGTCTAATCGAACCAGCAGCAATATTTCTTGGATTGGCATACAATGGCAAACCCTTTTCTTTTTGTCTCGCATTCAAACTCTCAAATTCCTCTTTCATCATATATACTTCACCCCTTACCTCAATTTCGCCACTTGCCAACAATTTTGCCTGATCATCCAAATCAGACAAATCCAATACCAAAGGAATACTCTCAATTGTTCGAATATTATTGGTCACATCTTCACCAATTTTTCCATCCCCTCTGGTTACTCCTCTAAACAACAAACCATTACGGTAAATCAAACTAATTGCCAAACCGTCCATTTTTATTTCTACATAATACTTTTTCTTGAAATTCTTTACTAACTTAGTAATTCTCTTCTCCCATTCCTCCAATTCATCAAAACTAAAAATATCATTCAAAGAAATCATTCTCTTTTTATGTTCAATTTTATCAAATTTGTCCAACACCTTTCCTTCCACTCTCTGAGTGGGTGAATCCTTAGTAACATATTCCGGATAATCCTGTTCAAGCAAATACAATTCGTGTTTCAAACTATCCAACGCTGCTTCAGAAATTTCTTGTCTATCCAAAACATGATAAAGATAACGATGATAATTTATCGTTTCTTTCAATTTCTTTATTCTTTTTTCTATATCTTGGTTTTCACTCATTTTTCGAATTTACTTGTTTTGGAAACCATATTGTCATCCTGGCTCCACCCCCGGCGATATCTTCCAAATGCATCGTGGCACTATAATATTTTAAAATCCTATTTATAGTCATCAATCCCAAACCACTCCCGTTCTTTTTAGTCGTAATACCGCCGGAAAACAACTTATCCATTTTGTAATCCGGCAAACCTACTCCATTGTCTTCAATTTCCATTAAAACACTCTCCTCATTATTCAATATATTAACTTTTACCACATTAGACAAACTGATACCTCTTTTTTCTATCATTGATTGGATTGAATTACATACCGCATTTTCCACAATCATTCTCAAATCATCTCCACAAATCATTAAAAAACAATCTTCATTTATTTTTAATTCATACGATACCTTATTTGTTTTACACAAAAAATCAAGCATTCTTTTCACCGTATCTCCCAACAAAACCACACTTTCGTTTTTGGGACGATGATAGTCCATGCCAATATCAAACCTTCTTTTCAATTCATCCAAGCTTTTTCTATAATCAAAAAATAAATCATCAATATTTTCCTTGCAAGTCTTAATCTGTTCCTTCTCGAACAAAAAATAATCATCCAAAGCAATTTTTTTCTCCATTAGCAATTGCAAATTTTTTTCCCTATCTCGAAACCCAGATTCCAACTCTTCCTTCAACAAATCTCCATACCCTCCGATCCCGGTAACCGGACCCTTCAAATCATGAATCAAACCAGCAGCAATAGAACGTGTAAGTATATTTTGATTCAATTTTTCCGCCAAAAAATTGCGCTCCAACTCTGCTTTTTCTTTCTCCTCTAGTATTTTTTTTCTTTCCTGACAAAATTTTTCTTGTATCGACAAACAAAAACCATCCAACACCACCTTCGGCAACTTACGCCAATCATTCCCCTTTCCTAATACTTGAAAACACCTAACATCCAACCCACACGCCCTTTCCAACTCAATTCGATCATTCAAATGACTACTCAAAATCACTACCTGACAACTAGGACAAAACATATTTAAATCATGCACAACCCTCATTCCTTCGTATTCATCACCGTCCTCCGATAATTTCAAATCGACAATAGCCACATCAACCTCTTTGTCCTCCAATCGAGAAAACTGTTGATAGTTGACACAATGTCTCATTTCCACCCGATCCATACTCAATACATTTGTCAAATTATACTTAATAATCTTTAAATCACATTCCTCATTGTCCTCGACTATCAAGATCTTCATCTTTCTATCACCAGACAAAAAATCAACTCTCTCCTGAATATCTGCAATCACTACTTCTTGATTGTCTTCAATTATTTCTTCATGCTCCACCCTTCCATCACGCATTATCTCTCGAAATTCCAATTCTCGATACATTTTTACTCCTTTTTTTATACTATCTTGTAACCCAATTCTCCCTGATCTTCGTACCATACTTTATAACCCAAAACATTTTCCAAATAGGCCCTTACTGCATAATAATTATCATCAGTATAATATTTTTTATGAACAACAATATATTTTACACCCAAATCGTCAACCCAAGTTTTCTCCACTAATAATTTATCTTTGTCTCTATTTTCCAAAATATTATTTTCAACATCAATAAGATATTTTATTCCTGGCTTCTCAAGATAATAATCAAAAACCGCATCCGGCACCCTAGAAACTGAACCATTCAAAATCCTCTTTTCATGATACGTTTGCCAATATTGAATAATTGTCTTCTGATCCCCCACCGCTCTATGACCACTAGCCCACCATAGCGGCAATTCCAAAACAGTAAATTCGTCTGGATCATTTTTTATTTCTTTATAAATCTCAGGAATATAAATTCTCTGAAAAATCATTGGCCAAGAAGAATATTCCAAAAACAAAAATCCACTCACAATCAACACAAACAACACAATCAAACCCCCTCTAAGATATTTTGGAAAATTCACACTCAACCATATCAATTCAATTATTTTCTTAACCACCCAAGCAAAAACTACCGCCAAACACATCATCAATAAAACAACAAACCTCGACGGTACCCTAGCAGTATCCAAAAAAGGGACCTTATACAACAACACATAAGGCAAAGCTACAGTAAATTCCGTATCATTTAAAATAAACTGAGTTTTTCCAAACACTTTCAATAAAGGTCCCAAAGCCAATAAAGCAAAAATAATCGTCATCACCTGCCAAAAATATATTGGACGATCTTTCTTTTCTTTTTTTAAGAAAAATGACAAAAGAAAAAAACCAATCACAATCCAGCCCAAATATAATTGACTCTCAATCCCCACGCCATAATATTTATTACCAAAATAGTTTCCTATTTCTCCAAAAAAAGTATTAATATTGCTCGGAATAAAAAAACTGATTATATCCGCCGACCAATAAGTCACTTCCGATAACAACGCTTTCGGCAAATAACCATCAGCCACCAAAAATGACTTAATCAGAAAAGGAACAAATATTAAAGCCGCCACCGCCGCGCTGATCATCCAAAGAATGAATTTTTTCCAACTTTTTCCTCCTTCATCAGTAAAAGCATATAGCAACAAAAAGAAAAACAAAATCAAACCAAACACAAAATATTGCCAATCATTCAAACACAAAAACGCCAAAATTAATCCTGTTAAAATTGAATACAACAAATTATTTCTTCGAAACGCCTTCAACCATAACCAAGTCAAAGCCGGAAAAGGCCAAATCGCCGTCAAATTAAAATGACCACGAGCTTGCGATAATAAATATGGGCTAAAAGCAAAAATTAAACCGGAAAATAAGGCTACAAAACGATTTTTCCACAGATCCCTCGCTAGAAGATATCCAAACACCGCCGACAACCACATGAAAAACAAAAAAATACCATTCAAAATCTGAACAGGAGAAAAGATCAATCCAACAACCGCACCCAACAGACTTTGTCCCAAAGTCAAAGTATGAAAAACAAGATTAACTCCCAATGGATAATATATGTATTTAGTAAAAAAGAAATCCCCCGCCAATAAAAATTGTTTCTTCACCCACCACAAATTCCATAAAAAAATAAAACCGTCACCTCCATCATTTCCCAAGCCAGGTATCGTTGTTTTCATATTTATAATCAACGGCCAAGTCACCAAAATCACCACAATGGCATACAAAAAAAACACCGAAAAATCAGCTACGTAAGCCTGCTTGGCAAATCTTGATAAAAAATATACCATAGACTTACCAGGATACCCACCCTTTCGAAAAATAATATCCTTCAACTCTCCTCCTTTATAAGACAATTATAATTATGAAACACAACTTTTATCAAATTCTTTTATTTTATATTTGTCTAATTTTATTTTTTCTGATTTTTGGCACCCTTATATTGTCATACTCCCTAGGTTATCGATATGATTTCAATAAACATCAAATAATCAAAACCGGAATTATCCGTCTCAATCCTATCGAGAAAAATTGTTCAATCTATCTCGACGGAAATCTAGTCAACCAAAAGAAAAACCAAAAAACAATCGAAATACCCAATCTAATTCCCAATAAATATCTTGTCGAAATCAAATGTGCAAATTACCAAAATTGGAACAAACAAATAGATATTCAAGCCGGAAAAATCCACAATGAAAACAACATATTATTTATCCCAATCAATCCATCAATTCAAGAAATTGCTTACATTAATCAAGCAACAATAAACCAATCAAATATTGCCTATGTTAACGCCGAAAAATTGTATATCGTCACCAAAGAATCTGATCAAGTCCAATTTTTCCCTCAAGTGCAAATTAACCCTAACATCCAAATAAAATGGCTCAATAAAAACATTATTGCAATCATAAACCCACTAGAAGATAAAACCAATATCCAAATCTTAAATATATACAACGGCAATCTAGCAAATATCAGTCTCGACATAGATCTTAAGCCAAATCAACTAATTGGAATAGACAACATAACCAATGAAAATATTTACTTTCTTTTGCAAAATAATCTTTTCAAGACAAACATCAATTCAAATTCCAATATTACCCCAACCTTATTTTTAGAGAATATCTTCAATCCCATAATCCTTAATAATCATATTTATTATCAAGAAAACAACAATTCCAACACGATCATTGCGTATAACCTACTATTTAAAAACAAAACCAACCTAAAGTTTGATCAAAACATTACTTCTTTTTTTCTCATACCAGAAAAAAATTGGCTATTACTCAATTCAAACAATATTTCTTACATATACGAAATCTATTCTTCTCGTCTCAATTCTCTTAACACCAATGTATCCAACTACGAAATTTCTCCTGATCAACAAAACACACTTTTCCTCAACGATAATGAAATAGTTATCGTCGACAACAACATGAACACTAATACACTATTGAGGTTGAGCAGTAAAATCAATGGCGCCATCTGGAAAAACAACGGAAATATTATATATGCCACAGACAATACTATTCAAAGCATTGATTTAAGCGGAGAAAACAATAAAACTATTATAAAAAATGAAAAACAATACAATTTTATCATTATCAATAAATATCAAGAAAAAATCCTGACCATTGAAAAACAATTTGATCAGGATTTGTTAATAAAAATAAATCTAAAAAATTCTAATTAACTAATTCCGATTCAACAATAAATCTTCTTAGATCGGTTCCCAAAGGCGTGCAAGTCATCAAAGTCAAATTATATCCTGTTCCTTGTTCCAAAACACTCAAATCATTACTTTCAACTACTTTTGTATTTTTCACTCGATAAACCAACAATCTTCCCTGAGATTTAACAATAATTTCATCACCAATGCCAATCATTTCCAAATTTGCAAAGATTGAATTATATTCAGACCAATCCCACCAATAGTATGAACTATGACCAAAAATAAAAACATTACCTTTTTCTCCAGGCATCGCAGTATCAGGATAATGCACAACTCCCTCTTTTAGAGTCAATTTCATCACCGAATCATCCAAAGTATTCAAATATTTTATCGGAGAACTTATACCCAATTTTGGTATCAATATACTTTCCTCCGACATTTCACTTCCATATTTATTCTCCAAATCAAGATCTACTTTTGAAACAAAAAACTGAGGAAACAATACATACTGACTATTTATCTCCCCATCATATGTTTTAATGTTTTTTTCTTCATTTTTCACTTCCTTGGCTTCCACTTTTTGTTCATCGATATTGACAACACTCAACCGTTGCCAAAAAGAAGGCCAATTTAATGCAACTACCACCGCACCAAAAACAACCATAAAACCAGTTATTGCAACAACTACTCCATTCACAATTTTTATTACTATATTTTTCATCAAGAAAGAACACCGAACCTCTAAAATATAAACTGTCATTACTGTATAATATTTAATAATATTTGTCAATAATCAATTGACAATCAACTATCTTAAAAATATAATAAAAATAACCAAAAATACTAATTTCATTTGGGCGAGTGGCGGAACTGGCAGACGCGTACGACTCAAAATCGTATGGAGCTACCTCCATGAGGGTTCGATTCCCTCCTTGCCCACTTTCAAACTAATCAAACAATGATCAACCGTCATCTTATAAAAAACATTATTTACATTATCTGCATAGGTATCCTAACCCTTATAATCACCGTCATCCTACTAAATTCATGTGCCAAGTGGAATCAAGAAGATGCACTCAATTACTTTTACAATCCCGGAAATTTCTATGAACTAGAAATGTGTAGCAATAGCCTAGATATTGTTACTACCAGTCTAAATATCCAAACCTACATCTTGGCAACAATCGGTCTATTTCAAATCATATATGCTGTCTTTATCTATCGCCGAAACCATAATATGATCAAAGACAGTAAACAACTTACCTACGCCGGTCGTTTTCTGATTGTTGCTTCCGTTACTATCTTTGTGATGATGAAAATAGTAAATATCGCTTTATAAATCCTTTAGCGGAAAACTATCCGTCAGACCTCTAACTTGTTTCTTTAATCTACCTAAAACCAAATCTGAAACATCATCTTTACACAATTGTCCGATAATTTGGGCAATTTTTTTCATCTCTTTTTTCTTCATTCCTCTGGTAGTTACCGCTGGAGTTCCCACTCTTATTCCTGAAGGATCCAATGGACTCCGGGGATCATTCGGTATAGTATTTTTGTTAACTACTATTCCCACCTCTTCCAACCTATCCTGAAAAAATGAAGCGCCATGCTTACTTTTTTGTAAATCTATCAACATTAAATGATTTTCAGTCCCTCCCGTAACTATGGAAACATGATTTTTAATTAATTCCTCGGCCAATACTCTCGCATTCTCAATAACTTGCTTTTGATACTTAATAAAATTTTTATCCTGGGCTTCAAGAAAAGCCACTCCTTTCGCCAATATTACATTCAAATGAGGACCTCCTTGCATACCAGGAAACACTGCCTTGTCAATCATGTTAGCATATTTTTTTTGACAAAATATCACTGCTCCCCTCGGACCTCTCAAAGTCTTGTGTGTTGTAGTCATCACTACATCCGCATAATCAAAGCAATTAGGATGTAACCCCGTAGCAATCAAGCCAGCAATATGAGAAATATCAGCCAATAATAATGCTCCCACTTTATCAGCAATCTTCCTAAAACGTTTAAAATCCAATTTTCGAGAATACGCTGTTGTTCCTGAAACTATTAACTTAGGTTTATATTCAACCGCCTGTCGCTCAACCTTGTCATAATCAATCCAACCATTTTCATCAACCCCATAGTGAACAAAATTAAATAATTTTCCCGTAAAACTAACAGAATGACCATGAGTAAGATGTCCGCCTTGACTCAACTGCAAAGCCATCACCTTATCTCCTGGTTTTAATAATCCCAAATAAATTGCCAAATTAGCTGGACTACCAGAATATGGTTGTACATTAACATGCCAAGAATTACTCCCCAAATTAAATGCCTTTAAAGCCTGGTTTATGCACCACAACTCCACTTCGTCAATTATCCTATTACCAGCATAATATCTTTTTTTTGGATATCCTTCAGCATATTTATTTGTCAAACAACTCCCCAAAGCCGACAAAACATCTTTACTGACATAATTTTCCGAAGCAATCAAACATATCGTATTATTTTGTCTTTCTTGTTCCAATTTGATGTATTCTAAATATTTTTTCACAAATCCTCCCTATTTACATCTAACACTCCTCTTCTAAGTATTGAATATGGCGTCTGAGACAAATCAACAATCGTCGAAGGTTGAATATTGCCCAAATCACCTGAATCAATCACAATCGAAATATGATCCAAATCATTTTCAAATTGTTTTAGAACAAAATTGATATTTGACCTAATAATACCCGCCCCGGATTTGTTGGCACTTGTAGAAATGATGGGGAAACCGCCGGCATGAAGAATATCATTCAAATAACCATGTTTTTTGATTACCCTAAAACCAACCGCCCCGTTTTTATTAACAATATATTTAGAAAACATCCCTTTTTGTAAAATCTCAGGTTTTAATTTCATTATCACTGTTACCGGCCCTGGCAAGTATTTATTTAAAAATTGTTCCTCAAAAATTCCAATCGAAGCATATTTTTTTATTTCGTCGATACTTTCAACCATTACCGAAAAATAATCGCCTTTTTTTCTCCCTTTTAAATCATATACTTTCTTGACTGCTTCTTTTGAAAATGCATTTACACCCAAACCATATATTGTATCAGTTGGATACACAACTATCTCATCATTGGATAAACTATCCACTATCAAACTACGCTCCAAGTCAGAAATCCGATTGTTCTTTACTTCAATTATTTTCATATTTATACAGACATTGACCTCAATTTCACAATCCTATCTTTTATTGGCGGATGGGTCATAAATAAACCAGAAAACCATGAACTTTTTTTTCTACCTTCAACGTTATCTATTGGACTTACAATATATAAATGATTCAGGGCATTATTGACATTACTCAACATCTTTTCTTGTGCGGACAATTTTTCCAAAGCAGAAGCTAAACCCTCCGGATATCTTGTTAACAAAGCCGCCTCAGCATCAGCTAAATATTCTCGTTTTCTTGATAAAAACATCTGTAAAAACCTAGCAACAAATGGAGAGACAATGATAAATATCAAACCAATAATAAAAATTAAACTACCACCTTTCTTTCTAGAACCGCTCCCTCCCAAACCAATTCTCCAAATAATATCAGATAAAGCAACTATTAAACCAACAAAAACAACCAAAACCATACTCAATCTAATGTCAAAATTTTTAATGTGAGAAAATTCATGAGCAATAACACCCTCCAATTCACTTTTTTCCAATATATTCAATAATCCGGAAGTAATAGCAATTGAAGCATGGTGAGGATCTCGACCAGTAGCAAAAGCGTTCATCGAATTATCCTGAATCACAAACACTTTTGGAACCGGCAAACCTGCAGTAATAGCGATATTTTCAACTATACCAAAAAGCCTGGGGTCATCTTTTTTTGATATTTGTTTAGCGCCGGCCAGATACAATACTACAGAATCACCGGCAAAATAGCCGATCAATGCCGAAGGCATTGATATCATTAAACCAAGAACAATTCCAAAATACCCCAAATTGGAAATCTCGCCAAAAAAATAAATCACCAACACCAGTAAAAAGACAAATCCCAAAACAACCACCCAAGTAATCTTTTTATTGTAATCAATTTCTTTATACATCAATCAAACTCATTTTTATAAAAAAAGGGATAGAGAAAAACATCATCTCCATCCCCAAATACTACCATTGTCCATTAAAAAGAAACCTTAACGTTTTCTCTTTCTTGAGTATTCTCAATCTCAAATAACTCTCGCTTTTTAAAATTGAAGACACCTGCCAATAAATTATTTGGAAAAACTTCCAAATGAATATTAAAATCCCTAACATTTCCATTGTAAAAACGACGTGCCGCCTGAATCTTATCCTCCGTATCAGCCAACTCTTGTTGTAATGACATAAAATTCTGGTTTGCTTTTAATTCCGGATAATTTTCTGCTACTGCAAACAACGTCTTCAAAGTACCCGACAAGTCACCCTCAGCTTTTGCCGCAGATTTAATATCTCCCTTGGCTGACATTGCCGCCGTTCTTGCCTCGGTAACTTGTTTAAATACACTATCTTCATGCTTGGCATACCCCTTTACCGTTTCCATTACATTGGGAATCAAATCATATCTTCTTTTTAACTGAACATCAATATCACTCCAAGCTTCATCAACTCGATTTTTCATTGTGATCAAGCCATTGTAAACCATCACCGCCCAAACCAAAGCCACCAAAACCAACACCAAAGGTAAGACCAAAATCCAAATCATATCGCCCTCTCCATTTTCAAATAATTATTAAACAAAAAGAAGACCCCTAAAGGCCAAAAAAAACAAAATTGCCGCTGCTATCAACATTAACAACGATAACAACGGCAAAAACCACGTACCCCAAAACTTATTGTCAAAACTTTTAGTCTTCACAAATAATCAAATTATTGTTTTTTTCTAAGAAACAACAAACCAGTTCTCTTGTTTTCCGAAACTTCATAAGCAGCCGGAATCTGAGCCAAACCACCCTCAGATTTTTCTTCCTTGGCAAAGAAATAAATTGTCTGCGGACGTCCACCCTTCAAAACCACATTTCGGGAATGCAAATAGTAAGTTTGACCTTTGCTATTCTTCTGATTGTAAGCAGCCATAATTAACTCCTAAAAAAATAACAGCTAAATTTTATCTTACTTAAACTTATCATATGGTTAAGCAAAACACAATAAAAAAAGATGGATACCAAAAATAGTATCCATCAAAAATTTTTTTAGAAAACAATATTGCTTTATCTTGTTAGAGGACGAGCAATACTGACTCTCAAATTTCTTTCGGCCATTTCTTTGCCATCACTCATTTCCAAAGCCTTCTTGGCTTCTTCGTCTGACGCAAAAGTGACAAAACCGAAACCTTTTGATCTACCTGACATTTTGTCAGTAATCACAATAGCTTCCACAACTTCGCCAAATTCAGCGAAGAATTCTTTCAATTGTTCGCTAGTTACGCTATATGCCAAATTTCCGACATAAAGCTTGTTTGCTGCACTTGAATCCATTTATTTTCTCTTTAAGCCTAAACATATAAATACTCGACCCTATCGGCTAAACATTTTTGGGGTCGTTTCCGCATTCAAAAAGATACAAAAAACTTTACCAAAAATTTAAACCTCACTACTTCCTTATATAATATATTTCTTATATATGCAACAAGAAATTATTTTGCTTCAATTTTTCGCACCACTAAAACGTAACTAATTAATAAAATCAAAGAAAAAATACTTAAAACATAAAACAATACAGACAAATCATATTTTACCGCAATTGTTCCCGTAAAATACAAAGAAATAGAAGTAACTAAAGTTAATATCTGACTATTGATTGACAACATAGTTGCCCGATTTTTTGAATCGACCTTTTCATTGATCCACGTACTTACTGTCGGAGAATATAAACCTCTCAAGAAAAAGAAAATTGCCAATATCGGCAAAACAAAAAATAATTCTTTTGTTTTTTGAATAAAGATTAAAAACAAACCAAACACCCCGGCGTGTAGGACCAAATATTTGTCCACGGAAAATATTTTACCCAATTTGTCAGAATACCAAGCGCCCACTCCCCGAAAAACAAACATCAAAGCTGCCAACAACCCATAATACCAGGAATTGATCCCGATATCTTTATAAACCGGCTGAACATATTGAATAGTCGTTAAAGCTACGCTGCCAATCAACGCCGAAAAAATAAATATTCGAGAAAAATTTGGTTTTGTAAAAGCCTGGCGAAAAGACTTCTGTAAATCCAACCAAACAGAATCTTTCTTCTTTACTACTTTGACATCCTTCAATAATCCAATCGCCGCCAGAGAGATAACCACCAAACCAATCTCAGCTAAAAACGGCCACCGCGGATTGATGGTAAATAGAAAACCACCGATCAAAGACATCAGGACACCAGTAGAAATGTTATTAATAAAATCCATCCGTCCGAAAGTTGATTTAAACAAATTTTTCTTTCCATCAATGTTCAATCCATTGTACAACAAAGCTTGGTCAGCACCCTGTTTTAAAGCAGAGCCTAATCCCATCAGAGCATATCCAGCAACCAACCAATAAAAATCTTTTGCCAAAGCAAATAGTATTGTCCCAACTAAAAATAATATTCCTCCACAAAAAAGAGACAATTTATTGCCATATCGATCCGCAAAAATCCCCGCTGGAATATTTCCCAAGGTCGAAAAAACCAACCAAGCCGAAACCACCAAAGAAATCTGCCCCAAATCCAAACCCAAATGCAACATATACAAAACAGACACGCCAATACTAAAACTAACGTCATTGGTCATCATGGCCAACGTCAATTTCCAAATATTTCCCTGGTATTTTTGTTGCATATTTACATATTAATTTCATAAAAAAGACCTCAAAACAAAGGTCTTTTTTGACAAACTCCGTGCAATACACGAAGTTCGAACCTGCCTTGTCTCGCCGTAGCTTTTGCAAAGGCGGATATTCCTCCAATTAATTACCCGCCCGCATCACCCACGTAGCGTAGTCGAGCGACCCCACACCCTCGCTCACTATACTTTCTTACCAAATTTAAAATTGACAACTTCCTTAATCACATCACCTTTTTCTGTATCCAACACGACCGAAAGAGAATCAACCCTTACCTTCCCATTAAAAGATTTGCCCCTAAGATACTTTTTTGCCTTTTCAAAACCCGTCCTATTTAAATCCTTAAAAGCCAATGTCATATGAAAATTATCTTTGTGAATAACATATCTATGCTCATACTTATCCAAAATCTTGCCTAGTTTCTCGACATAGTTTTTCAAATCATTACTCACCACCACATCCACATACACAACATATGGCTCACAATTAAACGCTTCCGCCCCCGCCCAATCATCCATATATCCAAATCCATCAAATTCCATTTCAAAAACTGACTGAGTTTGCGTAAAATCATTCAAATCTTGTACTAACTTCTGCAATTCACCATCTTCTATCCATAAAGCCTTCCCAACCGTCACATGAGGCCGCCATTCATCCAAAGAAGCTCTAGCTCCAGTTATTTCGAATAATTCACTCTGCAATCCTCTAACTTCATTTTCAAAATCCTGATTAAAATAAGTCACAACTGGATAAAGTTTTTTATTCATAAGTGTTTTATTATTCTATTACACAAATCATAACATTAACTAAAAAACACGCTAATCAAGCCCCAAAGAGGCCACTTTGTGGCGTGCTCTCAAAATCCAAACTCCGGGACTTGGATTCGAACCAAGATTGATGGCTTCAAAGGCCACTGTCCTACCATTAGACGATCCCGGAAAATATTTAACTGCCTTCGGGATTAAGTTTCCAATACAAACCGACAATCACAACCAAGCCAACCACTATTGCTACATCCGCCAAATTCAACACAGAGTAAAAAGTAAAATCCAAATAATCAACCACTCGCCCACCATAATACAACCTATCGACAATATTGGAAAACGCCCCACCCAAGACCAAACCAATTCCAATGTTTAAACCAAAATTATTCAACCAATCCCGCCAGTTTTGTAACAGAAAATACAAAAATATTATAATGCCTATCAGGGAAATAAGCAAACCATAACCGCTACCCAAACCAAACGCCATACCATCATTGTATCGCAAATTAATATATAACCAATCAAAAATTTTTGTTTCAGGAATCTGCCTGGTAATTACCAACAACTTTATAATTCGATCTAAACTATACGTCACAACGGCCACCACTATCCACCACCAACCATTATTATCTTTTTTCGTTAATATATTCACAATATCTCAATTTTTTTAATTCAAATAATAACCCCATTTTCAATGACCAATTTTCAATTTACAAACAAATCCATAATCATATCCGTATATTTCAACAAAATATGTTTGAAAATTGAAAATTTCTCGCCGCATTACTCTCCAATAATCTGCACAATCACTTCCCGCTCTCTCTTGATAGAATCCAAATCAACAAAATATATTTGCTGAAACATCCCCAAAAACATCCTTTTGTGAGAAAAAGGAATACTCAAACCAGTACCCAAAATCGCCGAACGAATATGAGAAACACCATTATGATGATTTGTTTTCTCATCGTGTTTGTATTTACCGTCAGGAATTATTCTTTTTATCGCCTCAATAAAATCTTCTTTAATTCCCTCCTCACTGCCCAAAGTAACCATCGCCGCGGTTGAACCATGAGAATAAATATTTACTACTCCGCTTTCAATCGAACCATTTCTAATCAAAGTAGTAATTTCTTTGGTCAAATTTACCATATCAAAAGAACCACTCGTCTCAAATACTATCTTTTTACTATCTATCATTTGATCTCCTTTTTCACTTCATATTTTTTTTAACCTTACTCTCAAAATACATAAAACTCACCGAAGCCACTATAACTATCGTAGCCAAAATCAACAAAAATATCAGCAAAAATTTAACCGCTACTCCATAAATATCCAAGAATTTCCATGCCAAATCCCTACCATAATCATTGGCAATAAAAAAATACAAAACAGAACCAAATACAAACAAAAAGAAAAAGCCATAAATTATCCAAAACAATACTTTTTTCCAATCTCCATATTTGAACCAAACAAGAATTTTCATCCACCAACTTGCCTTCTCGTAATTTGGAATGTTGGCTACCAAATTTCTCATTTCCTCTACCGCTTTTGGCAATCTCTCCAGATCAACATTCTCAAAAAAATCCACCTGCTCCTCCGCTGTTTGATACAACAATACCAAAAACAAATCACAAGCAAATTGAATATCCGAATTTACTTTTATAACCATCCCGCCCACCAACGCCAAATTCTCCCGTCTAAATCTTAGTCCTTTGATATGAACCAAATATTCTTCCCACAAACGACATAAATAAATTACCTCAAATAACTGTTTTTTTTGCTTATCCGAAAAACCCATTAAACCCAAATATTTTTCCCCGCCATTGTCATTTTTTTTCTCCATGTTTACTCCCTCTTTAGTATTTTTCAATCCTGTTGTTTTGAAACATCCCTAAAACGCATATACTCCGGGACAAAATACAGTTGAGCCTCACCAGTTGGTCCATTGCGATGCTTGCGAACCAACACCTCGGCCATATTTTTTTTCTCACTGTCACGATCATAATAATCATCCCGATAAATAAACAATACCACGTCAGCATCTTGTTCAATCGATCCACTTTCCCGCAGATCAGACAGCAACGGTCTTTTATCAGGACGACTTTCTACTGCTCTGGATAACTGAGACAAAGCCATTACCGGCACATTCAGCTCACGCGCTAAAGATTTTAAAGAACGAGAAATTTCCGATATCACTTGCACTCGATTATCATTATTCAATGACCTACCTTCAAGCAACTGAAGATAATCGACAATTATCATTCCCAAACCGACTTCCGAATGTAACCTTCTCGCCTTGGTTCTTACTTCTACCACATTTAACCCAGGAGTATCATCTATATACAATGGCGCCTCAGACAACGATCCCATCGCCATCTGTAATTTTTCAAAATCATCTTCATTGAGATTGCCCGTCCTCATTTTCCAAGAATCCAAACCCGCTTCCCCACAAATCAAACGATCAACCAACTGTTCTTTAGACATTTCCAAACTATAAATCGCCACTGGAATTTTTTCTTCAATTGCTGCATGTTGAGCAATATTCAAAGCCAAAGAAGTTTTACCCATACTTGGCCTAGCCGCCAAAATAATCAAATCACTTCTTTGTAACCCTGATAAAATATTATCCAAACCCTTGATCCCAGTCGGAACTCCCCTTACCTTTCCTTTATTTTTATGCAATTGATCAATTCTCTCAAACGACTCAACCAAAACATCACGGATCATGACAAAATTTTGACTCCCTGCCACTTTTGAAATAGAAAATAATGATTGTTCAGCCTTATCCAAAATCATTTCCACATCCATCCCTTCTTCATATGCCATTCGGCTCATCTCCCCAGAAGCCGATATTAGAGAACGTAAAATTGATTTTTGTCGCACAATATTTGCGTAGGTAACAATATGAGCCGCTGAAGGAACCGAATTTACCAAACTAGTAATATAACTCGCCCCACCTACCTCTTGCAATTCGTTTTTTCTTTCCAATATTTCCGTTAAAGTAACCAAATCCACCGGCTCTCTTTTTTCATACAACTCCAAAATTCTCTCAAAAAGCAGCTGGTGACCTCTTTTGTAAAAATCAAAAGGCTTAATAATATCAACAATCTTGACCATCGAATTTGGATCAAGCATAACCGAGCCCAACAACGACTGTTCTGCTTCCAAACTCTGAGGTGGTATTTTTATATCTTCAGACATATTTTTTTCTAATTTATAATCCTACCTCCAAACACTTCTAAAACATCTTTAACCAAATCCAGTCCCAATTCCTTATTAATCTTTTGTTGAATATCATTTTCCATTGCTGCTCTCTTTTCTTGATTATTCTTTAGCTGAGAATTCACTGAACATTCCAATCCGCAAATACATCCAACAACCTTTTTAGAAGCTTCTTCCCAAGCCAAATAATTTTCCGAAGACAACAGTTGATCCTTATGCAATAAAAACGGAACTTCTATGGAAATCTTATTACCACTTTGACCAATAAAGCGCGACATTTTTAAAATTGAACCTACAACCGGTTTAACACTATTTAACTCCAAAACAATATTTTGCCACTGTTCAAAACTAAGTTGCAAACTACCAACTTCGGAAATTACTTTATCTGATTCATCTACCTTATTTTCATTTTCAAACGTTTTTTTTTCAGCCGTTTGGTCTGTTATTTCCAATTTCTTTTCCCTGACGACTCCATCATTCAAGTTTTTTCTTTGTGAAAAGACAATATCTATTTTGTAAACAAACAATTCAAAATAAACAGAATCAATATCAAATTTTTTCTTCAAAACTTCTTCCAATACTTCCAAAATCAAAACTAAATCTGACAAAGACACGTCCTTTAACCAAATATACTCATTATTTAATCCTTCCAACGAATATTTTTTTAGAATCAAATCACGAACGTATTTTTGCAAATCATGCATCAACCGAAACACATCCACACCCTTAGTATAAATCTCTCTAAAATAATAATCCAAAATTTTTGCTAAGTCCTCTCGTTTCAACAGCATCAAGACAATATTTGATAGTAATTTTTCACTAATCAAACCCAAAACATCTTCCACGATCGACACAGATATTTTATCTTTGGAAAACAACAAAACCTGTTCCAACATCCCTAAAGCATCGCGTCCACCACCATCCGCCAACCGAGCAATCAACTCTGCCGCTTCGATATCAATTTCCCTTTTCTCTTTTTCCACAATATTAATCAGATGTTTAGCCAAAACCTCCGTCGAAATCCTATTGAACATAAAAATCTGGCATCTGGACAAAACCGTCTCTGGAACTCGATCAATCTCCGTCGTTGCCAATACAAAAAGCAAATGCTCAGGCGGTTCTTCCAAAGTTTTCAATAGAGCATTGAACGCTTCTTTGGTCAACATATGAACTTCGTCGATTATAAAGACTTTTTTTCTCGCCATCACCGGAACAAAAGACGATCCTTCTTGTAAGAATCTAATATCATCAATTCCTCGATGAGAAGCAGCATCAACTTCAATCAAGTCCATACTTGACTGTTCAATAAAAGACAAACACACCTCGCATTTATTGCACGGATTACCACGCTCATCCAAATTCAAGCAATTTATTGCCCGCGACAAAATCCTAGCCAAAGAAGTTTTTCCCACTCCCCGTGGACCAGCCAACAAATACGCATGGCCAACCTGATCAGACAAAATTGCCTGTCTAACTGTCTGGACGATATTATCTTGACCAATAATCTCTTCCAAATTTTGCGAACGATATTTTCGATACAATACCAATTTAGCCATATTTAACCCGCCGAGTTAACACACCAATAAATCTCTCAGCCCTCCTCTTTTCCTAATAATTTAGTTTTCAATAGTATAAACTATATTTTTGAAAGCTACTTTCGCCGGATTAGGATTGGTAGAATACGCGAAAAGATATACTTCCACCTCATCATTAAGATTAGCATTCTCCGCCTTACCAAGATTTGACCACTTTTTCCCATCACGACTATATTCAAAACTAATACTTCCCATATTTCGTTTCATGCGCAAATATACTTTCGTATCATAAAAATTGACATGATCATATTTTAATATTGTTTTTTCCTTCCTTTCCATCAAATACAAAGAATTCGGTTGATCATACTCATTCTGTAAAGAATGCGTATCATAAGAACGAGAAACCCGAATCCAATCGCCACTTTGACTATCTCTGACACCTATACCAGCATGTTGAAAATCAAACCTCGGATCAAAATCATATTCAACTTCCAATTCAAAGTTATCCGATGATAAAAAATACATTGTAGGAGCAGTATCTGACGCTGACCATTGGCTGGTATCGCCAGCCGCTGTAATCACCATCTCTTCTTTAATGTTATCCACGTCATAGCTACTTTCTGATTTTTCCGCATTATTCCAATGCCAAAAATCATCAATCTTACCATCAAAAAAATTCTCAGCAAAATCTCCCACCACCAACGGTTTAGTCTTGCACTGACAATCTTTTTCCTGGGAACAATTCTTTTCTCGACACACTCCCTCTGCACAAAATCCGCTCTGACAATTTTTACCTTCCGTACAAACTTGATTACAAGCCAACAATTCTGTATTCACCGGTTTGGAATCACGTGGCCAAAAATAATAGATACCAACACCCAATAAAACCAACAAAACAATCCCTACGCCTATTATAATTAGTTTTTCTTTCATTTTTTAAAGTTAAAATTATTTGTATTTTGAACTTATATTGGTCACCCTATCAACTTTCATTGCATTTTTTTCTGCTCTTTCCGCCGCCTCATTTTCGACTATATCATTCAGTTCGGTCAACTGATAATCTCCATAACGACGTTCAAAAGCCTTTTGCAACAACCAATCGGCAACGCGTGGATTTTTGGGAAGCAAACTACCATGCAAGTAGCTGCCAATCGAATTTAGATAAATAATCCCTTCAAAACCATCCTGACCATTATTTCCAGAACCAATTACCACCTTGCCTAAAGGAAAATTTTTTTTCCAATCGACAAATGTTTGCCCACTATGATTCTCAAAACCAACCACTCGACCAAATAATTCAGAATCTATTACCACATTACCAATCTGACGTTTATTGCCTGCCACAGTATAAGCCGCAAAAAAACCCAAACCCTTCATCTTTCGCCCCTCCGCCGTTTGATAATACTCAGCCATCAACTGCATTCCTCCACATATTGCTAACATCGCCGCTTTTTTTTGACGTAACTGAATCAAAACCTTCTTACCAATTTTTTGTAAATCTTCAGCTACTTCCAATTGTTGAACATCTTGCCCCCCACCGAAAAAAAATAAATCAATATCACTAAAATTAAAACTGCTATCCCCTATATTATACTCCAAAATTTCTACTTTTTTTTGTCTCCATTTAGCCCGTTGCTGTAAACATAATATATTGCCTCGATCACCATAAATATTCATCGATCGGCTATACAAAAAACATATTTTAATAAAATCTTGATCCATATTTTATTGCTCCACCCAAAAATCAGCTAATAATCCCCTATTAGTTATCTTCTTTCTAAAATCAAGCATGCCAGTATATGTTGCCAAGACATAAATATTGCCACGATCTTTTAAATCAATAAAATCGCTCAAAATTTTGTCATAGTTTTCTTCGACTCCAACCACATCCAAATCCGCTCCCGCATATTTGAATCTCAACAACAATTCGTAACTACGAAGTCCAGATAAACAAGCCCACTCTATACGATTTTCAAACCACTCAAAATTGACATCCCAAATCCACGAAATATCACGACCATCAGCATAATTGTCATTTAATATTACCAATAATTTTACTTTTGACTCATTTTCCAAAATAGTTTTAATCAATTCGTTAAAACCGGTAGGATTTTTCGCCAACATCAAAACCAGCTTTAAATTGTCCAACATAACCTTCTCAAAGCGGCCAAAAACAGGATTAAATTTATTGATTGCGTCAATCGCCTGATCTCTTTCCAGCTCCAATTCCGATACCACTGCCAACGCCGCCAAAACATTATAAACATTAAAAAAACCGGGTAGATTGAGTTTCAAGTCAAACTCACCCCATTTTTGATTTCCCACTTTGATCTCCATTCCATCGACCCCAAAACCTTGATACTGACTTGTTTCCCAATCAAGATCCGGCCGCTTAAATCCACATTTTCGACAATAGTATTTTCCTACATGCGCCAAATATCTCTTTTCATAAAACAAACTTTCTCCACAAACCTGACATTCGGTGACATCAACACTTTCTCCTTTAACCGCTCGATCAGCGATGTTTAAACCAAAATAACGAACATTCAATCCACTCACATCTTTGCCTAAACTTCCCACAAAAGGATCATCTGCATTCAAAATCAGATTACTTCCTGCCGGCATCTCAGATATTGCTTGTTTGACTATCATCTTCAAATGATTCAACTCTCCAAATCTATCCAATTGATCCCGAAAAAAATTGGTTACAACCAACTGACGACAAAACAATTTCGGCATAATGTTTTTCAAATCGGCCTCGTCAACCTCAAAAACACCAATATCATAATCAACTTTTCCCGACCAATCGCACTCTTTAATCAAACTAGATATTAAACCCCTTTCCAAATTTGATCCCTCGCCATTGCAAACAATATTATAACCTCCTGTTTCCAAAATCTTTTTTATTAATCTAGAAGTGGTAGTTTTGCCGTTGGTACCTGTGACTACAATCGTACCCAAGCGTAATTGTCGACAAAATTTATACAAAATCTCCGGTTCAATTGTCCTAGCAATCAACCCAGGTAAAGATGTCCCACCACGTCGAAAAAAACCCAAACAAAATACCAAAATTTTTCCCAGCCAAACGGCCAAATAATATCTCATACGTATATTTTAGCAAAGAAAACTCCAAACAATAAAAAAAGCCTGCAAAATTATTTTGGCAGGCCTATTTTTTATTCACATTTCTCTTCTTTTAGGCTACTCCCAGAATCGAATATACATAATCACCGGAAGGGGTCTTAACCGAAACGCTCTCACTACTCGATTTATTTAACAAAGCACGACCCAAAGGAGACTCGTTGGAAATAAACCCATTGGCTGGATCAGCTTCCAAAGAAGTCACAATCGTATATTCTTTGCTCAGAGAACCAAACTTCACCATAACCGTTGAGCCCAAACCAACTTTCGACTCATTCTTTGCCACCGCTTTTTTTCCGATCATCTTCCTTAATTCCGAAATTCTTTTCTGCCAGTACAAAACCTCCATTTTTGCTTCCGAATACTCCGCTGTTTCTAAAATGGAACGACCCAACTTTACCAATTCCTTTAACCTTCCTTCTGCATCACGATATTTTCTAAATGAAAACTGCAATCTTTCAGAAATTCTTCCCATTTTTTTGCTTGTGCCATACTTTATTGCGCTCATACTTACACCTCCATCTAAAAAAATCTTCTACTTACACAATAAAAGATTCTTATTAAAGCAAAGATGAAAGTATTATTAAAAGCATTTTAATCTTTAATCACATTCTTCAAAACAGGCATTCTAACTATAAAAGTTGAACCCTTACCCAACACACTTTTCGCTTTTATCTCGCCCTTATGTGCGGTCGCGATCCATTTGCATATCGCCAAACCCAAACCAGAACCACCTCTAACCCGACTTCTTGACTTATCCACACGATAAAAACGATCAAAAATAAAATCTATCTGTTCTTTCGGAATTCCTATTCCATTATCCGCGACCTCAATTACCAATTCTCTCCTTTTTTTTGCACTCCGATATATTCTAACGACAATCAGACCATTTGCTTTGGTATATTTCAAACTATTCTCAATGATATTCCACAACAAAGCTTGAGTTTTCTCCAAATCAGCCACCACCAAAAGATTTTCTACTTTAGTGAATTTAACCATCTTTCCACTATGATCAATATATTTCAATTTTCGCATCATATCCTCAATCAAATCCTCAACCCAAAACTCACTATATCGCAAACCTATCTGTCCACTTTCCAACTTTGTCAACATCGTCAAATCCTCAACCATTCTTTTCATCCTCCTAGACTCGTTTTCAACCAATTTTAATACACTGACATATTCTTTTTTGTCTGTTTTTCTGTCCTGCAAAACCACCTCCACATTCCCAGAAATAACCGTCAATGGGGTACGCAACTCATGCGAAACATCGGCCAAAAAATCAGTCTGTCTTTTAAGTAACAATGACAACTTGTTGTGAGCAATCTCCAAATTGCGATAAGAAATTTCAATCTGCTCTTCCAACTTTGCACTCATACTTACATCATCAAAAGCACAAACCACACCTGAAACCAGACCATCTTGTTCAAAAAATGGATTTATTCTCACATTAATAAATAACATTTTATTATCAATCGGCTCTGCCAGTTTATATCGATCTACATGATAAGGTCTCAAAGTACGAATAACCCAATTCGACCATTCAGCCAAAATTGCAATATTTGGAAACGCATCCCTCAAATCCAAACCTCGAACCATGTTAATTTTTTTTCCAAACAAAACTTCCACTTGATTATTAATCGAACTCACTTTCAAATTTTTATCCAAAGTAATTATTCCCGTCGCAATCGTCTCTAATACCCTTTTGTTTAAACTATTCATCTTTTGAAAATCACTCTCCAATTTCAACTTATCGGAAATATCAGTTATAACTCCGATCGATTTTATATCAAGATCACGATCCACGTTTTTGCTTACCGCCAAAAAAACCGGAATTTTTCGTCCATTTTTATGTTTTAACTTTATATTATATTTAAACACTCCCCTATCAACATAACCTCCCTTCAAAATCTTTCTATTTTTCTCTTCATACAAATAATTTTCATCACACCAATAAGTCCAGTGCCTTCCTACTAGTTCTTCCGATCTATATCCCAATAGATCATAAAATCTCTGATTGGCATATTCCAAACAACCATTATTGTCTATCACAGTTGCTCCCTCATTCATAACACCAAAAATATACCTGATAAAAATATCAATTTTATAATCGCTAAACAACAAATCAGAAATCTTGGCTGCTGTTCTACTCATTACCACATAACCAATAACATTTTCTGACATATCAAAAAATGGATATACAAAAATATCTACTTCATTTTGCTTTTTGGAAGACACCCAGTAATCAGCTTGAACAGATTTTTTTCTCATCACAACCGAAAACAAATCACGCATCTTCTCCAAATCAAAAAATCCCTTACCAGCAGAAAACAAATTCTTTCCCCTTATTTCTTCAATTTTCTTCTTCCATAAAACCAAAAAGTACTGATTGGCAAAAACGATATTATAGTTCAAGTCCACTACCAAAAAACCAGCGTTGAACCAGTTGATCAAACCAACCAACATCGGACAGGCATCACATGACAAAGTGTCAGATTGAAATTTTAGTGCCGTTTTTTTTAACATCAGCTTTCACTTATTTTGTAACCCACTCCTCTGATAGTCTTGATCAACTTCTTGGAAAACGGATCATCCACTTTTTTACGCAAATAACGAATATACACATCGATCGTATTAGTAAAACTATCAAAATCATAATCCCATACATGCTCCGAAATCATCGTCCTGGTCAGTACCTGATTTGGGTTACGCATTAAATACTCCAACAAACTATACTCTTTCTTACTCAATAGGATATATTTTCCTTCTCGTGAGACTTCTCGACTGGAAGGATTCAACTCCAAATCACCAATCTTCAACAATATAGGCTTCTCAGTTTTACCCCTTCTCAACAAAGATCTGACCCGTGCCAATAATTCTTTGAAAGCAAACGGTTTTACCAAATAATCATCGGCTCCCACATCTAAGCCTTTCACCTTATCATCTATACTATCCTTGGCCGTCAACATAATAATTGGCGTCTTTATCCCCTCCTCTCTCAAACTACGACAAACTTCTATACCATCCATTTTTGGTAACATCAAATCCAGAATAATCAAATCGACACTATTATCTTTGCCTTTATTTAAGCCACTTTTTCCATCATATGCTTCTTCTACCACATATCCTTCGTAACCCAATCCTTTCTTGATAAAACTGGTTATTCTCTTTTCATCCTCGATAATTAATATTTTCATAAATGATAAAAAAATAAGACGGTACTATTTTAGCCCACCTTAAAGATATAAGAAAAAGATTAAATTTCGATTAAAATATTGTTTTCTTATTTGTCTTTCTCCAAATCATAACTAGAGAAATCAAGAAAAAGACAACGCTGGACAGTATTGTACCATAAAAAGAAGGATCATTTCCCAACCAATCCTTCCACAACAAATCCACCGTCAATCTCAATACCGCATACAGTCCAATCATCAACCAAAACAGATAGCCATAACACTTTTTTACATAATACAAATATGACACCAAAAAGAACAAAGAAAAATCCATCAAAACATAATATAAAGAAATCGGATGACGCATCTCTCCCAAAGACAAAATTGCCCACGGCACCCCGCTTGTCTTTCCAAAATGATCATTGATCATAAAACAACCGATTCGAGCAACCGCCAAAGCCAAAAACATCGGTCCTACACCAGCTTCCAAAAAATCAGTTTTTCGATCCACATACTTTCCAATATACCAAAACAAAAAGACAAACAAGAAAATATACGCCCCATAAGATGCCATTCCCCCTTCCCATATCGCCACAATTTTATTCAAATTTTTTGAATAATAATCCCAATCCAAAATAATCTGAAAAACCCTCGAACCCAACAAACCCGATATTATCGCTCCAGACATCACCCAAGATGAATCATGCTTTATACCTCGCCACCAAAGATTGTAATCAAAAAGAAACCAAGCACAAATCACTCCCACTGCCAACATCAATCCCCAAACCTGAAGATGAATACCAAAAATATTGATTGTTTGCACCGCTTGATACCACATGATCTCTACTTTTTTCTAATAAGTTCTATTGATAAAATTCAACAAACAATTTATCTTGCGATTATTATTTAGATTTTTTTCCTGTTCGATCGATTTGTTATACAAAATATCCCAACCCAAAATTCCAATATTACGAAAAGCAAAAACCATTTTTACCTCTTCCTGATCAAACCTACCCAAATATTCATCCATCCATTTCGGTATTTTTTCGTAAATTTTTTGTTCATCTTCTATTTTGAAAAACATAAAATCCAAAGCCCGCAAAAAATCATAATATCCCTTTCCTGACCTAGCAACCGCATCCAAGTCAAACAGAAAAATATCACCTGACTTTGTTTTCATGACATGATCACCCGTAATATTCCCATGCGCCCAACCGAAAAAATTTGTCCCCTGCTTTTTGATGAATTTGGCAAAATCATCCTTCAATTGCTTTATTAACTCGTGATCAACCATGTCAGCATCAATAATTGGCTTACTCCAAATATTCAACCTGGAATACAACCACTGTTCACCATCTACCAATACATCCCCCAATTCATTATTTTGATTAACAGCCAAAATCAACTTTTGATAATCATACGCAATGTCATTACTTATTTTAACGCAATCTTCCGCAGCAGCTTGGTAATAATCATTCAACAATCTCCCATCAATTTTTTCCAATAACAACCAATCATTTCCTTCTTTTTCAATATTTGGTACTTTAAAACACAAATCATTTTCCAACTCTTTTGCTTTCTTCAATAATTTGATCTGAAAAGGTTCAATCCTACCGGTTTTTAGTACATATTTTTTTCCTCGGCTATCCTCCACTTCAGTAATATTTTCTTTCCCATGAAAAAATCCGCTTTTAATTATCTTCCAATCATTTTGCCGACAAATCAAATCCTTATCTGCTACACTGGCGGTTTTTTTGTAACTTTCCCGATTTACTTTTATCATCATCATTTTGTTGAGCAAATTATAAAAAAGTTTATTCTCAAAAGAATTCTTCAACCCTTCGTTTATAAACTTTTTAACCAATGTTTTTACAAATTTCTTTTTTGAAATACCTTCATCTCTATTGGTTTTCAACCCAACCAACTGATCAC
>JBMORM010000024.1:0-41186 GCA_049322675.1 Patescibacteria group bacterium | reverse complement strand
TGACTTTGGGGGAAAATATTGAGTTGGTTTGTTTGGCGAAAGGGGAGTTGTTTAACAAGGAAGATTGGTTGTTGGTGTTGGAAAAATTGGGAATTGAAAAATATATCGATACTTTGGTAGATGATTGTGATTTGTTGGTGCGGGCTTTACTGGGAACAATTTGCGCTTGGGTAGGTAATCCAAGGTTAATTTTTTTGGATGAACCAGTAAGTGATTTGAGCGTGGAAGATAAAGAAAAATTTTGGACGAAGTTGAAGTCGGTAAATGATAATAAATTGATTGTTTTTACTACGAGGGATAAAAGGGAAGTTATTTGGATGGGAGCCAAATTAATTGATTTGGGAAGAAAATGATTATGAATACTTGGAATATTTTTAAGTATGATTTGAGGATCATTAGGAGGGATAAGCTAAAACTGGCTTCGTTATTGGCGGTAATATTGATACCTCTTGTGTATGGATTTATGTATCTGTGGGCTTTTTGGGATCCATATGACAACATGAAAAACGTGCCTGTAGCGATTGTAAACGAAGATGAGGGAGTGTGGTACAAAAATGAAAAGGTCAATTTTGGTCAGCAGATTGTCGAGGCGATTATGGATAAAAAAGTATTGGATTGGCAGGAAGTGAAAAAAAATAGTGCAGTTGATGGTTTGAATAATCAAGAGTATTACGCGGTGGTTTATATTCCTGGTGATTTTAGCCAGAAGATTGTGTCGATAGATTCAGATGATCCCAAACAGGCAAATATTGAGTGGCAGACAAAAGATTCAACGAGTTACATATTTACGACTTATTTTCGTAATGTGATGGCGGTTTTGAATCAGAATATCAATGAACAAATATCGAAACAAATGGCTGAAGAGGTAAAGGTAAAAGCTGGACAAGTGATGAAAAAATTATCTATGGCTGGAGAAGGAGCATCAGAATTGTCTTCGGGTTTACAGACTCTTGACGATGGTTCGCAGCAATTGAAGGAAAATCTGGACAAAGCGGCTGTTGGTATGACTGATTTGCAGAGTGGTTTGGGTCTTTTAGAACGTAATTATCAAAAAATAGATAATGGTATTTCTACAGCTAAAAGTGGTAGTGATTCATTGAAATCAGGTTTGGAAACGGCTAACGATGGTAGTGAACAGTTGAGCAGTGGTTTGAAAGATTTGCGATATGGTGCCGAACAATTACAAAACGGAGTTGATCAGGCGGAAAGCGGATCCCGGGATTTGGCGGCCGGAGCAAATGAAATGTATAACAAAGTTGATACTGTTGATCAGGAGTTGGATCCATTTGTCATAGCTATGCAAAAATTTGGTTTGAAGATGGGAAAGTATGATAAAGAAATTCTTGGAACAGTGGATAACCTAGTACAGCAGAAGAATAAATTTGTTGATGGACAGAAACAGATTGCTGACGGTAGTAGTGAATTGGCGGATGGTTTGAATGATATTGATAAAGGTATGTTGCGATTGAATGATGGTATATCTAGTGCAAGTAATGGAGCGGATAGTTTGAGTGATGGAATGGGTAGATTGTATGGTGGTAGTGGTGATTTGAGCGATGGTTTGGGTCTTTTGCAGGATGGTAGTACTCAATTTGACGATGGTTTATTTAAAGCATATGAGGGGAGCGGTGAATTAAAAAGTGGTATGTTGCGATTGGCTGATGGCAGTGGTCAGTTGGCAAGTGGCTTAAGACAGGCGAGTGTTGGAGCAGAAACATTGAGTGATGAATTGAATAGTGGGGTGGAGGAAATAAAAAATAAAATTAATGACAAAAAAATTGAGAAATTGATGAAAATTGCCGAACAACCGGTGGTATCAAATAATGTTTCAGTTGATAGTAGTAAAACATATGGAGAGGGATTAGCTCCATATTTTATTCCTTTGGCTCTATGGATGGGAGCCTTGATTGCCAGCTTATTGTTTTCGGTCAAGGATAAAAAAATGATTGTATTGAATGTAAATCCTTGGTCGGTTACTTTAGGAAAATTTGCTATGCTGGCAATGATAGGTAGTATTCAAGCAGTTGTTTTAATTTTGGCTTTAGTTTTTGGTTTGGGAATGGATGTAAAATATTTAGGAGAAATGTTGGCATTTAGTATTCTGGTTTCTTGGAGTTTTATGGCGATTATGTCTTTATTGTCCTATTTTTTTGGAAAAATTGGTGAATTGTTGGGTATTATTTTTTTGGTAATTCAGTTGACTTCCAGTTCGGGAACTTTTCCGGTTTTGTCTTCTGATAATATTTTTCAGTTCTTTAGTATGGTAACGCCAATGCCCTATGCAGTGCGTGGTCTGAGAATATTGATGTTGGGGGGAAACATGGAAATACTTATTAAGCAATTGATTGCTATTGTTTTGTTTCTTGGTTGTTTTTTGTGGTTGAAAAATAGATGGTCACAAAAGACAATAAAAGTTAGCGATATTTATCCATTGATTGAAATATAGGAGGTTTATTGTGGTGAAAGAAATAAATAAAAAAGAAAAAATTTATGAAATAGCGGCTAAGGTGTTTGGTGAAAGGGGATATGATGGAGCATCATTGGATGAAATTGCTCTTAGATCAAAAGTGGCCAAGGGAACTATTTTTTATTATTTTAAAAATAAGGAGGAATTATTTTTGTCTTTGATAGAGAGGGGTTTGTCGAGATTAACCGGGGAAATTGTAGCGATTGCAAAAAATGCTGATAGCAAAGATAAATTGGGAGAATTGATTGAATGCCATTTTGTTTTTTTTAAAAAGTATCGAAATGTTGGAATGATGATGTTGAATCAAATGGGGTATTTGAAAAATAGATGGAATAAAAGGCTAAATGAGGCAAAAGATTTTTATGTAGAGTCTGTAAAAGGGATTATTACTGCTGAAAAAAAGAGGAAGAAAATTGCCGGTGATTTGGAGGCAGAGGGGATAATTGTATCCATATTTTCTTTATTGGCCATGATGGGTTTGGATTGGTCGGTGTTTTCTTTACAAATTTCGAAAGAAAAAATGAATAAGACAATAAAAGAAATTATTTTTCGGGGCGTGAAGGGGATGTAAATTGGTGATTTTTCTGGTTTTGCATTTGGGCGATTGAGTGGGAAAACTCAAATTTTGATTAATTTAATAAATGATATTTTGATAAGAAATATAAGGATAATTGGGAATAGTGCGGTGAAAAAAATAGATGTATTTGAAAAATATGAATTAATTTTCATTAAAAAAAGACCAAGTTGACTTGGCCTTTTTTGTTTGTTTGATTGTCGATTACTTTTTTTTGGCCAGGCTCTTTTTGGCGGTTTTGGAGACTTTGGAAGCATCTTTGGCTATTTCGTTTTTGGCAGAGATGGCTAGTTTGCTCATAGATTTCCAGTGTTTTTTGAGATCGTCGGCTATGGCGTCAATCTCTTCTTGACTGGCTTTTTTGCTTTTTTTGTAATCTTTGGCGACGGAATCGATGATTTCGTGATAGATTGGTTCGGTAATTTCGCGGGCGGTTTCCAATCTTTCGATTACTTCACCTTTCATTTTGACAGCCCAGGCTTTGATGTGTTGTCGGTTTTGTTTGCCTTTTGGCCCGAAAAGAAAATAGGCGGTGGCGGCGAGTCCGGCTAGGCTGGCACCGATGACTGCATACTTGACGACATTTGATTTGTTGGTTGGCTTTGGCATATTTTTTGTTAATAATATTTTGATTACTTTTAGTTTAGCATGTTTGGAAATGAAAAAAATAAGAAATTTCTTTATCCTGAGTCGGGCGCATGTGATAATTGCAGATAGAGAGAATTTATTTTTTAAGACAAAAATATGTCAGAAATTATTTTGGTAGATGAAAATGATCAAATTATTGGAAAAGAAGACAAATTGAAAGCTCATCAAAACGGTGGGCAATGGCATCGCGCTTTTTCGATTTTTGTTTTCAATTCTAAGGGTGAATTTATGTTGCAAAAAAGGGCGATGACAAAATATCATTCGGCCGGTTTGTGGTCAAATACGACTTGCAGTCATCCGGTTTGGGGGGAAGAGATGGAAGAAGCAGTGCATCGTCGTGTGCAAGAAGAGATGGGTTTTGATTGCCCGATGAAAGAATTGTTTGTGTACAAATATTCGGCCCAAGTGGGCAATGGTCTGACGGAAAAGGAAGTGGATCATATTTGGTTGGGAAATTTTGATGGGGATGCTAAGCCTGATCCCGCCGAGGCAGATGAGTGGAAATGGATTTGGGTTAATGATTTATTGGAAGATATTAAAAATAATCCTGATAACTATACTTTTTGGTTTAGAAATACTATTGGTCGGGTGTTGGAGAGTTTGTAATAATTCTTGGTATAATGTATCTGTGGATAATTTATTTATTAACCCCAAAATTATGGATAAAGTAGTGCATTTCGAAATTCCGATGGATGACAAAGCTAGGGCAATGAAGTTTTATAAAAGTGCGTTTGGTTGGAATTTGGTAGATATGCCGGAAATGGATTATGTGATGGCTCACACCATGGAGATGGATGAACAGCGAATGCCGAAAGAGGTGGGAGCGATCAATGGTGGGTTGGCAATGCGTAAAGGGACATTTCAGACGGTTAGTTTTGCGATTGACGTAGAGGATATTGATGCGGCCGCTTTGAAGGTGGTAGCAGAGGGTGGGACGATTGTGAAAGAAAAAACCCCGGTTGGAGATATGGGTTTTATTGTTTACTTTAAAGACACGGAAGGGAATTTGTTGAGTTTGTGGCAGACTGTTAAAAAGTAAAATTGTTCGGATGGATTTATTGGAAAAAAAGCGGGGTTATGTTACCTCGCTTTTTTTTGGTTAAATAAATAAATTATGACTTTAAAAAAATTACTGAAGTTTGTGGAGTTTACGCATAAGTTTCAGCAGGTGAGGCGGGTGTTGTTGGTCAATGGGGAGGAGCGGCAGGAAAATGATGCGGAACATAGTTACCAACTGGCTTTGGTGGCTTGGTATTTGGTTGATAGCAAAAAAATGAAATTGGATTTGGAAAAAGTAATCCGTTATGCGATAGTGCATGATTTGGTGGAGGTTTATGCGGGTGATACTTATTTTTTTACAACCGACCAGGATTTAAAGAATAGTAAAAAGACGAGAGAGACGGAGGCGGCAAAAAAAATTGCTGAGGAATTTTCTGAAATATCTGGAATAAACCAGATTATTTTTGATTATGAAGAGAAGATAGATGAGGAATCCAAATTTGTTTATGCTTTGGATAAGATTTTGCCGGTGATGAATATTTTTTTGGATGGTGGTAGGAGTTGGCGGAAAGAAAAGGTGGATTTGGAAATGTTACGGACTAAGGATGAAAAAGTAAAATCGTCTCCGGTGATAGAAGGGATTTGGTGGGACTTGGTGAGTGAGTTGGAGAAAAACAAAAATAATTTGTTTGGAGAAAAATAGGGTCGGGATAATTTTGGTATAATTGTCTTGGCATTTATTATTTTAAAATAAAAAATATGAAAAAGATCTTGTTTTCATTGGTTTTTTTGGTTGTGGCTTTGCTTCTTCCCGCTTGTAGTTTGGGCGGGGTGGCGATAGAAAATACAAGAGATTTTACAGTTATTGGAAAAAAAGATCAGATTGAGTATCGTCCTTTCAATCAATCCAATTATCAATATCTGTCCGAGGATATTCAGGCTTTAAAAAGTTATACCTGGGTAAAAACGCATGATAGTGAAGCGGCGTTGGATTTTGGGGATTTTGGGATGATGTTTTTGGATAAAAATTCAATCGCTCAGATAAGAATTTCTGATCAAGGAGTTTATATTGTTCAATTGAAAGGTAATGGATATCATGCGGTTAAGCCAGTAGGGGCAGGTAATTATTATAACGTTTTGACAAATCATGGTTTACACGTGGTTAAAGGAACTGGTTTTGGAACGGAAGGTGGTGATTCCAGTTGGACGGATGAGGGGGATGTTATTATTGTGGACGAAGTCACAGAAAGACATGAACTTTTGGATGAAGAAGATGTGCCGGATGGTCCGTTGTGGGTTTATGGTGGTCGGACGGTTATTGTAATCAGAAGACAAACTCCTCCAAGGGAAGCAAATGGGGCTTCGGGTAATAATGTGGGCGCTGGTCAGGAATCGAGAGGAAATTCGGCTGGCCAAAATTTTGATCCGAATCTGGAGGGGAGCACATGGCGACAGCGGGCGAGAGAATTGTATCGACGATGGAGGGAACTGGAAGCGCAACGTCATGAATTGGGTGATGCGGAGTTTCAACGTCGTTTGTTGGGGTTGATGAACGCTTATTTGACACCAATGACTGATGAAGAGTTGAATTCGCAGGCTATGAATTGTGATCAACTGAGACAATATTTGCCGAGCGCTTTGTTTGCGATTGGTCAGTTGAATTCAACGGATGATCAGCGAGCGGCAGCGGATGAGGTTTTTAAAGATTTTGGCGGTTTGGATGGAATGGACGAATTTGCTAACCATGTCTGCGACGATAACGTGATAGATAGTCGTGAGAGACAGTTTATCAATGCTTTGAACCAAAGTTTTGGCGGTTGATTGTATTATAAATTTTTATTTTTAATTTTTATTTTGCCAAGATGGCCGAAAATGATTTTTCAAAATTTTTAATTAAGGAATATAAATATTGGGGTGTTTATATTCATCAAAACCAAAATTATCTTGGTCGATGTGTAGTGTGGTGTAAAAGAGAAGATGCATTGGATTTGGCTGATGCGACAGCGGAAGAGCAAAAAGAATTATTTTTGGTTTTGGGAAAGTTGCGAACAGTGACAAAAAAATTGTTTCAAGCAGATTGGTTTAATTATGCTTTTTTGGGAAACGAAACTCGTCATCTGCATGGTCATTTTATTCCGAGATATGCGTCTTCAAGAATATTTATGGGTGTAAATTTTGAGGATAAGTTATGGGGACACAATTATAAAATTGATAAAGAGTTTGTAATTTCTGAGGAAGTTTTTGCTGGAATAAAAAATATTTTAATGGAATCTATGAGGTAAAACATGACTTTGAAAGAATTGTGTGAGTATATAAAAAAGAATGATTTTCAACAGGATCGGAAACATTCGTATTTGATGAAATTGGTTGAAGAGGTGGGGGAATTGTCGCAGATGATCAGAAAGGTGGATTTTAAGAAAGAAAAATGTCGATTGGCGGATACCGGTCAGATAAAGGATACATTGGACGAGGAATTGTATGATGTTTTGTATTATGTTTTGGCTCTGGCCAATTTATATGATGTCGATTTGGAGGAGTGTTTTAGATTAAAAGAGGAATACAATAAGTCGAAGTATAAGCACGAGTAAAAAAATATGAAAGATTTGATCGAAAAATTTAGAATCCAGGTTGTGGAATCTGCTAAGGATGAAATTTTTATTCATCATAAATGGTTTATAAAATATCATTTAGAAATTGTCGAAAAAATTGCGATGGAATTGTGCGATAAATATCCAGAAAGTAATCGGGAGATGGTTTTACTATTGGTTTGGTTGCATGATTATGGGAAGATTTTAGATTTTGACAATCAGTATGAAACGACATTGGTTGCTGGGAGAGCAAAATTAATTGAGATTGGTTTCAAATCAGACATGGTGGATAAGGTAATTGATTATGTAAAACAAATGGATCAAAAGATTGACCTGGGTGGTGCCCCCTTGGAAGTAAAAATTATTTCTTCGGCTGATGCGGCTTCTCATCTGATCGGTCCGTTTTATTATTTGTGGTGGCATGAAAATTCGCAAAAACCTTTTGAAGAGTTGATGAATGATGGTATCGTGAAGGCAAAAAAAGATTGGGAAAAGAAAGTGGTTTTGCCCGAAATTCGGAATTTGTTTCAATCAAGAAATAACTTTATCATGGAACAAAACGGTTGTCTTCCGGATAAGTATTTGGCAGAATTGTAATCCAGGCTTGAATTTTTAGTTGTTAAAGATTGATTATATTGTTTTTTGCCGAGAGAAGAGATGTCTTGGGTTATTCTCAGAAAAAGGCCCATCCGATTGTGGCGTAATTATTAAGAAAGAAATGATTTATCAGAAAATATTATTTTGGAAAAAAATATGAAAAATTTTGTGATTAGTGTTTTGGTCTCGTTTATTTTTTGTCTGATATTAGGTGGAGTTGGTTTGGGATTTTCTTATGCCAACAACAAGGATTTGAAAGGGAAATTGGAAAAAATGGATCAGAGATTGTCATTGTTGGAAAACAAGATGCTCGAAGAGGTGAGTATGATTGGGACAGATAATGATAAATTGGTGGGTGGGGTTGAGGAGGAAATGCAGCTGATGCCGGAGCCACAAAGTTGGGAAACGTTTAGCGATGAACAGTATGGATTTAGTTTTGATTATCCGAGTAATTGGAAAAGGGTTGATAGACCGAAAGATTATATGTCTGAGCCAAAGGAAATATTTAAAGTGGAATTTTCTGATCCGGCTTGGGACAAAAAGATATTTGAGTATGATTGTAAAACTCAGTTGAACAAAGAGGGTTGCAATGAATATTTGGCCGGTCTTTCCGAGGAGGAAAAAGATGATATTGACGATTATCCAAAAGGAAAGAGAAATATTTTTTTGTATATTTATAAAGACGAAGGCAAGGGTTTGGAAGATTGGCTAGTAGATTATTTTCGGATTCCTGATAGTCAATTGCAAACATATTTGCCCGGTCAAAAGATTGTAATGGCCGGGGAGACAGGATTTTTGTCAAATATTGGATGTTGTGGTGGGTATGATCAAAGTTATGTGATAAAAAAGAATGGTTACGTTTATCGATTGGGGACAAATTATGGCGAGGATTATTTGGATGGCGATATAAGTGCTTTGTTGCGACGTTTGACAGGCACGGCTAAATTTTTGGATTAGTTTTATTTTTTAAATGGAGGTGATTATGAAAGGGTTTAATGCAAATATCGAACAGGAGACTTTGGCTAATAGTAATTTTCGCAAAGTGCTTTATTCCGGTAAACATAGTCAGCTGGTGTTGATGAGCTTAAAACCGGGGGAAGAGATTGGAATGGAGATTCACAGTGAAAATGATCAATTTTTTCGGTTTGAAAAAGGCATGGGGAAAGTGTTGATTGATGGAAACGAATATGCGGTGAGGGATGGTTCGGCGATTGTGGTGCCGGCGGGGGCGGAGCACAATGTGATAAATGTGTCTGAAACTGAAGAGTTGAAACTTTATACTATTTATTCGCCGGCGCATCATAAAGATGGGATTGTGCGAGTGACTAAAGAGGAAGCGATGGCCGATGAGGCGGATTTTGACGGAGTAACGACGGAGTAGTCGATTATTGTAAAAATACAATTCTTGTAATGGAGAGTTGTATTTTTTTTTGGAAAAAAAGTATTGCAACATATCCCATAATAATTTATAATGGGATTGAAATGGGAAATATCCAATAACTTAATCTTATGCCAAGACCGAGAAAATTTCGTCGAATCATGTTTAATCCGAAAAGCGATTATTTTAAACCTCGGGGAGTTCCCATGCGTTTGTTGGAGGAAGTGATATTGGAAAAGGACGAGATGGAAGCGGTAAGACTATGTGATTTGAAGCAAATGGATATGTTGGGAGCGGCGGAGAAAATGAATTTATCCAAGTCAACAGTTCATCGTTTGCTATCAGCGGCTCATCGCAAAATTGCTGAAGCTCTGGTGGAGGGAAAAGCGCTAAGAATTGACGATTGATTTATATATTTTTTTGGAGGTTTTATGCCAAATTTTAATGGAATGGGTCCAAACAATCAGGGCCCGATGACGGGAAGAGGAATGGGTCCTTGTGGTGGTGGTTATGGAATGGGACGAAGAGGGGGAAGAGGTTTAGGTAGGGGAAGATGTTGTGATTATAGTTCAGCAATGCCTTATCAGCCCACAAAAGAAGAGTACAAGAAAATGTTGCAAACAGAGATTGAAGATTTGCAGCAAGAATTGAAACAATTGGAGAGTTAGTATCAACAATAATCGCCTGAATGCATTTTCAGGTGATTATTTTATCTTTAATGGAAGCTAGGATTTTTATGAATGAATTTATAAATAGTAAAAGTCGATTGAAAAATATGCCAGTTTCTTTTTTTTCGTTAGTAATGGGTCTGGTGGGTTTTACAATCGTGTGGCAGAAGATCGAACAATTTATGCAATTGAACTGGGGAGTATCATCGGTTTTTTTGTATTTTTCGATTATTGTTTTTGGATTTTTGATTATTGCTTATACAATGAAATCTATTTTATTTATTGATAGCGTGAAAAAGGAATACAATAATCCGATAAAGTTAAATTTTTTCCCTACTGTTTCGATTAGTTTATTGTTGTTGGCAATTGCGATTTTTCCTATCAGTGGCAATGTGTCGTTTTGGTTGTGGTTGGTGGGGGCGGTGTTGCATCTGTTTTTTACGTATCTGATTATTTCAGAGTGGGTGAGTGATAGAAAATATGGCATAGAAGAAATCAATCCGGCATGGTTTATTCCCGTTGTGGGAAATATTTTGGTTCCGGTTGTTGGTGTGGAGCATTTGCCGGTAGATGTTTCGTGGTTGTATTTTTCTATCGGTTTTGGGTTTTGGGTAGTGTTGTTTACTATTATTTTTTATCGGGTTGTTTTTCACAAGCCGATTGTTTTAAAGTTGATACCTACGTTGTTTATCATGGTTGCTCCTCCTTCGGTTGGTTTTATTTCTTATGTTAAGCTGGTAGGTCATGTAGATAATTTTGCTCGCGTTTTGTATTTTTTTGCTTTGTTTTTGTTTATATTTTTTGTAAGTAAAATATTTAATGTGTTGAAAAATAAATTTTATTTATCTTGGTGGGCATATTCTTTTCCGGCAGCTTCGATGACGATTGCTACTATTTTGTATTGGCATAATACAGGAAACAATTTTTATCAATATTTCGTTTATATTTTGACTGTGGTGTTGTCGTTTATTATTGGTATATTGTTTTTGAGTACTGTTGTCGCAATTCAAAAAAAAGAAATATGTGTTGAGGAATAGAAAATATATGAAAGAAAAAATTGCAATTTGGGCGATAGTGGTAAATATTGTTTTAGCTGGATTAAAGCTGGGAGTTGGGTGGTGGATTGGGGCTGGTTCGGTGATGGCAGAGGGTTGGCATTCATTGACGGATGTTTTTTCATCATTTGTCGGATTTATCGGGATAGAGATTGCGAAAAAGCCAAAGGATAGGAATTATCCTTATGGTTATTTTAAATATGAAGTATTGGCCGGACTGGTGATAGTAGTTTTGTTGTTTGTTACTGGTTTGGGAATTGTGTATGACGGATGGCTTAAAATTTTTGAAGGTAGTCAATTGCAAATGAGTTATTGGGGATTGGGGGTTATGTTTTTTTCCGCTTTGATCAATGAGATTATGGCAAGATTAAAAATCTATTATGGAAAGAAGGAAAATTCTGTTGCCTTAATTTCAGATGGTGTTCACAGTCGGGTGGATGTTTATTCTTCACTGATTATTTTTGTCGGTTTAATTTTTGTATTTTATTGGAGTTATTTGGATTCATTATTAACAATTTTTGTGGGTTTGTATGTAATCTATGAGTCATATAAATTGGCCAGGGAATCTTTGGGTTCATTGACTGATATGTCGGCGGGTAAGGAGATAGAAGAAAAAGTAAAAAATGTTTTACAGAAAAATAATATCAATTATTCCGAAATAATTACTCAAAAGAAGGGGGCGGTGGTGTCGGCAAATATTACCATAAATATTGAGAAGAATAAAAGTGTGGCCGAGGCTGCCAAAATATCTGAATTGTTGAAAACGGTATTATTGAATGAAGTTGATGAATTGGAATATGTAGTAATACAAATTGAAGATCGAGAAGAAGTATTTAATTTTTTTCAGTCAAATGATTTGCTTGATGGTAAAAAAATAATTGAATGGAAAGGGCGGAGGTTTTTGAATAGGAACAAAAAAGATTTTGGTTTTTGCGAGTGCGCAAGGTGCGGGTATATTACTAAGCATTTACCAGGTACGCCTTGTCAAAAAATTGAATGTGAAAAATGTGGAGAGAATATGCGACGTCAGATATAAATTTTTTTATTTTCTTGACACCCCCCAGGGGTGTTAGTTATGATGGTTTTGTTAGAGAATTTTTTATTATATAAATATGAAAAATATTGAGCAAAGGGTTAATAACATAGTTGGGCAGTTGAATGGAATAAATCGGATGCTGGAAGAGAAAGAAGATTGTTTGGAGGTTATTGTTCAGTTAAAAGCAATTAAATCAGCAGTAAATTCTTTATCAGTGAAGATTATGGAAGAAAATTTATCTGGTTGTCTAAAGAATATTGATAAAAAGACAAGGGATAAAATTTTAGTATTAATAAACGAAGTAAATAAAATTAACTAAAGTATTGGGAGAGAAAATGAAAGATAACAGGTATTCGCCATTATTGTATTTGTCCGCTCTGGGAGCCGGGGGTATAGCGGTGGCATTTTTTGCGGTAATAAATTATACATTTGATCATGGCGAGGGTTTGGCAAATATTTCTCAAGTAGGTTTAGAAAATTTGGGTTTTTGGAAATTTTGGGTTTTTAAAATATTTGAAGTGGGAATGATTGTTTTTTCTTTGATACACTTATTTTTGACTTTGTATTTGTTGCCTGGATTGATAAGATTTATTAGAAACGATGGTTTCAAAGATTTTATAAATGATCCATTGAGAAACGCAGCGATTGTGGCTCCGCTGATTTCGCTGATAATGTCGATAAATGTTTTGTTGTCCGTGGTGAGATTTTTTGTTCCATATTTGTATGATAATTTGCAATTGTTTATGTTGCCGGGTTTGGTGGTTTGGGGAGTGATTTATGTGATAGTAATGGTAGTGGAAATATGGTTGCTAAAAATATCTTTTACCAATGGTTTTGATATAAATAAGATAAATTTTGGTTGGTTGTTGCATCCATTTGTGTTGGGGATGTTGACAGTGACAGGTACTGGTATTGCGGCGATGGCCAAGGATTATGGTATTGCCACTGCGGCAACCGTAATGACGTTTATGTCTGGAAGTATGGGTTTGTTTTTGTTGTTGGTGAAGATTGTGGCGTTGTTTAAGAGTCATTTTGCCGCCACGGGTTTGCCGGAGAAACAATTTTTGCCCAGTTTTTTGATTGTGATACCCAATATTACTTTGTATGCGATCAGTTTTTTTCGATTGGCACATTATTTTGAAAGGCATCAAGGGTCTCATGTCCATGCATTTCAACAGGTAGTAGTTTTGTCGGCTTGGTTGTTTGAGAGTTGGTATTTGATTTTTGGTTTGGTGTTGTTGGTTGAATATTTTAAAAAGTATTTTAATCGAGATTTTACCGTTTCACAGTGGGGTTTAGTGTGTCCATTTGTGGCATATGTAGTTTTGGGCGCGTTTGTATATAAAATGTTTTTGCCTTATCAATTGGTTTTTGGATTTTTGATTGTGATGACAGGTGTAATTTTGTTTTTGTTTTACAATTTGATGAGCAAACAGTTTGCTTGTTGGTCGCAGAAGTCAAAAGTGTTGAATTGTGAATAATTTTAAATTGTAATAAAAATAGGAGATAATTATGTCTGAGGTATTGCATTTAACAAATCAAAGTTTTGATCAGGAAGTTTTGCAATCAAAGGTTCCGGTTTTGGTTGATTTTTGGGCGCCATGGTGCGTGCCTTGTCAGATGATGGGACCGATTTTAGATGATTTGGCAAATGATATTGGTGATAAAGTGAAAATTGCCAAACTGGATATTGAAAATTCTGATCATCAAGCGTTAGCAGAAAAATATCGTATAAGTAGTATTCCCAGCTTAAAATTATTTTCTGGAGGTGAGGTGGTGAAAGAATTGATTGGATTACAGAGTAAAGACAAGTTGAAACAAGAGTTGAGCGAATGGATTTAGTTTTTTAATTTTGGAGGAATTTATGGAAAACGGTGAAACAACAAATAATCAGAATAATGTTTCTATGCCGAGGATTGGGGACAAAGCACCGGAGTTTAAAGCGATTACCACTCAGGGTGAGATAGATTTTCCCAAACAATATGAAGGAAGTTGGGTGATTTTATTTAGTCATCCGGCGGATTTTACTCCGGTTTGCACTTCGGAGTTTATGACTTTTGCGAGTTTGGAAGAAAAATTTGCGAAAGCCAATTGCGAATTGGTTGGTTTGTCGGTCGATGGTTTATATAGTCACATTGCTTGGCTAAGAACTATTAAAGAAAAGATTGAGTACAAAGGCATGAAAGACGTGGAGGTGAAGTTTCCATTGATCGAGGATATTACTATGGAGGTTGCCAAAAAATATGGCATGATCCAACCGGGTGAAAGTAGCACCAAAGCGGTGAGAGCGGTATTTTTTATTGATCCCAATGGAGTGATTAGGGCGATTATTTATTATCCTTTGAGTTTGGGGAGAAATTTTGAAGAATTGTATCGGGCTTTGATAGCGATGCAAGTGGCGGATAAATATGGTGTGGCTTTGCCGGCCGATTGGCAGCCCGGTGATGATGTGATCGTGCCACCGGCCGGATCGTGCGGGGTGGCGAAAGATCGTATGGATGGAAAAGAAGAGATGAAATGTCATGATTGGTTTTTTTGCACTAAAAATATAAGCAAGGAGCAGATTGAGGATGATTTGATCAAAAAATAGACAAGCTTTTGATAGATTATTTTTGTATATTAAATAGTAGAGTCATTTATTTTGACTCTACTTTGTTTTTGGATATTAATATGATTTATGAAAAAAATACTTAATTTTATTCGAGCGCATTTGATAAAGATATTGATTGCTTTGTTTTTGTCTGGTGCGAGTTGTCCGTGTTGTGGAGCCGGTATATTTGCTTGTGCTAATAGTATGAGTATTTTGGGATTAATAGGTATGGTTTTATTGGGGACGAAATATTTGCTTTTTGTAAAAATAAAAGAGATTAAGAAACTATTTTATGGTTTGATAGGATGAAAAAGAATATTGTTGTAAATGACAAGATACAGAAAAATTATCGGTATGAATTAAGCGAGCCGATAGGAAAAAATTTTTCTGAGGGTTTTAGGCCGGAGTTGACGCCGAAAGAGATGTTGGCGTTGGGGATTTTTTGTGGGCGATATATGCGTGATTGTCAAAATGAATTTCCCAAAGATTGGTTTGAAAAAGCAAAATTTGCGAAAGAAAAGCGTGATTGTTCATTGAATTTTTTTCGAGTCAATGCCAGTATGCCGTTGAGTTATTGGGAGAAGAAAGGTTGGATTTATCCGGAGGATCCGCGCGGTTGGTTTCAATGGTATTGTCGATACTACATGGGGCGAAGATTGGGCGATGAAGATGAGAGACAAATAAATAGATGGAAAGCGATGAAGAGGCATGTGGCACAGATAAAGAGAAATTGTGTGGTTGGTGATTGGGAATGTCGAAAGAGGCAGAGACAGGCCTTGTTGCATTGGGCGTATGATAGTAGGAAAATATGATATAGTGTTAATTATTAACTGAAAAAAAATGAAAGATTGGCAGTTTGTAAAAATTATTGGTTGGTTGATAGTGGGTTTGGGGGCGAGGTTTTATTTGTTACCTTTGCTGGAGAGCGAAAATCATGCTTTGGTGTGGTTGATTATTGTTGTTTTGTTGGTGATCGGAGTGTATTTGATTCAACAGACAGCCAGTATTATTGAGAAGACGACTGGAGTGTTGAAAGATCGGACCGGGTTGGCTGGTGGGTTGTTGCAGGCTTTGGGAACAGCTTTTCCTGACATGGTGATCGGTGTGGTTTCGGCTATATTGAGTTTGCAAGCGGCGGCAATCGATATTACTCGATCGATGAACTTGGCTATTATAGCGGCTAGTACGACTTTTGGTTCAAATATTTATAATATTTTGCATGCGGCCTGGTGCGTTTATCGACAAAATAAAGCGGACAAACTTGGAAGACAGGTATTGATGTTTCCCGGTCTGAAGTGGAGTGGGGTGGTAAAGCCGTTGAAAGAACACAAAACAAAACCTGGTGTTGCTGAAGTAAATGCAGCGATGGAAATATTGGTTTATCTGGGATTGTTGACCTTGATGGTGGCAGTGGGTATGGTTTTGTTTGGCAAAGTTGATAAAGGTGATGCTTTGGCAATGTTTCCCGGAGATTTATATCAATTGACCAAAACGATTGGAGTGGTTGTTTTATTGGCAAGTTTAGCAATTATTTATGTTTTCCGAAGGTCACATGCTACACATGAAGGCGAGGGAGAAGAAAATTATTATTTTGGACGCTCTTCTGTCAGAATTTGGTTGGATTTGTTGTTGTCCGGTTTGGTGATATTGTTGGCGGCTGAGAGTTTGATTGAGGCGGTGACGATGTTTTCGGAGTTAACCGGTGTTCCTTATGTATTGACCGGTATTATTACTGCTTTGGTTGGTTGTTTGGGAGAAATGATCGTGATTCACAATTTTTCGGTTAATCCCAAAGGTAGATTGGCGGATGCGATTACGGGAGTGGTGATGGATAATGTAGTTACAATCATTGGCGCCTGTTTGATATCCATAATTGGTGGTATATTTTTGGGAAGCGATGCTTTGATTATTATTTTTGTGGTAGTTTTGTTCTCGAAAATTGTTCTTATTCATGAAGTGGCTGAGTTGAAGGACAATTTGAAGTAAATCAATTTTTTGTATAAAAAAGACTCAAAGTCTTTAATCTGCTTTGGGTTTTTTTGTATGAAAAAAATTTGATACAGTAAATATGAATACATTTTTTTGGACTATCAAAATGAGAAAAACTGATATTTTGTCCTATGCATTGATTATTTTAACTTTTGTTTTAGTAGTAATGGGGGTGGCGGCGGTAGTAAACAGAAAAGATCAGGGTGATCTTCCTGATGAGAAAGAATATTTTGTAGAGGAAAAAGAAAATTGGGGACAAAAATATTATATGGATGAGTTTGATAATCCGGGTGAGATGGGAGTGGAGAGTTTGTTGGTTAGAGAAAAGATAAAAAATGGTAACGAGAATTTGAATAGTGACACTCCTTTTCGATCAAATAAGGATGCGTCGTTGTTGGAGCAGATTTTGAATTTTTATGAACCCAGAAAAGATTTGGCGGAAAATGATTGGATCAGAGTGGCTTTGGCTTCAGAGCAAAAAAAGATAAGTGCAGAGTTGAAGATTTTGGATAAAACGTTGAGCAAAGTTGATGATAGTGTTTTGGATTTTACAATGAGTTGGGATTTTATGGATACTGATCCCAATGTATATTTGAATGGTAATTATGTTTTGTATAATTATGATGATTTTGATATTCAATATGAATTACAGAAGGATACTTTGAAGGAGAGTATTATTTTTGATGAAAAGCCGAAGTTTGGTAGTTTGGTTGCTAGATTGAATTATGCGGAAGAATACGATTTGGAAGAAACAGAAGATGGGAGTTTAGTGTTGTATGCAAAGGATAAAAACTTACCTGTTATAAAGTTGTTGTTGGCGTATTTGACAGATAGAAAAGGAAGAGCAGTCAAAGTGGATCATATATTTAATAGAGAAAATAAAACTATTACTTTTAATTTGGATGAACAATTTTTGAATACGGCTGATTATCCGGTTATTTTTGACCCTTCGGTTTCTCGTCCGTCTTCTCGTTACTCGTCGCGGATGGTGTGGAACGATGATAATAATACTGCGATTTTGTTTGGCGGTGGTTTGTCTTTGACCGGACAGTCGACGGTAGCGGCTAGTCAGGAGACTTGGCTGTATGAACCGGATTTAACTGTTCCGGTTTATAGATCCGATCATGATTATCGAATTACGGTTTGTCTGGAAAATGCTGCAAAGTTAAATTTTTCTATCAATGATGCTGATTCTGCAGGTAATTCTGGGGCATTTACTATAGATACATGTGTTAATAATTCTTGCACCAATAACGGTTTAGCAGAAACGATTTCTGTTCCTTTAACGGGTGGTCTTGTCGGAGTTACTTCAGTTAATACTTATGCGGCGGAATGTTTTAATATTAGGATTCAAGGTTTTGGTTTTTCCAATAATGGCGCCAATAATATTGATGCTTTTTATGATGATATTTCCGGGATACCTTTGCATCGTTTTGATAATCAATATTCTTTACTGATTGATGGTAAATCTCCGGAAGAGTGGATTCCCGGCTCACAAGGCTTGTGGACAAAAAAGATGCCTGCAATTTCTCCCGCTAAACGTTCCAATTTTGATATGGTTTGGGATAATGTTGGTAATCAGGTTATTTTGTATGGAGGAGCGGCGGAAACTACCAATGTAGTTTACGATGACACTTGGATATATACTCCGCCAACTTTTCATCATGATCAAGGGAGTTGGACCAATAAAAATCCTGTTTCTAATCCGGGTAAGCTTTATGGTTCGCAAATGGCTTGGGACGGCGATTCTTTGATTTTGCATGGAGGTTATGATTATGATTTGTCTGCAGTGATAAATAAAACATATAGTTATGATCCGACGGGCAATACTTGGATACAAACTTCTGATGATGGACCAGCGGTTCGTTATGCGGCGATGGAATATTCTCCCAACGATTCATCGGTGTATCTTTTTGGGGGCAATGACGGGACCAATTTCAAAGATAATCTTTGGAAATACAGTGGTGGGGTTTGGGCGGAAGTGACTGATTCCGGTGTTCCGGCAGCAAGGGGAAATACTGATTTGGTTTGGGATGATGTAGAAAATCAGTTTGTTTTGTTTGGAGGTAAAGATAATATTAATTATTATAATGATACTTATTTGCTGAACATTTCTACCAATATTTGGACCAAAAAAACTCCTGTCAATTCGCCGTCACAACGTTCGGATACGGCGATGTGTTGGGACAATGACGATAATGAAGCAATGTATTATGGTGGGCGAAATGGCGTCTATGTTTTTAATGATGTTTGGTGGTTTGATCCGGATGATGGATTGCAGGGTGATTACGATGGGGGTAATTTGTTTACACCCTTTGCGCCATCTTTGTCCAATGCTGAATGTGATTATTTTGACATTACCGATTTCAATACTCATGGAAATGCCGATACGACAACTTTTGCTATCAGAGTAGTCCAAGGCACCACGACAAAATATGTAAATGCAGCGGGGGATTTGGTTGATTTTCCAGTATTTATTTCTAAAAGTAGTTGGAGTTTGCCGATTAGGGTATTGAAACTGACAGCTAATACTTCATATATTGTGTCGGTGGTGGCGAAAGATGTTGATACGGGAAAGTTATCTGATTATTCGTCAACGGCTTCAATCTCTACTTTGACGTCTTGCGGGTATACTCCTTCGTTTGATGCCGGGTGTGATCTCAATCGATCGGGATCGATAAATTCTCAGATTTGGCCCAACACCGGTTATGGGACGACGACAGTAGTTTGTGTCACCGGTAATTTGACGATTAATACCGGTCAAACATTGACGGTGCAGCCGGGAGTCGTAGTTAAGGTAGCGGCAGATGATTATATAACTGTAAATGGTTATCTAAATGCCGTGGGTACGCCAGATCAACCGATATATTTTACCCGTAAAGAGGATGATAATACGCCTGATGGTGACACTATGGGAGATGGGTACAACCCAACAGTGATTCCGGCCGGTAGATGGGGAAGTGGATCTTTGTCCACCCATGGCGGTATTAGGTTTACGGCTTCGTCCACTGCTCAGGGTTCGGGTAATTTGGATAATGTGATTGTTCGTTATTCATATGGTATTTTGGTAAGCGATCACAATTATCATGCGGAGAGAGTTGAGCCGACGATCAAAAATGTTACTTTGGAATATTCTGAGGCTAGGGGAGTGTTTGCAAATTGGGCAGATCCATTGGTGACCAATATTGCTATCAGAAACACCAATGGGCCAGCTTTAATGATGTTTGTTAGTAATTACAATACAAATATTCGTTTTTCTGGTCAGCAGAGTGTTTATAATAACACGATTAACGGTGTAGCTTTAAGAAATTATGGAGTGCAAGCAAGAATTGATAATACCAGAACCTGGTACAATGATTTGCCATATTATGTTGGTATAGAGGATCCATATTTAATTATTGAATCATCTGGTACTTTGAATGTGGAACCGGGGGCGGTGATAAAGTTTGCTTATGAAAATAATGGTGGCGCTTATGATAAGAAGGGAAATGTAAGGGTTTATGGTAATCTAAATGCTGTAGGAACAGCTGAATTGCCGATTTATTTTACAACTGAATATGATGATAGTGTGGGGCAGGAAGCTCATCCGGAGTGGTTTAGTGGTGGAAATTGCATACCATATACTCCGTGCGATATTCATAATGATAGTAACACTACTAATCCGACTGCCGGTGATTGGGGCGATGATGGTTACTATGATACTAAGGGCGGTATCAGATTTTTGGCAGAAAGTTCGAGTTATGGAGGAGGTAATCTTGATTGGGTGGTTATAAAATATGGTTATGGCGGTATCTCATTTAGTGAACATAATGTTTTTAGTCGTTTGGAACCGGTGATTAGCAATACAGTAATTTTAAATTCCCAAGTAAGAGGGATTATGATTCAAGAAGCTAATCCTTCTTTAAGTAACATGACGATCAAAAACAATAGTGGAGCGGCTATTATGATGTATTATCTGACCAATACTAATGTGGAATTTTCCGGTGTACAAAATGTACAAAATAATGGAGTAAATGGAGTACAATTATTTGGATATTCAAATGCAGCGACAATAAATGCCAATCGGACTTGGTACAATGATATTCCGTATTATTTAGGTGTGGATAGTTCTCCGGCATATTCAAATAATGATATTCAGATTTTACCAGGTAATACTTTGACACTTGAATCGGGAACTATTGTGAAATTTTCCAGGATGTCGGGTGCTCAAGCGGTACAAGGTCGTATATATGTTCAAGGCAATATTAATGCTATTGGTGCGGCTAGCCAGCCTATTTATTTTACTTCTGGCAGGGATGATACGGTTGGTCAAGAGGTTCATCCTGAGTGGTTTAGCGCGGGAAGCTGTATAGCAGGTATGCCTTGTGATACCAATGGTGATGGCAACGCTACCAATCCAGCAGTTGGAGATTGGGGATATGATACAACAGTGGGGGGAATTCATTTTCAAGCTGGTTCGACGAATAATGATACTGGAAGTGGAAATTTGGATAACGTGAAAATAAAGTATGCGATCAATGGTATTTATGTTTTTAGTCATAATAATTATTCTAAAACGGAACCAAGTATAGTCCGCACTATAATTGAAAATTGCAGTAATGAGGGTATTCGAATTCAAACCGCCAATCCTAATCTTGTTGATTTGACAATTCGTAATAATGTGGGGGCGGCGATAATGTTATATCAAAATGATGGAGGTACCAATGCGGAATTGTCAGGTATTTTTGATGTGCATGATAACGGCATAAATGGAATTAGAATATATGCCTATGGTTCTGGTGATTCGATAAATTCAAATAGAACTTGGTACAAAGCTTTGCCATATTATTTTGTAAACGCTTACAGTCAAACGATGCAGATTGACGATGGGGTGACTTTGACGCTGGAACCGGGAACGATCGTTAAATTGGGCGGAACAAGTTATTATTTTAACATTGCTGGAACTTTAAATGCGGTAGGTAGTGCGAGTAATCCTATCGTGTTTACCTCTTATCGTGATGACGATACTGGTATTGAAGTGCATCCGGAATGGTTTGATGCTGGAATTTGTAGAAATAATTATCCTTGTGATACGGATAATACAGATAATTCGGATGGAACAGCCGGGGATTGGGGTTATTCAAATTATGGTAGTTTGCGTTTCGGTGCCAGTCAGGGTGTAGCTACCGGAAATTTGGATTATGTTAGTGTGAAGTATGGGGCGACAGGTATTCAAATTGAAGGCCACAATAATTATTCCAGAACAGAACCAACGATTTCTCACACTACTATTGAAAATGGTAGTGGTTATGGTGTCTATATCGATTCGGCAAATCCAGCTTTGAACGATATGACGATAAGAAATAATGCTTGGGATGCAATAATTGTTTACCGAAGCAATAATGGTACTTGGGTTGATCTGTCGGGAAGTTTTGACGTACATGATAATTGGCAAAATGGTGTTCGTTTATACAATTATGGTGGTAATGCGATAAGTGCTAGTCAGACTTTTCATTCAGAGTTACCATATTATTTTAATTCGGCTAACAATAATCGTCTGTATAATAATTCTGATACGACACTTACTGTTGAACCGGGAGCCATTATCAAATTTGGATCCGGGTATTATATGGATATTTATGGAGCTTTGAATATAGTTGGCACGTCTGATGCACCGATTTATATTACTTCCTACCGTGATGATAGTGCAGGAATTGAAGTACATCCACAATGGTTTAACGCTGGAGTGTGTAAAAATAATTATCCGTGTGATACGGATAATACTGATGGATCAAGTGGGGCAAAAGAAGATTGGGGTGGAGTTGTTTATCATTCCGGTTCGAACGGTCAAGTTAAGTATGTAAATTTTAGATATGGAGCTGGAGGTAGTGGGGTGTATGATTATGAATTATTCTTTGAAAATGTCGGTGGAGTGACGGAGATTGCCAATAATAAATTTAATTTTACCAACAGAGGGTTGGGAGTTAGTAATTCCAATTTATATATTCATCACAATGAATTTATTTCTTCTTCGGATTATGGCGTGGTATTTAATAATCCTCCTGCGGGAACGATATTTGAATATAATACGGTAGCCGGTTTTAATGTAGGAGTTTATGCCAATAATATTGCCAATGGCTTAACTTTGCGTTACAACGACATTGATGCGGTTAATTACTATGTGCAAAATGATTCGTCACCATTTCAAGCTGGTAGTTGTGGAACTTTGGTTTCCGGTACCAGTATTGATGCTTGTGTAAACAATTGGGGTGCTTATCCGGTGGACTATGCTCCATCCGGAAAACTTTTCAAGAATCCAGGAAATATTTATTTTAATGATGTGGGAGTGGAGGTAGTTGTGGCCAATGGAGGAGAAGATTGGGAACAGTATTCTCATCAGGACATAATTTGGAGTACGAGCGACAATACAAGCATGGTGGCTTTAGCTGATTTGTATTATTCGATTGATGATGGCGATAGTTGGTCTTTGATTGAATCCGATTTGTCTCATGCGGGGATGCCAAATATTTCCGGTAGTAAAAATTGGACGGTGCTGGCGGTAGGTCCATCGGATGAGGCTTTGATCAAAGTAAATGTAAAAAATAATCTGGGAGTTGTTTTGGCGAGTGACATTTCGGATGCCAATTTTTCAATTACCGAGTTTGGAGGGGCTTTTCCACCAGAGACGATTGATGAAGGGACGACAGTGACCGCGTCAGTGCCGTCAATTTTGTCTTTTACAGTCAATCCATTGCTCAGTGGCGAAAATGTGAACGGGATAACGACTACGGTTAATACTGAGGTTGATGCAATTGATTACGGTATTTTTACGGGTGGTGGGGAAAAAGTAGCGGCTCATGAGTTGTCGGTTTCTACCAATGGAGGTAGCGGTTATGTGGTAACTTTACATGAAGATCGACAATTGACCGCTTTATTGGCGACCATTTCTGATTTTACTGGGACAAATGCGGTGCCGACTTTGTGGGAAAATCCTCCCGGGGGAGGAGTGGAAGGATATTTTGGTTATACGACGGATGATATGACTTTGGGCGATGCACCTAGTGGTCGTTTTGCGACAAACAAGTGGGCGGGGTTGGCTTTGTTTCCTTCTGAAGTTGCTTTTCATAATGGTGCGGTAGTTGATCAGAGGACAAGGGTTGGATATAGATTGGAAGTAACTTCTTTGCAAACTGCTGGTTTATATGCAAATAATCTAACTTATATTTGTACTAGTACTTATTGATTAAAATGCTATCAGAAATATTTGTAACTGCGTATTTGCGGGTTGGTGGTCGGACTTTGATGTTGAAGAGAAGCAAACAGGATGACCAGGTTGGGAGGTATAATGGTTTGGGAGGGAAAGTTGAGTTGGGAGAAAGTCCTCAAGAGGGAATGATTAGGGAGGTAAAAGAAGAATCGGGCTTGATTGTTCAAAGATATCGGATGAGTGGCTTGGTAACGATCACTGTTCGAGAAAAAATGCTAACGGCGATATTGTTTATTTTTGAAGCGTGGAAATATAAGGGTGAGATGATTGATCGGAGTTTGGAAGGACAGTTGCAATGGGTAAAAAATAGTGATTTAAGAAAACTGAATACCAATAAAGGCGATCATTTGATTTTTGATTGGTTGGACGAAAAGAGGTTTTTTTCTGGGAGAATTGAGAGAAATGTTGGCGGGGATTTGCTTGATTTTGCGGTTGATTATTATTGATCGCAAAGTTGTTTTGGTAAAATATTACTTTGTTGAAATGGATGTTATATTGGTGATAGTTTAAAAAATATTTGATTGTTATTTGGTGTAAAAAATGAGCAGACTAATTTTGGTGAGGCATGGTCAGTCAAAGTGGAATTTGAGTAATCGTTTTACTGGTCAGATAGATGTTTCGATCAGTAATCATGGGGTGGGACAATGTTTATATTTGGGGGAGAAGGTAAAGAGTATTCCGCTTGATTGTGCTTTTTCTTCATGTTTGAATCGCTCAAAGGAAACGTTGTCGATTATTTTGTCTCAAACCGAAAGATCGGGAGTTTATATAGATGAATCATTGGGCGGGTTGAGGGCGGAGAAAACCAAAAAATATGTGTCGCGTTTAACAGATATTCCCATATATACCAATTGTTTGCTCAATGAAAGACACTATGGTTTGTTGGAGGGAATGGATAAAAACGAAGCCAGGGAAAAATATGGTGAAAAAAAAGTGTTTGCTTGGCGGAGGAGTTTTTTGGCTAAACCGCCGCGGGGAGAAAGTTTGGAAGATGTTTTTCATCGAACAATTCCTTTTTTTAAAAAAAGAATTATTCCTTTGTTGCAGGAAGGAAAAAATGTAATTGTTTCCGCGCATGGAAATAGTTTGCGGGCGATAATAAAATATATTGAAAATATTTCCGAAGAAAAAATATCATTTTTGGAAATATATACCGGGCAAATGATTGTTTACCATTATGAAGATGAGCGATTTGTTTCCAAGTTGGAAAAATTGTCATTTAAACGGCCAATAACTTGGGAAAAATGGGGTAAAATATTTAGACCGAGGAGCGTTATCAATGGTGAGGAGGGGGAATAGGTCCCAGATACTAGGTTTTAGATATTAGGTTTGAGGATAATGATGGAAAAGAATGATTTTGTTTGCGTAAATTGTCAGAAAAAAGTTGTTTATTGTGATGCGATGGCTACGGCTCATCGTAATCATTGTAATTTTTGTCTATGGTCACGGCATGTGGATGAAAAAACCGGTGACAGATTGGCGACGTGTCAACAGCCAATGAAACCGGTTGGTTTGACTTTGAAGGGAGTGGGCAAGGATCGCTATGGAAAAAATAAAAAAGGTGAATTGATGTTGGTTCATCAATGCATAGGTTGTGGTAAAGTGTCTATCAATCGGATCGCGGCGGATGATGACGAAAAAAATATTTTGGATATTTTTAATAACACCGGGGTAATAGGGGGAAAATTGAAAAAGCAATTGAAACAAAGCGGAATAGAAATTTTAGATCAGTCTTTTGCTGATGAAGTTCACTTGCAACTTTATGGTGATATTTAAAATAATTATCAAAGAAAAACTAATATGGAAAAAAAGATTTTGGGATTTTTGTTGTTTATGGGATTATTTTTGTCATTGCCGGGATGTGTTGGACAACTGATGAGTGTATTTTGTCCCTATTTGTCTGATAATGCCGGTCATTGTTTTCAACGCGCGGCGGTGATGGATGGTAATCCTGATTTGTGCGAGGAAATTGAACAGCCGGCGGAATGGAAAAAAGCCGGTTCCAATCCACCTAAAGATAAGTGTTTTTTGATGATTGCGGAAAAAACCGGTGATGAGTCGGCCTGTCAGTATATTGTTGGTGGTTTTGGTTCATATACCAAAGAAGAATGTTATCAGGCGGCAGCCAAGAGCAGGCAATAATTTTTTTCTTGGAATTTTTTTATGGTCGTGGAAAAAAAATATGATGTGGTCGTGATCGGAGGGGGTCCGGCGGGAATGATGGCGGCCGGACGGGCGGCGGAATCCGGTCGAAAAGTTTTGTTGTTGGAAAGAAATGAAAAACTTGGTCGGAAATTATTGTTGACCGGTAATGGTCGTTGTAATATTACGCAGGCTCAGTTTGATCATCGAAGATTGATAGAGTGTTATGGCAAAAATGGAAAATTTTTATTTTCCGCTTTAAGTAAATTTGGTCCCAAATCGATTATTGCTTTTTTAAATGAGCGGGGGTTGGAAACAAAAATCGAAAAAGATCGGAAGGTTTTTCCGACGTCTGATAGAGCAAAAAACGTTTTGAACGTAATGATAGAATATTTGCGGGAAAATATGGTTGAAGTGAGGTGCGGTCAGACTGTGGTTGGCTTTTCCGGTGATAAAAACGGCAAGAAGATTATTTCTGTCGAGACAAAGACGGAAAAAATCATGGCTGATAATTTTATTTTGGCGACGGGTGGAAAGTCGTATGAGATGACCGGTTCAAAAGGCGATGGTTATATCTGGGCAAAAAATTTTGGTCATAATATTATTGAGCCCAAACCGTCTTTGGTGCCATTGATAATTGTTGAAAATTGGGCAAAAAATATTCCAGGTTTGAGTTTATCCGACGTGGGTTTGCGGATAATGGTTGAGGATAAAGTAAAAGAATCGATGGTCGGAGATATGATTTTTACTCATGTCGGGATAAGCGGTCCGTTGGTAATAAAATTGAGTAAAAAGATAGTGGAATATTTGTCGGATAATAAAGTTGTTTTATCGCTCGATCTTTGGCCAAATATGAATTGTGATGAAGCAGAAAAATATTTATTGAATTTATTTGCCGACGGTAAAAATAAATATTTTGATAATTTTTTGCGTTCGGTTGTTTCTGAAAAATTGGTGGGAGTTATTTTGCAGGAATCTGGAATTAAAAATGATAAAAGGGTCAATGAGATTACGAAAGGTGAAAGGAAAAAATTGGTTGAGGTTATAAAAGGAATCAGACTGACGGTAAAAGATAGTCTGGGATTTGATCAAGCGATGGTAACTAGTGGCGGGGTGGACTTGGTGGAGATAGATGGGCAGACGATGCGTTCGAAGTTGGTTAATAATTTGTTGTTTGCCGGGGAAATAATTGATCTTGATGGTCCAACCGGTGGTTACAATTTGCAGATTGCCTGGAGTACCGGTTTTTTGGCGGGTATTAGTTGTTAGATGCTGGATATTAGATTCTAGATATTAGGTTTTAAGGGGATAATTTATGACTTGATATTAAATAACTTGGGGTTGGTTTGGTATTATTTTGGGAAACAAAAAACACGGTCAGAGGGTGACCGTGTTTTTTTATATGAGACGAGAGGGAGGGTTAGATATTGGTATCGGAAGTGTCGCTAGAGTCGGTTTCCAGATTATTTTGGTTACCAAAGCCACTTCCATCTTTTGGACCTTTACCACCTTTGCCTCTGGGGCCAAAACCTTCAATGCCCAGTTCTTCTCGGATTGCTTGAGCCTGTTGTTGCAAATTGTGAGCTTCTACCAGTCGGGAAAAATTACTTTCATTTATTTTGCTGAGCAATTCTTCGCTATTTGGCAATTCACTGACAGCGGTTTTCCAGGCTTCATAATCGCTGTTGTTGAGAGCGGTTTTCATGGCTTCCATTTGTTCATTGTTGGCGCCGTTTGGTCCCTGGCCGCCGCGACCCATCAGGCCGTTAATTCCCAGTTCTTCCATGATAGCTTTAGCTTCATCTTTGTTGCCCGATTGCATGAGATTGTGAGCTTCAACCAATTGACTAAAATTACTTTCGTTTATTTTTGCCAGGATCTCTTCGCTGTTTGGCGCGTCTGACATGGCGGTTACCCAAGACGAATAGTCATTGTTGGTTAGAGCGGTTTTGATAGAGTCAAAACTTTGAGGACTAAAAGCATAGGCTGAGGCCGCAGTTGTTAGAATGGCCCCACCGGTAATTAGGCCGGTTAATAATTTGTTATTCATAAAAAATCTCCTTAGATTATTAAAATAGGTGTGAAATTGACTAATTTTTGTTTTGTGGCCACACACTTGAAGCTTGATCGACCTTTTGTTTTTGCGCTTCCGAATATTAGTACGTTGAGGTGGAAAAAAATATTTCAAATATGTTTGATAAACCTGGAAAAACTCTTGGAAACTCTTTAAAACCCTTAGAAACTCTTTAAAACTCTTACAAACTGATTTGCTTTTGTAAAATGAAATAGATAGCATGAAGATAAGATTATTAATATAGAAATATGAAAAAAACATTGGGTTTGTCATTATTGTCTTTATTGATGCCGACAATTGTCTTGGCGGCAGAGAGTGATTTGAGCGGAGGGGAAGCGGCAATGCTATTTGCGCCGATGATGATTATTTGGGTATTGTGGATGTTGTTTATATTTATTTTGTGGGCAGGGATGATAATTTTTGCGGTTGGTGGTTCGGTTTTGTGGATTTTTATGTTGATAGATCTGGCAAAACGAGAATTCAAAGGCAAGGATGAAAAAATCGTTTGGATTTTGATATTGGTTTTGACGGGAGTGATCGGAGCGTTTATTTATTATTTTTATGGAAGAAAACAGGGATTCGTGCCTGTTTTCAGTGGATATAAAACGACAAAATGAAAAATTTTCGAAAATATGGCAGGAAGCCATATAAAGTAATTTTGTTGCATGGGGGACCGGGAGCGCCGGGGACTATGAAACCGGTGGCGTTGAGATTGGCAAAAAAATTTGGGGTATTGGAATATTTGCAAACTGCTCAGAAGATTTCTGGGCAGTTGCTAGAAATAAAGAAAATTATTTCCCAGAACACTGATTCGCCAATAATTGTAATTGGCCATTCCTGGGGAGCGATGTTGGGTTATATTTTTGCGGCCAGATATCCCAAGTTGGTTAAAAAACTTATTATGATTGGAAGTGGGGTGTACGAGAAGAAATATGCAAAGAATATCATGTTTACTAGAATTAGTCGCATGAGCAAGGCGATGAAAAACAAGTACGATGATTTGTTGAAGAAAATGCAAGAAAGTAAAGGAAAGAAGAGAGATCTGATATTTAAACAAATTGGACAGATTATTGCAAAAGTTGATAATCGTTCTAGTTTTAATGAACCGGTGAATCGGATATTGCCAAACTATGATAATTATCGGGAAACGTGGGAAGAAGTTGAAAGGTTGCGATCATCCGGAAAATTATTGCAGATGGGTCGAAAGATTTTGTGTCCGGTGGTGGCGATTCATGGTGATTATGATCCCCATCCGATTGAGGGTATAAAAAAACCTTTGGAAAAAGTGTTGGCTGATTTTTCTTTGATCGTTTTGAATAAATGTGGACATCAGCCTTGGTTGGAAAGGCAAGCTAAAGATGAGTTTTGGCAAATTTTGGCAAAAGAAGTTGTTGAACAAAAAAAGGTGATTATTTTTTTTGGAACACCAGGCAGTGGAAAGTCTTATTTGGGAAAACGTCTGGCAAAATCTTTGGGATACTATTTTTATGAAGCTGATAATGATTATAATATTGGTGGTTATCGGGAAAGAATGGATAGGGAGAGAAAAGATCTTGTCTTGGCTGATTTTTATGAAAAAATGATTGTGAAGATTGAAAAATATCGTATGGCTTATGATGGAGTAGTGATTGCTTCCGCCTTGGGGACGGATAGATACCGTAGATTTTTAGAAGGGGAGTTGGGAAAAGGTTTGTTTTGGGTTTGGGTAAAACCGGTGAGTAAAAAACATTGGCAACATATTCTCGATCGAGAAAAAGACGGATTATTGATTGAGGATAAATATTGGGTTGATAGTCTAAAAAAACATTGGCAGGAAAAAATAAGGACATTTGAAAAACCGACAGTTGAATATTTGGAGATAAAAAATGACTACAATGTGAAGACGGAAAAAGATTTATTAAAAAAATTCGTAAAAGGGATCTAAAAAAATGAAATTGTTGTTTGCGACTACAAATAAATCGAAAGCGGCTTATTATCAAGATATGTTGTCGGGGATGAAAATTGATGTTTTGTCGTTGGGAGATTTGAATGTTTCTGAGATTGAAATTGAGGAAAATGGTTTGACGCCGGAAGCCAATGCCAGGTTGAAAGTTAGGCAATATTGGAATTTTGTAAAGATGCCTTTGATGGCGGTGGATTATGGTTTATATATAGACAATTTTTCTCAAGAAAAACAGCCGGGAATGCAGGTGAGGCGGGTTGGGGGAAAGAGATTGAGTGATCAGGAGATGTTGGAATATTATCGCGAAGAATTGAAAAAGGTTGGTGGGGAGAGTGAGGGGAAGTGGACGACGGGGATGGCGATTATGCTTGGAAAGGACAAAATTTTTTCTTCGTCATTTGATACGCCTACATTTTTTTTGAATAAAATTTGTTTGGAAAAAAATGAGGGTGAACCGTTGAATTCGATTCAGTATGTGAGGGAGTTGGGAAAATACAAGGCACAATTGAGTAATGAAGAAAAATCCAAGTTGGTTGAAAGGCAAAATATAGAAATAAAAAAGTTTATTGAAAATTGCTTGATGAGTTATTAGTTGGGTAAAATATTTCTTTATATTATTTTTTCTATTTTTAAGACTCGAACATTACCTTTATTGAATGGGACCATTTATCTCGGACAGGTTAAAAATAGAAAAAATAATATAAAGAAATATTTTACCCAAGATACGAGAGATATAATAAAAATTATGAACGATTATTATGAAAATTTGCCAAGAAAGCGAATGGGGGTGGGTGTTATTTATAGAAATAAAGAAGATCAAATATTGTTGGTCAAACCGGGATATAAAGAATATTGGTCTTTGGTGGGGGGAGTGATAGATAAGGATGAATCTCCAAAACAGGCGGCAATAAGGGAAATACGAGAAGAGATTGGATTGAAGAAGAATTGTTTGCGTTTTGTCAGCGTGGATTATCATGCCAACAAGAATACGGATAAAGGGGAAAGTTTACAGTTTATGTTTGATGGCGGAGTATTGTCGGAAGATGAAATAAGTAAGATCGTTTTGGCGGATGGGGAGATCGATGATTGTGTATTTGTAGCTTGGGAAAAAGGTATGACGATGTGTAGTGATAGTATGAACAAGAGATTGGCTGTCAATCGAAAAGCGATTGTGGAAAATAATTCTTTGTATTTGGAAGAATCGGAGTAAAAATGAGATTTATTATAGTACCGGTATTTTTGTTATATTGGATTTATGGGAATATTTAAAAGAGTATTGGTATTTTTTGATAAATTGGAAGACCATGTTAGGGCCGGCTTGAGTCGTCGGCCGCTTTTGTACTCGATTATCGGTGGAGTGGGTGTGGTTTTGTTTTGGCGAGGGGTGTGGATGATGGCTGATGATTTGTGGTTTATGACTGGACCGGTGTCAACTTTGCTCGGGTTGTTGATTTTGATGGCAATAGGTTTATTGGTTTCGGTTTTTGTGGGTGACAGTATAATTATCTCTGGATTAAAAAAAGAACAAAAAAGTTTTGAAAAAGCCCGTTTGGAGATAGAGGCGGAAAGCAAAAATATCGCTGATATCGAAACTGAGGTCAGACGGATAAGAAGAAAAATTATCAAAGGTAAAAAAATTATTAATAAAAAATAATCATATGTCAAATTGGAAAAAAATTGTCGTTTTGGTAGTGATGACTTTTATTCTTGGTGGTTGTCAATTCAATTATAATTTTGGTAATAAAGGTGTAAAAAACCAACCGGAGACAAGTGGAGTGACAAAAGAGAATATTAATGTATTGATCAAGCAAGCTTTTAAAGAGAAATATCCGGATTGGGAGATTGATAAAGTAAAAGTACAAGTGGGAAAAAGTTTGAATGATTATGCTAGCGGCGGAGTGAGTTTTGAAGATGAGATTGGTGGGGGATGGTGGTTGGCGACAAAAGTGGCTGGAAAATGGAAAATTGTGGCTGATGGCAATGGGACGGTTTCTTGTTCGGATATTGAGCCTTATGATTTTCCGTCAGATATGGTGCCGTATTGTTATGATGAGGGATCTGGGCAAATGATTGATCGCAAAACGGGGGCGCCGGAAGTTGATGATGAACAAGCGATAAAAAAAGCGTTGGAGCTATACCATGATTATCCCGAGGATAAGATTTTGGATTTTTATATTGAGAATCAAACCGAAACTTTGGCCAAGGGCTCAGTGACTTATCAAAGTGAGGTCGGCGGATGGTGGTTGGCGGTTAAAGAGGGTGGTGATTGGAATATTCTTACAACGGGTACGGATATAGTTGATTGTGATTTGATTAAGCCTTATTTTTTTCCGGGGCATATGATAACCACTTGTTATGATTTCAAAGAAGATCGGGTGATTAATCGAGTTTCCAAACAGGATTTGGATGATATTTTGGATCAAGTTGCCAATTATTCCGGTTTGCAATTTGAGCAAAAGGATAATGTGGAATTTGATTGGATGGAGTCGGCGGGAAAAAAGACGATCAAGGGACGAGGAATGTCAATTTATGAAACAAAAGGAGAAAATTTGTCAGAAGTTGAAAGATACTTTGAGGATTATGGTTTTGTGATGGACCAATACAACATTGCCTCGGGGACGATAGTTGGTTTGGAAGGATATGCTCGTGATACGATTGTTTGTCAGATTCATCAGGCAATCTCGGGTGGGGCGGAGGCAATGCAACAAGGGATAGGTGATCTTGATATCGAAGTCAGATGCGGGACTATTTAGTTTGAAAAAAAGGAGTGTCAGTGAGAAAAAATAAAGCCATAGTGTATCTAGTGGGTGTGTTTGTTTTTGGTTTGCTTTTGGCGGCAGGTTTGGGAATGGTGTTTGATCAATATTTTTCTCAGGCGAAAGGTGATTTTTCGTGGTTAAAGAATTTGACTCAAGCATGGAGTGATGAAAATACTGGCGTAAATCTTGTGACTAGAGTAATAGATGGTGATACCTTGGTAGTATTGGTTGATGGCCGGGAGGAAAAGATTAGATTAATAGGAATTGATACTCCTGAGTCGGTGGATCCGAGAAAAGAAGTGGAATGTTTTGGTTTGGAAGCGTCTGAGGCTTTAAAAAAATTGGTGGAAAATAAATATGTCGAGTTGGAAGTTGATCCGACGCAAGCAGATCGTGATAAATATGGACGTTGGTTGCGGTATGTGTGGTTGGATGATACCAATGTAAATTTTGAGATGATTGCCAATGGTTTTGCTTATGAATATACTTATGACTTACCATACAAATATCAAATTGATTTTAAAAATGCCCAAAAGGAAGCTAAGGAAAATAAGCGAGGGTTGTGGGGGAAATGTGAAAGGTAGATTTTTATGACTAAAAAAGTAAAAACTAAAGCAGTATTTTTTGATGTAGCCGGTACCTTGATTGAACAAAAATCCTGGTTGTTTTTGGCTGAAGGTTTAGGTTTGCAGAAAGAGTATAATTTTCTGATGGCAAGTTTGAAAAATAAAAAAATTGGTCAAAAGGATTTGAATCAAAAGTTGTCAGTTTTGTTTACACAAAAAAAGCGGGTTAATAAAGAGGAGTTAAAAAAAATATTATCGGTTTTTAATTTGAAAGCAGGGGCTAGGGACGTGATTGATTATTTAAAAAGTAAAAATATCGCGGTTTTTTTGATTTCCGGAGCCAATCAAATACTAGTTGCCAATGTGGCGGAAGTTTTGCAAGTAGATGGGTGGATGGCGGCAACCGAGTTTGTTTTCGATACTGATGGCCAACTGGTTGATGTAGTTAGGGCGGCCAATCAGGGTCAGTGGAAGGTTGATCAGGTTTCAAAAGTGATGACTGAAAAGGGATGGAATAAAAGTGAAGTCTTTTTTGTCGGTGACGGTTGGAATGACATTTACGTTTTTGACTATTTAAAAAGAGGAATTACTTTTGATTTTGGAAATTGGAATCTGAAAAGGAAGGCATATAGGGTAGTATCTGGTCTGGCGGAAATTGCCAAAATAATCTAAAAGACGTTATGATGGAGTAAGATAATAAAATTTAAAGGAGTAGCATGAAAAAAGTTATTTTTATTTTTTCCGCGGTTTTGGCGTTAACTCTGATTGGATGTGAAGCAGATTTTAGTAAGGGAATAAATAAGGACTACAAGACGGGTATTTCTGTGACCAATGATGGCTTATCATTTGATGAATATTATTTGTCGGTTGATAATGAGAGGTTGGAAAATAATGAGGTAAAATTGGGACAAAAGGTATATTTGAATTTTACCGGCGTGGATGGATTTGCGGAAGTAAATGGTGCAGTATTTCCGGGAGCGGCAATGCAAGTAACTGATCGTGATGGCAATCAGGTTTTACAGGAGGTTGATTTGTTTGCTGATTACAATACAAAAGGGGTGGATTTGACTGATGCAAAAAATTTGAGTGTTTCTTTGGTTGTCGGTGATCCGATGGTTGCCGGTGAAACTTATAATTGGAAGGTAAAATTTTGGGATAAAAAGGAAGCTGGGGAAATCAGAGCTGATTTGGATATAGAAGTAAAATAGTAAAAATTGGAGAAAAAATATGAAGTTAATTATCAATAAAGAAATCTGCGTTGGTTGTGGTAGTTGTGCTCAAGCATTTCCGGATGTGTTCAAATTGGGCGAAGATGGCAAGTCGGAGGTTGTGGGAGAGGTGTCAAAAAAAACGGAAGAAGAATTGGTGGAGATGGCATCTTATTGTCCGGTGGAAGCAATTGAAGTATTTGATGAAGCTGGCAATAAAATATTTCCCAAGAATTGAAAAAAGTTGTTGGCAAATCTGGTTTTAATAATCATTTTATCTTTTATATTAGACGGTAATAATTACCGGCGGAAAAAAAAGGAAAATAGTATGAAGAAGTTTTTGTGGGTATTTTTATTGGTTTTTTTCTTGGCGGGTTGCAATAATCCTTGGAAAAAAGATGATCGTTTAGTGGTTGTTTCAACGATATATCCTTTGAAAGATATTGTTGAACAGATTGGAGGAAACCGGGTGAGGTCAGAGGTTTTAATCCCACCGGGAAGTTCCGTACACACTTATGAACCAAAACCAAGTGATGTCCAAAAGATGGTAGAAGCGGATATTGTTTTGGTAGTGGGAGCGGGTTTGGATGATTGGGCAAAAAAAATTGCACTAGATTCTGGGGTTGATCAGGATAAATTTATTGATGTTAGTCAGTTGGTGGAATTGAGAAATTTCCCGGATTCTTCGGAGGAAAAAGGAAAAGCCGATCCGCATTATTGGTTGAGTCCAAAAAGGGTGCAGCAATTTTTTCCCAAATTGACAGAGGAGATGATCAAGAAAGATGGAGCCAACAAAATAGTATATGAGACCAATAGTAATGAATTTACCGTAGATCTAAAAAAAATTGATGAGGAGATTGTTGCAGCAGTAGAAAAATTTTCCAGCAAGGATATTGTTACTTTCCATGAAGGTTTTGGATATTTGGCGGCTGATTATGGTTTGAATGTCGTGGGGACGATTGAACCAGTTTCCGGGTCGGAACCGACGGCGGCGCAGATTCAAAATATCATCGATCAAATTAAAAATTTGCAGATCAAGGCGGTGTTTTCTGAGCCTCAGTTGTCTTCCAAAGTGACGGAGACTATCAAAAATGATTTAGGGATTGAAGTTGGTGTTTTGGATCCTTTGGGTGGGATCGAGGGACGGGGTACTTATATTTCTTTAATGAAGTATAATTTGCTCGAGTTGAAGAGATTTTTGGATTAACTTTGATGTATGAAAAGCGCAATTTTAAAAGTAAGCAATTTGTCGGTGGTACTAAATGGCAATTCGATTTTAGACAAGATTAGTTTTTCTTTGCCAGCAGGAGAATTGTTGATGGTATTGGGGCCAAATGGTGCTGGAAAAAGTGTTTTAGTAAAGGCAATATTGGGAGTAGTGCCATATTCTGGCAGAATAAATTATTCTTTTCAACAAAAAGACGATAGAAAAAGGATTGGATATGTTCCTCAGTATATAGATTTTGATCGTTCTATCCCTTTGACGGTGTTTGAGGTGGTGGAATTTGGATTATTGGGTTTGAAAGTTGCAAATTTTCGGCGAGAGATTGGGAAAATGATTAGTTTGGTTGGTCTCAAAGGAAAAGAAAATGATAGCTTTGGTTCTTTGTCCGGTGGGCAGGCTAGGCGGGCATTGATTGCTCAGGCGATGATTGGTGGGCCGAGGTTGTTGATTTTAGATGAGCCGATGGCTGGAGTAGATTTGATAGGTGAAAAGACATTTTACGAAACTTTGTCTAGTTGGAAAAAAGAAAATAATATGTCGATTATTTTAGTGTCCCATGATTACAATTTGGTCAATAAAATGGCTGATAAAGTTTTGTGTTTAAATAAGCAGATGGTTTGTTTTTCTACTCCGGAAAATATGTCCGGCGATTCCTTTGAAAAATTATTTGGACACAAAGCTATGATTCATCGTCATTAGAATTTTTAAAGAAGATTGAAGAGATGGAAATAGGTGAATTAATACATTATCCTTTTTGGCAGAGAGCTTTGTTGGCAGCTTGTTGGTTGGGGTTGGTTTATGGTTTGTGGGGTTCGGTAGTGGTAGCGAGAAGGATGGCTTTTTTTGCTGATGCAATTTCTCATGGGGCTTTGACTGGGATTGCAATGGGAATATTGTTGGGGGTGATGCCGATCTGGTTGGCATTGTTGGTTGGAGTATTGATAGCGGTGATGACGGTTTATATAAAAAACAGGACTAAATTGAATTTTGATACGGTTTTGGGTCTGTTTTTGCCGTTTTCGATGGCTCTAGGAGTGATTTTGTTGAGTCTAAAACGAGAGTATGTTCCTGATTTAGTGAGTTTTTTATTTGGAAATATTTTGACTGTTAGTTGGAATGATTTGTGGTTGCAAATATTCGTTGGTTTTGGTTCGACCCTGTGGTTATTGATAAATTATCGAAAAATAATATTGCAGTCCTTTGATCGAGGTTTGGCGGTGTCACTGGGAGTTGAGGCGGAAAAGGAGGAATATTATTTGTCGATATTGTTGAGTTTGATTGTGGTAGTCGGGATAAAGGCGGTGGGGATTGTTTTGGTTGGGGCCTTATTGGTGATACCGGCGGTAACGGCGAGAAATATGGCGAAAAATTTCCGACAAATGATGATTTTGTCCGGTGTGGTTGGTGTTGTAAGTGGTGTTATTGGTTTAGCAGGTGCAGCTTGGTTGGATTTGCCGTCTGGCGCGGTTATCGTAGTGGCATCAATGTTGTTTTTTATGTTGTCTTTTTTTGTGGTAAAAAAATAATATTTGGATAATAATTTGGGAGAGACAATGAAAATATTGTGTTGTGAAATAAAAAAGAAGTGTAATGATCTGGATTGGGAGGGGAAATATTTGCGGGATTCGTTGGTTGGTCAAGGAGAGGTATTTTTTTCTGAAAACACGATAAATGATTATGCTGATGATCTTTCGGGAGTGGAAGTTTTATCTGTTTTTGTTCATTCAAGGGTTGATCAGGGCGTTATTGATAGGATGCCTGCTTTAAAATTGGTAGTGACACGTTCTACTGGTTATGATCATGTGGATATCGCTTATTGCCAGCAGAAAGGGATTGTAGTTTGTAATGTTCCGTTTTATGGAGAAAATACAGTGGCCGAGTATGCTTTTTCTTTGTTGGTCACTTTGGCGCGTAAGACATATGAAGCCAGAGATCGGATGATCAGAAGTAATTTTGAAGTGGATGATTTGATGGGATTTGATTTAAAGGACAAAACTTTTGGTGTAATTGGCGGTGGGCATATCGGGATATACGCTGCCAAGATTGCCAAAGGTTATTCAATGAGGGTTTTGGTTTTTGACGTTAAGCCCCAAGAAGATTTGGCAAAGGAGTATGGTTTTGAATATGCGGATCTTGATACTTTGTATAAACAGTCGGATGTTATAAGTTTGCATGTGCCATTGATTCCACCAACTAAACATATGATTAATAATGAGGCATTTGCCAAGATGAAAGATGGGGTAGTTTTGGTAAATACTGCTCGAGGCGGAATTGTAGATACTTCGGCTTTGGTTGAGGCTTTGGATAGTGGTAAGTTGGGTGGAGCCTGTATTGATGTTTTGGAGGAAGAAGAGTTGTTGGCCAATGAAAAGAGCGAGGTGGATGATGTTCAGGAGATTGAAAAGCTGAGATTGGCCTTGGAAGGGCATATTCTGATGGACCATCCGAAAGTGGTAATGACATTTCATAATGCTTTTAATACGGTTGAAGGACGAAAAAGAATTTTGGATACGACCGTGGAAAATGTTAATGGTTTTTTAAAAGGAGAGGCAATCAATCAGGTGAATAAGTAAAATATTTGATGTCTTTTTTGACAAATGTTTGTTCTGTAGTTAAAATTGGATTATTGATAATCATTATCAATAATCTTTTTTTATGACAAAAAAACGAGTAACTGATCAAAAAAAAGTGATTTTGAGAGTTTTACAGGAGAGTTCTGATCATTTGACGGCGGATGAAGTGTATCAGAGGTCTAGAAAGACATTGTCGTCAATCGGTTTAGCTACAGTTTACCGTAACTTGGAGGAGATGGTTACTCAAAAGCTTATTGATGAGGTGTATGTCGCTGGCCAACCTAAGTGGTATGAAATAAAAAAAGGAGGTTACCATGGTCATACATTTTGTGAAAAATGTTTGAAATTGGGAGAAATCGCAAGTTGTTGCTTGTGCTCAACCAAAAACAAATTGCAGCAATGGGATGATTTTGAAGGTAGGGAGTGGCGTTTTTTGATTGTGGGAAAATGTAAAAAATGTTTGGAAAAATATTGATTGAGTTTAGATAATTTTTTGTCATGAAAAGATACTATTTTGATTATGCAGCTGCAACTTCTTGTGATCCTAGAGTAGTAAAGGCGATGGATGGTTGTTGGCAAAAAAATTATGCCAATCCATCTAGTTTGTATGAAGAAGGGAGATTAGCTTTACAGACAGTTGAAACTGCTAGGGAAAAGATAGCCAAGGAATTGTCTGCGTCGAAAGACGAAATATTTTTTACTTCTGGTGGAAGTGAGTCGGACAATTGGGCGATTTTTGGTGTCGCAAAAGCCAGAAGAGAAGAAGGAAAACATATTGTGATATCTTCGATTGAGCATAAAGCGGTTAGAAATGCCGCAATGTATTTGAAAAAACAAGATTATCAAATTGACCAATGTCCAGTAAACGAAGATGGGTTGTTGAATTTGTATGAGATGGAACGATTGATAGGCGCGGATACAGTATTGGTAAGTGTGATTATGGCAAATAATGAGATTGGGACGATACAGGATATTAAAAAAATATCGCAGGTGATAAAGAAAAAAAATCCGAAGACTTATTTTCATACAGATGCTTGTCAGGCAACAAACTTTTTACAGTTGAATGTTGATAAGTTGGGTGTGGATTTATTGACAATAAATGCGAGTAAGATTTATGGACCTAGGGGGATTGGAGTGTTGTATATCCAAGAAGGGACAAAGATTGCGCCGTTGATTTATGGTGGTGGACAAGAGAAGGGCTTGAGAGCGGGAACGGAAAATGTGGCGGGCGTGGTCGGGATGGCGGAATCGCTGGTGATAGCTAGTCGAATACGAGAGGGCGAGAGTAAAAGATTGCAATATTTGCGTGATAAGATTATTTATTTTGTCAAAAAAAATATTTCGGAGGCGGTTTTGAATGGAAGCATGAAGGAAAGATTGCCCAATAATATCAATTTTTCTTTTTCCGGAGCTGAGGGCGAATCTTTGGTTTTATATTTGGATGATCAGGGATTTAGTGTTTCAACCGGGTCGGCTTGTAGCGCTTCTGATCTTAGTCCTTCGCATGTTTTATTGGCTATTGGCCAAAAGAAGGAGTTGGCGCATGGTAGTTTGCGGATTACTTTAGGACGTTGGACGAGCGAGGAGGGAGTAGATAGTTTATTGCAAGTATTGCCGGGAATTGTTGATAAAGTGAGAATGATGTCGGCTACTTATTTAAACAAATAATATTATGAATAAAATTAAGAAAAATGATGGAGTTGGATGGGTTTATAGCGAGGAGGTAAAGGATCATTTTTTGAATCCGAGAAATATAGTAAAAACTGATGTTCCTGATTGGAAATACAATGGCGAAGGAGAAGTTGGGAGTCCTGCTTGTGGGGATGTGATGAAAGTATGGATCTTGGTCGAAAAAAATAAGATAAAAAAAATTGGTTGGAAAACTTTTGGTTGCGCGTCGGCGATTGCTAGTACTTCGATAATGTCAGAGATGGTTTTGGGAAAAGAAATTTTGGAGGCGAAACAAATTACGGCAAAGAAGATTATTGATCAATTGGGTGGTTTGCCTAGGCAGAAAATACACTGTAGTGTTTTGGGTGATCAAGCTTTAAAGAAAGCGATAGATGATTTTGAGTCAAAATTGGAACGATAATTTAAACTGTTTGAGGTGCGATTTTTTTAGGTAAAAAATATGATTGCGCAAATAATTGAAAACAATAAATTGACCGATAATATTTTTCAGTTAAAATGTTGGGTGACAGATTATAATGGATTTATTTTTGAACCGGGGCAGTATATAATCATTAAAAAAAATATTGATGGCAAAGTAATAAAACGAGCATATTCATTTTCTTCTTTGCCAAAGGATTTGCCTGGTTTTGAATTGACTATTCGAAAACATACAGAAGGAAAAATGTCGTCGGTTTTGGCTGATTTGGAAATAGGTGAATTTTTTGAATTTTTGTCTCCTATGGGTTTGTTTAATTGGAAAATGGTCAAGAATAGAAATATTGTTTTAATTGCAATTGGTTGTGGTATTGCTCCATTGAAATCAATGATTGATGGTTGGTTGGAAAAGCCAATAAAAAAGTTAAATATGGTATTATTTTTTGGTAATCGATATCCTGACCAGGTTCCATATCAAAATTATTTTGCAGATTTGGCGAAAAAGTATAATAATTTTCATTTTTATTCTTGTGTTTCGCGACTTGAAAAAGACCAAAATGGTTTGTTTTCTGGAAGAGTCAATGAGGTGATGTTAAGAATGTACCATCAATATCGAGATACGGATTTTGTTTTGTGTGGTTCTGATGAGATGATTAAAAGTATGAAGGATTTTTTGGATAAGAAAGGGGTAAAATCTGATAATATTTATTTTGAGAATATTTTGGCTTGATGAAGCTAAAAAGTTAGTTCTTATTT
>JBMORM010000023.1:0-46184 GCA_049322675.1 Patescibacteria group bacterium | reverse complement strand
TATTTGGGGAGAAAATTATGAGTAAAGGTTTGGGAGCGATTTTGGGGGTTGTGGGAGTGATTGTGGCAGTAGTTTTAATGATAGCCTTGTGGGTTGGTGGTTTGTACAATTCAATGGTAGCAAAGGACGAGGGAGTGAAGGCAGCTTGGAGTCAGGTGGAAAACCAATATCAACGACGTTTGGATTTGGTGCCTAATTTGGTAAATACAGTGAAGGGTTATGCCGAACACGAAAGTAGTACTTTTGAAGCTGTCACGCAAGCACGGGCCAATGCTACTCAAGTAACAGTAGATATAAATGATGCTGAATCTTTGGCAAAGTTTAATCAAGCACAGGGTGAATTGGGTTCGGCATTATCTAGATTGTTGGCGGTGACGGAGAATTATCCCGAACTAAAGGCAAATCAAAACTTTTTGGAACTACAGGCTCAACTAGAGGGTACGGAAAATAGAATATCGACTGAGCGAAAAAAATACAATGAAGTGGTGCAGGATTATAATATTTTTATCAGACAATTTCCAAACAATTTTATCAGTGGATTTTTTGGCTTTAAAGCTGCAGCTTTATTTGAGGCACAGGAAGGAGCAGATAAAGCGCCGGTGGTTGATTTTACAAAATAATAATGATAGTTGAAAGTTATAAAGTTTGAAAGTTGTCAAGTTGGGATGAGAAATGTTGAAATATCATATAGTAGGGGGAAAAGAATGTGTTTGTTTGGACTTTCAACTTTATGAACTTGATAACTTTGTAAACTTATTCCATGAGAAATCTTTTTCGTAAAATTAGAAGTTGGCGATTTGATTATAGACCACTAGTACATGTAGTGGTCTATAAAAAAAATCTTTTGTATAACTATAAATTGTTCAAAAAAAATATTGGTCAAAATGATCTTTGGCCGGTTTTAAAAAGCAATGCTTATGGTCATGGTCTGGTGGAAGTAGCGAAAATATTTGATACGGAGCAGTGTGGATATTTGATTGTGGATTCTTACTATGAGGCGATGATTTTACGTAATGAGGGGATCAAGACTCCGATATTGATAATCGGTTTTACTTTCGATGAGAATATTATCAAAAATAAATTGCGGGATATTACTTTTGTGGTTGGGGATTTGGAGCAGATAGATTATCTGTCGACATGGGTGAAAACTCAGATGAAAGTTCATATAAAGGTTGATACCGGTATGAATCGGCAGGGTTTGGAGTTGGAAGATTTTGAATCTGCCTGGAAATCTTTGTCAAAAAATAAATTGATAATTGTCGAGGGCGTCTGTTCACATCTGGCTGATGCGGATAGTTTGAAAAAAGAAATGACCTTGCGACAGATTGGAAAATGGAACCAACTGGTAGATAGGTATAGTGGGGAAAAGGAAATAAAATATTGGCATCTTGGGGCCTCGAGTAGTTTGTTTTTTGTTGGTAAAATCAGAAGTAATGCTGTGCGGTTGGGTTTGGGGCTTTATGGATATAATATAGATTCAAAAATAAAATTGAATTTAAAGCCAGCTTTGGAAATGTACTCTGTAATTAGTTCAATTCGAAAAGTAAAAAAAGGAGAAAAAATTGGATATAATTTCACTTTTGTCGCAAAAGAAGACATGTGGGTGGCGACTGTGCCGGTAGGGTATTTTGAGGGAGTGGATCGACGTTTGTCTGATATCGGGTTTGTCAAAGTTGGTGATGTTTTTTGTCGGATAGTCGGTAGAGTAAGCATGAATATTATTTCGATTGATGTTTCGAAAATTGAGGATAGACAAGTAGGACAAGAAGTACAAGTGATTGGCAAATTGTTTGATGAAAAAAATTCGGTGGAATCCATGGCAAGATTGGCGGAAACTATACCGTATGAAATTTTGGTGCATGTGGAGAGAAAAATTAAGCGGATAGCTAGGGATTAGTTATATTTAATTATTTCTTGTGTTATTAGTGCTCCTGAGCGCTATTTTTTTTTGATATTTGTTGACTTTGTGAATAAATTATTTTATTAATTAGATAATAATATTAATCTATTTTATGGAAAATGGTCTAGATAAAATAGCAACAAAAGAATATAAGGTGGAGGATGTTTGGATAAGAGATATCAAGAAAACGGCTGATATTTTGATGATGTCGAAAGTATTGGGTTGTCGGTTGAAAAAATTGGAGCAGGATTATCAAAAGGAAATAGTGGAAGGTAGTGAGATATTTTTTGAATTTGATGATCAAAACAAGAAAATTGGTAAGTATATTTCTGGTTTAAATGAAATAATAAATTGTGGTTTGATAACCGATCCGCGAGATTATGAAGTGGGAAGTGGGATAAATGTTCAACAATTGTCTGAGGCGTTTGAGAAGGTAAATGCAAAATTGGATAGTTGTTGTCAAGAATTGACAACGAAGAATGAAGATGGAATCAAAGTGGGGAATAGAAAGGAAAAGTGGTTGGTTTTTCATGAAAGCACTGACCGTTTTGGTTCGGTTGAAGATCCTTTAGTGGGTAAACTTTTTCCTGATTTGTTTACTTTTGTCCAAAAATATCTTAAAGAATACGAGAAGATTGAAGACTATGGTGATTTGGAGTGTTTGGAAAGATTTTCATTTTTTAACGATGTAAGTCTATTGTGGGGTGAGAAGTATGGTCAGGAGACACTACAGTTGCTTTGTCGAACATATTTAAAAAAGATAGTTGATGAGAAAATATCGACGGAATTGTCTAAACAGTTTGTGTCGGAAAAAATTGCGATTATTAATAAAGCCAAGAAGGTACCTGAACAATTTGATTGGCTTTTTCCCAAGTTTGTTAATCTTATGAAGAAGCGTGAGAGTGTAAAACACAAAATAGACGAAGATTGGGGTGCAGATGATGGCGAAGTTATTCCGCTCAATTTTTCTGATAAAGAGTATTTTGAGCGGTTGACCAAAAAATATGCCGGGATGGATAGTAGTCGGTTGCAATATATTGAGCGAAATTTTTCGATTGATAAACATTTGCAGGCTGAATATGGTGGGCCGGTAAATGGTGGTAAGTTGGTTGATTTTTTTGATTATTTGAGAAGTATTGTACAAAAAATTGAAACAGGTGATGTTGCGGTTTTTAACTCGCCTAGTAGTAGTAAGTCTTTATCGGGTGGGGTTTTCTATAAGCGGCAAAATATGTCTGAAGAGGAGGAGAATATTTGCAACCTGGCGGCAATGCACAATATCAATGTTTTGGATTACCCACGGGTTTCGGTGCCTAATCTGGAATTTGTGTCGGAGATTTTGGATTGTTTTAATACTATTTATGATCGTATTGCAGATAAAATATCGACCGAAGATGGTTTAAAGCAGATACGTGAAAACTGGCTCGAGAAAGAATTGATCGATAATATTGAGATAAAGGGCCATAGTGAGTTTTTTAATATAAATAAAGTGGTGGCGCAGGGATTGGTAAAATCAGAATTGTCTATTGATGACAATTTTCGACATCTTACAGTCGTGAAAGAAGAGTTGGAACAGTTGAGGCAGCGTCAGTACCAGAAAATTGATCAGATTACTGCCTTGCAGTGGAAAAAAAGTTATTTGAATTATCTGACAAACAGCTGTTCGATATTGAAGATTGTAGCCAAGAAAGATTTGATTAAAAAGCAAAGAATGGAAGCAGAGAAATTTTTACCTGAATTAGAAAAAATTGAACAACTAGCTGAATCAGATTTGAATAAATTGGTTAAAGTTGAGAATAAAGGAAGTTTTTATTTTGTTGATAGTTTTCGGGAAATTGAAGAAAGTAAACGACGATTTGATGAACTTTTTGGTCAAGTTGAGGAAATCAGAAAAGGGATTGAGAAAGCGAAAAGTTGGCCATTTTATAAAAAAATATTTGAAAGCACACAGATACGACAATTACGAGATCAGGAAAATATACTATTGGCCCAACTTGGAGTGGAAAAAATAGGTATCGAGAATGTGATGTATCTTGATCAATTGATTAGAGAAAAGTACGTTGATCTGGTTGAGATAATTGAAACAGCCGGTGGAGAAAAATATTTATTGGAGGAATATGCTTTGGGTGAATTGTTGAATGTGGTGCGGATTGATCTGAAAGCTAAATTGAGAGCTGATTTGACTGAAAATGAAAAAAAGAGGTATTTCGAATTTAAATATTTATCTGAATAAAAAATATTGTGGTCTTTCAGGGGTGTGCTATAGTAGGGTTAAATTTGATTTAGATTTAAAGTAATGAGAATTAAAGCTTACATTATTTATAAAAAATATCGCGGTTGTGTCAAACCGGGTTTTGTCGTGGGCTTTTTCTCTAATAATTATAGAAATAATTCATAAGATACCAATAATTTTTAAAGACAAAGCCCAGAGATTTACTTCTGGGCTTTTTTATGTAAGAATTTGTTATTTTCGTAGAATATTTATGGATTATTTTTTCTTTTTTAAGACTCGGACAATGTCTTTAATGAAGAGACTATTTATCTTAAACAGGTTAAAAAAGAAAAAATAATCCATAAATATTCTACTAGGCCTTTCTATTTCTTTAACGAATAATGGAGTCGTTATGCTACTTTTAAAAAATTTAACAAAATATATTAATCATCAATTACTTTGGGAAAATTTGAGTCTTACTTTGCACAAAAATGACAAAGTGGGTTTGATTGGAGCGAATGGGTGTGGAAAATCGACGTTGTTAAAAATAATTGCGGGATTGGAAAATTGTGATGAGGGTTCGGTGTTGGCGAAAGGGGAGAGAATTGGATATTTGTCTCAGGAATTTTCAGAAAAGAAAGAGACGACGATATGCGAATATTTGAATCTGGAAAATGATTATCGGGGTTATAAGGCTTTGGTCAAGGTGGGGTTGGAAGATGTAGATATTTTTTTGGCTACTGGTGATTTGAGTGGCGGCCAGAAAACGCGTTTGGCTTTGGCAAAAGTATTGGTTGACCAACCGACTTTGTTGTTGATGGATGAACCTACCAATCATTTGGATGAGAGTGGGATAAAATGGTTGGAAAAATTTACGCGTGATTTTTCCGGTATAGTATTGGTTGTGACCCATGATCGACAATTTTTGCAAGAGGCAGTGAACATGATTGTGGAAATTGATAAAGCCAATAATCGTATAAATGAATATGTGGGAAACTATGATGATTACTTGCGGGAAAGAGAGATAATAATGAAAAACTGGCAGGTTAGTTATGAAAATCAAGAGAAGGAAAGAAAGAGAATGGAAAGTTGGTTGGCTTTAAAAAGGCAAGAGGCAAGTGTTTTTAAAGATCCGGCCAAGGGAAGACAAGTTAGACAGATGGAAAAGAGAATTGATAGAGAAATATACCAAAACAAAATAGCCAAACCATTGGATTTGAAAACGGTGGCGGGGTTGTCTTTCAAGGGCAGTATTTGGCGCGATAAATTGGTTTTACGGCTTGAGGAAGTGACAAAAAAATTTCAGGATAAAATAATTTTGAATGGAATAAATCTGGAAGTGCGGGGGCAAGATAGGATATCGATTGGCGGTGACAATGGATCGGGAAAAACGACTTTACTGAAAATTATCGTTCGGGATTTGATGTCGGATGATGGTTTGGCAAAGATTGGTGAAAATTTGCGATATTCATATTTTTCACAGGAGTTGAAAAATCTTGATGGGGAGCGAACGTTGTTGGACGAATTGTTGGTTTCCAGAACCGAAGATCATATTGGTATTAGTCAGGCCAGATCGATATTGGGTTGTTTTTTGTTTTCCAAGGATGATATTTACAAAAAAGTCGAAGTATTGAGTTTTGGTGAAAAGGTCAGATTGATTTTTGCCAAGATGATAAATCTAGAGAATCATTTGTTGATATTGGATGAGCCAACCAATCATTTGGATATTCCGACTAGGGAAATAATTGAGAAAGCTTTGAATGATTATGAAGGTTCTTTGATAGTCGTTTCTCATGATAGGTATTTTGTAAAACAGATTGGATTGAACAAAAAATATTGGTTGGAGGATGGTAAATTAAATTTAATACAGGAGCAAATCAGATGAAAAATGTAATTGAAGTAAAAAATTTGTGTAAATATTTTTCGATAAAACAAAAAGAATTTGGTTTTTTGGGTGGAATAAAGTCGTTGTTTGGACCGAAATACAAAATGGTTGAAGCAGTAAATAATATTTCGTTTGAGGTACGGGAAGGGGAGTTGTTGTCTTTTATTGGTCCGAATGGAGCGGGAAAATCTACGACTATAAAAATGCTTACTGGTATATTGTTTCCAACAGGTGGCCAAATTCAGGTTTTGGGTCTTGATCCCCAAAAACAAAGGCAAAAATTGGCTTACAAAATTGGCTCAGTATTTGGACAGAAGTCGCAACTTTGGTATCATCTGCCATCACTGGATACTTATAATCTGTATGCCAAAATTTATGAATTGGATCAAAAAAAATATACGGCGAGATTGGATTTTTTGGTGGAGCAGTTTGAGATAGCCGATTTGCTCAAAATACCGGTTAGAAAATTGTCTTTGGGACAAAGGATGAGGTGTGAGATTGCCGCTTCGCTTTTGCATGAGCCGAAAATATTATTTTTGGATGAGCCGACGATAGGTTTGGATGTGATTGCCAAACAAAAAATCCGGGAAGTAATTAAATTTTTGAATGAGAAAGAAAAAGTAACGATTTTTTTAACTTCGCATGATGTTGGCGATATTGAGTCTTTGGCCAGGAGAACTATTATTGTCAATTATGGGCGAATTGTTTTTGATGACGAGACAAGAAGATTGAAGGAAAGATATGTAACGAAGAAGATTGTCGAATTGATATTTGAACAAAAAGCCAAGAAATTTGAATATCCCGCCGGGAAGGTAATTGAAAGAAAGGAAAATCGAGTTAAAGTAGAAATCGATTTGCAGGAAAAGGCGATTGATAAATTGCTGGGTTTTGCGGTTAAAAATTACGATATTATCGATATGAATGTTTATGATCGACCGATGGAGGAAATTATTGCGGATATTTATCGGCAGGAGGATTTATGAGTCTGAATATGATGTTGAAAAATATTAATTGGAAATTGGTCAAATATTTTGAGATTGCTCGTTTGGCCTATGTTAATTCCGGAGTGTATCTGGCCAATATTTTAGGTAAAAGTTTGACGGTGGTATTACGAATTTGGATTTTTACGCAATTGTATCGAGTGACATTTGCGGTGGCTGGAAGTGATGTGGTGGGAGGATTGACGGTAGTACAAGTGATTTGGAGTTTGATGTTGGTGCAAAGTTTTGAGACCTCAACCAGACCAATGATTTCCAAGTTGATTGATGAAGAAATAAAATCCGGCTCTTTTGCTTATCAAGTTAATAAACCCTATTCGTATATTTTTTATCATTTGGCCGGATATTTTGGGAGAGTTACAGCCAATGTTGGCTCGAACTTATTAATTGGTACTGTTGCGGCTTGGTTTTTGGTGGGAGCTATTGATTGGAGTTGGCCGGGATTATTTTTTGGTTTGTTGATTTTGATCTTGGGATATACTTTGGATTTTTTAATTTCAATGAGTATTGGTTTAGTCTCTTTTTGGTGGGAAGATTCCAATACGATTATGTGGATGTATTCCAAAGGAAGATTTTTATTGGGCGGGGTGATTTTGCCGATTGCTTTGTTTCCGGAGAAGATTCAGAAAATCGCTGAGATATTGCCTTTCGCCAATTTGTATTATGCGCCGGCGAGAATAATGGTAAATTTTGATTGGAATTTGGCGGAAAAATTTGTGTTGGTTCAATTGGTGTGGATTTTTCTTTCTATAATGATTGTTTCAATAATGTATAGTCGGGGAGTAAAAAATGTGGCAATTAATGGTGGTTAAAAAATATTTTATTTTGACGTGGGAAGTGGTAAAAACCAATCTGATGACGGCGATGGAATATCGGGTGAGTTTTATTTTGCAGGTAATTGGTATGATGGCCAATGATTTGTTGATGATTGTTTTGTGGGTGATATTTTTTCAGCGATTTGGCGAAATCAATGGCTGGACTTTTCAAGACACGGTAATGTTGTGGTCGATTACAACGGTTAATTTTGCAATTGTCATGGTAATGTGTCGAGGGGTTTTTGAATTGGCCAGGACTATTACTCGGGGTGATTTGGATTATTATATGGCATTTCCGGTGGATATCTTGTGGTATGTGGCTGTGAGTCAAATGTCGGTGCCGGCGGTAGGGGATTTGTTTTTTGGGGTAATGTTGTTTTTGTTGTATGGTGATTTGAGTCTTTCGGGCATAATTTTGTATATTTTTTTGTGTGGGGTGACAGCTTGGATATTTTTTAATTTTATAGTTTTAACCCAATCGATTGCTTTTTTCGTGGGTAATTTTGAAGAGGCGGCCGAACAGTGGTATCACTTGTTGTTGGGTTTTACTTTGTATCCGCAGTCAGTGTTTCATGGTGTTTTGAAAATGTTGATGTTTACTTTGGTGCCGGCGTTTTTTATTGCGACTTTGCCAGTGGATGTTATCAATCAGTTTTCTTGGGAAAAAATATTGTGGTTATTTGGTTTTGGTTTGATTACTTTTTTGGTGGCGATGGGATTATTTAGATGGGGACTGAAAAGATACGAGTCGGGAAATTTGATTAGTTTCAAGATGTAATTTTGTAGTTAAAAAGTGATAATATAAAGTTGATTGTGGTAGCTGGGTGAAATTTTTATTTATTATTTTTCATTTTTTAAGACTCGAGCAATACCTTTAATGAAGAGACTATTTATCTCAGACAGGTTAAAAAATGAAAAATAATATATAAAATATTTCACCCAGGTTATTTTTTTGCTAAAGTTTTTTATAAAAAATAAATAGAAATTATGTCGATCATTGAAGTTAAAAATTTGACCAAGGTTTTTGAATTGAATAAAAAGAAGGAGGGATTTTGGAACTCTGTCAAAGGACTTTTTAAGAGTGAAAAAACTTTAGTTAGGGCGGTGGATAAAGTGTCGTTTGAAATTGAGAAGGGAGAATTGGTTGGTTTTTTGGGGCCGAACGGGGCGGGGAAGACCACTACTTTGAAAATGTTGGCAGGGATATTGTATCCGACTAGTGGTAGTGCCAAGGTTTTGGGATATTATCCCTGGGATCACCAAAACGAGTTTAAGTCGCAGATTGCAATGGTGATGGGGCAAAAGTCGCAATTGTGGTGGGATTTGCCGGCGATGGAAACGTATTTGCTCAATCAAGACATTTATGAAATTCCGGAAAAAACTTTTCGCAAGAACTTGGATTATTTGGCGGAAATCTTGGATGTTGGAAGTTTTTTGGAAGTGCCGGTGCGAAAGTTGTCTTTGGGACAACGCATGAAATGTGAGTTGATAGCGGCTTTGCTTCATGATCCGAAAGTGATATTTTTGGATGAACCGACGATTGGTTTAGACGTGACGAGTCAAAAAGCGGTGCGGAGTTTTATCAAGGACTACAATCAAAAAAAGAAAGCCACGATTATTTTGACCAGTCATTATATGGAAGACATTAAAGAATTATGTAAAAGAGTAATTATTATTAATAATGGCCAAAAAATTTATGATGATAGTTATGCTGGTTTGGTGAAGAAATATGCTCAGGAAAAACAGATTGAGGTGTTTTTTGAGAAACCTGTTTATAAAAGAGATTTTGTGGGATTGGGAAAATTGTTGGAGTTTTCCAACCAAAAAGTTTTGTTGTCGGTTGGTCGGGATAAAGTGTCAGAGGTTTTAGGTAAATTGGTCAAGAAATTTCAAATTGATGATATCGATGTCAAAGAAAAGCAAGCGGCTGATATTATTGCAGAGATGTTTGCGGAGAATAGATAAAATATAATTTCCAATTTCCAAGGATTAATTTCCAAAAAATTTCCAATTTCCAGACAAAAAATATTGATATAAATTCTGGATGTTACAGCGGATTTTCTTCCTAGTTCTAAGGGTTACGTGATGCTTTATATTTTTTGGAAATTGGATTATTGGAAATTTTTTGGAAATTGGAAATTGAGAATTGGAAATTTATGAAGAGGTATTTCAAAATATTATGGCGGATTGTGCGGATGTCGCTAATTACAAGTTTGATGTATAAACTGGACTGGATTTTTGGAGTCTCGACAACTTTTGTTTATTCCTTTATGCAGTTATTTTATATCGTGATGATTTTTCAGGCGGGAGATGTGGTCAAAATAGGTGGTTTTTCTGTTTGGCAGGTGACCTTGGTTTTTATTTTAGGTCAGATAGTTTGGATGTTCGCGTTTATTTTTGTTTTTGAAAATGTATCTGCATTTCGAAACAAGGTCATGGTTGGGGATTTGGATCATTATTTATTGAAACCAGTGGCTCCGGAATTTTTGCTTTCGTTTCAGAAATTTGGTTTGGTGGAGGCTTCGGCCATGGTTGTGTATTCTATGGTAGGATTGTTGTTTATTTTCTTAAGTGAAAAAATAATTTTTACTATTGAGCAATGGTGCGGGATATTATTGATTGGTTTTGGTTCGGTGATTTTAACATTTTGTTTGTATTGGATGGCTGGTTTAGTATTTTTTTATTGGCCAAATTTTTATACTGCTCATTGGTTTTTGTCCAATACTAGTGACGTTGGTAGATATCCTAGAAAAGTTTATCCCGGTATTATGCAGTGGGTGTTGATTTATCTAATGCCGCTAATGTGTATTATCAATCCGATTTATGATGTTATGGAAGGATCTTTGGATTTTTGGCGTATTCTGGATATTTGTTTGGTTATTTTGGTATTTGTCTTTATTTATTGTTTTATGTGGCAGGATGGTTTGAAACGTTATTCGTCGGCGGGGTAGAGACAATTTTTAATTTTAAATTTTAAATTTTTAAACATATTTTGTTGGGATATTTAAAGGGGAACAATAAATAATTAATTGTGAAGAATAATTATTTTTTTAGATTTTGAAATAGTTGAGAAAATTATGAAAAAATATCGTCGATTGTTCAGTAATTTTATTCAGATGAATCTGGCATATAGGGAGAATTTTATTGCCGAGCTGGTTATGCGCTCGCTGGGATTTTTTATCATGATTTTTTTGTGGAAAGCGGTTTATGCCCAGAGAACTTCGATTCAGGGATTTAGTTTCAATGAATTGCTAACATATTTTTTAATTGTGGAAGTTTTTAGACATTTGTTGGAAGCTAAAACTTTTTTGGAGATTAAAGAGGGAGTGCAAAAGGGGACGATTGCCAATTATTTGTTGTTGCCGATTAATTCAATGTATTTGTATTTTTCCCGGACTTTGGCGAGAAGTATTTTGTCGTTTGTGTTTTTTATTGTGCCGGTTTTATTTTTGATATACGGTACGCAAATTTTTGTGTTGCCACCGAGTATTTGGTATTCGTTGATGACAATCGGGATGGGAATTATTGCGATGTTTATGAGTTTGTTGTTGTACACGATATTTGGCAGTATTGCTTTTTGGACGGTGGAAACGGGAAATATTATTTGGGCGTTCAATTTTATCGTGATGTTTTTGGCCGGGAAAATGATTCCTCTGCAGTTTATGCCCGGTTTGGTTAAAACGGTAATCGGATATTCGCCATTGGCGTCATTGTTCAATTTGCCGGCGACGTTGTATTTGGGAAAATTAACATACTCTGAAGCTTTGGTACAATTTGGGGTACAGATCGGCTGGCTGGTAGTTCTATATTTATTACTGATTTGGATTTGGCGACGCGGGCTTAAGAGGATGGAATTGGTTGGAGGCTGAGTGCTAAATTTTCAATTTCGAATCAAAAAACTGTGTCATCCTGGAACTGGAAGGTAATCCGTTCCAATATCCAGGATTCATAACAAAATTTAATTTATTATTTAATACTATTTTTTTCTGGATCCTGGATATTGAAGCGCCCATTAGGGTTTTCAGTTCCAGGATGACACTGTGCTATTATATTTGGAAATTTTTTGGAAATTGGAAATTGAGAATTGGAAATTTATGTTGAAGTATTTCAAAATATTATGGCGGGTGATCCGGATGGCGGTGATGCGGGATATGATGTATCGGATAGATGTTTTTATAAGCTCGCCCGCGGCTTTTTTTTATATTTTGATAAATATTTATTGGATCAAATATTTATTTGGGGCGATCGGAGATCAAGAAATTGTAGGGTATAATAATTGGGATTTTTATCTGTTGTTGTTTACCGGGCAAATTGGGGCGGCGCTGTTTTTTGCTTTTGTACAGAAAAGTTCGAATGCTGTTCGAGAGCAAGTTTTAAAGGGGGATTTGGATTACTTTTTAATAAAACCGGCTCCGAGTTGGTTTTTGATTAGTTTTCAGGATATAAATTTTCGAGTGTTTGCTTCGATTATCGGATATTTGGTAATTGGGATTCCTTGGATCATTATTGCCGGGGATTATAATTTTGATGTTTGGCAGTGGTTAAATATTATTTTGATATTGGTTTTTTCTTTCGTTTTATCATTTGCGATGCGATGGTTGGCTACTTTACTAAGTTTTTTTTGGGATAGATTTGATGCCGGGATATTTTTTATTGAGTCGTTGGAAAATGTGAGTTCCTTTCCAAAATCAATTTTCCCCGGGAGTTTGCAATTTATTTTTTTGTATATATTGCCGATGGCAATGATAAATGCACCGATTTTTCAGGTGATAGACGGTTCGTGGAATTTTGGTTTTTTGTTTGAGATGATTGGAGTAATGATTATTTTTCTTCTATTGCTGGGATTGATGTGGAGGTTTTCGTTGAAAAAATATGGGTCGGCGGGATAGTAGATGGGGAAAAATTTCCAATTTTCAGTTTCCAATTTTCAAATATATTTTGAGGATATATTGGAGAGAATTTTTTAGAATAGATCATTGAAAATTAATGAGTAGTTATTGGAAAATATTTTGGCGAGTGGCGAAGATGTCGTGGATGGTGACGGCTAGTTATAAAATTGATTTGGTAGTGGGTTATGCAACGTCATTTATTTATTTTTTGGCTCATCTTGGTATGATATATCTTTTATTTCAGATGACAGAGGATAAAACAATAGCAGGTTTTGGTCAATTTGAATTTTATTTTGTTTTTGGGTTGCTTGAGGTGTTGTGGTTTATTTGTTTTGGTTTCTTTTATATCAATTCGAAAAAGTTGTCAGAAAGGATTATTGAAGGGACTTTAGATTTCTATTTGATAAAACCAAAAAATAGTTTGTTTCAAATACTTTTTCAAGAAGTTGATTTGGCAGACATGGTGGCGGTTTTTTTCTATATTTTATTGACTTTGGGGTTGGTCAATTATTCGCAACGTTGGGAATGGTTTATGGATCATATTTTTTCGATTGCGTTGATTGAAATATTCTCGATATTTTTGTTGTTTTTATTGATTTGGATAAGTGCTTTGTTGAATTTTTATTGGCAGAGGTTTTTGATGATGAGACAGATGATTCTGGATTTTTCGGATATTTCTCATTTTCCCAAAAAGATATATCCGGCTTGGATGCAACAAATGTTTTTGTGGTTATTTCCGGTGTTATTGATGGTTTCGCCAATTTATGAATTATTTAATGGCGGTTTAGATGGGTGGTTTTGGTTGAATGTGTTTTTGGAAATTATTGCTTTGACGTTAATTTTTCTTTTATTGTGGCGGGATGGGATTAGGAGATATTGTTCGGCGGGGTGATAATAAGATAAATTTTCAATTTATAATTTTCATTTTCCAAATCCGTAAAAAATATAGTGTTATCCTGGAATTGGAAGGTAATCCGTTCCAATATCCAGGATCCATGCCATAATATACTATATTTATTTGTTACAAATTTTTTCTGGATCCTGGATATTGAAGCGCCCAGTAGGGCTTTCAGTTCCAGGATGACACGATACTTTGAGCAATTGGAAATTTATGAAGAAATATTTTAAGATATTTTGGCGGTTGGGGAGGATGAGTTTGGCGCGAGATATGATGTATCCGGCGGATTTTTGGACGGGAAGTTTTGCGGGAATAATTTTTTTTCTTTCTCAAATTCTTTTGGTGTGGTTTTTGTTTAAAACCAGTCAGTCGGAGACTATTGCGGGATATAATATGTGGCAGATTTATTTTGTTTATGGCGTTTTTAATTTTATCGTTAGTTTGGCTTATGTCTTTTTATTGAATAATTCCTGGTCATTTACCGATGGAATTATAAAAGGATTGTTGGATTTGGATTTAATCAAACCAATAAATAGTTTTGTGGCTTTATATATGAAAGAATATGAAATTGCCGTGGAGGTTATGAGTGTATTTATTTCTTTATTTTTGATTGTCTGGCTATTTGTTGGTGGTCGAGTTGAATTGAGTTGGAATCAAATTATTATGATTTTGGTGGTAATGATCCAGTCATTTGGTTTGTATTGTATTTTGTATATCATTAGTTCAGTAATCGAACTTTTTGTTAGTCGATTTTCAGTTTTAAGATTTATGATGCATGAGTTTGACGTGGTAACAAGTTATCCTCGACGGATGTATCCGTCCGTGATTAGATATGTTTTATTGTTTATTTGGCCGTTCTTTATGATTGTTAGTCCGATTTATGATATTTTTGACCAAACGATTGATTTTGAAAAAATATTTATTTGGTTGGGAGTAAACATTATTTTTTTATTGGTATTGATTTTGATGTGGACAAGTGGTTTGAAGAAATATTGTTCGGCGGGATAGTGTTGAGAAAAATTTCCAATTTCCAATTTTTCCCCTCACGGGGATCAACTGCTGCCGACAATTTCCAAAAAATGCTCAATTTCCAATTTTCAAACGTTTATTGAATAATTTTTGGGAATTGGTCATTGAAAATTTAATGGAAATTGAGAATTGGAAATTTGAATTATTATTTATTGTCGGGTAAAATGTAAAATAGTTGGTTTTAAGCGGGCATAGTATAAAGGCTATTATATTACCTTGCCATGGTAAAGATACGGGTTCGATTCCCGTTGCCCGCTTTTTTTAGAACGAGAGGGAAAGTGATTTTTTCCTCTCGTTGTTTTTGTGCTAACAAATAATTATTTTTTCTCAATTGGTAACTAAAATTTGTTAAGTATATTTGAATTTGCGTGGTTTGGTTTTTTTGTGTCTTTACATTGTATTTATCAGATTATATACTTTGAGAGGAAAAATCGGGTAATTGCTCAATTGATTTTTGGAATCATTTGAGAGGAAAGTCCGAGCGTTTTTAACAAATTTTTGATTTGTGATGGTGATTGAGAGAAACAATCGTCCGCCTTCGCCTCGCGGCTACGGCGGGTAGGGAAAGTGCCACAGAGACGATACTAGTTTGGCGTGTGGCTGAAAGATAATTATTGTATTATTTTTTTGGTGTTTTTTTGGAAATATGATTTGTTCTCAAATTTTCAATTTCCAAAAGTAATGAAAAACTTATAATTATTTTTTTACCACACGCCAGATCAAAGGTGAAAAGTTTGCTTTTAAGCAAATTGCTTATTGGTGACAATAAGTGTTGGTAAACCCCGCCAAAATGCAAGAGGATATAAACCTCGCTGGAGCTTGATAGCGATATCGAGCCAAGATAGATAATTGCCGTGAGAATTTTATTCTCATACAGAACTCGGATTATAGATTTTTCCACTAAAATTACGAATTGTGAGTTACAAATTACGGGAAAGTAATGGTAAATCAGGGTTCGTAATTTTTTTTAGGTTTTTTGTTATAATTGGGATAATTTGTAAAAATATATTTTTATGAAAAGATCGGAAGTGTTTTTTAATATTTCTTTGGTTTTTATCGATATTGCCATGATATTGATCGGTTTTGCTTTGGCTTACGAGATTAGATTGTATGCCTCTGACTTTGTGCCGGTGAAATGGGTTTTGCCTTTGAATGAATATTTGAGGTATATTATTTTGTTTGTTCCTGTTTGGTTGGGGGTTTTTGCGGTGATGGGTTTGTATGCTTTTCGAGGGGTGGGTAGTTTTGTGTCGGAAATGTTGAAAGTAGTTTTGGCGGTATCGGCTACGATCAGTTTGATGATCTTGATTATCTTTTTTAATCGAGATCAATTTTTTTCACGTTTGATAATCATCTATGCTTGGTTGTTTGTGACGGCGATGGTGGTGGTGGGTAGATTGGTTTTGCGAGCTGGCCAAAAATTTTTGTATCGATATGGAGTTGGGGTGCGAAGGGTGTTGATTGTAGGAGCAAATACTGTGGCGTGCGAATTGATTGAAGTGTTGGCAAAAAATAGTGATGGTTGGGAGTTGGTGGGAGTGATGGATGAAAAAAAGCAACAAGGAGAAAAAGTATTGGGAAAATATCGGGTTTTGGGAGGGAGAGAGAAGTTAGAAAAAATTAGAAAAAGATATCATATAGATGAGATATGGCTGGCTGAGGCAAAAAAGACAGATGAAGAAATGATAGATTTGATCAGTTTTTGTCAAAATTATGATCTGACTTTTCGTTTTGTGCCAAGCATATTGGAAGTAGTGAGTGCCAATGTGGAAACTCAGGCGGTAGCGGGTATGCCGTTGATTGCTTTGAAAGATACCGCCTTGGAGGGTTGGGGAAGAATTATTAAAAGAGTTTTGGATATAATATTTTCTGTGTTGGTTTTGATTTTTTTGTGGCCAGTTTTGTTATTGATTGCGTTGGCGGTAAAGTTGGATTCGCCCGGGCCAGTTTTTTATAAATCTGTCAGGGTGGGAAGAAAGGGAAGATTGTTTACTTTGTATAAATTTCGGTCAATGAAAGTGGAATATAGTATTGGTGAAGAGTATGGTGGGAAAGAGGCGGAAAAATATCGGGAAGAATTAAAGAAAAAAAATATAGCCGATGGTCCGATGTTTAAAGTTGAGGATGATCCACGGATAACCAGAGTAGGAAGTTTTATACGTAAAACAAGATTAGATGAATTGGCTCAAATCATAAATGTGATGCGAGGGGAAATGAGTTGGATTGGTCCTAGGCCGCCATTACCAGATGAAGTCAAACAATATGAATCTCATCATTTGAAGAGATTGGCGATTAAAAGTGGAATTACTGGTCCCTGGCAGGTGACAGGACGTCATGATTTGACTTTTGACGAGATTGTGAAGTTGGATACGTATTATATTGAACATTGGTCTTTGGGTTTGGATTTGCAAATATTTTTTAAGACGATTTGGTTGATGTTGACGAAGAAGGGAGCGTAGGATAATTTTTAATTTTCAATTTATAATTTTCAATAAATATTGTGAAAGATTTAAGCAAATTGAGGGTGGCGATTGTTTGTGATTGGTTGACCAATCCGGGTGGAGCTGAAAAAGTGGCGGAGGTGTTGGCGGATATTTTTCCTGAAGCCCCGATTTTTACTTCAGTTTGCGATCGAAATCGTTTTGAATGGTTGAAAAAAAGAAAATTGATTACTTCCTGGTTGGATAGATTACCGATAATAAAATATAAACATCAATTGATGGCGCCATTTCGGCCGATGGTATTTGAAGGTTTTGATTTCTCGGAATATGATTTGGTCTTTTCTTTGACGAGTGCGGAGGCAAAAAATATTATAACTAAACCGAATACTATTCATATTTGTTATTGTCATACGCCGGTAAGGTATTATTGGAGTGATTATCATGAATATTTGAATCATCGTTTGGAGTTTGGGGTATTTAATCCTTTGATAAAATTGATTATGCCATTTTTGGTTAATAGTTTGCGGATTTCTGATAGAATGGCGGCAGATAGAGTGGATTATTTTTTGGCCAATTCTATCAATGTAAAAACAAGAATAGAAAAATATTATCGTCGAGAATCAGAAGTGATATATCCGCCGGTGGAAGATGAATTTGAAGCAAAAAGGGGAGAAAAAAGTCAAAATGATTATTATTTGTGCTTAGGTCGTTTGGTTCCTTATAAAAAAGCGGATCTGGTTGTGGAAGCGTTTGTTGAAAATGGAAGAAGATTATTGGTTTCTGGTGAGGGGCCCTTGTTGTCTCGGTTGAAAAAAATAGCTGAGGGAAAAAGGAATATTGAAATATTGGGACGGGTAGATGATAATGAAAAAAAGGTTTTGCTGGAAAATTGTAAGGCGTTGGTTTTTCCTGCGGAGGAAGATTTCGGAATTGTACCGGTGGAGGCAATGATGTGCGGTAAGCCGGTAGTCGCTTTTGGCAAGGGGGGAGCAAGGGAAACAGTGGTGAAAGATTTGTCAGGTGTGTTTTTTGAAAAACAGAATGTGGATTCATTGAATAAAGCAATAGCAATTTTGGAAAGAAAAAGATGGGACGAAAAAAAAATATCAGCTTGGGCGACTAAGTTTAGGCGCGAAGTGTTTGTAAAAAATATCAAAGAATTTGTAGCTAAAGTACTAAAAAAAGAGAAGTCAAAGTTGATAGTTGGCAATTAAAAATTGTGTGTTTTTAGTTTTTAATTATTAATTTGATCAAAAATGGATTTTAAAAAATCAATTCGTCCGTTGGTTGATTATTGGTGGTTAGTGTTGTTGAGCGTGGTTATTGTTGTAGCGGCTTTGGTGATAATTGATAAATCACAAAGTGCTGAGTATGAGGGGACTATGACTTTGATTGTCAAACAGACTATGCCCGTGTCTGACGATTCCGGTTATAAATATGATGGATATTATGCGGTAATGGCTAACCAAACCTTTGCGGATACTTTGGAAAGTTGGCTTAAGAGTCCAGAGATGGTAGCGGAGATTTATGAAAAGGCAAAAATTGCTTACCCCAAAAATATGAGTGCATTGAGGGGCAGATTTGATGTAGAAAAGGTTATATCTCAGAGTGTGGCGGTGGGAGTGAAAACCGGTTCCGGACAAGAAACTGAGGATTTGTTGAACGCAACAAATGAAGTTATGAAATCGAGAATTGAGGGGATGTTGGTTGATAAAGATGGTAAGCCATTATTTACATTGAATAGATCAAATGTTTTAGTTTTGCCTTATGTGATTGATTATCGATTGCAATTTGGGGTGGGTATTATGGGGGCAATTTGCGTGGGGATCTTTTTGGCTTATCTTATGTCGGCGATTTCTAAAGAAAAATAAGAAGGAGGTAGTTTGAGGATATTGGTTGATGCCAGGGGATTACTTGAAGAGACGAAAGCGGGTGTTGAAGGATACACTTACAATATGTTGGATAATTTGCAAAGAATGTACCCAAAGGATGAGTACATTCTTTTTTCATATTCCAGAACCAGAAGCCCAGAATCGGAATTGGCAAATAAATGGCAGTGGAAGCATTTTAGGTGGTCAAATCTTTTGGTTTCAGCTTCGTTTAGAATGTTAAGATATCCGGTGGTGGATAAGATTTTGGGCGATTTTGATTGGGTTTGGTTTCCAAATATTCGTTTTTTTCCAGTAAGCAGACGGATAAAGAAAATTGTGACAGTCCATGATCTGTCTTTCGATATTATGCCTGATTGTTATTCGAATAAAAGAAGATTGTGGCATTGGTACATGAATATTAAAAAAAATTTATTGGCAGCGCAAAAAGTGGTTTGTGTGTCGGAAAATACACGTCAGGATTTACTGGAAAGATATCATATTGAAAGGGAAAAAGTGTTTACTATTTATCCGGGAATAGAACGTGAAAAATTTTGCGGTCCAAAGAAAGGAAAAAAAAGTAAATATATTATATTTTTAGGAACATTGGAAGAGAGAAAAAATATTTTGACTTTGCTTAAAGCATATGAATATTATTCTCTTCGATTGACAGATCATCCTTTAAAATTGGTATTAATTGGTTCAAATTGTTTGACGTGGAATATTAAAGAATATTTGCGAGAAAGAAATATACAAAACAGAGTAATTATGTGTGGGTACTTGAACGATGAAGATCGGAATAGAATATTGTCGGAATCGGCTGTGGTGGTTTATCCTTCTTATTACGAAGGTTTTGGTTTTCCTCCTTTGGAGGCGATAGCAATGGGTATTCCATCGCTTTCTTCTTTTTGTGGGTCATTGGGAGAAGTATTGGATGATAAATGCATGTTACTTGATCCGTTGGATTATAAAACTTTAGCGGTCAATATTTCTCAGATATTAGATTCTGATTTGGAGGGACAGAATAATGATTTAAGTGATTTTTTTCAAAGATATGATTGGGAGAAGTCAGCGTATTTTTTTCGAGAAATATTGGATCGTTGATGATATAATTGGATTATAAAATTGATCAAGAGGATGGGTAAGCAAAAGAAAAATATTGATGGCATAAATATTGTCAGGCAAAAACGGGCTGTTCAAAAAAATAATTTTGAATGGCCGGTTTTGTTGCAAAAAAAAATAAATATATTGTGGTCAGATGGAGTGGGATGGCTCAAATCTTTATTTATTTGGAAAAGAAATGTTTCAAAAAAGAAATTGACTCGCACACAATGGGATTTTTTTGAGATGCGCAGTTTTTTTGTTAAAAATTATTCGTATTTGATTGTGACAGTTTTATTGATTGGTTTTGTTTCGCTGACTACTTACAATCTGTGGGGAGTTAAAAATAGAGTGGTGTCGGCGGCGGAAAATGGTGCAGATCGGATGAAGATGGGAGTTGAAGAGATGAAAAAAGAAAATTTTTCTCAAGCGGTTGAAGATTTTGCCGTGGCCAATAATGAGTTTTTGAAGATAAAACGAGAGCTGAACCGGGCTGGACAGGATAGTAATTTTATGTCAAAGAGTTTGCCGAAAGATGAATATGAAAACGTTACTAGAGCGGTTGATGGTTTGATCGCGATGAGTCGAGGCGCGAAGTTGTTGGCTTTGGGATTGCAGGAGATTACTGTATATGCCGATGGAGATTTTTCTGGGTTGGTTGTGGGGATTTTGACCAACAAGGAGGGTTCGGAGAATATTTTACCGGTAGTGGATAAAGCGGGAGACTATTTTGCCAAATCAATACTGGAATTGGAAAATGGTATTACTTTGTTTCGACAAATTGACGAGAATCGAGTGCCGGATGAATATAAAAAGTGGTTTGATCTGATCAAAAAAGATTCTCCGAGATATCTGAGTTTGTTGTCTGGTGTTAATAGTTTTTTTGGTGATTTGGATACTTTACTTGGTCGGGATGTACCAGTAAATTATTTGTTGTTATTTCAAAATTATAATGAGATACGACCTACGGGCGGATTTATTGGAAGTTATGGTCTGGCTGAGTTTCGAGGAGGCAAGATGACTGAGTTGGGTTTTGACGATATTTATAATCCAGATGGCCAAATGTTGGAAAAGATTGATCCGCCTTATCCGATTTCGATGATGACAAAATATTGGGAGATGAGGGATAGCAATTGGGATCCAGATTTTCCGAGTACTGCTAAAAATGCAGTAATAATGTATGAAAAAGAAGGAGGTTTTACGGTTGATGGGGTAATTGCTTTTACGCCGGAGGTTGTTTCCAGATTTTTAGCTTTGACAGGTCCGGTGGAGATGCCTAGTTATGGTACAACCTTGGATGAACAAAATTTTACTCAGGAAATACAAAAAAAAGTGGAATTGGATTATGACCGAGTAGAAAACAAACCAAAGAAAATTTTGGGAGATTTGTTGCCGGTTTTGATGGATCGTTTAGCTAATTTGCCGGTTGAGAAGAAGGAAGGTTTCTGGCAAACAATGTTGGATCTATTGAGTGAAAAACATATTTTGGTTTATTCTTTTAATCCGGAAATTGAAAAGTTGATTACGGATATAGGATGGGCGGGGGAGATGAAAACAATTTCTTCCAATCAAGATTATTTGAATTTGATTCATGCCAATATCGGTGGACGAAAAAGTGATTTATTTATTCGGGAGGCTATAAAACATACTGTTAGTATTGATTCTGAAGGAAATATTGTTGTTGATTTGGAGATTACCAGGAAAAATACCGAAGATTGGTCTTGGCCTAATTATTCCAACTATGATTATTTGAGAGTTTATGTGCCGGAGGGAAGTGAGTTGTTGGCGGTTGATGGTTTTGTTAATCCGGAAGGAATGATTATCGGTGAAGGTGATGTAATAAGTTATGATCAAAAATCTGGAGAAGCAGGTTTGGGTAATACAAAAGTTACAGTGGAAAATGGGAAGACTGTTTTTTCCAATTGGATAGTGACGGATCCTTGGTCGGCCAGTGTGGCGCGATATCAATATAAATTGCCATTTAAAGCGGGAGAGAAATATAGTTTATATTATCAAAAACAGTCAGGAAGAAAGGAGATTGATTATATGTTTAAATTTGTTCCCGGAAAACAAAATAAGGTTTTGGGATCAAATTTAAATATTGCAAATAATGCTGGAGATTATTTTTGGCGAGATACGATGAAGAAAGATTTGGTGATTAGTTTTGATCTTTCAAAGCAATGATTTTTCCAGGTAATTAAGTTGTTTTTAGTATTTTTTTTCGGTAGAATGGTCTTATGACCTTAATTTATGTTTAGGGATATTATTTTTTATTTTTGATAGATTTTTATGGATAAGAAGAATACCAATAGTCAATATGGAGCGGAGCAGATCCAAGTTTTGGAAGGTTTAGCTCCAGTTAGAAAAAGACCCGGTATGTATATCGGTGGTACGGGAAAAACTGGTTTGCACCATTTGATTTGGGAAGTGGTGGACAATTCAATTGATGAAGCGATGGCTGGGGTGTGTAATTATGTTGAGATTGTTTTGCGGGATGATGGTAGTTTGTCGGTTGAGGACAATGGCCGAGGTATTCCAGTGGAAATACATGCTCAGACAAAGAAATCTACTTTGGAAACCGTTTTAACTGTATTGCATGCTGGTGGCAAGTTTGGAGGAGGCGGATACAAAGTTTCCGGTGGGTTGCATGGGGTGGGGGTTAGTGTGGTAAATGCTTTAAGTGAATGGTTAAGAGCGGAAGTGGTGCGTGAGGGGAAATTATATGTTCAGGAATACGAATGTGGTAATCCTAAATCAAAAGTAAAATTGGAGAGCGAAAAAGTAGATAAACGTAATGGCACAAAGATAATTTTTCGACCAGATAAAGAAATTTTTGAAAAAGTTGTGTTTGACTTGAAAGTGATTGTGAATCGTTGTCGACAATATGCTTATCTCAATAAAGGTGTAAAGATTAGAATAGTTGATGAAAGAACAAAAAATAAGCCTTTGAGCGAAGTTGAGGGGGAGAAGGAAATTGTGGCACAGGATCAAACGTTTTATTTTGAGGGGGGAATCAAGTCTTTTGTCAGTTTTCTCAACCGTGGTCGCAATACGGTCAATGAAAGTATTTTTTATGTTGATCGTGAAGCAGAAGGGATGTTGGTAGAGGTGGCTTTGCAATATTCAGAAGAGTTTTCGGAGAATATTTTATCATTTGCCAACAATATTCATACGACGGAAGGTGGAACGCATATGACCGGTTTCCGTTCCGCTTTGACTAGAGTGATAAACAATTATGCCAAGAAGAGCGGTTTGTTTAAGGATAAAGATGAAAAATTAACTAGCGATGATGTTCATGAAGGATTGACAGCGGTAGTGAGCGTCAAGTTGCAAGATCCTCAATTTGAAGGTCAAACGAAGGGCAAGTTGGGTAATCCAGAGGCGAGAACGATTGTGGAGGCAGTGGTAGGTGAAGCATTGAATATGTTTTTGGAAGAACATCCCAAAGACGCAAAAGAAATAATTGGTAAGGCTAGTTTGGCCGCGCGCGCTCGTATGGCCGCGCGAGCTGCACGAGATACGGTGATTCGCAAGGGGGCCTTGGAAGGGATGTCATTACCAGGAAAGTTGGCGGATTGTTCGAGTCGCAATCCTGAAGAATCGGAAATATATGTGGTGGAGGGAGATTCGGCTGGTGGTTCTGCAAAGCAGGGTAGAGATAGACGTTTTCAAGCTATTATTCCTTTGTCAGGAAAGCCGGTGAATAGTGAAAAACATCGTTTGGATAAAGTAATTGCCAATGATAAATTAAAGGATTTAATAATTGCCTTGGGTTGTGGTATTGGTGATAGTTTTGATGTAAGTCGGTTGAAATATCACCGAATTATTATCATGTCTGATGCGGATGTTGATGGTTCTCATATAACAACTTTAATTTTGACAATGTTTTATCGACACATGAAACCTTTGATTGAAGGAGGTTATGTGTATATTGCTCAGCCGCCTTTGTATAAGGTGCAAAAAGGAAAAGAAAAATATTATGTCCATACCGATAGTGAAAAAGATGAGTTGGTAAAAGAGTTATCTGGAAAAAATAGTTTGGACGGGAGTGAGTTGAAGGGTATTGGTGTGCAGAGGTACAAAGGTCTTGGTGAAATGAATCCCGAACAATTGTGGGAAACAACTATGGATCCAAAGAATAGAGTAATGAAGATAGTAAAGGTTGAAGACGCTCAGGAAGCGGATCGGGTTTTCAGAGTATTGATGGGAGATGAGGTGGCGCCGAGAAAACATTTTATTCAAACGCATGCCAAAGATGTAATGAATCTTGATGTATAAATTAGTTGATTAAGATATTTTTAAATATGTCAAAGAAAGAAAGAAAACAAGATAGTATGGAGAAGTTGGATCTAAAAGCGGAAGTTGGGTATTTGCGAGAAGTGAATCTGGTTAACGAAATGGAGACTTCGTATCTTAATTATGCGATGAGCGTGATAGTGTCGCGCGCATTGCCCGATGTGAGAGATGGTTTAAAACCTGTCCATCGACGAATTCTTTACGCCATGAATGAGATGGGACTTAAACATACAGCTAAGTTTAAAAAGTGTGCGGCGATTGTCGGTGATGTTATGGGAAAATATCATCCTCATGGAGATATGGCTATTTACGATAGTTTGGTTAGAATGGCACAACCTTGGTCATTGCGTTATCCATTGGTGTTTGGACAGGGAAATTTTGGTTCGATGGATGGTGATAGTCCGGCGGCGCAAAGGTACACCGAAGCCAAGATGCAAAAAATGGCCGATATGTTACTCAATGATATTGATAAGGATACGATTGATTGGCGAGACAATTATGATGGAAGTCGGCAGGAGCCCAAGGTTTTACCTTCAAGGTTGCCAAATTTATTATTGAATGGCTCGAGTGGTATAGCTGTGGGTATGGCGACAAATATTCCGCCGCACAATTTGGCGGAAATAGTTGATGCAACCATATATTTGATTGATAATCCCGAAGCAACGATTGATGAGTTGATGGAATTTGTCAAAGGTCCTGATTTTCCGACCGGAGGGGCAATATTTGGTTATGAAGATATCAAAAATATTTATGCAACTGGTCGAGGCAAAGTCGTTATCAGAGCTATTGCCGAGATCGTTGATAATGATAAGGGAAAAAAGCAAATAATTATTAAGGAAATTCCTTATACTGTAAATAAAGCTGCTTTGGTGGAAAAAATTGCGGATTTGGTTAAAGAAAAAAAGATTGTTGGGATTGCAGATTTGCGCGATGAATCAGATAAGGATGGAGTAAGAGTAGTGGTTGATTTAAAAAAGGAAGCTTATGCCAATAAAATACTGAATCAGTTGTACAAGATGACACCAATGCAAACATCTTTTGCGGCAAATATTTTGGCTTTGGTGGATGAAATACAGCCCAAGGTTTTAACACTCCCAATGGTTTTGGGTTATTTTATTGAACATAGACGGACTGTGGTTATCAGAAGAACAAAATTTGAGTTGGCCAAGGCTGAGGATCGAGCGCATATATTGGAAGGTTTGAAGAAAGCTTTGGATCATATTGATGAAGTTATCAAAACAATTAGGGCCTCTAAAACCAAAGAGGATGCTAAGGTAAATTTGATTAAAAAATTTGAGTTAACGGAAAAACAGGCAGATGCTATTTTGGAAATGAGGTTGCAAACTTTGGCTGGTTTGGAGAGGCAGAAGATTTTGGATGAGTTGGAAGAAGTATTGAAGTTGATAAAAAAATTAAAAGAGTTGTTGGCATCAGAAAAAAAGATTATGGCAGTGGTAAAAAAGGAGTTGACCGAAGTAAAAGAACAGTTTGGCGATCCGCGTTTGACAAAGGTATATAAAAATCCTCTGGGTAAATTGGAAAATGAGGCTTTGATACCAAATGAGCAGGTGTTGGTCTCTTTGACAAAGGGTGGTTATATAAAACGTCTTCCGAGTAATACGTATAAAGTTCAGAATCGAGGGGGGAAGGGGGTTACTGGTGGTGCTTTGAAAGAAGAAGATATTTTGGATGATTTTCGTGTAACCTACAATCATGATGATATTTTGTATTTCACTACTGCCGGTCGGGTGTTTAAGGGGAAGGTTTATGAAATACCTTTGGCTTCCAGGCAAGCGAAGGGAACGGCGATAGTGAATATTTTAAACTTAGCTGCAGATGAACGGGTGTCGGGCTTGGTTACAATTGCTGATTATCGAAGAGGTAAGTATCTTATGATGGCAACCAAGTCGGGAACGATCAAAAAAACAGAATTGAGGTATTTTAAAAAGGTACGCAAAAGTGGTTTGATTGCGATCAAACTTCGAGATAAAGATGAGTTGCGGTGGGTTAAAGTGACTGAAGGGACAGATCAGGTAATGATGGTGACAAAAAAAGGACAAGCAATCAGGTTCAACGAAAGTGATGTGCGGGGAATGGGCAGGACCGCGGCAGGGGTGAGAGGAATAAAATTGAGAACCGGTGACGAAGTGGTGTCGATGAATTTGGTGGTTCCAGGCAAAGGTGGATTTATTTTGGTAATGACAGAAAATGGGTATGGAAAAAGGACGTATCTGAGTGGTTACAAAGTACAAAATAGAGGGGGTCTGGGGATTAAAACAGCAAAAGTTACCAAGAAAAATGGAGAAATTGTGAAGGCGGAGGTAATGGATAAAGATTTAGATATTGATTTGGTTGCGGTTTCTATCCATGGTCAGGTTATTAGAACACCTTTATCTAGTATTAGATTGATGGGTAGGGCTACCCAAGGGGTGATCGTGATGCGGATGAAGAAAGGTGACAAGTTGGCATCCGTGACTGCCTTTAGTGATTTGGACAAAGAGGTAGAAAGGCAAAGGAGTGTTCATGGAGTTCCCGTTGAGACAAAATAATTTTTTAAGGAAAATATGAGTGTCAAGATTTCGGATCTAGCGAAAAAATTGGGTTTGGAAATTAAGGCTTTGCGAAGTCGGGTCAAAGATATGCATTTGGGAGTAAGTGAACGGGCCAATGTTTTTCGTGATGAATTAGCCGTGGAGATTGAGCGACGGATAAAAAAAGATGAAACAGAAAAGGATGTTAGTAAAGAGGATGTGTTATTGAAAAAGAAGGTGAAAAAGGACACAACAGAGGTTGTTCAAGAAGTCTCAAACGAGGAAAATAAAACTGGTTTTGAGGAAGAGATACAAAATGAAGTTATTGATGAATTGGAAACAAAAAATATTGAGTCTGAAAATGAGCCGGATTTGCCAAAAAAACCTCAAGTTGAGATACCGCCATTGGTAACGGTGGGTGAATTTGCGGCGCGGATGAATATCGGTGTGTCGGATGTGATAAAAGAGCTGATGAAAAACGGTATTTTGGCGAATATAAATGAACATATAGATTTTGATACTGCTACTATAATTGGTGAAGATCTTGGTTTTGAAGTGACTTTATGCCAAAACATAGATAATGATTTGGAAAGTTGTTTGGTTGACGAAAATAGATATGATAAAAAATATTTTCAGACAAGACCTCCGATTATTACTGTAATGGGCCATGTTGATCATGGTAAGACTTCGATTTTGGATCGTATTCGCAAGGCAGATGTAGTAGCCAAGGAATCCGGGGGGATTACTCAACACATGGGAGCTTATCAGGTTAAGAAAAATGGTAGAATTATTACTTTTTTGGATACTCCAGGTCATAAAGCCTTTTCGGCCATGAGAGCACATGGGGCGAAATTGACTGATATTGCGGTTTTGGTAGTGGCGGCTGATGATGGGGTAAAACCACAGACAATTGAGGCTATCAATCATGCCCGGGCTGCGGGTGTACCAATAATTGTGGCCATCAATAAAATTGATAAACCGGAAGCCAATATTGATAAGGTAAAAAGAGAATTAGCTGATTTTAATCTTTTGCCGGAAGAATGGGGTGGAAATACGATTATGGTTTTGACTTCGGCCAAGAGTGGCGAAGGAATTGATGAATTATTGGAGATGATTTTGCTAGTCGCTGATGTGGAAGATTTGAAAGCTTATCGCGAAGGTCCGGCCCAAGCGTTGGTGATTGAAGCTCATCTGAGTAAAAGGGTTGGTCCAGTGGCAACAGTAATGGTTACTCAAGGTTGTTTGCATGTTAGAGATAGTATAATCGTCGGTACGGTTGACGGTGTGGTGCGAGCCATGGTTGATCAATATGGGGAAAGGATTTCCAAAGCATATCCGGCTGATCCGGTGAGGATCGCTGGTTTGCACGATGTGCCAGAGTTTGGAGATACTTTGTATGTAGTAAACAATTTGAAAGAAGCGAAGAATATTGTTCTCAGCCGTCGTAAAAGTATGATGACAAAGGGATTTACTCCCAAGACGGTTGGTATGGCCGAGTTGTCTCAGGCAGTAAGAGAAGGAAAAATAAATGTTTTGCCGGTAATTCTAAAAACAGATGTTCAGGGTTCTTTGGAGGCAATCAGGAGTTCTTTGCAAAATTTACATAACGACGAAGTAAAAGTAGAGATTCTTCATGAAGCAGCGGGTTTGGTAAACGAATCTGATATAATGATGGCGGCTAGTTCCAATGCTTTGATTTTGTCTTTTAGAGCCAATATTGAACCTAGTGCTTTGAAATTGGCCAAGAAAATGGGGATAAAGATTTCTTCTTATGATGTAATTTATCGTTTGCTTGATGACGTGACAGCTGCATTGGAGGGTTTGTTGAAACCGGAAATTGTTAAAGTAAAAGTTGGCAAGGGAAAGGTGTTGCGAGTTTTTACACATGGAAAAAAGTTTAGGGTGATTGGGGTTGGGATAACTAGTGGTTTAGCGGAGAAAGGTTTGGAGGTCATTGTTTTTCGAGATGGGAAAAGGATCGGTGAGGGTAAAATTGATGGTTTGAAAAAAGGAACAGAATCGGTTGATAAAGTTGCAGAAAAAAATGAATGTGGTTTAGGATTGGCAGGGGATATCAAAGTTGAAGAGGGAGATAGCTTGGAGTTTTGGAAATCTGAATCGAGAGTACGACGTTTATCCGAATTGGAGTAGTAGTTTTTAAAAGTTGTTGTACGTTATTATTTACCCGATTAATAAGTTGTAAAGCGGGTTATTGTTGTATGAGTCTTACGAAAATAAATTTTGTTTCTTTAGATTTGGAAACTACTGGATTGGATTCAAGAAAGGATTCAATAATCGAGGTTGGTTTGGTTCGTTTTGATTGGCAGGGGAAAATATTGGATCGTTTTAATTCATTGATATATTTTGATGGAAAATTTTTGGATTCGATAGCCTCATTGACGGGTATTTCCGCAAAAGAATTATTGCAAGCACCATATTGGGAAAAAGTAAAAAGAGAAATTCTTCAATTTGTCAAAGACGATGATATTTTGATAGGTCATAATATAAATTTTGATTTAAGTTTTTTATCGAGTTTTGGAATAAATTGGTTTGATCGAAAAAAATTGGACAGTTGGTATTTGGCTACAATATTGATAAGCAATGCCAGATCCTATTCTTTGGAATATTTGTTGAAGATTATTGGCAAAGAATATCAGGCTCATCGGGCATTGGATGATGCGGAAGCGGTGGTTGATTTGTATGTATATTGGCAAACTGAGCTAGAAAAAATATCGGATAAAGTGTTAAATTTGTTGGATGAGATTGCTGCTGGTAATAATTTACCGGAGGGAATATTGTATGATTTGGAAAGAAGGCGAAGGAGGAACGAAGGACTGGAAGTTAAAACAAATAAGAATCGAGAGGAAATATTTTCAAAAACAAAGGTTAGGGAAGGATCGAACAGAAAGATGGGTTTAGGTATAAATTATTTACCGATGAATTTTTCGGAATTATTAAAGACAAATCAAAAATCAGGAGCGATAGTTGTTGGTTCTAATTTGTGGCATCATTTTATTCGGACGTTAGATTGTCGAAATTACGATTTGGCTAGATTTGATCGAAGAAACAAATTTTTATGTAAAAAATTTTGGCAGGGTTTGTATAAACAAAGTTCTTTTTCTGTCAGTGAAGCTAGAGTGGTAATCAAGATACTATTGAAAATCGATCGGGGATATTGGGACGGATATTTGGAAGACATAATGTGGTTTAATGAGGAGAGGGATTTGGCGTTTGGACTTGGTTGTCGTGAGACCGAAAATGATCATGATTGTTATTTTGATAGAAAAATTAGAAATATTTTACGGACAGATTGTGGTGTTATTTTGCCGGCAACAATAGTAGAACAAGCAAAGGTGCTGGGTAAAAAAAATATTTCTATTTATTCAGAAGATCCTTTGTTGGAGGATGGTTTAACTGATTTGACTGGTTTAGTCTATGATCGGGACAGTTGGTTGACTGATAGTAGGCAAATATCTGATTTGATAGATAAAATGAGATTACAGAAGAAAAAAGTTCGATCGATAGATGAGTGGATGGAGAAGGTTGAATTACTATGGAGGTGGTTGTGGTTATTTGTTCGATCGCATGGACAAAAAGAAGAAAATAAAATTAGGCTTGATGTGACTGCAGCGTTGGTGACTGGAATTTCTTTTCAGAATTTGTCAAAACAGTGGGTGAGTATTTTTACTAATTTCCCGGATGTTTTTGAGGAATTGGAAAAAGAAAATTTGGGTGGAGATTTACGAAAAATATTTGATAATATTTTTATGACAGATACTTGGTTGACTTCAATAGTTGAATATGAAAGTGGATATTGGCGTCTGGAATTGAGAAGAAAAAAATTTGATATGTGGTTACAGAATTTGTCCAAGGATTATTCGACGATAGATTTGGTAAATTTATATCCTGCTTCGGAAAATAATTATTTTTGGCGCTTAACGGGATATCAGAAAGTAAATATTTCGAAAAATATTAGACCGGAAATTAAGACGGAAATAAAAAATACTACTTGGGTAAAGTATAAACAGAATATCGATTGGGAAAATCCAAGTAGTTGGTTGATCGTTTTCAATTCCAAGGCGGATATGACTGTTGCTTTGGAAGGTTTGCGAGAAGAGAAAAATGAAAGAAAAATATTTGAATTGGGAACAAAGAGAGGAGCTTGGTATTATGATTTATGTCAGGAAAATTTTCGGGGATTGGTTTTGTCTTCTTATGCAAATTTGACGGAGTTGGGTGTTTTGGAAAAGAAATTTGATTCCATATATTTGGATCGTTTGCCTTTTGATTATCCCAATAAGTTTGTGTTGGCGGCGAGAGCTTATGAATGGCAGGACGACTATTTTGGTAAATATTTTTTGCCAAGGATGTACCAGAAGTTGTATTATGTTTTCACCTTATTAAAACCAGGGGGAAAGTTTTTTTTGGGGGATGATAGGTGGATAAAGAAAAATTATGTTAGCAAAAGTAATAAATTGATATGAATAAAATAAAGCAACATTATGAGGGTTTGATGGTGGTTTTAGTTGGCAAAACCAACGTAGGAAAGTCGTCTTTATTTAATCGTCTGACTGGTGAAGGAAAGGCGGTAGTTTGCGAGGAGCCTGGTACGACTAGGGATCGAGTGATTTCGGAGGTGACTTGGCAAGCACATTCGTTTTGGTTGATGGATACGGCTGGTTTATTGAAAAGATTGGGCGATGAGGAATTGAAAAAATCTATTGAGACTCAGATAGACGAGGTGTTGGAGGAGGCGGATGTTTTGTTGTGGGTGGTTGATGGTCAGCAGGGAATTGGGGAAGAAGATTTGGCGGTTTGGCATCGGATTAAAAAAATGTCAAAAAAAGTAGTATTGGTAGTTAATAAAATCGATTCTCTCAAAAAAAAGGAAGTAGCTTTGCCAGGGAGAAAAGTGTCTTTGTCGGAAAAATATTTCGTATCTGCTAAAAATGGTTTGGGAATTGGGGATTTGTTGGACTATTTGGTGACTTGTTCACAAAAAAAGAGCTTTGTAAAATTGGATGAAAAAAATTTTTCGACCAAGATGTGTATTGTTGGTCGGCCGAATGTGGGAAAATCAACTTTGACAAATAATTTGTGTGGTTTCGAGAGGATGGCGGTGAGTAATAAAGCTGGGACTACCAGGGATGTGGGAGAGGTAGTGATTGAATATGGTAAGGGTAAAATTTTATTGATGGATACCGCAGGATTGAGAGCAAAAGGCAAGGCGAGTAAATTTGAGATTGAAAAGTATAGTGTTATTAGGGCGGTCAAGGCGATGGAGATGGCCGATATTGTAACGGTTGTAATTGAAGCGGTTGAGGGTTTGACTCATCAGGATATGGTAATCTTGTCGATGGCTAGTGAGATGAACAAAGGAATTGTTTTATTTGTCAATAAATGGGATTTGGTTGAAGACAGTGAAAAACAAAGGGATAGATTTTTGGATAAATTGCGTCGAAAATTGGGGTGGATGTGGTGGATTCCATTGGTGTTTGGTTCTGCGAAAAAAAGGATGAATTTAAATATTTTGTTGGAGAAGGTGTTGGAAGTTAATAGAAATTATACTTGTTGGTTGGATGAAGAGGTATTGAGTAACTTGGTTTTGGACATCAAAGCGGCAGACACGAGAATGAAAGTAATTGGTTTGACAGATATTAAACAAACAAAAACAAGCCCACCGAGATTTGCGGTGGGAGTAAAAAAGATTGGTTTGGTGAGATACGAAGAGGAAAAAATGTTAAAAAACTATATCAGAGAAGCTTTTGGATTGTATGGGATTTCGTTGCAAATAAGATTCTGGGAAAATAAGTGACAGGTTGTATTTGGGTGTAATCAACCAAGTTGCGTCTTTAATCGGCCAATAGGTAAATAGTGCGCGGCCGAGGATAGATTTGTAGGGAATGGATCCGATTACACGAGAGTCTTGAGAATTGGTACGATTGTCGCCCATGACGAAAACTTCATTGTCTTTAACAAGTACTTCTTCTTCTCCATTGGTGGGGGTGTCAGGTGAGAGATATGTTTCTTCAATAGACTCGAGATTGGCGCTGGTGCTATTTTTGATATAAACCTTTCCGTTTTTAATGACTACGGTTTCTCCAGGTAGTCCGATGACGCGTTTGATGAAATTTACACTTGGTTCACCTGGTTTTTGGAAAATTATTATTTCGCCTCGATGCGGGGAACGGAAATGGTAGCTTAGTTTGTCAACCAGTAACATTTCTTTGTCATGGAGAGTTGGTTCCATACTTTGGCCATCAACGATGAAAAGTTGGAAGAGAAATGTTTTGACTAAATAGACGACGATGATTACGGTCAGTGCGGTCTGGACCATTTCCCAGATAAATTCGGCAATATTTTTTAAGTTGTTTTTTTGGTTATTTTGCATAATTTGTTTATTGAAATATAAGTCGAATAGTTCATATATAATTATAATAAATTGAGGCAGGAATAACAGGATTTTACATAATATCGATTGGGATTTGGTTTTCAAAAGAGATTAAAAAAAGTCAGAAATTTTGTTACAATCAAACGTAGCATTTATATTAATTTTTTTTTTTATTAATGAAAAATATTCTTAGATATTGGCATATTCCAATGGCAGTAGTTTTGGGAGTTGTTATTTTGTATATTGCTTTGATTGGTTACAGGTTGTTTTTTTCAGGGAAGGCTGGTTCGGCGGACAATAATTCTGGTGATAGTTTTTGGACAAATATTACCGACAGCATTGGTATCAATACCAGAAAGTTGCGAGGGGAAAGAGAAGGCAGGATCAATGTTTTAATGGTGGGGGTTCCTGGTGGCGATCATGATGGTCCGGATTTGACCGATAGTATTTTGTTTGTTTCGGTTAATGTAAACGAAAAGAAAATTGATATGTTTTCTATCCCTAGGGATTTGTATGTAGAAATTCCCGGTTTTGGGTACAACAAAATCAATTCGGCTTATTCAATGGGAAAAAATTATCAATTGGCCGGAGGTGGGATTGATGTCTTGAAAGATACGGTAGAATCGGTTGTTGGCCAGAGTGTTGATTATTATGTAAAAATTGATTTTGATGGTTTTATTAAAACTGTTGACGCTTTGGGTGGGATCGATGTGACGGTTGATGAGGATATATATGATTTTTTGTATCCTGACGGTTATGGTGGTTATGAGCCGTTTTCTTTGGCAGCCGGAAAACAACATTTGGATGGAAATACGGCTTTGAAATTTGTCCGTAGTCGCCAAACAACCAGCGATTTTGATCGTTCCAAACGTCAACAAAAAGCATTGGTGGCGATTAAAGATGCTTTTTTAAAAAAGGGTGTGATCGGGGGAGCAAAGGTATTAGTTCAGGTAATAGATATATTGTCTGAACATTTGGAAACTGATTTAAAAATTTGGGAATGGGAAAGAGTGGCTAAAATTGCCAAAGATTGGGATAGTAACTTGAAGATTGCCAATCACAACTTTGATAATTCGCCGGAAGGTTTTTTGGGTGATGGTAATATCGATGGTTTATATGTTTTACAACCGGTTGCGGGGGATTTTTCAGAGATACAGGAGTTTGTAGAAAAAACTATAAATAGTTCGGAGGCGCCGGAACCAACCAGCATGGTGGTTAATATTTATAATGCGACCAATCGAGTTGGATTGGCTGGAAGTTTTGCCGAAGAACTAAAGAATCAGGGTGGCGTTGAGGTGTTGGAGGTAGATAATGCGGAAGAAAAAATTGATGAATCTGTGATCAAATGTCAGGACAACAAAGAATTGAAAAAGAAAATTGGAGAGTTGAAAGAAAAATGGAATTTGGTTGAAAGTAAAGAAAATTTGGAATCAGATTTGAAGTATGATTGTGAGATTATTTTAGGGGACAATTTTATTTTGGAGTAGTATGAGTTGGCTTCGATTTAAACCATTGGTTATTAGCGTGGTGTTTTTGGTTATTCTGGAGTTTTTGTATTATTATCCCAGTTTAGTGTTGTGGGGTGGTTTCGTATTACTGTTAATAATTTTGGCTGGTGTGTTGTGGATTATGAGAGGCAATTGGGAAGATGGTATTATTAGGAGATCGATTTTGCCGGTATTGTTGGCAATGGGAGTTTTGTCTTTCGGTTTTTTCATGCATATGCCATATTATCGTCAAGTGGTTTTGTTTGTTGGCTCTTTTTGTTTATATTTTTTGATGGTTTATGTTGATCAGTTTCCGTATAAAAGTTTTTTGATAACTCGGTTAAATTTTTCTTTTGTGGCTTTGGTGGCAGCATATCTTTTGTTTTTTTCGATTACCAATTTTAGTGTTAGTTTACAGATGCCGCTTTGGATTTTGATGATAATAGTTGTGATGGTTAGTTTTTTGATTTTTTATTCGGTCTTGTGGGCGAGCGGATTGGAAAGATCGTATGTGATGTTGTATACTGTTTTGTTGGGACTGATGATGTCGGAAATATTTTTGGTAGTCAGTTTTTGGCCGGTTGATCCTTCGGCCAAGAGTATGGTTTTGGTGGTAGTGATGTATATCTTTTGGGGATTGCTTAGTAGTTGGTTGGAAAAAGTAATGACGACTAGGGTAGTGATAGAATATTTGGCTATAGGTTTGACTTTGATGGCGGTGGTATTGTTGACGGCAAGTTGGTTACCACCATTTTTAATTTAGGTTGTTTATTTAAAGTGGGAGATTTATGAATAAAGAAAATGAGAAAATGGAAGGTCAGGTCGAATACAAAAAAAACGATTTTTTTGAAAATAATGATGATTTGGTAGCTGTACCAAAAAAAGGAATGAATTGGATGTCAATTTTGGGAATGGTACTGATATTGATAGTTGTCGTTTTTGGAGCTGTAGCAGTTTTATTGTATGGTTTTAAAAATGAATCTCAGTTTGTAAAAATGATGGCGACTCAGTTCTACTATCCTTTTGTAGCGGTGGAAGATAAAGTGATACCTATGTCTGAATATTGGAGTAGTTTGGAATTGGTAAAGAAAAATTGTGAATTGGTGGGGACAAATTGTCAGACGACCGATGACGATCGAAGAACAGTGTCAAAAAGATTGATTGATGAGAGATCGGTTGAAGTATTGGCCAAGAAAGAAGGAATAAATGTGGATAATAGTGAATTGGAGGCCGAGTATCAGAAAATTGTGGAACAAAACGGTGGTGAGACTGAGTTTACCAATGTAATCAGGGATAAATTGAATTGGAGTACTGATGAGTTCAAACAAAAGTTGTTGATTAGTTTGTATGGTCAAAAGTTGGAAGATAAGGTTATAGAGAAAGTTAGCGCTAAACATATTTTGATTTCTGCCGATCAATCCGCTAGCGAAGAAGATGTGGCCAAGGCTAAAGAAAAGGCTATGGAGGTTATTAAAAAGTTAAAAGAAGGTGGTGATTTTGCTGCTTTAGCCAAGGAATACAGCAATGATCCCAGCGTAAGTCAAAATGGGGGAGATTTGGGTTACTTTTCTCGAGGCATGATGGTGCCGGAATTTGAGAAAGCCGCTTTTGCATTGGAAAAAGGTCAGATCAGTGAACCGGTAAAAACCGATTTTGGTTGGCATATAATCAAGGTGGAAGATAAAAAAGGTTCAGTCAAAAATAGTTTTACCGACTGGTTGGAAGAACAGAAAAAACAGATGAAGATTGTATATTTTTATAAGGTACCGGAGGCAAAAACGGCTGACAATGCAGTAAATGCAACACAGGCTGATTCGACGACTGCGGCTAATCAGTAGAAAACGTATCAAACTTAACAAAATTGCGCGGTCATCCCGGAAAGAAAGTGTAATCATTCTTCTTGTCCGGGATGATGCGGAAAAATTTCCAATTTTCAATTCTCAATTTCCAATTTCCAAACAAATTTTGGAGATATTACTTGAGAATCGAATCAGTTTGAAAATTGGTCATTGGAAATTTTTTGGAAATTGAGAATTGAAAATTGGAAATTTAGGATTAACTTTTGGTTTTCGAGATGATTTGATATAGAAAATATTAGTAAATCTGGGTATAGAGTAGATTTATTGTCTTGGGTTTGCTAATATTTATATGTAAATTTGTTGGAGCCGTAGTTCAGTTTGGTTAGAACGCAGCCCTGTCACGGCTGAGGTCGCGGGTTCGAGCCCCGTCGGCTCCGCTTCGTTTGTTAAAGCGATATATAAAAAAACCGAGTGATCGGTTTTTTTGATGGGGAGAACTGGTAAGATGAGGAATTTTTGGGCGCGAAAAAAGGGAGTTGTTTGCTCCCTATGTGTTTATAGCGGTTAATTTTATATTTATTTATAATTTGGGTCGAATTCTGGTATTTTACGCAATAGCGAAATTATTTTTTGATCAATTATTGTTCCTTGCGCAAATTTTGAGAAATAGATTCCTATTGCGACAGCATATTCATTTTGAATAATGGTTTTTATCTCATTTTCTAGGATTTTCATATCCTGAGATAAAAAATTATGGATAAGGTTGTGAATTTCTGCTTGGTAGTTTTCGTATTCTTCTCTGTAGTCTTCTTCGTTGTCTTCAATTCCATAGCAGAGTTCTTGAATAATGGCGTTTGGGTTGGACATAATCGCATTATGTGTCATGGCTTTTTCGATTTTTTTAAATTTTTGTATGAATTTTTCTCCTGTCATTTTTTCTTCACTCCTTCATTTTAATATTCTTTCTTGATTCCAATAACCAAAGTTCTTTCTTACTTTGGTGTGGGATTTTGGACTCAAAGAACAATAACTTTGTAGCATATATATATTGCTGTCAATCTTATACTGGTAGGATTTTTTGTTTTTGGGTCATAAAAAAATACTGACAAAACTAATTTTGCCAGGATGGAAAAATATGATTATTTTTGAAATTGAAATTTTTTTTCTGGATCCTGGATATTGGAGCGGATTACCTTCCAGTTCCAGGATGACATGTCTAGTATTTTTTTCTTTAAGTATTCTCTGGTTTTGTTTTATACTGGAAAGTAGTTTAATTATTTTTTGGTGAAGTTATGAAAATAGATTATAAATTGACAAAGCTTAAAAATGGGATGCGGGTTTTGTTGGTGCCAAATAAGCATGTGGAGTCGGTAAATGTGTCCATATTTTTTCGAGTGGGTTCTCGTTGCGAGGATGAGAATATTGCTGGGATTTCGCATTTTTTGGAACATATGTTTTTCAAGGGAACCAAGAAAAGACCGAAGGCAAAGTTTATTTCGGAGGCGATTGATAGTGTGGGTGGGGAGATGAATGCTTTTACAAGTTATGAATATACCGGGTATTGGATAAAGGTGGCCAAGCAACATACTGATTTGGCGATTGATGTTTTGTCGGACATGATTATCGATTCCAAATTTTTGCAAAAGGAATTGGATCGGGAGCGAAATGTTATTAAAGAAGAGATGAAGATGTATGAGGATAATCCGGATTATTATATCTGGCGGGTGTGGAACAAGGTGTTGTATGGGGAGCAGGGATTGGGACGGGAAATCGCCGGGACAAGAGAAGCTTTGGACAATATTAATCATCCGGAGATGATTGAATATCGGAACAATTATTATTCGGTGGCCAATGGGTTGTTGGTGGTGGTGGGGAATTTTGTGGAAACTTCTTTGATGACGACTTTGAATAAATATTGGAATAAAGTTAGCAAGGGTATGAGGTCGGAGTATCAATTGGCGAGTGATTATCAGCCAAAACCGCAGGTGGAATTGTTGACCAAGGATATTCAGCAGGCCAATATGTGTGTTGGGGTAAGGTCTTATCGCTCTTTTCATCCCGATCACTTTGTGGTCAATTTGATTTCGGTGATTTTAGGACGAGGCATGAGTTCACGATTATTTTTGCGGGTGAGAGAAAAACACGGCTTGGTTTATACGATTAGGGCTATGGCGGACAATTATGTCGATGTGGGAAATTTGGTTGTAAAAACCGGTTGCGACGCCAACAAAGCCGAACAGGCCTTGAAAATGATTTTGGAAGAGTTTAAAAAATTGACCAAGGAAAAAGTTTTGAAAAAAGAGTTGGATAAAGCCAAAGAGTATTGGAAGGGAACTTTAATTTTGTCTTTGGAGGATTTGGAAAGTGTTGGCGGTATGGTAGGAATGCAGGAATTGTTGTTTGACAAAGTGGTTACTCCGGATCAGATGATCAAGGCGATTGATAAAGTGACGGCGGAAGATATTATGAGGGTGGCGAAAGATATGTTTACGGCGGAAAAATTGAATTTGGCGGTAATTGGTCCTTTTAAAAATAGCAAGAAATTTGCCGGGATAATTTCGAATTTTTAGGTAGTAATTGTATTTGCCGTGGAATGTTGGTATATTTTTTATCTTTTTTAAGACTCGGGCAATGTCTTTATGGAAGAGACCATTTATCTTAAACAGGTTAAAAAAGATAAAAAATATACCAACATTCCACTTGATTAAATTATTTATAGGAGTGTATTATGGTTGAACGAACTTTAGTGGCCTTAAAGCCTGATGCAGTGCAAAGAGGTTTGGTGGGAGAGATTATTGGTCGGTTTGAGAAAGTTGGTTTGAAAATTTTGGGTATGAAGATGAAGTGGGTGGATGAGGATTTTGCAAAAAAGCATTACACAGAAGATATTGCGATTAGACGAGGGGAACATGTGCGTCGTTATCTGGTGGAGTTTTTATTGATTGGTCCGGTGGTGGCGATGGTTTTGGAAGGGGTTGATGCTATCGAAGTTGTGCGCAAAATGGTCGGTGGAACTGAACCAAAGACGGCAGCGCCAGGAACTATTCGAGGGGATTTTTCGCATGTTAGTTATGATTATTGTGACTCAAAGGAAATGGTGGTAAAAAATGTTATTCATGCATCTTCTGATGCTAAAGATGCAAAACATGAGATTGATTTATGGTTTGACAAAAGCGAGATTCATGATTATAAATCTGTTCATGATCAACATATCTTTGATTGACAAGTTTTGTTTACCGATTAAAAAAACCGCTGATTATGCAGCGGTTTTTTTAATAATTTGTTATTTTAAATAGCTTGGTTACTATTTTATTTCGAAGAGAACTGTGCTTTTAAGTTTGGTTTGATTGAGGTAAATGTCAGCGCGATAATTACCTTTGGGCCAGTTGCCATCAGGTGTTAAAAAAGTTTGGTTGTGTTGTTTGTCCAGAGTAAAGTGAGTTTTTTGATTGGGACCGACAGTGGTGCTGGCGTCATTGATTTTTTTGGTGTCTGTGGTGTACCACCATTCCACTTTGAGATTTGAATTTTTTGGTGCTTCGGGGGAAGTGGCAATAGTTAGGAATATTTCTTTGCTGGTGGGAGAAAAGGTATCGGTCTCAATGACTGGGTTGTGGCTGGAATCAATCTGACTGGCAGTTTTGACTGAATTGATCATGGCATCTTGTTTGCCGGTGTCTCCGATGGAAAATTTGTAGGTAGCGTAGGTTTTTTGGTTAATAATGAAGTCAATTCGGTATGAACCAATTTGCCAGTTGTAACCAGGACGTTTGCTTTGAAAACCGATTGTTCCACTGAGATTCGTATTGATGGTATTGGAGTTGACAGGAACGTCTTCGCCGTTACCTGTGTAATTCCAGATGATTTGAATACTGGTAGGATTTTTTGTATCGGGATTGGTAAAACTAGCCTGGCCGTAGATGACAGCTGTATTTGCTTCGAAAACGGTTTGCGGATTGGTAATGAGAGAAGTTTTTTTATCTTTTTGATCGCCGAGCTTGATGTCGCTAAACTTGTACTCGCCTGGGCAGGCGGGTAAAATAAGGATGAAAATAAAAAGCGATAGGGTTAAAATTACTTTTTTGATCATGTTTTATATTTAGATTATTTTAGTTAAATTATATCATATGAATTATTGGTTGATTTTTCTGGTTGGTCTGGTAATGTCTTTGACGATAACGCCGATATTTCGCTGGTTGGCTTATAGATTTGGGATTGTGGATAAACCTGACAATAAAAGGAAACTTCATGCCAGAAGTGTAGCTTACCTTGGTGGTTTGGCCTTGTTTGTGGTTTTTTTGATCGAAATGTTTTTGTTTGTTGAATTAACGAGTAATATTTTGATGATGATTGGTGGTTTGGTTTTGGTGGTTTTGATAGGCTTGATTGATGATATTTATAAGTTGAAGCCTTGGCAAAAGTTTTTGGGCCATTTATTCATCGGGTTTTTGTTGGTGATTGGTGGAATCGGTATTCAGTCCTTTCCGCTGCCCAATGGTGGTTATATTGGTTTAAATCAGTGGTTGGTGGAATTTTCTATAGGTGGGATATTGATAAAGTTTGCGTTATTATCGGGAATTTTTACGCTATTATGGACGGTATTTTTGATAAATTCGGTCAATTTTTTGGATGGGTTGGATGGGCTGGCGGGAGGAATATCTTTGATTGCATTTTTGATTATTTTTTCCTTGAGTTTATCCAAATATGTTAATCAATCTGATATTGCGGTTATTTCCGTGATTATGGTTGCGGCTTTGTTGGGATTTTTGCCGTACAATTTACCATCGGCTAGTATATTTTTGGGTGATGCTGGTTCGATGATGCTTGGTTATCTTTTGGCCGTTTTATCGATATTGTCGGGTGGAAAGGTAGCAACTTTGGTCTTGGTTTTAGGCGTGGTTATTTTGGATACTTTTTTGGTAGTGATTTCGAGAATTAGAAGTGGGAAAAAAATATGGTCAGCCGATCGTTTGCATATGCATCATCGTCTTTTAGATCGGGGAATAAAACATTGGCAAATATTATTTGGGTATTATGGGGTGTCATTAGTGCTTGGTTTATCGGCAGTATTAGTACCGTCGAGTATTTTTAAGTTAGTGATTTGGTTTATTTTTATTATTATTTTTTTTATTTTTTCGTATTTGCTGATGGTCACTAAAAAGGTGACAAAATAAGTTTTGTGGTCTTGTCAATTTTTACTGTTGATGATATAATTATGGGTGTAGGTAGTATTGATAATGTGAAAAAAGAGGTATATGAATTACTTTGATCAAGATAAATTTAGAAATTTAGTGAGGGCTTTACAGCAGATGGTTCGTTGTCCTCAGTGTGGCGGTGTTTTCAATGAACACGATGTGGAGTTGGTTGCTGGTATTGGTCAGGCATATTTTGTGAAGATGTCTTGCAGTAATTGTGGAATAAATGTTATGGCTTCTATGATGAATATGGACAAGAATATGTCTAAAAATGCTGCGGTTTCGCCCTTTTCTTCAAACGTACAGAAAAATCAATATCCGATAATCAAGGAAAACAAAATTCAAGAAGCAATTTCTGCCAATGAATTGATTGGTTTGCATGATTATTTGAAGAATTTTACAGGTGATTTTAAATCGGTTTTTGGCAAGTGAGAGATTATAAATCTTGCTTTATCGAGTTGTATGGGTTAATTTAAAAGAGACGAGTTTTATCGTCTCTATTTTTATTTATTGATATGTGACATGGAAAAGATTGTTTTAAAAGCAAAATTGAGAGATATCGTTCAGGAAAAAGTAAAGAAAATTCGCCGAGATGGTTGGTTGCCCTTGGTGGTATATGGCCAGAAGAAAGACAATGTCAATTTGATGGTCAATTTTAATGAATTTGTAAAGGTTTATCGCGCAGCCGGAAACAATTCTATCGTTGAATTGGATGTAGAGGGCAAGGAAAAAGAAAACGTGTTGTTGGTAGAAATTGATTATCATCCGTTGACGGATTTGCCGCGACATGCTGATGCTTTGCGAGTTAATATGTTGGAAAAGATTAGTACCGCAGTGCCTATTAATTTTATTGGTGTTTCGAAAGCTGTCAAGGATTTGGGTGGTACGTTTATTGCCAATATCAGTAGTTTTGATGTGACTTGTTTGCCGGCAGATTTGCCCAAAGTGATAGAGGTGGATATTTCTTCTTTGAATACATTTGAGGATATGATATACGTTAAAGATGTGGTTGTTTCTGATAAGGTGAAGATCGAAAGAGAATTGGATGATGTGGTGGCCAAAGTGGCGGAACCAAGGTCGGCTGAAGAATTAGCTGAACTAGACAAGGAAGTAGAAGAAAATGTGGACAAAGTAGAAGTGGAAAAGGCCAAGAAAGAAGGTGAAACTACTGAAGAAGGTGAAAAGAAAGAAGAAAAGAAATAATTTTTTATTGAGAATTGCTATAATAAAACAGGAACTTTATTCCTGTTTTATTTTTTTACAAAATATCTCTCTGTAGTTCAATGGATAGAACAAGGGACTCCTAAGCCCTAGATGAAGGTTCGATTCCTTCCAGGGAGATTTAGATGTTTTGGTGATTGATAAATAATTATTGAGTTGTATGAAGAAAAGTAAAAAAGTTTTTCAAGGGCAGAAAGATGGAGAAGAACTGATTATGATTTTTCGTAAGCATTGGTTTGGTATTATCAAGCCTATTTGTTTGTTTGCAGTATTATTTGTGGTGTCGGTGTTGATATTGGTGTATTGGTTTGAGATTACGATAATGTTGATTGTCGGGTTTGTGATTTTATTGTTGGCGATTTTTTATTTTTTGTATAATTATTTGTTGTGGTGGCAGGATGTGTATATTTTGACCACTCAAAGAGTTATCGATGTTGATCAAAAATCGTTATTTCATCGGGTCGTGTCTGAAGCGGAGTTGAAAAATATTCAAGACACAAATTATGAGGTTGAAGGTTTTTGGCGGACAATGTTGAATTTTGGGCGCGTCAAGATTCTTACTGCATCTTCTGGTCAGAGTATTGTTTTTGAGGATATTACTAATCCTCATAAGGTGCAAGAAATGATAATCCAGGCTAAAGATGTTTTAGGCTAATAAATCGTTTAAACTTTGGATTCGTAAGTATTCTATGGCGGGAGATATATTGCGATCAATTGGTTCGGAGAGGACGAGAAATTCCTCTGTTTTTTTGACGTCAAGAATGTCTTTACCAGGACGGAGAAATTTTAACATTTTTGGTTGGTCTTGAACAATGTTCTTGAGATCAAAAATATTTTTGAAGGATATATGACTGGTAAAGACGCCACTGGTAAGACTTATTGGTGGTGGTGTTGTGTCGGAACCAATATTGCGAAAAATAATTTGTGAGCCTTTGATCGGATTTTGTTGGATATTTTCGATGGCTTGGTCAGAAAGTTGATATTCCAGTTGTAACATTTCCATGATGTGGATTGCCAAAAGAGGAATTTGGTTATTTTTTAATTGTAATTTTGTAACCATGGGAACGGAGGCAGTGAGGCGGGGATTGCACTCGATGAAGAAATGTTGACCGGTTTGAGAATCAATGACAAAATCTAATCCAAAAAAGCCGTGGTAGTTTTGTTTTTGAAGATAAACGCCAAATTTTTTGACATCAGCGTATAGTTGGGATAAATTTTTAAAAATGTTTAAACCGGAAGAATATATATTGCCGCAAGTTCCACCAGGGGAGGGGTTGAGGTCGGGGAGGTTGGTTATTTGAAAGAAAGGTGGCTGGATGACGATTTGACCTTTGTTGACGCTAGGGTGGAGTATGCAAGCGTTGAGGGAATAGGTTGGTCCGTCGATTTTTTGGCTGATTTTGGTGGGATAATTGAGATAGTTATTTTTGATTAATTGAAGTTGGTCGTCTGAAGAGATCAAAAATGTGGAACTACCAGCAAATCCTCGGGGAAATTGGAGGAAAAATTGTGGTCCGTATTTTTGGGAATAATTTTGATAGGATATTTCCTTTAATTTTTCGATTGAGTAATTGGGTTGGGGGAGAGATAATTCAGTAACGATTTGGGAAAAATTTATTTTATTTTCGATTTGACGATTGAGTTTAGCGGGATTGGCAAGCAATTGCCAATGATTATTTTGGCAAATTTTTTCTAACGAAGGAGACGGTTTATAAACTAAGATATTCGGTTGATATTGGTTAAATGAAGATATGTGTTTGATGGTAGCAGGATGGTTGAGTAGGACATTGGTACTTCGTCTTTTGAGAAGATCTTTAGTGTTATTTAATAAAGAAAAATGATTGACTGAGGGAGGAAAAAGTTTGGTTATTGGATGATTGTCGTAACTGATGATTTTGAGAGGGAAAATTTCTTCTAATCCTAAGGCATCTTTTGGGAAAGTAACAGCAAAAAAAATGTCGTCAATGTATTGTTGAGTGATAAATTCTTTTAGGTTGGTTTGGTCTTTGATGAACATGAAAATTGGGATTATTTATTGATATTTTTTTGTGATAAGATCGAGTCAATATCTTGGATATTTTCAGCAAGGTATTCGTTGATTTTTGACGGAGATGAGATAGTATCGTGTTCGGTGCCGGAAATAATCACAACCGTAGATTGCAGGTGATAATACTCAATAAATTCTAGAGCGGCAGCAAGCGATGCGGCTCCTTCAAGTGATGAGTTGATATGGTTTTGTTGTAATTTTTGATAAGCTTCTATGATTTTCTGGTTATTGACCCAGTGGATTAGTCCTTGGGGTATTAATTTTATAACGGGAATAAATATTTTTTGGTTAGAGTAGTCGGCTGGATTGATTTTTTGATGTAATTTTATATATATTTCTTTGGCTCTTTTTGGTTTGATTAGAGAATTGTCGCCGGCCAGTTGTTTCTGGGCGGAAAAAATTTGATGGAATAATTCTTTGGCGAGAAAAGTTTGTTGACCGGATTGAACACCGATTATTTGGGGTTTGGAGATGATAGGATTTTTGTAATAAAAATTGTGAAGACCGATAATTGAAGCACCAGATGTGCAGTAGGAAAATATCGCCTCACAGTTTGGTAGTTGGTTATTTATTTCCCAACCTAGGGTTTCAAAACCGGTAATAGCTCGGTTGTCATGAGAAGGGTTTAGTAGAGGAATGCTATATTTTCGACTAATATATTTGGCTAGTCGGTAGGCTTTTTTCGACTTAATGATTAAGTGTGGATTTTTGGCGATGATTTGAGAAATTTTGTTGGGAGGAGTGGTAGGGGAAATGAGGATAATTGGCTTAAGGTCGTTTTTTTGGCAAAAAGCGCAGCAAGAGATGGCGGCATTGCCAGAAGAAGATAAGACACAGTATTTTGATTTGTTTTGTTTTAGATGAGATATTTGGTAGGCTAAAGCCCGATCTTTAAATGAACCATTGGGATTGAGATCTTCTCGTTTGAGAAATAGTTTTGAATTTTTATGATATGTTTTTAAAAGATAGGAATGATCTTCTAAGGGTGTATTGCCTTGGCCCAAATCGAGCTTATTTTCCTTTTTGAAGGTTTCGATAAAACCTGGATATTGCCAGAATTTTTGCTTGTTTTTTTTCATATAAATAATTTGATAGAAAATTTTTTTTAATGTGTTAATATGGAAAAGAACTTATTGTTTTCAAAATTTATAGGAGAAAAAAATATGAAATGTATGGATTGC
>JBMORM010000022.1:0-46987 GCA_049322675.1 Patescibacteria group bacterium | reverse complement strand
TCCAATTTTCAAAAAATTTCCGATGATCAATTTCCAAATACATTATTTTTTATTCTTCACTATTAAATATCCCTCTCAAATATCCCAACAAAATATCGTTTGAAAATTGAGAATTGAAAATTGGAAATTTGATATTACCTGTCCACCAATTCAAACAATACTTTAACCTATGATCAAAAAACCAAAAATCACGAAAGCCATTATCCCCGCCGCCGGCTACGGTACCCGCTTTCTCCCCGCCACCAAAGCCAGTCCCAAAGAAATGATGCCAATCGTTGACAAACCGATCATTCAATACGTCGTGGAAGAAGCGGTCGCCGCCGGTATAACCGACATCGTTATCGTCACCGGCTGGCAAAAACGCACCATTGAAGATCATTTTGATTATCCCTTTGAACTGGAAAAACGTCTGGAAGAAGCCAACAAACTAAATGAACTGGAAGAAATCAGACACATCGCCAACCTAGCCAACTTTTACTATATCCGTCAAAAAGGACCTCTCGGCAATGCCACCCCGATCTGGAACGCTCGCAAAGTGATCGGCAACGAACCGTTTTTGGTCCTCTGGGCCGACGATATCATGGTCGCCAAACCTGGACGTTGTCAACAACTCATCTCCACTTACCAATCAAATCCCGCTTCCTGCATCCTCGGCTCACTGCGAAAAAATAAACCGGAAGATTATTCCCGTTACGGCTACGCTATCGGTAAAAAAATCAACTCCCACTTATTAAAAATAAATCAAATCATCGAAAAACCCGGACCCAACCGCATCAAATCCGATTATGCGGTAATCAGCGGTTACCTATTTGAACCAGATTATTTCAACGCTATCGAAGAAGCTATGTATCGCCTCGAACAGGAAAACACCCCCCGCGAATTAAACTATATCGACGCTATCAATGTTTTACTGGAAAGAAAAAAAACCTGCTACGCCCTGGAACTTACCAAAGCCATATATTATGACTGCGGCAACAAATTGGAATATCTAAAAACCGTCACCGAATTTGCCCTCACCCATCCCGAAATCGGCCCGGAATTTAAAAAATATCTGAAAACCCTGAAAATCTAGCGCTTCGTTTATTTTTATCTTTTAAAAAAATTCCAGACTAGCAAATTTCCAATTTTCAATTCTCAATTTCCAAAAAATTTCCAATGACCAATTTCCAAATATCCCAACAAAACATTTTTTGAAAATTGGAAATTGAGCCTTCATTGGAAACTGGAAACTGGAAATTGCCAGCAGCAGTTCGGTCCCGTGAGGGAAAAATTAAAAGCTCCCTCTGTTAATTTTAATTGTTCATTGTTAATTTAAAAAAAATGTCCACCAAATTCTCCCACCTCGCCAAAATTTTATTATTCTCTTTCATTATTTTTCTAACTTCCACCGGTCAACAAAGTGGTGGTTGTGGCAAACAACAAGTAATAGTTGATCCTCTCTGTCCCGGTGTAGAAAAAGGCCAACCCTGCCCTTCCGATATCACTCTCACCGTCTGGCGTCTCTTCGACGACAGCGACACCATGGAGCCATTGTTTGAATCCTATAAACAAAAATACTATCAGATCTCCAAAACCAAAGTCACTTTTGAATACAAAAAAATGAATTATGATAACTACGAAAATACCCTTGTTCAGGCCCTGGCCGCCAATCAAGGTCCGGATATTTTTCAAATTCACAACGACTGGGTCCCCAAACACAATGCCCTAATCGAGCCAATTCCTGATGAAATAATGACTCTCGATCAATACAAAGATATGTTTGTGGACGTTGCCGTTTCCGACTTTATCGCCAACGACAATATTTACGCTATTCCCTTCTCAGTGGACACTTTGGCACTTTATTACAACAAAAAAATTCTGGAAAAAAATGAATATTATTCTCCTCCCAGCACCTGGACCCAACTCACCGAATACAGTCGCAAATTAAGCAAAATCTCGTCCGGCAATATCCTATCTTCCGGCGTCACTCTGGGAACAGCCAACAATATCAATCGCGCCTCCGACATCCTCTACGCCATGATGATTCAAAACAGTACCAACATGACTTCCCCCGACAATTCTTCCGCCAGTTTTGCCCTCCCCACCCGTACTCCGACCGGAGATACATTTTACCCAGGACTCAAATCGCTCAACTTTTATACCAGCTTCGCCGATCCCATTAGCGAAAACTTCTGTTGGAATCAATCCATGATGGGATCACTGGAAGCTTTCGAAAAAGGATATTCCGCCATGACTATCAATTATTCCTACCAAGAACCAGTCATCGAAAAATTCAAAGACCCCTCCGTCGAATTCAAAGTTGCTCGTCTTCCTCAAATCTACGACACCGACGATCCGGTTTCCTATGCCAATTATTGGGGAGAAAGTGTCAGTCGTCAAAGCAAAAACGCTGCCTGGGCCTGGGACTTTATCAAGTTTGTAGCCGAAAATGGCTATTATAATCAAAGAACCAACAAACCAACCTCTCTGCGCGACAACGCCAAGCAATCAAGTAGCATTTTCGATCAACAATCTTTTTACGCCAAATCATTCTACAAAATTGACGGCAACAAAGTTGACAATATTTTCAACCAAATGATCACCGATGTTTCAACCAATAATGTCAATTCCGAACAAGCTCTCAATAAAGCCCAAAATGATATCACCGACCTTATGATCAAAGCAAAAACTCAATAATGATCAAAGCAAATACATTCAAAAAAATATTTTTTTCATTCCTACTTCTGATAGGGATCATAGTGATATGTCCTCAACCTTCTCGCGCCCAAACCAACAATAATCTGTTTTCTTCTTTCACAATAATCGCCGCCGACAAACCGGTCGAAGTGCGTGCCCAACTGCCTACCTCCAGCGATAATAAATATTCCAGCCTCAGTGAATACGTTAAAGATTTTTACATTTTTGCCATCTGGCTTATTACCGGTATCTCTATTATCATGATAGTATATGGCGGCTACACCATGATTATTTCCTCCGGAAATCCGGAGATGATCAACAAAGGAAAAAATACCATCATCTCCGCCCTCGTCAGTCTCGCCCTATTGGTCCTTGCCTACACCGTCCTTCGCATCATTTCCCCTCAAATCATCAACAATCCCAAACCGGAACCTAGTACCAGCAGCCAAACCACTCAACCAAATAATTACTCAGGAACTAACGAAGGCACCGGTAACCCACTTGAAGACGGCACTGTTGTCCCCGGTGGAAATCCAGGAGCATTCACCTAATTTACGTCTTATTATCTTTTACTTAAATCATGTCTAAACTAAAATATTTAATTCTATCCACCATCTTTCTATTCCCCAACTTCGCCCGCGCCGAAGAATACGTCCCGAACCTTACTGACACCAAACCGCTTGATGGCGACGAGACATTATTTGGCATGATTGCCCCATTTCTACTCAACGCCATCACCTTTTTACTGTCTATTGCCGGATTTTTAGCCGTCGGCTACATTATTTACGGTGGCTACATCTTGGTCAGCTCAGCTGGTAACGAACAACAAGTTCAAACCGGCAAAAAAGCCCTCACCAACGCCATCATCGGTTTTATTATCGCTCTCGCCGGAGTAGTGATTGTCCAAACTATCAAAGTCTGGCTCAAAGTTGACCAACAATAACTCAAAATAAAAAATATTAAACAATGTTTAATTCACTCACCTATTTGGCTACCGCCTGCGAACCTTTAGTTCTCTTTGGCTACAAATTTGCCCATTGTGCCAAAGAAGCAACTTTTGAAGATGTGCTTGGTTTTGTTTTGTACTTAGCCGGCAATCTAATCGGTTTGGGTGCTCTCGTCGCCGTCTTATTTATCATCATCAGCGGTCTTCAACTCATCTATTCCGGCGGCAACGAAGAAACCAGCAAAAAAGCCAAAAGTAGTCTATTGTGGGCCATAATCGGTTTTGTAGTCACTCTTACCGGATATATCATCGTCGCTACTTTTCTGGACAAATTCACCGGAATCAACATCGAAGATCTCCACAACTGACCATTAAATTTCAAAAAAACACCAAACAGCTATTACCAATTGTTAATTATTAATTGTTAATTAAAAAAAATGTTCCCTCAAATAATTTTTCACCAACTAACCCTTCTCGCCGAAGATGATATTTTAGGCAAACTGGAAAGTTTTCTTCCGGAAAATCCTCTCAAATTTGATAATATCTACGACCTGATTTTTACCATTTTCTCCTGGGCCTATGGCTTCGCCGGCATTGTTTGTGTCGCTTTTTTGGTCTATGGCGGTTATCAATATCTCACTTCCGGCGGCAATGACGAAAAAACCAAAGCCGGACAAAAAACGCTCACCAACGCTGTCATCGGCCTAGTCATCGTCCTCGCCGCCGCCGTCATCGTGAGTTCTATAAAAGCAGTTTTAAAAATAGAATAACAAAAAAATTAACTTATAAAAACGCACTCGGCTTCAAGCATTAAATTATCTTTAAAAATTTTGTAATCCCGAAACAAGTTCGCACCCAGCAGAAAACTTGAGCCTATCAACTTTATACCTATTATTCATTTTTCATTATTAATTGTTAATTATTAATATACGTTCCATGCTAAATTTTATCTCCCCCGTCCTCGCCGCCGAATCAGTCCCTGAACCAGAATCACCGATTAAATTCAACAACATCGAAGATTTGGGTTGGACCTTTGTCAACTATTTTCTCACCGTCGCCGGCCTGGTCGCTGTAGTGTTTATCATAATAGGCGGTTTCCAATACATCATGTCCCAAGGCAACGAAGAAACCTCCAAAAAAGCCCAAAAAACTCTCACCTTCGCTGTCATCGGTCTAGTAATCGTCCTCGCCGCCTACGCCATCAAAACCACTGTCGTAGATATAATCAAATAAAAACCTTTGACAATAAATCATTTTGACTCTATGATAATTTTCCACTTCAACCACATTGTTTTTTAAAAATATTTAAGATATATTATTATCTAGCACTAGAGAAAAAAGGAGAAAAATGTCAACGCAAGACGCCAAAAAGATTTGGCAACCATTCGTCGCAATATTTTCTTTTCTGTATCTAAAAAGTACTGCTCTGGCAGTAAGTTTTGATAGCTTTCTCGATCCCTGGGGCGGTCCAAAACAAAATATTACTGATTTTGCTTTTGGCATCATCAATTACGCCCTGGTCGCCGCGGGCCTAGTCGCGGTTATCTATATTATCATCAGCGGTTTCATGTATGTCACCTCTGGAGGAAACGAAGAAACCAGCAAAAAAGCTACAAAAGCCTTACTCAATGCCGTTATCGGTCTAGTAGTAATCTTCGCTGCCTATGCTATAGTTATTTCCATCCAAGATGTAGTCGCTCCCGGCATACCCGGTATTATCAATTAAATTATTATTTTTAATATAAATTCATTTAGGAGTTCTATGAACAAAAAAATTGCTCAAGTCACATCCGGCTTGACAACTCTCACCGCCACTGCGTTTTATTACGCCACCGCTTTTGCTGCTGGCGCAGAATCTCTACCTCAAGCTGTAAAAACCAACGTTGAAAGTCTTGCCTTTACAATCATCAACTATATTTTGGGCGCCGCCGGTTTGGTCGCTGTGGTCTATTTGATCATTGGTGGTTTCAACTACATTACCTCCGGTGGGAATGAAGAAACTACCAAAAAAGCCGTCCGCACCTTACTCAACGCTGTTATCGGTCTAGTAGTAATCTTTGCCGCTTATGCCATCGTTGTCACTGTTCAAAGAGTCGTCTTTGGTGGAACAGGTATCCCAAATGCCATTATCACCGGTAGCTGATCCTAACAAATAATTACCATGAACAACTGGCTTTTTTATCTCGCCGCCGGCTTCAACTTTTTTGAAGAGTTAAAAAAACTGAATCCCTTCAAAGATGTTGATACCAATATCTACGACCTTCTCACATTGGTTATAAACACCGCCACTACCCTCGCCGGATTGATATCTATCGCTTATGCCGTCCTGGGCGGATACCAATACATCACCGCCGCCGGCAATCCCGAACAAGGAAAAAAAGCCATCGGCACCATCACTTGGTCTGTTATTGGTCTAGTCATCATCCTTTCCGCCAACCTGATCATCCGTTTTGTAATCCAGAAAATCAAATAACTCCTCAAATTCTTGCTATCTTAAAACACCTTCAAGCTTTGAAGGTGTTTTTCTTGCACTACCCTGATTAAAATTTCCAATTTTCCCCTCACGGGACCGAACTGCTGCTGGCAATTCTCAATTTCCAATAAATTTTCAATGACCAATTTCCTAACAGATTCAACTTAATAAGAAAGCATCTTGAATTTGTTTGGAAATTGAGTCATTTTTTGGAAATTGGAAATTGAGAATTGGAAATTTACCCGACTCTCTTCATCAAAGGCAATGTTCGAGTCTTAAAAATTCCAAAAAATATAAAGTCAGAAAAATTTCACCACCCAACCCTTTACAATTTTACCCCCTCACTGCTAAAATATAATCTTCTCCAAAAACAGGCACACAAAACAAAATCAGTATCAATCTTGACAAATACAAACCAAATTTGGTACAATAATATGATTTTTATACAGCCAAAAACAAAACAAAAACACATATGTTCCTTTTATTCTACAGACTAATTTTACAACCGGTCACCACCCTGGCCGCCGAAAGCAGCGGCGACAGCATAGTTCAAACCGCCTTAAAATATTTTGCCCCCAACATACAACTCGATGGACTCACTGATACATTGGTAAAAGTAATTGTCATTGTTATAGGAGTCACAAAAGCAATCAATGGTTTGGCAATCACAATAATCGAACACTCAACAGAAATAAGTCTATCCCACCAAAGAATCGGCGACGGTTGGTCCTATTCAATCTTTTTTGTAAATATTATTGCTATTTTTATTTTACTGGCTATCGCCTTAGCCAACACCCTTCGCCTCAATCTCGAAACCTACGCAATTAAAAAAACACTGCCTTCACTCATTATCGGTTTCGTTCTCGCCAATCTCAGCTTCCTCGTTTCTCGCGCCTTGCTTGACCTTTCCGACCTAATTAATCATGAGGTTGATTCACTTTTTGTCACTGGAAATACTTCAATTATTCAAACAATAGTCGATCGCACTACTGGAATCGACATCTCTCCTGACAAAACAAATGTTCTCGACGCAATTTTCGCCATTTTTTCCAACCAAAATGCAGGCCAAGGTATAAACCAAGAAAATACAGCCAATCTGGGATTTATCCTTGATACTCTCAACAAACTGGGCGGCGGCGTCGAAATGCAACAAATAATTTTGATCATCGAACTTTTAATCGTCGCTCTATTTTTAATCTTACCAACACTAGTTATTGTCGCCCTTGCCTTTGTAGCCATTGCCCGTCAAATCATTTTGTATATTCTTATCATTTTGGCACCTCTGGGAATAATATTATTATCATTTCCGCCCACCAAAAGCATCGGTCAAAAATGGCTTGGACAATATCTCAGTTGGATTTTTATTATCCCATTAATTTTATTTATTCTTGGTATTGCCACCATATTTTTACCGGACAGTCCGCAAGCAATCAAAGAAATATTGACCAATACTGACAACATTGACACTTCTCCTGAAGGAAATTTTGTTTCCGCTATTATCGGCTACATCTCCGGAATATTTGTCCTCGTAACCGCCCTCACTATTCCCTTATCCTTATCGGGCAGCAGCGGAGGAATGATTTCCAATATGATGATGTACGGAGCCATGTCGCAAGGAGGCAATCTTATCGGCGGATTATTTGGCAAAAATAAAGGTGGTAACACCAGCAACATCAACACCAACATCGGCGGCCAAGGCATTGGCGGAGCAACAACAGGAAGCGGAAGTGGAAGCAGTGGCGCAAACACAAGAAGACAAATGCGAATCGGCAACACTGGCAGAACATCTCCAATCTCCGGCCAAGATTACGCCAACGCCTCTCAACCGGGACAAACTTCAAACAAACCAACGTCAAATCTGGACAAAGCCTATCAAACCACTCTCGCCGTCGCCTCCGCCATCGACCAATACCAAGGAAAAGTGGATCCAAACGACAGAATCTTCAAAGAAGCCAAAGATTTTTCTCAAAAAGTCTTGGGATTCCAACAACGAATGAAAGCCGACACAGATACATTTTTTAATCCAAACTCATCCTCCGGCACCCAAAACTCTTCCTCTCCTGCCTACTCTAGCGCCACCATCAGTGCCGCCGCCGGTTCGCTTTCATCTCTGATTGCCACCGAGCCAGCCGTCGGAGCCTACGGTCAAGCACTACTCAAATCCAATACTTTTACTCCTGAACAAATCAAAATGTTACAAAGCACCTCGCCCGAAAAAGTCGAACAACTAATAAATTCGCGTGCTTTCAACGCCAATCTCAACAACACAATCGATCTTTCACAAAACAACCTGGGCCAATACCTTGATAAAAAACAAGTTTCTGCCAACAATACCGTGACTCTCGGTCAACTAGCCAAATCCTACAACGAAAAATTTAACGACGCCGCCAAAAACCAAGCCACCAGTATTGCCAAAGAAACTAAACTAAGCACTGCTCAAATCAAACAAGTTAACAACTACATGAGTCAAAATAATATTCAAGCCGCTCTAAAAGCCGCGGATGGCGACCAACGAGTCACCAATCTCATCAACAATGCCGGAAAAAACAACGAAAATATCACTTACGTCAACAACACTCTCGACAAATTAATTCAAGTTAAAGAAACCGAAAAAACAGTCAATACTGCAACTCCGGTCCAAACTGCTGCCAACAACAATATCAACCAAATCAACAACGTCCTCAATCAAACTACTCTCAATTCCACCGCCACCAACAACTTTGCCGCCAACACCAATCCCGAACGAGTGAGCATTCTCCAAAACGCTGGAATAAGCCTAAACAATCTAAACAATAACAATAATACTAGAAAATTCGAAGTCAAAAACCTAGGTTAAATATTTATCATCATCGATTAATAATTTTAATATAAAATGGATCATTCAATACTACATTCCCTCACCGCCCCGGTTGGCATTTTATCGGTTGAATATCTGGATATCCTATCGGGATTTCTAACCGGAGGCGTTTCCGGCGCAATCTCGACCACGGTTCAAAGTTACGCTTGGGATGGACTCGAATATGCATTGGGTTTTGTTCTAATGATCCCTGTCCTAATCGCTTATATTCTAATTGTATTTTCCGTCTGGGGACTTGAACTTAGCGTTCACACAAATATTAACAGTGAAATACTTTTTAACGCCTGGCAAGTATCGATGTATATAGTAAACATATTGGTTGTTTTCTTTTTGATATTCATCGCCTTTGCCAATGCTCTCAGAATCAACATCGAAACCTATGAAATCAAAAAAACTCTCCCAAGTTTCGTCATTAGTATCGTATTGGCCAATCTTAGCTTTTTAATAGTAAAAGTATTACTCGACTTTTCAGATGTCCTGGTTATGGGAATCCAAGGGATTTTCAAAAGCGATGTCGGACTTGCCGCTCAATTAATGAATATTACAACCGGTATCCAATTTGAAGTCCTGAAAAACTCCGCCGGAAACCCCATAACGATCAATGGGCTTCAAATGGTAATCCCTAAAATTCAACAAGACGCTAACATTATTAAAAGCCTACTTGCCGCATCATTCCTTGCCGGCCTAATACCTCTAATTACTCTCCCAGGCATCGGCGTTCTCTTAACATTAACATTTGAATTTTTACTCATCATGATTCTCATGATTCCTGCTTTTCTTATCCTAATTCTCACCTTGATTTGTCTCGCCCGAAATATTGTTCTTTTCATTCTAATTGCCATCATGCCAATTATAATCGTCCTCTATTTCTTTCCACCCACCAAACAACACGGGCAAAAACTAATTAGTGAATTCTTCCAATGGCTCTTTTTGGGTCCAGCGATTTACTTTATCTTAGGTCTCGCCACATTATTTGGAAGTCAAAATCTAGTCGATTTTAAATAAAAATTTATGGAAATTCTAAATCACCTTCTCCCAATATTGGACATAGCTCACGCTGCCGAACCAGATGCAGACAAGATTACACAATCATTTTTTGGACTAGTAAATTGGATCGCCGGAATAACTATCCTTATCGCCGCCATCTATCTTCCCTTCCAAATCGGCGGTATCGGTCAAAGCATTATAAACGGTTTCGGAAAAATCTATAAAACCGGCGTAGATGCAGGAAAGTCAGTCACTGATAAAGCCGGGAAATTTGCATATCATCATATGGGAGGAAAAGAATTTCTCGACCAAGCAAAGGCAAAATACATTTCCCCCATTATTGCCGGAACAGAATTTCAAAAGAAAAAATGGACGGATGATGCCAAAAAAATGAACCGACAATCAATGATTGGCGCCGGTATCGCCGCCTCCAGGAAAGATGACAAGCTCTGGTTGGACGTTTCCAGAAACACTGATAAAGACGCCCAAGGAAGATACAAATATCAAGAAGATGTTTCCAGTATTGAGAAAAAAATTAGAAACGATGTCACTGGATCAGGCGAATGGGACAACTTCAATTCCAATGACAAAGCATATAGTGGAAAAATGCAAGAAGATGCCACCAATTTATTTTTAACCTTAAGAGAATGGTCCAGAAATCCCGGCAGTTTCCCTGACAAATACAAAGAAGCCCAAGGTGTATTGGACAAATGGAAAGCCATGGGTTTTGATTTTGATAGTTATGGCAATTTTAGAAAAATGGAAAACGGTAAAGGAACCGACAAAGGAAAAGGCGACCCAAACGACCCTCATCTTCTTAATAGTTTATTGAAAGATGGCGGATTGGATAACAACCATCTAGAAAAAATCCGCACAGCAACCAACGACCAAGATATTATCAATCTTATAGCTGGGATTAAAGACAAACCGGCCGGTTTAGATTCACAGATTAATCAAATATTTACCCAGCACAATAAAGATAACCCCACCCAACAAATCAACACCCTTCAAGACCTTGCTTTACATTACAACAACAATATAAAAACAGAACTAAACAAAGACTACGACAAATACACTAGTATGCTACAAAACACCCCATCTGACGTACTAACAAATATCAACAACGCCCTAAAACAAGACAAAATCAAAGAGGCACTTGAATTAGCCAATCTACACAATGTCAGATTGGTTCAAGAAAAAATCAAAACATTGCCCAAAGATTATATGGGAAACTATCTCCCCAGCTTAGATAGCTATCTCTTCAAACACTCTTTTCAAAACTATAACGAGGGACGCAGCAAAATTGACAACGAAATAAAAGTTAGACCAAATGTCACAATAGATACTCTTACAACAGATTTTGGAACATCTGGCACAATGAACGATCCTGCTGCTCTCAAAATAATCGAAAGATATAAAAAAACTCAAAATTACCTTAGTACCGACCCAACTCTATCTCCCGTTCATAATTCCGTCCAAACATCTATAGACAATCTCCAAAATGCAACCATCCAAGATAAAATCGAAGCAGTAATGAAAAATGTTAATTTGTCCGAAGGATACGCTAAAGAACTTTTCAACAACAATGAAATAGTAGCAAGAATAATGGATGCCAGAAAAAACAGTCAAATCAAATATAATTCGTTAACCACAGGTGAACCCGACGAATATGACATTAATCAAAATGACATTCAAAATATCATGGCAAAAATACAAAAAATTGATGAAAATTATGACCAAATTAATAAAAAATTCCTTATCTATAACAAATAAATATTGTTAATTCCCCAAAAAATGCTCCAATACAAAGTTCCCCAAAACATCAAAATGCCAGACCAAATCATCGGTCCTCTGACCCTCGAGCAGTTTTTGTATTTACTTTTTTCCGCCGCCGGAGTTTACATGGTTTATCTGCAATTTGGCGCCGGTAACTTGTTTTACGCTATCTCTATCCCCTTGGTTCTACTGGCTCTTGCCTTTGCTTTTGTCCCCGTCAACGAACAACCATTTTCCAAGTTTGTCCTCAATCTGCTGCTTTTTCTCGCCGGTCCAAAAATACTAACCTGGCAACCCCTGCCACCCCCGGTTTTTGAAAGTACCAGTCAAACTGCCAAATCCGACACTGCCAAAGAAAAACAAGCCATCAAACATCCGGAGGAAATCAAATCCCAACTCCAACAATTGTCTTTGATTTTGGACACTCAAATCGAACCGCAAAAAGATATTCGTTCAACCATATCCGAAATCGCTCAAGAAGACACAGCCAAACAAACAATCTTGGAAAAACAAAAATCAACCACCGCTACTCCTACCAGCTCCAATTCAAATCCAATCCCTTCCGCCATCAACAACAACATTCAACCCGCCACCAGCAATGTCGGCAGCTTTTTTAAAAACATCTTTGCCAAAAAACCAACCGAACCAATGGCACCGGCCGAAATAACAGCCAAAGAAAACCAAACCAAAAAAGATGCCATTGCGGAGATTTTGAGACAACAAAAATAAAATTTTCAATTCTCAATTTCCAATTTTCAATAAATTTCCAATGATCAATTTCCAAACAAATACAGGAACAGATTGCATTCGTTTGGAAATTGAGCCTTTTTTGGAAATTGGAAACTGGAAACTGGAAATTGAAAGATAACCAAAAAATTAGTCAAAAATTAAAAGAATATTGTAACCTACCATATGAAACCAACTTTCAAAAAAAAGAAATCAAATCCCAAAACATCTACCCAGATGTATTTGCCATTTAAAGAAATTCGCGATGGTTATGTCATTTTGAAAGACGGCAGTCTGCGAAGTGTCTTACTCACTTCCGCCATCAACTTTGACCTCAAATCCGATCAAGAACAAAATGCGATTATTTACCAATACCAAAACTTTTTGAATTCTCTATCTTTTCCGATTCAAATCGTCGTTCAATCCAAAAAACTGGACTTATCGGAATACATCGCCAAGCTCAAAGATTTGGAAAACAAACAGCCAAACGACCTGCTCCGCGTTCAAATGACCGAATACATCTCCTTTATCCAGCGCCTAATGCAGGTTACCAACATCATGGAAAAAAAGTTTTATATTATCGTCTCTTTCTACCCGCCGGATACGGCCACCAAAGGCTTTTGGCAAAAAATATTCCCCGACAAAAACGAACTGGTTGTCAAAGAAAAAGATTTCCAATTAGCCCGGGAAAAAATGACCGAAAGAATCAATATCGTCGCCTCCGGTTTAGCCTCCATGGGACTGCGCACTATCGCCCTCACCACCCAAGAAATCGCCGAACTCATGTACGTCCACTTCAACCCCATCACCTCCCGCCACCAAAAACTTTTCAAAGTCGATTCACTGACTTCAGATGTTGTGGGAAGCGTGAAGACGGAATAAAAATTTCCAATTCTCAATTTCCAATTTCCAAAAAATTTCCAATTATCAATTTTCAAACAAATACAATTCTCAAAATAAACACACCAGAATTTGTTTGGAAATTGGAAATTGAGCCTTCTTTGGAAATTGGAAATTGGAAATTGAATAGCCACCTTCAAATAAATTAATTTTACAAAAATAATAACTAAAATATGTCTATCTTCGATATCTTCAAACCCAAATCTCTCGACCCTGCCAAGCAAAAAGCTTTGGATGAAAAGAAACGATTGGAAGAGGAACGCAAACGGCTGACTGAAGCTCGTCGTGTTTTTGAAGAGGGTATGATCTCCCTCAAAGACATCGTCGCCCCCTCCGCCTTTCGCATCACTCCCAACTATCTGATCATCAATGAAAGCTATGTTCAGACTTTGTTTGTCTTCACCTATCCCCGCTTTTTAAACACCAACTGGCTTTCACCAATTATTTCCTACGATGCCACCATGGATATCAGTATGTTCATCTATCCCCAGGAATCCAAGGCCGTACTGGAAGACTTGAGAAACCGAGTTGGTCGTATGCAAGCGACATATGCCATCGGCCGCGAAAAAGGCGAAGTCTCCGACCCCAAACTGGAAACCGCTATCCAAGACGCCGAAGAATTGCGCTATCGCATCCAACAAGGTAGCGAAAAATTATTTCTCTATGGACTCTACTTCACCGTATATGCCGACAGTGAGAAAGAATTGAAAACCAATATCGACCATCTGGAAACTGTCTTGGGTGGATCTTTGATCTACACCAAAAATGCTATTCTTCAGCAAGAACAAGGTTTCAATAGCACCTTGCCGCTCAACAATGACGAACTCAATATTACCAGAAATCTCGACACCGACGCGATTTCCACATCATTCCCTTTCACTTCCGTCGATCTGACTTCCGACAATGGAATCTTCTATGGCTTCAACGGTCATAACCAATCATTGGTTATTTTTGACCGTTTTGATTTAGCCAATCCCAACTGCACCATTTTCGCCACCTCCGGTGCCGGTAAAAGTTATACCGTCAAGCTGGAGTGTCTGCGCTATCTCATGCTTGGTACCGACATTATCATCATCGATCCCGAAAACGAATACCAAAACCTTTGTGAAGCCGTCGGCGGTACCTATATTCCAATCTCTATCAACTCCGACCGCAAAATCAATCCCCTGGACTTGCCGGCCACCAGCGAAGGCGATGAAGAAAACGCCCTTCGCACCGCTATCATCACCATCTCCGGCATCATGAATATCATGTTGGGCCAACTTACTCCCGAAGAAAGCGCCATCATGGACAAAGCCATCAAAGAAACTTACGCTTTGAAAGATATCACCGAAGAACCATCCAGCCACAAAAACCCCGCCCCTCTTCTTTCTGACCTATACAGCATTTTGATCAACATGCACGGCGGCGAATCCATGGCCCAACGCCTGCAAAAATACACCGAAGGCAGTTATTCCGGTCTGCTAAACAACCCCACCAATATCGATCTCAAATCAAACTTTATCGTCTTTTCCGTCCGCGACCTCGAAGAAGCCCTCCGTCCGATCGCTATGTACGTCATCACCAACTTCATCTGGACCAAAATCCGTACCAACCTCAAACGCCGCATCATGGTTATCGACGAAGCCTGGAATCTCATGCAATACGAAGACTCCGCCCGTTTCTTGCACAACCTCACCAAACGTTCTCGTAAATATTACCTCGGCGTTACTACCATTTCTCAAGATGTCGAAGACTTTTTAGGATCAAAATGGGGCAAAGCCATGATCTCCAACTCCGCCATGCAAATTTTGTTGAAACAATCTCCGGCTTCCATCGACCTCATTGGTCGCACTTTCAATCTAACCGATGGCGAAAAAATGGCCCTACTCGAATCCAACGTCGGCGAAGGTATTTTCTTTGCCGGTCTCAATCACGTCTTGATCAAAATCGTCGCTTCCTACACCGAACACCGCCTCATCACCTCCAACCCCGAAGAAATCCTCTCCATGCGCGGAGGAATGTAGGCGAGTACGCAATTTTCAATTTATAATTTTTTATTTTCAATAACTAGTTTTAAATTTTAACGTTGAAAAAGAATTGTGTCATCCTGGAACTGAAAGCCTTACTAGGCACTTCAATATCCAGGATCCAGAAAAAATATAGAGATGGATCCTGGATATTGGAACGGGTTACCTTCCAGTTCCAGGATGACACGAAAGCGATTGGAAATTTAATGAAAAATGTATTGATCTATGGCCGATGAAAATAACAACATGGAATTATCAGGTGATTCACCTGAAGAAAACGGTAACAAAACCGCTTTCTGTTTGACTTGCCTGCTACCATTTTTCGCCGGCTGTTTAATATTATTTTTATTAATATTATTCTTGCCCGCTGTTGGTTCATTTTTGACCAACATTTGGGGTGGAAAGGAAAATAGCGTTACCAACAACACCCCCAGCGGGGGACACAACTCCAACGACTTTGATCTCGGTTTTCCCGATATCAATATTTCCACCGAAGAAATGGGAAATTGTATCGATGAATACATCAAATCGCAAATCGGCGAAAACGCTTTGTACGGACACGGCGAGGATATCGCCAATGCCGGCAAAATAAAAAATGTTAACCCGGGCTTTATCGTCGCCATCGCTCAACAAGAAAGCAGCCTCGGGACAAGAATCACAAAAGGCGCCTACAATTACGGCAATATTTTGCCCGCTCATGACCTGGCCAGTTGGGAAGATGCCATAAACGAACATTCCAGCTTATTGGCAAAATTTATTCAGGGTGGACAAAATACAATTATCAAAATCGGTAACGGCGCCGGCGGAAATTATATGCCAAAAGATTATACTCCTTATTCCCCCAACAACTGTGACGCCGCCACAGTCGGAAGTTATGCCTATTGTCCTTGTGGACGCACGGCTGACGGAACCGGTTACGGCACATCCGATGATTCATCCCACGACCCAAACAAAGTAAACCAATATTGGATCCCCAACGTCACCAAATTTTTTGACCAAGTCGGTGCCAAATGCGGCTATTTCGCCCCACCAAATCCGGAAAATCAATTCTGCTGGCCAACAACAATTAAAACTATCCCCAACGGCGGTCACTTTATGGATCCCGGATATTTAAAAGACGCCGATGGCAACACCATGCCGCACTATGGTGTAGATATTTCGCCTGTTTCCGGCCAATGGCAAGATTACGACGTCTTGGCTAGCAAAGCCGGAATCATCACCGTCCTGGTCAACGAGTGTGAAAGCAACGCCGCCGGCGCCATGTCCGGCTGTGGTGGCGGTTACGGAAATCATATTTACATTGATCATGGCAATGGGGAAGTAACCAGATACGCTCACCTCAAAAAAGACTCCATGTCCGGCCTGATCGTGGGACAAAAAGTACAAAAAGGACAAAAAATCGCCCGCATCAACAATTCCGGTTTCAGTACCGGTGACCACCTGCACTTTGAAATCCGTATCAATGATGTCGCCAAAGACCCCGAAACCCTCCTGACCGACAACTGTCTTTCTTCCAATAGCGCCTGTCGAGAAATAGTATTAAATACCGCCAAAGAAAAAGCGGGAATGTACTTAAATGTAGGAGAATCATGCTGTGCTGGCTTCACCAGTCTAGTACTTGATACAGCCAAACAAAAAGGCGCCAACATCAGCCCAAATTATTCGTACACTACATGGGCCCCAAACTTTGCCGACAAATGTTCAACTGTTGGTTCAGAAACTTGCGACCCTGATGGTAAAAACATGGGAACACGCATTGAAAACTTAAACGATATCTTACCAGGAGACTTGATCTTATTTCACAGAACCTATGTTCACAGTAGTGGCGTAACATACACCCATGTAGGCATAATGGGGGAAAACGGTACTTTCTACGATTGCAGCGGAACTAAAAGTCGAGTTAATCAATTAAATAGTTACTATACCAGCCCGGAAATCTTCGCCGAAGGCCGACGTATCTGCCAAGACGAAGCAACTACCACAACCTGCACCGATCCCAACAAATTTATCGACCCGATTGCCAAAGAAAAATATCAGTCAGGCACTTGTTCACACAATATATACGAAGGTGACAGCGGCACTGATATACATTGTCCCGTTGGCACACCGGTCATGGCCACCAAATGCGGTACAATTATGTTGAGTGACGACAACGCCTACGCCCCCTGGAATGGAGCCAGCAAAGGCAGAATCCGCATCCAACACAGCGACGGCACCGCCACCTACTACACTCATCTTGCCACGAGAAAAGTGCAAGTCGGCCAAACAGTCAATGCCGGAGATATCATCGGAACCAGCGGTACCGCCAACGGAGTTGATCACGTCCACGTCGGATACTATCCATATGCCAACGAAGGCGACGACATCGCCGTATTGCATCCAAAATCGCTAATAAACAAAATGAACGGCAACGAATCGGCTTACCCCGGCTGGGGATACAACCGCCAAATCAAATTTGATTGTGAAGTCTCCAACAATGTCAACAACTCGACCACTTACAATAAATGCGATCCCGGAGCCGATATTCTTCATTACGTTCCAATAAATTATTAATATGGAAGAAAATCAAACTGAAAATTTTTATTCCAATCTGAGTAAATATTTTACCAAACGAAATATTATCATTTCTTTGATTTTAGTGATAATTATTTTCTTTGCCATTATGTTTTGGAATCAATACAAATTGGCCACCGTGATTATCCAACCCAACCTCGAAGAAGTAAATTTGGTAGTAGAAAAATCGGTATTAATGAACAATGGTGAAACCGTGCAACGGGAAATATATCTCACCAAAGAAAATATCAATAACCTAAGCCTCAAACTCGAACCCAATTATTACTACTACCTCAAAGCCAGCAAAGACCAATACACCTCAAAATTCATCGAAATTAATCCAAAATTTCACGAAACAATTACTCTCAATATCTTCCTCGACAAACCCCTCATCGTCAACGATGTCTCTTTTGCTACTCTAAAAAACAACGAAGAAATATTATACGTCAACCAAGCCAACAACAAATTGACATCCTACAATCTCACCTCCAAAAATCAAACTGAAATGTTCCCCCATCCCCTCATCGGTCTGAAAAAAATACTATATTCTCCCGACAAAAATAAAGCGATTATACAAATTAGCAATGACAATATTGCCCTAAGCGGCGGTTACGCCAAATCACTCGGTGACGAAAACAACACCATCTACACCCCAACTCCCAGCCCATTTTACAAACCGGAAATTGCCGACAATACTATCACTACCTGGTTTATCAACTTTGACAATCAAGAAACTATTTTCATCAACCGCGATATTCGAGAAATAAACTGGATAAGCAACGATCGAATCATCTACGACTATTTCAAAATCAACGAATACATTGAAGGTAAAACCTTGGATTTTACCAACTCTTTAAATACCGCCAATCAAAACGGCGAGCAATGGCAAAATATATTGGATCTAAATCAAAATGCCATTTTCTTCCCCAAAATAATCCCCTCACCTGATAACCAAAAAGTAATTCTCATCCCCACCCCATTGGAATCAGGTTACGAAATTACCGGTTCACTCAATATTTTTAACCTTGAAAATCAACAAGTATCCAAAATCGCCGAAAAAAATATCCTTTCCGCCCTTTGGTCCCCCGACAACCAAAAAATCCTCTATACCAAAATCGAAAGTTCACAAAAAAACAAACCATCACTTTGGCTAACGGATACCAATGGCACTGAGCATAAAAACTTGGAAATCTATACCACCGTCGAAAAAAGTTACTGGCTCAATGACCAAGAAATAATCTCCGCCATTCCCGTTTCACCTCAACAACCGAACATCCTCAGCCCAAACAATACACCGGACAACCTAACCTCTCTCAAAGATCCATCCACCTCCGATGCTCTCTACCTTATCAATGTCGAAACCGGTACCAAAACCAACCTCTTTGCCGGTAATTTTCAATACTTAAACAATGTCAAAAATATCTTCTCCGACGGAACAAACGTCTATTTCACCGACAAAGCAAACAAACTTTATTCTCTGCCACTTCATTAAAAAACTCTTAGAAACACTTACAAACCCTTTAAAACTCTTAAAAACAGAAAAATCAGTTATAAAGTTACAAAGTTGAAAGTTGAAACGAAAAAACTTTATAACTTTCAAACTTTCAACTAAACTATCGTTAATTATTAACTCTCCCCAAAACCATGTTTCAACAAATAAAAAGAACAACCACTGAAGAAACAACCAAAAAGAGTTCATCTACCTCCGATACTACCAAAACAACTCCCGGATCAGGTAGTGGCATCAGCTATAGTCCTTCCCCCATCCAGGAACCATCTTCCTCCCCCGCTCAACCCAAATCAGACAGCCCAACCTCAACCCCCGACAATCAAGGCGGATCATCCACCCCCTCCGGCGGCTCACCCCAAGGATCAGACTCCAATGGCGATTCCGACGGAAGTTCAAACCTGCCGGGCGGCAAAAAACCAAGCCAAACCAATGAGCCCAAAGAAAAATCCGGAGACAAAAAAGACTCGGATGACAAAAAAGATAAAGACAAAGAAAATGACCAAGAAAAAGATAAAAATAAAGAAGATAAAGACGACAAAAAAACTGATGACAAAAATCCCGATCAACCAAAAAGCGAAGAGACAGATAACACCAATCTCAATGCCCCTGACGCCAAAGACGGATTAGAAAAAGGAGCCGAAGGCGCGGAAAAAGGAGCTGAAGCCGCCCAAAAAGGAATTGAGGCCGCGGAAACCGCGGCAGAAACAGCCGGCACAGCCGCCAAAGCTGGTGCTGTCGCGGGCGACCTAGCCGCCGAACCTGGAGCAGAAGTGGCCGAAGACGCCGCCATCGCTTCCGGTGTCGGTGCCCCTGTTGGTATCGGAGTCAAAATCGTTCGTTACGGTAAAGCCGCCTTGGATATACTCAGTTTAGCATTGGACATAGTCTGGAGACTAAGATGGCCAATCGGTATTGCCGTTTCTATCCCTGCCATGATCGCTTTGATCTTGGCCATGGGTATTTTCTCCTGGTTCATGGGCTTCGGTCCCGGCGGTTCACAAAATAAAGAAACCGCACTGGTGGATGCCCAAGTCGAACCATTTACCAAAGCCTCCGGCGCCCCCGCTCAAGTCTCCCGAGAAGCTATCAGCCTCGACGACCCCAACGCTCCCACCACCGAAATCATCGCCAGTTCCAGCAATGTATCTTCCGGTTTTAAAAATTTTGCCAAGGTAGTTTCCGGTCTGGAAGACGAATTGGATCAACTGGCCAATCAAGAAATTGCCAAAGCCGACACTTCCGAAGAAATGATCCCTCTCTTGGAAAAAATTAAAGGTCTCAACAATGAAATAAACGCCTATACCCCCCAATCTACCGCCGTAACCGATAAACCTAATAGTTTATTCGACAACGTCCTCGCCGCCGAAACCACCGAACAAAAAAATGACGACCAACAATTTTACAACCATCTCAAAACACATTACCTGACTCTGGAATCAAAATGGTTAAGCTTGGCCAACTTCAATGAAATATTTGAATATCTTTTAATCCAAACCGGTCAAGGAGCCGAAATAAAAAATCAAAAAGTTGACGACAAAGCCCTTCGTGCCTCTCGCCAAACCAACGCCGGAAAAATGATCGAAATGGTCGCCGAACGACAAAAAGAATTTATCCAATCCAGTCTTTTAGACGACGCAACCAAACAAGAAAAAATTAAACTTCTCGACACTCACGTCGCCACCATCAACAGTACCCTGGAAGAAGAAACCAAACCGCGCGACGAAAAAATGCCACCTGCTCTGGAATTTGCCAATCCCCAAGAACTAGCCGTCTTACTTCCTCAAAACAAATCAGAATATTCCAACTACAACGGAAAAAATATCAAACCGGATGCCAAAATATATTATCTACTCAGCTATATTTTTCACGTCTGGGAACAAACTGGTGAAGACTACGAAAATTACAAAAAAGACAACGTCATTCAACAAGCCACCACTCCCGGAGATATAATCTCAATGTGTGGCGACAAACTGGAAAACGATCCCAAAAATTGTTCTCTCATGCCTACTTGCGGTATCAGTCAAATGATATATGCCGGCAAATGGCTCTCAGGAGGAGTTGACAATATCGGCGTCCCCTACAAAGACCGCGGCCACCTCAAAATCTGGATCGGCCTGGACGCCCCTTTTTACAGCGACGAAAAAAATCAAAAAGAAAAACAAGACAAAGATTCCTTAAATATTGTCAACACCCACTATGACCTCCGCGCCATGGACATTAGCGAAATCGGACTCTACAACGAACGTTTGGATTGTGCCGGTTGTCGCGGCTTGCAAACCTGTCCCACTCCTTGCCCCGAAGTTCCTATTCCCTGCTGCCCAATTTTACTCGACAGCGCTCAAGACGTCTATCAACCAGTCCAAGTCCAATGGGCTCACAACAATTTTGCCAACAATATCCTCGGCGCCGCCACCAATATCCTACCTGTCGGCGACCTCAACCAATTTGGCATTACCGGCACCATCGGCGATCTCGTCACTGATCCTCTCAATAATTTATTTGGCAACATCGGATTGGGAAATCTGGATTTTTACCAACTGATGAACGGAGATTTTACTTCAATGATGTCCAATATCGGTCAAAGTCTAACCAGCGACCTATTTGGCCAATTGGGCCTTCCTTTCAATTTTGATCCTCTCAATCCCAACTTCGAATCCTTGGTTTCCAACATCGGTTCCAATTATCTAAATCAAGCTTTTGATTTCCCCGGCGGCTCTTTTACTCCAATCATGTCATCTTTGATGTCCGGCGATTATCAAAGTATCGCCTTGGATATGTTCAACCGCTCAATCGGCGAAGTCGATCTACCACCCACTATTTCCAACCTGATTTCCAACTCAATCAATAGTGGCAACCCCACCCAAGCTGCCCTATATTCACTAGCCAACACCGGCCTGCAACAACTCAATAATCAAACTTTTGCCTGGCCCAGCGACGTTCTGGATCTATCCAATCTCTCCGGCACCGGCTTTACCGGAATTTCCAATCGCTTGGGACAAAATATTTTCAACAAAATCGCCTCCCTGCCTACCGCCAATCTATTTGATCCGTCCAACCCGCAATCCAATTTTCTCTCCAATTCCGCCAGCATTATCTCACAGCAAGCCAACAATCAGTCAATTGCCAACAATATAAACAATCAAATCAGCTCAAACCAAACTCCAACTCTTCACTCAACCCTAAAAAGTCTTTCCAAAGAAGATCTACAAAACTTATTACCCATACCCGAAGAAAAAATTACCAAAATCTACGATTATCTCCAAAATCCCGATGCCTACCCTGGCGGACATTCCGCTTTCGTCAACGACATCAAAACAGACCTTGACTACGCTAAACTTACTCAAGGCAATCTTAATCTCAATGAATATTCTCTAAAAAATATTATCGAAAAAGGCACCAGCCCCGCTCTCGGCGACGAATACGCTTTATCGGCCCTAACTGCCGAAACCGTCCTTAGTCGGATTGGCGCTACCTATTCCGAAGAAGACGCCGCCAAGCTACCATATCTGCTCAACTATATCGCCGCCGAAAATCAAAACAATTCCAACCTCCTCAATCAAATCGAACAAAAATTTCAACAAAATTTTACTCAATCTTCAGAAACAATCAGTGCCTACCGCAATCGTATTATCAACACCATCAACAATGCCGCCAAAGCCCAAACCTATATAAATTACTACCAAACCACCATCCAACCGATCAAATTATCATTTACTCCTTCCGATACTTTTTACCTTTTAACCGGCAGTTCCGGCAATTTTGACTACCAAGACACCACTTATCTTCTCGATTTTGGCACCAATCAAGATTTTGCCCTTACCAATCTATTGCACCAACAAAAAATCGATTTGCGTTCCTTGGTCTATGTTTCCCAAACCGATTATGAAAATCAAAATATTTCGGATACCAACCGCACCGATCTTGCCAACCTCACCTCCAACACCACCTACTATGCTTATCCGCAGATAAATCTGGCCGAAATAATTGTCCCCGGAATCAACCCAAACAGTACCTACCACAACAACCTGGGAGCTTTCAAATTGTTGGAAACCACCACCTATGTCTTGCAAAAATCAAAAGAAAAACCAGCTCAAATCAGTATTTTCCGCCCCGGCGGACAACCCAATTCCACCACTGCCGATCCTTACGAAACCGCTTTCAAAAACAAATATCTTCTCTCCATCAAAAACGCTGACGGCACCACCCAAACTGTTGATTACCTCGCCCATCTGGGAGGAACAAATTATATCTACCAAACTCTTTCCCAACTCGGACAAGATCAAAACACTTCCGCCCAAAACCTGGCCAACATTGGCAGCGTCACCACCGCCTACAACCTAACTGGAATCGATATTTCCAATCCCGCTGACCTAAACCTCAATGAAAATCAAATCAAAGATTTGGTAAACACCATGGGTATCGTCAATTCCTGGACCACCGGCAGTTTTGATACCGGCCAAAACCAAATGCTAAATTTTGCCAAACAAAATAATATTTTCAATAATCTTTCATTCCAAAACAGCGACATAGATTTCAACAACGTCTTCAATTCGATTTCTTCCGGCAATGTTTATCAAACCTTGAACAACATTCCTCTCTTCCAGGAAAACTACCAATCCGTCTCCTCCCAATTTGGCAATTTACCGATCGATCAATTTTACAACAATTTTATCGCCAATCCTTCTCCGCAAAATATTCTTACCGGCACTCAAGACATCATGGCCAACTACATCTCCGCCAACTCCGGTTTGGACAAAATCACTGCCCTGCAAGAAATCAGCAACACTCTCGGCGGCGACCCCAAAAATTTCCCCAAATTGTTTGCCAATCCGACCTTGCAAAACTCCGTCTTCAAAAACGTCAGCCCGACCTTGCTCAATGACATATCTAGTATCTACGGCAACATTCTTTCCGGAAACTTGGACGTCAACACTGGTCTAAGCATGATCTCCACCGGCGGCCTGATCGACCGACTAGCCGGCCCCAACGCCTATTCCGATCTCGTCGGACAATACGGCGGCACGATCATAAACGCCCTCCAAAACATGAGCCCCCAAAACATCGCCAACCTGGCCTTTGATCAATTTTCCCCGCAAATCAACAACTTCCTGGCCAACAACAATCTCACCAGTATTTTCCCCAACGGCCTCGGACAACTATTCTCCGGCGACATTGACCAATTTGTAACCAATACCGCCATGAATTATTTGCAAAACAATTTATTAAACAATCTTCCGGCCAATCTCCAAGGACCTCTCTTTGGCAATCTACAAAATCTACTCAACGGCAATCTCTCCCTTTCTTCTCTAACTCAAATGGCCATTCCTCAACTCACTAGCTTGCTCCCCGACATCAATCTCAATCTCAACAATCCCCTCGGTGACCTTTCCAATGGGTTAAACCTCACCGGCGGCCTCACCCAAGGCGCCATTTCCGGAGTAATCGGCGGCCTGACCTCACAAATATTTGAAAAATGCAAAGGAAAAATCGCCGAAGACAACATGATTCATCTTACTGACATTATTTTAAGCTACGACCGCAACCGCCGCACCCAATTTTTCTATGACATTGCCAGTGAATCCGACGGTCAATTATCAACCGAAGACCAAAAAAATTCTCACCTCATCCTTCCCAAATTCTACTGGCACCAAATGTTCTCCGAATATCCCAAAAAAGTTTTTGACAAAATAACCAAAAAAGCCACCGAAAAATTGCTAAAAATCTGGCCCCGCGACGACCGGCAACTATCCGACATCAATGTCAAAAATGACGTCTGGAAAAACGATTGCACCGATCGCGACAACCAATTTATGACCAAATGCCAAGACTACATCCACATCAACTTTTAATTTCCAATTATTAATTATTCAATTCTCTTTTTCCCAATCTTGCGACAATACATATTTGGAAATTGAAAATTGAAAATTGAAAATTTAATTTTACCCCTATGACCGACGAAAACAATCAAAATCAAGTCACTTTCAATACCGGCGACACCCCTCAACGACTGATGCAAAAAATGCGGGAAGAAGTCGAGGCCGCTAAACAAGTCATGGCCGTTCAACAAAAATCCAAAGAAATCGGCCACGGCAAAGCCCAAAAAGTTGCCCAAACCGTTCGCGTTTTTCAACAAGAAGAAGAGGAAGCAATCGCCCAGAGCAAAGCCAAAAAATTCAATCTCCCCTACGTCAATCTAATCAACTACCCCATCAGTCCGGAAGTCCTGTCTATCATCCCCAAAGACATCGCCACCAAATATCGCGTCGTTCCTTACCTCAAGGCCAGCAAAAAAATCCGTATCGCCGCCATCGACTACAACCAAGTAGTCTTGGAAGTATTGAAAAAATTTCAGGACGCCACCGGCTATGAATTTTTAGTCAGTCTTTGCACCGACAGTAGCATTGATTATGTTCTCAAAATCTATGACATTCTTGTCCCCGAAGTCACCGACACCGAAAAAATAGAAATCAACAAAGACAAGGAAGCCCGGTTTGAAAACGAAATCTCCAACCTCCAACAACTACAACAAAAAATAAAAACCGTCTCGACTACCGACTTGATCGATATCATCATGACCGGCGCTGTCAAAATCGGCGCTTCCGACATTCACATCGAACCAACCGAAAATCAAATCCGCCTTCGCTATCGTCTCGACGGCGCCCTGCAAGACGTGGCCATGCTCGACAAAGTCGCCTTCAAATCTCTGATGTCTCGTATCAAATTTTTAGCCAAAATGAAATTGGATATCGGCAGTCTGGCCCAAGACGGACGTTTTTCTATCACCGCCGCCGATTCCCGATTTGATATTCGTGTTTCCGTTTTGCCAACCATTTATGGCGAATCAACCGTTATGCGTCTGCTCGAACAAAGTGACAAATTTGTAACTCTAGCCGAACTTGGTTTCCCGGATGATATCAACATCGCCATCAACAACGCCATTCACAAACCCAACGGCATGATTCTCAACACCGGTCCTACCGGCTCCGGTAAAACCACCACTCTCTACGCGATTTTACAAGAACTCAACGACCCCGAATCCAAAATTATCACCCTGGAAGATCCGGTCGAGTATCGTATCGCCGGCATCACCCAAAGTCAAATCGACGCCGAACGCGGCCACACCTTTGCCAAAGGCCTCCGCGCTATCCTCCGTCAAGATCCGGACAAAGTCCTGGTGGGTGAAATCCGCGACGCCGAAACCGCCGAAATCGCCACCCAAGCCTCTTTGACCGGTCACCTCGTTCTCTCCACCCTGCATACCAACAACGCCGCCGGCGCCCTCCCCCGCTTGATCGAAATGGGCATAAAACCCTACCTGATTATCAGTTCCATCAATTTGATTATCGCCCAACGATTGGTCAGAAAAATTTGTAACAACTGTCGCCAAGATTACCAACCGGACCCTCTCGTCATCCAGGAAATGCAACGAATTTTTGATTCAATCCCCCAAAACAAACGCCGCGGCAAAACAGGCATTCAGACCACTCTCAGTCACGGCGTTGGTTGTGCCGCTTGTAACCACACCGGATTCAAAGGACGTATCGCTGTCATCGAAACATTTGGTATTACTCCCAAGATTGAACAAGTTGTTTTAAACAATCTCTCCCTCTCCGCCCTCCAAAAAGCCGCCGCCGAAGAAGGTATGACCACCATGGAGCAAGATGGCTTATTAAAAGTCCTCGACGGCATTACCACCATCGAAGAAGTCTGGACCGCCACCAAGGAGTAGAAAAATAAAAAAAACCAACAAAATCAAAATTATAAAAACAACTAGTAGTAAACAAATAAATAATTTAAACAAAAAAATATGCTAAACCAACAACCAAACGAAAACCAACAGCAAAACTCAGTTGAAAAAAATAATTCCAAAACAGATCAAAACAATTCAACCGACTGGCAAAAAAATTATGACACTTACCAAAAAACCACTGAGGAACAGCGACTCAGGCTCAACAACCTGGTCGCTAAAGTCGGTAATGAAACCTGGACCGATGCCGTCCGCAGCGGCAATTCCACTATCCAAGAAACTGAAGTAAAAGTCGGTTCCATCCACAACACCATCAAAAACAACAGCGGCGGGAAATTTATCGAAGAACAAAAAAACATTTTTACCAATTTAACCGAAGAAGATCGACAAACCATTACCAGTGCAGTCGAAGGTTGGGATGATATCCAAAAATATTATCAAAACCAACCCGAATATCTTGAACAAATGCGCACAAGATTTATCCGACCTATTCTCAAAAGACATCTACCAAAACTGTATCTCCGATTCAACAAAAACATCGCCCCTGATGAATTGGCACAATTATCCGCTATTGAAAGCCGTTTTGCCAAAATCTTGCTCAATGACACCGGATATTCCAACTGGAATAAAAAAAATAACCGTTATATCTATCTCACCAAATTCATTGGCGACATCAAAGAAATATCTGACTATACCACCCCACAACTCAAAGGCAATCGCAAAGACTACAATATCATCAATCAAGCCCTAGCTTTTTACGAACCAGAAAATCGCAAAAACCGGCTCGAACAGTGCAATCAACTCTTGAAAGAAAATAATTTTTCCAAAGAATTTATCGAAACACTTACCTCAGATTTCGATTTTCGAAATATTTTTAAACAAGCCAATATCAACGGACCATCCATCAACGACATTCTCTCGTTTTTTAAACTGGATTTATTATTGAATCAATCGGGAAACAAAAAAAACAATCTCGACAAATTTATCGCTATTCTTTCCCCTAACTTCAATATAGACAAAAAAGAACTTCTTTCCGGAATAAACTATCTAAAAAACAATCTCTCAACTGTCGATATCAATCGTGTCCAAGCGGAATTAATCTCCAATTATAATCTCTTTCACTCCGAACAACAAAATCTAATATTTCTTAAAAACAAAGCCAATTTTGAGCTTAATCAAAAATACACCTATTAATCAATTTCACCTGAAAACCCAAACAAAAAATGAAAAATCATCTGGAAAAACATATTTCCACCTCTCCCGACTACTTCGGTCCGGTTGACCAGTTGGAACTCGCCGCCGTCAAACAAATATATCAATCCAGCGACGATCTCACCGAATCAATCAACTGGCCGGAAAAAATAAAATACTTGGCCGACCAACTCGGCTACCAACCCCGCTACTACAACCCCGACAACCTCGACAAAAAAATCCGATTGGCCAAAGACAATTTAACCCAAAGCGCTCAAGACAAACCAATCGATCTCGCCCTCCTGGAATACGAAAGTGGCTTTACCGAACCACCCGACTTCCGTCTGACCAACTACGCCAAATCTGGCAACCAGTACTCTCCTACCTTCCAACAAGTGATTGATTTTTGGCATCACAAAGAAAATTTTCGCTGGATCGCCCGCGAAAACTGGGGAAAATTCTGCCAATTTATGCATTGCGAATCGATCCCCAAAAACCTCAAGCGCTGTTACGCTCTTTTTCATCTCCATCGTCATCTGTTTTACAACTATTCAGGCACCTATCCGCAAATCGAATGCTACGTTGACCCCGATTATCTCCACAGTCACCAACTACCATCCCTACCGCAAGATTATCCGATTCAATCAAAAATTTTTGCACCCAAATCTCAACCAATCAACCACAATGGCGACATGATCATCACCGAAACCCCCATCACCATCGAAAAAAAACTCCTCGACCTCCACTTCTCCCAAGAAGAAACAGACAACATAATTAAATACTTTGAAAAACAGTGGAAAATAAATCTAACCAACCATTAAAATTTTCTCCCAGCAAATAATAAAAAAACGAACCAACAAGTTCGTTTTTTTATCCCCCCAACTTTCCAACTTTTAACCATCCAATTATTATTCACTATTAATTATTCATTATTAATGTTAATCGTTGATTTTCCTAAAAAGAACCACCCCATTTTTTTCATAAACCTTGTCCCACCCAGAACCACTTTGTTCATACTTCAACACATCCCGTTCAACATCCTCCTTTGTCGTCGGCCAAAAACTAAAATCTTTCAAGTTGAAAATAATATATTCACTATCCTCCACCGCCGGATACAAAAATATTTTCCTCCGATCGGCCAGATGAGACACCAGGGTATTTTGCGCACTCACCGCCGCCCCCGCCGGAATCAATTTCATCGCCTCCCACACATCATTTCGATCAAAACCAATTTGATAATTTTTTGGTAAGAAAATATCTCTAATCGTCCGACCATCATAAAAATGAACACTATTTAAAACCGCTACATTCATTATTACAAAAAACACCATCAAACCATATTTCCAGATTGGTTTTTTTATTTGACCCAAAAATACTCCCACCCCGATAGCAATCACCAAAGAAAACTCGATTGAATAATGAAAAATATGCCCCCAATAAACCGGATTAGCCGACAAAAATTTTTGTGCCAACACCGGCAACAATATCAAAGAATATTTCGGTTTCCAAAAAGCCAAAATTCCCCCGGTCAGCAAAATCATTCCCCAAGTCTTAATTTTTTGAATATCATCAAAAAATAACTTTACCAACTCCCACGGATGGGTCAGAAAAAATATCAAACCCGCCACCGGCGTCGCCCCATATTTGGCATAAGACAACCAATGATCATATTTTCCCTCATTGAAATGGGGAATAAGCAAATATATTACTACCAAAAAATAGACCGCGCTCAAACCACCAGTTATCAAACTATGTTTTTTATCCTTCTTGTCAGCCCACCACCAAATTGAAAATCCCAAACAAAACAACATCAAAGCCAAATTTTCCTTACACAACAACATCAAAATCAACAACGCATAGTACCAACCCCATTTACGAACCGACCAACAATAAAACAACCAAGGTATCAACATGATCCCCAATACTCCATTGTGATAATCAAAAACTATCGCATCATATACCCCATAAAACAAATAAAATATTAACAAAGAACCTACCGCCAATTTTTTATCATTCGTCTCCTTTTTCACCAACAAATACACCCCGGTCCCACCAAAAATCACCGCCGCTATCTGTACCAAAAGCAAAGTATATGACCGAAAAATATAATACAAAGGGCTGATCAAAAGCATTATCGGCTCAAAATGATCTCCAAACAACGTCGCCACTTGTCTAATCGTATTTGGACCCAACCAACCATGGGAATACAAATAAAGCGATTGATTAAAAATCCCCATATCAAACGCCGCCGTCTGAAAATTAAAATGCTTGACCACCGACAACAAACAATAAACCAACAAAAAAACCAGAGATATAATCAAATATTCCCTGTTCTCCCCCAACCACTTCCAAGCCTTTCTCTTTAATATATTTATTTCCATAAATTAGCAATTTCCAATTCACAATTTCCAATTTCCAAAAAATTTCCAATTCACAATTTCCAATGAAATACCTACTTGTTTGAAAATTGCCAGCAGCGGTTCGGTCCCGTGAGGGAAAAATTGAGCCTTTATTGGAAATCGAAAATTGGAAATTGGAAATTTATTTTAATTCTCTACATCCCCCACCTATCAACTCTTCCCACTCCCTCACCTGCTCATTTGTCGAATCAATTTGATACGTCCGTTCAATATAATCCGCAGCCAAAGCACATTTTCCTTCCAACCAATAACTCTTGGCTTGCAACAAATAAACATCTATCATTTCCAAATCAGTTTGATCCAACTGTTGCAGATAATTACGACCCCACTTTGTCAAACCCAAATCCAACAACCAATCAGCCGCTTGCACCACATAACTATCCCCATTCACTTGATTCAAAATGGTATATTTTTCTTCCGAAAATTTTTCACCCAATACCAACTTCAACTTTTTTTTCAGTTCATCATTCAAATCTACCGTCACCAAAGAAAGAGCCGCTTCATAACGCAATTTTTCCGGATTATTTTTTTCCAGATCAATCAATTGCCCTCGAAAACCCACCGCCTCTTCCCACTTTCCCTGATTTCCAGCCAACTGCAGCAAATTCAACAAAACCTCATTTTTTACCTCACTATCAGCTCGATTCGTCACCTTTTTAAAAAAATCAACCGCCTCATTTTCCTTACCTTGTTCCAACAAAATCTCGGCATAACGAAAATTCACCATGTCATCAGCCCAATTAAGATCAATTACTTCCTTCAACTCTTTTTCCGCATCTTTGTCGCCCAAAGTCCGCAAAGCCAAAGCCCTCTTTACTCGATAATCCCGATAACTCAAATCCAAAGTATAGGCTTTTGTCAACTCCCACAAAGCCTGTCCGTCATCTTCGGCCAAATAATCATCAGCCTTCTGTAAATATTCCTCCGCCATCGTCCGTCGTTGTCCGGCCGTCAATTGCCAAAGCAACACACCAGTTGCCACCACAATCAAACAAGCCACCACCCCCATCCCCACGGAATATAATATTTTTTTCCAATTTTGCATTAAAATTACAGTTAAAAAAAGTTAAAAGTTATCAAGTTGAAAGTTAAATTCATATCTTTTTCTCCCACTTTACAACTTTATAAACTTTATAACTTTCCAACAAAACCCAATAAATAAATCGCAGTTAAAAAGTTAAAAAATCATAAAATTATCAAGTTAAATTCATATCATTTTCTCCCACTTTACAACTTTATAACTTTCCAACAATTGTTCATTGCTAATTATTAATTGCAAGTTGACTGCGTCTCTCCCTCGCCTTAGCCAATTTTTCCCGCTCTTTTTCAACTACTTCCTTTGGTGCATTTTCTACAAACTGCTTATTTTCCAATCTCTTGGATAAATCTGCAATATATTTTTCCAAATCAACCAACTCTTTTTTTTCTTGTTCTTTTCTTTCTTTCAAAACACTTTCATCTACATTTATCCCAACTTTAACATCATCAACATTTACCACCAACGAATCACCTGCCACACTATTTACTTTATCAATCTTTTTTACCGCTCGTAGCATCTTTCCCATTGTTTCCATCAATAAAGCCCCATCATGATTTTTTTCCTCAAAAACCAACTTCAATTCCAAATTATTTTGGGTCTGCAAACCAGCGTCAGTCAACGCCTGCCTTACTTGAGAAATAACAAAGATAATACTATTCACTTCCTTTTGCTCATCACGATAATCAAACCCATAAACCTCAGGCCAAGGCTGAGCAATCAATCTTCCCCAATCTCCCTTCCCCAATTTCTCCCATATCACTTCCGTCACAAACGGCACAAACGGATGTAATAAAACCAATATATTCTGCAAAATAAAAATCAAAATTTTCTGTATGTCCCGATTTCTTTGCTGTATCTCATTATCAGGCAGGTCGCGACCTGCCCCTACATTATTGTTTGAAAATTGAAAATTGAAAATTGGAAATTTTATGATTTCAAGGTACCAATCCGCCAAATCATGCCAGACAAAATTATTTATTTCTTCAATCGCCAACCCCAATCGATAATTATCCAAATGTTTACCAGTTCTTTGAATCAAATCATCCATTTTGCTCAAAATCCACTTGTCCACCTTGGTCAAATTTATTTCTCTAATATCCCGAATATCAATCTGCTCCCCACCAATCCCCGGTTCCAATTTGCCCATAATAAATCGTGATACATTCCACAATTTATTTATGAAATTTCTCTGACCGATTATTTTTTCATCATAATATTTAAAATCAACTCCCGGCGTATTACCAACTATAATAGACAAGCGCAATGCATCCGCTCCGTATTTTTCAATCATCTCCATCGGATCGATAATGTTTTCCAGCGACTTGCTCATCTTGCGCCCTTCTTTATCAAACAACAAGCCGGTAAAATAAACTTTTTTAAACGGAATCTCACCCATCAGATAAGTTGACATAATAATCATCCTCGCCACCCACTGAAAAATAATTTCTCGTCCTGTTACCATCAAATCCGTAGGATGAAAGTACGACAAATCCACCGTTTTTTCCGGCCAACCCAAAGTCGAGAAAGTCCACAACGCCGAAGAAAACCAAGTATCCAAAGTATCCTGATCCTGCACCCACCCCTCCCCCTCCGGCGGATTCACTCCCACATATATTTCCTGATTGGTATTTTTTCCATCAATGGGCACAGAATTCTGTGCCCCTACATTATTTGTTTGAAAATTGGAAATTGATTGGAAATTGGAAATTGGAAATTGAAAATTATTCCTGTACCAAACAGGAATCCGGTGTCCCCACCAAATCTGCCTAGATATACACCAATCCCGCAAATTGTCCATCCAACTAAAATACACTTTATTGAAAGATTCCGGCATCAATTCAATCTGACCATTGGTCACCACCAACCGCGCCACATCTTTTATCGAATACTTTTCTCCGACATTCAACCCTTTAATTTTTTCCCGATCCCAACCATCCACTTTTTTATGCACATCTACAAACCACTGTTTGCTGGTTAGCGGTTCAATCGGAGTCGAACAACGATAACAAACCGACAAATTGTGTTCAATTTCTTCTTCTTTTTCGATCAGATTATTTTTTCTCAAGTTTTCAATTACTTTTTCCCGAGCTTCTTTTACCGACATACCGACAAAATCGCCCGCTGCCTCATTCATCTTGCCATCTTCACCAATAATTTTGATAACCGGCAAATCATTTTTTTGCGCCATCTCAAAATCCACCATACTATGCGCCGGCGTCACTCCCAAGGCCCCGGTTCCAAAATCACTTTCCACATTGGCATCCGCAATAATTTTGATCTCCAGTTTTTGTCCACAAAAATCCGCCGTCAAAGTCTGACCAATAAATTTCTGATATCTTTTATCCTCCGGATTGACCGCCACTGCCGTATCGCCCAACTTGGTCTCCGGCCGCGTCGTCGCAATCGTTATCGGAAAATCTTTATCATATTTAAATGTATATAAAATAGTTTTCTCCGTCTTGTATTCCAGTTCATCATCGGCCAACGTCGATCCGCAACGCGGACACCAATTGACAATCCGATCTCCCCGATAAATCAAACCTTTTTCATACAATTTGGAAAAAGCCGTATTAACCGCCACCGACAATTCATCAGAAAAAGTATAAGCCTCGCGCGACCAGTCACAACTCGCCCCCGTCGCTCTGATTTGCTTTTTCATCGTCGAACGAGAATTTTCCACATAATCTTTCACCCTTTGGACAAATTTTTCCCTCCCCAAATCGAATCGATTGAGACCTTCTTTGGCAATCAATTTTTCGACCTTGGTCTGCGTCGCGATTGCCGCATGATCCGTCCCCGGAAGCCACAAAGCATTAAATCCCTTCATGCGTTTATATCTGATAATCGCATCTGACACCGATAAAAATACCGCATGACCGATATGCAACACCCCCGTCGCGTTGGGCGGCGGCATCATAATAGTATATGGCTGTCTATTTTCATCAATTTCAACCTTAAAAAAACCGCCTTCCTCCCACGACCTATATATCTCCCTCTCATACTTCTCCGGCTCAAATATCTTGTCCATCTCGTCACTCATAACATCATCCTTCGATAATATTTATAACTACCTTATTTTACAATTTTTAATTTCTAATTTCTAATTTCTAAACAAATAACAGATAACAATAGGTAATTCAAAATATTAGATATTTGGAACAAAAAGAATTGTGTCATCCTGGAAATGGAAGGTAATCCGCTCCATTATCCAGGATCCAGAAAAATAATTTGAAGAAAAAATTAATTTAAATTTTGTTCTGGATCCTGGATATTAAAACGCCCAGTAGGACACTTTCAGTTCCAGGATGACACAATAAATTTTCCCCAGTTTCAAAGAGTTTATAAACGTTTAAAAGAGTTTTTAAGAGTTTAATATATCTAAATAATATCCTCAAAATATATTTAGAAATTAAAAATTACAAATTAAAAATTGTTTCAAAGTTCCCAATTGCTATTAACTTCCAACTTTTTCCAATCAGTAAAATCTTTTTTTAGATATTTAAAAAATCCCGCCACCGCGATCTTCGCCCCATTGTCCGTACAATATTTAATCGGCGGAACTATCAATTGCCGCCCGATTTTATCCAATCGAATTTTCATCTCCTCTCTAAATCTCCCATTGGCTGCCACCCCACCGACAATCGCCACTTTATTAATCTTAAACTTCTCCGCCGCCTTCACCGTCTTCGTCACCAAAACATCCACCACCGCCTCCTGAAATTCATATGCCATCCTATTCACCAATTCATCTCGTAGGGGCGGGGTAACCCCGCCCCTACTAATGTTTTTTCCCTTCTCAATTTGGAAATTGGTCATTGGAAATTTTTTGGAAATTGGAAATTTCGGCACCAGCTGATCCCCGTGAGGGGAAAAATTGGAAATTTCTTTCCATTTATATAACAGCGCCGTTTTAAGCCCCGAAAAAGAAAAATTGAAATCATCCGTCTCAATCATCGGGCGCGGCAAAACAAAATCAAAATTTTCACCCGTTTGTACGGGCGGGGTTCCCCCGCCCTTCGCAATATTGACATTAGAACAGGAAAATTCCGACCCAGAAAATTCCGTCGAAGGGCGGGGAAAACCCGCCCCTACATTATTTGTTTGGAAACTGGAAATTGGAAACTGGAAATTGCATTCCGCGGCCCGCCGCGAAATGCTCGGCCCTCCCGGATAATCCAGGCCCAGTATTTTCGCCGCTTTATCAAACGCCTCTCCCGCCGCATCATCCACCGTACTCCCCAACATCTCATACTCCCCGAAATCCTTCATTATTAACAATTCCGTATGCCCCCCACTCACAATCAACACCAACATTGGAAAAGTATTTTCCTGATTTTTATTATTTTCCCCTATCTGGGCGGGTTTAAAACCCGCCCCTACATTATTTTTTTGAAAATTGGAAATTGAAAATTTATTAAAAATTGCCAGCAGCAGTTCGGTCCCGCGAGGGAAAAATTGAAAATTGAAAATTCCTGTATTTTCCGCCAAAAAAGCCGAACAAATGTGTCCCTCAAGATGATTAACAGATATCAACGGTTTTCCCAAAACCATCCCCAAGGTCTTCGCCACCATCGTTCCCACCAATAATGAACCAACCAACCCCGGACCATTGGCCACCGCGATCGCATCAATATCACTCCAATCCAACTTTGCTTGTTTTAAACATTTGGCCAACAACAGATTTATTTTCTCCACATGCACCCGACTCGCCAACTCCGGCACCACCCCGCCATATTCCTTCTGCAAATCCACCGAACTAGCCAACCCCTCCGCTAGAATTCGAAAATCGCCACATCTCGTACGGGCAGGTTTGAAACCCGCCCCTACATTATTTTTTTGGAAATTGCCAGCAGCAGTTCGGTCCCGTGAGGGATAAACTGGAAATTGGAAATTTCCCCCATGTACCACCGCCACTCCCGTCTCATCACAACTGGTTTCGATCCCTAAAATATTTACCATAAAACTAACTCATATCTAAAATAAATTACTCTTCACAATAAGGATAAGCATCATATTTATTGCCTGACGACATACGCATATTTGCCCATCCTGCCCCATTTGCAAAATAACCGCTAACACGCTGCACTTCAGATTCATACTCGAGATACTTTGAATAATTATCTTCAAAATTTTTTTCCCAATTTGGATCAAAATTATCAACAAATTCAACCACCTTATCCCTCGACAAAGACATAAAATAAAAATACTCGCCACCCACGTCAATAACATGAAAAACCTGATAATAATTCCATCTCCCATAAGTACGATCGTCAATGTGATTACCAACCATTACTTCATATACATTATTATAGACAATCCCATTTTTTGGATCCTGCCAAGAATTAATTTTCTTCATCTGAGGACAATATCTCAAACTTTTCGATCCAAAAAGATCCCACATCACTTCTTCTTCTATCTCTTTTTTTCTGGACCAGTAATAAATAAAATCATCTTTATTTAACCAGATATTCTTATCATCGATATACGCAAAATCCCATATTATACCATAATTTTTATCCTTCTCCGCCTGAACAATCATCGCAATAAAATCCTTCATCTCCTTCGAAACATCCAATCGATTATTATCAACATCTGCGTCATCATTTTTATCAATTATTTCCGTAGGAAAATCTTTCTTAACCTCTACATATTCATCTAAATCCATCTGATACTTACTCCAATCAGTCAATACTCTATCGCTATTTAAATCTATCTCTAAATCCTGTCGCATCGCCAATCTGCTCCAGTCAAATTTTGGTTCCAACTTAAAATCATAATACTTTTCTTGATCAAATAAATATACTTTTATTTCTTTTACTCTACTCCAAAATACAGGATACATTCGAAAATTACCCTGTTTATCAGTATAATCCACACTCTCGCCACCAATAGCTTGAACTCCACCAATATTATCGTAAACGATATCGTTTTGACCATCCTTCCAACTTCCCACTTCCACTTGCGCTTTTTCAATCGGTTTTTTTGTTTGAGCATCAACTACGGTACCAACGAATAAATAATAGTTCCATCGATTTTGATATATAAAAAAAGCAACAACAAATAACAAACTAACTATCACTCCCACCCACCAAAACTTTTTTATTACCAATTTCATAATTTATCTACCAGCATTATTCGAGATACTTAAAAAGAATCGTCTCCCACTTTTTTTACTTTAAACTTTCCAACTTTCCAACTTTAATCATATAATAGTATTAGAGAGTATTAAACCCCAAGCCACCATATGATCAGCAAAGACTCCATCAACCAATTCATCGCCGACAACAATCCCCGCGCAATTACTCAAACCGGTTGGTGGTTAGACATCGAAAAGGCCGACGGCAAACACTCTTATATTATTTATACTATAAAAAACAATCAGATTACTTCTTCCGCTCTCCTGATCAAACACCCCCTAGCTGCAGGCAAAAACTACCTTTATTGTCCATACGGTCCGGTTGTCAAAAAAGATCTCGCCCCCACCGAAATTTCCGCCGTCGCTTCAGAACTATTTGGCGAAATCAAAAAATTCGTTGACTTAAGCAACACGATTTTTATCCGTTTTGAACCATTTTACCAAGATTGTCACAATTTTGTCCTTGCCCTCAATCAACTTGGGTTTATACCCACTCAACAATTTACTCAACCCAAAGACACTCAAATACTACACCTCCTTCAATCGGAAGAGGCGATATTCAAACAAATGAAACAAAAAACCAGATACAATATTCGTCTGGCAGATAAAAAATGCGTACGAGTCGAAAAAAGCAACTCCCTCGCCCAAATGAAAATTTTTTACGAACTACTTCTAAAAACTTGCGATCGAGATAATTTTCGTCCTCATCCCTTTTCCCACTACGAAAACATCCTCAAAACCCTCGGCCCATCAGAAAATGTATTTATCTACAACGCTTATCACGAAAAAAAAGTGATCGCCAGTATTATCGTAACCTTCTTTGGCAAAGTTGCCACTTACCTTCACGGTGCCTCCAGCAACAAATACCGAAATCTAATGCCTACCTATGCTCTCCAATGGCGAGCTATCCGAGACGCCATCAAAAACAACTGTCGCTTCTACGACTTCGGCGGTATAGCACCAACCAGCGCCCCAACCAGTCACCCCTGGCAAGGAATTACCAAATTCAAAGAAGGATTTGGCGGCACCAACGTCTCCACCGTCGGTCACCTGGAAAAATGCATCAGCCCTTTCTGGCACCTCGCCTACCGCTTCGCCAAATTTATCCAAAGATAACCCATTTCAAATAGTCGAAAGTTGTCAAGTTATCAAGTTTAAAGTATTGATCAAATTTTAAAAAACACCTTTTCTTTTCCTCATCTTCCATTCAGACAATACTGAGAAAATTATATTTTTTTACCTGTCCCGAAGATCAAGTATTATTAGTCCTAACCTTTGACCGAGTTTAAAAAAACACCTTTTTCTTTTCCTCATCTTCCATTCAGACAATACTGAGAAAATTATATTTTTTTACCTGTCCCGAAGATCAAACATAATTGGTCCTAACCTTTGATCGAGTTTAAAAAACACCATTCTCTCCTCCCCACTTTGATTCAGACAATACTGAGAAAATTATATTTTTTTACCTGTCCCGAAGATCAAGCATAATTGATCCTAACCTTTGATCGAGTTTAAAAAAATATAATTTTCTCAGTATTGTCTGAATCCCCCCCAATATCTTATTTACAACCCTCCACCCCTCCCCATATACTAGGGGTGGCCTCAATCAATTTATAATTTTCAATTTTTAATTTTCAAACAATTTTTGTAAAGATATCAGAATATTGTGTTTGAAAATTGAAAATTCTTCCCCATGTTCAACTCAATAAAAAAACTATTTCCCAAAAATTTTATCAACTTCTATCACTGGATCAAAGCCGTTTTTGCCGCTTATTATTTTGGTTTTCCCGGTAACAAATTGAAAGTCATCGGCATTACCGGCACCAATGGCAAGACGACCACCTGCAATCTGATCGCCAAAATACTGGAAGAAGAAGGATACAAAGTCGGACTGGCGACAACTATCAATTTCCAAATCGGCCGCAAAAAGTGGGTCAATGAAACCAAAATGACTACCTTAAGCTCCTGGGAAACCCAATCCCTGCTCGCGCGCATGGTCAAAGCCAAATGTCGTTTTGCCATCCTGGAAACATCTTCTCACGCTTTAGTCCAACATCGTGTCTGGGGAATAAACTACGACATCGTCGGTATCACCAATATTACCCGCGAACATCTGGACTTTCACCACACCATGGAAGAATACAGCGACGCCAAAGAATTACTTTTTAAAAAACTGGCCAAAGGTAAACTAAAAAACAAAAACAGAAAAACCCTCATCGTTAACCTCCAAGATTCAAGTTGGCGAAAATTCATCAAAAACAAAGCCGATCGCAAATACGCTTTTTCTCTCAGCCGACAATCGGCCATCAAATTGGTCAAATACCCATCAGCCACTTTCATCTCAGCCAGCGATATTAGTCTGACACCAGAAGGTTCAACTTTTATCATTCACACCCCCAAATACCACAAAAAAATTTCCCTCAAACTTCCCGGAAAATTCAATATACAAAATGCTCTTTTGGCAACTTGCGTTGCCCGTTCACTAAAAATAAAATTGACAACCATCAGAAACGCTTTAGCCAAGATTGATTTGATCCCGGGACGAATGGAAAAAATCGACCTTGGTCAGAATTTTCAAGTTTATATCGACTACGCTCTCACTCCAGATTCTCTGGAAAAATTATACAAAGACACTATAAAACCGATTACCCCCGGCCGGATTATCGCCGTTTTCGGCGCTACCGGCGATCGCGATCGCGGCAAACGTCCCATCATGGGAGAAATAATTTCCAATCACGCCGATATCGTGGTATTAACCCACGAAGACTCCTGGACCGAAGATCCCCAAAGCATCATCAACGAAATAATTCCCGGTTTAGAAAAAACTGGCAAAAAATTAAATAAAGACTACTTTATAATCATCAATCGAAAAGAAGCAATTCACAAAGCTCTCACCCTCGCCAAAAAAAATGACTCTGTCGTCATCACCGGCAAAGGCGCCGAAACCAAAATGATCTACCCCGACCACACCATCCCCTGGAACGAACGAAGAATCACTGAAGAATTGATTAAAGAAATTATCCAAATATAATTTTTCAATTTCATATTAAAATATCGCTGGGGCGGTTCATGAACCGCCCCAGCGATACACATTTCAAAAGATATTATCCTCCCCTACTGCACCCCGGGCAAATCCAATTTCTCAAAACCCGGTGGTGGATTGGAGATCACTTCACCGGAATAATTGAATTCTTCCGTCGCTCGCGGATCAATCACAACCTTGCGATAACCAGTCAAACTATTTATATTAACATCCGACCAACCAAAATTTCTCACAGTAGCACTAATCTTACCTTCACAACCATCCATAACCGTACTAGTGCCAGCATGAAATATATTGCCTGGATTAGGAGGAGTACCTCTAAAACCACTGCCCGAACTACAACCATCAAATTCCACTAACGCATCCCAAGTAAAAGTAATTGGGCTAGTTTCAGGTGTATATACTCGATTGGAACGAGCCGCACTAATTAAATCATCGCCATAAGCATCAGACCATTCTTTAGTTTCAAACAACTGGCATCTCAATTTTGCTGTCAATAACTGAGAATCCTCATCCGCCCTAATTTCTAGTGGCACTTCTGGATTATTACTATTTGGCGGAAATATCAACAATCCTCCCGGAATCGGACAGTTGTAAGTTATTGCTGGTTGACCAAGAGACGGATAAACTAACCAATCTGAATTCACTCCATTTGAATATGAACGAACTCGATAACGAATATCACGTGGAGTTGAAGTGGATAAATCATACAGATCCAAAACATCAGTTTCCAAAATAATCGCACTTCCTCTAACATATCCACTTCCTAAATCAGGATCAAGACTACTTGGTTTTGTTACATTTTTCCATCCCACTTCATCTGTCCCACCATCATTACGCCACTGAACATAATAACCACCATTAATATTACTTGATTGCGCACTTAAGATATATGGCACATCATCCCAATCAATATTTATTTTGGTTCTACGCAACCCACAAGTCGGACAACCACTATCTCCTGTAGTATCTTTAATATTTTTAACCGCCGGTGGCGCAATTGTAAAATTGTAATATGAACTAACCGGTGACACTGCCCCACAAGCATCCCGATCTTGCGCTCGATAACGGTGTTGACCGGCGTAGAGGTTGTTGAATGGAACATCATGATAATACATCCCCCCGACAATATTAGTTGGTGGTCTCAAGGCAGAAGAACCGAGAGATTGCCAAGATCCTGTTCCGGCATTATATATTTCCAACCAGAAAGTCGCTTGCACGTTTTGATTATCACCATCAGGATCAAAGCTGCGATCATCAACCGTTATCGGTTGCAATCTGGTAGCCATATCGCCCATTACAAATCTTGGATTTGAATTCGCAACATATTTATTCGTCGTACCAGCAGGATACGTAATCCAATCAGAGACTTTAGAATTTGGCGATTTATTTGCAGAAAGCCAGACATTGCTCGAACTTGATTTTGTCCAACCACCAACCGGATCAGTTGCAGAGACAATAATCTGTGTCACGGTTGAATCAAATGGAATATTAAATGTATTCGAAATAAGTCCTGATCTTAAACCTAACGATTGCGACATCGTAAACGGAGCTCCGTTACCATAGTTACCGGCAATACTCAAAGTAACATTTACATTACCATCCGGATCACTAACATTTGAAGAAACAGTAACTGGATTTGTTAAAGTCGAAGAATTGCATACACCAATCGATCCCGTCGGTTGTGTAGGCTGATTTGGTTCGCAATTAAGTTGTATCGATGGAGCATTTGTTGCGCCTACACTTACATACGGGTCACGTATCACACCGGACAAATTAACCCATTTATTACCATAACCAATATCCCTCCAACCACTCGTATAACCTTTAGCCAAAGAAGTGCGAATAGGAGTCATGCGGGCACTACCATTATCATTCAAATCCCAAGAAATATTGTCACTATCATTTGCATAAACCGTCCAGTTGTATCTTCCGCATCCCGGAACAGTAGTGCTTTGCTGAGATAGATTAGTAATCGTCATGGTGGGAATATCGTTGACACGGAAAGGCCGCCAACTCCAATTACAATATGCCGCATTACATGGAGTATCCCAAGCACAAGCTGACCAACCATAATTGCCAGGCGGTAAATTTATACCACAACTACCACTTGCCGACCAAAACTCGCATGCCGGAACATACTGTTGTCCAGTATTTGTATTCCGAACATAAACCGCCATATGATTAACATTATTATCTGGATCTGAAGCCGATAAATTAAAATTTACCCAATAACTACCTCCATAAGAATCAAATCGCTGTCCATTATATGGCGAATTTTGACTAATGCCGTTAGGGGCAGAATTAACTGTAAATCCCTGCCAATAAACAGGACTAGAATGGTTATATGAATCAAAACCTTGAATCGTCCACACATGATAACCTGCACTATAAGCCCTAGTACCAGAATCAAACCAAGAACCATTACATAGACCTCCACGCGAAAAACCATTTACCATAGGATCATTACCAAATCTCGCCGACAAACCACACCCCCCATCCTGATCAAAAATATTTCCACTCAAATCAATCTGATTTGAACAACTAAAACCTCCATTAGCCGGACTAATATTTGATATATAAGGTGAAAAAGAATCTGCCGGTGTCACCGTATAATACAACGTACCCTGATTATTTCGAGCACAAGTATGACTAACTCTAACAGTCAAACCATGACCACCCGCATTCACCGGCACAGACATATAAATCACACGAGTAGTTCCTCCATAAGCATTATATCTATTGAATGGACCAGTCCACACCTCTTGTCCATTGTCATTAGTCAAAACAACATGAAAACCACTGTTCGAATAAGTCCACACATTTACAGTAACTACAATATTCCCCACACCCGCTCGATAACTATTATAATCAGTACTCACATTGACAGTAGTCTGATTTATCCCATCCATCGGACAACCAACCACATTACCAAAAGAAGTTCCATTCCAATACCAACTCGCTGCTTCAACACTCCCTATCGACATCATCACCGACAAACCCCCAAAGAACACAATCAATAAACCAACTATTTTATTACCTCTATGTTTCCAAAAACAAAACAACAAAACCAAAATCATAACCACCACCAAACCCAACAAATACCAACCAATTGACGAGTTTTTTTCCTGACTAGAAACCATTGGAATAGTTTTATCATTTTCACCCGTCAATTTTTCCTCCCGCTTACCCGAAAATATTTGATAATCTTTTTTATCAAAAACATTTCCTTCTTTATCTTTTAAAGATACCACTACCCGCGGAGCAAGACATTCTTTATCTACCAAAATAGAAAAAATTTCTTTATTTTTCTCAAAATTTTCATATTCTTTGACAACCTCGTTACCACACATATTTCTCTCTCTATTCCACAAATCAACCACCACACTATAATGATCTAAAACACTTCCCGATTGTTCTGGACCAAAAAAATTGTCAGCCGGAGGTAGCCAACTCACCTCCACCTGTGCCATTTCCCCTTTAGTATAATTATTTTTATTCAAACGAACATTGTCGATAGTCGCCGACAAACCACCAACCACTGCCAACAGAGCCTGCTGATTAGTTTTTACCAAACCATTGCCACCGGTCAAATATAGAACCATATCATAAGCTTGCGGTTTCCAATCAATCGGTTTTGGCGTTTTCACAATAATATTATTTTTACCCGGTACAATATTCAATTGCTCTCCAACCAAAGAATCTATTTTCATCTCATCCCCAAGCATCTGCCGCCAATGCCAAGAAAAAACCGGATTCATAGTCAAAGTCTGTTCACCATCATTGACCACTTCACACGACACATACAAAATGTCATCCTGATCAATTAATACTCTTTGTTCGCTGGTATATTCATTATTTACCCCAGATACATCCCCTATTTGCCACAAACAATTTTCCAGCTTTATCAAAGCACTCTCTTTAGAAAAACTCACCTTTTTACCATAAACCAAACCAAAAATATGACCGGAAGAATTGGCTACTTCTATCCCCACCAAATAATCACCCGTCAGATGATCGGGTGCTATATATTCAATTGTCTTATTCAATTTTTCCTGCGCTCCAACCGTCACCACATCATCGGCTTTTTTCCAATCAATTATCTTGACCAAACCATCTTGATATTCTTGGCCCAAAATCACCGCATATCTCAAATCGGGTTGAATAAAATCTGTTTCATTAATTAAATCAAAATTAACCACCAAATCACGACCATCATTTTGTCCCACCATCACATTGGTAACATACAACTGTTCGGAAGCAACCGCTACATCATCAGTTGTCGCCAAACTAGCCCCAGGAACAAAAACCAAACCTATCAGACCAATCAACAATGCAAGCATAACCAAACAAACTTCTTTAACCCTCATACCTCACCCCTCTCTTTAATAAAAATAGTTCACCAAACTAACCCAATTTTTGAAACCCGTTGAAATTTTTTTCGGGTCATATTTTTCCAAATTAATTTTATTCTACTTCCCCATCCCCAAAATCAGATGGGTCAAAAGTCGTACCCCTGCCCCGGTTGCGCCGCGAGTCTTGTATGTCCCTTCCCCAAACTGTGTTGCCACCGCCGCGATATCCAAATGCGCCCACTTCACCCCTTCCCGAATAAATTCCTGCAAAAACAAACCACTGGTAATCGCACTTGGACCCTTGAAACTAATATTTTTCAAATCAGCAAAATGAGATTTAATCCTTTTTTTATAAGCTGGATACAAGGGCCAATCCATCGTTTCTTCCCCGGCAATCAACCCCGCCTGACGCATTCTTTCCAATAATCTTTCATCATTGCCAAACAAACCAATCAAAGCCGGACCCGCCTCCCGCACTATCGAACCGGTAAGAGTAGCGATGTCCACCAAATAATCAATACGATAATTTTCCTGCAAATAACTCATCGCATCCGCCATCGCCAATCGCCCTTCCGCATCTGTATTAAATATCTCCACCGTCTTGCCGCTATAAGACACCAAAATATCACTTGGTTTATAAGCTCGCCCACTCGGCATATTTTCCAATACCGGCATCGCCGCCACCACATTTATCTTTGGCTGCAATTGACCGATTATATTCATTGCTCCCAGCACTGCCGCCGCCCCCGCCATATCCCGTTTCATATCCACCAACCACATTCCACCCGCGTCACCAACTTTCAGATTTATCCCTCCGGCATCATAAGTCATCCCTTTTCCTACCAAACCTATCGTCGGATATTTCCGGCCGGCATTGTAGCTTAGCAAAACCAATTTCGGCGGCTCTTCACTGCCCTTTGCCACCGCATGAATCAGACCCAATCCCTCCCGCAAAATATCTGCCTCGTCCAAAATCTTACAATTTATTTTGGCCTTGCTGGTCACCTTGCGAGCAATATTGGCAAAATTGGCCGGCGTCAAAACATTACTCGGTTCATTGGCCACATCTCGCGCCAACAACACGCCACTTGCTTCCATCTCGCCCAACAAAACCGCTTTTTCCAACATCCGTCGATCTTTGGCTTCACCGACCAAAATCACTTCCACCAAATTTTTCGTCGCTTTATTTTCCAAATATTTATCAAACCGATACAAACCCATCAATGCCCCTTCCACCATTGACCTAGCCGCATCACCGACTGTCCATTCCCGCACCGTCGGCACTACCAAAGCCACCCTCTTCAAACCCGCTTCCCGCAAACTTTTTACCACTACCGCCGCACTTGAACGAATCGGATTGAGATGCTTGTTGTCTTCCAAATCATAACCCGCCAACGCCACCCGCGGCACCTTGGATTTTCCAAAAGTAAAAAAATATAAAAACTGATCCTGCCCAGCCGAAAATTCACCACTCTCCAACATTGCCGCAATCTGACCATCCACCGCTTTATTTATTTCCGCCATCATTCCTCGCACCGCCACTCTCCCTTTTTCCACCAAAAACACCACCACATCCGCCTTCAATTCTTCCAAACTCTCCGTAAAAACATTTAGTTTCATGTTTGCCCTCCCCTTCTTTAAAC
>JBMORM010000021.1:0-6637 GCA_049322675.1 Patescibacteria group bacterium | reverse complement strand
ATATTTTTTTATGAAAAAGTGGCAGTATTTTTTGGGAGTTTTGGTTTTAATTGTGGTGGTTTTGGGAGGTTATTATTTTTATCGGACAAAAATGAATAATAATCAGCCGGGGGCGAGGGCGGATTATGAATTGATCGATAGGAGTAATTATGGTTTATATAGTAGTATTTCTGATGGTGATAAAAACTTTGAAAAGTATAAAGGCATGTCTGCCTGGATATTCGCTGATGTTTCTGAGTGGAAAAGGTTTTGGGAAACAGATATTAGACAAATTGGCACTGGTGGTTTTGATGATTATCCGCGGGTTGATTTTGAAAAAAAGAGAGTGTTGGCATTGTTGCAAGGCATCAAGCCAACTGGTGGGTTTTATATGGAGATAAAAGAATTGTCTTTTTCGGGAAAAAAATTAATTGTGAAAGTAAATATTGTTGAGCCAAAGGAAGGGGAGTCTCAGACGCAGGCTATTAGTTCGCCTTATGATATTATTAAATTTGATAAAGAAATTTTGGATGGAAAAACCACTTTAGAGATTTGGGATACCAATTCTGGGAAGTTGGTTTTATCACAAAAGATTTAAATAGTAATTACAAAGTGAGGGATATGGATATCTTTATAAAGAGGGTTGTTTTTTTGTTATTGTTTTTTGTTGGCTCCAATAGCGTTTTGGCGGCTACTAATCAGCCGACGGTGAACTTGACTGTTTCTAGCACGGAAGCTAAAAAAGGAGATGTTGTTACTATTAGTGCAACAGTCAATAATAGCGATGCAAAAGAATTACAGGATACTGTTTTGGCTTTGGATTTACCGGTTGATTCCGGTTTGAGTTTTATAAGTTCCAGTCATCCGATTGAATGGACCAATGACAGTCGTCCTTTGTGGAGATTGGGTATTGTTGGTCCTGGGATGACTGATCAATTGAGTTTGACGATTAGGTTAAATTCCGATTTCGTGGGTACTGGTTTGGAGGCGCAAGCTGTGGTTACGGGTAGTTTAAATGGAGAAGAACAAAATATATATTCAAATAACGTTGATGTTTCTTTGATTGCTGATGAAGTAAAGAAGGAAGAAACCAAAGAAAATGATTTGACCACAAAGGTTGATACAAAGGATGAAAAAAATACGGTGGATGGTGACAAAGTTGATGGTTTGGTGGCAACTGGGGCAGGAAAAATTGATGTAGAATCTTTGGCCGGAATTGCTGATTTGTCTAAATATGACAACGTGAATCGATGGGACGGCAGGTTTTTGGTGGTCGGGGTAGTTGCTTTTGTTTTAGTTTTGGTGGTTGGTTTGTTGGCTTTTTTTATGGGTCGTAAATCCAAGTAAGTTTTTATGGAAGATATTGTTTTAAAAGAAAACAAAGCAGGAATTTGGAAAGTGTGGTTGGGAGTGGCGGTTTTTTTAGTGATTTTTTTATTGGGAGTGTGGTGGTTGTATTCTTGGTTGTTGTCTCCTTGGTTAAACAGTGTTGAAAATATGGGCAAAGAAAATGTTGTCGTACCCGGGGTAGTTGAGACAGATCAGGACAAAGACGGATTAAATTTAAAAGAAGAATCGAGATTGGGAACGAGTGATAATTTGAAAGATACCGATAATGATGGCTTGGATGATAAAAGAGAAGTTGATTTGGGTACAAATCCGTTGAAGACAGATAGTGATGGTGATGGATATTTGGATGGCATAGAAGTCAATTCAGGCCATGATCCTCTGAAAAAATTATGACTTTATGATTGAGATTAAGAAAAATGATTGTTAAAATTAATTTAGTAATAAGATTATAAAGGTAAAAAAATTGGAGGGCATATGATTTTTGGTGTAGTTTTTGTTTTAACTGGTATTGTTTGGTTTTTGCAAAGTATTGGCTGGGTGGATGATACTATTTGGAATTTGTATTTGCCTTTGGTTTTAGTCGTGATTGGTTTGAGTATTTTGTTTCATAGTCAGGAAAATGAATGTATCATGTGTCGTTTGTGGGATTCTGGTGATGTGAAAGAATCTAAGCCCGCAGTCAATGCTCCTGTTGTTCCTAAAAAGGAAAAATTGGAAACAAAGAAGGTTGCGGCTAGATCGGTTTCAAAAACGAAGAAGAAAGTAACAACAAAATAGTCTGGTTGAATGTTTTTTGACTCTTTGTGAATACAGAGAGTCTTTTTTATTGTCAATGAAGTTATTTATTCGTCAGATATTGGTTAGTGGCGATTATCCACAATAATATACTAAATCCATTGTTATAATAATTTCTGATGTCTATATGTAGTGTAATTATTTTTATGAAATGTCCGAGTTGTGGTTTTGAGGATAGTGCAGTCTTGGAAACTCGCACGATGTTAGCCGGAGCGGTGATAAAACGGCGACGGGTTTGCGAAAGATGTTCTGACAGGTTTAATACTTTGGAAAAACTGGATAGTGTTGAGTTGATGGTCAGAAAAAAAGATCGTACTAAAGAACCTTTCGATAAGAAAAAAATTGTTAGGGGTATGATTTTGGCTTTAGAAAAAAGACCTTATCAGAAAAATAAGTTGGATAGTATTGTTGACCAGATTGAAGATGAGTTGTTGAGCAAGGGAGTTAGGGTGATAGATTCGACGGAAATTGGTGATATAGCCATGAGATATTTGAGGGATTTGGATAAAGTAGGATATTTACGTTTTGCTTCTGTTTATTATTCATTTGATAGTGTAAATTCTTTTGCTAGGGAGTTAGAAAATTTAAGATAAGTAAAAAAAGTTTGGAGGTGAATTGTGTCGGAGTTATTTGAAACTTTGAGCTTGTCCGGTGTGTCTAGCGAGCCGGTTGTCTCAAAGGCGGCTAAAACTAAGAAGGTAAAGAAAAAGGTAAAGGATTTTGATGTAATTTTTCCGGAGATTGAGATTGGTTGTAGCGAGAATGCTTTGAAAGTATTACAGTCAAGATATCTAACCAAGGATGAAAATGGAAAGGTTTTGGAAGAGCCGAAAGATTTATTGAAACGAGTGGCGAAAGTAGTAGCAGCGGTTGATTTTGAATATGGTGCTTCCGGAGAAGAATCGGCCAAGGAGTTTTATCGTATTATGGCCAACATGGAGTTTTTACCCAATTCTCCTACATTGATGAATGCGGGAAGAAAATTGGGTCAGTTGTCAGCTTGTTTTGTTTTACCAGTAGGTGATTCGATTGAGGATATTTTTGAAGCGGTAAAAAATACCGCTATTATTCATCAGACTGGAGGCGGGACCGGTTTTTCTTTTTCGCGTCTTAGGCCGAGCAATGATGTTGTAAAAACAACAATGGGTAAATCGTCTGGTCCTTTGTCATTTATGAAAGTTTTTAATCAGGCTACGGAACAGATTAAGCAGGGTGGGACGAGACGGGGAGCGAATATGGCGATTTTGCGAGTAGATCATCCAGATATTATTCAATTTATTGAATGCAAGAGGGATTTGAACGAATTGACCAATTTTAATATTTCTGTGGCTTTGACTGATAAGTTTATGGAAGCGTTGGAGAATGATGATGAGTATGATTTGATTAATCCCAGAAATCAAGAAGTGTGGGGTAGGTTGCGTGCCAAAGAGGTTTTTGACAAGGTTGTTGATAATGCTTGGTTTCATGGTGATCCAGGAATCGTTTTTATCGATAGGATCAACAAATATGCTCCAGTGCCAAGCATGGGGCCGATCGAGGCGACCAATCCTTGTGGTGAACAGCCTTTGGAACCATATGGCTCATGTAATCTTGGTTCGATAAATTTGGCCAAAATGGTAGCTGAGAAAAATGGAGATTTTCAGGTTGATTATGAAAAATTACGAAAAACGGTACGGATTGCTGTTCGTTTTTTGGACAATGTAATTGACGCCAATAAATATCCTTTGAAACAAATCGAAGAAGTAAACAAAAAATTAAGGCGAATTGGTTTGGGGGTGATGGGATTTTCTGATATGTTGATAAAATTGGGTGTTCCGTATGATTCAAATGAAGCGGTGAGATTGGCGGAAGATTTGATGAATTTTATCAATACGGAAGCGTGGAATATGTCACGGGAATTGGGTGAGAAACGAGGTTCTTTCTTGGCTTTTTCTGATAGCACTTTAGTGGCTAAAGGAGAAAAGGCAGTTAGAAATTGTTCTATCACTACAATTGCTCCGACGGGAACGATAAGTATTATATCCAATTGTAGTAGTGGTATTGAACCACTTTTTGCTATTTCGTATATTCGGGAAAATATTTTGGGTGGGGATACCAAGCTGGTAGAGGTTAATCCTTTATTCGAAAAAATTGCCAAACAAAGAGGTTTTTATTCCGAAGAATTGATGAAAAAGATTGCTCAAAAAGGCAGTTTGCAGGAGATTATGGAGATTCCAGAGGATGTAAGACGGGTTTTTGTAACCTCGCATGATATTTCTCCGGAATGGCATGTAAAGATTCAAGCGGCTTTTCAAAAGTATGTTGATAATGCGGTGTCAAAAACAGTTAATTTTAAACACGATGCTACCAGGGAGGATGTTTATAAAGTATATATGCTAGCCTATGATTTGGGTTGTAAGGGAGTAACTATATACCGGGATGGCTGTAGAGATAAACAGGTTTTAAATATTGCCGGGACCAAAGATTTGCAGAAAAAAAACGGGAATGAGTTGGAACAATTGGTCAACGCTCCTGTAACTTTGATACCAAAAAAAAGACCACAAGTGTTGGAAGGAAAAACAATAAAAATTGGGACGGGAGAAGGTGATTTGTATGTGACAATAAATCAAGATGAAGAGGGTATTCCTTTTGAATTGTTTGCTACCATGGGTAAGTCTGGAGGATTTTCGGCGGCGCAAACTGAGGCGATAGGCCGTCTGATTTCTTTATGTTTTCGTTCCAATATTGAGCCATTACGAATAATTAAACAGTTGAAAGGAATTAGAGGCAGTAAGCCGATTGGTTTTGGTGAGAATCGGGTTTTGTCATCGCCGGATGCGATTGCCAAGGCTCTGGAAATATATTTGCGTCCACCTTTGGATTTGGAGTTTGATAAAGAAGACCATGTAAAATTGCCGATTGTAACCGATGAGGATGTGGTAAAAGATACTCAGTATCAGATTTGCAGTGAGTGTGGTGGTACGGTAGAACATGAAGGAGGATGTTCAGTCTGTCATGATTGTGGTTATTCGGAGTGTGGTTGATAGATAAACGTATCGAACCTAACAAGCTTAGCAAATCTTTTAAACACGTTAAACAAAAAACCCTCCCGGATGTCGGGAGGGTTTTTTTGTGGTAAAATTATAGGTGAATTATTTAATAAAAATATAATATGAATAAGAAAATGGTGTTGGCTTTGGTAGCGGTTACTTTTGCGTTGTCGATTATCACTTTTTTGAGTTTATAATAATAGATGATTTGATTGGGGAGAGGGTTATAACATGATAAAAAATACAATGATTTCTGGTTTTAAGAAAAGATTGAATCAAGGTAGAGATAAAAAGTTTAGCATAAGTAGCGAAACTTTTTCTCCAAAAAAAAGAGCATTTTTAAGAAATATTTCTTTGAATAATAGTAGGTTCATGATATTGCCGATTGATCAAGGATTGGAACATGGTCCGAGTGATTTTTTGGTCAATCCGGATTGTGGTGATCCGGAATATCAATTGGAGATTGCGAAAAAGGTGGGCTATTCGGCGATTGCGATGCAAGTGGGATTGGCGAGAAAGTATTGGCAAAAAGCAAAATACAGGAAATGTGTTCCGTTGGTATTGAAAGTAAATGGTAAAACTAGAATACCGAAAGAGACAGAAGAGTTTTCACCTTTGAATGCGACTGTGGAAGATGCGGTGGCTTTAGGGGCGCAAGGGATTGGTTACACTTTGTTTGTGGGAAGTGGTCGTCAAAGTGAGGATTTTGCTCAATTGCGAGATTTGAGAATAGAAGCTGATAAATATGATTTGCCGATTATTATTTGGGCGTATCCGCGAGGGTCGGTCGTGGCGGCTGATGGTGGTAAAAATAGTATTGCTGCTGTTGATTATGCGGTGAGGGTGGCGATGGAATTGGGAGCGGATGTGGTAAAATTTAATATGCCTACTTTTCCCAAACCTGGATTTCAAAGTGATGGTGTGTTTTCCGAATATAATATTTTTAAAGATTGGAAGCAGAAGGAATTATTAGCGAAGGTAGTAGCGACGGCTGGTGAAATGGGAACGATATTGTCCGGTGGCGACTATGTTGACGATAAGATATTGTTGAGTAATGTTAAAGTAGCGGTTGAATGTGGCATCGACGGAGTTATTTTTGGTCGCAATATCTGGCAGCGTAAATTTGAAGAAGCGGTAGGGATGGCAGGGAAGATTAAACAGATTTTGTTGAATAGTTGAAAGTTTATAAAGTTATCAAGTTAAAAGTAGAAAGTGTAAACGTGTAAACGTTCCAACGTTCATACTTTTTTACTTTTAACTTTTAAACTTGATAACTTGAATGGCCTCATCGTCTAACGGTTAGGACGTCAGATTCTCAATCTGATAATAGGGGTTCGATTCCCCTTGAGGCTATTTTTTTCAATTAATAATTAACAATTAATAATGAATAATAGATAAAGTAGGTTTGAGTGAAAAATATATCAAAAGGATGGGTTTTTTAAGTTTGATTAATTTTGGTATATGAGTATTGAAAAAAGTGATCA
>JBMORM010000020.1:0-51295 GCA_049322675.1 Patescibacteria group bacterium | reverse complement strand
TAACTGCTCTCTTTTCTTTTTTTCCCCACAACATAACTGCTCTAACCAACAACCATAGACCATAAACACATCCCAATAAAATCAAAACTATTATCAGTATTACAACCAATTTTTCCCACCACCACACAGGCCTAGGAGCACTCATTGCCAAGCATTCAATCATAATTTCTCTCATATCATAATATTAACCTAAATCATATCTCAATCTCTTACCCCAACTTTGGACAAACCGCGGTCGTATGCAAACCAGTCCACCGATCAATCCACTCCACCTCACAACCAAGATCTTTAGCCACCTCAGCCAAGAACAAAGCATGCGACGGAAAAACTTTTTTATTCAAACATTCAAATGAATATGACATAAATTCCCAATTTTCAATTTTCAATTTCCAAAAAATATCCAATTTCCAATTTTCAATAAACACAATCCGTTTGGAAATTGGTCATTGGAAATTTATTGGAAATTGAGCCTTGGAAATTGAAAATTTTAAAATATTATTCAACCTCAATTTCTAATTAAAATCAATCTCTTCCCCCAACTTCGGACAAACTGCCGTCGTCTTCAGTGTTTCATCTATTTTAATTCTCAAACTTTCCCGCACCTCATCTTCACCATGATTCAATATTACTTTCCCGGGCAATTTTTCCATCGCCGCCAACCATTGCAATAAACGATTGCGGTCAGCGTGTGCGGAAAAAGCTCCCACTGCCGTAATCTTGGCCCCAACTTGAATTTTTTCTCCAAAAATCATCACTTCCTTGGCTCCATCCAATAAACTACGCCCCAAAGTCCCTTTTACCTGAAAACCAACCACAAAAACCGTATTCCTCGTATCAGACAAATAGTGTTTCAAATGATGTTTGATCCTCCCACCCGTCATCATTCCCGAACCGGCAATAATCACTTTTGGAGTCGAATCTTGATTGATCGCTTTCGAATCATCCACACTTTGCGTCACGGTCAACTGCGGAAAGTCAAACAAGTCTTTGTCTCTCAGCAAAAAGAAACGCGCTTCTTCATTCAAATAACTTTCATATTTCTTAAAAACATCAGTGACTTTTCTAGCCATCGGACTATCCAGATAAACCTTGCCCCGACACATTTGGTCACGCTCGGCAAATTCATTGAAGACATAAAGCAACTCTTGCGTCCTTTCCATTGCAAACGCCGGTATCATCACTACTCCACCATTACCCAAAGCCTCACAAACAGTATCCTTCAACAATAGTTTACGCATATAAACATCTTCATGCTGCCGATCGCCGTAAGTCGATTCCAACACCACCACATCGGCCGCATCCGGTATATCCGGTTTATCCAACAACAACACCGGATAATTTCCCAAATCCCCGGAAAACAAAACTTTTTTACCTTCGTTTTCGATTGAAATCAACGCAGAACCAAGTATGTGACCCGCATTCCAAAATTTGACTTTCAAATCATCAACCAAAAATTCTTCGTAATAATCTTTGTCCACAAAACTATCCATCAAAATCACCACATCATCCATCGAATACAGTGGTTCTTGCTTTTCATAACGCGAATCTTCCTCGGCAATTTTTGCCGAATCAAGTAAAATTATTTCTGCCAACTCTTTTGTCGGTTTTGTGCAATACACCTGACCGGAAAAACCTTCTCGAATCAAACGCGGCAACAACCCCGCATGATCCAAATGGGCATGCGTCAAAAAAACGGCCTTGATCTCATTGGGAACAAATAAAAATGGCGCCGCGTTCAACTCATCCGCCTCCCCCTGAAACATTCCGCAATCAACCAAGTATTTGTTTTTTCCGGTATCAATCAAAGTACACGATCCCGTAACTCCTCCCGCCGCTCCACAAAATTTTAATTTCATTTGTTTTAATTAGATAATAATTCAATCCCATTTTAGCTTATTTAAACTCCCATCACAAACAAACTGATATAATATATTAAATATTTGTTTTCAATTTTTAATTTTCAATTTTCAGTCAATTGATAATGATTCAATGAATCAAAGGGCAAATCAATGTTTGAAAATTGGAAATTATGTCATTGAAAATCTATTGAAAATTGAAAATTGATTACCGCTCCTCAAATACTTCTTCTAATTTTACTTTTTATATTCTCTGCTTGCCAAAATAATAATGCAAATAATTTACCCTTAACCAATAACAATATGAAACTAACCAGTCCCGCGTTTACCAATAACGAATATATCCCATCCCTATATTCTTGCTTAGGTAAGAACATCAATCCCCCATTCTCTATTTCTGACATTCCTCAAAATACCATAAGCCTCGCCCTACTAATCGACGACCCTGACGCCCCCATCGGCGATTGGGTTCACTGGCTGGTATTCAATATCGACCCAGTCACCAAAAATATACCGGAAAATTCTATTCCCGCCAATTCTGTCATCGGACTCAATAGTTCTGGCCAAAATCAATACGAAGGACCCTGCCCACCCTCAGGAACCCACCATTATCATTTCAAAATCTATGCCCTCGACAGCATCCTCAATCTCGATCGCACAACAACTAAAGAAATTTTTCTCCAAAATATCCACGATCATATTATTGATCAAAATGAATTGGTTGGATTATTTACCAAAAAATAAAAATCCTTCTAACATCCAAACTAAAAAGCAAAAATTTCATAATCTAAAAAGAGAGACATTTTTGTCTCTCTTTTTTATTCAAACAAAAAATCTAGGAAACATCCGGATCAACAAAAAACGCCATATAGGGTAATTGCACCGCATTATCATTTTCAATCCATTCCAACAAATCATCCCGACAGTCAGTGTAAGCCGTCTTGGACATTTGCGATGGCACATCTCCGGTGAAAAAATATTCCGACAAAAACATTGCTGCTTGACCCGGTGATTTGGCCACCTGATAAGCGAAATCCTCACCAAAAATCAAACCATATATTTCAATTTCAATCATCCAAGTTGCCTGTACCGCCAGCACATGCGGCGAAAACACAGCTGCAACCGAAATGCCAGTATCCAAGACATTGGCTCCCACGTTTTCCGCATAAGATGACTTGAGGATCGGATCATTGGTAGAATTATATTTATAAATATTATAACTCGCTTCTACCGTTCCAGTAGCCACCGCCAAGATTACTCCGGCTTTTTTGGTCGTCAACTTGGCTAAACGACCAGCTTTGCCTGCATATCCAATCGTATTTTCCGTCACTTTGACGACATTGGCCACAGCATTGGTCCCACCTAAAACCGCTTTAGCTGAATAATAAGCCACATTCATTTTTTCGCCATTCTTGTAAGCCGTCCAAGCCTGCTGACCGTTGGTCGCCACCGACGCCACTCCCTGAGCAACAGCAAAAATTGCAATCGGACCGGTATAATTTGATTGCCGCGCCCAGTGATCCGCTGGCAAATCTGTGATTTCTTTTACTTTATTGGACTTTACAGTCACAGCCTCAATTACCGAATAAACATTTCCGGCAATTCCCATTTCCTTCTCGACATAATTGGTCGCCGTAATACCTACCTCCAAATCATTGTATCGCTCATTGACTGGAGCATTCGGATCTTTGGTCAACATTTTCATAGTTTCCGTTCGACTTTGATAATCAGCAGATCCGGAGTGCGTTTTAACCCATCCCGCATCCACCGGTGTATTATTCAAACCCTCAAAATTTTTATATTCCAAAGACAAAGTAGTATTATTATTTTCCGCCTTGGAAATCACCACATCTCGCACAATCCCGGTCAAATCCCAATTTAAATTCATCGGCTTATAATCCGTCTTGCCATTTTTCTTTATCACCCACACTGGAGTTATTTTCAAATAACTACTACTATTGGTCGCCAAATCCGCCGGCAAAGTAATCCTCACCTCTAAATTATTTCCATCAATCAAACTAGCCATTGCCAAATTATCCTTATAATAAGCCACATTACTGCCATCATCAGCGTCAAAATTGTTGTTATTGTAAAAGGTGTACAAAAAAGCCGGCAATTTATAATCATTATCGTTGTTATCATACAAATCTGCATACATCTGATTGTCTTTGAACTGCAAAGCGATAGTCTGTTCCTTGCCAGTATAAATATTCAACGGATACAACAAATATTTGAAATATTCACTTTCACTGGGATATTTTATTTCCTCAGTATTTTTCAAATACGCCAATTGATAGTCCGACAAATAATCATAATAAAATTCATATCTCTTTGGCACAAACAAGCTTTCGGAATATATCAAACTCGTTTCCGCGTCCAAATCATGAACCTTTTCCGCCGTACCGGAAGCAAAATCCGCCGCTGTTTTGTTCTCCACTTGATAACAAGTAAATTTTTGATCATTAAAGATCTTATTCAATGACTTTTTATAATGATCCTCATCCATTGTGCTTTTTTTCGTTCCATCATCCTCTTTGTAAGCAATCTTTTTCATCCAGGTTCGCGGCGGCCAAGCTGAAAAATATCTTTCATAAACATCCACCCAACCATCCAAACCATACGCCAAAGCCGGCTGCTCAATCCGCACCATTCCCTTCTTTTGTAGATCATTCCAAGTTGGCTCGGACGGATTAATCATCGAAGACAAATCCTTGCCATCAATAATCCCATCGCCATCCGTGTCGGGATTGTTGGACTGAGTGCCATAAAAAGTTTCATTATTATTTGGTACCAAATCATTGTCATCATCCGGATTCAATATCTGTTCCGTCTGTCCATTTTCGCCTTGATTGCCTTCTCCACTTTGCCCTTCACTGTTTTGATCACCGCTACTCCCACCAACCGTCACAATAGTAGTCGCATTGAAAGCCAAATGATTACCATTTACATCCATTCTCATCGCCTTCAGATAAAGTCGGGAACCAAAATCCAAACCGCTCAAATCCAAAACCGCCGTTCCTAGACAAGTATAACCGACGGGGTCATCCAAGGTTGACACATTTGGCAACACTACCTCAACAAATCGTAATTTTGACAAATCAGCCTTATCAGCCACATTTCCGTAATACAATTTGAATGCCGCCTCAAATCCCTTGCCACCATTAAAAGTATTTGTCGCCAATGCGGTCAATGCTAGCTCAACACTATCTTGACCAGTCGGCACATTGTCCAAAACCCACTCGGCGTATTTCTGCTCCGATTTACCACGCAACCAATACCAATCGGCAATCAAATCACCATTGGAAGAAAAATTACTAACCTGTGCCGCCACCGGCGGAGGCGGCGGAACCGGTGTACTGATTTGTGAGGTGGTCGTTTGATCGATTGACAAATCCTGAGACGTTTTTGGCACCTCACAACCAACCAAACTAATCACCAAAAACAAAACCACCCAACTTCTTATTTTCATTTTCACCTCCAATAAAAACGAAACTATATTTCCTCCTTACGCTTTCTTTTTAAAAATTAATTAGTTAACACTTTCAATATCACTTCCCTAAATCTAACAACAAGTTTGCAAATTTTATCAATAAGTACTCGTACAAATATATCTCAAAGTATTAGCATAAAAACCCGCCGCCTGCTGGTTAGTAATCTGCAAACGATAACCCACTCGCGTCAATTGATCAGCTACTGCACCATTATAATAAACTACCTCTTCCGGAATCGGACTAAATCCCGACCATTTATCAGCCACAAAACGATCAATTGGCATACCACCCAAGGAAATATCATTGGTGGTATAACCAAAATATCCTTCTGTACCACTGCCTGGAGGTGTGGACCAAAAAATTGGACTACTATTTGAACCTGGAAAATTGGGAACATTGGCGGCTGATGACATCAATTGATGATCATACTGCAAAGTTACCACATATCCGCCTCCCCCATTGGTCGAAACCACCAAATCATGTGCCCCAATTTTATCCGCCGCCCCCGCGAATATTCCAAAATCAACTCCCGCAGTCGTAGTATTAATATTTGTCAATTCGCCATTTATATTCTGCCCACTTGCCACTGGATTGATAGCAAAACTAAGCAACGATGGAACTGTCGCGGTAACAGTCGCCGACTCCGCCAAAGCCGTACTGAGCTCAAACCAATTGGAGTTATTGCCACTATTAATAGAATTAGCGGGATTGACCGGAAACACTACCGCCGCGCCGTTACTATTTATCACGGCATGATCCTGAATATCCAACCACTTCACTGTTCCAATCGCCACCCCCGTCCCGTCAAATTCAATAAATGCCTGACCTCCCGGTACGGATGACCGAAGCCAAATCATATCATCGCCATCGCGTCCATCAAATGTCAGTAAATTGCTGATTTTCTGAAACTGTCCGGATCCAAACGTCAAAACTTCATCGGTCGCATTATCCACCATTTCTGTTTTCAGCAGATTATAAAAAGTCGTCGCCCCGGTTATCAACTGATTTTCACCAGTCAATTCTACCGTCGAACCACCGGCCACGAAACTACCGGCATTCGACCAATTATTCTGCACCCGGATCAGACTAACACCATCTGTACCATCACTAGCATTTAATACCCCGGCCGTTGCAATCGATACTGTACCGGACATATCCATTTCGAAACCATCCGACAACAAAGTTCCCGCTGTCACCGTCAAATCATGTTCCGCGTCCAGATCATTATCCAAACTAAAACTACCGCCACCGCCATTGAAAATCAAATCATAATAATCATTGCCAGTATGTAAACTACTATATGTGCCAGTACCATAATATTCCACATTACCCGAATCCAGATCATTGACAAAACCCGTCACCGTTTCCGAACCAAACAACTTCAACTTGCCCTCACTGGTGTAGGTCGAATCAATCGAAAAATCATAACCATTTAAATTAAACGTGTGGCCGTTGGCAATATGCAAAGTAGTCAAATGAATTGGCGTCAACAATACGATCTCACTATGCCCACCCGTTTCATCGACAAAACCAATATCCTGTAGATCATAGGTCAGATCAGTAAAAGTCTTGGTTCCCTCCGGCGACCAGGTAAATGTCTGCGTGGGCGACTTTTGCCAACGAGCCAGACTATCAATATAGAAATTTCCTTTCAACGTAATCGCCGTATCATTAGTATCCCAATCGACGTTATAACCCTCAATTGTTAAGTTTTTATCAATTATCAAACTTTCTCCTGCTCCGGTAGAAAAAGTGTTTAAACCATTTTTTGGAACACGTATCACGATACTAGGACTAGTTGATGCTGACATATAAATAAAATCATCACCCATCAGAATCGAATCAGTCCAATTTGCGCCATTATTCATAGTTGTCGTTCCCACTTTAGAAAAGTCAGATAACCTTACTTTTAACATCCGTCCCGGTACTTCCGTCAAAACAAAATATCCATAACCATCGATTGTATCTATTGCTACACCACTGATGATATCCGAATCGGAGTCCATCGTACCCACTTCCGTAAAAGTCGACAGATCTACTTTAATAATTTTTCTATCATTGTAGCTAGTTCCGATATACAAAACATTGTTTGATAAATCAATTCCCGATTTAATCGGTCGATTTTCCCCATCATCTAATTCAAGCGTATCTTCAATCGTAAAATCGCTTAACCTTAGTTTCCTTATTTTTCCTTGATCTGCAGTATTCGTAAAATAAGCATAACCACGAGTTGTATCAATCGTTGCTGAGGTATTTTCATCCTCATCGGTCGAAATCGCACCCACCCGACTAAAATCTGACAATCTGATTTTGACAATCCAGTCAGAATATCCGGCCGTACCGAAATATGCGTAACCATCAACAGTATCAATTACTGAAGACTCAAACGAATCCTCCCCAGGATTTAAAGTCAATGTTGCTACCTTGGTAAAATCGGATAAACGAATTTTAATTATTTTTCCAATATTTGTATTAGTCGCAAAATAAGCATAACCAGCTGTCTGATCAATCACCGCTGTTTCCAAATTCCATTCTCCATCGTCCAGCGTAATCGAATCCACCCGGCTAAAATCAGACAGTCGGACTTTGACAATCACTCCCGGTTTTGTACGTGTACCATAATAAGCATAACCATTAACCGTATCAATCACTTCAGCACCAAAACTGTCCTCACCCGGCATCAAAGTCAGATGACTATCTATCGACATTGGCGTGTTTACATCAGCTGTTGCCAAATATATCCTCGAACCACCCGCCCCACTTCCGCCATAATACATTTTTAGAGAATTACCGACTATCACTGCTGACATATTTCCAACTCCAAAATAATCACCCCGACCATCAGTTCCATAAGCTACCCGCCAATTAGTCGAAGACGTATCAGTATTGGCTGGCACACTATTATCCAATTTCGTCCACACCAATCCATCAGGTGAAGTGACGTAATACATCCGATAAACATAATCAAAATCTGAACCACCCAAATACCACATCCGATAATTACTACCATCTTTGTACACATGAGGAGCTGCTACATATCTCATATCTCCACCAGTCAAGCCCAAAGGTACTCGACCATTGGTAGAATCAGTATCCGAATCATCCGGAATATCATTATCATACTTTGTCCAGGTCAATCCATCGGGTGAAGTGGCATAATAAATCCTAAAATGAAATGAAGTATCTTGGGCCATATACCACATCTTATATGTTCCACCATCATTTATAACTGATGCTCCATGAACTGTTTGTTCATCGCCCTTGTCTGCAGTTCCCAAAGGAATTCTGCCATTTGTCGATGTAGTATCAGAATCAACCGGCAAAGAATTATCTACTTTTGTCCAGGTTAAACCACCATCAGTGGATGTAGCCATATAAATCCGCCAATCACTATCAGCCGAAGAACCCGCATACCACATTTTGTAAGTACCACTATCATTGATTACATTGGCAATCCATACCCCCGTAGCATCACCACTACCAGCTTCTCCCCAAGGTATCCGGCCATTGGTACCGGTAGTATTTGATGGTGCTTCAATCGAATTATCATACTTAGTCCATGTCAATCCATCTGTTGAATAAGCATAAAATATTCTAACTCCACCAGCATCATCCTTCCCCGTATACCACATTTTATATACCCCACCATCATATATCACCGCTGGCATATCAACCGCCTTTTCATCACCCATGCCACTAGTACCCAACCCCAAACGTCCATCACCATCCGGACAGGGAGTATCATGAGCTCCCGAACTATCACAAGTTCCCGGAATTACATTATTTTCCTTCAATAAACTCGTACTTACGCCAGGCAAAGAAGTATAAAGGTTAATTTTATAAATCTGTCCAGCTGAAGCACTTGTACCAAAATACGCAAATCCTCCAGTCGAATCAATTATTGAAGTTGTAATACCAGCATCATTGGTTATAAACGCGGAATTCAATTTCGTCATATTGGCCAAATCAACCTGCACCACATAATTTACATATGTCGAAGTACCAAAATAGCCCATATTGTTTATTGGATCAAAAACCGCAGTATCGTATTCTGACTCCGATGTAACCAGACTTTCTATTTCTGAAAAATCAGATAGTCGAATTTTCACTATTCTATTTCCACTACCTCCCTCATTATTACTGGTAGTACCAAAATAAGCATATCCACCGGAAGTGTCGATTATCGCTGCCATCGGCGCATTTTCCCCCGCACTCAAAGTCAAATCTTCCTCATGTGACATATCTGATAACTTGATTTTGACTATCGTCCCCGGATTGGTTCGCATAGCAAAATAACCAAAATCATTAGCCGGATCAATCACGCCGCACGTCACTCCATTGTAACCCGAGTTAAAAGTATAGTCATCTTCAACAGTAAAATCACTCAATCTGACCTTGACTAGCATAGCTGGATAACCATCACTCGACTGAGTGCTACCAATATACAAATAGCCACCGTCATTATCGATCGTCGCCGTTCGCGTAAACTCGGCACTTCGAGATGGTGTCCCTACATTGGTCAGTGCCAACTTGCTCTCAATAGTGAAAGTATCCAAATCGATTTTTATTATTTGAATTCCTGGACTACTATAGACAAAATAAGCTTTGTGATTGGCCAAATCTATCGCCGCCGCCCCCAACTCCCCTGCATCATCCATCATCAGCGTCGCTACTCTGGTCAAATCTGACAAACGCACTTTGATAATCATCGCCGGAGAAGAAATAGCTGTACCAAAATAGGCATAACCATTATCCGTATCAATAACAGAGCTACGTAAATCATCTTCACCAATTTTCATTAATAAACCAGTCGACGAATCAATATTTAAACTATCATATCTATTAACTGCGCCCGATGTCAGCACATTAGTATTTTGTCCTCCATTATAACTTACTGTACTTTCCCCATACGACCAGGTATCCACCGTGCCCAAACCGGATATTGGCGTTCCTTCACCAGTCAAGCGCAATTCTGTTTGCAACAACTTTACGGTATGACCCGTATCGACAAACAAAGAGGTACATTTGGCTACATTCCATCTAACAATCAAATTTTTAACACCCGTGCCCCCAGTAACTTCCACCACTCCCAAATCCTGCCCTTCATACGTTTCATCCCCCCACTCTCGATCATCATCCGGAGAAAACCGAACTATCGATGATTCTCCCTTCTGAAATCTCCCCGCTTGTCGAATATAAAATCCTTGTCTGACCGTCAACACATTATTACCAACATTGAATAATCCACTTTTGATATCAAAAGCCCGATTCACATACATATCATCCAACAAAATCCACTCCCCCCGTTCTTCACTGAAAACCACATCATACAATTGCGCGCCTGATAAACGGATAGTATTATTTTTATCCGGAGCATTAAATAAAACCCGAGATACATTGTAAATACCACTGGAACCAGAGGTATTATCCAGATTTCCGGTAATCGTTAAATTATTCCAAGCTATATTCAGCGAGCCGGCAGTGATTATCAAATCATTATTAATATGTACTTCTCCGGTCGCCCAACGATCACTGGCCCCACTAATCAATAGATTATAGTAGTCATTTCCGGTTACGAGATTATTATCAACCCCCACCCCATAGTATTCGATCGTTCCCGAATCGGTATCATTCGTTAACGATACTCCCTCATAACCATTCAATTTTAACCTGCCATTATTGGTAAATGTTCCAGATACTGTCAAATTGTGACCATTGATATCCAAAGTGCCATTTGTGATAGTCAAATCCCCGTTGATCACCATATCATCCTGCAAAATCCACTCCCCACCAACACCATCAAACACCACGTTATTAAATTCTCCCCACCAGCCGGAATTAATTGTATTACCAGTATCCGTCGCCGTGAAAGTCACGGTACTGGTATCAGCCGTAAAAATACTATAATTGGTCCAGTTTCCCCCAACCGAGATGTTTGTATCACCACCTGTTCCGGCCGTAGCATCCAAAGTGGCCTCACCATAGATTGTTACAAAATCATCAACACTGATATCAAAACCATCAGTTATCAAACTATCCCAATCAGCAATTGATAAATCCGTCGCCATCAAATCACTAGTCAAAGTAATCGTGTCCGGGCTGGCGCCGACAATCAGATGCCCCAAATTATTATTACCGCTATTTAGATTAAAATCTCCGTTCAACCTGAACTCACCACCGGAACCGGCAGTAAACGTATTATTGGCTAAGCTAACCGTTCCTTTGGCAATAATATTTTGCGAATTTTTTATTAACTCACCATTCACTGTCGTCAAAGTACCGTTGACCGTCAATGGATCATACAAAGTCCAATCACCCCCGCCACCATTAAATTCCAGATTATAAAGCTCGGATCCACCGGATACAATTAGTGAACCGCTTGTCGTGCCATCAAAAATAATTGTACTTGTGCCGGCATCGAGATTTCCTTCCGCATGATTAAAAGTACCACCAATATTTACCGTCCGGCTATTCAAATAAACCGTGCCACCATATCCTCCTGACATTTCCAACGAACCAATATTTACATTCGTATCCAAGCTAACATCCGGACTACCACCAGTCGAAATATTATTTGCCGAATATATTCTAGTGTAACTGCCATCATTACCACCATAGTACATACGAATATCAGTACCATCCACCACCACACACATATTATCTATTGAGTAATCATCACCCTTGCCATCCGTTCCATGTGCCACCCGCCAATTGGTAGAAGAAGTATCGCTATCAGCCGGCACACTATTATCAAATTTTGTCCAAACCAAACCATCGGATGAAGTCGCGTAATAAATCCGATAACCATAGAAAAATGGATCTCCATTTCCGCCGAGATACCACATCTTGTACGTACCACCATCAAAATAGACGTTGGGCGCAGCGACGTGTGTATCGTCTCCACTTCCTGCCAAACCAGGCGGCACCCGACCATTGGTAGAACTTGTATTCGAATCAGCCGGAATGGTATTGTCGTATTTAGTCCAGGTCAAACCATCCGGCGAAGTCGCATAATATATTCTAAAAACATAAGAAGTGTCTTGTGCCATATACCACATCTTGTATGTACCGCCATCATTCATCACCGATGCACCATGAACAGTCTGTCTGTCACCTTTTCCAGCCGTTCCCAACGGTACGCGGCCATTGGTGGAAGTGGTATCCGAATCGGCCGGCAATGAGTTATCTACTTTTGTCCAAGTTAACCCGCCATCTGTTGAAGTGGCCATATATATCCGCCAATCACTGCTGGCGGAAGAACCGGCGTACCACATTTTGTAAGTACCCCCGTCATTTATCACATGGGGAATCCATACCCCGGTATCATCACCGCTACCGGAAACACCGAGCGGAATACGTCCATTGGTACCAGTTGTATTTGATGGCGTTTCAACCGTATTGTCATATTTAGTCCAGGTCGAACCATCATTTGAATAAGCATAAAATATTCTGGTTACACCACTTCCATCCCGACCGGTATACCACATCTTGTAGACTCCGCCATCATATATTATTGAAGGATGAGCCACTGCTCCTACATCACCTGTTCCGCTTGTTCCCATTCCCAACCGTCCATCCCCGTCCGGACAAGGTGTGTCATGAGTTCCCGAACTGTCACAAGTTCCCGGCACATCTGTATTTACTTTTATTAACTCACTGCCACTTCCTCCGCCCCCAACCGGCTGAAATAATACATCATAATCAACTCCCGCTCCCACACCAGGAACATTGCCACCACAACCCGACCAGTTACCCGCATCACTCCAACTATTATTGGCATTACCATTTGTCCAAGCACAAGTTATATCATTGGCAATCTGCCAAACTCTTTTTTCCGTGGAAAAAATACGACCGTCTTCATCTTCCAAAGTCACTGGACCCAAAACATAAAACATCGGACTAATATTTGGGGCATCAAACCAATAATCCAACATCAACCTATCCCCAGTATTTGCCTCCACTTTCCAAACAATTTTTTTCTGTCCATTTTCTGTCACCTCCACCCCGTCATTGCCAATTTGCTCAAGTCCAAAATCCGCCGGAACAACCTCCACCAACCTACCGGAAAAATCACGACCAAATTCCACTTCCAAATTCATAGGCGTCATTCCAAAAGGAAAATTACGAGTCGCCGAAGTTCTCTTCACCCGAAAAAATTCCGAACTTTCACCCAATACCCTTATCGACGAAGTAGCTGTTCTTTCACCGTTTCTCGTCTTTACTTTTAAATTTAAAAAATATTCTCCCGCTTTCGCCGCAGTATATTCTGTATTATAGTCGGGGACAATATGACCTGGCTGAAGAACCTTACACTCCCCCGTATTTGTTACCGGCAAACTATCTACCACATTTCCTTGAGCATCTTTAACTACCAAACTTGCTTCAGCATCACAAATCGGACTGCCCTGATCATCCAAAATACCAATATCAATTTTCATTTTTTCCCCAACCAAATACCAATCTTGATCAGTATTTACTGACAAAACTCCCCAAGAAAAATCCTGAGTAAACAACTGCCGCTTATTTGTAATCGAATTAAAAAATTCAACCTCCAAATTGTATTGGCCGGGCGCAAATTCTGGCAACGGTTCCAACACCATTACCAACGACCCGGTTCGCCAGCGGATTTTATCCATCGGGACTTCCAAAATTTCTTCACCATGTTTTAGCTTCACTGCCACCAAAGAACTTTGATTTTTATTTTTTAATTCCGGCAAAACCAAAAATCTTTGCGCCAACACATTTCCAACTTTATAATTGTCCCTAAAATCAGTCGCTATTTGTTTTTTTATTTCTTCCAGTTGCACTCCATCAAAATAATCCGCCAAATTCACATCGCCCTTCACCACACCCGCCAAAAAATTTTTCTTTTTTTGACCGTCCCAGAAAAAAGAATATTTTTCCTCCCCCACCAAAATCCCAGCCAACTCCCGACGTAAATCACTATCATCACGCAGACGACTTGTCAGTAAACCAATTATTCTTTTTTGCTGAGGCACCACTACATTCCACCACTCCCCCGGCAAAACTTTACTCATTTTCTTAACATTGTCGCTGTCAGACATCTGGCTTGCCGCCAGTTGACCGGCTTCCGACTTTATCACTTCCGACCACAACATCTTATTCAGATCATCAGTACTCGTCGTCGCCAACATTAATGCTTGCAATGCTTGCTCCCCTGACATTTCCTGTCCCTCGGTCATTCCTAACCAGTTTTCCTCCAGTAACTTAAATGCCACCTCCTGCGACCTTATTTCCGGTACAATTTCCAGCTGAGCCACCGTCGTCATTTCCGATTCCTTTGTTCGCTCACTACTATCGCTAATATTCTTATGGCTATCCTTTTTGACCCTCGCCCACCAGACAAGCAATACACCAGACAAACACAAAACCGCAATCAACACAAATATCCCAATTTTTTTATTTCTTCGCCACCAGTCTTGCATATTATTTCAAAAAATTAATAATTAATTACGAAAAAACCGCCAGACAATCCTGCGGTTTTGTAAACCTAAAAATATTTTTCGTTATCAGAAAATAAATTTCCAACCAAACAAACATATTTTCTTCTTACAAATCTACTCTACTCGCAATCTTTTTCATAATCAATAAAATATATTCCTAAAAAAATGTATAATTGAAACATATCCAAAATAGCCAGTTACTAAACCCATCGGTAAAAAAAATTTAACTTTCGACCCAATAATTTTATAAACTTTTTTACAACTATGTTCATCGCAATCATTTTAGGCATCATCGAAGGCATCACTGAATTTTTACCGATATCATCTACCGGCCATTTAATCCTAGCCAATCAATTTATCACTTTTTCCAATTCTGATTTTGCCAATACTTTCGACATATTTATTCAACTCGGCGCCGTCCTGGCTGTTATTATCTTTTATCGAAATCGTCTAATACCCTACCTATGGCAAAAAGACCAAAAAATCAATCGATCTATCATTGATCTGTGGCTAAAAACCATAGTCGCTTTCATCCCCGCCGGTTTTTTCGGGCTACTTTTCGGTGACTGGATCAAAGATCATCTATTTACTCCCACCGTCGTCGGTTCCAGTCTTTTATTGGGCGGAATTATTATCATCTTGATCGAAAGAAAACCCAAAGCAAGCACTACCAACTCTTGTGAAAAAATTTCATTCAAAAATTCACTCATTGTCGGTTTTTCTCAATGTCTCGGCATGATCCCCGGCACTTCCCGCTCCGCCGCCACCATCATTACCGCTCTTTTACTGGGTTTCAATCGACCCACCGCCACCGAATTTTCATTTTTCCTCTCCGTTCCCACTTTGGGAATTGCCTCAATCTATTCGCTATTCAAAGCTGATATCCATTTTGACCAAAAAGAAATAATCTGGCTCAGTCTCGGTTTTATTTCCGCCTTTTTAGTCAGTTATTTGGTTATCAGCAAACTAATCAAATATATTGCCCAACATAGCTTTACGATCTTCGGTTATTATCGAATAATCATCGCGATTATCATCGCCATCTATTTTTCTCTGCGATAAACCACTTTTTGTTATAATGAAAATAATTATCAAATAGTTTTTATGATTATCCTAACTTTAATCATCCTCATTTCCCTATTACTTGTCGGATTTGTTGTTTTCGCAATCATCTTTGGAATCGGCAAAATCGGAAATAGCAATCTTGATCACCTCTTGAAAATCTACTCTACCTCCCAGACCCCACCTCCGGCATTGAAAAAATTTCAAACCGTACAAATAGGCGCCGTGGTCTGGAAAAACTGTGTTGATTTGGGAACTGACAACCAAGGCCTATACCTAAAAATCAACGCCCCTTTCAAAAGCTATCCCGCCCTATTTTTCCCCTGGGCCGAATTAACCATTAGCGGCCAGGGAAAACTATATTGGCAAAATACCCATAATATTTCGATTGGCCAACCACCCATTGGTCATCTTCAATTGATAGCCCAAGATCACCCCGAAATCAGTCAATATTTATCAAAATAACATTTTATTTATTAACTTTCTTCATGAACCAAAAAGAAAATTCAATCGATCACGCCAAAGTCATTCCTCACAAAAACATGACCGACATCAGTCTATTGATCAATCAAACCTGGCAATTGTACAAAGAAAAATTGTTTTCCTGTATCACCGTTCAACTAGTCACCATCGTCCCGGCGCTGATTTTGGCCATCATCGTGGCCATCATTGCTTTAGCTCTTGCCCCCACCCTCAACTCGACTACCGGCCTCCTCAACACCATACTAACCATCGTCTTCATTTTAACCATCATCTTCGTGATCATTGTCGCCATTCTTCTAGGATCCTGGTTTCAATCTACTCTCATGCTCGCCGTCTTGGATCAAGAAAAATTGGGAACCTTTGCTCTTTACAAAAAAGGTTTTCGCTATATTTTCGCTTTTATCTGGATCGGTATTATATCCGCCTTGGTTAGCCTACCCGGTTTCGCCTTTCTCATCATCCCCGGCATAATCATTTCTGTCTTTTTTCAACTGGCACATTGGACCATGTTGGACAAAAATCAATTTGGTTTCGATGCCCTGGCCAAAAGCAAAAGCATCATTTCCAGCCGTTGGTGGGACATACTAGCCCGTATGATAATCATCGGAATCATTATTTACATACTAAATGCATTCATTGGTATTATCGTAACTCCCATCGGACTTACCGCCGGAATCATCGGCCTCGGCTGGATCGCCAACATCATGCAAGGATTACTCTCAATTTTTGTAGCTCCATTACCTGTCATTTATACTTATCTCATCTACAAAAACTTGACCGAACTTCGACCTGATGACAGCACTCCTCAATCCTCCAAAACTTGGATGATTATCTTAGCCATCGTGGGTATTATTATCATTATCGGTATCATCTTGGCCGCTCTCGCTTTTGGCATTTTTGGCACTCTTCTTTCCTCTGATTTCTTCCAGAATCTCTAGAAAACATTGGCATCAAAAAAACATCACCTGCTTTGGGTGATGTTTTTTAATACTTCAATCTATCAATCAGGCCTTATCATCTTCAGTAATCAAAACTCCATTCTGATAGCAATGAATACAATAATCACAATTTTGGCCACCATCCGCTTCAGTCCCAAAATCTTCATTTTTTTTCATCGGCATTTTGCAAGCCTGACAAACGCAATTGTTGTTCCCGCACTGACAACCGCAACAATTATCATCTTCCATAAAACCTCCTGCTAAATAGCGCAAATAAAAATTTGACCAAAACACCATATCACTTCCATCCTCATTATACCAACAAAATTGCATTTAATCTCAGCTTAATCATACATTGGTTAAAATATAACTAATTAAAATTTTTATTTTCTAAAAATGTCTAGTGACGCCCCTCTAGGCATCTTTGCGTTATGCGTACCGCCAAATACAATTTTTACCTCAATCAGAAACCATTCCAACTCCTTAGTACCAAACTCCTGCAACCAGGTGAAAAAATAATCTATACCCAACTTACCGACCTCAATCAACAAAAAAAATTCTATCCCAACTATTTGGTCATTACCAATATTCGCCTCTTGGTCATCGACTCAGAAAAAATCATATCCGAAATTTTACTCTCAAAAATCAAAAAATTAAAAGTTAACGAACTTTTTAACCACACCAGATTAATAGCCATCACCCCCCATCAATCCGAAATCGTTCTCTATTACACCAAAAACCTCGCTCCCCAATTTGGTACCATCGTCCGTCTAACCAACCTCTACCTTCATACCAAACAAACGACTACTCTTATCCCCGATCGTATCCACAACTCCCACTGCGCCCGTTGCGGCAATCCCCTTCCGGAAAGAGGCAGCAACTGTCCCATCTGTTTACCAAAAATCACCATCCTGGCCCGACTCTTCAATCTTCTAAAACCATATCGCTTTCAAACCTTGTATCTCCTAGTCATTACCGGCATCATGGTCGCCGCTCAAACCGTCCCCCCTTACATCACCAAAAGGATTGTCGATGATGTGATAAAAAACGGTCAAATCAACGATCTCAATTTTTGGATAATCATAATGTTGGCCGTCAATATCATCTATTTTGTCAGTAGTTATTTTTCCGGCATCCAAACCACCTGGTTAGCCACCCGCGTTATCGCCGATCTCCGCGAACAAGTATATTCCAAAATCCTCCGGATCAAACTAACTTTTTTCAATCGTTTCCCTTCCGGCGAGTTGGTCAGCAAAACTCTCAGTGACACCAACGAAATCGAACATTTTCTCATGGACGGCTTGTCTTACCTCGTCATCAATATTTTTTCCGTCATCCTAATTGCCGGCATTCTCTTGTATATTGATTTCAAACTGACCCTACTCATTCTCCTTCCCGTTCCCTTTCTGATTTTCGGTTCCAAATGGTTTTTAGAAAAACTGATCCCCCTATTTCATTATCGCGGCAGCGTCCGCGATCAAGTCATGACAATCCTCGGCGAATCAATCGAAGGCATAAGAATAGTCAAAGCCTTTACCCAACAACCCCGTCACGAAATAGAATTTCAAACCTCAAGCAATCAACTTTTTACCAGCAATTATCGCATCGATCAATACTGGATTGGCTTCCGACAAATCATGTACGTTATTATGCAAATCGGCATCATCGGCGTCTGGCTTTTTGCTACCAAAAGAATAATTTTTTCCCAAGATTTGACCCTCGGTGATCTTTTGGCTTTTGTCGGCTACATCTGGCTATTCTACGGACCACTCCAATGGTTCACTCAAATCCTCAATTGGCTCACCCACGCCTTGGCCGCCGCCGAGAGAATATTTTTAATCCTGGACTTACCGGAAGAAGAAATCAAAACTACCTCCGTTAAAACTAAACCAATTTCCGGACACATCATTTTTCAAAACATCAGATTTAGCTACGAACAAGGCAAAGAAGTTATCAAGGGACTTTCCTTTGATATTAAACCGGGTGAAATGATCGGACTGGTCGGCAAATCCGGCGCCGGCAAAAGCACTATCATCAATCTGATCAACCGTTTTTACGACCCCGACAGCGGCCAAATTTTGATTGATGACAAAAATATCAAAAACTATCCCCTGGATTTCCTCCGCCGCAATATCGGACTAGTTTTGCAAGAACCATTTTTATTCAATGGCAGCATTCTCGACAATATTCGCTACGGCAATTATCAAGCCAAATTTTCCGACATCCTCGCCGCCGCTCGCGCCGCCCGCGCTCACGAATTTATCATCCAAAAAGAAAACGGCTATAATACTATTATCGGCGAACGCGGTCTCAAGCTTTCCGGCGGCGAAAAACAACGACTTTCCATCGCCCGCGCCATCCTCCAAAATCCTCCCATCCTCATCTTGGACGAAGCCACTTCCTCCGTCGATGTCGAAACCGAGAAAAAAATCCAAGACGCCCTGGATATTCTCATCAACAATCGCACCACTATCGCTATCGCCCACCGCCTCTCCACCCTCCGCAACGCCCATCGTTTGGTTTTTATCGAAGACGGAAAAATCATCGAAACCGGCACTCACGATTACTTGCTGAAAAAAAATGGCAAATACGCCAAACTGGTCGCTATCCAATCCCGCCTCACCCGCATCAAAGGAGAAATATTGCATGAATAAAAATAATATAAAATCCATGAACAACGATTCCAAATCCACCGAAAACATGATTTTGTCCGAATCAAACCATGATTTTTTCATTCAATTTGGTCAAAAACCAAAAACAAAAGTGGAAATCAGCGTTCTAAAACCCCTCATCTCCATTCACAAGGACATCGTCTTTACCAACCAAAAAAAAGAAGAAATATATTTTCTGGCCAATATCAATCAAACCAGTCTAAGTAACCAAAAAATCATTCGTCAGGCCATCAAAGAAAAATATTTTCTACCGATAATCAACCAAATTCTCAAAATCGACATTGATTTCGGCACTCGCTATTGGACCGTCGAAACCGATCGCGGTCCAATCAAATTCGCCATGCGCACCCCTTCCCGCCACATCACCTATATCACCGCCGACCGTCTGATCGTCAAAGACTCAATCGGCAACTTTTTTCTGATCGAATCGCTCGCCAAGTTGGACAAAAACTCTCACCAGCAATTAAAAAAAATTCTGTAATCATTACCCGACAAACATTTTCTTTTTTTTCAAATTATTAGATAATAAACCTAAGCAAAAATTTTAAAAATTAAATTTACAACCCATGACAAAAAAATATTCCTTGCCCATAATCTTTTCTATTTTATTGGTCACCATGCTCGTCGGTTGCGACACTGTTATCGCCCCCGAGGTCAAAGAACCGGTCGAAAACCAAACCAGCTCCACCTCCACTGAATTGTCCCTCAACGTCACCAAAAACGGCACCCCCTACATCGGCTCCACTCTCGCCGGTACCACCGCCCCCCTTCTCAACTTTACTCCCGAAGATTATCAAAAAGCACAAATCGATAAAAAAAATATCTTTCTCATCTTTTGTAACCAAAACGACACTGTCTGTCTGATTGAAATGCAAAATGCCATCTCCGCTTTCAATCAACTCGATCTTCCCAATCTGATCGGTTTTAGTCTCAAATACAACTCACCCGACTCTTCCGCCGCCGAATCCCAACTCGCCACTCAATACCAAGTCGCCGCCGAGCCAACTAAAATTATCATCAACTCTAAGGGTGAAAAAATAGTTCAAAGCACTGATGACTGGAACACTGAAAAATATTTGGAACAACTCAACCAGATCAAATAATATCCACCTCTGACCAATCAAAATTTTTCTAAAGAAAATACTTCAAATAGTATTTTCTTTTTTTACCAAAAAATCCATTTTCTGCATACCGGAAAAATATTTGTTACAATGAGACAAAGAAACAAATAACCAATTTTTATGTCCAGATCATTTTGGCTAACAGCGCTCGTAATTATTATCCTGATCTTTATCGGCTATATTATCTATTCATATAAAATGGGACTTTAGCTTGAAACAACTTATAGCGTGCAAACGTGTAAAAGTGAAAACGCACGAAAGTCAAAACCTTTATACGTTTTCACTTTCTCACTTTTACACTTTCTCACTTTTACACTTTCTCACTTTTACACTTTCTCACTTTTACACTTTCTCACTTTTACACTTTCTCACTTTTACACTTTCTCACGCTTCCACATAACTTTTAACTATTAATAAAATGAACCAAACCGAAAAAATAAAACTAATCACCGACGTCTTCGCCCCGCAAGCCGGGGAAAAAATTCTCATCATCGTTGACACCCCGCACGATCAAATCACCGTCAACCCCGGCTGGCAGGAAAGAATCAACATGGCCCACGAGTGGCAAGAATTATTCCAAATCATCGGTCAAAAAAATGAATTCCCCGACCAAGTCATCGATTACCTGGAATTTCCCGCCACCGGTATCAACAACTCTCCACTCCCACCAGAGCTATTGGACAAAATTTCCGAATACAACCTCGTCTGCGCCCTCACCGAATTTTCCGCTTCTTCTTCTTTAAAACCACTGTGCCAACAACCCAATTTACAATTTCGTGTCGCCAGTATGCCCGGCATCGAAAAACGCATGGAAGAAACTTCCCTCAAAGCCGATTACCAACTCGTCAAACGCTACGCTTTGGCTCTCCAAAAATTATTAAATCAATCCGACAGCTGCGATATCACTTTTTCCACCGGCGACACTCTCCACCTGGATTTAAGAAACCGCACCGCCCAAGCCGACAAAGGCGAATGCACCACCCCCGGCCAATTTATCAACTTCCCCAGCGGCGAAGCTTTCAAGGTTCCATATGAGGCTGTAGAAAGTGAGCTGGCCCAATTTGGCCCCAGTCAAACCAACGGCATTTTGCCATACAAAGAAAATGATCAACTGATAAAATTTGTCATCAAAGAAAATAAAATAACCGAAATCCAAGGAGACAACCCCCTAGCCACCAAACTCAAAGAATACCTCTGGCAAAATCCCACCCGCTTAAATATTGCCGAACTTGGCCTGGGCTGCAACCCCGAAGCCGTCGTCACCGGCAATATTTTGGAAGACGAAAAAGTCGGCCTCCACATCGCCTACGGCACCAGCTCCCACCTCGGCGGCCAAATCATCAGCGACATCCACCAAGACATCGTTTACGCCGCCGGCTGCCCAGTGGAGGGAACCAGCTTAGTTTTGAACACATCCGACAATCAAAAAATAAATCTAATCACCAATAGTCAGTTAAATTACGGATTGTTATAATCTCCAACCTTCTTTCAATATTTAAAAATACTCCGGCAAAAAATTTGCCGGAGTATTTTTGTTTGAATAATATCGCTCATTCACTCCCTATTTTGATTTTTACATTACTTTTCCAAAATTAATTGTCAATCAAATCCACTCGATCTTTTATTCTAGCTTTTGATAAAAAGGACTAACCACCACTTTCAGTCCTGACATTCGGCCAAACATCGCCGCCGAAAAATGATATTTAAAATAACCGGTCTCTCCCGACTGCAAATATGAATTACCCAACAAATATATTTGATCACAATTAATTACCTGACCATCACAATCTTTCACTGCCACCACCACCCCCACATAATCCAATCTCGCACCAGAAATATTTTTCACCTCCCCCGCCAACCAATATTCCTCTCCCTCATTATTAACAGTCGCCGAAACAATTTCCAAACTATCATCACTATTTTTAGTTATATTTGCTTCGTTCATAATTTTTATTAAATTTTATAATTTCATTTCTTCTTTAACTTTCTAACATTTTTTAATGTTTTTTTGTCTTCCGTTTTCAATCGTCGCCTTATCGCCCTTGCTTCGAATTAATCCAAAATTTTTGTCATTTTTAGTTTTCTCGAATATCAGCCCTGATAATTCAGATTCGGTAATTGCCAATTTTTGTCTAGCTGATAATCTTTCTGAATCCAGAATTCTTTTTTCAATTAACTCATATTTTCTAGTTTGCACGGCAAAATAATTTTGAGCAAAAGCAATTTCTTGTTTCTTTGGATCGCCATTTTGCGCTATTAAATAACACGCATAGCGAGTCAACATAATGTCTTCAATCTCCCTTTCGCTCTCAGAGCCCAATTTGACCTTTTTCCCGACGTCGGCAAAATGATCGCATATATCATGGCCACTTATATCACAAGCTGTTTTAGCTTTCAAAATTACATTCAAAAAATTATCCCATTTTGAATATCCCAATAAATGCTGCAAATCTCTAGCAAACCAAAATTATATTCCCCCATCAGTCTTGTGGGAATAACTTTCAAAATTATTTGTTAACGACTTTATAATTTCTTTCTTCATAAATTTATACTTATTATTTTCTATTGCGATATTTTGAACTATTTTGAATTTCCTAATATTTGATTCTCTTTTCAATTCTGTATTATCGAAATAATAACCCACCCACCATCATTATACCGATCCAATATTAATTTTTCCTTAACACAAAATACCTCCGGCGAAACCCAACCTATCTCAATATATCGCGAAAATCAGTTAAACGAGATAATAAACGATATCAACCAAAACATCCAGCTAGATTACAGCTTGCTATAATTTTGACATCCTCCAAAATCTTAAAAACACCAGTAAATTTTTACTGGTGTTTTATTAGTAACAACAACATCAATTCCTTTCATGTTCCTTACAAAAACAAACATTAAGATCTTTTATTCCTGAAAAATAAAACATATTTAAACTTATAAATTCATTATAATATTCCTCAACTAGACCAAAATGTTTTGACGAAACAATAACCCCAGCTTCTGCAGCATGTATTATTTCACTACTAACTTTATCTCTAAGTTTCTGTAATTTGGAAGAAAAATGTTTTCTCAAATTGTCTGACGATATCGTCTTTTGAAAACAGTTATAACATGGAAATATTTCTGGTATCGTTTCCTTTTTATTGCTAACCAATATGCTTTGCGACCACGCAAAAAAATATGCATTATCCGCTTGTCTCACATTCAAAGCTATCACATCAATACACTTCATTTGTTCATTTAAACGCTTGAAATTTTTATACTTTTCCATTTCCTCACTTGCTTTCATAAGGGGAAAAATCAAATGTTTCATCGGAAGTCTAATTTTTCCATCGACAATTTTACAGCCTATCTTGTTTAACCAATCATTTGCGGAAACAATTTGATACTGAACTTTTTTGCTACTCTTTTTATTCATTTCTATCATCTCCAATATGAATACCGTCTCTTCCATTTCTCGAAGAATGAATATTACTAAAATAATTACCAAAATTATTTATTTTTTTGATTTTGACATGATTCATCCAAGACCAGACAAAACCTGCAATACCTAAGACAGATGCAACAACAGAAAGAAAATAACTTAAATTTTCCATAATTTTTTTATCCACATTTCAAATAACTAAATAAAAATATACAATATAAATACAAAAGAGAGGCCTTTGATTTTTTTCAAAGGCCTGTTTTCTTAATCCTTTAGCAAATCATTGCATACGGGATTATATTTTCGTATCAATTCTTTTTCTCGAATGTCAGGATTACTACACTCTTCATAGGAAAAGTATTTGATACTTTTTCTATTCAAACAACGATTGTTTGGATCTGGATGTTGGCTAAGTCGCTCATGCAAACTATCTGCTTTCCCAATATACACAATACTATTTTCAGACGCCCATTCAGACAATAAATATACCCCTTTTGTCTCTGGAGCATACAATACTTGTGAGGGAAATTTTAACCATGCATATTCCATATCTTTTCCAAACATTAAATCCTTTCGGATGTCTTACGAATAAATTCAGACTTAGGTTAGCTTCGACCTCCTTTGCTATCCATATCTGAAAAACTAAAAACCTTTTCTACTTCACCGCAAAAATTAATATCATCTTCAGGATGCAGTATTATTGGTTTATGTTTTGAATTTGTTGAAGATGGAACCAAAAATGTTATACCATCTTTTTCAATATATTTTTTAATTGTTGCCAATCCATTGATTATCACAACAACATTTTTATTCTTTAAATAATTATTTTTCTTTCTAACCAAAACCATATCACCATTATTAATTCCATCCTTATTCATCGAATTTCCATCAGCTTCAACAAAAAAGTAATCATTTTTATCACCGGAAATATACTTTCTAGAAATATTTATATAATCATTAACCGTATCTTCAGCAAAAATTAATGCTTCACCACAATTTGCTTTACCATAAAAAGGAATGGCACAACATTGTTTTTCTTCTTCCTTTATAAGTTTTATACCCCTTGGCAAAGAAGTGTTTTTAATTAATCCTTTTTTTTCCAGCACCTTCAAATATTGAGCCAAACTATTATTACTTTTTATCCTCAGTCCCTCTGCCGATAACAAATCGAGCATTTCACTATATGTAGGAGAATATTTATTTCGAGAAATATAGTTTTTTAAAAATTTGAAAAAAATCATCTGGTTTTTAGAAAGTTTATTTCTCATGAAAAATATATATAACTATATATAACTACTATGACTAATAATAAAATAAAAAATAATTACTGTCAAACAAAGATTTGACTACCTTTTATCCCCTCTCAATCTCCTCCTCCACTTTTCTCTTCGCCTCCTCCAATAATTTTTTACTTTCTTTTCTCAATCTATGGCTCTCTTGGATTTTTTCATTGATTTGTAGTTGGATAGATTGTTTAATGAGAGGGATTTTGAAATTTCCGACTTGATCACTTGAAATTTTCGGTTGCGCTGTTTGAGTTTTTTCTTTTTCAAATTGAAGTTTTCCAACAACAGACTGAAATATTATTTGCAAAACAACTGGATCAAAATTTATTACACGAATTTTTCCAGTATTATTTGAAATAAATGAATTATCAAAATTTTTTGAAACTATCGCAGTTGCTCCGACACTGCCTATTAATGAAAAAACAATATCATTTTCTCTTACCATCGTCTCCCTTGTCTTTTGAAAAGAATCATCAATAAATACAAGTTTATCGTTTCCTAAAATGCCACTTGAAAAATCAGCGCCTCTGATATACGGATTGCCTTTTTCTGAATTATAAAAACTATCAGGAATCAATGAACCACGAGATATTTTTGCATAATTTTTATCTGATAATTTGAAATATCCGCCCTCATATTCCTCAATTTTCCTTATAATCTCCGCATATTTCGGCTGAAAATATTCACTATCATATCTTTTGGCTTCATCAATTTCTTTTTTTGTTGTAGCAAACCAAAGCGAATGTTTGACTCGATAATCCAAAAGTCCAAGTTCCTGCAAAAGCAATTTTTCGGCTTCGCGGTAGAGTTGTTTGGATTGGGTTTGTTTTCGGTAAGCGAATTTTACGATTTCTTCGATTTGTAGTTGGAAAGATTGAGGAAGAAGAGGAATTTTAATTTGTCTAAATTTTGCAGGACTAAAATTTGCTTGGTTGCTAACCATTGAATGTTTTTCTATCTCGTTTCTTCCATAATCAGAGTTTAAATAGATCATTAAAGATTCTGAATTTATTTCTTTATTTGGTCTTATTCTAAATAAATATGAAGCATATCCCACCTCTAAATTTTCCATACAAATTGCAGATTTGCCAACATAATGTGGATTTCCATTAGTTCTACAAATCAAAACATCTCCTTTTTTAAGTTTCAAAGATTCGAAAATTTCTTTTGTTATTAAATTGGAATATTTTGAAGGACTCCCTATATAATATCCATCAAATTCATTTAATCTAAGAATTGGAAAACCTTTTTGCTCTTCATTCAAGTCTTTTGAAGTTCCATATTGAACAAAATCAATAATATCTTTCCCAAAAATAAACTTTTTAATCTTGTATTTGTTTAAATTAATATAAAATTCTGCTTCAATTCTAAGTTCAGAACTTTCTTTTAAAATATCCGAATATTTTATGTAGCTTATTTGGGGCATAGTTATATATCTAATTGGGTAAATTTATTTTTAATAAATTCAAGGATTTTTTTAAAATTTTCTTTTGTTTCGTCTGATAAAGTGAAAGATTCTTCACTAATGAAAAGCTCTAGAATCGCTGAATTGAAATGATTTTTATTAAAAATAGTATAACTTGGAAATGATTTTTGTTGAATTTGTAATCTTTCAGTTTCTGTAAATAACTTTTCTGTAGTAAAAGTATCAAAATTTTGATCTACATCATTGAGAGTAAATACTTGTTTTTCTAGCTCTTGAGAAATATTGTTTATGTACCTATTTTTTGCTCCTTTACCTTTTGTGGTCTCATTCCCATCTGCATCAAAAATAGCAACAAATTTTTTATTATGAGCTAAATATTCTCTAAAAATGTTTTCATATTTATCAACGCTTGCCCCTGGATAAAACTTAAAATCAAAACAAGCATCATTAAAAAAAGTTTTTAATATCCATTTAAAAGTATAGTAATCAAATTTCCCTTCAAAAAACACAATCTTGTCTGCCAAATCAAAATCGGTAGCACAAAATTGCAAAACATCAAGAATTGGCTTAAAATGTGTTTCTTCATCCGGATAATTTGCTACAAACTGCCTATATGGTATTGCATTAATATTTTGTCTAAAATCATAATCATTTGAATTTTCCCTTCCTGCATCTTTAACTATAAAACAATTTAAAATATATTTTGGATTTATAAGATATGGGCTATGTGTTGAATATATTATTTTTGATTTATCAATCAAATTTTCAAAAAGAGATAACAATTTCTGCTGAGAACTTTCATGCAAATTGCTTGCTGGTTCATCAAATAAAAAAAGATATTCACCACTTTCATCAGCTCTCGCTTTTCTAAATTCTGTAAAAAGAATAAAACCAAAAAACCATCTAAAACCAAGACTCCTTTCATTTATCAAAAAATGACTTGTGCCTTCATTCACTTTCAACTGGATAAAATACCCTGTTTGATCATTACCAGTTTCAATAATGATGTTTTTATTTGGTCCCTGAAATATCTCTTGCCAAGGAGCTACGATTTTTTGATTTAAAATTGAAGAAATTTCTTGTTTTATTTGAGAGGCAGCAGATTGTTTTGCGGTATCAGTTAAAGCTTTTAGTTTTGTTAAAAAATCGTTGATTGAATAATTAGAATTAATGGTATGTAATATGTCGTCAATTATTTGTTTATACTCTTTTTGTACTTCTTTTTCCTTTTCACTTGTTATGGTTTCGATATTTTCTAAATATATTTTTGTTGGAAAATCGAAAAGAAAATCGGGAAAATATAATATTTTAGGAATAATTTTCTTAACTTCATTCGTTAGCTCTTTCCATACCTCTTCATTCTCAGGATACAAACCCTTGTAAGATCTTTGCGTACCAGTTTTTACCTTTAAGCTTGGATTCCAAAACCAAGTCGATTCTGACTTTTCAAATGAAGCATTTTTAAAAATATATTTTTTTGTAATCGTAATTCTTTCAATATCATTTTCAATTTTAAAGGATTTAGAATTTAGATAATCTTTAATGATTTTATTATCACCATCGTCCAACAATAACTCAGCTTCAACCTCGATATTTCCTGTAAAGCTCCCACTGTCCTTTTTATGTAGAATTTCATGTTTTTTCCCATCAGACAAATCTTCTTGAAAGAAATTTAGAGATTCTAAAATAGTTGTTTTTCCGCTCTCATTTAATCCAACCAATGGGAAAATTTTTCCAACAGGATATTTTGTCAGATCTAGTTCCAACCTTTCAATACCTTTGAATTTTTTGACAATAAATTTAGTGTATTTCATTCTTATGTAAGTAAAAACTAAAATTTCCAAAAACCAAGCTTTTGCCCTCTTGCCCACTTCTCAAAAGCCTCCGCAATATCTTTCAGATCATGCTTTTGAATCAAATGATTATGTTCATCCAGTTTTCTCTCCCCATTTTCATCCATCTCATAAATCTCAAGCCCAGAATTATCTTTTCCGCTACACTCACTCACTGCCATAAAAATCTCATAATCATCAACTTTTGGATTGATCTCATCATCCCATTTTTGTACAAACAAGACAGAAGTTTTTGTGCCTGTATGGGGTTTAAATGTATTTCCATCTAGCCCCACCACTGCGATCAATCTCGCCCTCTCCATAACAAAATTTCTAATCTTTTCATCACTAGTATTATTAAATCTCCCCTGCGGTAACACAATCGCCATCCGACCACCCGGTTTGAGAAAATCCAAATTTCTCTCAATAAACAAAACGTCACGAGAAACTTTGTTTGCTTTCTTTTTGCCATTAAAGGCAACTTCATAATTGGAAATCAATCTGCTATCTTTTATATCCCCCGCAAAAGGCGGGTTTGCCATTACGATATCAAAATTAAAATCTTTGGGATTTTGACGATCTTTTGCCAAATCTAACAGTCGATAATATCCTTCAAGATACGTTTTTGCCCACGAATTATCTTTTAATTTTTCTTCCCATCTCGTGTAATCCAAAGTATTCAAATGCAATACATTTGTCCTGCCATCTCCAGCAATCATATTTAGAGTACGAGCCACGCGAACAGATTTTTCATCAAAATCAATTCCGAAAACTTTATCAACATAATTTTTTTGTTCACTCGTCAGTTTTTGATTGGAAAAATTGGCAAAATGTGCTTTGCCTTGATTGACCAATTTTTGCCAAACATTAAAAAGTGTATGGACCGTAAATCCACAACTGCCACAAGCCGTATCAATCATATATTCGTTAGCTTGCGGATTCATCATATAAACACACATATCAATCACATTTCTAGGTGTGAAATATTGCCCTTTTTCTCCCTTGGCAGATTTGTTGACCAAGTATTCAAAAGCTTCATCTATTACTTGCAAATTAGAATTAAATAATTTCACATTCTGCAAAAAACCCACACAAATTTGTAAGTGGTTTTCGTCAGTAATTCGTAGTGGCTCACCTTTTTCAAAAATACCTTGCCATTTGTCTTTGGCTTTTTGGTACAAATTATTTATTACTTCTTTGGTATGATGTGCATCTCCTCGACTTCTAAATTCCAATTTTCTAAAACCATCACTGTCAACTTTTTCTAGAATTTGCTTATCAGCTAATTCCGGATTTTGTTTTTTAACTATTTTATATTGAGTTTCAATATTTACTCGATCATCAGCACTTTCCATTTCGTCATACAATTTCGTAAATATTAGTTTAAATACTTCTTCGAAAACATCCACACCAGCATTGGACAATACCTCATCTTCCATTTCTTGGATCAAAGATTTCAAAGACTTTCTCTCTTCCAAGAGTCTGTCTTTTTGCATCAATTCCAAATATGTAAATTTTTCATTTTTTACATCATCAATTGTTTCATTTGCTTTTGGCAAATCAGAAAGCGGTTCAAAATAGTTTGGATCTAGTCTTTCATAATAATTTATTTCCACTCCATTGGTCCAAACAGCCAACGGCGCACCAGTCGCATTGGTATAACTTTTTAATTGATCTTTGCCATCCTGCGCCTTGTGCTTTTTGATTTCCAACACACAATAAATACTCGTTTTATCAGCTTTATTCAAAATCACAATATCGGCAAATTTTTTCTCCCGACCAAAAGAAACAACATATTCCACATCAATCAAATCAACTGTGTAGCCATATTCACTTAACAATTTATCAATCATCAACTGCCTTACAATCTCTTCCGGTTTTACTTGAATGTCTTTATTCCTTTTTAGACATTTAACAAAATATTTCTCATTTTTTTCAAAAATATTTTTTTCAATACGATCAATACTCTCCCCAGAAAAAATTGATAAATCGTATTTACCATCAGATTTTATTAATTGTGAAATATTCATATTATTTATTATTTAAAAAACCTCTCCCAAACTTGCTTTGCCAAAAACACTGCATAATCAACATCATTAAAATTATTGATATCAAAACGACTAATGTGTTGATTAAAATATTCCTTACTATCTTTTCGATAATATACTTTTTTCTCCGGATCTTTGACTTCCTTGTTTCGAATATCAGTCCGATTCAATTCAAAAATCAACTTCTGTTTTTGCGCGATCACCGCCACAATATTTTTGCGACCAACCTGATACCCGATATATGGTTTATTAAATTTTTCCTCAATCCGATCATCCAATCCCAAAATCTTCTCTCGCAAATCATCAAACAACTCCCGCGATTTTTCCCACCCCGGTTTGAAATGATCTTCAACCGTATAAATTTTTATCTCCTTGCTCACCGTCTCCACATTCTTGGATTTTGAAATCGTCTTGATCGACTCGGTCGACGAAATTGGTTTCAATTGGTTGATTGACAAAATATCGTCTTCAAAAATTTTTACTTCATACAATTCTATCGGCAAATCTTTAAAATTGATCGCATTTTGTTGGTAAGTAGTAAAACTATTGGCAATAAATACCACCCTCGACTGCGACCAGTCAATCGCCGTCTTATTCAAATTTTTTCCCAGTTTTTCGTTGTATTCCAGCACAAAATCGGCCTTGTTGTTTATCATCAAAGCCAGATAACTAAAGCCTTGATCAACAATACTAATACTCTTGTCTCTTTTGTATTCAATAATCACAAACGATTTTGTTTCTTCATCAAAAGCCAATGTATCAATCCGAAAATTATGCAGCGGCAACTCACTACAAACAAATTGCAGCCCAAATATTTCATCCAAATTATTTTCAATCACTCCTTGAATATTTTTTTCCAGATCAATTTTCTTTTCTTCGATCAAACATATTTTTTGTTTACCCAATTGGTATAAAGCCATATTGATTTATAAAAAAATAATATACACGCTCATTTTACCACCAAAACAACCTCAACGCCCCCATCATACACCCCAAATATTAATTTTTTCTTAAGAAAAACCTCCAGCAACCAAACCGGAGGTTTTTTACTTTTTATCCCAAATAAAACACATTACAATTATCTTCAAAATATTCTAAAACCATATAAACATTTCTATAATCAAAAAGAAGAGCGTTGACCGTTAGGACGATGGCCCTTTTTTGTTGTCCAAATCTTCCAACCTCCTCACACTCCTATTACCCACCAACGCTTCAATTTGCATAATCGCAATTTCATTTAATTTCTCCAATCTCACCTCCGGCACCAAACCCTGCCTGATAAATTCCGCGTTCAAATTTTCCAAATTGACCAACACCACCAGTTGGGCGACATCTGCATAATCTCTGATATTCCCTTCTTTATCAGGATTAGTTTTTTTCCATTCCAAAGCAGTTTGTCCAAACAATGCTTTATTCAACAAATCCGCCTCATTGGCATAAACAAACTTATCATTACCACTCAATTTTTTCGGAATAATATATTCCTTGATTGCGTCAGTATGAATTCTATAATTTATCTTGGCTAAATTTCTCTTTAGATCCCAACCCAGTTTTTCTCTTTCAATCTCTTGCTCTTTGAGACGCTGATAATCTTTGATCAAATACAGCTTAAACTCCGGACTAATCCAAGAAGCAAATTCAAATGCAATATCCTTGTGCGCATAAGTCCCGCCTGTATATCTGCCAGATTTGGAAATAATACCAATTGCCCCGGTTTTTTCTATCCATTGTTTATTCGATAAAACAAAACCATTTGAACCGGCATTATTTTTAATGTTACTGAATTCCGTAACATTAAAATTTGGATTATTAATTCGTTCCCAAATACCCAAAAACTCAATAGTATACCGAGTACTCAACCAATGAGAAATCACTAGTCCTGTTGTCTCCGCATTCTTATATCTGGCAATATCAGTCAGCGAAATATAATCTTCTTTTTCCTTACTTAACAACAAAATTTCCTTGCCTTTAACTTTTATTTTTCTTTTCATCATAATTCACTATTTAAAAAATTAATCACCTTTATCTTAACAAATCAGCTAAGTAATTTCTATAGTTCAAACCATACATTTTTGAAATATGTCCGATCTTCCATATAACCTACTTCGCTGGCATCAATAAATAGTATGGCTCTAGACCATATACTTAGCATATTAAATGCTTCTTATCTGGTCTAAAGCCTTATTTTTTGCCCTAATACATTTTTTATTTTCAATATTAAAAATTACAACAAAATTTCAATTTTACCACCAAAACAACCTCAACGCCCCCATCATACACCCCAAATATTAATTTTTTCTTAAGAAAAACCTCCGGCAACCAAACCGGAGGTTTTTCACTTTTTTCCAATAACAGACAAAAGAAGGCAAGACAAAATATTTTTAAAAATTTACTGTTAAGCTATCCATATCCCTTCCGCTAGTTTAAATTTTAAAAATATTTTGTCTTGCCTTCTTTTGTCGCACCAAACCCTACATCCCCAATTCGCTATCCGACAACTTGTCCTCAGAAAAATCATCCTCCGACATATCATTCATCATTTTATCCAATTTTTCCATCTGTGCTTTGATATCACCCTCCGTTCCCGTCGAACTGCTGTCAGTATCGGCGTTATCATCCAATTTGTTTCCCAATTCTTCCCAATCTTTCCAGGCATCCTGATTTTCTTTCAAAGCGTCTTCCCATTGATTGGAATTTTCTTTCAAGGCTTTGCCGGCTTGATTTATTCCCCACCAGGCCAAACCACCAATTACCAAAACCACAATCACAATCAACGCCAAACAGCCGATCAACCAATACACCCAAGTTGCCGTCTTTTTCTTTTCTCCGGCCTTCTCCCCCTCTTTTGTCACAACCTCTTCTTTTTTTACTTCTTCCGACTTTACATTTTCATTTTCCATAATCACTCCCAATATTATTTATAATTGCATCTGACTTTCCAAAATACTCAAATCAACCCGGATCACCGTTTGGTAAAAATTGCGAATCTCCAAAATATCTTGATGAACAACTTTCATCAATACTCTCGCTTCATTTAATACATCCTTAAATTGACCCTCGGCTTCTCCGCAAGCCAAATCTTTGGTTTGACCCAATTTGGCAATAAAGGCGGAATAGTCGGAAACCAAATCCAAGATCATCTGATCAAAAGTCTGCAAATCCTGTTCCAACTTGGTCGTATCCAATCCCGCCGCTTTCCAAATCACAATCATATCATTGATATCTTGTTTGACCTCTTGATAGGTTTGCACATGCCGATCTTTATTGTTGTCAAACCGGGCTATAGACGTCTCAATCCTGGTTGTAATCATCGAACAACGCCATTCCTTACTTTCTTCCAAATTTGTTTTGATCTGGTCACCCAATTCTTTCAATTTCTCGGTATCAATACTGTCCTTGATCTGATTGGGGTCAATCGCGACCGCTTTGGCAGACAAACCAATATTGGCCAGCGATAAAAACAAACAAAATGCCAACAACCACACTTTTACTTTCATACATCCTCCAAATTATTATCTATCCTAATTTTACTTTATTTTTACCAACTTTTTTATCCCCTCCAACATCTTGAGATATTGTTTTTTGAAAAGAAGACCTTGTTCGGAAAAAGTATCCAACCAAACATTATCCTTTCGTCCATTTTTTATCATTTTATTAATTTGCTTATTTATCAAAGATAATTTTTTATCATATCTGATGAGTATTTTTTCGACTTTACCATTGTTATTTCTCTCAAACTCACCAAAATCATATTTAATCAAATCATCCTTAATCTCACCAATCAATCCCCGATAAACAACTGTTTTCAATACCATCTCGGCATAACCGACTCTTCCTTCTTTGCGCAATCTCCTTACACTGAGCATCACATCCGTATCAAACAACACACCCATTTTTCGCCACACCGCCGCTCTTTTGGCAAAATTATGATCTTCGGCCAACTTCAACTTTTCATCAAACCCACCTATTTTTTCAAACAAACGTCGCGATACCAAAATACAACAACCGGAAATTATCGGATCTGAATACTGCTGCAGCTTGATAAAAATATTGGATATCTGATGAAACACTTTATCAATCATCAAGTCCGAAATCGGCACCAAATCGCAAGTCGCCAAATCCAAAAACCTATCTTCTATTTCAAAATAACTTTTTTCCAAAAAATCCTTTTTCACGCGCACATCGGCATCCAAAAAGTATAAAAAATCACCCCGCGCCACTTTGGCGCCAGCATTTCGTGCCACCGCCGGCATCCCTCCATCTACCACCTTTGCCCCATAACTTTCGGCAATTTTCCGAGTTTTATCTTTGGAGAACGCATCCGCCACAATCACCTCAAAATCAGTGAAAGTTTGTTTTTTCAAATCACCCAGCAACTTGGGTAAATATTTTTCCTCGTTCAAAGTTGGTATTATTACCGATATTTTCATTTGACTTCAATTAATTTTCTAAAGTAAGAACCGTAATTTCCGGCCTTGCCCAAAATCGCAATGGCAAAAAAGTATTTCCCACTCCTCGCGAAACATAAACATCTGTCTCTTGGGCTTTTGCCCAAGACTGCCGATATTTTTGTCCATAAAATGAAGGTATCACCCCCCACTGACCAAACAAAGTCAACTGACCGGCGTGCGTATGCCCGGACAAAATCAAATCCACCAAACCGCTATCCTCCAATTCCGCCACATCCGGATTATGCGAAAGTAAAATAACCAAATCACCTTTTGTAGTACCGGCTATCGTTGGCTCAAAATCTACTTTATCATTCCACCAGTCCCCCACACCTCCCAACCTGATTTTTTCCCCTCCCCTGACAATCCACGTCGCCTTGTTGTCCAACGCCACAATTCCCGCTTCTCGCATACATTTCCAAGAAACATCCGGATCTTCCCAGTGATCATGATTCCCCAATACGGCAAACACGCCATCTTTGGCTTTCAACTGCGACAAACCTTGAAAAACCGGCTCAATCTGATCGGTTTTATCAAAAATATAATCACCTCCCAACAATATCAAATCCGGACGCAACCCATTTACTCGCTCCACCATCTCGGCCAATCTTTCATCAGAAAAAAACGGACCATAATGTATATCAGACAAATACACGATTTTATATCCTGAAAATGCCGCCGGCACATCTTTTCGATAAGTAATATTTTCCACTTTTATCCAAAAAGCCTCAAAAACACAATAACCCGTCAACCCCACCAAAAAAATCACCAACCCCAACCACCAAAATTTTTTAATTCTGGAAAACATACGTTTCAATTTTATTACTATTTATTGTAATCTCTACATTCAAGTTTCAATACTTGCTCTCTCAAAAAAACTATGCGTAAAATTTCCAATTTCCAAAAAAAGCTCAATTTCCAATTTCCAAACATTGGAAATTTATTGGAAATTGAGAATTGGAAATTGGAAATTGATTTTGTAATCAAAATCTCCTACTTCTCTCTCACAAACAACATCTGAATATTTCTCACAGTAGAAGTAAGATCCGCCCAAATCGCTACTGCCAAAATCAAGAACTGCCACCAATTCCAACCTCCACCCCACCAATTGTGAACCGCGCAATACCACAACATGGTATATGGTGCCAACAACAAACCGGCCACCATCCACCAAATATTCGGCATACTATTTAACCACCACCGATAAAAGATATAGACCACAACCAGCACTATTCTCGGCAAAACAAAAAATATTCCCATCACCGATAAAATAAATTCCATCAAATTTTTTTAATTAAATAATTCACTAACATTATACCCAAGAACCAAATCGAAAAAAATTACTTATTTTTCTTCTCTTTCAAATTTTTTACCAACAACAAAATCAATTTTACCCCTACTCCCAATATCGCCAACATTACCAACCCCAACACCACCCACACCCCAACCCCGATTTGTCCCGTTGGCTCGAAAATCGGTTCTGGTGGAGGAAAAAGAGGAGGCATATCACACACCGTCGTCAAGACATCAAACATTTTTTCCATGATCAATTTTAAACAAATAATAATATTTTAAACCGAAAAATAAAGCTATAGCCGACAACAAAATCAATCCGCCTCCCACCCATCCATTTTTTAGCCAATAATCCAACCCCAAAATCGACGGTATCACACCTAGCCATAACGCCAAACAGGTCAAACCAAAAGCCAGACCCGGTCGACCAGGCAACACATTAGCCAAAACCGTCAAAGTTATCGGCATCGTGAAATTAAACAAAAATAACCCCAAAGTGGCCAACAGCGGATTGGATACGCCCCAAGTCAATAATCCTATCGACAACAACAACGAGCTTACTCCGATTTTTCTCCACCCCCATTTGTCCGCCAAAATTCCCCCCAATCCTTTACCGAAAACAATTCCCATCACTGAAACCGTTAACCAGACAAGATTACTCTTCCAAGAAAAAACCAAAATCACCCCAAGCAACGAGCGCAACTGCACTGTTAGCAACATCAAAAACAACACCAACTCCCAAGCAAAATTAACTTTAACAAATTTTTTTTGATAGCTACTCCCCAGTTTTACCAGCAAAAAAACTAAAATCAGACACAAACCCATCAAAAAAACCAAAATCCAATAATACTCTATCTCGGCTTTGGACCAGACAACTCCCAAAAACAACCCCAACGCTCCCGGCGCCACAAATAGACCCGGTTTACTTGCCTTTCCCTCAGATATATTCAATACCCAACTTCCCGCTCCCACATGAAACAAAGCATTTCCCAAACCCAACAATATTACCATCGCATACACATTTAGCCCGGCCGACAAACACCCAAAAATAATCAACAAAAAACTGATCATTACTGCATTCTTCGGCTTTTGCCATTTGTCCAGCCATATCCCCCAACCAACCTGCGTCCCAAACGCCAAAAAATTGTACGTCACAATCAACCACCAATACTGAACTTCCGCTATCATCCCCAATCTTTGCGAACTCAAAACCAACGCCACGCAAACCAGATCCACCACCAAATGACAAAAACTATACAAAATCAGTTGCCAAGATTGTTTCATCTTTTTCTATAATTTAAAAAACCAACAATCCCAACATCACCAACAACATCATGATCGCCATCCAGCCCACCGTCAGCATCAACAATTTGATTGCTTCTTTTTTGGCCCCATCCAGATAAAACATCACCGATTTTCCCAATACCATAAATCCGGTGACAGCCGCCGAAATCACAAACAACATCAAAAACGCCACCGGCGCCCACAAACCATCTTCTTTTCCAAAAATCTTTTCCGCATTATTCATAAACAAAGAGACCAACAGCACATAACCAAAAACCCCCACCGCCTGTTTTAATGCTATCCCGATCAAATTATTTTTTTCATAAAAATTTATTAATCTTACTAATTGCTCATTTTTATCAACTCATTTATCGTCACAAATCGATAGCCCCGCTCTTTCAAACTGGATATTATCTCCGGCAAAGCTTCTCGATCAGCCGCACACTCCTGACCACAAAAAGGATGCAAAAGAATAATCGAACCGGGCCTGGTCTCCTCCAAAGTCGAAGTAATAATCTTATCGACGTCACCGGCGTATTTCGTATCCGGCTCCACATCCCACATCACTGTCTTTATCTGATGTCGATACAAATACCAAGGCAAACCAAACAATTTTTTTCCATTTGGCGGCCGAAAAGTAATCTCCCCGGTATATCCCGCCGCCATTATCAAATCATTGGTTTTGGAAATCTCTGCATCAATATATTCCTGAGATTTAAAAACAAAGCGTTTATGAGAATAAGAATGATTCCCCAACTCATGTCCGGCCGCCACAATGCTTTTTCCAATCTCCGGATCTTTTTCCAAACCCGCCCCCACTACATAAAACGTCGCTTTAACGTCCTGTTTTTGCAATTCAGTCAACACTTCATCAACATATTTTGAGGGCGCATCATCAAAAGTCAAGGCTACCACTTTTTCCTGCGTATCGACTCGCCAATAAAGATTGCCAAACAACTGCCATGTCCGAGCACGACTTACATAATAAGTCCCAACCGCCGCAATCGCCAATATCACCACCGCCAGTATTACCAAACTCCATATTTTCTGACTAATTTTCATGAAAAATATTTTTTATCCGAAACAAATAATCCACCTCGTTACTTCAAAGTTTTCTCAATTTCAGGATAACTTGCATCCAATATCAATTTTCCCGAAGAAAAATCCGCCGACCGCACATCCATCCCCGGCACATTGGCAATCCTTTCTTCCACAAAATCGGCTACCTGACCCTGATATTGATCAATAGTCGCCTTGTCCACCTGCAACACCGAGATCTGCGCCTGCTGCACATTCAAATCAACATTATTGTTAGTCACCGACATTGTCCCTTTGAGATAAAAACTGGGATTGGCCGCTATCCCACCAATATATTGATCAATCTGACCGGTTACTTCCGGATCAGCATTGAGATCGGTCGCCCACTTCACCAGTTTGGATATATCAATATTCCCCGAAGTTTCAATCAAACCTCCCGGATATATTTTTACCTGAGTATTGGTCAAGGGATAATATTTGTACGTCGCCCCACTGATCATCGCCGTTATCATCTCACTGGAAAATTCTCCCGATATATCTTTTTCTCCGGAAAACTGAATAGAAGCCTCGCTGCTTTCCGGCAAATCTTCAAACTCCACCTGTGTAATCTCTCTACCCGCCTGAAGATCTTCGTAAGAATATCTCACCCCCAAATCCCGTGCCTTATTCAAACCCAACATCCCGGTAATATCAGGCATACTTTTGGGAACAAGCAACAACCCGGCGATTACCACTGCCACCGCTACCACTACCAACCCCGCCATCACTGCGCAACACCCTCCAACAATCCACCAAACTTTTTTCATAATCTATTTTATTTTATAAAGTAACCACACCTCTATTTTACACTATTTGAACGTGAAAAAATTTCTCCCCTCCCAAAAACCCTAAACCAACTCCAAAAAAAGAAGTAAAAATATGCTTTTACTTCTAAAAAACGGAGAGGGTGGGGTTCGAACCCACGATCCGCCTTACGACGGATACTCGATTTCGAGTCGAGCGCCTTCAACCAACTCAGCCACCTCTCCCTGCTCTCGCATCTTCTTCATTTTATCATTTCTATACTGTTATGATAAACTCGAAAATTATTTTTTATCAAAATAGATCCCAATTTATGAACAAAAAATTCGTCGGCCCTCTATCCCTCTTTCAATATATAATAATCATGATAACTTCCAGCATTGTTTATTCCTTCTACCTATATTTCGGCCTCAGCCAAACCTTTTGGATTCTCGCCACCATCACCATCGCCCTCGCCCTTGGTTTATTAATTTTCAATTATACAAAATCCCATTAATCCCCTGATAAATTTTCTACAAAAAACAATCCGTGAATTGACGGATTGTTTTTTTTGTAAATCATCTCTAAATTATTTATCCATTTTCAAAAGTCTATAAAGCATCTGCGAATATTTGATTGATGCCGACTTTGGATTATGTTCCCGATTTTTCAAATTAATCGGTAATACCTGCGCTACTGAAGGAGTAATCAAATTCAATAATGACATCGGTAAATAATTATCAGCAATCTTGTACATATCAATCTCTGTGACACTCCCTCTTATTTTTGCCCCAACATTCAAAAACATCTTAATAGTTGCATCAAATGTCTTACCGGTCACTATATTGTCGTCAATCAACAACACATTTTTAGATTCAAAATTTTCGGTTTTATTTAAAGGCATATACTGATGCAACAAACCGGCCTCAGAAAAATTCTTTACATTGTACTGAGATAATATCATAGGAATTATCTTGGCATTGTCACTTTTTTTATCTCCTAAAAATTTTCCCACAGTCTTATAAACATAAGCCAACTCCAAACCCCCATACAAAATTGAAACCAGATAATCATATTCTATACCATCTTTTTGATCCTTTGTTTTTTGCAAATAGGCTTGAAGTAAATTCAATAAAGGATTGTCACTCGCCCTTTCCGATCGAAATATTTTTCTTAAAATATTTTTTACATACTTTCTATTTACAGGTTCAATATCCGTCTCCAAAATAGACAATATTCTCACAATCTTTTCCGAAACCTTATTAACCTGCTCACTTCCAATAATTGAAACCTTACCTTCTACTCCCAATAATATCTTGTAATAATCATCCACCGCCATCTGTATTTGGTTAGAAAAAACTTCAATATTATTCAAATCAATACCGTCCAACAAACCAGACGTTTTTTCATCCCATATTTTTTTACTCTTATTAAAACCTAGAGGACCTTTTGTATTCTCTTTGGTTTCTCCGGCCAATACCTCAAAATTATTTGATTTCAAAAGTACAGCCGAATTATATACATTCAATAAGATATTTTTACGATAATCCAACAAGGCCAGAAATAACACCTTCTCTTGAAAAAGCATTTTCCTCGTGTCAACATCAGCATATTCCTCATCCAATATTCTGTTTATATCTTGAAAATCACCAATCAAATTCTGATATTTTTCATATGAAGCTTTGTTAATATTATCCTTCAACTCTTTGTAAAAGAAATAATAATCCCGACCACGCAAACAGACTATATTCTGATGCTCTTTTGAGATTACTTTGTTATCTTCGGAAAAAAATGCCACGGATTTGGGATATTTTTCTTTAAGTTTTCTTAAATTATCCTTTGTCGTCAATAAAGCCCCAAAAGAAGTAAAACTTTTCCATACCTGTAAATTTTCACCAGTATTCTTTTCATGTTCACTCAGAAATACTCCACGAAAATATTTCTTTCTATCCTCAATCGCCTGCCCAATATCATTTGCTAGTTCTCGTTTTCTCGAGTCATCAATAGGAAACTCTCCTTCCGGAAATTTATCTTTGTACCCAATTTTTTCTTTCGAGTTCATTTTTTATTCTTATTTTTCAAACAATCCCAGTATTATAACATAATATAACCGATATTACTACTCTTTTATCCCAGGCAAAAAAACAGTTCGCCAAGCGGCAAACTGTTTAAATCATTCACGTCTAACCAACCATTTATAGTACAAAAAAAGACATAAACAAAAAACGGAGAGGGTGAGATTCGAACTCACGATCCGCCCTAAGACGGATAGCGGTTTTCAAGACCGCCGCATTCAACCACTCTGCCACCTCTCCTCATGGTTAAAATTCTTATCACTAACTATTATTCACTATTCATTATCAATTATCAATTATAAAGTTCCAACTTCACATCCCACCCCCTGTCTGCTATTATAAAAGCACCAACCATGACAGACTATTATTTATCATTAATTGTCATTTTATCATGCGCATTTTAACCCACAAAATACCATTGAAAAGCGTCGAAATATACGACATGCAAGACATCACCCATCATCTTTCCGCCTGGGTCACCAATGAACAACTCACCAAAGGACTCATCAATGTTTTTTTGGAACACACCAGTGCTGCCATTTGCATCAATGAATTTACCGACCCCAAACTACTCAGTGATTTCAAAAAGAAATTAGCCGCCTTTAATCCCGAAAATGGCGACTACGAACACAACGAATCCCATGCTTGCAACGGCGACGGCTGCGTCAACGGACATTCCCACTGCAACGCCATCTTTTTACCCACTAGTATTTCTTTGCAAGTAATCGACGGAAAAATGAATCTCGGCACCTGGCAGAGAATATTTTTTATCGAACTCGATCGCTCCCGCCCCCGCAATATCAGCCTGATGTACCTCGGGGAATAATCTCGGACCTCTTCCCAAAAAAATTGTCAGAGTAAATTATTCTGTTTTTACCCTTAAAATTCAACTGACCAACCTTGGGATCCAAACCAAGATTTCTGGCATAATCAACCAACGAACCAAACCAATCCACGTTTGGTTTTTTTATTATCGGTTCATCAATTACACAACATGGCAACAAAACAAAATCCCTTTTCCTTTCTGCACAGATTCTAATTATTTCCATATTTACACCATGAGCATGCAATCCCACCAATAAATCAAAATTGTCTGCAATCTCCGGAAATAAAGTACTTTCGATCCTGTCCAACTTGGACCAATCATTGTCTTGCAACTTAATCCGTTTTTTTGATTGCACTTCTCGATACTTCACCAGATTTTTCGTGGTATTTGGTTCAATCACCGTCGTTTCCCACCCTTCCATCAACAATAGATACGCCAATAGTCCTTTACCACCACCCACATCCGCCACCCGACATTTTTCAAAATGAGTAACTATCCAATCTTTCAATAATTGAAATCTAAATTTACGATTCAATCTCGGTTTTTTTCTAACAGTATTTTGACTCATTATTATTTTGTCGGCTCAATTTTTTTATAAATAATATACGAATACACTATTGGCACGATCAAACAAATAACCATCGCCACTACAAACAACCAACCCATCACTATCTTTAAATATGCCCCAAGTACCATCAAAATTCCAGCCAAAACAAAACACCAACCACCTACTCGGTGCGTTCGGTTCCAAACTTCTTCATTACTTAAAGTCCAAGGCAACTTTATTCCCACGAAGTAATTCTGTCGAATCTTGCCCATATAATTTCCCAACAAAACAAACAACAATCCGATTCCCAGCATTACTAAACCGCCAACATCTATCTTGACCATCGCTGCATACAAAGACACTGCATAAACATACAACATGAATATTACGAAAGAACTCTGAAAAATCTCCCAAACATCGGCAAATTGTTGATATTTTTCCCTTTTGGGATCAAACTTCGGCAGAAACCAAAACAAAATCATTATTCCCACCGTCATAATCGGCACTGTCCACAACCCCTGCGCTCGACTGCCATAACTATCCACCTCTCCTTGCCAATTCCAATGCATCGGCACTCTATCCGGCAACTTATCAACAAAATAAAATCCCACTCCCACCATCAACAATATTACAAATAACCTCAAATAAACTTGCCAATTAACTTTTTTCATATATCCTCCCAGAATAATTTGTCTTGAATAATATTTGAAACTTTCAACTTTATAAACTTGATAACTCTTTTTATCCCTTCCCAAACCTTTTATACAACCACTGCATCAATTCCTCAGCCACTGACATATTCAACGAATAAAAAACAAACTGTCCTCTTCTCTCATCTATCACCAAATTGGCCCGCTTCAGAATATCCAAATGATGGGACAAAGAAGCTTGAGTAATATCAAAGTTTTCCAACAACTCCGTCACCGACATATCTCTCTTCCGCAATAATTCCAAAATACTTCTTCGATTTTTATCCGCCAAAGCTTTAAAAACTTTATCCATAAGGTAATATTATTAAATAGACAACTATCTATACATCTATAATACCTCGTTACTATAATTTTTGTCAAGTAGTCACCAAGTCCTACTATCCCTTTGCCAATATCTGAAAATTGAGTCATTGAAAATTCTTTGAAAATTGAAAATTAAAAATTAAAAATTTCTCCCATGATTTTTTTCACCCAAAAAAATAATCATGCTAAAATATAGCCAACAATATAAATAATCATAAGTTATGAAATTTCCCAATCTCTTTTCTCCAATTTCAATCGGCACCATGACCGTAAAAAATCGGATAGTCATGCCACCCATGGTTCGAAATTATGCCAGCACTTCCGGTGAAGTAACCGACAAATACATCAAGCACATCAAATCCATCGCCGCCGGCGGTACCGGACTATTAATATTAGAAGCCAGTTATATTTCCAGCGAAGGCAAAGGTTTTACTCACGAATTGGGAATAGACAAAGACAAACAACTAGCCGGACTAAAAAAACTGGCCGAAATCGCCCACCAATACGGCGCAAAAATTGGACCACAACTCTATCACGCCGGACGACAAACTCACCACCTCACCACCGGCAAGCAACCTGTCGCCCCCTCAACTATCCCCTGCCCAGTCACCCAAGATCCACCCAAAAAATTGACCATCAGCGAAATAATCGAATTGGAAAACAAATACGCGGATTCCGCCATGCGAGCCAAAGAAGCCAATATGGACTTTGTCGAAATCCATGGCGCTCATGGTTATCTCATCACCCAATTTTTATCACCTATCTCCAACAAAAGAACCGACAAATATGGCGGCAACTACTCCAACCGATTCCGATTCCTAAAAAATATTATTCTCAAAGTCAAAGCTATTTTAGGAGACAATTTTCCCATCATCGTCCGTCTTTCCGCCGATGAACTAACCGATGGCGGACTCACTATTGATGACACAATAAAAATTGCTCAAGATTTGGAAAAACTAAATATACACGCCCTTCATCTTTCCGCCGGCAACTATGGTTCATACAACCAAGGCATGATGATTCCCCCCATGGCCACGCCCGAAGCCCCATTGGTCAAATATGCCGCCAAAGTAAAAAAATACGTCAAACTACCCATCATCACCGTTGCCAAAATACATCAACCATCTCTTGCCGAAAAAATCCTGGATAACAAACAAGCAGACATGATCGGAATTGGACGAGGATTATTGGCCGATCCAGCTTGGCCACAAAAAGTTCAAAATAATCAACTCGACGATATCAATTACTGCATCTCCTGCAATCAAGGCTGTATTGCCAGACTTTTTGCCGGCCAAGACGTACAATGTACTGTCAACCCAAATTGCGGCTTCGAAAACAAATACAAATTCGCTCCTACTACCAAACCGGAAAAGATTGTAATTGTTGGCGGCGGCCCTGCCGGTCTATACTCCGCAATTTGCCTTAGCCAAAAAGGACACAAAATCACATTATTCGAAAAAAATAACTCTCTTGGTGGACTTTTAAATCTCGCCGATAAAACCCCTCTCCGCGACGGTATGGCTACTTTTAAAAACTATCTCATCAATCAAGTAAAAAAACTTCCCATTGAAGTCAAGCTAAAAACCGCAGCAACACCAGAACTCATTATCAAAGAAAAACCTCAATCAGTCATTGTCTGCGCCGGGTCCTCCGCCGTCAAACCGCCAATCGATGGCATTGACAATAGTAATGTCCTTCTTTCCGAACAAGTGCTCCAAGGCAAATCAAAATTGAAAAAAAAGATTATCATCATCGGCGGTGGTTGCCAAGGAGCTCAAGTTGCTGATCTGCTATCCAGTCAAAAAAAAGAAGTAACCATTATCGAATTATCAAAAGATATCGCCTTGGAAATGCCCGGAGACGAAAAAGCCCTTCTACTAGAAAGGCTCTCCAAACAAAAAGTCAAAATTCACACTGAAACCAAGGTAATAAAAATCGAACCCGATGGTCTGATTATCCAAAAGGGCAACGGAAAAACCAAACTAAAATCCGATCAAATTATTGTTTGCTTTGGACGTTGTCCAAACGTTGATCTATATATCGGTCTCAAGAAAAAAGTAAAAAAGATCTACAACATCGGTGATTCTGACAAAGTCGGCCGTCTCAACGATGCGATGCGTCAGGCTGCCGACCTCTGCCAAAAAATCAAATAATCTTCGATAAAATTTTCGCAAAAACAAATCCCCTAACTAATCTTCATGATATATTAGGGGATTTTTGTTAGAATAATATCTGTTTATCAATCAAAAAAACCTCATGTCTCCTTGGTGGAAAAATTCTATCTTTTATCATATCTATCCCCTGGGCTTTTTCAACTGTCCCGAAATAAATCCAATTGCAATCATTGACCATTCTTTATTGCAAATTCAACCGATTAACCGCCTCGCCAAAATCAGACAATACTATTCTCATTTCAAAAAATTAAATATCAATGCTCTATATTTCGGACCAATTTTTGAATCCTGTACCCATGGCTACGACACTATCGACTATTGTCAAATCGACCGTCGCCTTGGCACCAACCAACTATTCAAAGAAATCGTCCAAGAATTACACCAATTAAAAATCAAAGTCGTTGTTGATGCAGTTTTCAATCACACCAGCCGCCTCTTTCCCGCATTTATCGACCTCAAAAAAAATCAAAAAAATTCCCCCTTTCTCTCCTGGTATAAAAAAATAGATTTCACCGCCAACACTGTTTGGCGAGATGGATTTAGTTATGATTTTTACCAAGACTGTGTCGAATTACCCGCCCTAAATACCGATAATTCCAACGTCCAAAATCATATTTTTAAAGCAGTTCAGTTCTGGTTTCAAGAATTTAAAATTGACGGACTAAGATTGGATGTTGCATATTTACTCAAACCAAATTTTCTCAAAAAACTACGTTTGCTAACCACCGACCTCCAACCTGATTCTGTCTTAATCGGGGAATTGATGACCCCATCCCAGACAAAACTAATTGATAAAAACCTATTACATACTGGTACCAACTTTCCACTCTTTCAACATCTTCATCAGTCATTTACTCAAAAAGACTTTTGGCAACTCCAACAAATATTTACCCAGCAAGATAATCTTTTTCTATTCAATTTTCTAAATAACCACGACACCGACCGTATTTTTTCTTTACTTGAATCATATCCAGATTTGCAATCGGCATTTGTTATCCTTTTTACTACCCCCGGACAACCTTGTCTATATTACGGCGACGAGATCCTATTTGATGGTTTAAAAAAATCAAAACAAGATCGACAAGTCAGAAAAAAGATGATTAACACCGAAAAACTCACCGAGCGACAAAAAAACCATCTTTCTTTTATCCAAAAAATTACCACCATCCGTCATGCTCATCCATTTCTCGCCTCCGGTCAAATAAAAATAATTTCTTGCCACCACGAAAAAATTGCCTATATCACTCATAGCCAAAACCAATACCTGCTAACCATCATCAATACCAATCCCACCAGCAACTTCACAGTACACAATGAATTTTTGCAATCAAATATTTTTCAAGATATCTTTTCTCTTGAACTCTATCAAGCCGATAACGGACAATTGTCTTTACCCAACAAAAATTTTTATATCCTCAAACCAAAAATTATTTCTTCATAGTACCCCTTACCACCACCAATCCATCAACTTGCTCCGCTCCATTTTCTTTCAAAATCCTCGCGCACTCATTTATCGTCGCCCCCGTGGTACAAACGTCATCAACTACCAATATTTTTTTTCCGGACAGATCCATCTTCTTCATCATAGCAAAAACACCTTCAACATTTTTCTTTCTTCCCACTCGATCAAAATTTACTTGCGGTGAACCAAACCGCCATCTATACATAATCTTCGCAAAAGCAATATTGTAATTTTTGGCTAATATCTTAGCCAATATCGCCGATTGATTGTATCCTCGCCATCTTTCTCTTTTGGAATGAAGTGGAACAAAAGTCACACAATCATATTTTTCCCCCACCTTATCCAATTTTTTGGTCAAGAAAAAAGCCAAAACATCCGTCAAACGATAAATATCTTTATACTTATACTGCAACAATATTTCTCTCAAAAGCTCAGTTGGACAACACGCGACCAGCAGATGATCCAAATTCCACTTTGCTCGACAATTGACACATACTCCCCCATTCCCATTTTCCAATCGACATTCCGGACAGCAAAAATTTGTATCCGTTATTATCTTTTCTTTTAAACAATCACCACAAACCCACTCCCCTTCCTTCCAACACCCCAAACAATATCTTGGCCAAACCCAATCCAAACACCAATCAAACAGCTTAGTCAAATGTTTTTCGGTACCAAAAAAATACATAATCTCCTACTCTACTGCGTCCAATAAAGATACTCCTGTCATTTCCTCCGGAATTTCAAATCCAAAAACATCCAATACTGTCGGAGACACATCGGCCAACAAACCATTTGGTTTCATATTTCCAGCATTTTCAAAAATCTCCAAACGCTTTCGACTTATCTTAAAACGATTGTCGATCAAAAAAAACGGAACCGGATTCGAACTATGTTCTTTAGAAATATTTCCCGAAATCGGATTCAACATTTCATCACAATTACCATGATCCGCGGTAATCATGACAGTTCCATCTTTTTTCAAAGTTTCATCTACCAATCTCCCCACACAACTATCAACTATTTCTACCGCCTTCACTCCGGCTTCATAAACCCCAGTATGTCCAATCATATCCGGATTGGCAAAATTTGACAAAATAAATCCATGTCCCCCCCCATCAAGTACGCGTAAAATGTCATCGGTCACCTCATACAAACTCATTTCAGGTTTTTCTTCATAACCTCTGACCTTAGGCGAAAGAACATGTTTATATTCCTCCCCATCATAACTTGTTTTCTCTCCCCCATTGAAAAAATATGTAACATGAGGAAATTTCTCTGTTTCCGCAACATGATATTGTTTTATTCCATTTTCGCTCAATACTCTAGGCAAACTCATCGCCTCACCAGATGATTTATTTATCTCTTCCGGAGTAAAAGCAATCTTAACACCCATATTTACCAATTCATAAAACACCATACTAACTATATTCAAATCAGACAGTTTATCCTCTTTTCTCGCCTCCGCAATTACAGGCTCATCTGATGCAAAAAAGCTAGCTATCTGACGTATTCGATCACGTCTATGATTAATAAAAATCAAAGTATCCCCTTTTTCGATCGGTCCGACCGGTTTGCCCATAGAATCAACAATCATCGTCGGCATTATCATTTCATCAAATATTCCTTTTTGATAAGAATTATTCATTGCTTCTTCCGCACTCGTAGCTGTTTCTTTTCCCATCCCTCTCATTGCCAAATATGTCAATTGAGTACGATCCCAGCGACTGATACGATCCATTGAATAAAAACGACCAGCTAAAGAAGCAATTTTGCCACAACCATTTTGTTGTATTACCGCATTAATCTGACTTAAAAAATCTGGCAAAGATTGTGGTGGGACATCGCGACCATCGGCAAATAGATGCAAAAAAACGTTTTTGCAATTCATCTTATGGCACAACTCCAATAAAGCCGCGAAATAATCTATATGACCATGTACACCAGCCGGAGAAAATATACCCGCCAAATGCACCCTCCCATTCTTCCTTTTTGCCTGATTTATAGCCGTAACTATCACTTCATTCTCAAAAAAATCACCACTGGCAATGCTGTCTTTAATCATGGCCAAACTTTGTTTTATCACCGTCCCCATACCCAAAGTAATATGACCAACCTCTGAATTTCCATATTCCCCCCACGGCAAACCTACCGCCTCGCCTGAAGCATTGAGCAATACATGAGGATAATCATTCCATAATCTATCAAAAACTGGCGTGTTGGCATTGATTATCGCATTTCCCTTCCTGGTAAGCGTCACCCCAAATCCATCCAAAACCAACATCAAAACTGGTTTTACTTTTTTCCACTCCTTTTCTTCCAGCATATTTTTTTTATTTATCCAAATGGGCTCAGCAGGATTTGAACCTGCGACCAAGCGGTTATGAGCCGCCTGCTCTACCACTGAGCTATGAGCCCATGTTTAGATCCAACACCTAAAATTATAACTCAATCCTATCTCATTTCAAAATCTATCTAAACTTTCAGAAAAGGAAATCTCATAATGAGATTTCCTTTTCTTTTTTTTCCAACTCCGCCATAAAGTAATCCACATTGTCCGCCCAAGTATTCTGCCAACCATTTCCATCTAGCCCTCTTGGCGCCCATTTATTTTGAATTTCAACAGTCTGATCCAACCCTTCATCAAAATAATAATTTCTTAAAACAAAAGCCAAGTCTGATATTCCTTCCTCCCAAGAATTGTATCTACGACCTTCATGAACACCCAAACCAAAAGCATTGTAAGTATCAACCGCATAACCTTTACAACCAAAATTACTCTCAGCCCCAGCCATTGCCACCAACAAATAAACTGGCAAATCATAATCGCGGGCACTAACAACAAAATATTTTCCCATACCCACCATAACACTATCTTTTTCTCGTAAATATTCATCGATAACTTTTGCTTTTTCGTCCTCAAAACCATCAGTATTTGCGCGCAAAGAAGACAAAACAAAATCATGATCCCAACCCGCAGCTTTAGCAATCACTTTAACCCGTCCCAAACCCAAAAAGATCAACGAAACTAGAATTACATATGACAATGTTCGCAAAAAACTAAATAATCTTTTCATAGCATCACCAATAATTAATACAACATACCAATAAATAATAAAAAAACCGTTACCACAGACATGATATCCAAAATTTTCGTACCAAAACCCTTGACCGCTTTTACTTTTTTCATAAAAATACCTCCAAAAAAATATTTACTATATTGTTAATTTATATCTGCAAATCAAT
>JBMORM010000019.1:0-1088 GCA_049322675.1 Patescibacteria group bacterium | reverse complement strand
AGGGTCTGGCTGGTGAGGGCGCCAAAGGAGTGGGCGGCAAAGGAGCAGGCCAGCATCAGCGAGAGGAATTGCAGGAGTTTTTTCATCGCACCACTCTTTGTTCTGCGCATTTGCGGTGTTGAGGTTTTCTGGTATTAGCTCTGGCCAGAAAAAACAAGTATGGCACTGTTCCAGGTCATCTAATTAATTGTCTGAGTGTAGTTGATTGAATATGGCAGAATAATTTGATATTCGTATTTTATTTTTTTTTAGATTCGCCAATTTTTTCATATACTGAATATTTTAAAAAAGACAAAAATCCACCAGTAACCATAATTATTGATGCATATAATTTCATTTTTAATGACAAGTTGTTGGTTATTAGTATTGGAATATCGAGAATTAATAAAGTTATTATCAGTAATATTGTCTGCACTTTTGTGCTTAATGAGTTTCTTTTTTTTAGATGTTTCGCAACAAAAAATAGTACAGATATTGTTATTAGGTAATATATTATGTATAAATTGTTTACTTTATTTATCATCTTAGTTTCTTTGTTTATTGCTTTTTCTAGAATAGTTTTCCAAAGACTCGAGAGTCGAAATATAATGATGTTATTTGTGGTGGCCCCACATCTATGTAATAAAGATCTCCAACTTTATTTATTTGTTGGTGGTTGGTAAATGTTTCTAGGCCGTCTTTGATGGTGTCGATAGTATCGATTGGGGTTACGACTGCAGGGCCAACGAAAGGAATTTGATTGGCAACAGTTTTGGTAAAATCATAGACGAATTCTTTTTCAGATTTTTCCCCGATACCAAATTGATATGATGAATAGAGGAGACATGCTCCCGTAGTTGCTCCTGATAAGATTTTTCCGTAAGGACCGCCCGCTAGTCCAACGTAACTCGCGTAATGATCAGCGACACCTAACCAAAATGATATTCTGTCAAGCCCAGTCGGATCAACGAACATCGTCGGATTATTCCCCACATAGGCATAGAGGTTCAAATCGCCGCCGTTAAAGCCGATGGGGTCTTCGGAGATGAACCGCCGCACCTCGGGATCGTAATATCTGGCCCGCATGTAATAAAAGCCGTTGGGCTCGG
>JBMORM010000018.1:0-1156 GCA_049322675.1 Patescibacteria group bacterium | reverse complement strand
AAATAGTGAGGGATGAAAAAAGAAAAAAAGGTTGTCGTTTTTCAGTGATTAAATTAGATTTTGAAAATCTGTCGCCGGGGGATTTTGACCCGGCCACGGGTGGGGGATTTTCAAGTGGCCATCGGGGTTATCTGCCCAAATACAATTGTCACACTGTATTGTTCAACAGAACTATTATTTTCATTTAAACAAGTAATACTATTAATCATCCCAGATGAACTGCCAATAGTTGTATAATTCAAAAATTTTTTTGCCATATTCGGATTAAAAGAATCCTTATGAATTAAAATTAGGTGTAGTTGAATTTTTCCTAATGAAAGAAGACCTGTAAAAAAGCTTTTGCTATTAACAATATTCTTGCAATGGGCTAAACAACTGTCGAAAATATTTCTGATATCATTTTTATCTATTTCGTCATTGCTTACGTTGCATACAAGAAAAATTGAACCTCCCCAAATACTCAATTTTTCATAAGTGTTGATTTCGCTTGAACTGGAATCTTCAATTTTATAACCGTGGTTTTTCAATATTTCTGCTATTTTATTCGATGGATTTTTCATATCAAGTACAAATAACGTGCCGGTCAGCGGCGGCTGAAAGCCGTCCGCTGGAGTGGTTGGTTCGGCTTTTCACCCAACAACTTTTTTGTATCGCTTGATTTTGCCTGATAAGGATGAACCATATGTTAGAATGTCACAACCTATAGAAATGATCTCATCTTCGTCCTTTGTCCCAACAGGAATACGAGCTAGAGAACTGTATGTATACACACTAGTTTGGCGGTTACCTTCAAGTTTCCAAATACCTTCGTAACGCCAAACAATTGTACCTTTATCCTCAATATACCCAGAAAATGTCCCATCGATTTTGTATGTTAAGTGAACTGTAAAAGGATCATCAAGGCTTACAAAAGTTCCCGAAAGATTTTCAATAGTGATTGGTAACTTTTCAGTACAAGTATCCGCAAAGGCGGGAAAGCTATAAAGAACCATTACTATTGCGAATAACTCTACTATCAGTTTTCGAATCCATTGCTGTCCGGTTAACTTTTTTAAAAACCGTGTAACATATAAATATATTTATCTATATTAACGAAAATATTTTTTCCGATTAAAGATTTTAAAAATTTATCAGTTTTTCGGCTTTTGGAACCAAA
>JBMORM010000017.1:0-68682 GCA_049322675.1 Patescibacteria group bacterium | reverse complement strand
TTCAATCGCCAACGTCAAAACAATATCCCACCGAAAAAACATCCGTCCATTCCACTTCAACCAAAAAAACATCACTGAAATATTTGTTGTCAATAAACCAACTCCATAAAATATATACCCAGCTCGCCTTTTTAACATACCCATCAGCCAACAGCCAAAATAATTCGCACCAAAAATAATCAAACCTAACAAATACAAATGCCCAACATTTTCATCACAAACCACTCTCGGCCAAAAAAAATTAATCAGCAACACTCCTGCACTACACACACACCACCATACTAAAAATATTATTTTTTCTCTACCCATATTTAAACCTGATTTAATCTCTGCCAAATTTTTTCTGCGATTTTTTTTCCAACCTTATTTTCCAACTCATCTCTTCCTACCAAAGATATAGCTTTTACGCTGCCATATTCCGTTAATAATATTTTTTTTGTCTTCGGTCCCAAACCCACAATCTCATCCAAAACCGATTTCTTCATACTATTTTTCCTTGTTATTCTCTGATAACCAATTACAAATCTATGAACCTCATTTCTAATATCCTGAAGCAATAATCCCTCCAAAGATTCTTTTTTTATATCCAACTTCACAAAATCAATTTCATCTTCTTCCCTTGTCCCCATCCATATTTCTTCTTCTTTCTTGGCAATCGACAAAGTAGGAATATTTACACCAATCTCAGCTAGTACTGCCATAGCTGAAGATAATTGACCTTTTCCACCATCAATCAATATCAAATCAGGCCATTTCCATCCATCGTTTCTTCGAGCAAATCTCCGACCAAACACCTCCCGTAAAGATAAAAAATCATTTTGCCCAACAAAAGATTTAATCTTAAACCTTTTATAACAACTTTTATTAAAATCACCAGACCAATTTTCTATTTTTTCCGCACGTTTTTCTTTAAGTAACTTAGGTTTTATTTCCCAAACTACCAAAGCTCCTACAACTCCTTTTTCTCCCAAATTTGAGATATCAAAAGCCTCAATACGAAAAATTTTATCTCTAATAATTTCATTCCACCACTTCTCTGCTTTTTTATCTCCCACCACAGACTCTAAAAGACTTCTTAATCCCACGCTATTATTCCGAGCATAATCAGTCAATATTGTTCTTCGATTAACCTCCGATCTAGCGTTTCTTCCAGCTAAATTCAATAATCTTAACCCCGCTCCTCGCTTTGGATATTTAATTTTGATTCGTCTTTTTGTTCTATTTATCAAAAATTTTTCCACCAAATCATGGTCAGGTAAATTTTCAACACAATATATTTTCTCCGGAAAATCAAGTGTCAACACATAATAATCCAATAATAACTTTTGAATTACATCCGAAACACTCTTATCGGCATGATTAATAATCTCAAAATATTTTATATCCACCAACTTACCAAACCTGACTATCAAAATGCAAACAAAACCTCTCCCTTCTTTTTCCGCGTAATTAACAACATCAATGTTCTCAGGCCTGGGAATAATCACTATTTGTCTTACCATCATTTTTCTTAATTGAGCGATTCTATCTCTAATCCAAGCCGCCATTTCAAAATCCTTTTCTACTGAAGCTTTATTCATCTCCATAACAAAAAATTCTTCAACCGCCTGACTTTTGCCTCGCATAAACGCCACAAAATCAGATATCATATGTTGATAAATATCTACTTGCGTAATATCTCCCCAAACGGTCTTGGCTCGTTTATAAAAAAGTTCCTTTCCTGCTCGACTATTCATGGGAGCAACACCACTTTGATTAGCATAAGTAAAAAATGGAAACAATCTGTTTAGCATCTTCAACAATTCTTGCACTTCATATTTGTCTGTATACGGACCAAAATATTTGCTTCCGTCTTTAAATATTTTTCTAACCAACAAAACCCTCGGATATTCATCATTGGTAACTTTCAAATAAATATAATTTTTATCATCCTTCATTAAAATATTGTATTTTGGGCGATATTTTTTGATCAAATTTGTCTCCAGCATCAGCGCTTCCATTTCGTTTTCAGTTTCGATCCAGCTCAAATCAGTGATATTTTTTAGCAACTGTTTTACTTTTTTATCTTCAATTTTGCGATTGAAATAACTTTTTACTCTATTTTTCAATATCTTTGCCTTTCCAACATATATAACAGTATTTTTGTTATCAACCATTACATATACCCCACTCGATTCGGGTAGAATTTTCAATTTAGCTTTTAAATTTGAAGAAATTGACATAGGAAAATAAAATATAATAAACAATATTGACACAAATACTATTGACAAATAATAATAAATGTGATAGATTAGTAACGTAAACAAGTTTTACAAAAAAATACTGACCTCGTGCCGCTGGGGACCAACTACAATCTTTGACAATTCGGCTCACGCCATCTTGAATCAAAGTTGTAGCCTCAAAAGACCTGGGTCGGTTTTTTATACCCAAAACCCCTTTTTTCCATTTACATAATCCTTTATAATTATAATACCCGAGAATTAAATTACTTAACAATCCATCCGATATCCCTCTTCCAAAAAATTGTCGAAGAAATTTTTTGGAAGAGAAGGAGACGTTCTGATAGTGAAACGAGAGACCGATTTAGGGCTCTCGTGAAACGATAAGAACGACTCCGACGAGTCTCCCTAGCTCAACTGGATAGAGCGCTTGGCTTCGGACCAAGAGGTTGAGGGTTCGAATCCTTCGGGGGACGTTTATTTTAAGAATTATTATGAAAAAAAAGATAGGAATCATCGGTACGGGATCACTCGGTACCGCTTTAGCTTACCTTATTAACAAAAACAACCATCAAATCTATATTTATGACGTAAATCAGAATAATATAGATAAATTACTGCAAAATAAAAAAATACAACATAAAAAAAATATTATTCCTCTGCCGTCAATGTCAGATGTAATAAAAAAATCCCAATATCTAATCCCATGTCTTCCAAGTGCAATAATTGACATTTTTTATCAAACTCTACAGCCAATATACAATCAACAAAAAATAATCAGTGTCAGTAAAGGATTTTATCAAAATTCCCAATATACAATCAGCCAAAAAGTAACCCCCTGGCTATCACCAAAAAATTTTGCCGTTTTTTCTGGTCCCACTTTTTCACACGAAATAATAAATGACGAACCAACCTCTGTCATTATCGCTTCAAATCAATTAAAAACCGCCAAAGAAGTACAACAATTCTTTGCTACCAAAAATTTCAATCCAATAATTACCAATCATGTTCTGGAAAGCGAATTTGGAGGAATTCTGAAAAATTGCTACGCCATCTGTTTTGGAATATTGCATCACGCTTCTCTCGGTATGAACACAAAATCTCTTTGTTTAGACAAAATACTTCAAGAAACAAAAGATTTCTACCTAAAAAATAACCTAGACTGGAAAGAGATATATAATATTTCTTTTCTTGGAGATTTAATTGCTACTAGCTATAACCCCAAAAGTCGAAACTTCCAATTTGGTAACAGATTGCAACACCATCAAAAAATCACCGTTGAAGGTGAGTTGAATATTAAACCAATCTTATTACTTGCCAATAAAACAAAAACTAAATTACCTATTCTACAAACAACACATCAAATTATCTCTAACCCAAAAAAAATCAAACAGCAAATAAACGATTTAAAAAAAATCCTTCTCTCCTAAAACGAAGGTACACACACATAGGTGACCGTCATACCATAAACTCCGGAAGGTTGAAAATCCGATATTTGTAAACGATAACCAACTCTATTTTTTCCTTCGTTTGTCGTCGCGCCATCAGCTGGACCATTGTGATGCATTATCTCATAACCCACCGCTGACGAAAAACCTGCCCATTTACCCCCCGAAAACCGATTGGCGGGTATATTTCCCAATGTCAAATCATCCGTAGTATATCCAAAATAACCTTCTATGCCTCCACTCGGCGCTATCCAATTAACAGGAGAGACATTCGTTCCTACAAAATCAGATACAAAATTGGACCCACTCTCCAACTTATGATTACTGATCATCTCGACTACATAACCAAAAGGGGCATTTGTTAATACCGACAGATCATGAGCAGCAATCTTATTTCCTGCACCAAACATTGTTCCAAAATCAATCATATTTGAAGATGAAGACGTATTAGTAAGAAAACCATTAACCGTCTCACCTGTTCCAACACCAGAAACATTAAAAACCAAAATCTCTGAAACCGAGGCACTAACTTGTATCCCCTCATCAATATGAACTTTTGTTACACTTCCAGTTACTTCCAAACCAGTGCCATCCAGTGAATTATACAAACCATAACCTACTTCAAAATTACCAACAGAAAAAGGATTTGTAACGAAATTCATATTACCAATCTCTACTACAATTTCTCCATCCACACTATTTAAATCTCCAGCAAATTGAACCACTATCGTTCGTGCTCCTGGATTAATCAACTTTCCACCCCAAATCACATCTCCACCACTTATTGCAACATCTCCAGAAGTTATTGCTGAAAGATCAAAATCATCATCAAAACTTATCTTCATACTACCATCAGTCACTATCGAAGTATTATCCAAAACAAAACTTAACCTATGCACGCTATTTTCAGCAAACATAGAATTGGACAATTCATCTTTAAAATCAGACGCCAAAACCAAAGTTTGAACACCAAAAATATTTAAGAGTATCAAAACCGCAACCATCAATACTTTATTAAGCAGCTTAGTCATCTGACCCCCCGAAATACACAAAAGGATCGACCATCAAAGGATAATTCATATCAGAATCTTCAATATTTAGAATAATTTTAAGAATATTATCTTCCAACCTGTATTCAAGTTTATCATCTATTCTTTTTCCCGATGAGTCAACGCCAATCAACTTACTAATCACAAACTTAGCTTCACCCGACTCATCAAAAAAAGCCACTGTCCCATTTGGTTCTTTTTCAATCCGACCTCCATTGTAATTTAACTTAAAATCAATCTCTCTAACAGAATTTTCCTCTTTAATAATGAAATAATCTTTAATGCCAAGACTATTGAACATCCTGACTACCAATACCCCAGGATAAATATCATCATAAATCAATCTTTCCTTGACTATATCCGGCTCATTTTTTTCTTCATTAATCCCCATCGGTTCTATCAACAACACTGAGTCGCCCTTGGAAAAATACAACGAATCTCGATAACTTTTCGGCAAAAAAGTCTCAAAAGTTTTAAAATCAAAATCACCAAAAAAACCATTTTTCGTTTCATCCAAACGACCCAACCCAACAAAAGGTTCATAAGCCATCTCAGGGAAATTTTTTAAAACATAATCCCACCTGGAATCCGTCTTATAAGAAGAAAAATACTGCCCTTCATTGACAATTATTTGATGGATTTTTTGTTCAATCCGTCTAGATAATTGATTCGAAACCTGACTGTCAAATATTTTATTTTCTTCAAATCTAAAAACCATTCCCAATAACACCAAAACAGTCACTACAATAAAAAATCTCCACAAATCAAGTATCAAGACTCGTTCCATCTCTATTTGACGACCAAAATAACCCAATTTTGCTTTAAAATTAATCTGTTTCATTCTCTCTGATTCATACTTTCCCCTGTTTTTCTAAAATCCTAATATTATAACATATCATTTTAATATTTACAAGAGAATCCAGACAGAAAAAAACCCGAGATAAACTCGGGCTTATAATGCTTTAACTTTTCAAAATCTACATCTTATTCATCGCGTACGGAAAAAAGTCTTTATTGCGCAACTCCTGAATCTTCTTATCCAAAAAATATCCAATACTTACATGCAGCATATTCACCGAGTTGATGTTGAATTCTTTTAATAACTCTTCAATCATCTTTTCATTAAAAATCCGACGACCAGGAAAACAAAAAGCATCACCAACCTTCGGCATATTAAATGATAATTTTTCTTTCAAATCCTTCAATTCAACCGACATAGTAATTTTTGGTTCTTCTTCAAACGACTTTAATATCTGACTTACTACCGAAAAATATAAAATTAAAAACATAGCCGAATCACGTCTAAACAAATCGGCTTTTTTCAAACCAATATTTCTCTCTTCCTGGCTATGATACAAATAATATTGATCTTTCAATTTATCAGCCCAATTCCAATGTCTCTTCAATGAAATCAATTTATTTAACATCTCATCAGATCCTTCACCCTCAACATGGATGACAAATCCTTTGTTCGTTTTCTTCATATTTTGCTCCATACTCTTTTTGAAAATCCTTTCTACTAGTATTAAATATAACACATAATCGGGAAAAAAGCATAGCACACAGTCTCTTCATCTAAAATAATACTCTTTTTTTTCGGCTTTGAAAATAATTGATTAACTTGCTATAATCTTATTGTGAAATTGGCTTTTTTGCGGGCATCGTATAAAGGCTATTATGTCACTCTTCCAAGGTGAAGATACGGGTTCGATTCCCGTTGCCCGCTTTTTTTAACATCTACATCATATTATGAATATCGAAAATTCTCTACGCGAGCCAAGTTGTTACTACAAAAAAGAAGGAGAAAAATTGATATTTGTCCCCTGTCCCCAAGAGTCAAAATGTCTTGACATCAAACAAGAAATCGAAGACACCACAAATATAGTCAACGATTTTCTTGCATCAAATTCTGAAAACGATCAGCAAGAAGCTCTTTGTCTTTGCGAGAAAATCCTAAAAAAATGCGAGACCATTCAAAACCACGAAATAACCTGTCAGATAGCACAATACAAATCACTCCTTTCCAAACTATATTATTTCATATACGTCTATCACATAAAAGAAAACAATAAAATTTGGCTAAAAAAAGAATGCCAAAAGGTTTTCGAAAACCACTTCAAAAACCTATCCGACAAATAAAAACATGGTGGCCATAGCTCAATTGGTTAGAGCGCCAGTTTGTGGCACTGGAGGTTGTGGGTTCGATTCCCATTGGCCACCCTTTTTATCAAACAAGATTAATATCTTGTTTTTTTATGCTAACAAAAAAACAATTATAGAAACAATAATCATCAACACACTACAAACAATGGAATCTCAGGCCCAATTCCTGATAAAATATAAACGAATATTCATATTTGAACAAAAAAACATTAATGAAAAAAATCTTACTACTATGCATTTCCCTGACATTTTTAATCGGTTGCAACACCTTTTCAAATGAAAAGAAATTATTTGCTACCGCCCAACTCCCCACCCCCGTTTTATATACCCCAGATTTTACCAATGTCTTTGGCGGACAAGATGGATCAAATCTGAAACTGGATGAATACGGAGAAATTGACGAACTTGAATTTATTGCACTACCCGGCACCGTCTTTAACATTATTGACACTATTCATGCCGATCAGAAAATTACAATTTACCAAGTAACCACCCCGGAATACCCATACGAAACAGAAAAAGGATATTACATCGATAGTCGATTTGTAAAAACAAGCACGGAAAAACCCCCTCAAAGGGAAATAAATCTGCCCACAACTGATCAAATAATTTCTAATCTCAAAGCCGCCGAAGGACAGGAATATACTTGGGGTGGAAATTATTTTCCAGGCATTCCTGAACTACTCACTTGGTATCCACCCCAACATGAACTGGATAATACTCTCGCTAATCAGTGGACTCTGCAAGGAGTAGATTGCTCAGGACTCCTCTATCAAGCCACCAACGGCTATACGCCCCGCAACACCAGTTTATTATTAAATTTTGGTAATCCCGTCGAAATCGAAAACAAAAATCAAGCGGATATTATCGCCAATCTCCAACCCCTGGACCTAATTGTTTGGGACGGACATGTTATTATCGTTCTTAACAATCAAGAGATTATCGAAAGTAGACTTGACTATGACAAAACAACTGAAGGTATGCAGGGTGGAGTTCGCCGCCGACCTATTGTTGAAGTATTCACTGAATTGATGAACGAGAAAATCCCGGTAAATGATTATCAAGATCCAAACAAAATCAACTCCAAAAGATTTGTAATTCGTCGTTGGATCAAATAACAACCCTTACAGAGCCAAAAAACGCACTTTAACAAACAGATAATTTCTATTAATCTAAAAATATAAATATCATTTTATATATCGCGATTTTTAACCCAACAAGATGAAAAAAAACATTTTGACAATCATCTCAATTCTTTCTTTTCTGATATCACCCTTGGGAATGACTCTAGCACAGGCAAGCGCCAATCCCGGTGAATATCATTCCAGTTGGAACTCCCAAAGTGCATACCTGGATTTAAAAACAAACGAAACTGCCACTATCTGGGTAAAATTTAAAAATACCGGCAATTCAACTTGGTACAACAATGGTAACTATCCAATCCATCTGGGAACATCGGCACCTCTTGACCGTTCTTCAAGCTTCTACACGGGTTCTTGGCTATCCACCAACCGCCCCGCCACCTTGTCCGAAGCTTCCGTCAGTCCTGGCCAAATTGGAACCTTTACTTTTGAAATCAAAGCCCCTTCCCAAACCGGACAATACAATGAGTATTTCCGTCCAGTAGCAGAAAATTTAACCTGGATGGAAGACAATGGTGTATTTATCAAAATCAACGTGAATAACAACTCAACTAATACTGCATACAACTGTCAACTATACTCTCAAAGCGAGAAAAATATCACTCTTAACCAACAAAAAACTCAAACAATTTGGGCAAAATTTAAAAATACCGGCACCGCCACCTGGTACAACTATGGAAGTAATCCCATGCACTTAGCTACCGATCACCCCCAAGACAGAAACTCAGTATTCTACCATAGTAGCTGGCTTTCTCAAAACCGACCAGCCGGCATGACTGAATCCAGCGTTAAACCGGGAGAATATGGAACTTTTGAATTTACCATCAAAACTCCAAGCTACAATGGCACCTACACTGAATATTTTAGACCAGTTGCCGAGGGATTAACTTGGCTAAACGACAACAACACCTATTGGTATATCACCATCACCACATCAAATCAAAATGAAAACGAAGATGACACCAGTGAACTAAACTTTGCCGTCGATAATACAAGCAATGGTATTAAACTTAGCTGGGATGAATACAATGATGATTTTGATTATTATGAAATTCTCCGATCCACCACCGATTCTACTCCTACCTACCCATCTCAATCCTACAAATCAATCAGTAACTACTACACAACTGAATATACTGACAAAAACGTCGTTGACAATACCAAATATTATTACCGATTGGCTGTTTCTTATGACGACGAGATAACTCTATACTCGGATATTATCACTATCACTTACAACAATGACGATGACGACAACGAAGATGACGCAGATATCAATTTGGAAGCCGATAGCACCGAAGAAGGAATTGAATTAAATTGGGACCAATACGAAGATAATGACGATATCTACTATGTCGTTCTTCGATCAACCACCGACTCCACTCCAACTTACGACGAGCAATACTATGATTACATCGACGAATATTATTCAACTGACTACATCGACGAAAACGTTACTGATGGAAAAAAATACTACTACCGCATTGGAATTTTTGAAGACAACGAAATCATCGCCTATTCCAATATTGTCCAAATCACTTACGATGAAGACAATAACAACGATAATGATAGCAGTGACCTAAATTTTGACATTATCAATATCAGCAACGGCATAAAACTAACCTGGGACAAATATTACGACGATTTCGACAGTTACAAAATTCTTCGTTCAACTTCCGACAGTACCCCAACTTACCCTAACCAATCTTATACAAGTATCAGCAATGCAAGCACCACTAGTTATACCGATACCAACGTCGATGACGGCCAAAAATATTATTATCGTCTAGCTGTATATTATGATGGCGAAATAACCCTGTATTCTGACATTTTTTCCATTACCTACAACGAAGATGAAAACGACAACGATGATGAAATCGACTTAGAAGCAAATAATGTCGGAGACGCTATCGAGCTTTCCTGGAATGAATACTACGATGAAAGTATCGACGGTTACAAAATCCTACGTTCCAAAACCGACTCTACTCCCACTTTCGATGAAGATTATTACGATTATGTCGAAGATTACGACAATACCAATTACACCGACACTAGCGTCACCGACGGACAAAGATACTATTACCGTATTGGTATTTATGAAGACGGTGAAGTTACAGCCTATTCCAATATAGTTAGTATTATCTACGACGAAGACGAAGGCAATGACTTTGAATTGACTGCCGTCAACGATACCAATGGGGTAAAATTGGAATGGGATGAATACAACAACGATATGGACAGTTACAAAATTCTTCGTTCCACTTCCGACAGTTCTCCCACCTACCCCAACCAGTCATACACATATATCAATGATGAAAATACCACCACTTACACAGACAGAAACGTCGAAGACAACCAACTATATTATTATCGCATCGGAGTTTACAATAACGGTAACATAGTATCCTATTCCAACACCGTCAACATTACTTTCGACGACGACTACTAAAAAGAAATTAAATCATTATTCTTTCGCCCCGAAAAATATCTTCGGGGCGTTTTTTATAGTCAAATCAATTAAAAAACTTTATAATTACCTCATGAGAAACATTGACACCATCGTCCTTCACCACTCAGTTACCAACGAATATGACAAAAATATTTGGGCTGTGTCTGTGGAGGAACATGATTATGTGCCCGGATTCTATATTGATAACAAAGAATACAAAGGTAATTACCACTATCTTATCTATTATGATGGAGAAATAAAAAATCCAATCCCGATAGATCGTTATACCTATCACTGCGGTGTTTATAATTTGAATCTCAAAAGTATCGCTATCTGTTTTATCGGGGACTTTTCTCATCACCAACCTACCCCAACCGCTTTGCTCGCCGCCAAACAAACAATTTCCAATCTTCAAACCAAATTTTCAATCAATAACATATACGGTCACAAAGAAGTATCCGCCACGACCTGTCCAGGCGATTGGTACAATCTAAATTTAATCATGGAGACAAATATGAAACTCGACCCAGCCACAATCCGCAAAGCATATCTTTCTGTCTTGAGAAGAGAACCGGATAATAGCGGTATGAGCTACTATCTCAACTTAGATATTTCCGAAGCTGAATTATATTATCAATTAGCCGAAAGTCGAGAACACACGACCACATACGACAACGCCCAAAAATACCTTGCTGGCCAAGGTGATAATTATGTTGAAGTTACAGAAAAACTGTATCGAAAGATATAAATAATACAAAAACTAAAAATATCCCTCTTTTGTTAATAATCCCATTTCATCCCACTGATAAGATATATTATAATAACAAAAGAACATATCCAATCCTGTATCTTGCCCCGGTAGCTCAATTGGATAGAGCAGCACCCTTCTAAGGTGAAGGTTGCAGGTTCGATTCCTGCCCGGGGCGTTTTTGGCCACTTAGCTCAGCTGGTTAGAGCGCTACGTTCACATCGTAGAGGCCAGTGGTTCGAGCCCACTAGTGGCCATTTTTATTAATCGGGCCTATAGTATAGGGGTAATACGCCGCATTCGCATTGCGGAAACGGCAGTTCAATTCTGCCTAGGTCCATTTTTACGGGGACTGGCTTACCGGTAGAGCGCTCGATTCGGGTTCGAGAGACAGGGGGTTCGATTCCCCCGTCCCCGACTTTTTCAAAAAAGAGGAAAACCAACTGGTATTCCTCTTTTTTGAAAAAAAATTATTCCCCTTCATTCGTTTACAAACGGACCATGAAATTCAATATGGCCATTGGGATATATTGTCGTTCGAGCTCCAATAGGTATAATCAACGGATTTTTGTTGATTCCATGTCCAAGATTACTTACTTTTAAAATATGCAAAGGATCATTCTTTTCAATCCGATTTTTTATTACATCGCTCAAAATATATTCAAATAAATTATCAATATCCTCAGTTTTTTTATTTTTAGTAAACCAACGAAATCGATCAAACAAACTATCCTGAAAAATTTCCTTGTTGAACGTTCCCACCACTACCGCTTTAATGTGCCTGAAAATTCCTCTCTCATCCAAAGCAATAATCAAACGATGCAAATCTTCCATGTCCAAACCAATATCTTCCATAAATAAAATATATGGTTCCCAACTTCGCGGTCTAATTTCACAGATATCCAACAAATCCCGAAAAGTACTTATATTCCCCCCAATTGCAATCCCCTCCACTACTGATTTTGGTTTCGGCTCCGAAAGCCAATAATAATCTGGCTCATAAAACAACATCGATTTTTTCTTGCCCTTAATAATGTCAAAAAACAATTTAAAATTATCTGTTTCAAACAATCCCGTGGCATTCTTATAATGAAAAGTTAATAACTTGATTTTAAAATAGAGATAATTTATCAAAAAAGTAGTATCGCTAAACCCATTTACAATCGGCAAATTTTTACGAATATACATCAAATCATGATCATTGAGATGACGAATTATATCTTCGCAACCAGTTCCACCATACACTGGCAACAACCATTGTCCCTGTTGAATCGCCTTACGAAAATTGGCCAACCTTTCCTTCTCCGAACCGGACAAATATGTCGGGCTCCATTTTGCCTCATGAATATTAAAAATCTTTGTATATGGATATTCAGCGGCTATTCGTTGAGTCACCTTCTGAAATGTTTTCAAATCCTGTTTTTCTATCGGCGAAGAAGTATGAATAAAACTAATTTTTGTCGTTGTGGTCAATTTATTGGGAAGAAGAATTTTTTCACTCATAGTCATCACCTGTCACCAATTAACTAATCTGCTATAATAAAGCAGATTAGTAATAAATAATGATTTCTTTAAATATAACAAAATGACACCAAAAAAGTCCAGACAAGATACTCCCAAACCTATCCCCCTAGCAGAAAAATTACGACCAAAAACCCTAGCAGAGTTTGTGGGACAAAACGAACTTGTCTCTACCAACCAATTTTTGACTAAAATGATCAAGGAAGACCAAATCAGCTCCATGATCTTTTGGGGGCCACCCGGCAGCGGCAAAACCACCCTAGCCAATATTATTGCTCATGAAACTAAGGCCAATTTCAAGTCAATATCAGGAGTGGTAGGCGGCAAAGAGGATCTCAAAAAAATAATCGCCGAAGCTAATTCCCTCAACAACTTAGGGACAAAAACAATCTTATTTTTGGACGAAATTCACCGCTGGAATAAAGCCCAGCAAGATGCTCTTTTGCCTTGGGTCGAAAAAGGTACTATCATCCTAATCGGCGCTACCACCGAAAATCCAAGCTTTTCTCTCAACAACGCTCTTCTCTCTCGCATGCGCGTCTTAGTTCTTCATGAGCTAACCCCAGACAATATCAACCAAATTCTCGAAAAAGCCATTATCGCTCTTCAACAACAAAATTCTAAATTATCCATAACAAAAGATGCAATCACTCTCATTTCCAAATTAAGTAATGGGGACGCCCGAATGGCTATAAATACTCTCGAAATTTGCAGCTGGCAAAATCAGATTATCAACCCACAACTTGTAACTCAAATCCTACAAAAAACCAACCTTCGTTACGACAAAAATGGCGAAGAACACTACAATATTATCTCCGCCCTTCACAAATCTCTCCGCGGCAACGACCCCAACGCGGCTCTCTACTGGCTCGCTCGCATGTTAGAAGGCGGCGAAGACCCACTTTATATCTGCCGGCGCCTTATCCGTTTTGCCTCAGAAGATATCGGTCTGGCAGACAATTTTGCCCTCATTCTCACAAATTCCGTTTATGAGACTTGTAAAAATATTGGCTGGCCTGAATGCAATGTTGCATTATCTCAAGCTATCATCTATCTCGCTCGCGCCCCCAAAAGCATTCTCGCTTATCAAGCTTACAATCTCGTAAAAAAAGATGTTACTACGCACGGCAATTTGCCAGTCCCCTTACACCTACGCAACGCTCCCACCAAACTCATGAAAAAACTAAATTACGGCCAAGGCTACAAATACACCCCCCTAGAAAATAGTTCTCAACAAGAATACCTTCCACCAGAACTAAAAAATAAAAAATATATTTAATACTTTTTGACAACAAAAAAAACAACTCATTTCCAGTTGTTTTTTGCTATCTAAAAAGTCGGGGCGCCGGGACTCGAACCCGGAACCTCTTGCTCCCAAAGCAAGCGCGATAGCCAATTACGCTACGCCCCGCTACATTAATTATCAAGTATCAAATGCTAAGTATCAAGTATTATTATCAAATAACATTAAAACACAAACATATTATTTATCACTAGAAATATATGTTTTTACTTTCTTTTCCGTTACATAAAAACCTAAATATTTACCCAAAAACAACCTCGTCTGGGCATCCAAGGCCGGCAAAGAACCAAATATTGAAGAATTTATCGGCACAACTAACCATGTTAAAACCATCTCCAGATAACTGAGATGGCCATATTTCGGCGGTTTAGGTGGCAACATCAAAAAAGATATCCCCATCGAAATAAACAAACCAAGCCACGAAATCGTCAACAACCTACTGGCCCAGAAAGGTAAATAAAAAGATAAAGGTGACTCAACAAATCTCCCATTCATCAAAAAAGGAAACCAAGCAGCCGTTAAAACAAATAGACTCCCGGTCGCCCAAGAAAAATGACCATCTAAAATCCGAGATGTTTCAACAATTTTTCTCCACCAACCAATCTTATTGTCATTCAAACTCGCCACCACCATATAAGGAAAATGTTCAATTCCCCACGCCCATCTTCTTTTCTGCAAATATTGCGCCTTCATTGTCTCCCATAAACTGCCTGACAAAACTGCATCCATATACACTGGTGTCAACAAGGGAATTACCTCATGATCTCCTTCATATTTAAACATCGCTCGATAATACTGTTTTGAATCCTCAGACACTACTTTTACATCCCAAAAATCAATATCAACCAAGGTTTTCATACTCATTGCCTGAGAAGAAAAATTCACCATCCGATAACTACGAGTGGACTCAACTATTTGCCAAAACGACGAAGAAAACGCCATAGTCCTAGTTATAAACGGAACATCCCAAATATTATTATTAAAAATCGGAATCGGCTGATAACTTTTTCTCGTCCGCCTTTCTGCTAGCAAATATTTGCACGACAAATTGGCAAAATATTGTTGATGGACTCTGGTATCACAATCAAAATTTGATACTATCACCTGATCATAAGGTATTCCCTTTTCATCAAGATATTTTTTTAATTCCCGTCCCGCCCAAGTAGCATTAGCACTCTTTCCCTTCAATTCACCTACCAAGCCATCAGGATGTATTGTAATCAAAAAATCAGCAAATTTGTCCTTGTACTCCTCTTTCAACAAGTCCCCTCTCTTATTTAATTCTTCACCCACTCTCGCTTCCAAAGCCAAAACAATAATTATTCTATCTTTTGGATAATTTGCCTCAAGATAAGAATCAAGTGATGGACGAATTATTTCCACTCCTTCGTTGTAAGATGGCAGCAAAATTACATGATAAATGTCCCGCCAATCCATTGGTCGGTCTATCTGATCTGACTTTTTTATTTCTTTCAATTTTCCCAAATAATCAACTTTCCAATCACGATTCATTCGAAAATAACCAAAAACTAATCTGCCTGCAATCTCAAACGCTTTAAACAACCAATACATATCAAACAAAATCACCCAAATCGCTACCAAATGCGGATCAAAAATCGACAAAACAGCCGGCAACAAAAGCATACTCCAGCTTAATGTGCCAGGTACCATTTCCAACAAGCGATAAAACCAACGACTATTTATCCAACTAGACATAAGACATATAATAAATAACCGTTATGGTTATAAGTATTTCAATAAATATAGCCGAGCCCAACAAAAAATAAGTGACCAATTTCTCTGAGCGATATGAAAATAAAGCGATTATCAAATGTGTTATGGCCACCACACTACCAAATATTGGCAACACATATCGAGACAAAAACTGATTTTGTTGCAAAAAACTAAAGTAATCAGGCATGCCCATCATCACTTGATTATTACGATAAAAAACTACCCACAACAACCAAGTAATTAATATTACCACCAACAATACCACAAAATTGATCAACACAACTTTATCCTGAAAAACATTTCGCCCCAAATTGTCAATTTGCTTGATTTCTTCTTTTGACATAAATATTTATTTTTTTACCTAATAAAAACTTAAGAAAACAAGCCGGAGAGAGGATTTGAACCTCCAACCTCTGCTTTACGAAAGCATTGCTCTACCGTTAAAGCTACTCCGGCTCAGAACAGTCCCTACCATCTATCATAATTCAATCCTAAGCAAATAATCCAGAAGCGGCTGTATCATCTCAGGCTATCCGTAAATAAAAAATCGCCAATATATTATCCCCGCAACTATCCCCAACTGTATCAACATCCCACCAACCAAAGACCAATCAGTTTGAATTCTCTTATGAAATTCAACATATCCGTAAAGATATCTCAGTCTTAAAGACACAACCAAAAAAGTCAACACATCCGGAAGAATACTAACCAACATTCCCAGCAAAACCAAGGGAGAAAATACTTCATTGGTTATCCACATCACCACTAACCATCCTATCAATAAATCCAACGAAGACCACAAATAATACTTTTTGGTTCGCTCATACGGTGGATCAAAATGCGGAATCAAATCAAACAACAAATGAAACAACAAGGACAAAAAAATAATCCACCACCAATCTTCAAATGCTAAACCAATCGCTGCCCCTGCCAATAAATGAGGAGTAAATAGCATATTCAATTTATTACTTACCCAGATAAACCAAATTTTCCCTCAAAAAATAATTCAATAAAAAAACAAATTCAACTATAATAAAAAAGTCGCACAATAAATATCACTATGAAACTAAGCCAAAGTATCGATCAATTTATCGAGTATTGCCAACTTGAAAAAGGTAAAAGCAAAAAAACAATCGAAAACTACTCTCACTATCTTGGTCGTTTTCTCAATTTTACCAAAAATATCAATGTATCCGAAATTGATGAAAAAAAAATTCGTACTTTTCGACTCCACCTACTAACACACAAAAACACACACCACGAAAGCATTAGTCAAAAAACCCAAAATTACCATCTTATCGCCCTCCGCTCCTTTTTAAAATTTCTTCAAAAAAAAGATATTCCTTCATTTAGTCCGGAAAAAATTGAACTAATAAAAGAAAAAAAAGAACCACCAGAATTTTTGGAACAAGAAGAAATTGACCAACTCTTGGCCACATTTAAAGATGCAAAAGACATTCAAAACCTTCGCGATAACGCTATATTGCAAACACTCTTCAGCACAGGATTGCGAGTCAGTGAGTTGATAAAACTAACCAAAGAAAATTTAGGATTCGACCGCCAAGAAATATCTGTCACTGGCAAAGGTGGCAAATCAAGAGTAGTTTTTCTCTCGGACAATTGTTTTCAAACAATAAAAAAATATCTCGCTATCCGAAAAGACATCAATCCATATTTATTTGTCAGTCATCATAAAAAAAACCAAAACACTAGTGTCCTAACCGCCCGTTCCATCCAAAGAATTATCCGTAAAACCGCCAAAAAAGCCGGCCTAGTCAAAAAAGTTACTCCTCACACCCTAAGACACTCATTTGCCACCGATTTACTAATCAATGGCGCTGATCTTCGCTCCGTCCAAAGCTTACTTGGACACAGTTCAATCACCACTACCCAAATATATACCCATCTCACCGACAAACATCTTAAAGAAGTTCACCAAAAATACCACCGTCAAAAAAATCATTGAATAACCAATTCTACTTCTTGAATTTTTTGCAAACGCAAATCGGCTGAACTTTCCAGATCAAATACTACCCCTTTAGCAATTATCTCAATAAACAACCTTGCGCCAATAATCCTTTTCTGCTTCCACCAACCTATTCCTTTTTCCAGATGAAAATTATTGATCATTCCTGTCAACAAGTCAAAATCAAAATCCATTATTTTTCCAATTCTATCCAAATTTTTATTCAAGGCCCAACGACCCAACACCAGATATCCTCGCCCAACAATATCAGCAATAATTTTTGCTTTATCAAAATCAAGCAGATTTTCTCGAGATTTAATCCAAACCAATCCGTTCCATCCGTCAATCACACTAGCAATTTTTACAATTTTCCTCTTTGATTTCTTCTCATCCTGACCCACAATCAAGGCTACAATTTTTGGCCGATTGGGATCTACCACCACTTCCACCACTTTTCCCACCAAAACTTCTTGTTTGGCAATCATACAATCAGCTCCAACAAACTCTCTAATCAACATATCCCTTACCCTTCCTTATTCACAATTAAAACAATCTACTAATCTTAATCTATCATGAATTATTCCTTGGATAAAATCAGAAACTTTTGCATTATCGCCCACATTGATCACGGCAAATCTACCTTAGCCGACAGATTACTGGAAATCACCGGAACTATCGAAAAAAGAAAAATGCGCAATCAAATATTGGATCAAATGGATATCGAACAAGAGAGAGGTATTACTATCAAACTCACTCCAGCTCGCATGGAATACCAAAACCACATTCTCAATTTGATCGACACTCCTGGTCATGTTGATTTTGCTTATGAAGTATCACGCAGCCTAGCCGCCGTAGAAGGAGCCCTGTTGTTGGTTGACGCTACCCAAGGCATTCAAGCACAAACTATCGCCAATACCTATCTCGCCCTCGAACATAATTTGAACATCATTCCAGTTATCAATAAAATAGATCTGCCCGCCGCCCAACCCGAAAAAGTCAGTCAAGAAATATGTACCGCTTTTGGTTTCAAACCAGAAGAAATTATTTTGGTCAGCGCCAAAACCGGCGAAAATGTCGAACTACTATTGCAAACTATCATTGAAAAAATTCCTTGTCCCACCGGAGATAATCAACAAGCCACCCAAGCTCTAATTTTTGATTCAAAATACGACTCTTATCTAGGTGTTATTGCCTACGTTCGTATCGTCAATGGCCGGATCAATCGTTCAAATATTATTAATCTTCTTGCCACCCAACACCAAACCGATATTTCCCAACTAGGTTTTCTTAGACCACAATACGAAGAACAACAACAATTAAATACCGGTGAAATCGGATACATTGCTACTGGTTTAAAAAGCGTGGGCGAGTGTCGTGTCGGTGATACCATCACTACCATCAATAATCCTTCCCAAACTCCTCTCCCCGGATATTCAGAAATTCCACCCAAAGTTTTTGCCGGTATTTATTGCGAAGAAGGAAAAGAATACCAAACTCTCAAAGACGCTGTGGACAAATTGTCGCTCAACGACGCTTCCTTTACTTTCCAACCTGAAATGTCACCCGCCCTCGGACCTGGTTTTCGCTGTGGATTTCTTGGATTATTACACATTGAAATTATCAAAGAAAGATTATCTCGAGAATTTGACCTCAATGTCATTTTGACCACTCCCACTGTTAATTACCAAATCACTCTCAATGACAACACCGAAATCACCATAAAAAACCCGGTCGAACTACCCGATGCCACCAATATTAAAACTATTAAAGAACCTTGGACAAAAACCGAAATTATCACTCCCAATCAATACATTGGCTCAATCATCGAAATGACCAAAAAACACCGGGGAAATTATATCAACAACCAATTTCTCGGAGAAAACCGTTCGATGCTTATCTTTGAAATTCCACTCTCAGAACTCATAACCGACTACTACGACCAACTGAAATCCATTTCCCAAGGTTATGCTTCATTAAACTACGACCTAATCGGTTATCGACAAGAAGACCTAATCAAACTCAATATTATTGTCAACGATGACATAATTGAATCTCTATCTCTAATCGTCCACCGACAAAAAGCTGAATATTTAGGACGTCATATCACGAAAAAACTGAAAGAAATCATACCCAGACAACAAATAAAAATACCAATTCAAGCCGCCATTGGTACCAAAATTATTGCCAGAGAAGATATACCCGCCCTCAAAAAAGACGTAACCGGATATCTTTACGGCGGAGATATTTCCCGCAAACGCAAACTTTGGGAAAAACAGAAAAAAGGGAAAAAGCGCATGCAAAAATTTGGCAAAGTAGAAATCCCTCAAGACGCTTTCATCCAAATCATCAAACGAGACAACGAGTAACAACAATCATTTTCCTTATCAAAATCACCAAAAAAAAAGACCGATTTAATAGATCAAATTCGGTCTTTTTCAAAAACAAAACAATACAATTAATATACCAAATACTGCAAAAACACTCCTTGGTCAGACAACCATTCTTTATTTTCCACCAAGGGCCTAAAATATTCAGTAAAAGTGCCCTTGTTTTTCGGAAAAACATCAAAACCAAAACGACCTATTTCCCCCGGATTTACCTGCGACTGCTTCAATACTATCCGGTTTGGCCCCAACCAAGTGTTAGAATCATAAAATGAACTATACCTATCTTTAATCCGATCAGTTCCCAGATGAACCGCATTATCACCATCTCTATACCATACCGCCGTACCATTATTTACAAAATCAAACCAACTACTACCTTTTTCATCTTGTTTTAAAGTCAAATATCCTGACTGATCAACCCAAGCTGACGAGTAAATTTCCTTATTGGTCACAGTAAAATTCCAAAACACTCCCAAATCATTTAACCATTTTTTATTTTCCGCCACCAATCGAAAGTATTCATTATAAGAACCTTCCTGGTAAGGCGCCACAATTTCAAATTCAAATCTCATAATCTCACCCGGTCGCACACTTTTATTATTGATCGCCCGCAAACGATTCGCCGTCAACCAAGTATTTTGATCATAAAAACGGCTTAATCGATCAAAATTTCGGTCTGTTCCCAGATGAACGGCATTATTACCATCAAGTTGCCACAAAGCATCACCGTTATTTTTGAATTCAATCCAAACCTTTCTCTTTTCACCAGGTCGCAAATACCAATAATTTGATTGTTTAACCCACTTCGCCGAAAAATCTTTTCCAAAATCAGCAGGATTATAATCACTACTTGAATCATCTTCGTCATCATTATCTTCTGCCGGAATCGTTTGATCGGGCTCATCTTCTTCATCATCCGGAACATACGCTTTCACCGAATCCAAAGCAGCCAATATATCCAATCGCCCATTTCCATATCTTTCATCAAAGTCACCGGTCATATCAGCTACTTTTTTTACCGACGACTTAATCGCCGTTTCGACCTCATCTCCAGATAAACCGATATTTTTTTCCCACAACAAAACAGTCGCTCCAACTACCTGTGGCACTGACATAGAAGTACCATCATACTTTGCATACGAATCACCGTCTCGACCGCTGGTTGCCGCCAATACATCTACTCCCGGCGCCACCAAATCCAAATTTTTTCCCCGATGAGACATGAAAGAAGAATTTCCCAAAGAAGCTATTTCGTCATTAACATCAGTTGCTCCAACTGCAATTACGGAAGGATAATTGGCTGGATAATACAAAGAATTCACGCTTTGACCACTACTTTCCGAATTTCCAGCTGCCGCTACCAACACCACTCCCTTTTCTTTGGCATATTGTACCGACTCTCTCATATCTTCCTGGTCTATCATTGCCCCTAAACTAAGATTTATCACCTTGGCACCATTGTCAACCGCATAATATATTGCCTGGGCAATATCAAATAAACTAGCCGAACCACCCGCGTTTGCGACTTTCAAAGGCATAATTCGCGCTTTCCAACACACTCCCGCCATTCCCGTACCATTATTGGTATTAGCAGCAATAATCGAAGAAACAGCCGTTCCATGATCATTGTCATCATCAATATTTCCAGATGTGCTAATAAAATTGTATCCGTTATAATCATCGACAAAACCGTTGCCATCATCATCAATCTCGTTATTTGGTATTTCATCATCATTAACCCAAATCAAATTGGACATATCTTCATGACGAAAATTTAGACCAGTATCAACCACTGCCACCACCACCTCTGTCGTTCCTTTATAATTATCCCAAACAGTCTCCATCCCAATCTTCTTTAAATTCCACTGCATATCTTCAGAATCAACATAATATGGATCATTTGGCTTGGTAACCAAAATCGTCGCTTCTCCATCAGCCATCACTCGATCAATTTTCTTCCAATTTTCCACTCCTAAAACATTTGCTCGACTACTTTCCGCTTTTACTAAAATATATCCATTACGCCCAATTTTTATCTGATCAATATTTATATTATTTGCCAATAAAAAATCCTCCACCGTTACCCCATCCTGCAATTTTATCACCAAATCAGATCCCAAAAATTTGTCAGCTTTGGCTGTCCAAGGAAAAAACGAAAACAAAATCAAGACGATCAAAGACCATTTAATATGATTCATTTTTATATATTTAAATCAAATTATTACTTATCTAAGTATAAACATTTCCCTTAAAGATAAAAATAGCAAGATTACACAAATAAATTTCTGTCTTCCTCAAATTTTTAATAAATAATCAACAATAACGAATAATAAAAAATTTCAACCCAACCGATATTTCAATATCTTTTTTGCAAATAATATGCTTTCTTAACACAAAAAAACGGTTAAATATGAATTTTAACCGTCAAAACCGGAATTTCCCAAAAAAATGGGTGCAGGGGGATTCGAACCTCCGACCTTCTGCTTAAAAGGCAGCTGCTCTACCGACTGAGCTATGCACCCTCGTCAAAGTCGTTCTTAACGTTGCGTGCGAGCCAGACATACTGTCTCTCACTTCACCACCAGAACGCCTCCTCCTCTACAAAAAAATTTCTGCGACAATTTTTTTGTGTAAATACATTCGAAATCTTGAAACTTGAGCCTTGGTACTTGAAACTTGTATTTTTTTAAGACATCACTGCATACCTAAACAGCGACAATAACATCTTAACAGTCAAAACACGTTCTTGGCAAGAAAAAAATTATTCTTCAGGCACTATAAAATAACTAGAAACAATCATAAGAACAACCGGAAAAATAATCCAAAGCGATTTTTGCGCCATAATCCAAGAGATAATATTGGATTGAGAATTGATATTGGCCTGTAATTCGGGAGATAAGAACGAAATTATTGTGGATGCCACGATCAAAGCAAACAAAACACTATAAACAAAGGACAATATCATCGGATGACTAACTTTAACGTCGGCCATCGCTTGTGCATGTTCCGCTCTAATCGACAATAGCAAGATTAACGAAACAAACAAAAAAGTTTGCGTTAAAAACAAACTAAATAACCTCCCGGAGATGCTTTCATTTAGCATCACCAACCCCACCTTCTGCATCAAATTGTTAAAACTGGGACCAACAACTGTCACCACTGCCAAAGCAATATAGACATTTATCAAACTCAAAATAATTTTGTTTCTCTGCAAAATAAAGCCATAGAGCACCGATACCAGAACGCAAAAGACAATAAATATATTCCAACTCATTACCATTTTTGCCTCCTTTAAAATCTATAGATAGCGTAACACTCCCTCCACCAATTTTCAAACCATAAATTAGAAAAAAAATTACAAAAAAGATAAAATAAAAACACAACAATAAACCAAACTCAGCATGGAATCAAAAATTTGCTCTCAATGTCAGATCAATTTCTCTATCACCAACGAAGATATTGCTCTTTTGACTAAAATATCCCCTGAAACAAACGAAAAAAAGTTTCCAATTCCTCTCCCCTCTCTCTGTCCACAATGTCGCGAACAACAGCGTCTAGTCTGGCGTAATGAACGAAAATTATACAAAAGAAAATGTCATCTTTGTCAAAAAGAAATAGTCTCGATTTATTCACCAGATAAAGACTACAAAGTCTGCTGCGCCAACTGTTTTTGGTCCGACCAATGGGACCCGGTCAACATTGGTCAAAATTATAATTTTGACCAGTCATTTTTCAAACAATTCAATCAACTATTGCACAAAAGCAAACTGCTCAGTCTCGTCAGTACCAACAATGAAAACAGTGATTTTACCAACCATGAATCCGAAAGCAAAAATTGCTATCTCAATGTCGGCGGACATTACAACGAAAACTGCTATTACAATACCTACTCTCTTAATGGAAAAAATAACATTGATAACTAATGGATTAGTTATTGCGAAAACTTATACAATTCAGTCAATTGTGCCAAATGCAATAATAGTTCATATTTAAATGATTGTGCCGGTTGCGACAATTGCCATTTTTGCCAAGACTGCCTGGAATGCAAAGATTGCTTTGCCTCAGCCAATCTCAGTCACAAAAAATATTATTTTTTCAATCAGCTATTATCCAAAGAAATGTACTTTGAAAAAATCAAAGAATATTTATCCAGTTCAACAGGAGTCAACAAAGCAATCGATGAATCCAATAATCACCTAAAAAAATATCGCTACAAATTTGCCGATCTAATCTTTTGCGAAAACTGCACTGGAGATCATTTGAAAAATTGCCGCAATGTTTCCCATGGATTTTATTTTGATAAATCTGATAATTGCAAAAATATTTCTATCGGATACGAACTCAAAGATTCAATGGATATCAGCTCACTCGGTTGGAGCGAGCTAAACTACCAAATCTGTTCAGCTTTTCAAATCCCTCGCAGCAGCTTTTGCGCCCATCTGGTCGCCAGTCAAGATTGTCTTTATTCTTTTGCCAATTTCAACAGTCAAAACCTCTTTGGCTGCGTCGGTCTCAATCACAAACAATATTGCATTCTAAACAAACAATACAGCAAAAAAGAATACGAAAAACTAGTCCCACAAATTATTAATCATATGGAAAAGACCAACGAATGGGGACAATTTTTTCCCATGAACATTTCCCCCTTCGGCTACAACGAAACCGTCGCGATGGAATATTTTCCTCTAACAAAAAATCAAGCCGAAAAAATCAATGCCAAATGGCAAGATAATGACTATGGTATAAAATATGACGGACCATTCTATGAACCGAAAGACATTTCTATTTACAACCCTCAAAGTAATCCCGAAGCGCAAACAGAAATAGACAATTGTCTGAAAAGTATTTTAAAATGTGAAATTACCGGCCGACCTTTCAAAATCCTACCCCAAGAACTCGCCCAATATATCGAAAGAAATATTCAAATCCCTCGCCGACATCCCGACCAGCGACACATCGATCGCCTGGCCAAACTCAATCCGAGAAAACTTTGGCACAGACAATGCATGTGTGAGGGGAAATTAACAATTAACAATGAACAATTAACTAGAAAGAGCGAGTGTCAACATCAAGGCAGATGCACAAATGAATTTGAAACTACTTATGCGCCGGAGCGAACGGAGAAGGTTTATTGCGAAAGTTGTTATCAAAAATCAGTTTTATAAATTTCAAACACTTCTAAACTTAAAACCCTTACAAACTCTTACAAACTGAAATTAATAAGAGTTTTAAAGAGTTTCTAAGGGTTTATAAGAGTTTTCTTCTCTCCATTCCACCTCAATCCCCGATTTATTCATCGTCTTTAAACAATCATTAATTGCCTTCGATAAGGCAGTTTTTTGTTTATCATCCAACGAACTCAATTTTAGATTATTAATCATTTGTTCTCTATATTGCGGAATTTGCGTGATCGCAATAATACTGGCAAACATTTCTTCAAAACCGTCATAAGGATGTCCCGGTTTGTTCTTATCTTTCTCAGACAAATTAGTTTTTACATACCTTGACTCATCAATTATCCGAAATAACTCATTTTTTTCAAACGCCTGCCGATATTCCGTTTTAAAATCCAACTTAGTTTTGTCTAATCCACAAACATCCAATAATTCATAAAAATCATTCTTTATTTTTTGTTTGCAAATTCCATCAGCCCTATCTTCCGGAATTGATTCATAAAATATGTGTGCCGCCTCATGATAAATGATTGATAATGAATATTCTTTTTCCAAACAATTAATATTTCCATATATTTTGCCCTGCTCAGGGAAAGCCTGGAAATTATAATAATCCAATACTCGATCATCCCTCCCCCCATCATCCAACATCAATTGCTTTATTTTATAATTATTATCATAACCATTTTTATCAATCAAATTATTTAGCTCCAAACAAAAACCAGTTACCTGATTTAAATTCTCATTTATCTCTTTTGGAATATCTTTCTCACTCGCAATTTTATCGGTTTGATCAGCGAAAACATCAATTCCATTTCTTTGAAAATCAAAAAATTTTATCAAGACATCAAAATCGTCAAAAGATAAATCCTTATATTCATTTTTGTTATCTATCTTTTCCTGTAACACCAAACGTAATCTGGCAAAATATTTTTCATTTGCCATATTTAAACCATCAATCGGCAATTTCAACTCATATATATTTCCACAATTATTGTCAAACAAACTTACAATTCCATCCTTTGTAAAATAACATATTTTAGAAATTTTCTTATTTTTGTCAAAATACCTTAAAGCAAAACGCTGATTATCAAACAATTTGCACTTATCTAAATCCTGTTCAAAAATAATTCTCCAGCCACTCGTCTGGATTTTTATTCCAGGGGCAATTTCCTCTCCATTTCTTTCAATCAACTTTGATGTTTTTTCTACCTCACCAATCTTACCGTCCTCATCATCCAACATTTGGCCGGTTCTTTGACTCAATTTATTAAAATCAAGATCAAATCTTCTTTCTTTTGTTAAATTGACACTCACATCAATATTGTGATCCAATGTTAAATTTTCTCCTACCAGTTCTTTGCTATTGTCGCCATCACTTTTCATAATCATTTTTTTATTTTTGAATATCAAAGTCCTATTTTTCTTTTTACTCTTTGAAATACATTCTCTTCCTTGATTTCCTCGCCTCTCAACACAGCCAATTCCCGAATCAATTCTTTCTCTTTTTCCGACAATCTTTTTGGTACTTCCACTTCAATTTCCATAATATGATCACCCCTTTTTGATTCATTCCCCAAATATGGCACCCCCCGTCCAGTAATTTTTAATCGTTCACCATTTTGCGTACCTGCCGGAATTACAATCTCTTCCGACCCGTCCACCATCGCCACCGACAATTCAGCTCCCAAAGCCGCTTGTGTAAATGAAATCTTCTTTTTACTAACGACATCGTTACCATCCCGAGAAAAATCCCGACTCTTTTGAACTCGAATTTTTATCAATAAATCACCATCTTCTCCACCTTTCAAACCTGCTTCTCCTTCCCCTCTCAATCTTAAAACCATCTGATCCTCTACCCCGGCTGGAATATCTACAACTTGTGTCACTTGTTTTTTTACTCTCCCTTGACCCAAACATTCTGAGCATGAAACCTTGGGCATTTTTCCCAAACCGCCACAATTTCCACAAACACTTTTCTGTCGTACTTGTCCCAATATAGTATTTTGAATTTTTTCTTCATACCCCATACCTTTGCAAACAGAACATTCAATCAACTCCTCACTTTTGGCCCCAGTTCCCTTGCACTCCCTACATTTCACCATTTTTTCAATTGAAATATTTATCTCCGCTCCCAAAACAGCCTGAACAAAATCAACATCAATAGTTGTTTGCAAGTCACGCCCCCTGGTATCCACTTTTTTTCCTCTAGTTCTTCCTCCAGTAAAACCTCCTCCAAAAAACATATCAAAAATATCACCCAGATCTTCCCCCATGTCAAAATCCATTCTAAACCCACCGCCAGAACCCTGAGAAGATCGATAAAAACCACTAGGATCGAAACCAGAAAATCCACCCCCAGCCTGCCCCCCTCCTGCAAAACCAGCCGCACCGAAACGATCAAAATTACTTCTTTTAGCCGGATCAGACAAAACCTGGTACGCCTCATTGATTTCTTTAAATTTTTCTTCCGCTTCTTTGCCACCCCCTTTATCCGGATGATATTTGTGAGCCAGTTTTCGATATGCCTTTTTTATTTCATCCAACGAAGCATCTTTTTTTACACCCAACGTAGAATAATAATCTTTTGTCATATTGTTATTCAAAAAATAAACTTAGGGGCAGAACACTGTTCTGCCCTGCAACAATCAAATTTCTAAACTAGACTATAAAATCTGCTCACCAGTACTAGAATCTATCGTAATACGAAAAGACTGATCGGAACCAGGAGCACTATAAACAATATACCAAGCCAAATTCTTTCCATCTGCTAAAGACAACATCTGTGACACCTGATAATTGGGATGATCCTTACGAAATTGATAACCCCCCAACATATCTGCTTTTTCCAATGCTTGTGCATAAGTAATTTTCCAATATTTAATCGGTATCGGCAATACTCCTGATTTCAAACGATAATCATCACGATATATCAACGTCCTGGTAAATTTTTGATCACTCCTGGTTATATCGATTGAAAAGTACAACTCAGTATTTATATCAGAAGTATAAATAAATTTATCAATCACTCCCTCGTCATTCAATGAAGAAAAATAATTGGTGGATAGTAATATCAACTTTGCATCCGATTGCCATTTTCTCGCTTTTTCATTGGCCAAATTCGCACTCTTCTTAGCTTTTTCCAAGACATCAGCCGGATTGGTTACTACGTACATGCCACCGACAGGATCAGTATTAACCGGAGAATCAATATTCTGATTGTCGCCTTGATTTATCGGCTCTGTCACTACTGTCTGATCACCAGCAGCCTGATCAGAATTTTCATTGGAACTACCCCACAAACTACATCCAGCAAGAATCCCGGCAAAAACAATTGGCAACAAAAACAAAGATATTTTTTTCATTATTTTTTTTAAAAACAAACTAATTTCCCAAAACTATTGTAACAATAATTAAGTGAGTTTGGGAGAAAATTTATTTTTCACCCCTTTTCTTTGTTTTTACATCAACCACCTCCTCTTCATTGCCGTCTTTTTTTGTATCTTCAGTTGCCACTCCAGCTTGTTTATACATTTCCGCCCCTATCTTTTGCACCAATTCGCTCAATTTTCCGCTCTTTTCTTTTATAGCATCAATATCATCCTTGTCTTTTACCTCTTTCAAGTCCGCAATAGCTTTTTCAATGTTCTCCTTATCATCCTTGGAAATTTTTTCACCAAAATCCTTTAGTGACTTCTCACTAGCATACACCAATTGTTCCGCTTTATTTTTTTCTTCAATCGCTTCTTTCTTTTTCTTATCTTCTTCAGCATGAGCTTGTGCTTCTTTTTGCATTTTATCTACTTCTTCTTTTGATAAACCACTCGAACCCTGAATCACAATATTTTGTTTCTTATTGGTCGCTTTGTCCAAAGCGGTAACATTTAATATTCCATTTGAGTCAATATCAAAAGTTACTTCAACCTGAGGAATTCCTCTCGGAGCAGGTGGGATTCCATCCAAAATGAATCTTCCCAATGATTTATTATCAACTGCCATCTCTCTTTCTCCCTGAACTACATGAATCTCCACCGAAGTTTGATTATCAGCCGCAGTTGAAAAAACCTGACTGGCCTTTGTCGGAACCGTCGTATTTCTCTCAATCAAACGCGTCGCCACTCCACCCAACGTTTCTATTCCTAAAGACAAAGGAGTAACATCCAACAGTAAAATATCTTTTACATCGCCAGTTAAAACACCACCTTGAACTGCAGCTCCCATCGCCACCACTTCATCCGGATTTATACCTTTATGAGGTTCTTTTCCAAAAAAATCTTTAACCACCTGTTGTACTTTTGGCATACGAGTCTGTCCACCAACCAATACGATCTGATCAATATTATTTTTATCCAACTTGGCATCCGCTAAAGCTTTTTTGCAAGGTTCCAAAGTTTTTTGAATCAAATCATCCGTAATTTCTTCCAACTTGGCCCTAGTCAACTTAATATCCAAATGTTTTGGACCATCAGCAGTATTGGTAATAAACGGAATATTTATTTGAGTCTCTACCGTCGAAGACAATTCAATTTTAGCTTTTTCAGCAAAATCTTTTAATCTTTGTAAAGCCAAAACATCTTTCCGTAAATCAATTCCATCCGACTTCAAAAATTCATCTGCTAAATAATTTATTAACACTTGATCAAAATCATCGCCACCAAGATGAGTATCTCCGTTGGTCGCCAAAACTTCCACCGTATCCTGACTCACTTCCAATACAGATACGTCAAAAGTTCCCCCACCCAAATCATAAACCACAATCTTTTCATCTTTATGTTTATTCAATCCATATGCCAACGCCGCCGCTGTCGGCTCGTTGATAATACGTTTTACTTCCAAACCCGCAATTTTCCCTGCATCTTTGGTTGCTTGCCTTTGCGCATCATCAAAATATGCCGGAACCGTAATAACCGCCTCGGTCACCCTTTCCCCCAAAAACGCTTCTGCATCTTCTTTTAACTTTTGCAATACCATAGCCGAAATTTCTTGCGGAGTGTAGTCCTTACCATCCATTTCCAAAATAACTGAATTATTTTTTCCCTTCTTAACCTTAAATGGGACCATCTTGATATCTCGGGAAACTTCTTCGTCGTCAAATCGTCTTCCCATAAATCTCTTCACGCTATAAAGCGTATCCTCAGGATTGACCACGGACTGCCTTTTCGCAGTTTGACCAACCAATCTTTGTCCATTTTTATCTATTGCCACTATCGAAGGCGTTGTGCGATTTCCTTCGGCATTGGTAATCACCGTTGGTGATCCTCCCTCCATAATCGCCATACAACTATTCGTCGTGCCCAAATCAATTCCGATAATTTTACTCATAAAACCTCTTAAATATTTAAAACAGATAAATAACAGAATTAATTATTAATTTTTAATTCTTAATTTTTAATTTCTAAACAAAAATAGTTTAAAAATTAAAAATTAAGAATTAGAAATTTTCCCGGCTACAACTCTTTTCATATATGCAGAATCATAGCCGGGAAAAATAAATTATTTACTATCCGACAATTTTTTTACTTTCAATTTGGTGGTCAATTTTTCCGCCTCGATTTTCGGTGCCCTAATCTCTAAAACGCCATCTTTCATCACAGCCTCAGCTTTTTTTGCATCCATAGAAGGCACAGGCACTCGACGAGAAAAACTACTCATCCTACTTTCCAAACGATAATACTTTTTATCTTTTACTTCCTTCTTTTCCTTTGACTCACCTTTGATTTCCACATATTTTTCCCCAATCTCCACATCTACTTCGTCTTCTTTGACTCCAGGCAAATCAAACCTCACAAATACCTTGCCATCCTTTTCAAATACATCCGCCGCCGGACACGTCATCCAATTTTTCCCAGAACCAGAAAAAGGATCATCAAAAAATTTATTCAATTCTTCATCCATGGAAAACCATGGAACCATCCATCTAGCCATAATTTCCTCCTAAATGATTAATCAAATATATAAAAACTATCTAAAAATCATTACCTTCGCCGGACGAATAATCTTACCTCCCATTCCAAACGCTTCCTCCACCACCGCCGCAATCTGACCGGACTTCTTTTTATCATCATTGTCCATATATCCAACTGCTTCCGCCAACTCAGGATCAAATTTCTTTAGATCTAAAGTAACTTTCTCTATTCCATGAGATTTTAAAACCGTTTCAAATACTCGCATAATTTTTTCCAAACCATCATCTTTACTTGTATCCGACTGCAAGCCCCTACTGATACTATCGTAAACCGGCAAAAAACTTGAAGCCACATCGGCCCTGATTACATCAAAAATCAGTCTTTTTTCTTCTTCACTTCTCTTTTTAAAATTGGCAAAATCAGCCACTGAACGTTTCCATGATTCCTCCAACTCCAAACATTTTTTCTTCAACTCCTCTATTTCCAAACTCATATCCTGACAGTTACAATCTTTCTGTACATTATTATTTTTTTTCATGAATTAAAAAATTAAAAAAATCATCTAAAAACCTTCTAAAGTTGTCGCAGCAAAATCCATTATATCCGGTAAAATACTATAATCCATCCTAACTGGACCAACCATCCCCAATACATGACTTTCCCCAAACGGATCACGAAATTTTCTTACCACCACCGCCATCTCTCTCATAAATTCGTAATTCAATTCTTCATCAATATAAACCCGAAAAGAATTCTCCGGCAATTTGCCACGTAAATCAAAAACCAACTCTCCGATCCTATCCAACAATAACCCGGTTCGACGCATCAACTTCTCATCCCGAAACTCCGGACGACACAAAAAATATTGCATTCCACTCATCTCCAGTCTATCCGGCGGCATACTTATCATAGTCAAATTACCGGTAACACTGGCAATCTCCGCCGCCAATGTCCTGGCAACTCGAGAATATTTTTTGGCATCCAAAGATTTTAATATCAAAATCACTCTTCGCCTAAACCTAGATGGTATTTCTCTGGTTGTCATCAAATTGTCAATATAATACCGATAACCTGCCGCTGTCGGTACTCGACCAGCTGAAAAATGAGATTGGCCGATAAATCCAAGTTGTTCCAAAAACGACATGTCATTGCGTACGGTCGCGCTGCAGCAACCCATCTTGTGTCTCTTTACCAACCAAGCCGAACCGACCGGTCGTGCCGTCTTGATATAGTCGCCAACCAACATTCTCAAAACAGATTTTTGTCTTTCATTCATTGAATCCATAATTATATGATAATTTTAGCAGTCTTTCCTGTCAAGTGCTAATATCATTAAACCAAAAAATGATAAAATATATTTGTAGTAAAAAATATTAAAATAATTTTTTATGACAAAAAAAATAATTTTTCTAATACTGACTATTTTGATTTCGAACCAATTTTTCGCTAGCGCTATCGTTCAAGCCACACCGGAATACTCCTATCAATGGGTTTCACAAAGTAGCTATCCCTCGTTATTTCCCGGCGAAAAAGCCCGTCTTTGGGTCTTGATTGAAAACACCGGGACAAAATCATGGGACAAAAACGTCCCCATCCACTTGGCTACAGATCATCCGGCTGATCGAGACAGTATCTTTTTCTCTTCATCGGACTGGCTTTCACCCAACCGTTCTGCCTGGCTGACCGAAGATACAAATATCAAACCCAATGAAAGAGCAGTATTTATGTTTGAAATTACCGCCCCCAATAAGCCAGGAGATTATCTGGAATATTTCCGTCCCGTCGTAGAAAATATCTCCTGGCTCGAAGATTATGGAATATTTTGGAAAATTACCGTCAAGTCAATTGAAAGCGTTGCCAATGTCCCCCAAAATCCAGAAACAAATTATGCCACCGACGGCATTTATCGTAGCGAATTAATATCCCAAGAATCTTCCTCGTTTATACTTTCCCAAGGAGAAAACAAAAATTTGGAAATTTCCATAAAAAATATCGGCACCGCCGATTGGCACAATTACGGCCAAGCACCAGTCAGACTAGCCACCGCCAAAGATTGGGATCGCAGTAGTCTTTTTTCCACCTCAGACTGGCTAAGTCAAAACCGAGTGACAAGTATTAATCAATCGCAAGTATCCCCATCTCAAATTGGCACCTATTCCTTTTCCGTCAAAGCACCGGATTCTATCAAACCAGGAATATACAATGAAAGTTTTCAATCCGTCGCAGAAAATATTACCTGGTTTCAAGATTTCAACATTGATTATCAAATAACTGTTCGACATAAAGACCCCAAATATGGAATTCTTGTCAAAAATAACGAGATAGATCAATTTCTAGATTCAGGACATACAATCAAAATCACCGATTTGGCCCTCGGGCAATCTTTTCACGTTAAATCCCTCGGTATGGATCGATGGCATAGTGACGTTGTTCCACTCACCAAGGCAGACACTGAAGTAATCCGCAATATTTACAATTTTCGCAAAAGTTTCACCCCTTATTGTCCAGGAGATGACTGGATCTTGTGGCAACCAGATGCGGTCATTGTCGAAATTGAATCCGATCCTCAAAAACGCCAAATTGCTGCCGCCATCGATGGCTGCGCCCATGATATTGATGGCGGAATCACCGACAATGACTTCCCCGGACATTTTGATCTTCACTTCCTGGATAGTATGATGCACGGAAAAGAGGAAGTAGATTGCAGTTTTCAAAAAATGATTCAAAAAGCCGCTGGTAATCCCGACTGGGCAACATACGGACAAGCTTCACCTTGTTGGAATCCCTGCGTCGGCGGTGGCTGCTAACAAGTCCCCAACAACATTATCTCTACCAAATAAATTCAACCATCATGGTTGAATTTATTTATATTTAATAAAAATTTTAATTAAACATAATAATCTTTATTTTAAGATAAAATTATTATGTCAAAATCAATATCTACTCTGGTTTTTTGTCTATCATTTATCATCGGGACTTTCCTATCCCCAAATTTTTTTCCCATCCCTCAATCGATTTTTTATCTTTTTTTTATACTTGCCATTTTGTCCTGGATAAGCAAAAACCAACTATTCTATTTTTTTCTCGCCTTAACCAGCCTACAACTAGCAATATTTAACTTCAATTTTTTTCTCCAACCCATTATCACCAACAACATTCAAATATTAGCTACAACCAATAAAACACTTACCGGGACTATTTCCGATCCCCCTATCCAAAAAAATAACCAGCAAAAAATAACCCTTGCCAACATTTCAACAAACCACACCAATTATTCCGGTCGGGCTCAAATTGTCACAAGTACTTTTCCCCAATATCATTATGGCCAAACTTTAACAATCAACGGATTGATTACAACTCCAAAATCCTTAGCACAATCATCATTTTCTTACTCCGGATATTTAGCAAAAAACAACATTTATGTCGAGATAAATCAACCTCAAATCACTATAGTTGATGACCGATCAAACAGCCTTCTCAAACACATTTACAACCTGAAAGACAGAATAAATTCCAATCTGAAAAAAAATTTTACTCCCCTAAACAGTAGCCTATTGTCAGGCATTTTACTTGGAGAAAAAAATGCTCTACCTCAAGAATCATACGATAAATTTCGTCAACTTGGACTCACTCACATAATTGTCGTTTCCGGATTCAACCTGGCAATTTTTGCCAACCTGTTTATTAAAAACCTTCGGGGAATAATTAATCGACACCTGGCATTATTTATTACTATTTCCTGCCTCATACTCTTTACTATCCTCACCGGTGCCGAAAGCTCAATCATCCGCGCACTAATTATGTCTATCATCGCAATTATCTCTCCCTACCTAAGCCGACGCCCTTACCCAATCGTTGCTATTTTTCTAGCTGCCACTATTATGATTTTTCAAAATCCCTTGATTCTATGGTATGACCTAGGATTTCACCTATCATTTCTAGCCACGATAGGAATATTTTTTGTCGCCAATCCAATTACTGCTTTTTTTGAAAACATCAATTTGAAACATCCTTTTATTAACAACACTTTGGAATGCCTCGGCGCGCAAATAACCACCACTCCCTATTTGATATACCTATTTCATAAATACTCTCTCTTGTCTCTACCGGCCAATTTTATCATTGTCCCTCTTATACCCTTCATTATGATTTACGGTTTGATAAATATTTTCACTAGTATTCTATTACCAGAATCAATCCAAACCCTCATATCACTACCCCTCAATATTATTCTGAATCTATGTCACCAAATCATAGAATTGTTATCTCAACAAAAAATTTTCAACTTTTCTTTTTTTCCTGACAAAAAAATCTTAATTATCTATTATTGCCTACTCTCAATTTATGTCTATCACCAAGCATTCCACCCAAAATCTCTCGGCACTAAAAAAACTCAATAAAATATTAGCCACCCTCCTTGCTTTAAATTGTATTCTAGGCATCTGTCTCCTTTGGCTAAATCGACCAATCAAACCTACAATATCTTTTTTGGACGTCGGACAAGGAGACTGCATTTTAATAAATACCAAAAATCAGCAACAAATTCTAATTGATGGCGGACCAGATAATGCTGTTCTAAACAAATTATCAAATATCCTTTTGCCATATGATCGGCATATCGAGCTAATGATCCTTACTCATCCTCACGAAGACCACATCACAGGTCTTTTCTTTGTTTTCGAAAACTACCACATCGACAAATTACTCATACCCAAAATTTCCGATTCCAATTCACTCATGGAAAATCTAATTTCCTTAGCAAAAAACCAAAATACGGAAATATTTTACGGTTATTTTCCCCAAAAAATTTTATTCGACAAATATTCCTTGAACATTCTCTACCCTTTTAACCAAAATCCACCACTAGTAAATGACCTCAATGATAATTCGTTGGTTTTATTATTAAACAAAACAACTGAAGATAAAAAAATCCTGCTCACCGGAGATATTTCCAAAAACATAGAAATTTCCCTCACAAAAAAATATCAACAAGACATAAATGTTGATATTTTAAAAATAGCGCACCACGGCTCAGAATCAGCCACAAGCAACAGTTTTATTGAAACCACATCGCCCGATATTGCTATAATTTCCTGCGGTCAGAATAACCGATTCAATCATCCCAGTCAAAAAACAATCAATCTACTCAACCAAAAAAATATTCAGATTCTCCAAACCAGTACAAACAAAGATATTATTTTTCCGCTCTAATCTACTTTCCAAATCGACGTTCCCTGTTTTCATACTCTTCCAAAGCCAAAAATAAATCGTTTTTTGTAAATTCGGGCCAATATTTATCAGTAAAATACAATTCCGCATACGCTATTTTCCAAAGCATAAAATTACTTATTCTCTGTGCCCCACCAGTCCTAATCACCAAGTCTATATCAGGAATGCCAGCCGAAAATAGATTTTTTTCAAACATTTCTTCAGAAATATCTCTAACATTATTGCTCTGCCGCAACAAATTTTGACAACACTCCACTATTTCCTGACGACCACCGTAACCGAAACACAAACCCAAAACCATTTTTGGGTTAGAAATTTGAGTTTTTTCCAACAATGCAATCATCGCTTTTTCTACATAATCAGGAAAAAGACCCAACTTGCCATATATTTTTACCTGGATACCTTCTGCTCTCAATTTTTGCCACCTGGTCTGGGCGAACCCAACACACAAATCAAACAAAGCCTTTAATTCTTCTTTTGATCGCGAAAAATTTTCTGTCGAAAAAGCATAAACCGTAAAATATTTGATTCCCAATTCCGCTACCGCCTCAACCATATCTTCAAGAGATTGTGCTCCCCATTTGTGTCCCTCAGTAACTTTTTCTTTCCCCTCTTTTTTGGCCCAACGTCGATTGCCATCCATGATTATTGCCAAATGATTTGGTATTTTCATATCTCAAATATTCCCAAAAAACCAATAAGATTACAAAATAATACTAGCAAAATATAACGGGAAAACCAAACTAAAAAATATCTTCGAGTTTATTGACCCGAAGATATATCGAATAACAAATTAAAACTACTCCTTTGTTTCAAGCTTTTTTACACTTCCAGACAATCCTTTAGCCAATTTTTCCACCGGCCATTCTACAAAAGCAAAATATATCAACATAAAAAAATCTACAATCGGGATCACTCTGAGTAAAGCTAACCAAGGACTATAACCCATTTTTTTCAAATATCTGCTCTGGATCCAAATCCACAACAACCAACAGACAAAACATATAAATCCAATCAAAATAATCGCCCCAATCCCCAAAGCACCTATACCCGCCACTATTCCAGTCACCATTCCCTCTATATCCTCCCCTCCCGAACTATAAGAAGATCCGTAAGTATCATACGCATTGTACGTATCAAACCCTGAACTATATCCATAATCATCCATGTTTGTTCTCCAAATATAAATAAATAATTAAACAACGTCATACTGTCGATCCCAGTCCAGATTTACCCCCTCGATTTGATCCAATTTTTCCTTTATCACTTTTTTGAGTTTTTCCAAACCATCAACTGTCTTGGCTTCAACCCGAACAGAAATAATCGGCTGAGTATTGGACGAACGAATCAAAAACCAACCATCATACATATAGCCCTTTATCCCATCCATATCCAAATACTTATCACACTTTTCTTTGAAATATTCGGTTACTTCCGCCACAATATTTTTCAATCTGTCTTGAGGAACGGCCACTCGATATTCAGGAGTAGAAGGATAATCAGGTAATTCCAACATCAAATCAGAAAAAGTACGTCCCGAATCCGTTATTATCTGCAATATCCTGGCCATGGCATACATTGCATCATCAAATTTGTACCATTGATCAGCAATATAATAATGACAACTCATCTCCGCCGCCAAAATCGCCCCTTCCGCATGCAATTTTTCTTCGATCAAAGTATGCCCCGTCTGACCAAAAATCGGAACACCACCCAACCTATTTACTTCTTCCACAACCGCTTCAGAATTTTTTAATTCCACTATTACTTTACTACCGGGATTTTTCGGCAAAATATCCCGCACCAACAACATCTGAATCTTGTCTCCCAGCCAAATATTTCCTTTTTCATCAACAAAACCGACCCGATCAGCGTCACCATCAAACATCACCCCCAAATCGGCACCAACCTCCAAAATTTTGGCCACCAAAGGCGGATAGTTTTCATGTACTATCGGATCAGGTTGATGAGTTTTAAAATCAGGATCAATCTCACCATTAATCATTATTGCTTCGCAATTCATTTTTTTCAACAAATCTTCCACCACAGTTATTGCCGTAGCATTGGAAGGATCAACCACTACTTTTAAAGGCTTCTTTAAAACCACCCTAGAACTAATCTCATCAATATAATCAATTCGTGCCAGTGAAAATTCTTCCTCTTTTCCCTCCCCAACCTCAAACTCACCTCCAACAATAATATCTTTTATTTCCTGGATTTTCTGACTAGATAAAGAAGTTTTCTGCCATGTCATTTTTACCCCATTGTGTTCAGCCGGATTATGACTGGCTGTTATCATCACTCCGGCATCAAAATCATATTTATTGCTTGCATAATAAATATTCGGAGTCACGACCACCCCGGCATCAAATACATCGCAACCAGTTGACAACAATCCTCTTGCCACAGCCGCCGCAAAAACGGGAGATGTTTTTCGAATGTCTCTTCCTAAAACAATTTTCTTTTTTCCATTTTTTCTTACAAATGTTCCAAATCCTTTTCCTATCAACTCCATTATTTCCTCATCCAAATCCACTCCCGCTACCCCCCTGATATCATAAGCCTTAAAAATTCCCGGATTAATTTCTTTTTGCATAAAAACACTCCCTTGATAACATTAAAACAATTTTTACATCCAATCTAAACTGCGGGACTCAAATCATTTTCCTTTACCCCTTGATCAGTTTGATTATCATTTTTATTATCTTCTTTATTATTAATTATTAATTGTTCATTGTTAATTTCTTTCTTCACTTCCCCTTCTCCCACTTTAAACTTTGCCGGCCAAGCTTGATAACGACTAAAAAATTCCTCTTTCTTTTCTTTCCCATCGGGCATAGTTATCGTTCGATAGAAAATCGCATCCGCACCATAATGCGCGCTGTCAACTTGATATTTTTCTCCCGCCGCTAAACTGGAAGTATAAATATAAACCGGAGCAGGCGGAGAAGTAATATTATATATATAAGGCTCAGTTACCTCCACTTTTCTCCCATCTTTTTTCCCATAAAAATTAAACCTCAGAGTGTAATCACTCACCATCGATTCAATCAAAATATAATTACCGGTATCATTGACAAATTTTAGATCTGGACTAGGAACATAAATAGTCGCATCCATCCCCGCCGGTTCATAGTATGACACCCGATATTGATGGGGATGTCGTTCAGTAATCGGCAAACCAGAATTGATTGCCGCCCGATACATCGTAGTCGAAACCTGACACAACCCACCTCCATATTCTGGTCTGGTTTCATTGTCAGCAATAACCAATTCCGGCAAAAAACCCTCCGCCGGACCAACCATACCCAAACGCGAAGTAAAACTAAACTCCTCACCCGGAGCTATCACAGTACCATCAAATTTTTCTGCCCCCACCGCAATATTATGGACTCGATTGACCGGAGACCAAGAATAATCCGATTCACCAGAAGCCAATAATTCCACAATACCCAAATCATCTATCTTTTTTCCATCAATACCCGCCTTCGTTTCCTCTACCGGCAACTCCAACACTTTTAAATCCGAATCGGACAATTTGTTTTCCAACAAATCCAAAAACTTAATTCTATTGATCATCAGACCATCTTGCCCCTCACTCTCAACTTGCACCCCTTGTTCAGTCATTTTCAACCGAGCATCCACCGGTTTGATTTCAAACTCATATGCCGTTTGATTAAAATAGTTATCAATCTTATTCAAGTCATAAGATAAAACATATTCTTCTTGACCATTGTTTGTTGGCCTTAACTCAAACTTGATCCAATCCGCCAGCAAATCTACACTCAAAGGAATTTTCCACTCCTTGTACGTCAAATCAACCGCTCCATGCCGCAAAACATTCTGTGCTTGATCCAATTTCTCCTCCGCCATCAATTTTGCTACCTGTGGTTCTTCAATAATCGAACGAATATCTATCTTATCAAAATTTAAATTTTTGATTGACGAAATCATCTGGTCTTTCAGTGCCTTTTCGTCAACTACTTTTCCAGTATATCCTTCAACCAAAATTAATTTATCCCCATCTTTCTCAATAGAATAAGACTTTGCCGGTTGATTAAGCTTTGTTTTTAAGCCATTTAGCCAATATAGAAAATCAAATTCATCAAAATATAAATCACACTGCACCCTCCTTTTGGAAATCAAAGAATCCAACCGTACTTTCTGCCGCTCGATAAAACTTTCAGATTTATCATAGTACAAAACTTTATCCTGACACGAATCCCAATCCAAATCAAAACCGATCTCTTCCCATTTGGCGGTATCAACCTTTTTATCCCCCCAATACAAATCTACTCCACTAGCCATATTTTCTTTCTTTTGCGAAAACAAATCAGACAATTGTTCTGCCGTCATTCCACCTACTTTTTTTTCATCCAATTGCAATCCCCATGCTACCCTATTGGCAAAAACCATCTCTAAACCCCAATAAACAAACAAAACCACTGTCAACCAAACAGCCAACAACAATATCAACCATCGGCCATATTTCTTTATTACAGAAGATTGGATAACTTTCTTTGGCTTTTCCTCAATCTTCTCCGTTTTATTTTTCGACAGTTGTTTTTTTACTTTTTTCTTCATAGCATTTTTTTATCTATCCTAAAAATAACAAAAAAACACCATAAATAAAATATAAAAATAGCGCCTTGTTTTGTTAAGACGCTATTTGGAAAAGAAATAATCAAAAAATTTTTCAACTATTTCAAAAACTTCACCAACAAAATCGCCACTATATTCAAAATCTTTATCATTGGGTTAATCGCCGGACCAGCCGTATCTTTATATGGATCACCTACTGTATCACCAGTTACCGCCGCCGCGTGCGCATCCGAACCTTTACCACCATATTCACCTTCCTCAATATATTTTTTAGCATTATCCCAGGCTGCACCGCTTGTTGTCATAGATAACGCCAAATAAAACCCGGTAACGATACTTCCAACCAATACACCCCCCAAAATTGAAGCTCCCTGACCAGATTTCAAAAACAATCCGATTATTACAATCAAAACCGGAATCACGACTGGTAACATCGCCGGCCAAATCATCTGATAAATTGCTTCATTGGTCACAATATCCACCGCCTTGGCGTAATCTGGTTTAGCTGTACCTTCCATCAAGCCCTTTATTTGTTTAAACTGTCTTCTAACCTCTTCCACTACTTTCATCCCCGCTTTACCTACCGCCTCCATACTCCAAGACGCAAACAAAAACGGAATAAATCCACCAATAAGCAAACCGATAATTACATAGGGATCACTAATCATAAATTTAACCACCCCGCCCAATCTGCTTTCCACCTCATCAGCATAAGCTCCAAACAAAACAACCGTTGCCAACGCCGCCGATCCAATCGCATATCCTTTTGTAACTGCCTTGGTAGTGTTACCAACAGAATCCAAATTGTCTGTTACTTCTCTAATCTCCGGACCCAAATTGGACATTTCGGCAATACCCCCAGCATTATCGGTTATCGGACCATAAGCATCAATCGCCACCACAATTCCCGCCATCGACAACATTGACATCGCACAAATAGCCACACCGTATATACCTGCCAAATAATAACTAAAAGCAATCGCCGCCACAATAACCAAGGCCGGCAAAACCGTCGCTTCCATTCCCACTGCCAAACCGGTAATAATATTTGTTGCATGTCCACTAGTAGAAGATTTTGCAATTCTCTGTACCGGACTAAAATTCTTGGCAGTATAATACTCGGTAATCCAAACAATCAAACCAGTAACCAATAACCCGATCAAAGAGATTATAAACAAATTGGTATAAGAATAAACCCCATTGTTGCTCATTAAATAATACATCAAGACAAAGAAACCAACCGCACTAGTCAATCCTGCTACGATCAAACCGGTATATAAAGCACTCATGATTTTTTTATCTTTGCCCAAACGAACAAAGAAAGTACCAATTATTGAACCCAAAATGGATATAGCGCCCATCGCCAATGGTAAAACCAAAGCATTGGGATTTTCATTGAAAGCAATTCTGGCCAACAACATCGCCGACACCGCCGTCACCGCATAAGTCTCAAATAAATCCGCCGCCATACCCGCACAATCGCCCACATTATCGCCCACATTATCAGCAATCACCGCCGGATTTCTCGGATCATCTTCCGGGATCCCCGCTTCTACTTTACCAACCAAATCAGCTCCGACATCGGCACCTTTGGTAAAAATTCCTCCACCCAACCGACCAAATACCGAAATCAAACTTCCACCAAAACCCAAACCAACCAAACCATCAACTGCCTCTGCATCTGCTCCGGTCAAAAAATAATATCCCGCCACTCCCAACAAACTCAAACCCACCACCAACAAACCAGTAACAGTTCCTCCGCTAAAAGCCACATCCAAAGCCTTGCCCAAACCACTCTTGGCCGCTTCAGCAGTACGCACATTGGCCCGCACTGAAACACTCATACCGATATATCCAGTCAAAGCAGACAAAAACGCTCCCACCAAAAATCCTATCGCAATATTGGCGTCCTTCATTAAAAAATACAACAACAAAAACAACACCACCGCTACCACCGCTACCCAAGTATATTGACGCTTCATATAAGCATTCGCTCCAACCTGAATTGCTTTGGCGATCTCCTGCATTTTTTCATTTCCTGCCGGCATTTTGACAATTCGATAAACCAGAATCAATCCCCATATAACGGCCAGAACCGCTATTCCAATCGATGCCGTCAAAAGAGTGTTTGCCAATTCCATACTCATTTCTCCTCAAATAAATTAATGAAATATTTATACTAAAAATTTTTACATCCGATATTTTTAAATCAATTCCAAACTCTAACCACCCAAAATACTATTATATACAACCAAAGTTTCCGCCGCCATCTTCTCCCATGAATATTTTTCAACTTGCCGAAAACCTTTTTTAATCAAGTCTTCTCGTAATTTCTCCTCTCGAAACACCCTGATCATTGCCTCCGAAATTTCCTGCAAATCATAAGGATCAAAATACAACACCGCCTCCTCCAAAATCTCCGGCATACAGGAAGCATCAGAAGATATTACCGGTATTCCACAACGCATCGCTTCCAAAGGTGGTAAACCAATACCTTCATACAGCGAAGGAAAAACAAAACTAATCGCACCACTATACAATGAAGACAAATCTTCATCAGCAATAAATCCAGTTATTATAATATCATTTTTGTACTTGGATTTGGAGATCGATTCTCTTACTTCCGGATAACGCGGATCCTCTTTGCCAACCAAAACCAACTGAGTATCATGATTCTGATCTTTAACCATGGAAAACGACTCAATCAATCTCACCAGATTTTTATGCACCCGCCACTGACCTGTGTACAAATAATATGGTTTGGAAATATGATATTTTTCTTTTGTTCGCGTTATCTTGGACAAATTTTTTATCTGCTCAAACTTTTCATTGGCGGCTTCATATATTACCTCCATTTTGTTTTTCCGCCCACCAAAATATTTTAAGATATCTCTTTTGGTAAATTCTGAAATCGCAATAATCTTCGCCGAATTCAAGACCGCACTTTTCATAACCAATTTATAACCAAACTCCGAAATCCATTTTCTCCTTACTCTGCCCGGGTAAAACATCAACGTTAAGTCATGAATCGTGACCACAAACTTACCACGATAAAGTATAGGATGATTAAAATTGGTAAAATGCACCAAATCACATTTCAAACTGTTTAAAAATTTCCAATATCCCCATTGCTCCGCCAACGAATAATGTTGGAAATCAACTCCAAGCACCCGATATTTTCCATATTTATAATCAACAAACTTCTCTTCACCCTTATACACAATAATTATATATTCATTTTTGTTATCCAACTTCAACAAAAACTCCAATAGCTTGTATGCGTAACGTCCCAAGCCGGAACCATTACTGATAAACCTGGCATCAATAGCAATTTTCATATCTTTTTCCCCATTTTTTTCAAATATCTTTTTTCTTTCTGTAAAATTTTTGTCAACGCTATCAACAAACCAATCATTATCCAAAAAATCAACGAAAAATCATTTTTATAATAAGGAGTATCCAACAAGCCGACTAAAACAAATGACAATAAATATCCCATTAACCCATAGACTACCCAAAATTGTTTTTCTAACCTTTTTATCATTCTCATTCCCAACCACCAACTATAAATAACTATCATCAAAAACACCAATAATCCAAAGATAGACATAGTTAGCCAAGTTTGTAGCCAAAAATTATGCGCATGCAGCATCCGCCATTCCAAAGGATTGGCAACTACTGACGGTAAATACTCAATATATTTTTTCTCAAAATTTCCCAAACCAATACCAACAACAGGATTGTCCGCCACCATTGCCCACGCCGTCTGCCAAACCTGCATCCGAACTGTCACCGACGATCTTTTGCTTAAATCCAGCATATTTGACATTCTCTCTGAGCCGATTTGAGTCCCAAAAAATATCGCCGCCACTAAAACACAACCAAATATCACCCATAATATTACATTTCCTTTTTTTTGCCATCCCGCCAAAACCATCCAACCCACCGTCAAGACTAATGCAAATACACTTATAAATGAGCCCGAAGCAATCAAGGCCCAAAGTCCTAAAACCAAAAAAAATATTTCCCACCATTTTCTCTTTTTTTCCATCAAAAAACCAGCCAACAAAAAACTCAAACCCGAAGCCAACAGCATTGCCAAATAATTGGCCGAAGTGAAAAACACCGCCAAACGACCATCCACCGTATCAATATTTCCGGTTAACCATTGCCATATTCCGATTGTTCCCAACATCCCTACCAAAAACAAAAATCCACTTTTTATCCATGAAATCTGCGCCAACTTCCTAAATTCGCAACTCACAATCAAAAAAATCAAAATCGGATCAAAAATCCATCCTTTCCAAAGACCCAACGACATTTTTCGGTCATCAGCAACCAAAATTATCGATATCAAAGCTACAAAAAGCAAAATCAAGGGCAACCAATAAAATTTTCTCCAGCGAAAAATACTCTTACCCCTAATTATTCTGATTATCCACACCAAAAACACAACATAAACACCCAACTCCAAAGCATTGGTTGGAATCCCAAAAAAATTCAATCTCACAATATATGATGGCGCCATAAATATCATCCAACCAATCGCCCACAACAAATCTTCCTTCGCCAACAGGTAAGTAATCACTAAAAAAATAGCAACCAACAACCAAATAATCATAAACCAAATTTTTAATTTCTAATTTTTAATTTCTAAACAAAATATGTTTAAAAATTAAAAATTAGAAATTGGAAATTTTATCTTTTCCTCCCAGCACTACTCCCATCAAAAACCAAACCGGAATCATAATATGCACATATAACATACTATTGGTAAACTGAGCGTGAATCATTACTCCCAAAACCGCCAACACCACTCCCAAAATCAAAAATTTCTGACTCTGATCTTTTTTTTCTTTCCAATACATCGTTATCGATCGAGACACAAAAAAAACAAAAATCAAAAGCCAAAAAAACAGTCCTATCAACCCCAGAGTTGTCCAAATTGTCAAATAGCTACTATCCGATCCGCCCGCCGAATGAACATTGATATCAGTAATTATGCCCCGACGAAACTGTTCAAACGACAAAGCGTTGTACCCAATCCCCGTCCAAAAATTATCTTGCACAATCTGCCAACTATCATTCCAGGATTGCAATCTCAACATTGCTGTTTCATCAAATTCCACTATCCCCACCACCCGTTGCATCAACCTCTGATCATTGATCAACAAAGTAATTGAAGTAAATAAACCAAACAACAACAATCTTTTATCCCACCACCACGCTAACCAACCAAATACAAAAACCAAAGAAACCAAAGCGCTACGAGATAAAGTCAAAACAATTCCACCCAAAAATAATCCACTCAATACTATCCACCATAATTTCTGTTTATTCCATTTTACTTGCCCGAAATACATACTAAAACTCACCGCAAAACATATTATCAAAAACGCTCCGGCAAAATTGGGATCCAAAAAAGTTGAAAGCAATCTCCCCTGATGAGGATCCCAGCCATAATCCGTTAAAAAACTTATATCAGGCAAAATCACCAACTGCACAAAACCCAAAACCAAAAACGCCAATCCCAGGTAAATAAACCATCTAAAAAATTTCTTTTGTTCGCCATACCAATTAACAATATTCATAGTTATCGGCAAACAAGTAGAATAAATAATCAATCTTAACCAATATAGCCAAATCGTCTTCTGTTGCTGGAGTTCATAACGATCCACAATCGCCAAATTTATTACCAGACTAACCACCCAAAATACCAGCAAGGAAACAATTGTAACATCAAATACCAATTTCCTCTTTTCTACCAGTATTTTCAAAATCCAGACCAATAACAATACCACCATTACTCCATCCGAAGGCAATATTGCCGCCGAACCAAAACTAAAACGAACAATCTGACCCGACAAAACCGATAACAATAAAACCACAATTCCCCATCTAAGATCCAACCAAAACAGAAAAAATAATATCCCCGCCCCCATCACTCCCATCGCCAATTTTACATCGATTACCGACAACAAAGCATACAAAAGCAACAAGCCAAATCCAGCCAAACAATAAAACAAAGAATATTTATTTATGAAAGATAATTTCAAAATAATTTATAGAAAATAATTTCCAATTTCCAAGTCTCAATTTCCAATAAATTTTCAATGACCAATTTCCAATGAATTTTGTTTGAAAATTGGAAATTAAGCCTTTTTTGAAAATTGGAAATTGGAAATTTCCCTCTAATCCCTAACTAAATTATACACTTCCCCCGCCGCTTTTTCCCAGTCAAACAATTTTATCCTCTCCATTCCCTTTTTAACCAAACTATCCGCCAGAACTTTATCAGACAATACTTTTTGAATTCCGCTGGCGATTTCTTCAACATTATCTGGATCCACCAAAACCACCGCCTCCCCCGCCACTTCCGACAAACTGGAATTATTACTCGTCACCACCGGCGTCCCCACCGACATCGCCTCGAGTATCGGCAACCCAAAACCTTCATATCGACTTACCATACAAAAACACTTCGCGTCTTTTATTAAAATAAATTTTTCTTCATCCGTCGTAAATCCAGTGAAAATAACTTTCTTTTCCAAATTCAGTTTCTTTACTAAAGTAAAAAGTTCATCAAAATACCAACCCTTTTTTCCAGCCAAAACCAACTGCCCCTCCCATCCGTATTTTTTAACCAATTTATCATATGCCAAAATTAAATTCGACAAATTTTTCCTCGGCTCCAAAGTCCCCACAAAAAACAAATAATCACCAGTAATCCCAAATTTCTTTTTTATCTCCCCAATATTTTCATCAAAATATGTTTGAAAATTGCCAGCAGCAGTTCGGTCCCGTGAGGGAAAAATTGGAAATTGGAAATTTTGAATGTTAACTCCCTCATAAACCAAAGAAAAATTATTTTCGTCAACTTTAAAAAACTTTTTTAAATCCTCCCCCGTCGTCTCTGACGGCACAATTATTTTCCGCGCCTTTTTCAAAGCTGCACCCAATGTCAATCGTTCCATCCAATACGCTTTCCGATTGTGTTTCTTCGCCAATTCATCATAAAACACCACCAAATCGTGAACAAAGATAATACACTTTTTATTCCAATCAAACGCCGGCACCAAAAAACTGGTCAAAGACAAATACCGATCATAGTTTTTCAATTTCCGCCAAACGTTCCAATGCCATTTCAATCCTTTCCCACCAATTATTTTTTTATGCCAATTGGCCGGAAAATCCTCAAAAACAAAATCCTCATCCACCAGCAAATCCACCTCATCATCCAAAATGATCTTTTTCAATCTGTCCACCAACTGCCAAACCACCACCCCCTTCCCGGCTTTATTCTCCCGTATCGCCTCCCGATAATCAATCGCAATTTTCATAAAAAACTATTGTATTAATCCCAACTCAAACAATTTATCAACGACTTTATTGTAATCATAAGCAAAGACCAATCCTTTTGTCTCTTCATAATCAAACCAACCCCACTCCTCCACCTCTCTCTTGTCAGGTCGGATCTCACCAGAAAAATTTCCGGAAAAAACATGTGTAGTATGTCCATTGCAAAAATGTTCAAATAATTTTTTACCAACTTCAAAATCCACACCCAATTCCTCTTTAGCACCACGCACCGCCGCCTCCTCTGGCATTTCTTCCTCTTCAATCGTTTCATTCATTGTGCACCATTTACCAGCTTCATGACACTCTTTTCCCCTTTTTATTAGTAATAATTTTCCGTCCTGCATAATTACCGCCGCCGCCTGCCCCAAAAATTCCATTTTCTTGTTCCTATTCCAATTAATTATTATTCACTCTTCATTGTTAATTTTTATTTCAAAACCATCTATCCAAATATCTCACATGCCAAATAATAATCGCCCAATGATAAATCGCAATATCCGCAATCGAACGATTAATTTTTTTCCGCCAATTATTCACCACCCAACCAAAAGCATTGTTTAACAACCAGATGATCCCCAAAATTAATAAAGTCCAAATCGAACCAAAAAAATATATCAAACCAACCACAATCGCTTTTAGCCACCCACCCCATTTTTTTTCGTATTTATAAACTGACGGCAAATACATATCCAGCTTGCGTTGCCAATTTTTTTTCCGCCTCGCTTCACCCGTACTCCCCCCTTCAAAATGTGTCACTGTTATCTCCGGATTATAAACAATCTTCCACCCCGCCCGCTTCATTCGAAACTGCCAGTCAGTCTCCTCCCGAAACATAAAAAATTGTTCATCAAAACCTTTAGTCTGCTCATATATCTCCCGCCGCATAAACATCACTGCACCTAGCAAATGAGCCACCTCCCTTTTTCTATCATGCAACTTTTTAGAAAATAATTTTCCCGGATAGATAGTCTCGGGAAACAACCAATAAAATAACCGGTCCAACAAAGTGTTTTCCAGAAAAGCCGAAATAATCCCCGGATAATTGTCATAAGCTGAAATTTGCAAATTGCCATCACCAAAAATCATCCTCGGACCAACCAAGCCCACCCAATTATTTTTTTCTAAATAATCAAACAAAAACCGTGTTGTTTCCTTTTCCACAACAGTATCCGGATTTAAAAGAAACAAATATTTACCCTGAGCGATTTTCAAACCAACATTATTGGCCGCTCCCCAACCCCGATTTTCCGCTTTTATCCACTTCAACCATCCATATTTCTCAGTTTTCAACATTTCCACCGTTTCGTCATTGGGACTATTGTCAATCACAATCACTTCAACTTTTAAACCACTCCCATCAATATCGTCACTAACTGTCCGTAAACAATCTATTAAGTAGTTCTTACAATTGTAGCTGACAATAATAACCGAAACATCAATATTATTCATTGTCCCCATATTACCTATCACCTAATATCTAAAACCTAGAACCTAGAACCTAGAACCTAGAACCTATTACCTAATCCCCAACTTCTCCACTATCTTTTTTCCCAAAAGCTTCTCCATCGCCTCCCTAGGCAAACCACCCATCAAATACAACACCACAAAATACACCATACCTCCAGCCATTACCAAAATTATAAAATTTAATTCATTGAAAAACCACAAAAACAAACCCATCGCCATAGTAGCCATCAAACTTTTCACTCCTATCTTCAAATTTGGCAATATCGATACAAATCGCCACACGAACCAGCCGGACAAAACAGTAACTATAAATTCAGTTAAAACAGTAATCCACGCTGCGGCAAAATATGAATATTTGGGAATCAACCACAAATTTAAAACAACGTTGACGACCACCGAAATCAAAGAAATAGTCATCAATTGTTTTTGCTTTTGAACAGCGATAACCAAATTATTCGATAAAGTACTAAAGAAAACAAAAACTACCGCCATCGACAAAATACGCAATAAATTTATCGAATCACCAAAATCATCACCACCCAAAATATGCACTATTGGTTTTGCCAGCATAAATAAACCCATAAACATCGGCAAAGCCACTACCAACAAAAAATCAAAAGCCTTTTGATATACTCTCTTCAATTCCGATTTATCCTCCAAAGCATGCTTGGCAAAAGCCGGAAATACCAGACCAGCAAAAATTGACGGAAAACTGATCAAAATATCCAAAATCTTGTAGGGCAAACCATAAATACCCACTTCCTCCTGCGACTTAAAAATCGACAAAAAAATCGTATCGATATTAAAATAAATCCGATTGAGCATGACCACAACTGCCAAAGGCAAAGTCTCTGCCAACATTGGCTTCCAGGCTTTCCATTCAAACCTGGGTCTGATCCGACAATACTTGCGAGCGAACAACAAAGTAATTACAAATAAGACAACATTTCCCGCCACATTGGCCCACAAGAAACTATGCAAATCTCCTTTTTGCAAAATAAAATAATAAGTTCCACCCAATATCGCCAATCTACCGAAAACCTCTCCCAAAACCAATTTCCACATTTGCAAATCAATCTGAAACACCGATACCAATATTTGATTCAAACTGATAAAGAAAAAAGACAAAGCTCCGATTCCAATCGCCCAATCAACCAAATGCGAATACGGAAAAAACCACCAAGCTACAAGAGGCGACAAACCCAAAACCAAAATTCCCAAAACAATTCTCAACCCCAAAGCATTGCCCAATATTTCTTCCGCTCGATCTTTCTCTTTCACGATCTCCCGCACCACAATCAAATACATCCCCAAATCCACCACAATCCCAAAAAATCCCAAATAAGTCATCACCGTCGTGTACTCACCAAACCCCTTCTGGCCCAAATACCGGGTCAAAAGTCCAATCGTCACAATACTAGTCCCCACCACCACCACTTTACCAATGGTTTGAACTACTGTATTTAACGCTACTTTGTATGTTAGAGAATTCATCTTACAATGTTATATTACAAATTTTACTTTGCATTGATAAAAATTATCAATTATTAAAACACCAATGTTTTTCAACAAAACATAAATACTTGGAAAAAAGAAAAATATTACAACAAAAAATAATATACTCAAAAATGGAACCATCAAAAATAACAATTTCAGCTTCTTTTTTGCTAAAAAATACAACCCAATAAAAAAACATCCAATATTCATCAGCACATCCACACCAATCAACAAATAGAAAGCTATAATATAATTTCTAAACTGACAATACGAGAAATATACACTCGAAGAATCAAGAATAAAATTTTTTGGATCAAAAATAACAAAATTAGCTATCAAAACTTCAAATAAAATAACAAAACCAATAATCCCATATTGCTTACAATTATTATTCTTCCACGAATTTATCAGTAAATAAGCTTTCAATGCCAAAATATAGACAAACAAAAACATGAGTAACAAAGATACAATCTGATAAAAATCCATAAATATCTAATTAATTCTAATACAAAACAATCTTTTAGTTTTTAAGCGTTTATAAGAGTTTCAAAGCGTTTCAAAGTGTTTGTTATGTTTGCTACGTTTGCTAAGTTTTTTTACTACTTCCCCCAACCACCATAACCCCCAGAAACACCGCCCACCCCATCATCCCCTGCCACACATCCCAGAAATAATGATCAAAAAACATCAAAAATATCATCGACAAAATAACACTTAACCAAAAATATTTGGGATACTTTTTTTGATCATCAAACAATATCATCGCTGCAATACTAACCATAAGTAATATTAACAAAATATAACCAAAAACGCCCAGTTCCGACCAAACCAATTTGAAAACATTGTGAACCGGCTGATATTGCCACCACTGTAGATTGGCCTTACCGGCAAAATACGGCAACACCAATACAAAATTTCCCAACCCTACCCCGCCATAATAAAATTTTTCAATCATCCAATCCGCCCCCTGATCATAAACCTGCCGTACCTGCAAAGACACATCATTCCCCACATCCAAACTAGACCTCCCCATAACTACTTTCCAATTCAATCCTGTCGCTATTAACAAAATAAATAACCCTATCAATATTGTTTGAAAATTGGAAATTTTTTGGAAATTGAAAATTGAAAATTGAAAATTTTTCCCCTTCCCTTCCCCTGGCGAGGAAACCTCGCCCCTACGAACCATCTCAACAATTGCTCCAACCATTATCACCATCCCCGCCACCCACACACTTCTTGAAAAACTCACCAACATCCCTACCAAAAATAGTCCCAGTAGCACTCCCAAAATAATTGTTGAAGTATTCTTTGAAAATTGGAAATTGGAAATTTTTTGAAAATTGCCAGCAACAGTTCGGTCCCGTGAGGGAAAAATTGAAAATTGGAAATTTTTGCCGCACCCAGAATAAACTAATATTACAAGTATCAAAATTAGTCCCAACAACATAAATACCCCAAAAAGATTCGCATGCGGCAAAGATCCATACGCCCTTATTATCTTCTCTCCATCCACATCTACTTTCGCCACTCCCGCCACCGTTTTTCCCAAAATACTTTCCCCCAACTGCCACAAACCAAATCCGCTTTGTTTTATATATTGAGCTATCCCCCAAACTGCTTGAATACCCAATGTCGCCAACCCAACCAACCAAGTATTTCTTATTAAAATTTTATTTTTACCAACAACCAACACAATATATGCAAATAGCCACCACATCCCCACCAACCGTAATCCTTTATACAAAGCAATTTCATCTATCATCGCCCACACAGTCGAATACAAGCCCCAACCGGCCAAACCACCAAAAAACAAAACCACCATCCCCTGCCACGGATTCAAATTCCATTCATCCCAATCTTCATATCGCCAAAATTTTATCGCTATATCAATCAACCAACCCAAAATAACCAATACCAACAAAATATCAGTCACATAAACAAAATATGTCGTCAGATCAGAAATCACACCTCCCAAATATGAAAATTCACCCAACCACTGCAATCTGGTTCCCAACGGCCAACAAAAAATTAGCATCAGAAAAAATATCTGTGACATCGTCAAAAACCAGGTAGGAACAAATTTTCTCCTCTCATTTGTCATACCCCAATTTTAGCATAAAAAATGAGATGGATTACGAACAATTAATTATTTAATAATTGCATTACTTTCTGGCCAATTACAATCATTGCAAGTAACTAGCACCGAATATATTGCAAACAATATAAGCAACGATACTAATGACAAAACAAACATCCGAAAATATTTTTCACCACGTGACAAAAAATATCTTACCAAGCCATAAATAAGAAAAAAAATCGCAGTCACAGCCCCCAAACCAAAGATTATCCTAAATACAAAAATAATTATTTCTTCCATAGAATATTTCATTAAAAAAATATCAATTATTCTCTTGTTCAAATGTCATCCTGGAAAGAAAGTGTAATCACGCTTCTTATCCAGGATCCAGGATGAAATTTCCAATTTCCAATTCTCAATTTCCAAAAAATTTCCAATGATCAATGAATGATCAATGATTGTATTGTGTCATCCTGGAACTGAAAGCCCTACTGGGCGTTTCAATATCCAGGACGACATCCTACTTTTTTCAACCTATATTTTTATAAATTAAAAACTCCCCCTCTCCCTCGCCATCGGATCCAAATCTGTCAAACAACCATAGCACACTTCCGCTGCCGCCCGACAACCACCCTTACATTCTTTAACCAGTGAACACTTCTGACACTTGTCCGCAAATGAATTTTTAAAATTTTGAAAATACTCACTTTTCGAAAAAATATCATCCAAATCTTTCGCCAATATATTTCCCAATATTTTCGGCGAATGATTGCACACCCGCACATTTCCCAAATAATCAATCACCGGATATGAACGTTTGCCACCGGCCGGGCAATAGCCATAGGACAAATTTTTATAATTTTTCATATCGATCAAACATGGCATGATCGGCACTGAACAGCTAATACTAAAATTATATTTATTGGAAATAATATCCAATTTTGCCAACGCCGATTTGATTTGCTCAATTGACGGTATCAAAGCAATCTGTTTTTTATTGGCCGGATTGATCCGATTGAACATCATTCCCCGACAACCCAAAACCATACTCAACTCCGCCACTTCCGCGCTTTGATCAATATTATCTTTTGTCGCCACCAGGACAGATACAACTGTCGCTCCCAAAGAAGTCAGATTAGCAATCCCTTTTACCACCTGATCATAATCATCCCGACCTTTCAACTTTTTGTGCAATTCTTTGTCTATCGCCACCAACGGTATTTCAAAAATAGAAATATCTAAATCAACCAACTCTCTAGCTAAATCTTCAATAATATTGCTACCGTTGGTCAACAAATTGACATTAATTTTTTTGCTTCGAAGATATTTGATCAACACCACCAAATCCGGATATATAGTCGGCTCTCCCCCGGAAATAGAAACCGTTCCAATATTTGTCTGCTCCATCAACCTCTCTGTAACTTCCTGCCACTGTCTCAAATCCAACAATTGTCCCTGAGGATATTCCCGATATTTCCAAACATTATAACAATAACTGCAATCATGATTGCAGCTTGGCGTCACTTCATAAATAAAATGATTAAAATCGGCTTTAACCCCGATCAATTTTTTCCAAAACATCCGCCGGAAGATTATTTTTAAATTTTGCTAATAAATCTGATTTTTCATTTACTCTTTTCCAACTAACGTCGCCTGATATTATATAACACGACGTTACTCCAGGTTGAGCAATCACCATCTGAACAGTAACAACAATACAATAAAGCAAAAAAACAACCACAGGAAATAGCAATAAATATCGCCAAGACAATAGCATTATTTCTTTGTCCTTTTTATGAATATATCTACCCAAAAGATATAATCCATATATCAAAGAAATCAAAAATCCAATCCCCAATAGATAATTAACCAAAGTAAAATACAGATTCTCTACTTGCGAACCATCAATATAATCCAAATCGTCCGCAATATATCCCCAAATACTAAAAACGACCAATAGAACCAACGGACTCCCCAAAATAATTCCCAGAACAATATTTACCCACTTGGCACCTTTCATACTCCCTCCCAAAAAATTAACCCCGATCAATTTTTTCCAAAACATCCGCTTATTAAAGAATAACTCTCCCAATGGTTACAACAATCAAATCAGCAAAAAGCACTAGCAAAGAATATAACAATAAATATCTCAATGATTCTGATAGATATTTCTTGTCTTTTTTCTTGAAATATTGAACTAAAAGGACAAAACCATAAGAAAAAGATATAAAAAAACCAACTCCCAAAACTAATGTTAAAACCCCAAACATCGCTTTAATAATATTTTCGTTTGAATCAAGAAAACCAGAAAATATACTCGGGAAATAGAGCAATAAAAAAAATAAAAATAAAAATAAAAATGACAAAGAAATTAATATTTTCAATAACACGCTTACTATTTTAGAAATCCTCACAAATCCTCCTATTTAACCCGATCAATTTTTTCCAAAACATCCGCTGGAATATTATTTTTGTATTTTTCCGTCAAACTCGCCAAACTCGATTTTTTTTTCTGATTAACAACATTCGAATCCAATTTATTTAAACTAACCGGCATATAACACGTCGAAAAGCCTCCACTCGGCCCCCGCATATTTCTATCCAGATAAATACTATCAATTACATACACCCCCACCGAATACAAAACTACCACAACCACCGGAAAAACAAACAAATATCGCAACGCTTTATACAAAAAATCTTTATTTTTTGTCTTGGCAAATCTGACAAAATTAATAATACTCAAAACAAAACAAGCCACCAGCAAACCAAGCAAAACCCCCGTCATCACCAAAAGAATATACATCCCATAATCCGCAATAAACAACTCTGTCTCATTACGAAACGCAGTCGCCAATAAATACACAACTAAACCAACAATAGATAACACCACCAACAGATTCAAAAATTTATTCAATCCCCTCGATATTTTCATAATTCTCTTTTTTATACATTACACCCCAATTTTAACACAAAAAAAGAGCTTAATTAAATTATTAAACTCTTTTTTTCCTTCCCCAAATCCCCTCCCAAAAATTGTCGTAGAAATTTTTGGGAAGAGGAAGAATCGATCCGACTATTTATCATCAAAATCTTCGAATTCATTTCGAGATTTTGATACTTTATTCAAAGGGGAGCAGCGTAGCGATGAGGGGAAAAGAATTTTCCCCTCATAAAACGCGCTCGGCAGGATTCGAACCTGCGACCCCCAGCTCCGCAAGCTGATGCTCTATCCAGCTGAGCTACGAGCGCACATACAAAACACAAATTTCCAATTTTCAATTCTCAATTTTCAAACATATTTAGAATTCGATATTTGGAAATTGATCATTGGAAATTTTTTGAAAATTGAAAATTGGAAATTGAAAATTTCTCAACCAATAAATCTATCGTATAGAAAAAATTAACCTAACAAAAAATAAAGTAACAGTATTGAAACATCAAAGCTTCAGCCATTTCGACAATTGATCCCCCGAATCGGCCGTCTTGCGATCAACTTTTGGAACATTGTATTCCAAAAATTTTACCATCGCTTCCACATCTACCGAACTCAACATCGAAGACAATCTTGGCGGAATATATTGTTTGGTATCAATATACAACATTCCTTCATGTGTCACCCAAAATTGTTTCAACTCTTTGAAGGCATACATCTTGTCCCCAACCAGTAAACCATCTTTGGTTAAAACAAAATGAATTTTATCCGGTTTCTTGAAAGCATACTGGTAAACTACAATCGCCAATAAAACCACTATACCGATCCCCAACCAATTTTTCAATACCGCAAACAATACAGACATCAAAACCACCACTCCCACCAATCCCCAAACCCAGTTTTTTCCTTTTTCATGATATTCAAATTCGTATGACTCCCATTCAAACACCTGATTGGGATCATATTCCTCATCAATCGGCCTTGTCGCCAACACTTCTTGTTTTTTATTTATTTGTGCCATATCGCTCACCCTCTTATTGATAAAAATAATCACTATTCACAATATAGACCACGCGAAACAAAATTTCCAATTTTCAATTTTCAATTTTCAAAAAATTTCCAATTACCAATCTTCAATGTTTTATAAAATTATTTATAATACCCATCAATACATATTTGGAAATTGAAAATTGCCAGCAGTAGTTCGGTCCCGTGAGGGAAAAATTGGAAATTAAACACCTATCCCATTATTAATAATTATCTTATATTCCCACGCCGACGGCCTGATCTTCCTCTCCAACGTTTTATAATCAATCTCTATCAAACCAAATCTTGGCCAAAATCCCCGATTCCACTCAAAATTGTCAGTAAGCGACCAATGCAAATAACCTCTCACATCAACCCCCTGCTGCATCGCTCTAGCTACTGCCTGCAAACTCTTTTCAATAAACCACGTTCGATCTTTATCAAAAGCATCTGCCAAACCATTTTCTGTTATATAAACCGGAAAATCATATTTTTTCAAATCCAATAAAACATTGTAAATTCCTTGCGGAAACAATTCCCAATCCAAATCCGAACGGCTCTCATCATCATTTCGCACTCCCCACCCAAACTGTTTTTCGTGAAAATAGTAATTTAAACCAAAAAAATCCAGCTTGTCTTTAGTTTTCTTCAAAACATATTGGTTCCAATAATAATCCTTGGCATCCTGCACTAACTGCGTCAACCATTTTCCATCAGCATTTTCAAAATACGCCATCTGTTTGGCCAACCCCACCCGCGCCTTTTTATCTAAAAATTTTATCGCCTCATAAACCTGGCAATGAGCCGCAATCAAATTGTTTAAAACCGACCAAGCAGAAAAAATATTTTTTTCCTGTGGCGGCCACTCTCCGATAAAATACGAATTGGCCGCATACACTTCCGGCTCATTCAAAGTCAGCCAAAATGACACTTTGGATTTCAATGCATTAACCACCTTTCTTGAAAAACGGACAAAATATTCCACCGTTTTTTTATCTTTCCACCCACCCTTATCCGCCAACCACAACGGCAACGGCCAATGCCACAACGTCACCATCGGCTCAATCCCCATCTCTTCCAAATACTTAACCACCTCCAGATAATGGTCCAATTCTTTCTGGACAAAAACACCCTCTCTCGGTTCTATCCGTGACCAATCCACCGAAATCCGAGTCGCATTGTGCCCCAATTGCTTGGCCAATAAAAAATCTTCCTTGTACCGATGATAGTGATCGCAAGCCCGGCCGGAAATATAATTTTTTGACTCAGTAATCCCAGGAAATAATTTCCTTTTCTCTTCATTCCAACGCTCTTTCCCCTGCCGAGCCAAGTCATTAGCACTTTTTAACTCCCACCTCGACCAATCATTCACCAGCCCACCCTCCACCTGATGTGCCGCCGAAGCCGCCCCCCACAAAAATCCTTTGGGAAATTTATGTTGCATCGTCTTAAGTAGTTAAAGGATTTCCAAAATATACTTTTCCCTTGGTTGCGTCCAACTTTGTTTCAACCCCAATCGGTATCGCCGCCGTCGTTTCCCCATGACTAAAATTTAATCCAAAAATACAAGCGGGGCCGTTTTGAAAAAATCTTACTATAACTTCTTCAATATCGGGATCAAGCGGATCAACTTTTCGTTCTACATCGATAAACTCGCCAAACACCACCCCTTTGGCCAGAGACAAAATCCCCGCCAATTTTAGCTGAGTTAAAAATACCTCGACATTGTATCCTCCCTCATGAATATCCTCAAAGAAAATAATTTTATCCTTACAATCCGGCAGATATTTTGTTCCAAGCAATCCACAAAAAGTTGATAGATTCCCGCCAATCGCTCTGCCCGACACCTTACCCGGCGACACACAACGCACCAATTGTTTATTTTGTAAAAAAGATTTATCTTCCCACTTTTCATCAGACATCAACAAGTTCAATACATCATTTAAACTAATAATATCCATCTTTCGAGCATGTTTCGTTTTATTGGTCATACTGATTGAGGGACCATTAAAATTTACTAAACCGGTTTTAGCAAAAATTCCATTATTTAATGCCGTAATATCGCTGAAACCCATAAAAATTTTCGGATGTTTTTTTATTACTTCATAATCCAAAAACGGCAACAACTCCTCCGATCCCAAACCACCCCCAGCAACAAAAATACCAGCAATCTTTTTATCCAAAAAACCTTTCATGAGTTCTCGCGTCCTCTCCTTGATATCAGCAGCATATAGTTGATTGGTCCGCATATTTTTTACATTTTCGCCCAACACCGGTATCAAACCTTTCTTTTCTATTACTTCAATCCCACATTTTATCTCTTCAGGATCAAATGGCGAAGCCGGAGCCACGATTACCACTCTATCCCCTTTGATTAAACGTTTTGGTCGAATTATTTTCATCTTTTTTGTTTATCTTTTACAAACACCAATTGCAACGGTATTAATAATAAATTATTCACCAAAGTATAAACCACCGCCGGCAAAGCCACCATCGGACCAAACATCGACAAAGCTATCACCATTGCTAACGAAAAATTTTTATAACTCAAAACAATCGCATAAGTCACCTTTGCTTTATAATCCGAACCCAACCAAAATCCCACCCCAAAATTCAACAAAACCAACACCGCCACAAATCCCATCAGCCACCAAACTAAACCCAAATTGGCCATCACTACCGCACTCACCGGAGATATCACTCCGACCACCAGAAAAAACAAAGCGGCCACCGAAACAAATGTTCCATTGCGACTCAAAATTTTATTCAATATAGTATTTTGCATCAAAATCGCCAAACCCACCGGTATCACTACCAATATAAATGTTTTCCAAAAAATACTCATCCAGTCAATCTCAATTACCCGACCTGCGAGCAAATGTACCACAAACGGGAAAAGTAGCGGACATAATATATTGGACAAAAATGCGATTACCAAAGATTTGTGCTTGCTACCACCATAAAGATCGGACAAAAAAACAACGCTGACCCCCACCGGCGCCGCCGCCGCAATTATCAAACCCAAAAATATCTCATCAGAAAAAAAACTACGAAATGCCAATACCAACAATGCCGAACCAAGATGAACCACAAACAAAGACAACAAGACCTTTCGAATTTTTTTCAAATGTTTAACCGACCGGCCAAGATCCATATTTAAACAACCCAAAAACATCAACAACATCAACAAATACGGAACATATTTTTGAAAAACCAAACCAAAACCAGGACAAAACAAACCAACTCCCACCGCCAACAATACCACCATCCAAGTATATTTTTTAAAATAAAACCCAACCTGATACATATTTTTCTATTGAGTTAATTCATTGCTTTGCTGACATTCTTGCAATTTTCCCAGTAAATAACGCGGATTAGAAACAGCCAATATTACAAACTGCTCCTTGGCATCCAGTTTGATTTTTATACTTCCATAGTCCAACAACTTTTCCCAAAACCCCTCCTCGACCGAAAATTCCATTCTCTGATTGATTACAAAAATAGTCTCCTTGGGAAACACAATTCCCCGATGCCAAATAATCTGTCCATTATCGACTTTATAAAAATTACGATACCAAGCCAAACAAACAAACAATGACACAATCAATTGAAAAATCAACAACAAAAATAACACCAAAGTATCATACTCAATAAAATTCAAGAATATTATACGATTATCTTTCAATGCCAAATCTGTAATTACCGAAGAAAAAAATAACATCAAATTACTAACCACTACCACCATAATTATCCGCGACACCAAAACCGCCGCCGACTGCCGCACCAAAATTTTTTCCATTTTTTAAAACCTCAATAATTATTTTGCTTTTAATCCATTATAAAAAAAGCCAGCCGGTTTGACCAATGATATAATTTAAATAATTAATTAATATTTATAAAAAAATGCTCACCACTTTGGCCTGTATTTCCTTTCCTCAACCACCATTAATGTATATATTCTTCCAAATTATTATCTCAATCGTTTTTTACGTCATCATTATCATTGCTATAATCAAATTAATTATTAGTCTTATAGAAAAAAATAAAATTTTTAATCCAAGCAATAATGTTTATATCGCAATATCTCTCACTCTTTTGTTCGGATTATTTCTAGGAAAATACATATATTTTTTACCCCTGGGCCAATCACCTAACCCATACAATAATTACTGGATGTCCTACCTCTACTGGGGAATTATCTTCGCTATTCTCTGGTTTTTTCTCCGAAAAGCAGCCTCAGACAACTGGCTTCTATTCATCAAAATTATATCAATCACGTTTCTTGTTTCGTCATTAATAATCTACATAGAAATTTCTTTCTTTTCTACAACAAAAACGACAACAGACGTTATTACCGATGGAACCAAAAATCAATCAGACAAATCCCTATTTAACAGTGATTACCTCCTTGAACCCACTTCCAATTTAAATACTTTTGGTTGTAGTAGCGGCGGATACCCTAGCATATTCTAAAAAAATCAATTAAATAATTATTGTTAACTATCAATTTTCCCCAACAACAAATCACTATAAGACTCAGCCAACAAATCTTCTTTTTTTATTTGAAACAAATCAATAAACTCCTCGCACTGAGCTTGGAGTTTTTCTTTACCAATATTTCCCGTTTCATCAATCGCCTCTATTTCCATAAAAGTCCCCAAGTCTTGAACTAGATCAAGATGAAATTTTACATTATCGATAAAATATATTTCCCGCATTTTATCCACCACCACCAAAACCCCCAAGGACTTTACCAATATTTCTTTCAAAGAAGATTTTGGATCAGATTTGTACAAAATAACATTTGACTGTTTGGGACCGACTTGATTCTCCCGATCATAATGAATCAAATAATTCTCAATTTCCCCTTCCCGCAATTTCAACCGCCCAAATTTTACATTATAATAAGTATCTACCTGATGGTCCACCCCCTTGAAATCCGCTTTCTTGGATTTCAACATTTCTCTAATCTCATCTTGTCGATTGGTTTTCGCTTTGATTTCGATATTGATGTGTTGCATAGAAAAATATATAACAATTCAATCTTATTATATGACAAATACTTTCTTCCCAAAACAAAAAGACTTCCAAAAATAATCCGGAAGCCTTTTATAAAAAATGCACAGATACTAATTTTTTTCGTTACCAACTGCACTTGACGGAATACCATTTGACATTCTAGCATCTTGCGGACCAATACCATCTGGCGGTATTCCCTCGCTTGGCATATTTCCAGCTCCTTGAGGTGGCGGCATATTTCCCATTGATTGACCATCATTTATTTCACTACTACTATTATTAGAATCCACAGAAAAAGTATTATTTTGAGTCGTAGTTGCATCATTCATTCCTCTTCCAAACCCCATTCCACCACCCGGACCACCGGCCATCACCTGCCCCACCTTCGTTACTATTCCGTCAACCGAAAATGTTTGATTCAATTCTCCCGGAGTATATATACCATTTTGATACAAACCATTATTTTTTTCGCCAGTACTACTACCACCCAAATACAAACTATAAGTCTCACCTTGTGCAATTTTCGATCCTGAAAACACAATCGATTGATATTGTTTAGCCGGCGAATACGTCAACAAATTATTACCATTACTATCTTGTATATTAATTAACGTTCCTGCCGCCTGCATCGTATCAAAGTTAACCAAAATTGAATTTTGAGTAGATGATTCACTCGGAGCTTGTGCCATCCCCGAACTACCCACCGCTAAAAGATATCCACCACTTATATCAAATGTTCCGTTATAATCCAAGGGACCATTACCATTGTTGATCGGACCATCCACCACTGCCGTTCCTCCCGTCATTACCACCGAACCATTAGAATCCAAGCCATCTCCTCCAGCATTAGCATAAATATAACCACCATTAATATACAAATAACAACCTTCTTCTGCCTGATCAAAACTACCTTGCCCCATCCGACCCAACGCCGAACCATCATTTCCTCCCGCTACATTTACCCCGTCATCACTCGCTACAATTTTAGTTGTTCCATCATTAAAAGTAATTACCGCACTCTCTATTCCTTCGTATGATTTTTGAATATCGATATTCCCACCGTTGATCTCAATTGAAGCATCAGCATGAATACCATCATCACCAGAACTAATAACAATTTCTCCTTGGTCGATCACCAATACACCATTGGAATGTATTGCATCATCAGCCGAATCAATAATTATATTTCCTCCATATATTCTTACCGTCTTTCCAGCTTTTACCCCTTTCATCGACTCATCATTACTTTTCAAACTATTTTTACTACCACCGCCAGTCGTTACTTCAATTTGTCCATCTTTTATCTCCAGTAAATTAGCAGCCGACAACCCATCTTTTCCAGCTACTACTTTCGCCACTCCGGAATAAAAAATAATATTCCCCTTTTGATCATTCTCTTCATTGTCCGACTTTACACCATCACCACCCACCTCCACCGAAATATCCGCGTTTTTTACTGCAACATAATCTTTACCCCTAATCCCATCATCCACCGCCTCTACCTCCACCGAAATATTTCGTAATACCAAACCATCCTTGCTAGCTATGCCATCATTATAATTGCCATTGATCACCAATTTTCCTTCTCCCAAACCATATAAAGTCAAATCAGCTGTACTATACAAAGCAGCATTTGGCTGATCTTCATCACTATTTCCACTGGTAGCATATGTTGATCCGTCAGATAAAACATTTTCTGAACCATCCGCCGCTACTACTATTACTTTTTTTGCTTTTTTTACCAAAATCGCCGAACCATCAGAACAACTAATCTTCGCTCCAGCCAAAATAATTCTAACAACTTCTTCTTCATCGGTATCAACTACAATTTGTCCATCGGTCAAATCACCTTGCAACTGATACGTCCCGGCTGATTTGATAGTTGCCACCTGGCCATCAACCACTACTCCATTGGCATTAGTAGTGATCTTTTCCGCATTCAAACTGATTTTTTTTACCTCACTATCACTCCATATATAATCCGTCGCCTCTTCATGATCAGTCAAATCAGTCTCCTGATTATTATTGGTTGAAATTTCTTGTATTTTTTGATTATCAACCTTGGCATTGAAGCCACCTGCCATATAAACCATTCCTCCCACCAACAACAAAACAACCAAACCGACCAAACTAAAAATTAATATTTTTCTTTTCATTTTTTTTCTCTAAAATAATTAAACAAATATTTATATTTACTCGGCAAATTCACCATTATTACTCAATAAAACACAACTTTCCAATCCTTTGACTCCTCGAATGTCTTTCAGTGCTTCCTCTCGCAATTTTGGTTTTAACCTCACTTCAATCACTTTTTCCACATACTGATCAGTATTACTATCACTCCGTATCAAATACTTACTAAAATATCGATTCAATAATGGTTCTAAATTTTCATATGCCTCATCTCGATACTTCAAAATCAACATATACGACGGTTCACTAATGCCTTTCTTTGACAAAAAAAACAAAACAATTGCCACAAACAAACTAGCTATCAATGACAACTCATAATAGGAAACGCCATTAATCACCCCAATAGTAATCGCCCAAAACAGAAAAGCCGTATCTTTCGGATCTTTGATCGCCGTCCGAAAACGAATAATCGACAATGCCCCCACCATCCCTAAAGACAAAATAATATTCCCACTAATACCAATCACAATCGCATTGACTATTAAAGCCGTCATGATCAACGTCAAATTAAAATTCTTGGAATACAATACTCCGTTATATGTCTTTTTATATACACAATAAATAAAAATCGACATCAGAAAAGTAATCGACAACGACAATAAAATCTGTAACGGACTCAATGCCGAAGACAATAACAACTTATCAATATCCAATAATTGGCTTAAATCAACTCCGTTCATAAAAAATAATTAACAAATAAACTATAATATTTAATCAAAATAATATTCCCTCACCCCTATCCGACTTTGACAATATTTACTAATCGCCACCGCCGTCGCACTATCCAATCTAAACATCGTCGGAAACCAAGATGGCAAACAATGATTGAATTTAATTTCCAAAATAACGGTTTCGTCTCTTTGTAAAGGCCAGGTCGGCAAATCACTCCGAAACAAATCCAATTCCCGATCATTGCAACGTAAATATTGATCAAAAGTAATCCTTATATCGTTGTAATCCAATTTATAAGCATCTCTGACATAATCCACAATTACCACCGGACGAAATAATTTTCTTTTCAAATTGAATAAAATCGATCTAGCCGCCTTCGTCTGATAACCATACAAAAAACTATAATCTCCTTCAATCATCCTCTCCGCCTCCTGCCTAGTAATCACCACTGTGTTTTTAGCTACAAAATTTCCTTCTTTTCTTTTTCGCTCCAGTTTTACCCAATCCTGATTAAAATCATAAATTCGCAATCGATATTTATCCCTCTTTTCTACCCCGGCCAACTTTTCTTCCACCGAACTATCCCATACATCATCAAAATATAAACTCCGGATAAAATACCCTCTGTCCTTTTTTTGGTGACCATCCAATTGCATCAACTGTTTCAACAATGCTCGGCTATACTCATAATCCGCCCGATTGATATAATATTTTATTTCGTGTCTTTTTACTTGCAATTCATTATTCATAAAAATTTAATATTCAATAAATTATCTTTCTTGTTTGCCGTTCCCAAAGTTGGCTGACTCATTAAAAATATATCTTTCCCCCCATCCGGAAAACGTCCTATACTCATCCCAGCCTGAACATCATCCCCAGCAACTACCGTCATAGAATCAATCACGCTCATCCCATTTTTATCCACCAAATATATCGTTTCTCCATTGGCAATTCGAAAATTCATTATCGCCGTCTGTTCAGTCGCCGCCCCAATATAACCCTCGCCATACAACACCACCCATCCTTTACTCGGCACCACTATATCCTGATCAATTTGATATTTACTAAACTCATCCGACTTGTCACTAATATACATTCCCTTTAATGACCAATTATTCATAGTCGGATTATAGATCTCAATCCAATCCACCCCATCCTTCTGAGAAAATGCCACTTCATTGATTACCAGTTGCCTCGCAATATTATTATGTATATACAAATACAACAGAAATACCATTACCCCGATCAAAACATATATTACTTTCCAAAAACTAAGATCTATTTTATTAACTAACATAAATGATTTTTATTCTACTCGTTATAAAATAATACGTTCTTAATTTTTTTTTCTTTCATTTTTTTCATCAAAAATAAATCAAAAAAAACACGCTCACAAAGCGTGTTTTTATTTTCAACGGAGGGTGGAGGATTCGAACCTCCGCTAGGGGTTTACCCCCTAGTACGGCTTAGCAAGCCGCTGCCATCAACCGGACTCGGCCAACCCTCCAGGGTCATACACTAAACATTATACTTCAAGAATATTATTTGCTCAATCCGCAAATTTTCCAATCAAAGCTCGCACAATAACAAAATAATATTTTAACTACTTTTTTTCGCTCTTTCTGCCATAAAATTATTAGCCCTAAGCAAACTTTCAAACGTTCCCGCATCTTCCCACAAACCTTCAATAACATTTACTTTCAGTTCACCCATTTCCAAATATCTGCGATGAACATCAGTTATTTCCAACTCGCCTCGTTTGGACAAAGTGACTTCTTTGGCAAAATCGATCGCCCGCGAATCGTAACTCACCACCCCCACCCAAGCATAATCACTTTTTGGCTCATCCGGCTTTTCCTCAATGGAAATAACTTTCCCGGATTCATCAAATTCAAAAATTCCAAATCGATTGGGATCCTCAACGGCTTTAACATAAACCGTCCCTCCTCCATTGAATTCCCTGATTTGTCTGGAAAAATCATGCTCCACAATACAATCCCCAAAAATAATCGTCACATCATCACCGGCCAAAAATTTTTCCCCGATCAACAAAGCATCGGCCGTACCCCGTCTTTCCACCTGAACCTCGTAGGAAAACTTTACTCCCAGTTCACTTCCGTCTCCCAATAACTTTTTATACTGATCCAAATATTCTTCCGAAACAATCAATAAAATTTCACTGATACCACCACCAACCAAAGTTTCAATCGGATAATATATCATCGGCTTGTTGTAAACCGGCAACATTTCTTTGGACAACACTTTCGTCAACGGATACAGTCGAGTTCCTTTCCCCGCCGCCATCACAATCCCTTTCATTATTTACTCCAAACATTTAATTAATATTTTCTTATAAATTTCTTTTACTCGATTTTTGTCATATTGCATATAGGCTTCAAAACCAGGATCAGCATTGATCTCGATAACTACAAAAGTTTGACTATCCGACAAATCATCTGCCATCAAATCAATACCAGCCAATCGCACTTTAAATAATTTGGTAATCTTTGCAACATATTTTTTTAAATCATCCGGAATTTTTTCCAACACCTCCGAAATCACTCCCCCGGTACTCAGATTAGCATTATCACGCAACAAAATCTCCTTGCCAACCGGTACAATATCGGATTTTTTCCAGCCATTCTTTTTTAGCCAATCCCAATCGATCGCCAACTTGGAGACATCTTTTTTCAAACGCTCCACCAACACATCAACTGTCGCTTGACCATCACCTGTCACGGTCGGCATCATTTTACGATATCCCAAGATTATTTCCCCATCCAAAACCACCAACCGATACTCCGGCTTTTTAACTATTTTTTGTACAATCACGATATGGTCATCCAAAAATACTTCATCAATAACTTTTTCCAATTCCTCAGCCGCATTTACCACCTGACAATGAATACCCATCGCCATCCGATTGGGCTTCACAAACACCGGAAATCCCAACTTTTTGGCATATTCTATCGCCTCATTTTTTCCCTTGCCGCAACTATTATCAATATATCTCTCATCATATTTAATAAAATAATCACCATCCGGAACAACCAAGCCATTCTTTTCCAACAACTGATAACTAAAAACTTTATCCTTGCACAAAGCCCGCGCCGCCGCACTATTTAACGGAAACTTGGGAAAATGACCATAACCAAAAAGCTGATCGTCAATTTTCAACAAATACCCGGTCCACCGATCAATCCACTCCACTTCATAACCAGCTCTTTCAGCAACTTCCGCTAAAAATAAAGTGTGTGCAGGAAAGACTTTCTTATTTAATCCTTTGTATATATAAGACATCTTTTACCATTAATGCAAATACTATATTGTCATTAATTTTTTATACAATTAATCACTAAAAAATTTCCTATTTCCCAATAACCAATATAAGAAT
>JBMORM010000016.1:0-1204 GCA_049322675.1 Patescibacteria group bacterium | reverse complement strand
ATATAAAATTTAACAAAAAAATATCTACCATTTTCCCCCTGAACCCCCTCCTCCAAAACTTCCACCTCCGAAACTACTGCCTCCCCCACCAAAACTACTTCCTCCTCCCGATGACCAACCACTACTTCCCCCAGAATAAGACGAACTGCCTCCACCACCTTTTGAATTGGCTGCCGCAAAAATCAATATATCCAGAAAAACAGAAATAAAAGCCATAATTATCGCAAACGACATACCCAATACAACAAGATTTGCTATCAAAAATACAAAATTAACCACCAGCATCTTCCACCAAAAACCCTTATCCTTCATCAATCCAAAAGCTTTAACAAAAATTACAAAAAACAGTATTATCAGATACCAAATCTGCCAACTACTCAATTCTCCATCCATATTATCACTTTGCCCCTCACCCAAACCAGAAACCACACTCTCATCCCCCGCCAAATATCCCTCCATATCAGATAAAACATCTATTATTCCCTGATAATAATTTCCGCTTCGAAAATTGGCCGGAAAATCCTTTTCGCCAATCCGTTTCAAAATCGCATCCGGCAAAACCCCTTCCACCCCGTAACCACTTGCAATAAACCAATCTCTATCGTCCACAGCAATCAGAATCATTACTCCATTATCCACATCCTTCTTTCCCACCCCCCATTTGTTGGCCACATCCACCGCCACCGTTGCCACATCTTCTCCATCCAAAGTTTTTACTGTCAGTACACCAACCTCAACCGTTCTAGACAAATCCAACTCCTTTATTTGGCTCTCCAAAGCTGATTCTTCAGCATCAGAAAACACCTGTGCCTGATCCAAAACATATCCTTCGGCTTTAGGAATATTAAAAGCCAAAACAACACCAAACAAAATATTGGCAATTAGAAAAAATGACAAAACAAACTTTATAAAGAACCGCATAGTTATTTTTTTTAGATACATACTTACATTTAATCAAATAATCAATTTTTTATCAAAAAAAAGACATCATATCTTGACGTCTTAAAAAATGGACCGTACCGGAGTCGAACCGGTGACCTCTTCCATGCCATGGAAGCGCTCTACCAACTGAGCCAACGGCCCAAAAAAACTTTATCCTACTATTCAATTTTTATTTATCTGACACCTACTGTCAACCACTTTACCATTTTTATTATCCTCAAATCTAAATAACAAATACATAATAAAATTTATCAAACCTACT
>JBMORM010000015.1:0-1279 GCA_049322675.1 Patescibacteria group bacterium | reverse complement strand
CGTTATGCTAAAATGAGGACAAAAAGAGAGAAAAAAACAGCCAAAAATAACCAGCCAAGCTGCTTTACGGTAAGTGCCGAGGCGGTCACAAAAATTGCTGAAGAGCAATTTTTGCGCCCAAATGGCCTCGCTGTTGGCTGCGAATAAGTTTAAAAATCAAATAAAAAATTAAAAGTTGCCAGGACAAAGACCAAAAAGAAAAAATCGAAAAAAGACGAAATTGCAAAATGCAAAGAATTAACCTAAAATCAAGCATAACCATGCGTCGACGCGGAACGTCGAAGCTGTTGCGAAAAATCGCAACTTTTGCGCCAGCTCCGATTCCCTCGCTTGCCGATGGCGACGCTCGGCGTCCGGTCACGACTTATCGTTCAGTGGAAAAAAAAAATAAATCCAGAAAGGAAGAAAATGGTTAATCACAAAATTTCCTTCAAGGCCAACGAAGTTTCCTACCAAGAGGAAAACGGCGGGGATATCATTCAGATTATCTTCAATGAAGAAATTACCGAAAACCAAAGTGATGAACTAAATTCTATTTCTAAACCTTATTTTTCGATCTCCCAAGATTATGAATTTTCAAGTAAGCCAACAATTGAATGGTTCGATGGTAAGGATTTTGATGGCGGAGCTGATCTAAAGGGATACAATTTCACGGCATGTTTATTCGAAGTCAAAATGAGCAACGGTTTGCTGTTTTCAATCGAACATGCTTGCTCTCAAAAGGTTTTTAAGAAGATAGACGCTTTTCTAAAAAATGAGTTTCCCAACCGAAAGTTGGAGAAACTATGAAAAAGCGAATCTATGGCGCAAAAATTAATTTCAAATCTTTATCCTGTGCTCCTACAAATGAGTTGGGGGTTGTTTACCTGTTTGGGGTGCTTCACTCTGCATTTGATTTCAAGATTGAATCGATTCAGGCTGGCTATCCGGATTGCATTGCCCGGCGAGAAATTGGGAAAGGAAGATTTGAAGAAATAAGAATTGAGTTTGAATTTGAAAGCAAAAATTTTCTTGTTCATAAGCATGATCCTGACAAGATTGATGTGATTATTTGTTGGCGGCACAATTGGGGCAATTGTCCAAAAAGAATTGAGGTTATCGAACTTTCCGCAATTTTGAATAAGGTCGAAGAGATTTCAGAAGAAATTGAAAAGAAGCCAAAAAAAATCTCCGAATACAATAAATTCTGCCAAGATCTCCGTTTTCAAGGGTTTTCTTTTCAAGAAATTGCAGATGAATGGAAAAGGAAAAAAAGCAATAAATTGTAAAAACCACCGAA
>JBMORM010000014.1:0-79919 GCA_049322675.1 Patescibacteria group bacterium | reverse complement strand
TCCATTTACTCTGCCAATTCATTAATTCCTGTTTGAAAGATTCTTGATTAAATTCTCTAATCCCTTTGGATAATTCATATAGTTCTTTTTTAGCTAGTGATTTAGATTTGGTAGTTAAATATCTTCTGACCATCTTTTCTAACTGTAGTTTGCAAACACTTAGGACATCTTTTTAATCATCTTAGTTAAAATATCAGACTAAAACACTTTCAGATTAACAGTTTACAGGATATTTAACCACATAATTTATTAACTTAAGCCGAAATTGGAAATTAAAAGCCGGCTGTTGAGCTTCTTACAATCCAACTTCTTCCATTAACTGCTTAAAACTTCTATTTTTCCTATCTTTGCCCGACAAAATCGGATTGTCTATTTTCCAATCAATGTTGAGATCTTGGTCGTTGAAAACAATTCCTCGTTCGGCTTCTTTATTCCAAAAAGCGGTGCACTTGTAACTAAATATCGCTTTCTCACTCAACACAGCGAAACCGTGGGCGAAACCGGGTGGGATGTAAAATTGGGTTTTATTTTCGCCATTCAAGATAATTGAAAAATGTTGGCCAACCGTCGGCGAGTTCGGGCGGCAATCGACAGCAACATCCAGAACTTCCCCGGTAATCACGCGAACCAATTTGCCCTGGCCGTGCGGTGGCAATTGCAAATGCAATCCCCTTAAAACTCCTTTTTGCGACATGGATTCATTGTCTTGGACAAAGTCAGGCAGACCCAATTCGCGATATTTCGTCTGATTGTATGTTTCCTGAAAATATCCACGTTCGTCGGCGAAGACGTCGGGCTGGAGAATTATTAGGTCGGTAATTGAGGTTTTTTGAATTTTCATATATTTTGCAAAAAGTTTACGTAAATAAATTTCCAATTTTTCCCTCACGGGACCGAACTGCTGCTGGCAATTTCCAATTTTCAAAAAATTTCCTCAGCCCAAGGCTGATCCGCCTCTGGCGGAAATGACCAATTTCCAGTGAATTCAACGTACTGTGTCATCCTGGAGCTGGAAGGTAATCCGCTCCAATATCCAGGATCCAGACACAAAGAAATAACCCTTTAATGAAAATATCAAATACACGAACATTATCTTTCTGGATCTAAGGACGTCGAAGCGCGATTACGCTTTCGGCTCCAGAATGACATCTTTTTGTTTGGAAATTGGAAATTGAGCCTTTTTTGGAAACTGGAAATTGAAAATTGGAAATTTATTTCCTCAAATATTCTTTCAATGCATCTTTCCACTCTCTCAGTTTGTCCGTTTTTTTATTATTCAATACCGAATACCGCGGTCTTTTGGCTGGTCTTGGAAATTCGGCGGTTGTGCAGGGTAAGATTTGGCAGGGCGAGTTTTGCAAACGGGCGATTTCTTGGGCAAATTCGAACCAACTACACTGGCCGTCGTTGGTGAGGTGATAAACGCCAAATTCTTTTTTATTTTTCAATAAATTTAAAATTCCCCGGGAGAGATCACCTGTAAATGTAGGGCGGCCGATTTGGTCGTTGACTACTTTTATTTCCGGTTTTTCGGCGCACAATTTGCTAATGGTTTCTACGAAATTTTTACCATTTTTGCCATAAAGCCAGGAGGTACGGACGAGATAATATTTTCTTAATTTTTTAATAATATATTCTTCAGCTTCGGCTTTGGTTTGACCGTAAAAATTGATTGGGTCTTTGGGGTCATCTTCGTTGTAACTGGCTTTTTGACCGTTAAAGACATAATCAGTACTGATTTGGATCAAAATAATATCCTGCGCAAGGCAAATATTGACCAAGTTTTTTACGCCATCGACATTGATGGTGCGGCATTTTTCCCGTTCGGTTTCGGCCTGATCGACGGCGGTGTAGGCGGCGCAGTTGATGATGACTTCTGGTTTTATTTCATCAATTTTTGTTTGAACTTGACTTTGATTGGTGATATCCAATTCATCAACGTCCCAGCCAATCGTCTCATGACCTGCTTGGCTCGCGATATTTTTTAAATCAGTCGCCAACATCCCGCGACTGCCGGTGATTGATAATTTCATTTGAAAAAATATTTATCCAAAAATAATGAAGGAAAGACTAATAATATTAGATTTTATTATATCACTCTAATTATATTGATTTTTAAACTTTACCTATGCTTCACAAATTTTTTTAATCATAAAAAAATAAAAATGTCGTTGACAAGAAATTTGCCATGTTTATAATTGGGTTTGTAATTATATTTTTATTAATCTAATTCTCTAAATTATTTAACTGACAATTTGGAGACTACCAAGGATCAATAATGAAAAATGCACAGAATAAACGCTTCGGATTGATACTGCGTACTTTTGCTACAAAACCCGATGATGTAATCAAGCGGGTTGAGCAGGTTATCGAAACGATAAAGAAAGCCGAAAAATTGAATTTAGAACAAGGTGATCGATCTTTTTTTTCCAGGATCGATGTTTTGGTGTGGGCCGATGATCGATTTGATGACGCTGATTGCGGTTTGACGACTAGAACCTTAAGAGATGCTTTATACAAGCAGAAAAAAGTTTTTGTTTCCGAAGTAAAAAATGGTGATCTGTATTGCACTTTGTTAAACTATGGCATCGCCAAACAACTGCGTGATCGAGTCGATTACTCATTTATCATGTCTTCGGAGGCGGAGTCGTATCTCAATCAGGAAACAATAGAAAGAATATTGCAAGCGATCGACGATAAAGCCAGAGCGATCGGAGTGGAAGTGGACGAATTGGCGCCATTTGTTCAAGAAGGTCGTTTGGCCAATACTTTTTGCTGCTGGCACAATGTCTCACTGATGAGTATCGGCGGTTTTGATTTGCATGCCGCTAAACTTCCACCCAACAAAGGAAATGAGGAAAATACATCTCCGCAACACGCATACGTGGAAGGTCATCACGAGAAACACGGAAAAGTTTTTTACCAATTGGCCGGGACGGAAGAAATTATTCCTTTAGTAAGGTTGGTTGAGATATACGGTAAATGTCTGGCTTCGGTTAGTCCGGCAGGAGAAGGGTTGAAAAAATATCAGATACCTGATCCTAAAACCGATTCTAAATTATATTTACGACATATTGCCAAGATGGCGACCAAGTTGAAGAGACAGGCCGCCATGTTGGATTCAGTTAATAAAAAACCATCTTTGTTAAAAAATGGTTTAATCGATAGTACGTTGTAATTTTTACTTGCTTGCTGGAAGTTTTTTGGCAATGAGTAGAAATTACAAAAGTATTTTGTAGTAATTTTGTTGTCAAAAAACCTCCAGCGATAAGTAATCAATTGCGAGTTTTTGTATTGGTTATTTATTGAAAGCTGGAGTTTTTTGTTCGTTAAAAAAATAAAGATTAAAAATGAAAACATGAGCGGGAGTGGTCGCAGAGTGTTTTCATGTTTTGATACCTTTCGGTAAATCTTTTCTGCCGAAGGGTGTAACAAAAAACAAGGGGGAATTTTAAATGTGTAGTAAAAACAAAAAATACGGAGTAATTCTCCGTACATACGCCACGAAAGAACAGGACGTGGAAAAAAGAGTAAAGATGGTCCAGGAGACAGTTAAGAAGGTGCTGGCAGTTGAAGTAGGCGGCGAAAAAGTTTTTTCCAGGACTGATATTTTAGTCTGGTCTAGTCCGAGGTTCAAGGATTCCGACTGCGGAAAAACGGTCCCAGCAATGAAAGAAGCCCTTGCAGAATTTGAATGCGTGGAAATAGAAGAAGTCAAAAACTTTGACTTATTTTGTGGGATTCTAAATTACGGAGTAGCAAAACAACTTCGCAATGGAATCGATTACAGCCTAATCATGTCACCAGACGTCCACTCCTATATGACGCCTGGGATAATAGAAAAGATGATCGAAAAATTCGATTCTGGTGCCAAAGCCGTAGGCTTGGCAATTAATGAATTGACAGAATCAATAAAGGAAGGCCGTTTGGCAAACACCTTCCTTTTATGGGATAACTTGGCTCTTCTTTCTCTCGGTGGCTTTGACTTCCTGGCGAAAAAATTAACATCTGAAGAAAGTGAAACTTTTAAGAAAGCAGAGTTCAAGAGGATTCAGGGCGTTGAGGAAGTGATTCCTCTTGCCCGTCTGACCCAAGAGTTCGGCCCCTGTCTTGCCGTTGTTGTTCCTGATGGTGTGGGTGGTGAGTACATCCTCCCCACAGATCCAGAACTTTTGGAGCGACATCTTCAGAAGATGCGCTCTAAAAAAGAGAGACAAGACTTTTTGCTCTCTCAGGCTGGATTCGATACTGAATTTTTAAAAAGCGGCGTAATGCCGCAGTAGTTTTTAAAAAATTTAATAAAATTAAAGGCGCCACTCCGCCTAAAAAATTAGAGCCGGGTCGTTTACTAGACCCGGCTTTTTTCTTTGGCAAAAATTGGATATTCAATTTAAATTATTTTTCTGACAGATGGCTGATGTTTTTTAACTGTTGAGAAATAGAATAGTGGTCGTCGATTGAGATAAAAGATAGGTCAACTGCAATGTCTAGGGTAGATTCTATTTCTTGACATATTTCAGGAACAAGATAAGGATCAGTATTTGATTTAACCATGTTAGTTGCCAGCTCTAAACATTTTTCTTGAATTTTATTCTGGAAAACGGGAGGGGAGTTTTTGAAAATATTAATAATTTGTACACTTACTTGACGAATCAATTGCCTCAGTTCTGGATTTTGTATTTTATATTCAGGTTTAAAATCTAGTAAATAATACTCTTTATACCAATTAACAAATTTCTTTATACCTTCTTCAATGGTAGTTTTTGGGTTGTATCCTAGTTTTTCCTGGGAATAATCGATATCTGCACAAGTCATTAATACGTCTCCGGGTTGCATGGGAAGATATTCTTTAAGTGCTTCTTGGCCCAGTTCCTTTTCAATAATTGAGATAAAACGACCGAGCTCGACTGGTTTATTGTTGCCTAGATTGAAAATTTCGTAAGGATAACAATGATTGAGACTGGCTAAAATACCGGCGACAATGTCATCGATATAGGTAAAATCGCGTTGCAACTGCCCATGATTAAAAACTTTGATTGGTTTTTGATCGAGAATATCGCGAGTAAAGGAAAAATAGGCCATATCGGGACGTCCCCAGGGACCATAAACGGTAAAGAAACGTAGGCCGGTACAGTTGAGATTGTAAAGGTGGTGGTAAGTGTAAGCTATGAGTTCATTGGCCTTTTTGGAAGCAGCATAAAGCGAAATTGGCCGATCGACTGAGTCGGTAACGGAAAACGGCACTTTAGAGTTATTTCCGTACACACTGCTACTTGAAGCATAGATGAAATTTTTAATCCCATGATTTTTTGCCTCTTCGAGCAAATTGACGAATCCGGTTAAGTTGGCTTGGGAATAAACATGTGGATTGGTCAGACTATATCTGACGCCCGCTTGTGCGGCCAGATGACATATTTTCTCAATATTATTTTCATCCAGTACTTTCTTGAGAAAGTTCAAATCAGCGAGATCTCCACGGTATAATTTATAGTTTGGATTTTTTTCCAAGATCTGATTGCGCGCTTCTTTGAGCGCCGGATCATAATAATCATTGAAATTGTCCAGACCAATAACATTTTCCCCGTTTTGTAACAGTTTTAGAGTAGTATGAAAGCCGATAAATCCGGCTGATCCGGTAACGAGGATGGTCATGAAGTAATTATATAGTTATAAAGTTATAAGGAGGGAAAGTGGGAAAGTATGAACGTGGGAACGTTTTTACTTTCTTACGTTTGCACGTCTATACGCTCCTAGATTCAATTTTACTTAATTTTTTTTTAATAAACAAATGATATTATTTAGTTTGAATTTGTAAAGGGCATAAAAGCAAGAATGTAAATAGAATATAATATGAATTTTTTTAAAAAAGTAGAAGAGATAAAAGTATGGCAAGAAAGTATGATTTTGGTTGAAGTGATTTATCAACAAACTAATAATAAGTATTTATTTAGAAATGATTATGGACTAATACAACAAATGCAAAGAGCAGCAGTATCTATCCCAAGTAATATTGCAGAAGGTTTTGAAAGAGGGACCAAGAAAGAGTTTGTAAGATTTTTGTACATATCGAAGGGTTCATGCTCGGAGCTTAAAACACAATTATATCTTGCCAACAAATTGTTATATATTAAAACTAATGATTTTGTAATAATCAAAGATAAGTGCGAGAAAATTTCTTCAATGATCGCATGTCTTATTAAGGTTTTAAGAAAGAATATATAAAAGTATAAACGTATAAATGCATGAACGTTCATACGTTTATACGTTAAAACGTTCTCACTTTATAACTTGATAACTTTTAAACTTGATAACCCCCATCAAAAACTCCATCCTCGCCACCTTGGCTTTCTATGATTTGTTTGAATTTCCGCTGACCAATATGGAAATTTTTGACAATTTGTGGGGGGTTAAATGCGATTTAAATGATTGTTTGAAAACAATTGATGTTTTGCGCGAAGAAAATAAAATAGATTTTGCCGATGGTTTTTATTGTCTGGCAGGGCGGGGAGAGCTGTTTAATATAAGAAAAAAGAGATATTTATTTTCCTACCACAAATGGCGGATGGTGGAGAAATATCGCTGGGTTTTTCGGCTCGTGCCGTTTATTAAGCTGGTGGGAGTGAGTAATACATTGGGGTTTAGTAACGCCAAAGAAAATGGGGATATTGATTTGCTGGTGATAACCAAAAAGAACCGCTTGTTTACTACACGGGTTATTTTGACTGGCTGGATGTTTCTTTTGGGAAAATGGCGGCACGGCAAAAACGTCGCCAACCGGTTTTGTCTGAGTTTTTACGTTACCGAAAATTACATAAATTTTCGAAAACTGTTGATAGACGAAAATGATATTTATCTAATGTACTGGCTCAAATGGCTTCGGCCGATTTATGGGACCGATATGAAAGTGGCGGAGAATTTCTGGCGGAAAAATAAATGGGTGGAAAAATTTATTCCCAATACCAAGATGATCAATCCTCTATTGAACACTGATAAGCCAAATTGGTGGGGTAAGTTGGGGGAAATAATATTGTCCGGTTGGCTTGGTGATTTGGTAGAAATGTTTCTGGAAAAATCACAACTGAAAAAGATCAAAAAAAAGACCCCAGTCGACAATATCGACGGAGCCATGGCTTCAAAAAATATTTTGAAATTCCATCCGGAGGGAAAGAGAGGAGAATATGCGGAGAAGTGGCGGGAGATGGTGGAAACGATTGATTAGGCGGCTAGTTTTTCCGAATCAACAGTTTCGTGTGAAAAAATTTCTTCAGGTTGAATGGTTTGTTCTTGATTAAATTCAGAAGACTTGTTCAAAGAATCGGTAAATTTAAGCAAAATATAATCATAAAGTAAAATATATTTTACTTTTTTTGCGGTTATATCATCTTGAGAAAATTCTTGATCGATGTTTTTTTGCAATTGAGCAAGTTCAGAAACAATTTCTGCTTTTTCATTTGGATTCTTTGCCGGCAAATCAATAAATTTGAGGTCAGAATTTGGATCAAGTTCGGAAACAAATGATTTGATTACCCCTTGAAATTCACCAACTTTTTGATTTAATTCAGAAAAACTAATTTCACCAATGATCTTTTCAATTATTTCCTTACTTATCAACGGGTTGTCTTTATTGAATGTCGTTGATATTGGACTGAAAATTTTGTCACTAGGACCGATAATACTGTGTTTCTGATTTATCATATGAATAATACCATTCAGTTTTTCCTTGTTGGCGAGGGTAAATTCTTTTAAATCATGACTAGAACAAAGATAATTCATAATCTCATCAATTTTACCTAATTCATTTTCTTTCATTTCATGCCTTTTTTCCGGTTCTTTGGTGGTCAATTCGTTGTGATGCGATTGGGAAAATTCAACAGTTAATGTCTGAATATAACCTATGTCATAGGACTGGTTAATTTTTTTCAAGATGTTGGCAAGAGCATTAAGATATTTGGAATATTCGGGATTATTTATCAGTTTTGGATCTCCTTCTAGTATTGATTTTAAAAAATTTGGATTAGAACGGGCCAAACCCGAATCAATTCTATTTCTTTCGTCAAAATAATTGTCCAAACTAATATCCAGACCAGTTGCTGGATCAATGTATTTGATATCGGGCAAGCAGTGGTTAATGATTGATCTAGTAGCTCGACGAAAGGGATGATTGCTTCCATATTTATCTACAATAATATTGGAGGCAGAGAATATATCTTTCATAAAATCTCGACAATACAAAAGGTGAGATTTTTCAGGTATTTTTAACCGATCAAATCTATTCATTATTTCAGAAACACCCAATGGAATATTTTGGTTGCGGTCGTATGTTTCCAGATGAAAAATTTCCTTTATTTCGCCTGCTGTCTTGAGAAAGAGGTTATTAATTTCCGATTGTTTAACATCTAAATTTATATTTTTTTGGATTAAATTATACGCGTATTTTATTTCTTTGGTTTTTTTCAGCCATAATTGGTCATCAAATGTTTGCCCGGTTTCTATCTCAAATATGCTTTTATAATATTGAAAAAAATCGATTGGATTATTATCTATTGCTCCTGAAATATCCTTTTCTTCCCCATATAGATTATATGACATACTTCCGGTTTCTGGCCGGGAAGTGTTATCGGTGTTTTTTTTCTCTTCTATAGATAGGGGCATTTTTTTGTTTTTTTATTATAAATCTGTTTATTGTAACATTTGTTTTTATTTTTTTCAATATTTTTTGACCTCAAATTACTGTTTAGATAAATATTTCCAATTATTGTTGTGCCCAACTACTATTTCATATACTCCAACTTTTTTACGGAAACGATTGGTATAAGAAATTACTGCTTTGTAGTTCGGAAATGCCTGATATGGGTTAACCTTAAAAAATATCAATTTATGACCGGAAAAATTATCGTGATTGACAATTTCTTGTTCAATTTTTTCGTAGTCAATGATATGGTTTTCTTCTGATAATGAAAAGTAAAAATGAAATATTTCTTTTTCAGGTTTTTTTTCGGATGTTTCAGAATTATTTGTTTTGTCTATCAGTTTGTTTTCAATTGAAGATTGTCTTTCAGGGTGGTTTTTCCAGATTGGAGTGATTTTTTCGTTCATAAAAATATTTTAAATACAGGAGCATTGTTGATTAATATAATCAATCGGTCAATACTTTTTTGATACGAATATTGACATTTCTGGTATAAATAGTATTATCTATCAAAACATACTATAGAACCAATTAATTATTATACTATGTCAATATCTAGTTTAAGCGGTGATTTTTCCCAAATCCTTAGGGAGAGTCGCATAGAAAAAAACAAGGAGCAACAAGACACAACTGACCACGCGATTTTTGTGAATATTTTTCAAAATGCCTTTGGAGTAACTGATGCTACAATTTTAAAAAGAGATTTTGACTCAACTGATTTTGGACCGGATTTTTTTGCTGTCAGCAAGCAAAAAATCAGAGAGATACTTGAGAAAAAACAAAAATTGGATTTTACCTATAAATTGCTTGATTTTATTCAGCTATACCAAGAAACAAAATTTAATCATAAGATCAAAAAGAAATCTTCTCTTTTCAATTCGACTGAACGTGTTTTATTCCAAAAATTTTTTGGTTTCTTTTTTTCCGATGAAAAAACTTGGTCTTTTAAAGAACAAATCAATCAATTGTACGGCGACAATCCGGGAAAAAAAGAGAAATTAAATGATATCTTACATAGATATATTTCAATCAATAATTTGTTTTGCAGTTATTTTCGAGCGCAGGGTTTTTCTCAAAGCGAAATCGACGAATACTTTGATTATATGGAGAGAATTCCTTTTTTGACCCAACTAGATAAGGCAGAGGATGTAATTTTTTTTAAATTAATAAAAGGATTGATAGAAAAAATTGATTCATCGGAAATCGTTGAAAAATATTTATTAGATAATCCTTGTGATACGGCTCAAGTAGCAATTAAAGATAGTTTGATCAGGAGTAATTAACTTTGATGAGTACGAAAAACACCCCCACTCAAAATGAGCGGGGGTGTTTTTTAACTTAAGAATATTGAATTTTGTTATCAAAGTGATTCCGGTGCGGCTTCATTGACTTGCTTGGTAATCGAAGGTTGGAGAGATTTTTTTGCTTGTTTTATTTCTTGAACAGTTTGATCGTCTGATACTCCTGGTATTCCGGGTGGAATTTCGATTACCAATGTAATTTGCCATTCTTTTTCTCCTTGAACGCCAATATCAAATGAGGCATTTCGATCTGGTCCGAAGACGTCAAGAAATCTCATATCTGGATCAGAATCATTTTTACTGATCAAACCACCGGTGTCACTGCCTTTGCCAAAGCCGATATAGGCTTTTTTTCCGGTTTTTTTGTTGGTGTATTCAACGATAAATTATTGGCCGAGCATAGTTTTGTCAACGGCGTAACTAAAATATGGAGTTGGCGGATTGCCATCTTTGCATATTACTCCATCACAGTATGAGCTGATTTTTTTATTGAGATAAATTTTTGGCTGTTCCCCGTTATTGTTTTTAAGATTTTTAATTTTTTTCCAGACTTCTTCAGCGCTTTTTGGATTTAGAATCAGTGATTTATAATCGACATTTTCCTTGATGGACGGTTTACGACGGTGTTGGTTGGCTTCACTACTATTTAGTCGAACTTTGACAACCACTTCTGCCAGATCAATCGAATCGTCTCGGAGGGCGATATTTTCGAGGTCAGACTTGTGATATTCATGTCTTTGATGGACGGAGACGCGAACATTTGATAAGGAGATTTTATCGATGGATTTGCCTTCGATCTCGGATGGACGGATATAATTTAGAAGCAATATCCCGGACAGACCGGCGATAGTACATATTTTTTGAGGTAATTTCGAAATCTTTTTGCAGTCGTTTTGCGCAACAGGAATTGCGGGTTTGGCCTTGGCTTTTGCCTCTCTCCTTTTTTGTTCTTTTGCTTTCTGTTTGATTAGATAATTTGGTAATTTGGCAGCTTCTTGGGAAAAATCTTTGATTCCTTTCGTACCTTCTTGAACGAATTTTTTTAGTTTTTCAAAGTATGTTTGTTGATTGTTTTTTCCAATGATAGATTTATTTGTCGGTTCAAAAACTAAATTTTGATTATTTTCCAGTTTCATATTGATTTGATTAGTTTAAAGTATCTAAAGTGACAATATGTTATTATTAACATTTTTTAATGTATATGTCAAGGTTTTATATGGTATGGATTTTCAATGCTGTATTATTAATACTAGATAATATTTAATAATTGGGCAATATTTTTATGAGTATAGAAGAATTAAATATTGATTGGTTACCTCGTAATCCCGACGAATGTTCAATCAAGGATGCCAGAATGATTTTTGAGAATAGATTTTTTGGTCCGGATTCGATCAGATTAAATTTAGGAATAGATACCAATAAAATCAAAATTCCAAAACTTTCCATCAGTCGAAAGGATCTGGTGGAATTTAAAAGACAAGATTATTTGTTGTTTTTAATGATTGACCAAGATGAAGACGGAAATAGACTGGAGGTTTATGAGATATTGAGAAGATTCAAAAATAGCCAAAAAAATGATCTGATAAAGGAAAGCAATTGTTTTTGGCAATCTTGTAATAAGAGCAATATACGCCAGGAAAAAATAAATGCGGGGTGGATTTTGGTAAAAAATGCAATTTTTAGGTCTGAGATGGATAACAATTATCTGGACCAGATCAGGTTAAAATTGATCGAATTTAGAAAATTGAAAAATTTACAGAAAAATTTTTTTGCTAAAGAAGAAATATTGGGCTTTTTGGAGAAATATAGGGAGATAGTCAAGAATCAGGATTTGGAAAAAATGACGGCAGATATTGAGGTTATTGATTTGAAAATAAAAACAAATGCCAATCTATCGGAAATTTTGTTTCTAAAATCATTGTCGATAGGATCGGGTTTAAAAAATTGCGTTTTGAACGACGAAAATAACAGCTTTTGGACTTCATCAAAAAATGCGGAAGGGGATGAATTTTTGGTCGTGGAAAATCGGAGTCTTGATTATGGAGCCAAAGTGAGTATCAATGAATGCCACCCCTGGTTTGGGGTGGAGGAAGGGAATGAGAAATTTGGTTCATTGTTGATTTTGAGAGTCTGATTTAACTGATTGTGACGGTCATAGTGGAAACATAAAGTCCAACGGGCGTGTTTTTGTCAACGTGAAGAGTTAAAATATTGTAAATATCGAAGCGACCTTGGCCGCGACCGGCAGCGGCGTAGATGATCGTGGCCGCATCCGAAGTATTGGCAAAATTGTGGGTTGGACCCAGGTGAACGCCGGTGGGATCAGATACGCCAATCGGAGTGAGGGTAGTAGGAGCAATCGAAAGGCTGGACACAGGAATAACATCAGTGCCGCTGACAAAATCACTACAAGTTACTGTTTGACTCCAACCGATGGCAAGCCCCCGGTGGTCACGAACGGTGGTATTGAAATCTCCGGTGGTATCAACTCCAGTCGCAGGAGCGGTAGTTATGTCAACCGGGCTCAATTTGACTTCGTTGCCGCCGCCAATGTCCGAAGAAACAGTTTGAGAAAGGGAGCCGACTAATACATTAAGATTGAGCTGGGTATTGGTGGAGGCAATCGATTTTAACCGCGAAGCCTGATTGAAGCGATACAATTGAAATGACGTCACGACTAGAATGGAGAAAAGGACGATAAGAAAAAAACGATTTTTGAACATATGTTTTTATTAGATATTTTAATGTTAGCAAAAATCCTGTTTTTAGGAAAAGATGGGATATAATATTATTAGAGTTTATTGATTATTCATCAGAGGTTTACCATGAAAAAAAGAGTGTTATCAGGTATTGCTCCTTCCGGAAATTTGACTATTGGAAATTATATTGGGGCTATTCGGGAATGGGTTAAACAACAAAATGAAGGCCCGAATGAAAATTGGTTTTTTATTGCTGATTTGCACGCCTTGACCACTCCCAAAGATCCGAAATTGGTACGAGAAAAAAGTATGGAAATGTTTATGCTGTATTTGGCTTGCGGGATTGATCCGGAGAAATCAAATATTTTTATTCAGTCACATATTCCGGAGCATACTGAATTGTGCTGGTTATTAAATTGCGTAACTCCTTTTTCCTGGATGACGCAGATGATTCAATACAAAGAAAAATCCGCCAAATTGTCACAGGAAAACGTATCGGTAGGGTTGTTTGATTATCCGGTTTTGATGGCGGCGGATATTTTGCTTTATCAAACGGATTTGGTACCGGTGGGAGATGATCAAACTCAACACGTGGAAATCACCAGGGAGATTGCTAGAAAATTCAATCGAACTTATGGAGAGATTTTCAAGGAACCCCAGGCTTTTATCCCTCCTCAGGGAGCGAGGGTTATGGCTTTAGATAATCCAGAAAAGAAAATGGATAAGTCCGCCAAGAGCAAATATGATTATATTTGGCTTTTGGATAATCCGGAAGATATTAGGCAAAAGATTGCAAAGGCGGTAACTGATTCCGGTCAGGACATTGTTTTTGATAAAGAAAGAAAAGGTTTATACAATTTATTGACTATTTATCAATGTATTACAGGAACAGGAGAGAAGGTGATTGAAAAAAAATATCAGGGTAAGGGGTATGGTGATTTTAAAAATGATCTGGCGGAGTTGATTATTGATTTTTTGAAACCCATCCAAGAAAAATATCGGGAATTGGAGAAGAATAAAGATTATGTCGGGTTACTTATGGCCAAGGGAGCTGCCAAGGCAAAAGCAACTGCTGGTATAACTTTAGAAAAAGCAAAGAAAAATGTCGGACTGGTATTGCCAATGAAAAGTACTGAATTAAAAGAAAAGCCGGAGATATCTTTTGAGGATTGGCTCAAAATCGACGTCAGAATCGCAGAAATTAAAGCGGTAGATGAAGTGGCGGGAGCGGACAAATTGTACAAATTGACCTTGGATTTTGGCGCCAGGGGAGAAAATACAATTGTAGCCGGAATAAAAGAATATTACAAACCAGAGGAATTGCTGGGTAGGCAAATTCCGGTTTTGGCTAATCTGGAGGAAAAAGAACTGCGGGGAATCAAATCAAAGGGAATGATGTTGTGCGTAGATGATGCGGGAAAAGCGATTTTGCTAAATCCGGAAAAGAAAGTGGAGAATGGGGCGGGAATACGATAGTAAATTTTTAATTTTCAATTTCCAATTCTCAATTTCCAATTTCCAAACGATATTTTGTTGGGATATTCGGATATAGGGGAATATTTGATGGAGATTTTGGGGAGTCGTCTTTATGGATTTTTATGGATTGTTTTTTGTAGCTTTGATTTTGACGATTGTGATTGAAACTATTGCAATGGTAATTGTTTTAAAATGGACCAAAAAGAATAATTGGGATATCGCTTGGAATAAAATTATTTTCACGGGTTTTTTGGCTTCATTCGCGACCCTGCCCTATTTGTGGTTTGTCTGGCCGACGGTGTTTGCCGGGAAATATATGATTTTGAGCGGGGAGATATTTGTTACCTTGGTGGAAATTGTGATTATTAAGTTTAGTTTACCGGTAAATTGGAAAACGGCTGTAATATTATCTGTAATTTGTAACTTGAGTTCCTACTTGATCGGGAAATTATTTTTTTAAGAAAATAGTTGGTATGGTTTTTTAAAAAAAATAAACCCCGATTTTGTATCGGGGTTTATTTGTCTGATTGAAAGCAATTAGCTAAGATTTAGTATTTTGTAAACTTGGTCGCCAACTTTGATGATCAGATTTCCCGTTTGGTCAAAATAATAGATAACTCCTAAAACAATAGCCATCATAACCACCATGACGCCAAAAAATTTCAGATCAGGTAAAACATGTCCGAATTGGCGATCGTATTTGTGGGATTTGTCTTCGGGAGCGGCGGAAAAATAGGTGACATTGGCGCTGGTGTTGGCTTCGGAACCACGACCATCTGTATTGCCCGTAGCTGCTTGGTGTTTGGCTTGGTGGGTGGCATGGAAAATATGAGATTTGAGTTTTTTCTTTTTTTTGGACATGTTGCTTGTTAATGATTATTGACAACTATATTGTATTATAAACGGAAAAACGGATTAAACAAAATATTTTTGTAAAAATTATTGATTATCCAATAGTTCTACAAAGTACAAAATGTCCTGTTTGATACTTGGCGGGGTAAGAGGATTTTCCAGCTGTTGTTCGTGCAAGGGCTTGGTTAGATTATATTTTAGAAAATCATGATTCAAATAATCGCCATTTTTGATTTTTTCCCATTGCCTTTGCCAGGACGGAATTGTGAGCAAGGGAACGTTGTGGCGATATGTTTTTGACTCTTTTTCGTAATATTTGTCATTGTCGCAGGTTTTCTTAATGGTAGTGAGTTGGAGATGAAAATTTTGATTGGTTTTTGGAAAGTGAAATTCAAAATCTTTGGCTTCATTGTCGTCAAGTTCTGATGTCGGACGAGCGATGAAAATTGGATTGTTTTGTTGTTTTGTCAGAAAGTAGCTGTTGGCCATATGCGAGGTTGACCATAATAATTCGGCCAATAATCCGTGAGGATTGGACACGGGAATATTTTTTTGGTGTTTTAAATTATATGATTCTATTTCCTGATTGACATAATCCATCAGAGAGATATAATCATCAAATAACTGTTTCTGGAAGTCAGTAAGTGTCTTGATTTCATTTCTGATTTCTGGTTTGGGATAGGTAAATTTTTGTTTATATTGGAGAAAAACTAAATATCTTAAATTGTGCGCCAGGATTTTTAAGGTCTGGAAGCAATATTTTTCGATAATTTCTATTCGAGAGGCAAATCCTTTATCGATTGGGTATATCAGCTTGTGTTTGTTGTGTCCATTGAGGAAAAATTGGGCGGAAGAATTTTTCTCTGAGACTGTTGATTCGGAAAAGAATTTGGGAAAAACAAGAGAATTTATCAAAGCAGAATCTTTTTCTTTTAAAAAATCAGATAAAGAATCCAGATCGGAAAGAATGTTTTGAAAGACTTGATCGTTATGTAAAGATATTTGATGAAGTTGATTGCTGTTGCTCTCGGCCAGATCTTGCAAAGACTGCTCACGGCTGGAAATCATACTTTGAATATGGCTTTCAAGTTTGGATATTTCTTTGCTGCGATATTTAATTATTTTCTTGCCATCTTTGATCTGAGTTTTGGGGAGGTCATTTACTTTGTCTATTTCATGATCGGATTGTTGATGTAAAGTACTAAGCAAATCGATAATTTCGTTAATTTCCTGATTGTCTTTGAGACTGGTTTGATTCTGCAAGATGTCGTCAATATATGTGCAAATTTTCGTGACGCAAGTTTTACATTTTTTTCTCGTTTCTGGAATATTTTCCTGATCATTTTTAAGAGAAGAAAAATATTGATAGCCGATTTGGATATATTTTTTAATCGTGTCGTAAATATTTTTGTTTTGTTTGTTTTTTTTACGAATCAGATATTGAAGTCGGGCATTGTTTCCAGTTGGCAAATTTTCGACTTTTGATTGCAAAAGCAGATGTGAAATTATTTTTTCATGAATATCAATCATGGAAATACGCAAATCCATGGTCTTGCTGCAACCTTTTTTCTTTTTTTGCAGGGCATTTTTTTTCATTTCGGAAAGTATTTTTTTGGGATTATCCAACAATCTTTTTGCTTTTTTGGTCATATTGGTTATGTCCAGGCGATTCAAAATTTCTGGCGGAACAACTTTACTAATTTGTCCAAACATAGAAAGTATAATGTCAGATTGGCTAACAGCTTGTTTTTGCAATGTTTGCTCGAATTCATCCGCTTCCAAAGAGTCGTCTTTTTTGATCTCACAATAAATTGGATCGTGCTCATCGTGGCTGATTTTTTGCATGAGCATTTCCAGGAGTTCATTTTCTTGATCAGCGATTTGTTTTAAATTGAGAAGGATATTTTCGGTATTTTTGTTGTATTCGGCAATAATGACTTCTTGGTTGGATTTGATTTCAGCCGATTTCTGTAGTTTCTGGTGATATTCACTAATTTTTTCATCCAAAGCTAAAATATAATCTTCGGATTGGTGTCTAGCGGGATTTTTATCATCCAATAACGGCAAGATGTTTTGGGGATTACTTTGATTCAGTACGGTTTTGATAGTCGGTATATTTTGTTTGATATATTCTTTTATTTCCGATAGACCAGCAGGAATATAAACCGAATTGTTTTCTTTTATTTCGGATAGATTGGGATATAAATCTTTTTTTTCGAGAGTATCCATATTGAGTTTATTTAATAATAGAAAAGTTTAAGTAAGCGTACAATAATATTGTATTTTGTCAATGATTTCTCCAACAAAAAAACGTTGCTTATTTCTAGATATAGCAACGTTTGAGCTGGGAAAATATTACAGTACTAAAATTATTTATTGTTTTTGGTCTTTTTGAGAACGACTAGCTCTTCGATTTGATCTCTAAGTTCGGCGGCAAGTTCAAATTCGAGGTTTTTGGCAGCCAAGTCCATCTGTTTTTCTTTGTCTGATATCAGGCGATCGATGGCGTCGGGAGAATATTCGGCAATTTTGTCCCAATCCATCCGGCCTGATCTGGTTTTTTTCTTGTCTTTGGTTTTTTTGGACTCAAAGCCCAGATCTTTGATGCGACTGATGATGGTTTGCGGGGTGATGTTATTTTTTTGATTGTAAGCTGTTTGAATCTGGCGACGACGAATAGTCTCATCCAGAGCCGCTTGCATGGAGCGGGTGATTTTGTCGGCATACATGATTACTCTGCCGTCAACGTGTCGGGCGGCACGACCAATGGTTTGAATCAAAGCAGTTTCTGATCGTAAAAACCCTTCTTGATCCGCGTCCAAAATAGCAACCAATGTAACTTCCGGCAGATCCAAGCCTTCGCGCAAAAGATTAATGCCAACCAAAACGTCATAAACCCCCAAACGCAGATCTCTTAGAATTTCAATACGTTCAACCGTATCAACATCGCTATGAAGATATTGGACTTTGATTTTTATTTCTTGCAAATATTCGGTCAATTCCTCAGCCAATCGTTTGGTGAGAGTCGTAACTAAAACTCGCTGTTTTTTCTTGACGGTGGCACGGATTTCGGCAATCAGATCGTCGATTTGACCCTGGGCGGGCCGGACTTCAATTTGGGGATCAATCAATCCGGTGGGGCGGATAATTTGTTCGATGATTTTTGACGAATGTTCTTTTTCGTAATTACCCGGAGTGGCGGTGGTAAAAATAACTTGATTGATTTTGGTCTCAAATTCAGGAAAATTTAGGGGACGATTGTCGTATGATGCTTTGAGTCTAAAACCATAATTTACCAACATGTCCTTGCGAGCCTTGTCACCTGCAAACATGCCGCCGATTTGCGGAACGGTAATGTGTGATTCGTCGATGAACATCAGATAATTTTTGGGGAAGAAATCCAGGAGAACGTGGGGCGGTTGACCGGCCTGACGGCGATCAAAATATCGACTGTAGTTTTCGATACCTGAGCAATAACCAGTCTCGGCGATCATTTCCAAATCAAAGCTAACGCGTTGTTTGAGACGAGCCGCTTCCAATTCTTTGCCATTTTTTATTAATTCAGCATGTTCGGTGATGAGATCTTTTTTGATTATTTCAATAATTTCTTTGACTTCAGATTTGGTAGTGACAAAATGTTTGGCGGGGAAAATAATTAAACGATTCAGGGTTTGCAGAACTTCGCCCGTTAGAGAGTCAACTTGGCGAATGCCGTCAATATTGTCGCCGAAAAAATCAATCATGAATCCATTGTCTTCATAAGGCGGCCAAACTTCTAAAACATCACCACGCAGACGGAAAGTGCCGCGATGATAATCGATGTCGTTGCGTTGATATTGAATATCGATAAGATTTTCTAAAAATTGGCGACGATTGATTTTTTGGTTGGTTTTAATCTTGATACCGGTTTCTTTGTAGGTTTCCGGATTACCAATACCATAGATGCAGGAGACAGAAGCAACAATAATCACGTCATCACGCAGAAGAAGGCTGGCGGTAGCAGCATGGCGTAATTTATCGATTTCTTCGTTGATGGAGCTGTCTTTTTCAATATAGGTGTCAGAGGCGGGCATGTAAGCTTCCGGTTGGTAGTAATCGTAATAACTGACAAAATAATGAACAGCGTTGTCAGGAAAAAATTCTTTAAATTCCTGGGCAAGTTGGGCGGCCAAAGTTTTGTTGTGAGCCAAAACGAGGGTTGGTTTTTGGACCGATTGGATGATGTTGGCCATGGTAAAAGTTTTGCCGGATCCGGTCACGCCTTTTAAAGTTTGAAATTTTTCTTGTTTTTTTAAACCAGCTAATAACTTTTCTATGGCCTGGGGCTGGTCACCGGTTGGTTGGTAGGGAAATTTGAGGTTGAATTGGGGCATATGTTTTAGGTTTTAGATACTAGGTTTCAGGTTTTAGGGGGAGAAGGGAAAAAATACGTTATAAAATAATTTTGGGTACTTAGTATATTTTAGCAAAAAAACTCCCCAAGAAGGGGAGTTTTTGTTGGAAAAATTATAATCACTTATTGGAATTGATGGATTTGATTATCTGATCTATTAATTCGCGTTCACGTTTGGGATCGGGTGGTAGGGAATCGATCCATTCTAGCATCTTTTTCTTTTCAAGTTCTAAATTACGACCGTTAAGCATACTGAGTGTTTGTTTGTTTTCCATTTCATTTTTCCATTTTTTGGCTATGACTGGTCCAAGATCTTTTGCCCATTGTTTGATAATATCATGAGAGATTTTGTTTTGTTTGTCTTTGAGCAACATATCTATTATTGAGTCAAATTCTTGAGGATTAAGTGGATGGTAAAGCGATCTTTCTTCTTGAATTTGCGGCCTACCATTACTGGAAAAAATTTCTGAGACCTTTTTTCGCTCCGCCGCCAGATTTACCCAATGAGCAACTCCAGAAGGATATATTTCTATTTTTCTTTCATTTTTTCCGTATCCGGAGAGTTTGGTTATTTTTTTAATTGTATGATCAGGATTGTATTCAATTGTGGGGGCGAAATATTTTTCTCTGGCAGAAAGATAGTTTTGTTTAATTACATTTATCTTTTTTTGGGAGAAATTATTTTTTTGTAAAAATGTAATAATGTTTTCCAGCTCCGTTTCATGAATAAATGTCCAAATTCCTTTACTGCCACTTTTGTGAAAGTCAAGTCGGCCATTGTCAGGAGAACCTGATAACCAACATGTTTTCCCTTTGAAATGCAAATGGAGACTGTTTGGTTGTTCAAATATTTTGTCGACAAGACAATCATTGAATTCCGGTATTTTAACTAATGGCAAATGAAGCCTATATGCATGAAGTGACATTTTGGAAGCTAAGCCTTCATCTATTGGTTCATCATCTTCATCGACTTTAATAAAAAAACCGGCGAGACGGATTTTTTGATTATTGTGATTGGCCAACACAACAACTTCATTGTATTGGTGAGGATTGCAATGTTGAAGTAGTTGATCTGGGTAATAGAAAGTTTTTTGTAATGCCTGTTGCAAAAGCAAATTTTTACTCATAACCATTGATCCACAATCTTTCGGTTGAGAAATACAGACATTTTTCTGGTCGGCTTCAAGGATAATGCCGGCTCTTCCCCAGGTAGCAACATGATTCTGATCAATTAATGAACAAGACAAGGCCACTCTCTGGGTTAACCTCTCAGGTTGGCAAAAAAGATTGATTGATTGATCGCCATCTTTTTTGTCGAAAATATGATGGGAATATTTTTCTTGGACAATAATGTTCATTTGCATCATATTTATTGCAGAAGCCGGGTTGAAAGCATGAACAAGATAACGGAATTTTTCCGGATTGTGTTTGTTTGGATCTGTCGTTTCGCCCCAGGGATTATTTATTTTCTCAATTGTATGTTCCGAATTTTCAATTATTGATTTCATATTTACAATTATTACTACAAAAATAAGTAAGTTGACTTGTATTAAATAATTTTTGAGGAATATTGTCAAATCGAACTAATTTTGCATTTATTTTTTTAGGAACTCTTGGTTGGCATCAAGAGTGGATAAGATATTTTGGTAATTTCCGATATAGATACTTTTTTGCTCTGGTTTTTAACTGGGAAAATGTGACCAAAATTGAAATTATTTGACTGTTTGAGATAATCCTGTCGAACGATAGTCATGACAGCGTTGGGCAATTTTATTTGTCGCAAGTTATAAGTGTCGTGTTTTTGACTACTTAAATATTGAAATATGTGCATTTCGTTCAGTAGGGAGGAAAGAAATGGAATACATGTCAAAAATCCTTCTCAAGTCGGAGTTGTTGGGGTTTGCGGACATGGCCGACAAAATCTTTTGTCCGCTCAAATTTCTTTTTGTTAGCCGGAATATGATTATTGATTTTCAATAATATCTTTTATCAGATACGGATTTTCGCGACCGATGCGGTGATAATTTTTGATCTGCAAATCAATCATCAGGCCGGAGACAAAGAGTTGAGTACCAAACAAAATCAAGAAAACAGAAAATGTGGTCAAAGCAGTATTGGAGAGATCGTGGCCCAAAATCCAGCGGTCGTAGATCATACCGAAACCGGCAACGAATCCTAGAAAAATAATCAATAGACCAATGCCACCAAAAAGATGCAAGGGACGATTAAAATATTTACGCCAAAACCAGAGAGAAATCATATCTACAAATCCCTTGATCGTGCGACTAACGTTGTATTTGGTTTGACCGGCGGTCCGGGCGCGGTGATTGACGACGATTTCGCCAATTTTGAAGCCGCGCCATTTGAGGATAGCGGGAATAAATCGGTGCATTTCACCGTACAGATCAACTTGTTCAAAGCATTCACGTTTATAGGCTTTGAGAGTGCAGCCAGAATCTTGAATACCGTCGTCAACCAATATTTTTCGCAGAAGATTGGCGCCTCTGGAGGTGAACTTTTTGAAAAAAGGATCTTTGCGATTTTTTCGCCAGCCGGACACGACGTCATATCCTTCGGCTAATTTGTTTAGTAGCTTTGGAATATCATTGGGATCGTTTTGGCGGTCGGCATCCATGGTGATGATTATTTTACCGGTGGAATTTTTGATACCAGCGTCCATGGCGGCAGTTTGGCCACTACGTTTTCGGAAGTTGATGATCTTGATCGGTTTTAAAGTTTTGAGCCTTCCCAAAGTCTGATCAGTTGAACCGTCGTTAACAAAGATCACTTCAAAAGAATAGTTGTGATCACGACACACTTTGGTCACTTCTTGGAAAAGGGGAATAACGTTATCTTCTTCGTTTAAGGCAGGGATAACGATCGAAAGCAATGGTTGGTTGGACATAATTTGAAATTTAATTGTGGATATTCATTTAATTCAGCAGAGCAAAAGGATATGTGCTCGCTATCAGTAGTTTATCATCAGGTAAAAAAGATGGCAAATGGCCTATAATGATTGGTTTTTCAAAGTATTTTTTTTAATATGGATATATAGAGAATATGTATTATTGAAAAAATGACTTATATTTCTGTAAAAGAAGCGGCAAAACTGGCAGGAAAAAATGAACGAACGATCAGAAGATGGATCAAATCCGGAAAGGTTAAGCATGTTATAATTCGTGGCAAATATCATCTCACGGAAGAAAGTCTGGATATTTTCAAAGTTGATATCGAGGAAGGATCGGACAGAAAAGGAGAAAGAAAAGTTATTAGATCCAGCAGAAAAATAAATAGTTTAAAAGATACTGATAGTCACAAAAAAAATGAAATCGATCAAGATAATAAAAGTAGTATTGTTAAAAATGTGTCCGAAAATATGTCCGTTCAATCATTTGATAATGTCCGAAAATTTAACACATCCAAACAAAAAGAAAATACGACTAGAAGTGTGAATATTTCTCCAACAGTATTATTCGAGAAAGGCAATCCGGTAATGGAGGAGGGAGTTGAGTATTTTTTGGACAAAAATATGTCCGAAAGAATCAAAAATAACATGTCCGTAAATAAAATAGATAAAGATTATTTTGGGCCTTTGGTTTCATCAAATCATACTGTGGAAATGTCCGAAAATACAAATTTTGCTCTGTCCAATTTTTCTTTACCTTCTGTCCATGATAGTTTACAGGCAAGGACAGATGGTCTCGTGTCCGATTTTAAAACAGGTTTATCCACTAATTCGGACAGTGTTGTGGACAAACTATTTGACGTCAATGATAAAATTGTATCTTATCGTGAAAATAATTTCGGACAAAGTGACAAATATTCCGGACATCTTGATAGGACTTTGGGAATGTCCGCATTTGCGGTAAGATTGATAGAAGAAAAAGAAAAAATGTCCGAAAAATACAGAGAAGAAAATAGCTGGTTAAGAACTCAAATAATTGAGCTAAAAAATGAGTTATCGATATTGAGAGGGGAGATAATAGCTGAGACTAATAATCGTGCAAAAATAAGTGATTTTTTGATCGAGAGTAATAAATTTTGGCAAGAGAGATCAGTTGAAAATTTAGAAAAGAAAAATAATTTTGAAAATAATCAAAAGGAAAGAAGATATGATTTTAATCAGGCGTCCAGCAAAGAGGATATAAAAGAGATTGAGGCAAGAGGGACAGACACTATTTATAGCGGTTTCTGGTTTGGATGGCTGTTGATGTGGGTAGGAATTTTTTTGTTGGTCCTGGTAGTATTTTTTTACAATTTCTTTTTCTCTTTATTTTTGTAAATTTTATTATTTAATATAAAAAAAATGAGAAACGTTGAATATGATACTTCAAATTCTAAGAATATTGAATTGATTCAAGTCGTGGAAGAAACTGCTCATTTGGAAGAGAAAATTCGAGATTTTGGCATATTTTGGGAGGGATTTGAGAAAATTGCAGATGAACAGAAGATCGATTATCCTCCGTTGATAAAAAATTGTCCTTTTATAAGAGAATTATTGGATAAATTTCTTCCCAGATTATTGAACGAAGTTTATCGTGAAGAAATCGATAAGGTTGTCTTAATTAGCTGGAACGAAAGGATAAAATTAATATTGAAAAGAATAGGAGAAAATCCTCGAGAATTGTCACGATGGACGAGAGAAAATATGATGAATAATGACACTACCTGTATGAACCGAAGGGAGCTAATTTTTGCTTTCGGCGTATCAAAAGAAGTTTTGAAAGGGGCTTGTCAAAAATATAAAAAAAATCTATTGGAGGAAAGGCCAGATGAAAAACTACCTGACTAGAAAAAAAGTAGAGATCGAAAATGGACTTAAAAAAATAGAGAAACGCCATATTCATGGTTTTTCCTGCGACATTGAAAAAGAGGCATTGAAAGATCCAATGTTTGACCTGACGAAAGAAGGAGGGAAAAGATTGAGACCTGTTTTGACTTACTTGATTGGAGATATTTTTGGTGAAAAAAAATTTTTGACTGAGCTGGCAATTATTAGTGAAATATTACATAACGCTACCCTGATAATCGATGATATTGAAGATCGTTCGCAATTGCGAAGGGGACAAAAGTGTACGTATTTGAAATATGGTACCGGCATTGCTTTAAATGCCGGAAACTTTTGGTATTTCCAGTCCATAAATATGATATACTCGTCCGACTTGGCTCAAAAGCAAAAAGAAAAATTGGTTAAATATTTAGTGGAGGAGATGACTCGTTTACATTTGGGACAGGCGATGGACATTTTTTGGGCCGAGAGAAAGATATATAACGTTTCTTGGGGCGACTACCAAAAAATGAGTGAATACAAGACAGGTTCGATGCTAAAGTTTGCGATATTGACGGGGGGAATTTTGTCCGGTTTAAACCAAAGAAAAGTCGAGCAATTGTCGTTGATAGCGGTAAAAATGGGACTAGCTTTTCAAATTCGTGATGATATTTTGGATATAATTGCCAATAATAATGAATGGGGAAAGAAAAAAGACCAAGACCTTTATGAAGGGAAATTGACTTCGGTGATTGTAAAAACTTTGGAGATAGCGAAAAAAAATGACCGACATATTCTTATCGCCTTATTGAAGAATCCTAAAAAATCGGAAAAAGATATTGAACAAATGCAGGCGATAATAAATAAATATGGATCAATAACCGTTTTACAAAGTATAGCTGACGACATAATAGGGGAAATAAAAATATCCGGCAGAAAGATGATGCCGGATAATAGTTATAGAAAAATATTTTTTGAGATATGTGATTACTTGGTCAAACGAGAAAAATAGAAATTAAAAAATCTTTTGCGTATAACCCGATTTATTCCACAGCGACTGGGAGATTCGATATTTGATACGCAATACTTCGGAGAAAACTCGCCATCCATCTCTCCAGATGTTTACACTACCGTGTGGTTTGTCATACCAATCTACGGAGATTTCGGCAATTTGGTATTCAAGAATCTGGGCCAAGACAAGGATTTCAATATCAAAGCCAAAACCGTTGATTGTTAATCGATTAAAAAGATCGTGGGCGGCTTTATGTGAGAATAATTTGAAGCCACATTGAGTGTCGGAAATATTGGCCAAAAGAAGAGAGCGAATTAAAAAATTGCCGGCGCGACCAAATAAAAAACGATACCAAGGCTGGGGTGTTTTTATGCTTTTTGGTTGAAGATGCCTGGAACCAATTAAAACATCGTAATTGTTTTTTTGCGACCACAATTTATCCAATTCTGAAATTGGGGTTGCCAGATCGGCATCCATAAAAAGTATCCAGCGGCCACGGGCGGAATTGACACCAGTTTTTACCGCTTGACCTTTTCCTTGGTTGTATCGATGACGAATTAGACGGAGGTTGGGAATTTGGTAAAAATGACCTTGCACAACATCAATCGTGGTATCGGTGCAACCGTCGTCCACGACGATTATTTCACTGAAATATGGTTGATTGGATAAATAGCGCCAGGTTTGCTGAAGCGTTTCGGTAATGCGACCGGCTTCATTGTAGGCAGGTATGATGACACTTAGTTCAATCTTTTTTTCCATGAAAAATATTGGTTAGGAATTTTCATCATGGTAACATCAAAATATACTTTTGGCAAGAATTTCCAAAAATATTGGGTTATTTTGATTGTATTTTTTTAATGAGTTCTTCTACTCTCTGTGCTTTGATAAGTGTTTGATCAGGAAAAAATGATAATTGCGGAATATATTTGATTTTTAGCTTTTGACTCAAAAGTTTTCGTAACTTGGAGGCTTTTTGGTTGAGCAGAGCAACAATTTCACTGGAATTGTCTTGTTTGGTCTGAATTGATAGAGAAGAGATATAGATTCGAGTATTTCGCAAATCTGGCGATGTTTTAACGTACATGATTGATATTAGACCTAAAGAAGATCCGAATTCTTTTAAAAAAATTTCTTGCATCAGATCACGGATTTGGTCGTTTATTTTGGGGAGCCGATCGTTCATATGTTAATTTTTTATGATAAAAAAACGAGAGGTTTGCGGCCTCTCGTGATTCTTTTTAACGTTTGGAGAACTGTGGAGCCTTACGAGCTCTCTTTAGGCCTGGTTTCTTTCTTTCTTTCATACGTGGATCGCGTGTTAATAATCCTGTTTTACGCAAAATAGAACGATTGTCGGCAGAATATTCTACCAAGGCCCTTGCAATACCGAGACGAATAGCACCAAGCTGAGAATATTGTCCACCACCACTAATCTTGATGGAGATATCAAATTTGTTGTTGGTACCAGTTAGTTCGAAAGGTTTAAAAATATTTGACTGCCAATTGTTTAGAGAAAAATATTTATCAATTGGTTTGTCGTTGACTAAAATTTTACCAGTTCCTTGATACAATCGGATATTGGCGGAAGCCGTTTTGCGGCGACCGACGGTTTGTATATATTTACCTTTGAATTCGGTTTCGTTGGACATCTAAATATAATTAACAATTAATAATGAGAAAAGTATGAAAAGATTGTCTAATTGATTTTATTGTTGAAATTGAATTCCTTGATGAGGATGTTCGGCACCGGGATAAATACGAAGTTTCTTAAGCATTTTTTTGGCCAGTAGAGATTTGGGGAGCATTTTGCGAACAGCGTGATAAATGGCCCATTCCGGTTTTTTTGCTTGAACTTCCTTGAAAGTGATTGTTTTCAGATTGCCAATGTATCCAGTGAAATGATGATATTTTTTTTGTTCGGCTTTGACGCCGGTCAATTTGATGTCTTTGGCATTGATAATAACAACGTTATCGCCAGAATCAAAAATGGGAGTAAAATTGGCTTTATGTTTACCCATCAGCAATTGGGCAACTTTTACCGATAAACGACCAAGTACTTGGTCTTTGGCGTCGATAAGATGCCAAGTGCGAGCTTTTCGGTCGATTTTGTAGTTTGTGAGTTTCATTGTATTTGATTATGGGTATATAGGTGGCAGGTACTTTGATTTGTAAAAAGTTTAAATAAATTCTATCAGTATCATGGGAGCATTGTCGGCTACTCGATTGCGAGTTTTGGTGAGACGAGTAAAGCCACTGGAGCGATCTTTATATTTGGGACCATAAACTTCCATCAACTTTTTTACGGCAATTTCATTGTCCAAATATCGCATGATTTGTCTGCGATCATGCAGTGTTCCTTGTTTGGCTTTGGTGACAAGTCGGTCCATAAATGATTTCAGAACTTTGGCTTTGGTGACGGTAGTTTCAATTTTGTCGTAAAAGACAAGGGAATTGGCAAGAGACTTAATCATTTGTTCGCGTTTGTCTTTGATCCGGCCGAATTTTTTAATTTTACGTAGTTTTCGCATGGTAGAATCGATAAAAACTTGAATATTATTGAATTAGTTGTCTTGTAATCTGGCAATGGCTTCTTTTATTTCTGTAATTGCTCTTGCTCCCAGTCCGGGTAGGCTCGGGAGATCTTCATAATGTTTGAATACGTCGCCAATTGTTTTGATATCATTTTTTAACAAAGCATTGAGTGTTCGGGTGGAAAGATTGATCTCTTCAACTTTTATCGACTCGATATCTTCGGCGACGTCTTCTTTGTCAACTTTTGCTATCTTTTGGGCAGACTTGGCAATGCCTTCGGAAGTAAACAATGAGAAATGAGAAACAAGAATATTGGCGGCGTAGTCCAAAGTATCCTTGGCGTTGACAGTGCCGTCAGTTGTAATATCAATTGTCAGTTTGTCCAGATTGGTTTGACCGCCCACGCGTGTGTTTTCAACATTGAAGTTAACTTGGGTAACTGGATTAAAAAGTGCATCAATGGCAATTGTCCCGATCGGATTTTTTTCATTCTCTCGTTGTTCGGTAGGTAAATAGCCACGACCTTTTTCGACGGTGATTTCCATATCCATTTTGCCTTTATTGTTGTCAAGATTAGCCAATATTAAATCCGGATTTACGATTTCGACATCGGGGTTTTTGGAAAACATACCGGCAGTGACTGGTCCTGATTTTTTGGCTGACAGTTGGAGTTTGATTGGCTCGTCGGAATGCATTTTTAGACGAACTTTTTTGAGATTTAATACTATTTCAACCAAATCTTCTTTTATGTGCGGAAGGGTTGAGAATTCGTGAGTGGCGCCTTCGATTTTAACCGAAGTGATAGCCGCTCCTTCAAGCGAAGAAAGCAAAGTGCGACGCAAGGAATTGCCAATAGTGACACCGTATCCAGGATAAAGAGGTTCGACGACAAAGGTCGCCTGATTGTCAGTTTCCTTGATGCATTTAATTTCTGGCAAGACGATAATGTCCAATTTAGTCCTCCAAAAACGTTAACGAGAATAAAATTCAATAATTAATTGTTCGTTGATATTGCTATCAATATCGTCTTTGCTGGGTAAAGTAATAATTTCACCGGTAAGAGCTGATGAGTTGGCCTTTAACCAAATCGGTGGTTTAAAATCACCAAGATCAAGAGTTTCTTTAAAATACTTTTTAGTTTTTGACGACTCTTTGACAGTAATCTTGTCGCCAATTTTCACTTGATATGAAGGAATATTAACGGTGTGTCCATTTACCTGAATATGATCATGCGAAACAACTTGACGTGCCGTATGGCGAGAAGGAGCCCAACCGAGACGGAAAATTATATTGTCTAGTCTTGTCTCAAGCAATTGAAGCAAAACCAAACCGGTAACACCTTTTTTCTTGGATGCCAAAGAATAGTATTTGAAAAATTGACCTTCGCGCAAACCGTAAATTCTTTTGGTCTTCTGTTTCTCTCGCAATTGGATGGCGTAGGAGGAAGGTTTGCCTTTTTTTGAGGCGGCACCATGATCTCCGGGGGCATAGCTTTTTCTGACCAAGGCACATTTTTGTGATTGACAACGCGCACCTTTTAGAAAAAGTTTTTCACCTTCGCGACGACAGAGACGACAGTTGGGGTATTTGTAGGCCATAATAATTAATTTTCAATTTATAATTTATAATTTTCAAAAAAAAGGGAAAATACTTAGACGCGGCGGGGTTTGCGGGCTCGGCAACCATTGTGAGGAACTGGAGTAATATCTTTGATAGAAAGAATGTCGATACCTTCGGCATACAGAGCGCGAATAGAAGATTCGCGACCAGAACCAACACCTTGGACAAGAACTTCGACTTCTTTTAAACCAACTTGTTTGGCCTTTTCAGCAGCTTTTTTGGCGGCAACTGAGGCGGCGTATGGTGTGCTTTTCTTGGTGCCTTTGAAGCCGGCTAAACCCGTTGATCCCCAAGAAATGGCATTACCTTTTTTGTCGGTAATAGTAATAATGGTGTTGTTGAATGTTGATTGGATATGAGCTATTCCTGAGATTACAGATATTTTTCTCTTCTTTTTTTTCTTGGAAGAGACTTTTTCGTTGGTTGATTTTTTTTCTTTAATGTCGGCCATGGGTGAGGAATAATTAAAAAAATAATAATGAGTAATTTCCAATTTTCAATTCACAATTTTCAAACATACTTTGAGGGGATATACGGATAATTTGGTTATAGATTTGGAAATTGAAAACTGGAAATTGGAAATTTTATACTAGGTCTTGGTCGGGGCTTTTTTGGAAGTGGCGACAGTCATTTTGCGACCGCGGCGAGTACGGGCATTGGTGCGAGTACGTTGACCACGTAGGGGTAAGCGACGGTTGTGTCGATCGCCTCGGTAGGAACCAATTTCTTTGAGTCGTTTGATATTGGTAGAAATTTTTTGTCTAAGAACGCCTTCGACCAGGTGATTTTTGTCGATTATTTCACGAATTTTGTCCAATTGTTCATTGGTTAGATCTTTGACTCTGGTGTCAGGACTGATATTGGCAATTTTGAGAATTTTCTGGCTGCTGGTTAAGCCTATGCCATAAATATACGTAAGAGCAATTTCTACTCTTTTTTCAGTTGGGATTTGAACGCCGGAAATACGAGCCATGTTCGTAAAAATTAAATATAAATTTTCAATTTTCAATTTTCAATTTCCAAATGATATTTTGTTGGGACAATGGAAAATTTATTGGAAATTGATTATTGGAAATTGGAAATTTAAAAAGCTAGCCTTGTCGTTGTTTATGACGAGGATTGGTGCAAATGACGCGGACAATTTTTTTCTTGCCCGGTTTGGAGCGGCGGACGATGATTGTACATTTGTTGCAACGAGGTTTGACTGAAGATTGAACTTTCATGGGACGATTTATAATTTTATTTGTACCTAAATGTAATACGACCTTTACTGAGATCGTAGGGAGTCATTTCGACTTTGACTTTATCGCCGGGCATAATCCGAATGAAATTCATTCTCATCCGTCCGGAAATAACAGCGATAATAAAATGTTCATTTTCCAATTTGACACGAAACATGCCATTGGAAAGTGCCTCATCTACTACACCTTCTAATTCTATCACTTCCTTTGATTTCTTGGCAACGTCTTTATTTTTGGCACTCTTATTTTTCATAGCACGATTAATATTATCACTTTTATTAGAGGGACGCAAGACACAATATCAGGAAAAATTTTTAATTTTTAATTTTTAATTTTTAAACATATTTTGTGAGACATGGGAAAAAATTTTATTATCTGAGGGTCAGAATTTCGTTACCTTGGGGGGTAATGATGATGGTATGTTCGGCCTGGGCGGCCAAAGAGCCATCTTCGGTAACCAAAGTCCAGCCATCCGGTTGGTGAGAAAAATAATTGGTGGAGACGGCGAAAATTGGTTCGATGGCCACGGTTTGGCCGACTGTTAATTGAGGCCCGGTATTCGTTCGGCCAAAGTTGGGAATTGTTGGTTCTTCGTGGATTTTTTTGCCCACACCGTGACCGGCACAATCGAAAACTACCTTAACTTTGAATTCCTTGGCGGTTTTTTCAACAATATGGCCGATGTCGCCAATCTGTATTCCGGGTTCAATCAGATTTACGGCGTTGTCCAAGGCAGTTTCGGCGGCCAGAAGGAGATTTTGAGCAACGGGATTGTTTTTTTTGCCTAAAATAAAACTGATAGCCATGTCGGTGCAAAAACCTTGATAATACAAACCAAGATCAAGAGTAACCAAATCTCCAACATTAATAATTTTGTGCGATTTGGGAATAGCGTGAACAACTTCGTTGTTGAGGCTGACGATCAAACTGTTGGGAAAACCTTGATAACCCAAAAAGGCCGGCTTGGAGTCGGCGGCGATGATTTTTTGATAGGCAATCTGGTCAAGGTGGGAGGCCGACATGCCGGGCTCGACGAGATCTTTTAGTTCATAGATGATTCGGGCGAGAATTTGGCCGCCGGTTTTCATGGCGGTGTATTTTTGGTCTAAAGTGGGATTGTTGAATAATGACATTGGAATAATGTAAATTGGGAACAAAAAAATATATTCATTTTTGTAAACAACGGTATAATTTCCAATGAATTTCCAAGACACAATTTCCAAACGGATCGCATCCATTGAGAATTGGAAATTGGACATTTTTTGGAAACTGGAAATTGGAAACTGGAAATTGTCTTATTTTTGTTTCAGTATCTGTCCAATAACTTCGTTGATTTCCTCGATGCAGTTGGCAATTTCTCCCTGACGATTTTGGACTGGATAGACGTAATTGCCGGTGTAGAAGGCGTAGTTGGCGGCGAGGGCGCGGTTGAAGGATTGGTGAAATTCGATCCATTTTTCCAGTTTTTGTCCACGATGACGAGTGTCTTTGTCGGACATGCGTCTTTTTCTGATTTCGTCGGCCGGGGATTGAATAGAAAAAATAATACTGGGAGAAAAAATATCGATAACATTTTGCGGGAAGCCCGGTTTGAATCCAGTTGGAGTATCAATGGAAAGATGAGAAGTGATTATTTTGTCGCCCTTGGTTTTGGCAATCTCGCGGGCGGTAGCGACTTGGAATTTTTTGTACTGTTTGAAAGGTAACTTGACTCTGATTTCGTCAACTTCTTTGATACCTATTTTGGCGGCTTTGATTTTTTTGAACAAAATGTCACCGAAATTGATTAACGGTAAATTGAAATTGGCGGCAACGGCGTTGGCGATGGAAGTTTTGCCGACACCGGGAACGCCGGTTATTAAAAATAAATGCGACATAATAATTAATTAACAATTAATAATTAAGAATGAATTGATAATTTCCAATTTCCAATTCTCAATTTCCAAAAAAGGCTCAATTTCCAAACAAATACAAAAAAGAATGATCCTAGAATTGAATTTGTTTGAAAATTGGTCATTGCCAGCAGCAGTTCGGTCCCGTGAGGGAAAAATTTATTGGAAATTGAGAATTGGAAATTGGAAATTTATATTACGCTTTTCTGATAACACTCTTCACAATACACCTTTTCTGGTCGGTCTGGCGAGTAGGTGGTGGCGAATTGGTTGGGGCAGCGGGTTTCGTGAGTGTGGTTGGGTTCTTCGCACATACATTGGCGGGGGTAGAGTTTTAGGGGGTTTCTTTTTTTGATGCGTTGGTAGTGGCGGCAGTTGGGACAAAGATGAGGAAGGGGGATGTTATTTTTTAGATAGAAAGCTAATTCGGCGGGGAGGATTTTGAAAACTTGGTTACATTGTTCGTCGCAATGTCCCTGATGAGAACACTCAAAAACTGCCGAGAGGATTTTTTCGTCAAGACCAATAATACTATCGGGAATATTTTGATGAAGAATGGTGGGTTGAAATTGTTTGGGATCGGGATCACGCCAGCTGAAACCTTGCTGGATAGCCAATTCTTTGGTGGTAGGGTAGTATTCCTGAGCGACGGTTTCGTTGTAGGCAAAAGGGGAAATTTCGGGCGGAAAAAATTCGCCATAGTCATACTGACGGCCGAGGCGATCGATATAAGGCAGGGTATTCATTTGAGCAATGATTTTGGGTAGAAGTTGTTCGTACTCTTCTTTGGTATATTGTTTGTTTAAGATGCAATATTCTTTATGACGCAAACCTATGCAACCAAAAATATTTTGGCAGTTGAAACAGAAAATAGAATAACGAACCTGGAAAGAATCATAGACGACGCCAGTGAAGGCTAGGTTGGTTGAATTGATACCACTGTCATAGGCTTCATAAATCAGGCTGGATTTGGAACCAACGCCAGGACCAGTGTCAAACGCTCCGTCTAAATCATAACCGCCCCAAACCGAATAATTGCAGTTTTGAACATTGTCGCCTAAATCAAAACAATTTTTACAATTTTTACAATTGGTCAGGTTGTCGCCAGTACAGTTTTCGCAATTAATTAAATTGGCAAATTTGCGAATAGATTGGGATTTGATAACGGAAAATTTTTCTTCGATTTGATTCAAACTTTGTCGACTGGATAGATTGAGTTGTTTTATTTGTTGTTCATACTCTTCTTTGGTGCACTGCTGGTTAAAAATGCAATATTGTTTGTTACGAAGATTGATACAACCCAAACAATTTTGGCATTGGTGACAGTTGTAAAGGAAATATGATTCACGACAGTTATTGCTGTCTTGACTGTAAAAGACTTGATAGCAGTTGGTACAAGCGATATTGTCGTAGCAATATTGGCTTTGGTTGAGAATGTAGTTGTCGAGACAATCATGACATCCCACTACTCGATTGGTGTACATCACTCGCTCATTTTGAAATGAGGCAGAAATCAGATAACAGTCCTTGGAGTGACTGTTGACGTTGCAATATTCGGAATTTTCAGCATTGGCATTGGAGACAGATAGTTGCGGGACTCTGTGCAAAAGTTCACGCCATTGCCCAAAGAATGGTTGGCTGAAATCATAATCCTGACCGTAGGTTAACGGATCCCAGGCATCTGACCACCAATATTTTTGATCATAAACAATTAATTTTTTTTCCGGAGCGAAACAGGAAACAATATCAACTCCAGTGGCGTCACATTTCCGGCAATAAAGACTCCTTTCGTTACGCCACTGCATGCGGCGAATGGCTCGACAGTCCGGGCACCAAGTGGGGGGCGGGACTGTCATTTTTTGGTAAAATGTCAGGTCGTCGTCGGTGACGGTGAAATTGGAATGGCATTGGTGGCAGGTTTTGGATTTCATAAATACAATAAATGCGATTATTAAATTATTACATTATTGACGGGCAGGTCGTGACCTGCCCCTTGTATACTGATTGTCAAATAGATTCCGGTAATATAGTCCGGTTGGTTGTTTTTAATATGGCGTAGATCATTAGTAGTAATTTTCTAGCAATAGCGGTTAGACAGGTGAAATAATGCTTACCTTCTTTTTTCTTTCGGTTGTAGAATTCTTTAAACTTTGTATTGTGCATAAACACTCCCCAGGCTGATTGGTACAAAACACAACGTAATGTTTTTGAGCCTCTTTTAGAAATCTTGCTCTTACCACGAACTGAACTGCCACTTTCTCTGATTGATGGATCCAAACCAGCAAAAGCTACTATTTGTCGACGATTGTTAAAGCGTTCGATATTGCCTAATTCGTTTACAATAATTTGCCAATTAACTTCCGATACCCCCTTGATTTTATCTGTCGGCGAACCAGTGGATCCGGTTTCTTTAATAGCCTGTTTAATGGTTTTAATATCATTCTGTAAATCTTTTTTAGTCTTTTTCAATATTCTGACGGTGAATTTATCTTGAACGGCTTGATTGTTTACAGTAGCTAATTGATTATTTATGGCTCTTAATTTCTGTTGGTAAGAAATTAATAATCTACCTTTACTTTTGTTTAGTACATCAGTTGATGTTTCGGTGGTTGGTCTTAATTCTTCTTTTAAACCAATCTCGGCCAATAATTGGGCGTCAATTTTGTCTGTTTTGGTTTTACGAATTGAGCCGTGACTATACTTCTTGGTTAACAATGGATTAATTAAACAAACTCGGTAACCTTTTTCCATCAAATTGAACATGATACCATAATGGTAGCCTCCGGTAGCTTCAATTACTATGGGTATATCATCGTTTACTTGGTAGAAGTTTAACTTCTCAACCATTTTGTGAATACCTTGTTGATTATTTGCTACCTGGAGGTTTTTGGTTTTCTGTCGATCTCCGAGTAAACAAATATCTAGTTTGTCTTTAGCTACATCGATTCCGATTGTCTTGGTAAAATTCATGCCTGTTTCCTTCTTTAAATTTAACAACTAAAATTAACCAGTACTCATATTTTTCTAAAAACCAAGATAACCTTGTGATTTTTATTGAAGCGTTCTTAAGTATTAAAGAAGCTTAAACAGCTTAATTGATCTATGGTTTTAAAAATGAGCCGATTAAAGTCTACCAGCCATATTCTACGACGAGACATGAATAATTTCTTAAATCCATTCAGTCTAAGGGGCGGAGATAGTCTGGCAGACTTTAACTCTATATTACCTTAGTTGTTAAGATGATTTCAGTATAGCTATCTACGATTCAGGGGAGGGCGAGGGGACCTCGCCCATACGGGATTAAATGACGGATTTTTGGTATTGGGCTTAGTAATTTTTTAATTTGCTTTTTTATTGTATTATTTTTCAGCCGGGAATGCGAATAAAAAAACCGGTACAAAGTTTGTTGTCCGGTTTGGCTTTGATTGAATCCTAAGGCGAAATTAGTATTCTTCGTCGTAGCTACGCATGAGAACGTTGGACTTGATTTGTTTGATGGTTTCAACGGTGACACTGACCAAGATCAAGAGACCGGTACCGGTGACCAAGAGATTGGATAGACCGAGACCTTTTTCCAAGAGCAAGGGGGCAACGGCGATAAAGGCTAGGAAAACAGCACTGATAGCAGTAATTCGATAAACGGTGTCCATGAGATATTTGGAAGTTTGAGAACCAGGACGAACGCCGGGGATAAAGCCACCTTGTTTTTGCATATTTTCGGCCACTTGTTCAGAATTGAAAATTACACTGGTATAAAAGAAGGTAAATAATAAAACTAAAAGGAAGTAGGTAATGCCGTAAACATATTGGTCTTTGAATATTTCTTGGATTTTGAGAGCAGCGGAAGCGATCCAGGCGGTTTTGGCATTGCCAAAAAGGTTGGCAATAATATTTGGAAAAACCATGACAGACATGGCAAAAATTATTGGGATAACTCCAGCCTGGGTTACTCGTAAAGGCAGGTAAGTTTCAGCACCCCCCATTGTTTTGTTGCCGCGCACTTGGCGAGCGTAGGTGACAGGTATATTTCGTTGAGCTTCACTAACATAGACTACGAGAGCAATTTCTAATACGATCAATACCAGCAACAGAATAAAAAGTAATAATTGACCGGAATCGACTTGAGCCAGAACGAGATTGTTGCGAATCTGTGCTGGGATACCAGCGATAATCCCTACGGTAATAATCAGTGAAACGCCATTACCAATACCTTTTTCTGTGATGAGTTCTCCCAGCCACATCATGAGGACACAACCGGCGGTAGCAGTAATCAAAGCTAACCATAAATTGACACCTGACAAACCAGAAATAGCGCCTTGGCTGGTTAATAATGCGATCATGCCGTAAGATTGCAAAACAGCTAGAGGCACGGTGAGATATCTGGTGTATTGATTTAGCTTGTCCCGACCTTGTTGGCCTTCTTTGGAAAGAGCTTCAAGACTGGGGACGATCATAGTGAGAAGTTGAATAATGATGGAAGCATTGATATATGGACCGACACCCATCAAAATAATGGAAAAATTTTCAATGGTACCACCGGAGAAAACATTTAACATGCCAAAGAGTTGGCTGTTGTCAAAAAATTGTTTAAGGTTATCCAAAGAGGCTCCCGGCAAAGGTATATGAGCCAAGAGTCTGGTAAGAGTCAGGATGCCAATCGTAAAAAATATTTTTTTACGAAGGTCGGGGGAGGAAAAAATTTTGTTTAAATAATTCATGAATTACTGAGAGAAAATTAACAATGAACAATTAATATTTAACAATACAATTTAACCCAGAGATCAAAATACAAAAAAAGAGTAAATTTGATTTGAGTTATTTCTTGGCTTTTTTAGACTTAACTGTTTTTACTGTTTTGCCTTTATTATCGGTTTTTTCTTCGGTGACGAATTTGCAGCCGGCGGCTTCCATTTTTTGTTTGGCAGATTGAGAAAAAAGCGTGGTGGCGATAGTTAGTGATTTTTTGATATCACCTTGACCAAGTATTTTGAAAGAAGAAGATTGTTTGGGAATAATATTTTTTGCTTTAAGATTGGCAAGATTGACAATCTCGTCGGTAGAAAAACTGTCCAAAACAAGAAGATTGATAACAACCGGTTTGTCTATCCAATGGCGTGTAAATCCCCCTTTCTTTGGCAAACGACGATAGAGTTCGATCGCTCCACCTTCAAAGAAAGGTTTGATTTTTTTGCCAGTACGAGCTAACTGACCTTTGTGCCCGCGACCAGCGGCTTTTCCTTTGCCACTTCCCAAACCGCGACCGCGGCGTTTGGTGTGTTTGACGACTTTAGTTTTTAAAACAGGATAGGACATAAAATAATTTTCAATTTATAATTTATAATTTTCAATATTTTGGGGATCGCTAACAAGGGTAAATTATTTGGTGCGATTTTGAGGTTTGACTGGTTTTTTGGCTGGTTGAGTTTTGGTCTGGTTGTTTTTAGGAACGGCGGGCGCCTGGACGGGAGTGGATTCAGACAATTTGGCTGGTGGCATTTTTTTGCCTCGAGCTTGATAAATTGATTCTTTGCTTTGGAGTTTTTTGAGAGCATCGAGAGTAGCTTTGGAAGCATTGATTTTGTTGCGCGAGCCAATAGTTTTAGCGGAAATATTTTTGACACCAGTAATTTCAAAAATGTTACGCACAGCGCCACCGGCAATAACACCGCTACCTAAAGGGGCTGGTTTGAGAATAACAGTGGTGGAACCAAATTTTCCGATGATTTGATGAGGAATGGTTGAATCAATAATTGGAATGGTAATAAAGCTATTTTTGGCTTTTGTACCTGCCTTGGTAACTGCATCAGAAACTTCATTGGCTTTTGCTACGCCTAACGCGATGCGGTTTTTGTAGTCACCAACGACAACCGTGGCTCTAAATCTCATACGTCGTCCACCTTTTACCACACGGGTAACACGGTTGATTTTGACGACTCTTTCAGCGAATTCTTTATCTTTCTTGGGAGGCCTCATGGGGAATTGATAATTAAAAATTAATAATTGGCAATTAACAATGGAACAAAATATGGTTTAATTGTTTATTGTTGGTTGCTGATTGTTAATTCGGCAAATAAATATTAAAAATGATTTAGAATTTTAGACCGGCTTTTCTTGCGCCTTCGGCCAGAGCTTTGACGCGTCCGTGAAATTTGTAACCGGCGCGATCAAAGACCACTTGTTTGATTTTTTTGTCTAAAGCAGCTTGTCCGATCAATAATCCAACTTCATAGGCGCGAGCTAATTTGGCGGAAAATTCGGAAGAAGAAGTCTTGGTAATTTTTAGATCATTGGCAGAAACAATGGTGGATTTTTTTTCGTCATCAACAAGTTGAGCATAGATATTTTTGTTGGACCGATAAACGGACAGTCTCGGCTTGATAGCTGATCCCTGAATCTGGGTACGAATTTTGTGGTGACGTCGGTATCTAAGTTGTTGTTTTTTGGCTAGCATGGGGATATATAATTTTCAATTTATAAGTAAGGTAAAAACAAAGAAGAAATTAGGCGCCGGAAGAGGCCATTTTGCCAGCTTTACGACGAATTTGTTCGTCAATGTATTTTAGTCCTTTGCCTTTGTATGGTTCCGGTTTTTTTAGACCACGGATTTTGGCAGTGGTTTCACCAACTAATTGTTTATCAGTACCGGAAATTTTGATGATATTTTTTTCGACTTCGATTTTGATACCGGCAGGAGGAGCGAATAAGACCGGGTGAGAGAAGCCAATGAAAAGTTCAAGATTCTTGCCTTTCATAGCGACTTTATAACCTACTCCAATCAGTTCCAACTCTTTTTGATAACCGGCAACTACGCCGTTGATGGCATTGGTAAGAAGTCGGTTCATCAGACCATGTGAAGATCGAGTGTAGTTGTCTTCTTTTTCGCGAATGATTTCAATGGAGTTATCTTTTTGAGAAAATTTTAGATTGGGCATCAAAACAAGAGTCGAAGAACCAAGAGGTCCTTTGACATCGATTTTGTCAGCAGAGATTTTGACTTCAACCTTGTCCGGAATTGTAATTATTTTTTTACCGATTCGTGACATATGAATATACTTTAATAGATTTCACAAATAATTTCACCACCAAGTTTTTGTGATTTGGCAGCATAGCTGGTTAATAGTCCTTTGGAAGTGGAAACAACCGCAACACCAAGGCCATTTAGTACTTTTGGTAGATTTTTGTAATCTTGATAAATACGTTGACCAGGCTTGGAAATACGTTTGATGTGTCTGATAACTGGTTCTTGATCCTGATATTTTAAGGTGATAGTGATGATTTTTTGACCTTTGATTTTGCCATCATTGATGGCAAAAGAGTCGATATAACCTTCTTTTTCAAAAATTTTAAGGAGGTCGATTTTGAAACGTGAATGAGGGGCATCAACAGTTGCCTTTCTTTTCAGATTGGCGTTGCGAATGCGAGTAAGCAAGTCAGAAATTGGATCAGTAATAGTCATAAGAAATGCAAAATTAGTTTATTTAAAAAAAGTTAATTACCAAGATGATTTTTTGATACCGGGAAGTTCACCTTTGACAGCCAATTCTCTAAAGCAGATGCGACAGATACCAAACTTTCTGAGAAAACCGCGGGGGCGTCCACAAAGAGCACAACGATTGTATTTTCTGGTAGAAAATTTTGGTTTGCGATTAGCTTTTACGATGAGTGATTTTTTAGCCATAAAATATTAATTTCCAATTTTCAATTTCCAATTTTCAATGGAAATGTAGTAATAAATAGATAATAAGATTATTTTGCAGATTTTTCAAATGGAAGGCCCAATTCTTGCATTAGGCGGAAATTGTGATCGCGATTCTTGGAATTGAAAACGATTGTAACTTGTAAACCATGCATATTTTCCAGATTTTCGGTCGATATTTCCGGAAAGATATTGTGTTCTTTAATGCCAATGTTGAGATTGCCGGAAGAATCAAAAGATTTTGGGGAAATGCCATGAAAATCGCGAATACGGCCCATTGAAGCATTAATAAACCTATCCAAAAATTCATACATTCGACTGTGGCGGAGAGTAACCATAACTCCGATAGGCAAATTGGCACGGAGTTTAAAACCGGCGATAGCTTTTTTGGCACGAGTAACGACTGGCGCTTGGCCGGTAATATCGGTAAGAGTCTTTTTGATAGTATCGATAAACTTGGGGTTTTCAATGGCTTGACCGGCACCGGAAGAAATAACAATTTTTGTCATTTTCGGGACAGCCATAATCGAACTCAACCCAAATTCTTTTTGTAATTTTGGGGCAATTTCTGATCGATATTTGATTAATAGACGGGACATAATAATTAACAATTAATAATTAACAATTAATAAACGGGGTGATGGTTATTTTTTAATATCAAGAGAGGCGCCGGAAGATTTGGCAATGCGTTCTTTTTGGCCGCCACGGGTAATTTTGAAACCAACTCGGGTTGGTTTTCCTGTTTCTGGACAAAGAAGGCGGATATTGGAAACCGGAATGGGATGATTGATATCAATAATTCCACCTTGCATGTTTTTTTTGCTGGGGCGGGTATTTTTTTTGAGAATATTGATTCCTTCGACAACGACTTTGTGAGTTAGCGGCAGTACTTTGAGAATAGTACCTTTTTTACCTTTATCTTTTCCTTTGACAACAATTATCTGGTCGTTCTTTTTGAATTTTTTGACTTTGTTCATGGGATATTCGACTTTTTAATTTAATTGAATTTAAAATGATTAGAGGACTTCCGGGGCGAGTGAAATAATCTTGCTAAATTGTTTTTCACGAAGTTCGCGAGCAACTGGACCGAAAATACGAGTACCGCGAGGTTGGTTGTCTTTATCGACAATAACGGCTGCGTTTTCGTCGAAACGAATAGATGAGCCATCGGGTCGAACAAGGTTGCGACATTGACGAACGATAACCGCTCTTACTACTTCTTTTCTTTTTACAACGCCGCCGCCGGGAATGGCGTCTTTTACAGAGGCGATAATTACGTCACCAATGGTGGCATAACGACGTCTGGTGCCTCCGATAACTTTGATACACATTATTTCTTTGGCGCCGGTATTGTCAGCGACTTTTAATCTGGTTTGTTGTTGAATCATGGGAAAAGAAATTAATAATCTAAGGAATAATTTTCAATTTATAATTTGTAATTTTCAAACAATATTTCGTTGAGATATCTAGAAATATGAAGAAAATTATTCTTTGGTGGCGGTAGAATCGACGATGGAAGCGGAGGCAACTATTTCTTGGACAGTCCAACGTTTCAAGCGACTTAACGGTCTAGATTCTTTAATAATTACTGTGTCGCCGAGTTTGGCTTTGTTGTTGTGATTATGGGCAAAATATTTTTTACTAATCAAGTAGCGTTTGAGATATTTTGGGTGACGGGCATATCGATCGACACGGACGACAACGGTTTTATCCATTTTGGCGGAAACGACTCGTCCTTTTTGAGTTTTAGTTACTTGGTTGCTCATTTTGATTGTTTCTCTCGATTAAGATAGTAAGAATGCGCGCGACGTCTTTTTTGACGGCGTTGATCTGTTTAACATTTTTAAGTTTACGAATAGAAGCCTGAAAGCGAAAATCTCGCAATTGCTCATAGCTATCGGTAAGTAATTTGAGTAATTCTTCGGTGTTCTTTTGACGTATTTGGGCTGCTTTCATAGTATATAGAAAATATTATTTGATGACAATTTTTGTCTTGATTGGTAATTTGTGAGAGGCTAAAACAAGAGCACGTTTGGCGGTTTCCGGTGGAAGACCATCGATTTCGAACATTATTCGTCCTGGCAAGATACGAACTGAGTAGTGATCAACTGCTCCTTTTCCTGAACCCATGCGGACTTCATTGGGTTTTTTGGTAATCGGTTGATCGGGAAATACCCGAATCCAAATTTGTCCTCCTCTTTGAATAAAACGAGTCATAGCACGGCGGGCAGCTTCTATTTGGCGGGAAGTAACAAAGGATCTCTCCAGTGCTTTTAAACCAAATTTGCCGAAATTTAATTGTGAGCCGGCGATAGAGACTCCTTTGAAGGAACCTGTTTGTCGTTTTCGATATTTGAGTTTCTTGGGAAGTAACATATGAATTTAGATTAAGCTTGCGGTTGATTAATTTTGTCTGTTCTAAAATGTTCACCTTTGTATATCCATACTTTCACTCCAACTTTTCCTGATGTGGCGGTAAAGGCGGGTAAACTACAGTAGTCAATATTGGCGCGAATGGTATGAAGAGGAATTTTTCCTTTGGCAAAAGTTTCACAGCGGGCAATATCAACGTTATTGAGACGACCTTTTACAATCACTTTAATACCTTCGACTCTTGCTTGCAGAGCGCGTTCGATGGCTTGTTTGATCGCTCTTTTGTAAGGGATTCTTTTTTCAATCTGACTGGCGATATTTTGAGCAACTAAAGTAGCGACGGTATCGGGTTGACGGACTTCGATTATATTTAGTTGAATTTTGTCTGAGGGTAAGAGAATCTTTTGAAGTTCTTTTTTTAGCTCATCAACTCCAGTGCCCCCTCGTCCGATAATGATGCCGGGGCGTGCGGTGTGGATATTGATAGTAATTTGTCCAGCGGAACGTTCAATAATAATATCGGCAAGACCGGCGTGAGCCAATTTTTTGTTGATAAATTTTTTGATTTTCAAATCCTGGTGTAAAAATTGTCGGTAGTTTTTACTGGAAAACCACTTTGATTTCCAATCATTAATCATACCAAGACGGAAAATATAAGGATGTACTTTTTGACCCATGAGGCTTAGTTAAAAATTTACAAATAATAAAGAAGAAATTATTTTTTTGGTTTAGGAGTGCGACGAGAACGGACAGAAACAGTTGTTTTGGCACCTTTTGCTTTTGCAGTATCTTTCTTGGTAGCTTTTGATTTGCTGGAAGTTTTTTTGGTAACAGTTTTAGCTGGAGAATCGGCTTTTTTTGCGGGTGTTTTGGTAATAGAAACTGGTTCGACTACTTCCAGGATAACAGTAATATGAGAAGTTCTTTTTTTATAAGAATTGCCGGAACCTCTTGCCATAGCAATAAAACGGACAAGTGTTGGTCCTTGATCGATCAAGATATTTTTGATTATCAAATCTTTTTTGTCGTAGTTGAAGTTGTTGACAGCATTGTAAATAGCTGTTTTCAGAGTTTTTGCCAATACTTTGGCTGCTTTTTTGGGAGTGAATTGGAGAGTAGTCAGTGAAGGGAAGGCGGGTTTGCTTTTTACCAGTTTGGCAACCGCGCGTAGTTTGCGAGGAGCTGATTGAGCGAAACGGGTTTTTGCAATTACTTCGGTCATGGGAATTGTTATTAATAAGAAATTTAATTATTTTTTGGCGGGAGCGGCCGGAGCTGATGCAGGAGCGGCTGATTTGGCTTGTTCTTTAGCCATTTTTCCACCATGTCCACGAAATTTTCTGGTAGGAGCAAATTCACCAAATTTGTGACCGACCATATTTTCCGAAACATATACTGGAATATGATCCTTGCCATTGTGAACAGCAACAGTAAAGCCAACAAAATCGGGATAGATTACACTGGCGCGCGACCAAGTTTTTAATACTGTCTTATCTCCCGGCTTGAGAGCTCTAATCCTTTTTAAAAGTTTTGGTTCGCAGAATGGTCCTTTTTTTAGTGAACGAGACATGTGTTAAATTTTAAATATCTAAAAATATAGGTAAATTGTTATTTTTTACGACGATCTTTGATAATGCGAGTTTGTGAATATTTGCGCATTTTTCTAGTTTTGACACCCAAAGCGTGAGCGCCCCAGGGGGTCTTGGCATACTTGAGACCGATTGAATTGCGCCCTTCACCTCCACCATGCGGATGATCAACTGGATTCATTACTTTACCACGTACTTTCGGGCGGCGACCAAAATGTCTAGTGCGTCCAGCCTTGCCAATTTTGACATTGGAATGATCCAAGTTGGAGACTTGACCAATCGTAGCCATGCAATCTTCGGGAATAAGGATAATAGACGAAGAAGGTAATTTAACTTGAATTTTGGAACCGTCTCGGCCGATAACCATTGCGGAAGAACCGGCAGAACGGACTATTTGTCCACCGCGCTGAGGAGAGAGTTCGATGTTGTGAATATTGAAACCGGTAGGAATATTTTTTAGTTGCAGTCGATTGCCAATTTTTAATTCAGCTTTGGGGCTGACGATAACTTTGTCTCCAGTTTTTAATCCTTCAGGAGCAATCATGTATCTTTTGTCACCATCAGGATAACAGACGAGAGCGATATTGGCAGAGCGATTTGGATCGTATTCGATTGATTTGATTGTGCCGGAAATATTGAGTTTGTTTCCCTTGAAATCAATTAGACGGTATTGCCTGCGAGATCCACCGCCACGATGGCGACAAGTAATAATACCGCGATTGTTGCGTCCTGCGTTTTTTTTGAGAGGAACCAACAATTTTTTGGTTGGCTTGGAAACAGTAATTGTATTGTTGACCAGCATTGTCATTTGACGACGGCCGGGCGTATTTGGTCTAAATGATTTAACAGACATAAGAATTAATTAGAAAATGAGGTTTAAAGTTTATCAAAAAATTCAATTTTTTGGTCTTTGGCAAGAGTAACAATGGCTTTCTTGGCGGCCGCCGTTTGACCGACAAAACGACCGCGACGGCGTTTTTTTGACTTGACATTGACAATGCGTACGGTTTCAACATCAACTTTGAAGGCCTGTTTGATAGCCGATTTGACCTGATACTTATTCGCTTTGGGATGAATAAAAAAAGAGTATCTTTGGGAAGCGGCATAAAAAAGACTTTTTTCAGTGATGACTGGTTTGATGATAATATTGAGCATAGAAGAAATTATTTACTGGCTTTTACTCGTTTTAATAGATTAGTGAATGATTCTTGCGAACATATGAATGTCTGACAACGAAACAAATCCAACGGATTTATTTGGTTGATTAGTTTTGGATACACAATATCTAAGTTAGCAGCAAATTGAAAGTATAACAAGTCTTTTAGTTCTAGGCCGAGGAGATTTTTCTGACTAATACTGTATTGTTTGAGAAAATGCTTCAAATCTTTAGTTGATTTGATAGCGGGTAGATTATCAATGATTACCAATTTTTCTTGGTTTAATAAATCGAGTAGAGCAAAACGCATGGCTTTGGCTTTGACCCGAGAATTGAGTTTGACGGAAAAATTTTGAGAGCCGGTTGGTCCGAATACAACTCCACCTTTACGCCATTGTGGAGAACGAATAGAACCTTGACGAGCCCGACCGGTACCTTTTTGACGCCATGGTTTTTTGCCACCACCGGACACTTCGGCGCGAGTTTTGGTTTTGGCGGTAGCTTGTCTGAGATTGTTGTGATAGGCCAGAACAGTTTGATGAACAAAACTTGGATTGAATCCGGACGTCAGTTCTTTTTGGGAAAAATATTCGTTGATATCCAAATTGTTTTGACTTTGTCCTTTGCTATCAAAAATCGGTACAGTTAATTTGTCAGTATTCTTGATTTTAGTTGAACGAGCTGCCATGTGATTGGTTATTAAAAGCGGTTAATATCGGTGAAAAAATTAATGTTGTTTTATAACTACAAGTCTATTTTTGGTTCCTGGAACAGCGCCGCGAACAATAAGAAGATTCTTGTCGGTTTCGATTCGCAGAATTGATAAATGTTTTGTGGTGACTTGTTCGTTACCCATTCTTCCCGGCATGCGACGACCTTTGATAGTATGTTGAGGAAAGCGACAACCGGTAGAGCCAACACGACGGTGATGTTTGGAACCATGACTTTTTGGTCCAATGCTAAAGTTGTATCTTTTGACGGTTCCAGCAAATCCCTTCCCTTTGGAGGTTCCAGTAATATCAACTGTTTTTTTGGTATCGAAGATTGAAAGATCAATGGTGGCGTCAGCTTGATATATTTCCGAATTTTCCTCGTCTAGGGGAAATTCCCGCAAATACTTTAGTGTCTTTCCTTTGAGGTGACCAGAAATAGCTTTGGTGTTTTTTTTGGTGGCACCATAACCGATTTGAAAAGATTTTTTAGCGAGATTTTTGATTTGAGTAACGATACATGGTCCGGCTTCGATGATAGTGGCCGGTTCAATTTTGCCGGAATCAGCTATCAGAGTAGTCATGCCAATTTTTTTACCGAGGAGTATTTTCATAGAGTAGATATTGGATATTAAGTTGAAAATTACATTTTTATTTCGACATCAACACCGGCTGGTAAACCAAGATTCATGAGAGCGTCGATGGTTTTGGGAGTGGGATTTAAAATATCAATAAGTCGTTTATGAATTCTCATTTCAAATTGTTCCCGGGAGTTTTTGTCAATAAAGGTGGAACGCAAGACAGTATAATTGGATTTTTCAACCGGCAGAGGAATAGGACCGTTGATTTTGGCGCCGGTACGGCTGGCGGTTTTGATAATCTGTTTGACAGAATTATCAATAACGCGATGATCGTAGGCTTTGATTTTGATACGGATTCGTTGTTGATCAGTAGTATTGGCGTTCGTCGTCATGGCTTTATTTGTTAAGACAAAAATGTAAAATATAAAATTACAACTATGATGTGAGTTATAATTTTAGATTTTAAATATTTGCATAGAGGCAACAAGAGGGGAAGAAGGTAAAAGATTACATTCCTCCCCTTTAAGCAATCAAACTTACAAGAGAGATTAAGCGATAATTTTGGTAACAACTCCGGCACCGACGGTTTTGCCACCTTCACGGATAGCAAATTTGGATCCTTCTTCGAGGGCGATTGGGGCAATCAATTTGACTTTGATATTGACAGTATCACCAGGCATAATCATTTCGGAACCTTCCGGTAGGAATACTTCGCCAGTAACGTCAGTGGTTCGAATATAGAATTGCGGTTTATACCCTTTGAAGAATGGAGTATGTCGTCCGCCTTCTTCTTTGGTTAGGATATAAGTCTCAGCTTCGAATTCACTATGCGGTAAAATACTGCCAGGTTTGGCCAATACTTGTCCGCGAGCAACGTCTTCTTTTTTGATGCCTCTAAGCAAGATACCTGCGTTGTCACCAGCACGACCTTCGTCAAGAGATTTGTTGAACATTTCGATACCAGTAACGACAGTTTTTTGAGTATCTGAAATACCAATTATTTCGATTTCTTCGTTTATCTTGACAATACCTCGATCAATACGACCAGTAACAACAGTACCGCGACCCTCGATGGTAAAAATATCTTCGATAGGCATCAGGAATGGTTTATCAACTTGACGTTGTGGTTCCGGAATAAATTCGTCAATAGTGTTGATGAGATCAAAAATTGGTTTGGAAATTTCTGGATCGCCGGAATTTTCCATGGCCTTCAAAGCAGAACCGCGAATAATCGGAACAGTATCGCCTGGGAATCCGTATTTGGTTAATAATTCACGAATTTCAACTTCAACCAAGTCGATCAATTCTGGATCGTCCACCATGTCAACTTTGTTTAAGAAAACAACGATATGCGGAACATTGACTTGGCTAGCTAACAAAATATGTTCGCGAGTTTGAGGCATCGGACCGTCGGCGGCGGAAACAACCAAGATAGCTCCGTCCATTTGAGCGGCGCCGGTAATCATGTTTTTAATGTAGTCAGCATGACCAGGACAATCAACGTGGGCATAGTGTCTTTTTGGAGTCCAATATTCGGAATGATGCGTGGCAATAGTGATACCACGTTCTTTTTCTTCGGGGGCGTTGTCGATTTGGTCATATTTTTCGGGACGAGAACCGTAACCTTCAGCTTGGTGTTTGTCTAAAACTAAAGTGATAGCGGCGGTCAATGTGGTTTTACCGTGATCGACGTGACCAATTGTACCAATGTTGAGATGAGGCTTGGAACGATCAAATTTTGTGTCTGCCATGTGAAATACTCCTTTCTTACTTTCTTTTTTTAAAAAATTTTTTTAAAAAAGTGAAGATGTAAGTTAGATGATAATAATTTAAGAATATATAAATAAAATTTTAACAGCAGTTGAGACAACTACAACAATAATAACATAGTCAGCAAAACAAAACCAAGAACTTTTTATATTACAGACAAATTGATGTCGAGCAAAAATATTTTTGGCTTATTTTTTTCTTGAAATAGTGATATTAGTTGAAAGTTGTAAAGTTATCAAGTTGTGAAGTTGGAGACGAAACGTGAATGTATAAAAATTTGAAACTATATAAGCATCTGACTTAATAACTTTCAACTTTGTAAACTCAAATTATTTCTGCGGGGCGGGAGAACGTTTGCTGATTATTTCGTCGGCGATATTGCGTGGGACTTCGGCATAATGTGAAGGTTCCATAGTAAAGAAAGCACGACCTTGAGTCATGGAACGTAAAGTAGTGGCATATCCAAACATTTCGGAAAGAGGTACTTTGGCGGCAACAACTTTGGCTTGCGAACGGTCAGTCATACTGGTGATTTGCCCACGTTTGGAGTTGAGATCACCCATTACATCGCCCATGAAATCTTCGGGGGTAATAACTTCAACAGACATAATTGGTTCGAGAATGACAGGATCAGCTTTTCGGACACCATCTTGTAGGGCCATGGAACCGGCGACTTTGAAAGCCATTTCTGAAGAGTCAACTTCGTGGTAGGAACCATCAAAAATGGTAACTTTGACGTCAACAACAGGATATCCGGCCAAAACGCCACGATTGCAAGCTTCAACGACTCCTTTTTCAACGGCTGATATATATTCTTTGGGAACAACTCCGCCGACAATAGCATTTTCAAATTCAAAACCTTTGCCGGGCTCAAGCGGTTCCAGTCGAAGATAAACGTGACCGTATTGACCACGACCGCCTGATTGACGGATAAATTTACCTTCTTGTTCAACTGATTTTTTGATACTTTCACGGAAGGCGACTTGGGGTGCGCCAACATTGGCTTCTACTTTGAATTCCCGGCGCAAACGATCAACGATAATTTCCAAATGAAGCTCTCCCATACCGGCGATAATAGTTTGACCGGTTTCTTCATCGGTATTGATGCGGAAGGTTGGATCTTCTTCGGCTAGTTTAACTAAAGCAATACCTAGTTTGTCTTGGTCGGCTTTGGTTTTTGGTTCGATAGCGACACGGATGACTGGTTCGGGGAAGGTAATTTTTTCGAGAGTAAGAGGTCTCTTTTCGTCACAGACGGTATCGCCGGTTGTAGTATCTTTGATGCCTACGATGGCGGCAATCTCACCGGAATAGACGGAATCTATATCTTCTCTTTTGTTGGCGTGTAGGCGAACGATACGACCGACTCTTTCTTTTTTACCCGTGGAAGAATTTAGAATATAACTGCCGGCCTGCAGAACACCGGTATAAACACGAATAAAACAAAGACGACCCACAAAAGGATCAGTGGCAATTTTGAAAGCGAGAGCAGCAAAAGGATCGGTATCATTGGGAGAGATAGAAATTTTTTCGTCAGAATCAAGTAATTGGCCTTCAACAGGAGGAAGATCAAGCGGGCTCGGTAAATAGTCCACGATGGCATCGAGTAATTTATTGACAATAACGCCACGACCGTCACCGCCCATGATGGCGAAGAAATTTCCGCTGATAACGCTTTTGCGAATAGCCGATTTGAATTCTTCGGTAGTCAATTCGCCGGTTTCAAGATATTTGGCCATCAGGGCGTCGTCAGCTTCGACAACTTTTTCCATCAATTCTTGGCGGTATTGTTTAACTTTGTCAGCCATATCAGCCGGAACTTCTCCAATCGTCAACTCTTTATCTGTGTAATCTTTGTAGGTGTACGATTTTAACTCAACCAAATCCACGACGCCATTGATCTCTTTCTCAAAACCAATCGGTAGAGCGATTGGATATGCATTGGCGCTAAGACGTTCGCGGATAGAATTTAGGGAAGCATAGAAATCGCCACCGGTTTGATTTATTTTATTGACAAAACAAATACGCGGAACATGATATTTATCAGCTTGGCGCCAAACCGTTTCGGATTGAGGTTCGACTCCCATTTTGCCATCAAAAATAACAACCGCTCCGTCAAGCACGCGAAGGGATCGTTCGACTTCGGCAGTAAAATCAACGTGGCCAGGCGTATCAATAATATTGATGCGATGATCTTTCCAAAAGCAGGTAGTGGCGGCAGAAGTAATAGTGATGCCACGTTCTTTTTCTTGTTCCATCCAATCCATTTGTGTTTCACCCTGGTGTACTTCGCCGATTTTATGAATGCGACCGGTGATATACAAGATACCCTCGGTAACAGTGGTTTTACCGGCATCAATATGGGCGATAGTTCCGATGTTGCGCACTTTCTCTAAAATATAATCTCTCATTTTTTGAATTAATAATTAACAATGAATAATTAAATTTTTTGTTGTTTGTCGGCTAGCGTAAGAAAAAAATTATCCGCCGGAGAAATATTATCTTGGCGGACAAAACTCAAAAAAACGAAAGGAAAAAAATTACAATCTTTGTTTTGAATTTGAGTTTTGCAAATGGACTAGTATCTGGCTAAATAGGCAAAGGCCTTGTTGGCTTCGGCCATACGATGAGTGTCTTCGCGTTTTTTGATTGCTGAACCAGTAGTATTTAAAGCGTCCAACAATTCGTTGGCCAACAAAATATCAAAAGATTTGCCGGATTTTTCGCGAGCGGCAGCAATTAACCAGCGTAGCGAGAGAGTAACGGCTCTTTCTGATTTGACTTCGACGGGGACTTGATAATTGGAACCACCAATACGGCGCGCTTTCAATTCCAAAACTGGAGAAACATTTTTGATCGCTTGTTCGAGTGCTTCCATGGCTGGCTTGTTTGATTTTTTTTCTAATTCGGATAACGCGCCATAAACCAATCGCTGAGCTACACTTTTTTTTCCTTTCCAGATAATCATCTGGATCATGCGGTTGACTAATACGCTATTGTATTTCGAGTCGGTTTGGCGGTTTTTTTTGAAAGGTCTTTTGCGTCGTGGCATGGGGGATAATTTAAATTAATAATTAATAATTAACAATGAACGATGTATTTGAAAGTTGGAAAGTTTGTAAAGTTATAAAGATTCTTCTTTTTAACTTTCAACTTCATAACTTGAAAACTTGTAACTATTTATTTCTTTGGTTTTTTGGCGCCGTATTTGCTGCGGCTTTGTTTACGATCGTTGACTCCACCTGTGTCGAGTTTGCCGCGGACAACATGATAGCGCACTCCGGGAAGATCTTTGACACGTCCGCCACGAAGTATGACTACTGAATGTTCCTGCAGATTGTGGCCTTCTCCGGGAATATAGGCAGTAACTTCCATGCCATTGGTTAAACGTACGCGGGCGACTTTGCGCAAAGCTGAGTTTGGTTTTTTTGGTGTCATGGTGTGTACTTTGAGACAGAAGCCACGCTTGAATGGACTTTGATACTCTACGGAACGGTTTTTCAAAGAGTTAAATCCTTTGGCCAGTGCCGGAGTTTTACTTTTTTTATATTTCTGACGGCGAGAAGTGCGATTTTTGATAAGCTGATTGATTGTGGGCATTTATAAAATTTAATTTTCAATTTTTAATTTTCAATATTGAATAATTGAGAATTAAAAACTTGGAACTAAATAATAAATTCAATAAATTAGTGACGTAGTGTTACGCCATTACTTTTTAAATTGAGCAAAAGACAAATATGTGGAGTAGTAGTTGAGAATTGAAAAATTTGATCTCTATTTATTGCTATCTTAATTTAGCATAAATAAATAAGTCAAGTCAACAAAGGTCAATAAACGAACTTAAGAAGATTATAAATATCATTTCAATAATGGGTTGTACATCATGACGGCATGATTGTCCACCAAGAATTCCTCCCGAAAAACCGTGCCGGTGACGGGATCAATAACTTGACGATATAACTGGTTATTTCTGGTGTAACCACCCCACCACTCACTAATAATCAAATGGTTTTTTTCTATGATCCGATAATGATTGACAGCAGGTTGATTTGAACGCCACTCGCCGACAAGATCATTGGTGCCAACATTAAGAATCAGTTGGAAAATTTGAGAAGTATTGTTTTTGATTTGAAGATCAATATTGGGATAACAACAAGTAGCTCCACTACCAAAAGGCTGGCTGCGCTGACAATCGGGGAATACATCATAATCATGACGCCAACGTTCAATGATTGTCAGTGGAGTATGGGCGGTTATCCAAAAGAGTAGATTGGAAAGTTGACAAAGACCACCGCCAATTGCTTGTTTGATTTTCCCGTCTTGTAAAATCATGCCTTCAAGATAACCTTGGCGAGCGGAAGGGCAACCAATTTGACGCCAAAAAGAAAAAGTTTGCCCCGGTTCAATGATCAAATGATTAATTTTCTTGATAGCCAATTTGAGATTTGTAATTTTATTGTGCTGCCATTGCATATCTACTTCTTTTAACCGCCGCAACAAGGGAGTCTGGTGAGAATATATTAATTCCGGAAAGACTGAATCAGATTGCCGAGAAGTAAAGTTGGTCCCGGAAAAATGCCAATAAAAATATTTTTTTATCAAATGATACGGGGTACCGAGTGTTGTTCTGAAGCGGGATCTGTTTTTTGGTTTTTCCATAATAATTTTCAAAAAAGCGCGGGTCAATTATTTGCCCGCGCTTAAAATATTTTAACAATCAAGTCTGAGTAATAATTATTATTTTTCCTCTGACAAGGCAGCCATGATTTTTTGGTAGCGTTCGGGAGAGAAGCCGGTACCGGTAGGGATCAACTTACCAATAATAGTGTTTTCTTTTAAGCCGCGCAGGTAATCCATTTTCCCTTGGATGGCCGCATTGAGCAAAACTCCAGTGGTTTCTTGAAAGGAGGCAGCAGATAGGAAACTGTCGGTTTTTAAGGAAACTTTGGTAATACCCATGATGATATTTTCAAACTTGGCCGGATTTTTCTTGTCGGCAACCAAGACATCGTTGGTTTTTTGCAGGTGGTAGCGGTCGATAATTTCACGAGGCAAGAAGTCGGAATCGCAAGGATCGGTGATGCGGACCTTGGAGAACATTTGACGAATAATCACTTCGAGATGTTTGTCGTGAATAGTGGAACCGACGTACATGTAAGTCTTTTGAATTTCAGCAATCAAATATTTTTTGACAGCCAAATCCCCTTTCAAACGAAGAAGTTCAGCGAGATTAAAATGTCCTTCGGTTAATGGATCACCTTGTTCAACGTCCTGACCATCGTTGACGATAATAGGTAGGTGCGGAGGAATTGGGAAATCTTTGGCAATTTTGCCCGGATGTTTGACGATTATTTTGTCAGTCGTAATAGTTACAACTCCTCGGAAACGAGAACGGATTTCAGTTTGATCAGGTAGAATAGCCAATATTTGGTTGTCCGAAACTTTGTCTAGATTTTCAACCTTGAAGGTAGTATTGGGGTAAATGCTGTATTCCTCATCGATAACATTGCTGGATGAGATTGTAATAACTACACTTTTGTCTTTTTCGGTGATAGTTACCTTACCAGAAAATTCAGCCAATATTGCCGGGCTATGAGGAATGCGCGCTTCGAATAATTCTTCGACGCGAGGCAGACCTTGGGTAATATCAGCCACAACGGCTACACCGCCGGTATGATAAGTACGCATCGAAAGTTGAGTTCCTGGTTCTCCGATTGATTGAGCCGCGATAATACCGATAGCTTCACCAAACTTTATTGATTGATTGGTAGTCAAGTCGGCACCATAACATTTGGTACATATTCCCCAGATATTGCGACAGTAAAGAGTAGATCGAACAGAAACATTGGCAATTTTGGGGTTGGTAATTATTTGTTTGGCGGTAACGTCAGTGATCAAAGTATTGGAATCAACGATGATTTCTTTGGTATCAGGATCAAGAATATCAACTGTCGGATAGCGACCGATGATTTTTTTAGTAAATTCCTCTTGCTCTTTGTCAATTTCCGAACGGGAGTAGGAAATACCTTCGGTGGCACCGCAATCTTCAGCGGTAGTGATCATATCTTGGGAAACATCTACTAAACGACGGGTAAGATAACCGGCGTCGGCAGTTTTTAAAGCGGTGTCGGTTTTACCTTTTCTGGAGCCGTGAGTAGAGATAAAATATTCCAATTCGGACAAACCTTCGGTGAAGTTGGATTTGATAGGTAGTTCGATGATTTCACCGGCGGGGTTGGAAACCAGACCTTTTAGACCGGCCATCTGACCAAATTGAGAAATATTACCACGAGCCTTGGATAAGACGCAGGCATGCAAAGGATTGGACGGAGTCATGTGATCTTTGATGATGTTGTTGAGTTGTCCGATGGAATCCAACCAAGATTCGATCAATTTTTGTTTGTGTTCTTTCTTGGTAATCAAACCCTGGAAGTATTGATTTAAAGATTCATTGACGATGTTTTCGGTGTTTTCGATCACTTCGTTTTTTTCCAGGGGAATATTGATGTCGTCAACCGAGAAAGTGATACCAGATTTGGTGGCATAATAAAAACCGATTTGCATTATTTTATCAACGAAGATTGATGTCTTTTCCAATCCGCAAACTTCAAAACTTTTTTTAATTATATTTTCTAGATCGCCTTTAATAAAAGTTTTATTGTGGTATTCCATTTCTGACGGAAAAATAGAATTGAAAATTGCGCGACCAACTGTGGTCTTGATCAACTTGTCGCCCAGTCGAATATGAACAGGGGAGTGCAAATCCAGGCATTTCTGACTGTAAGCCATGATGGCTTCTTCAAGTGAGGTAAAATATTTTCCTTCACCAATACGGCCCGGTATTTCAACGGTTAAATAATAGCAACCAAGAATCATATCTTGGGCGGGGGCGACTATTGGTTCGCCGTCGGCCGGTTTCAACAAGTTTTTACTGGCATTCATGAAAGCAGCTGATTCTTCTTGGGCCATTTTGGATAAGGGAAGATGAACTGCCATCTGATCACCGTCAAAATCAGCATTGTAAGCCTGACAGACCAGAGGTGGAATCTGAATGGCTTTTCCTTCGATTAACACCGGTTTGAAAGCTTGAATACCAAGACGATGAAGAGTGGGGGCGCGGTTTAGCAAAACATATGAGTTGTTGACCGATTCTTCCAAAATATCCCAAATTTCAGGATCCTTGCGTTCGATGATTTTGCCAGCATTTTTTATATTGTGCGCGTAACCACGATCGATAAGGCCATGAATAATATATGGTTTGTACAATTCGAGAGCGATTTTTTTGGGCAAACCGCATTGGTTCAAATTTAGATCCGGTCCAACGACGATAACTGAACGGCCAGAATAGTCCACGCGTTTACCAAGCAAATTTTGGCGGAAACGTCCTTGTTTGCCTTTGAGCATATCGGAAAGAGATTTGTACTTGCGACGATTGCTTGTAAGAACCGCACTTTTGCCACGGCGAGGAGTATTGTCAACCAAGACATCAACCGCTTCTTGAAGCATTCTTTTTTCGTTGCGACAAATAATTTCTGGAGCACCGAGATCGATTAATTTTTTCAATCGATTGTTGCGGTTGATAACACGGCGATATAGATCATTGAGATCGGATGAAGCGAAACGCCCACCATCAAGTTGCACCATTGGTCTAAGGTCAGGCGGAATAACCGGAAGTTCTTTGAGAATCATCCATTCAGGCCTAATATTGGCTTTGTTGAGATTTTTGAGCAGGCGTAATTTTTTTAGTAATTTGCGACGGCGTTGAGATGATGCCGTTGTTAATTCTTCAAGAATTAATTTGATTTGTTCATTGATATCGATTTTGGAAAGAAGTTCGAAAATCGCTTCGGCGCCAATACCGGCACGAATAATCTGGCCATAGCGCATGGAAAGCATACGATATTTTTTTTCGGAGATGATTTGATACGGAGTAAGTTTGCCGACTTCATCGAGAGCCTTATTGAAAGTATTTTTTAAATTTTCTAACTTATGGGCGCTTTGTTGGCTGGCTTTTGCGATTTCCCGTTCGTAGTGTTCATTGATATCTTTTTTCTGATCATTGGGGGCGGTTGAAAGGGCTTGGTCTTTGGCTTGATTCAAATCGTCAAGGCTTTTGGCCAATTCTTTTTTGAGCTGCTTTTTGTACTGATCAAATTCGGCAGTCAATTTACCCATTATTTCCTGGCGAACTTCCTCGTTTACTTCAATAACAATGTAGGAGGCAAAATAAATTACCCTTTCTAAATTGCGACTGGTAATATTTAATAACAAGCCGGTAACACACGGGGATCCGCGAAGATACCAGATATGAGCAACAGGAACTGCCAGAGAAATATGACCTAATCTTTGACGACGAACAAGCGAGCGGGTTACTTCCACTCCGCATTTGTCGCACACAATACCTTTGTAACGAATTTTTTTGTATTTACCGCAGTAGCATTCCCAGTCTTTGGTCGGACCAAAAATATTTTCGGCAAACAGACCATCTTTTTCTGGTTTTTGCGTACGATAGTTTATGGTTTCCGGTTTCAAGACTTCGCCATAAGACCAATATTTGATGTCTTCTGGTGAGGCGATGGAGATTTTAATCCGGTCAAAGTTGGGTTGACTGTTTTGACCTTTGTTTTGATTAATAGTCTTGCTATCAGACATATATATAAATTAAGAATTAATAATTAAAATATTAATAACCTTCAGTTTAAAAGTTAAAAGGTCGATAAAGTTGAAAATTCAATAAAACGAATCGACAATACTGTGCTTTATAATTTTCAACTTTATAACTTTTTATAACTTTCAGAACTATTCTTCAGTTGATTTGTCGGAATCAATAAGGTCAATTTTTAAACCTAAACCTTGTAATTCACGGCGCAAGACGTTGAAGGATTCCGGGGTAGTAGGTTTTTTTATATCTTCGCCTTTAATTATTGATTCGTATGCTTTTGAGCGGCCAATAACGTCATCTGATTTGATAGTAATCATTTCTTGAAGGGTGTGAGCTGCTCCATAGGCTTGCAATGCCCAGACTTCCATTTCACCAAAACGTTGTCCGCCAAATTGGGCTTTACCGCCAAGAGGTTGTTGAGTAATCATGGAATAAGGACCGATTGAACGGGCATGCATTTTGTCTTCAACAAGATGATGTAGTTTCATCATATAAACACAACCGACGGTGACATCTTGATCAAATGCTTCACCGCTACGACCATCATACAGAGTTATTTTGCCGGAACCGGGTAATTCGGCTTTGATTAATTCTTTTTTTATTTCTTCCCATGATGCCCCTTCAAATACAGGACAGGCTACTTTGTAACCTAGAGTTTTGGCAGCCCAACCGAGGTGAGTTTCTAAGACCTGACCCAAATTGATACGTGAAATAACACCAAGGGGGTTGAGAATAATATCAACAGGAGTACCGTCAGGCATATACGGCATATCTTCGACTGGAAGTACTCGGGAAATGACACCTTTGTTACCGTGACGACCGGCCATTTTGTCACCAACGGAAATTTTACGGAGTTGAGCAACGCTAACTTCGATGGCTTTAATAACTCCAGTTGCCAGTTCATCACCTTTATCTCTGGTAAAAACTTTGATATTAACTATTTTTCCACGTTCACCATGAGGTAGTCGCAAGGAAGTGTCTTTGACGTCGCGCGCTTTTTCACCAAAGATAGCTCGCAAGAGTTTTTCTTCGGCGGTTAATTCGCTTTCACCTTTGGGAGTGATTTTACCAACGAGAATATCGCCAGTAGTTACTTCGGCGCCTAAACGAATAATACCGTCTCCGTCCAGATTTTTTAGAGCTTCTTCACCAACATTGGGAATATCGCGTGTAATAACTTCGGGGCCAAGTTTGGTTTCCCGAACTTCGATCAAATGGGTTTCGATATGAATTGAAGAATAACGATCTTCATGAACAAGTCGCTCGGAAATAATAACTGCATCTTGGAAGTTGTAGCCGCCCCAGGGCATAAATGCGACCATAATATTTTGTCCTAAAGCCAATTCACCATGATCAGTTGAGGTGCCGTCAACCAACAGTTGACCTTTTTTAACTTTTTCGTCTTTTTCAACTACAATTCGTTGATTGATGCAGGTGCCTTGGTTTGATTTAACAAATTTGCGAAGAGGGTATGTTTTGAGTTGTTTGTTTTTGTACTGAAGAGTCAATTCGTTTCCGGCCGCGGAAATTACTTCTCCGTCATCTTCGGCGACAACTATTTCACCCGAATCCAAAGCGGCTTTTTCTTCGATACCGGTGCCGACAACCGGGGTTTGAGGTTTAACAAGGCTGACAGCTTGTCGCAACATGTTTGATCCCATTGAAGCGCGCACACCTTCATCATTTTCTACAAACGGAATTAGGGAAGTAGCCACAGAAAAAATTTGTTTGGGAGAAACGCTTATGTAGTCGATTTGTTCTTGGGGAACATAATCAGGTTCACCTTTGGCTCTAGCCGCAATTATGTCATCAACGAAACGATTTTCTTCATCCAACAAGATATCGGCTTGAGCAATAACAAAGTTTTCTTCTTCTTGGGCATCTAGGTATAATACTTCTTGTTTTACTTGTGGTTTGATCGGTATCTTGGATAAATCAAGTTTGGAAATTTTTGCGGCCAGTTCTTTGGTGATTTTGGTATTGTCAGGCACGACTACTTTTTCATTTTTGGGATCGACAATGTCGCCACGGGTGATTTGACCATAAATAAGATCGGCCTTATTTTCCAGTTCTCTAATGACTGGATGATAGGGAGTAACAATGAATCCATATTCGTTGATAGAAGCAAAACATGCCAAATGACTGACGAGACCAATATTGGAGCCTTCAGGAGTTTCAATCGGACAGAGGCGACCATAGTGCGAATGATGAACGTCGCGTACTTCAAAGCCGGCTCTTTCTCTGGATAGACCACCGGGACCCATAGCGGTAATACGGCGTTTGTTTTCTAGTTCAGCCAGGGGATTGGTTTGATCCATAAAATGAGAGAATTGAGAGCTGGCAAAAAATTCTTGTAAAGCGGCGGTAAGTGGACGAACATTGATCAGGGCGGAAGGAGTAACTGTATTGATGTCGGAAACACTCATACGATCTTTTACGATTCTTTCCATACGCAACAAACCGACTCGCAAGGCTTTTTGAGCCAATTCGCCGACTGAACGAACACGACGGTTTTTGAGATTATCGATATCGTCAGCAGGACCGCCGATATTATTGAGATTAATAACTTCTTTAACTACAGCCACCAAATCTTTGAGAGTGATAGTGCGATGTTGTTTGTCCTGAGGAATATCCAATTCTAGGCGTTTGTTGATTTTGTAGCGTCCAACTTTGCCAAAATCATAGCGGCGAAAATTGAAAAACATATCTTCGATCAGTGTCTGAGCATTTTCGGCCGTAGCCAAATCTCCGGGTCTGATTCTCTTATACACTTCCAACAGACCTTCTTGAGTGTTGTCAGCGGGATCTTTGGTCAAAGTAGCATTAATATAATTACGATCGGGATTATTATTTACATCTTTAAAGGTATCGATTATCTCTTGATCCGAAGAAAGACCAAAAGCACGCAAAAGAGTGGTAACGGGTATTTTTCGTTTGCGGTCAATTTTGACATAGATGATGTTTTTATTGTTGGTTTCCAATTCCAACCAAGCTCCGCGATCAGGAATAATTTTTGCGCCAAAATATTCGATACCGGCCGAACGTTCAGATGTAAAAAGAACGCCTGGTGAACGGATTATCTGTGAAACGACTACTCTTTCGATACCGTTAATAATAAAACTACCGGATGAAGTCATGAGCGGAAAATCACCCATGAAAACTTCTTGCTCTTTAATCTCGCCGGTTTCTTTATTGATAAGAGAAACCTGACAACGTAGGGCAGATTTGTAGGTAAAATTTCTTTCACGACAGGCGTGTTCATCATGTTTTGGTTGGTCTAGATAGTAATCGCCAAATTGTAGAGACAAGGTTTTGCCGGTGAAATCATCGATTGGAGTGATTTCGTCGAATAATTCACGCAATCCTTCCTGAAAGAACCAATTGTAAGAGTTTATTTGCATGGTATTTAGATCGGGTAAATCGATCCATTGTCTTCTACTACCAAAATAAACTCGTTGGACATCGGATGGTCCAGGAGGATTAATTTTTTTTGCCATAAAAATAACTCCCCATTTTTCGAGTACAAAAAAATAATAATGTACTCTTATTATCTTAAGAGGTTTAATTAAAAAATAGTCACGAACTGATTTTTGATGTGGTGAGCAAGATTAAATCTTTAATAATTTTGCCGCCTGGATTGAAAAGATTATTTTAATTTTAACAGTCATAAAAAAATAAGTCAAACCGAAATTTTTTTTGGGGAAGTATATATTTTGTTCTTGTGGAAAACTTGGATTATTTTTTTGAATATTATTTTGTGTTTTTTCTCACCCAGAGATAATTTTCAAGTTGTTTTTCTTTTTATGTTTGATAGATATTATTGACTTATTTTACATGGTTTGTTATATTGTAATGAAAACAAAAAAACAGACAAAAGAAACAACAAAAGAAAAATAAAACTTTAACAATTTATAACTGTTCGAAAAAAAGCACCGCAATGGTAAGAGAATCTAAGAACTAAGAGAAGGTCTTCTATCTTTTATATAGGGGGCTAAATGTTTTACCAAGTCGTCCAATTATTTATAAATATGGACTTTCGACGAGGTAGGACAAAAAAACAAAAACAAAAATCTTAGTTTTTAGATTTTCTTACTGTTCGGTGAAAGGTACCTGCCTACCTGGTTCATTTTCGGATGAGCGGGCAACCATGGTACATCTTGGAAATCAAAAAATATTTGTGGGGTTTTGAATCTTCTTGCCTTGACAAATATAATAATTATGTTTTGATTTTGGAGATGTATCATGGAAGCCGGAAGAACAGTTTGAAAATTTCTTTTTATTTAACCGGCAGGGAAGATAAAAAGACGCCTTTTCATATAGTTATCCCTAGCTTTCAACCATTGTGTTAAGGGTTAAGGAGGCTACGAAGAGGTCAATGAGACCGCTAGGCCGCCAAATTTTTTTAATAAAGAAGGGCGCATTTGCCAGCGGTCTTATTTTTATGCCCATGAGGCAATTTTCAATTTCCAATTTTCAATTTTCAAAAAATTCCCAATGCCCAATTTTCAAATAAATACTGACGTAATTTTCGATAATTAATTTGCTTTATTAGAGAATTGAGAATTGGAAATTGAAAATTTAAATTGATAGACTGATCTTAATAAATATTAATTAGGCTAAAAAAGAAGGGAAAAATGGAACAAACAAATGAGGGGCAGATGAATGGATGGGGAAATAATATTAATACGAGTGCGACTATCCCAACAAATCAAACTCCCGGATCAATGCCAACAAAAAGTCTGCGTTCGATCGGGGATTTGTTTAGTCAGTCCTGGCAGCTAACTCTGAAAAAATTTTTGACGATATTTTTGATCCAATTGGTGCCGGCAGCAATCAACGTTATGATCGTTGTTACTCTTTTGATGATTATGTTTGGGGCTGCCGGTTTGATTGCTGTTATTACCGACAATGACACCAGTCTAGCATTGGAAAAAATGCAAGCCTTTTTATCATCTTCCACTTTGATAGGCGGTTCATTTGTTATGATTTTTGTCACCGTGGTTTCTGCGTCGTTTATATTATCATTTTTTCAAATATGGTCTTATGCGGCTATGATAGCAGAAGTAAATTGCGTTGAATCAAAGGGATTTTTTAGTAGCTATAAAGATGGGTGGAGTAAATTATTCCAATACTGGTGGATAGGGTTAATAGTCGGGGCAGCGATTTTCGGTGGATCAATATTATTGGTTATTCCTGGAATAATTTTTGCAGTCTGGTTTAATTATGCAGAATTTATTTTATTCTCAGAAAATATTACCGGAGCTCGAGCAGTCGCCAGATCAAAGAAATATGTTGAAGGATACTGGTGGGATGTATTTGCGCGGATTGTATTATTGGTTATTGTTTCTATTATTGTGATTGCGATCGTCAACCTTGTTACGAGTATATTATTTGGCATATTGTCAGCTCTTTCCGGTGATAATACAATTTTGTCTTTGGTATTAAATATTATTGATAGACTTGTCACGTTTGTAATTACTACCTTGGTATTGACCTTTAGTTACAATTATCAGTATCTGATTTATAAGAATCTTAAAGAAATAAAAGGATCGTTACCGGAAACTGTATTGTCCACAACGCAAAAATGGCTCTATAATGGAGCCCCCGCGATATTTTTGCTAATTATTTTGATGATAATATTGTTTGCTGGCTACGCAATATGGTTTACATTGGACAAATTAAAAACCCCTCTGACTAATTTGAACAGCATTGAAGAGGAGATGAGGACCAATCTTGAAGAGGAGGACTTGACACCCGTCCCGACATTTGACACAGGTTTGCCAAAAACAAAAAGCGTAAGTGACAACAAATTAGATACGACGGCAGAAAATTTACAAACCGCTTTGGAAACATTTTATACCGTTAAAGGCTTTTATCCTTATACGGAAAAAATTGATGCTTTGTGGACAGGAGAGGAGAGAATTCTGGATAAAAAAATGAGTTTGGACGAATGTGGGGAAATAAATACGCCAACGAGTAAATGCGGTTTGTATTATCAATGGGTAGATAAAGATAATTATAAAATCATCATAACTCATACGGACGGAGAGCAGACGATATTAACTAGTGAGGAATCAGAAAGCACTGATTTGACTAAACCAACGATATAAGTTTTCTTCAAATGATAATTTTTAGAGCCAGCTTTGATAGCTGGCTTTTTTTATTTGAAATTAATAAATTATTTAGACAAAAATAATCTTTTCATAACTACGATTTAAGATTGATTTTGTAAAATTTAAATAAATTATTTGTTTTACAAAAGGAGTATGAATGAAAAGAGACTGCAAAATTATCCTGGGAATTATGTTACTGAGTTTGTTTCCGTGGGTAAATTTATCCGCGACAAGAGCCGAGGGCAATCACTTGTTGATTTCGGAGGTTTATTACGACACAATCGGGGACGACAATATTGAGGAGTGGATTGAGATATACAATCCAACGCCAATTTCAATTGATCTGTCCAATTACAAAATTGGAGATGAAGAGACCCAAGGTGGCAATGAAGGCATGTTTCAGTTTCCGGCCGGATCACATATCGCCAGTTTGGAACAGAAAGTGATTGCGAAAAGTGCCAGTGGATTTTATGAGTTGTACCAAAAATATCCAGATTTTGAGATGACTTCAATAGATGACGAAATTGGTGATTTTTCTCAAACAGTCGATATGACCAAATATTCTGTTTGGGGAACAGGAACACTAAGTCTAACAAATACTGGAGACGAAGTAATATTGATTGATGGTGAAGATAACGTAGTGGACGCAGTTGTGTTTGAAAATGGCACATATAGTAACGTAATTAAACATCCTGGAGTGAGTTTAGGTCATTCAATTTCCAGAAATCCAATTGAAATAGATACAGATGATTGCCAAATAGATTTTACTGACGAAATTTTACCTCATCCCGGTTATTCTGGTATTTACGAAGGTGGAAATTATTTTTCATCTATAGGTGAGATTAAAAATGACAATTCTGCTTCGAACGGTACATATTTATCAGCCGAAATGGATCAAACTACAAGTGGTTATTTATTTTATGGACCTTACACTGATCAACAACCGACAGGGATGTATCAGACATTATTTCGTTTAAAAACCGATAACAACACAATTGATGCTCCCGTACTCAGAATAGATGTAAATAATAATGACGGTGATGGCACATGGGAATATCGTGAGATAAAGGGAACAGATTTTGCGAATGCAAACGCTTGGCAGGATTTTGATTTGTGGTGGGAAAGAACAGATGAAGGCAGTATGGAATATAGGGTCTGGTTTTACGACAATGCCAATATTGGTTTTGATAATGCAAGAGTAGGAAAAGTCGATCGCTTGATTTATGAGGCGGAAGACTTGAGACATAATCTAGGTTCTCAAATATCAGATGCCACTGCGAGTCGGGGGCGGGCATGGATGGCGGATACTAGTTCATTTAATAATCATATGCTTTTCGGACCCTACAGCGATCTCGAATCTGGTTTTTTTGAAGTCAGGTTTATTGCAAAAATTGATGATAATTCCTCTCTCGACAAAGTAATTTCATTGGATACTAATACTATTCCGATTTCAGAAAATTCAAAGGAAAAAGATATTATGGCAAATGATTTTCGTGAAAATAACAAATACCAAGCATTTTCTTTATGGTTAACACAAAAAGTCGAAACGAATCGAATAGAATATAGGGTGTTTTATTCCGGAAATACCAAGATAACGATTGATAATATTATTGTTTCTCAAAAAGACAGAGTTAGATATGAAGCGGAAGATTTATCGGGATTTAGTAACAATATTTTCAATGATTTGGGGGCGGGAGGCGGAAAAATCAGAACAGCTACCACTTCCAATGATTCTGAAGGATGGATGCAATTCGGTCCATATTGTGGCGAACTACAAGAAGGGGCTTACCGGGCAGTATTCAAATTGAAGACGAATACAAATACTGGAGAACAACCAATTGCTAAAATAGATGTTTTCAACCCTGGTGGTAGTGGATTGGAAACCGGAAGGGAAATATATCCTACTGATTTTGCCAGTATTAATACTTGGCAAGAGTTTACATCTGATTTCATCAGAACAAACGACGGAAAATTGGAATTCAGAGTATACTTTTATGATTTGGCAGATATATCAGTGGATTGGGTAGAAATTGAAAGTATTTAATCAAGAAATAGCGCCGATTTTTTATCGGCGCTATTTTCTTAATTTTTAATAATTACAGAACAAAGGAAAAGAATGTTTTGAGAATACTTTATAGTAATTCTTTTTTGCCAATTGCCGACCAATCGTATTGCTCGATAAATCTATCTCCTCTGGCAATAAATTTTTCTCTCAGATTTTTGTCGTCCAATAAAGAATGAATACTTTGGGCAAATTGTTTGATATTTCCTAAATCAACCCACAATACATTCTCCTGCCAAATAGGCTTGATTTCTTTTAAGTCATAACAGACTACTGGGGTTTTTGCAGCCATGGCTTCACCGATAACAATTGCCCAATTTTCTTCGTGAGTAGGGAGGATAAATATTTTTGACGAATTGATAAATCGAAATTTTGTTTCAAAATCATAGACAACTCCAAGTAATTCGATATTTTTTGATAGCTTGTTTTCGATTATGAACTGATTTATTTTTTCAACCACTTCGGGCGGACCATCGCCTATTATTCCTAATTTGGCATGTGGTCTTTTGGAAACGACTTCTCGCCAAATTTGCAGCAAATCAAAAACACCCTTGCCGTAATTTAGCCTTTTCATGAAAATAGCATCATATTTTGTCCCTTTTTCGGTTTGGTATTTATTGCCAATCCCACGGATTTTTTCTAATTCTACCCCACAATAAACCGCTTTGATTTTGTCAGGATTGATGTTTTTTAAATTAACCAATTTTTCCTTGGTTTGATCAGATACTGCCAATATTTTGTCAGAAAAATATTTTATAAGCAAACCAGATAAAAAACGATTGAACCAATAAAGATAACGGATTATAAAAGGAGTTCCTCCCCTCTTCTCTTTCCAAGGATAATCTTCAACCCAATGATAAACGGCAAACCATTGGCATTGATTGAATATTTTTAAAATTAGGGCAGGAAAAACATCATAGAGATGTTCACAAGAGCTATAAACTAGACCATGATATTTTTTTAACTCAGATGGCAAACTAAAAATTGATTTTAACATCACTATCAAATTTGATTTAAAACCACTGGTGACAACATAATTGATAATATGTTTTTGGTGATAAGGGATTTGATATTTTGAAATCAACTCTTCGCCGTTGGTGGTAGTCAGTAAATGGATCTCTCGATTGTTTGTATTTTTGATAATCTCAAAAAGCCGAATATCTCCGCCGGAAATACCGACTTGACCATTGTTGCGAATAAGACCGTTGTAAATAAAAAGAATTTTTTTCATATTACTTAAAATATTTTGGAAATAATTTTTTGAGAGGGTTTGTTTCCAAACGGATTGCTCCAATTTATTTTTTTCCTGATCAATAAATTGTATTTTTTGATAATTTCTGAGGAACTTATCTTTGACAACAATATTGCTCCCCCCACTTTTACCGTCTCCGGTCTTTCCGTATTTTCGCGTAGAATCAAACATTTTTTATGCAAAATACATGACTCTTCTTGGATGCCTCCACTATCGGTAAAAATCAGGCGAGAATTTTTCTGCAGCTGTAATAAATCCAAATATCCCAAAGGTTTGGTTATTATAAAATTTTTTATTTTTTTTAATTCTTTTGTGTGTTTGTTTAGACGGGGGTGAACTGGAAAAATGCATTTTAAATTTTCTTGTTGGCAAATTTTGGCTATTGAATCAATGATTGTCTGAAAATTTTTGGAATTATCGGTATTGCTTGGTCTGTGACAGGTTAAGAGAAAATAATTATTGGTTTCGAGATTATATTTTGACAAAGCTAGCGAGTTTTTTCTTGCTAAAGCAATACACATATTTACGGAATCAACAATAGTATTACCTACGACGTCAATTTTTTTGGAAGAAATATTTTCTTTTTGTAAAATCTGTTTTTGCAAGTTTGTTGGACAAAATAAATAATCCGAGATGTGGTCGGTGATAATTCGGTTATGTTCTTCAGGCATACTACGGTCGTAACTACGTAAGCCGGCTTCAATATGTGCGATCGGAATATTTAATTTTACAGAAGCTAAGGCTCCAGCGAGAGTCGTATTGGTATCCCCCTGAACAATCACCAGATCAGGCTTATCAGCTATCAATACTTTTTCAATTTCAATCAACATTCGTCCGGTTTGGTCACCCTGTTGACCGGAACCAATCTGCAAATTATATTTTGCCGGTTTTAGCTTTAATTCTTTAAAGAATACTTGGTCGAGGTCCCGATCATAGTGCTGATTGGTATGGACAATGTAATGAGGAAGATGTTTTTTTTGACAAAAGGTGATTAGGGGATATAGTTTGATTATTTCCGGCCTGGTCCCCAAGATAAAGACAATTTTTTTGGTCTTATGTTTCATACATTGATATTAAAATATTGAATATATATAGCGATGTAACAAAACGATAAATTATTACTTTTTACGAATTTTAAAGGTTATAAAATGGGAGTGGATAGGGTCAATTTTGCCAAATATGGAAGGTAGAGGAAAATAGCCGGCACCAACGATTTTTTCCACTTTAAAACCATAAGTTTCAAAGTATTCTTTTAGACCAAAAATACTGTAAATTCGAACATGATTCCAACTGGAATATTCAACTTTTTTTCCACGATGTAGGGCCAACGGGTTACCTATACTGAGGGCTTTGCCAGAGAAATTGGTAAGTGAAAAAATCTGCCAACCCATAATGGATGCAAAAATATTACACCAACTGCTTTGATTTTCCGTACTAATGACCGCATATCCACCCGGTTTAAGAATTCGGTGAATTTCGCTCAAAAAATTATCGGAATTAGTTAGATGTTCAATGACTTGATTGGCATGGATAGCATGAAAATATTTATCGGGAAAAGAAAAATTTTGATTGAGATTGAAATTTTTAACTTGAATGCCTTTTTTTTGTGCAGCTTTTATTCTTTCCGGCACAATTTCCACGCCATAAGTATTTTTTGTTCCTATTTTATTGGCAATTTTTTGAGTGAACAATCCATTATCGCAACCCAAATCCAATAAAATAGCATTTTCATCGTAATCAAATAGGTCAACGATGTTTTGGTGATTTAATTCAACCGCACTTTTGTACAGATTATTTAATGTTGTTTTAAGCATAATTTTTGAAAATAATTATTACTTTTCTCGGATAAAAGCAATCTTGATCACTGAGAGTAATATTAAAATAAACAGTAAGAACGACAGAGAAAATATCAATAATTTTCGGTAAAGAGGATCAAGTGAATATTCAAATTTGAGGTGATAATCTCCTGTGTTGGCCAAATAATATGCCTGCTGCCAACCATTGACAACAATAGGGCGAAGGGTTTCTTTTAGATTTTGATTACCATCATATACTTTTAGTTCCCAGGCAGGATGATAAGATTCCTTGAATAAAATGTAGGTTGGTTCAGTCAAGTGAATATCAGACTGGTATTGGGACGAAGATATTTTTTGGAAATTGGATATTTTATTTTTAATCGAGGATGTTTGTGTTCCAAAATATTCATTGAACAATCCCAGATTGTGGATAGAAAAGTTTTGATTATAAGTAATTAGCGTAAGATCATATTTTTTTTCTTGCAAATTAATACTACCAACTTTTACCCATTGTCTTGATGGTTTTTGGTCGATATTTACATTAAAAGATTTGTCGGCAAAACTGACGTCAATGGTTCCGGCGTTTTGTGAGGAAACATTTAAATACAAATTGTAGTTACCCGATTTGATTACATCCACTTCATTGTGCAATGTTGAGAAGGGATTTTTTTGACTAGATTGCAGAGCGGCTTCGTGATAAAAATTGAGATTTGAAATATCGAAGTTAACTAGGGGCATAGAATCAACCTCTAGATTGTATTGTTTGTGAGGCAAAATCTCGATTGCCAATACTCGAGGTTGTTGGTAAGTAAGTGTCTTGGCTTGAAGCAAATTTAAAACATCATAGAATTGAGTGGTCTTATTATTATTCTGGTCAAAATTTATAGATTTTACCCATATTTTTTGATCAACCAGATTGTCATAATCAGAATCGATATTCCAAGCCAAATCAAAAAATTGATAATCTGGATTACTCACAGAAAGGTCAATCGAAGCATATGGATATGTCATGAGATCAATATTGGTATCAATTATTACGGTGGAAAATTCCGCTACTTCTTTTTTTGAAGAAAAAGCAGAAGTGATTGTTATTTTATTTTCTTCATTATTTGAGTTTTGTTGGCTGCTATCAGGAAAAGGGTTAAAAAATGAGACTTTTTCATCTAGTTTGATTTTTAGTGAAGGAGTAGCAGAAAGATTGGTAAGATCTATTTGTGATGACTCTCTAGGCAATCTAGTCAACAAGTCTGGAGGGGTATAGAATTTTAAATTTGAAAAGGTGAATATTACTTTTTTATCTACTTGTTCATTCATATTTATGGAATACTCCTTGTGAGGCTGGAGACGGAAATTAAGTATTTCCAGAGAAGATAAGTCAATATCCGGATTGGTTTGAGAAATAAAATCAGGTATGTTGATATAGTTGAAATTACTATTTAAACGTCCCCAGATTATATCGTCAGCCATTCCGTCATTATTGTTGTCAATTTCCAATCCAAGTTCCCAAAAACCGATTTTTTCTTGGCTAACATCAGCATTAAAAGCAATATTTGGAGTGATATTTGGATCACAATCAAGGGGGTATATTATGGTGGCGAATTCATTTTGACTCGCGTCGCCACTAAAAGAAGCCATGACAGTTATTTTTTGAGGAGAGAAATTAAAATCATACCGAGAAATATCAGAAAAATTTTGATAAGTTTGATAAGATTTGGACAGATCAAATTCGCGTAATGCTGGAATGCCAGTGCGAGTAAAATCATTTAGAATTCCTATTGCCTTTTCGTCTAAATTATTGGAAATATTGAATTGATTGTTTTCCTGATCGACTGGAACAAACATAATCATTCCAACTGAATTGGCGCCATAAATATTTTTTATTTGCAATGCAGTATTCGGATCGACAATATTTATTTCTCCGAGATCGAACCAAGCAAAATGTTTGGTTAGGGATTGGGTATCGACTTTTTTTTGCCATGATTGATATTGAAAAACCAACTCTCCACCATCGGGTTGTTGATAAATTTCTGCAAAAAGTTGATAGCGCCCTTGGGAAAGCGACTTGATTTCATTTTTTAAGACAACGTCTTTGGCCGAAGTATATGACAATAATTTTGAATATCCGGCAAAGGAGGGATCGATCCACCAGATATGTTCACCTGAGACCCAATCTTTTTTTGGATCATTGGATTGATTAGCAAAAACACCGGTTTCAAAATATTTGACCCCAGGATTTTGCAGAAATAAATCAATTATGTTGTTATTGGCAATTAAAACACTGTTTGTGTCGGCAGGGAGGGAGTTGATATTATTATCTTTTGCCAAAAAGATACTGTTGCAGGACGCCGGTCCATTCAGTAGAAACCACTGGTTAAAATCATTCCAGCTACCAGTAGTAAGACATGGATTAGAAATTGAAATCTTGTCGGTATCTGAAAATTTGTAAATACTCCAATCGGTTTCTTGCGTGGTGATTTTATCTGAATATTGCTCGAGGACTCTCAATAAGGAGGAATTTGTGAAATATTTTTTTATTGGCGGATATTCAGATAAACGAGTGAATTTATCGTGAAGAGAAATAATATTATTTCTAAACACCACTTGATCAATATTAAAAAGATCAAGATATTTTGGGAACACATCGGAGACTTGGGAGGAATTGAAATAAAGTTGAGATTGAAAAAAAGTAGCAAAACGGTCCGTTAACGAAGAAAAGTAACCAAGTTCACTAATTGATGAATTAGGAGAGTAGTATACCGACAAATCAAAACCTCCATATTCTTTGTTATTAATTTTCAGAGGTTGTAATGAGGGTAAATATAGCAAACGATCATTGTTTTTTTGAAGAAAATTTGCATACTCTTTTGAAAGAGAAAATGATTGAAGATTATTGATTAATTTACCATCAAAGAAAAAAGGAGAAATATACAATAAAATAAAAACAATAAACAAATAGAAGATTTTGGTTTGTTGCCGCCATAATTTTATTTTGACAATTGTCAGGCCTATCAAGAAAGCAAAGAAGAAAGCTGCCAAAAAGGTTAAATGATATACCTCTCTGAATATAGAAAAAACGAACGATTGATTTATAAGCCAATAGGTAGAATCGGGAAATATTTTTGCCGAGGACAATATGAATACCGTGACAAGAAAAAAGAAAAAAATACGAGTATCAGACAAACGAGGTTTAATTATTAAAACAAAGCAAATAATAATTATTAAAATCAAACAAAAAATAACCAAGAAAGGCGAGTAAAGTGAATTTTGTGAGAGAGTCTGCGAAAAATAATCTGTCCCTCCACCAGTTAGCATCAGTGCCTGATAGAGATAACTAGAATTGTGAACAAACCATGAGAATAGAGTAGGAGTGGATGAAGTAGTGTTTTTATAAAAAATGATTTCTAAAAATAATACTACTATCCACGGTATGTGAACTAAAAACGCAACCAAACCGCAAAATAAAAGGCCAAATATGGTTTTTCTCCATGATTTGGGAAAAATAAAATTTTGAATTAAAACCAGAAAGACGACAAGAATCGGAAGTTGAATTTGAATTCCAAGAGAAGCAAAAATAAGACCGGAAAAAAATAACCAAAAAACAACTTGGGGACGACGATAATTTGGTGAGTTTTGATAATTTGAAAAACTCAGGAGAAAAAGTGGCGCCAGCGCATAAGCAATTAAATAATTAACATGCCCCGAAATTATTTTGTTAAAAGTTAGCGGATTAAAAACATAAATTAGAGAAGCAAATATAGAGGCAATTTTACTATTGGTTTGTTGAAAAAAATATTTTACCGAGAGTAGTCCAGAGGCAATTACAAAAGCAACGAGAATTATTTTGGAGACAATACTGCCGCCAATTCCTAAAAATGAAACGCTTCCTAAAACTATTCTGAGAAGAAAATCAGAGAGATAAGAAACACTAAATCCGCCTCTGGCATCAATCCAGGCGTGCCAAGCATGTTGAAACCAAAGTTTCATTTCTGAAGCATCTTCTGCAATCGCCCAATCATGTCTAAAACCTACAGTTTCGTAGTTGAAAAGAATTCCCCTAAATACAATAATTGCGAGAATAAAATAAATCCCAAAGAATATGATATTTGGATTTATTTTTTTAGCAAACGATAATATTTGTTTATAAAATTGGGACATAATATTGTCTGATTTTTTTGACTTATTTGTGAGTTACAGTATTTGTCTCTTCATTTTTATCTGTCTTTAATAAGCTAAACAAATAACCAAAACCCATTGATGATAATTCAGTTGTTCTTAGAAAAATAAATAATACAGAAATGGTAGGGTTGTCCAGAAATCGTCGCCAATTTTTGACGAATGATGGTCGTAAAAAACCGGTGGTTTTTTTTGATTTTTTTGGTGCTTTGGCAAAATAATATTTTGCAGTTTGACCATATTTATATTTTTTCCTTAAAATATCAAAATAGCTTAATCTGTCTTCGTCGTGATAGACATAAAATACACTTCGAACTATTTTGCCAAGTTTCTTGATTCGGCTTGTTAATTCCATATCTTCCGCATACAATAATTTTTCATCATAGCCACCCGAAGCTAAATATGCCTCTTTCAGAAAGAATCTTGGAGATTCAATGTCTTGGTCGCCAAGATAAAATGATTTTTCCAATGCTCGGGCTTGAGACCAAATGCTTTTCCCTATCTGGATTTCCGGCAAAATACAAGCAACTGATTTTTTGTTCTTCTCCATACGATAAACACAATCAGATATTAATTCGGGATCAAGAGTCATGTCAGAGTCAATAAACATGAGATATTTTCCTTTGGCTTTAGTAACAGCATAGTTTCGTTGTTGATTTCTCTCCGGACCACACGAGTAAACCTGCTTGGTATATTGTTTGGCAAGCTGATAGGTTTGATCAGTCGAATATCCGTCAACGACTATAAATTCATAGTTGTCATATGTTTGATTTTGAATTGATTGAAAACATTTGCTGGCAAATGAGGCAACATTTTTGGTAGGAACAATAACTGAGACTAGAGGATGATTTTGTTTGGACATAATTTTTGATTTTAATGGTTTGAAGCTTGATAAGGGATAATTTTGCCAGAGGGTTTGACGAAGAATTTTAATTAATTTCTGAACAGAATTTGACCAAGTAAGACTTTTGGATCGACGATATGCGTTTTTTTCCAATTTGTATCGGAAAAGTGAGTTGTTTAATACCTGATTCAATTTTTTCGACAAATCAAAAACATTGTTGGGAGTGAATAATAGACCTGTTTTTTGATCAATAATAGAATCTTGGAGGCCGTTAATTTTGCTGCCGATCGACGTTGTTCCACAAGCAGCAGCTTCGATAACCGTGATGCCCCAACCTTCGTTGTTTGAGGGATTGACCATCACCCAAGCCGAAGAAAGAAATTCTCTTTTTAGACTTTCTGAAGCAAAACCGTGAAATATAACACTATTTGATATTTTTAATCTCTCAGCAAGATCAACAAGACGATCTTTATCGTCACCGTCACCAACAATATGAAGAATAATTTTTGGGTATTGATTTTTGAGTCGTAATATTGACCTGATCAGAATATCAATATTTTTGTATTTTTTTAGGCGACCGACATATAATACCGAAGGATACGGAGTTTTGGGAGCTGTCTTTCTGAAGAAAGAATTAACTCCGTTTTTTACGATGCTGATTTGTTGAGATTTAAAACCGAGATAGGATATCAAGTCATCTTTTGTACTATTGGAGACGGAAATTATTTGATTGTGTCGGTAGCAAAAAGGAAATAGATATCGTTCGAGAAAATAACCAATATAGTTGAGTGGAAACGACATTTCAGTGAACCATTGTGATAAGTGAAAATGATGTACCAGACAAATTACTGGAGTTGAAGAAATATATGCAGGGGTAAAAAAGGGAATTCCATTGTGTTGATCGATTATTAGATCAAATTGGTGACGAAAATATTTGAAATAATACCAAATTGCCCATAGATATACTGAAATATAATTTCCACGGCGGACAATATTGATACCATCGACTGTTTCCCGGCGAGATGATCCCTTGGGATGAGAAGCAACGAACATGGTGACTTGATGACCTGATTTTACCAGTCGCTTGCTTAATTCATGCAAATATACCTCGGAGCCACCACGCCAGGGATGTTTGATGTCTCGCCAGCTAAATACGAGTATTTTCATAAGCTAAAAACTCGATTATTGAATAATAATATCATAATTGTAAATATTTTTACTTATTTGTCAAGGTTGTTTATCTGCCTTCACTTGATATTACCAAATAATTCTTAAGATAATATTAGACAAAAATAAAGCATAATTTAAATACTAGTAACAGGTGGAATATAGTACCATCTTATTTGTTGTCGAGGAATTGAAGTGGTGTTTTTTTCTTGGTATGGTTGTAAAATCCATTGTGAGTAGATTGGTTGGTTAGGATATAATTTTGTCAATTCGGATACAAATTCTGGTTGATGACGAGAAATATCTTCATCAATAACAACCAGTTTTCCCATGTTATTTTTTCGATTAATATCATTTAGTCCGGAAAAACAGTCCATTGAAGAAAAGTTTGTCGTATAATACATTGCTTCAGAAAATACAGAACAAATAACAGTATCAGAAGAATCAAAATTGAATAACTTTATTACTTGATTAGTTTGATCAGCAACACTTTGTTCGTAACTAATGTTTGGTAGAAAATTTTTGTATTGTGAGAGTTTGTATTGACCAAATACTATCAATAATGAAAATATAATTAGCGAGAATTGCCATATTGCAGTTTTGGCTTTAAACCATAGATATTTCAATAGAAACCCAAGCGGAATGAGAAAGAAAATCATCAAATGTACGTAGTATCGGTACTCACCTCTGGTAATATAGAGTGGAATTAAAATCAGGAGGGAAAAAAGAAAGTATCCTCCCAAATAACGGTTTTTTAGAACAATAAAAAACAAACCAAAAAAACCGAGAATTATTATGATCCAATCGTGAGAGAAAAATGAATACAGGGGAGGTAAGATATCGGAAAAATTGATGTTTATTTTTTTTAAAACGATAATTAGAGGTAAAAATAGAAGGATGACCAGATAGGGGCGATAAAGATATAATAACGCCCCAACAATAATAAATAGCAAAGATATAATAAAATATGTATGATAATTGATTGTTTGTTGAAAGATTAGTAATTGAAATTCAATCCAGCTATTTGGCGAATAACTGGATTGATAAAGCCACAAAATATATAGGAACCAAACGAAAAGAGTAGTTGCAAAGTAAAATAAATATTCTTTTAATGCCCTTTTTTGGTGTAAAAGAATATAAATGGTCGGCAACAATATCATAATCATTTCACCTCTAAACAAGACAGATAATCCTAAAAAGATCGGTGACAACGAGAATAGGAGTTTGTTTTTTCGGCTAAATATGAGTGTTATTTGAGAGAATAATACTAATAAAATTGTGGGGATTTCTGGCATAACAACAGTTGACCAATTGGTAAAGGAATAAGATAAGGTTAATAGTATCGAGGATATCAGACCTGCATAGACAGAGCGAAATAATTTACTAATAAATATATAAACCAAAATAATACACAAAAAATGACTTAATAAAATAATTATTTGAGCTGAAAACAAGTTATTTGTTTGAAAAAAATAAGATAGGAAATAAATAAACAATGAAAAACCACCCCGGTAAAAAATCGGGGATAAAAAATCACCAGCAAAACCAAGTTGACCGGAAAAAGAACTATGATTTCTTAAAAATTCTGCTTGAAGCAAATATACATACGAATCAGAATTTATCAGAAGAGAGGAAAATTTTGGCCAAAAAAACAAAGAAAACAACAAGGAGAAGATTAATCCAAGAATGAAAATTATTTTTTCTTTAGATTTTTTTAACGGAAAATTCATTTCAAAATTGATAAAATAGTATTGGGAGGTTTTTTACTGTTGGAGTGTAGAAAAAAAGTATTGAAAAATCAAGGTTGGTGGGTATAATTGCTTTAAATTCGTAATATCAAGACAAATTATGAAATTTTTTAAACGTTTCTTCACAATATTACTTACGGTTGTTTATATTTTGATAATATATCCCATGTCTGTTTTGGCCGCCGATGACATGAATTCAACTAAACAAAGAACGACTGGTACTTATTTACCGGTATTGGCTCAACAAAAAATTGAGAAAGTATTCGAAAGTAGTCAGAGCGGAGAGGTGTCGTTGGACGACGGTGGTTTGACAGTGGAAATATCCAAAGGGACATACAAAAATAAACTTAGATTTTCTATCCGAAGAGTAAAATGGAATAAAAATACTGCTGTCCCTTCTTTGAAAATCGATAACGAATTTTTTGTCGGACAAGATGTATTTGAGATTACAGCAATTGATGATACAAATAATCAACCGGTTTTGAAGTTTGATAAACCTATTGTATTAACTATTCGTTATCTCGATGAAGAAATAAACGGTTACGAAGAAAATAGTATAAAAATGCGTTATTACAATCGTTTACAAGAAAAATGGGAGGAAATTCCAAGTACTTTAGACAAGCAAGCGAATTCTTTGACTGGGCAGACCGATCATCTTTCTCTATTTTCCTTTACTGCCGCCAAACCAGCTAAGCAGGGGTTGATAGGCAATAAATTAAATTGGTCTTTTGATCTTGGGGGAACGGTCAAAAATATCTTGTTGATATTGGGAATCATCGTTGTAAGCGGAATAGGTGGTTGGTATGTTTATAAAACCTATCAACAGGCAAAAAAGGAGATGGAATTGGAAAACAACATGAGCATTGCAGGAGGGACCAATCAGTCGAGCGGAGAGGAATCGAAGGAAAAGATGCCGATTTCAAATAGCAAAACAAATACAATCACTGAAAACAAAGTACAAGATAAAGAGAAAGATAATGAAAGTCAAATTTGGATAGATTTTTAAAAGCGTAAAAAAAAGACAGCTAAACACAGATATTGTTTCAATTTAATTTGAAGAGTGTTTGTAAAAGGCTGTCTTTTTGTTGGAAAAATTAGATTTCTACTTGATTGCTGATTATTTTTATCAGGACTTGTCGATTTGGTTCTTTGCCAATACTGGAAGTAAGTATTGATTCATCTTCTTTAAGAGTCATGTGTATAATTCTTCTTTCATATGGAGTCATTGGCCTTAGTAAAATATCTCTTTGGCTTATTTTGGCTTCTTGAGCTTTTCTTTTGGCTAGAATTGTCAGGTGATCAAGCTGCCTTTGGCGATAATTCATGACATCAACCTCGATGCATTTTTCTTCACCTGAAGTTAATTTTAGATTGGAACGCAGAACTGATCGAAGTAAATATTGGAGAGCCTGCATTGTTTCGCCTTGTTTTCCGATTAATAAGGCCGAATCTCTGTCACTCAGTTTACTAAGATGAAATTTTATTGATTGATCATCCAACTCTATTTGTTCAAGTTCATAGTCTTTGATGCCAATGAAAGTTAATATTTCCTCAAGTAATCGCGAAGATTCTTGTTTCATAATATTATAAGTAATTATTAATTCTGTCTTCTTTTCACTTGAATATTTACATCTTTTTCCTGGAAGGATTCAATAATTTCCGGTTTGACTTCCAATACTTCAGATGTCGGATGAGTATGAAATTGTTCATCAGCGGCAATAATCGCTTTTTGCGGATACATTTTAATAATAACTAATTGCGAGACAATAGAAAATAGAGTCGTGGTAACCCAATATAACGGCAGTGCTGCAAACAGATTCCAACTGATAAATACTGTCATTAAAGGCATAATGTAAATGAATTGAGTGTTCATGGCCGAGGAAATATCTTCGGCATTGAAAACTTCATCTTTTGGTCGATCATTTTTGATCACTTTCTTGGTTGCGGGTGGTTTCAATAGATATCCCTGAAAAAACTGAGCGATACCGGTAACGATTGCTAGGGGGTAAAAAGCCTGCGAAAGATCAATAAAACCTAAAAATATTTTATTGATGGAATCCGGTCGGGGAACAAAGGAATACAGTAGTTCGTATTGGGTGTGATCAATATTATTTTTTAGTACTTGGTAGAGAGCTATTAGGATTGGTAATTGAATCAATAGAGGCAAACAGCTGGAGAAAGGGTTGATTTTGTGTTTTTTATAAAACTCCATGGTCGCTTTGGACAAATTTTGTTGATCGCCTTTATATTGCGCTTTAATTTTTTCCAGTTCAGGATTTAGAGATTGCATAATGCGTTGGGATTTGACCGCCGACCAAGAGAAAGGAAGCAAAATAAAACGAATAAGAATTGTAAGTACGATAATTGCTAAACCAAGATCTTTGTATGGCAAAAAATCATATATTAGAATCAGTGCATTGTAGATAGGACGATATAATATTTCTTGCCACATAAAGTTGTTTAATAAATACAATTAATTATTTGAGAGGATCAAAACCGCCTTTGGAAAAAGGATTACAACGAGCGATCCGATATAAACTCAGGAAGCTGCCCTTGATGATTCCATATTTTTTGATCGCGCTGTAACCATAGTGCGAACAGGTTGGTTGAAAACGACAAAATCCGTAAGGAAAGAGTTGACTAAACCAGCCATGATCTAAAGATATGGTTTTTTGGTAAATTTTAATGAAAAGAAGCGGGAAAAAGGTAAGAATTTTGTGAATAAGATTCACTATATTTTAATTATTTTTAGCTTTTGAAAAACTTCCGTAAGATCGTCTTGAATAAATTTATTTTTTTTGCCTAAAATTAGTGGTCTGGCAACCAAAACAGCTTTAATATTTTTGGTTAGTTTGGGCAGAATATGAAGTCGAATATGATCTCTCAATTGCCTTTTAATAAAATTTCTTTTTGATGATCTTTTGTCAACTTTGTTGGAAACAATGATCCCGAACATAGAATTTTCCGAATCAAATGGAAGGTATTTGACAAAGAAAAAACGCCCGTGACCAACATATCCTTTTTTTAGGATGGTCTGAAAATCCTTTCGGGCGTTTAGACGATATTTACTGGACAACATGTTTTTAAAAGAGTTAGACGGTTAATTTCTGGCGACCGCAGGCACGACGTTTTTTGATAACGGAACGACCATTTTTGGTGGACATTCTTTTTTTAAAACCGTGAGTCTTGGCTCTTTTTCTCTTTTTTGGCTGATAAGTTCTTTTAACCATATTTTTTAAATTAGTTTATAACGAGTAATCTAATTTTAGCTTAAAAATTATTTCCTGGCAATTTGTATAAAGATAGTGAGTGGTATTGAAATAAAAAACTTCTCCGATCTGGGGAGAAGATAAGATATAATTTTGTTTTTTTATTGGTTATTTTAGAGAGTAATGCGGGAAAGAATCTCATCTATCATAATAAAATATAGAGCCAGAACCAGACCACAAAAAACAGCAAAATAGTGAAAATGTCGATGGTATTTATAATTATGCCACTTTTTGTAAAAAACAGATCGAGAAGACAAATGACGATGATATGGATCAAATACTTGGTGGATTTGTTGTCTTATCAGATTGACACCGGTTTGATTGTTCTTGTTGGTCTTCGTACTCATATTTTGAATTAGTTATCTGGTTATTGTATATCATTTTCCATCATATTTCAAGATTAAATAAACAAAATATTATTATAATTTAGGCAAATTGGTGATAATTTTTGGCAATATATGGTTGACATTTTTGGGGTAAGTT
>JBMORM010000013.1:7635-15486 GCA_049322675.1 Patescibacteria group bacterium | reverse complement strand
TGTTTAAATTATGTATATGAATATAATGTTTGGGAAGTGGGGATGGATATTTGTGGTTGGTTTTTTGTTTGTGTTTGGAGTGGCTAATGCTCAGGAGGTGTCAGACAGTGAAGAAAGAAAAAAGATTTTGACCGAAGTTGGCAAACAGATTGTTTTTGATGCTGGGGAGATATTTCCCGGGGCGAGTGAATATAAGGAGTTTCATTGGAGTTTTGCCGATGGTGGGAGTGCGGAAGGTTTAGGAGTTTTGCATAGTTATGTGAAACCGGGATACTATGAGGTAAATTTGCAACTGGTAAAGGAAAATGAGGATAATTTGCAGAAAAAAATCGATGTGTATGTTTATCAAGATTTGTTGTTGGGAGTGATTGATAATAGTATTGATCGAAAGAAAATGGCTGAAATTGAACAAAAGGTTTTTGATCAGGGAAAATTGTTGTGGGTATTGGAGGGTGGTGAAACTTTTGATAATACCGATAGAGTGGCAGATATGGTGGTAGGGAATCAAGAAATTTTAAATAAAGCCAAGGGTTTAATAGTCTGGGGAAGAGGCGATTTTGGTTTGGATTTGTTGGTAAAATTGAAGCAAAGGAGTGCTAGTAATTTTAATAATATTAATGTGGCGGTGGTTTCTGGTGGGCGTTTATCCAGTTTATTGAAAACTGCTGATTCAGCTTTTAATTTGGTTGCTCCTAATTCTCTAGTTTTGGTAGGTGAGAATGCGTTGGAGAATATTGATAGATTGGTGGATATCCAGTCTTTGGTGGATAAATTGGAAGAAGATAAGGTAAGTTATCAATTGGTCGGAATAAAAGATAAATATAAAATCAGACCATATAGTAGTTGGCAATTGATGTCGAGAATGGTGAGTTTTTCCTTGTTCAAAGGAGTGCCATTGTCGACAATATCTTTGATTTTGACCATACCTTTGATTGCCTTGTTGATTGTTTTTTCGCAACAAGTGGTGGGAATCAGGGCGTTTGGAATATATGTGCCATCATTGATAACTATTGCGTTTTTGGAGAGCGGAATTAGATATGGGGCTTTGGTCTTTTTGGTGGTTTTATTGACCGGAACTTTGGCCAGGATAATATTGCGGAAGTTAAAAATATTATATTTGCCTCGGGTGGCTTTGATTTTGACGGTGGTTGCTTTTGGAATGTTGGTGATGATGGTGGGAGCGGCGTATTTTGATATTGCCGGGTTGAAAAATTTATCTATTGTTCCATTGCTGACAATGGTGATTTTGACGGAGAAGTTTGTCTCGGCGCAGATAAGATATGGTTTTGGTTTGGCATTTCGTTTGACAGTCGAAACTTTTGTTTTGGCTGCGGTTTGTTACTTTTTGTTGAGTTGGCAGACTTTGAGGGTGTTTGTAGTTTCTTATCCTGAGTGGTTGTTGGTGACTATTCCATTATTGTTGATTTTGGGTCGCTGGACGGGATTGAGATTAATTGAATATTGGCGATTTAGAAGACTGGCAAAAGACTGATTTTTTTTTAGTTTCTAGGTGCTAGTTTTCAGTTTTTTGGGTATGGAATGGAAATGAGTAATTGTTATTTTTTTATTGATAATTTATGTTTTTTTCCAGTACAAAAAAAATATTAGGAATGAACGCTAGGAATTTGTTATATATTAAGCCAAATAATCCTGGTTCGGCGGTGAGGTTGGCTGACGACAAACTGGCAACAAAGAAATTGTTGAAAAAACATAAAATTCCGATTGTGCCGATGATTGATGTCTTTGAGAGCGTATATGATTTTGAGGATTTTGATTGGACGGTTTTGCCTAGTAGTTTTGTGGTAAAGCCTTGTCGCGGATTTGGTGGAGAAGGAATATGGGTGGTAAAGGGTTTAACAAAAAATGGCTGGAAGTTGAGTGAAGGGGTAATAGTAGGTATTGATGAAATTAAAGAGCATATTTTTGACATTTTTGATGGCAATTATAGTTTAGGAAATGAGCCCGATGTGGCGTATATTGAGGAGAAAGTAAGGTTGCATGCTAGGTTTAAAAAATTCACATATGGGGGTGGAATTCCTGATGTCCGGGTAGTGGTTTATAACATGATTCCGGTGATGGCAATGTTGAGATTGCCAACAGAAATGTCAAAAGGAAAAGCAAATTTGCGGCAAGGCGGAATTGGAGTTGGAATCGAGATTGCCTCGGGAATAACAACCAAAGCTTTTTGGGAGAGCAAAGATAAATTTATTACTCGTTATCCGGGGACCAAACAAAAGTTAAATGGGGTAAAGATACCATATTGGCGAGAGATTTTGGAAATTTCTTCTTTGTGTCAAAAAGTATCAGGTTTGGGTTATGCTGGGGTAGATATTGTGATTGATGCCAAGAAGGGGCCAATGGTTTTGGAGTTGAATGCACGGCCTGGTTTGGGTATTCAAAATGCAAACGTTGATTTTTTGAAAAGTAGGTTGGAGAGAGTGTCTGGTCTGAAGGTAAATAGTCCGACTAAAGCGGTTAGGATTGCTAGAGAACTTTTTGGCGAGGAAATTGGTTTGGATCTCGAAAAAGATAATGAAAAACCGGTAGTGGGGGCGGTGGAGGAGGTTGTATTCTTTGGGAAAAAAGGGAAAAAGGAAAAAGTATTGGCCAAGGTGGATACGGGAGCATTTATGACTTCGATTGATAACAAGGTGGCGGAAAAATTGGGTTTGGAAAAGTCGAAAAAACGGAGAAAAGCTTTGTCCTCTCTGGGTGAGGAGTGGAGAGATGTGTATGAGATTGAGGTTTTGATTGGAAAAAAGAAGATTAAGACTAATGTATCTGTAGCAGACCGGAGAGGTTTGACATATTTGGCGATAATTGGTCGCAAGGATTTAACCGGATTTTTAGTTGATCCGAATAAAATTAAAAAGGTTTGATATGATAAAAAGTGTGGTTGGAGTCTTGGAAGAAGTAGGATTGGACGCTTGTGTTTTAGTGGTGGGCGATTGGTCTTTAGAAATAAAGTGTTCGAAACAGGTGTTGGGAAATATGGTTGCCAAGGTTGGAAAAAAGATAAAGCTTTGGTCGTGGATGAGAATATACGAAGAAGAGATGATTTTGTATGGATTTGAAAGTAAAGAAGATTTGGAGTTGTTTAAGGTATTGATATCGGTTTCGGGAGTTGGTCCGAAAGGGGCTTTGAGTATTATGGATTTGGCGGAAGCAAAAAAGATTGGGCAAGCGATTGATGATGCACAGGTAGAATGGATAAGTCGGGCCAAGGGGATTGGTAAAAAAACTGCTCAGAGAATAATCGTGGAACTGAGAGGAAAATTGGTGGTGGATGAGGTAAAATCAAAAGAGGATGAAGAGTTGGTGGAAATAATGAAGAGTCTGGGTTTTACGAGAAAGGAGTATGAAAAATTGATGACGAAAATGCCGGAAAAGATGCGAACGGTTGAAGAGAAGACTCAATGGTTGTTGAGAAATGTAAATAAATAGAAAATAAGAAAAATGGCGTTTTATGGTTGTGTTATCAAGTAAAAAATTATTGGATCCAAAAGAGAACGGAGAAGATGGGGAAATTGAGACTGGTTTGAGACCGGTTGATTTTGGTGAATATGTTGGTCAAAAAAGGGTAAAAACAAATTTGATGATTTGTGTGGAAGCGGCTAATAAACGGGGGGAGGTGGTGGATCATGTTTTGTTGTATGGGCCGCCCGGTTTGGGAAAGACAACCTTGGCCAATATCATTGCCAGAGAAACCGGAGGTTTTTTGAGGAGTACTAGCGGGCCGGCGATTACCAGGGCTGGTGATTTGGCAGCGATTTTGACAAATTTGAAAAAGGGCGATTTATTGTTTATTGATGAAATTCATCGTTTGTCAAAAGTGGTAGAAGAGATTTTGTATGCAGCGATGGAAGATTATGTGGTGGATTTGACACTGGGTAAGGGGCCGGGAGCGAAGGTGGTGAGATTGGAGATTCAACCTTTTACTTTGATTGGGGCGACGACCAGGTTGGCAAATTTATCTTCGCCGTTGCGAGATAGGTTTGGGGTGGTGGAGAGATTGGAATATTATGATGATGAAGATATTAATCTAATATTGGTGAATTCGGCTAAAAAATTGAAGATTGATTTGTCGGATGCAGCTTTGAAGAAAATTGCTGTTGCTGCCAGAGGCACTCCCAGAATTGCGAATAGATTATTGAAAAGAGTGAGGGATTTTACGGCAGTGATGGGAAAGAAAGTGACAGACGAAAAGGTGGTTGAAGAGGCGCTGAAATCTTTGGGAATTGATCGGTGGGGACTGGATATTTTGGATCGTGAAATTTTAAGAATAATGCTGGAAGATTTTGGTGGAAATCCTGTCGGTTTAAAGACTTTGGCGGCGGCAACTAGCGAGGATATTCAGACAATTGAAGAAGTGTGCGAACCGTATATGTTGAGATTGGGTTTGATTGAGAGAACGGCGAAAGGAAGGAAGGCAACCAAGAAAGCACGAGAAGTGATTTCCGGGATTAGAAAATAATAGCAGATAATTGTATAATTTAGACAATGGATACAATGTTTTTGATCATATTATTGATTTACGCTATTTTGGTACTGGTGTTGCTGGTTTTTAATGTGATGGCGATACGGCATATTTTGAAGTATCGTTTTAAGGGTGACGCTTCGATGGCAATTTTGCTGGGATATGTGATTGTGGTGGCGGTATTAATATTTCTGACCACTTTTTCTTTATTGGCTTTAAGTTTGGGTGGTGTGGTAGGAGGATAAAAATATGAGTCCAATTGATTTAGATGCGATCAAATTTCCCGGTCAACAGAGCGATGAGAGGGTTTTTCTTTTTTTGAGAAGACATTGGATCAGTTTTGTTGGTTTGGCTTTGGTTGTTTTATTGATGGTGATTTTGCCAATAATGGTTTGGGTGTTTTTTTCGTTTTTAAATTTTGATATCAATCAAATTTTACAGTCGGTTTTTCGGGGATTGGAAAGTCCTTATCCTGATTTGCGGGCGAAACAATTGATAATTTTTCTTTTTTCGGCTTATTATTTTTTTGTGGCTAGTTATTTTTTGATTTTATGGCTTGATTATTATTTTGATATTACGATTGTGACCAATGAAAGAATTATTGATATTCAGCAGGCAGGTTTGTTTCATCGGACGGTTTCGGAGTTGTATTTGCAACAAATCCAGGATGTGACTGGGAAGCAAAATGGGGTATTGCAAAGTATTTTTAATTTTGGTGATGTAATAATTCAAACCGCGGGCGAAAAAAATAATTTTGTAATTGATCATGTGTCTGATAGTTATCAAGTAGCTAGAAAAATTGTTGATTTACAGGAGGCTTTGATTGAGAGAAAGAATCCGGTGGATGATTCGGTGGTGGTGGGTTAGGGGGAGAAACAATCTGGATAATTTATTTTGCTTTTGAAAATCGCTAATAGCTGACGCCGATTATTTAACGCTCGAATTAAAAGCAAAATAAATTATCCAGATTGTTTCTCTGAGGTGTCAAGAAAAATGTGTTGTTTTTGAAAATCGCTATTAGCTAACGCTGACTATTGAATGTTCGGATTAAAGACAAAATATATTATTCAGATTTTTTCTCTGAGACATCAAGAAAAATGTGTTGCTTTTGAAAATCGCTAATAGATAAAGCTGATTATCTAATACTCGAATTAAAAGCGAAGTTAATTGCCTAGATTGTTTCTCTGGGGTATCAAGGGGAACGTGTTGTTTTTTTGGTGTTGTCGATAGAGAGGTGATTTATTAATTTTTAGGTTAAAAGTAATATTTGGAGGGTTTTTACCCTTTTATTTTTATGGAAAATATTTTTGATTTAAATAAATATGACTATGATTTGCCTTTAGGGTTGATTGCGAGCAAATTGGAACAACCGAGAGATGTATCGAGAATGATGGTGATAAGTTGTTTAGAAAAAAAATATGATTTGGATTATTATTTTGAGGATTTACGGAAGTTTTTGAGTGATGAGTATGTGGTGGTTTTTAATAATACTAAGGTGTATCCGGCGTCTTTGCGTTTGAAAAAAAAGGAAACTGGAGGGATTTGGGAGATGTTGTTTTTGGGGGAAATTGAAGATGAAATATGGGAAGTAGTGACACCTAAGGCGAAGCGGGTGCGGGTGGGAGATATTTTTTTGGTTGAAGGGACTGATTGGGAAATAAGAGTGACAGGTCGGGGTGAAAATGGTTTGAGGTCGCTTATGGTTGGAAAGTCAAAAGATCAATGGCAAGAGATGTTATGGAGATATGGAAAAATGCCTTTGCCGCCATATGTTCGGGAAGATGAAAAAATTGATTATCGTGATGATTATCAGACGGTTTTTGCCAAGCGGGAGGGATCGGTGGCGGCGCCGACGGCTGGTTTGCATTTTACAGAAGAATTGATCAATGATTTAAAGTCTAATGGAGTAGTATTTGAGGAGGTAACTTTGCATGTCGGTTTGGGTACTTTTTTGCCTGTAAAGACGGATGATATTAGGGGTCATAATATGCATAGCGAAGCGGTGGAATTGGATTTTGAGGTATGGAAAAGGTTGTTGAAATACAAGAAAGCGGGAAAAAAAATATTGGCGGTAGGAACGACGACGGTTAGATTTTTGGAGTCGTTGGCGAAGGGAAAAATATCCAAAAGTAATTTGCATACCAATTTGTTTATTTTTCCTGGTTATAAATTTGAATTCGTTGATGAAATGATTACTAATTTTCATTTGCCAAAATCGACGTTATTGATGTTGGTGGCGGCATTTTTGTTTGACAAAGGTGATTTTAATAGTGAGATGGAAGCGGTGAATTTTTTGGTGATGACGTACAAAAAGGCGATTGAAAAAAAATGGCGGTTTTTTAGTTTTGGGGAGGGGATGTGGTTGAGGGGTGGACAGAAATAGGGGAGAATAATTATTTATTTTTAAAATCGCTGCTGTTGGAAAATGACCAATAAGGACGCTTAGATAAAAATAAATAATTATTCTCCCCTATTTCTGTATTGATGGAAAAAATTGTATTGTTTTTTTAAAATCGCTGCTGTCGGAAAGTGATCAATATTGATTCTTAGATAAAAACAAATAATTATTTTCTCCTATTTCTGTATTGATTGAAAAAAATTGTATTGTTTTTTTAAAATCGCTGCTGTCGGAAAATGACCAATAAGGACGCTTAGATAAAAACAAATAATTATTCTCCCCTTTTTTTGTGGGCGGTGAAGAAATGTGTTTTGATAGGATGTTAAGAATTTAATATTTTTGTAATTTTTTATTTATTGGGAGTTAATTTGATTTTGATATTCTGATAGAAATTATTGAAATCTATCGGGATGAAAAAAATTGAAGAGAAAATTTGGTGGTTGATTTTTTTGTGTAGTTTGATTTTGTTTTGTTTTTGGTTAATATTTGGTTATTTGCGGGCAGACGATGGTGAGTGGTTGTTGACAGAAGTGATGGCCAATGCACGGGACGAAAAAAAGGGAGAATTTTTGGAATTACAGTATTTGGGAGACGAGATGGATTTATCTGGTTTGTCGATTGGAGATAATCAAGATATTGATAATTTGATAATTTGGGACAATATAGATCCGGTCAGGAGAGCTGACTGGAAGATTTCAGCTGGCGATTTATTGATTGTGATTGATCCAGAGGGTTTTGATATTTATGGTGATTGGTGGGAGGCGGAAGAAGTGGATATGAGTAAAGTAGTAATAATGACGGTTGATGACTTGGACATTGGTAATGGTCTAAATAACAATGGCGAGGAGATGAAAATTTTGGATAAAAACAAAAATGTGTTGGTAAATTTCAGTTGGGGAGAAGCTTTGGTTGATGGAAAGTCATTGGAATATCGGGGAAAGGATTTGGTTGTTAATGATTTGGATAATGGTCATAG
>JBMORM010000013.1:0-7625 GCA_049322675.1 Patescibacteria group bacterium | reverse complement strand
AGGGGGGTTGAAGTAAAAGAAGAAGAGGTGAAAGATGATGATTTGGAATGGGTACGGTGGTGGCAGGATGGGGAAATACCGCTTAAAATCAATGAATTGATGATTAATCCAATTGGAGACGATAGAGATGAATGGATCGAATTGGCAAATAATACGGATCGAGAAATTGATTTGAAAGGTTGGTATTTATGTGATAGCAAATGTGCTTTGGATGCGATGGAGGGTGGTTATAGGATAGGCGAAATGAAAATGCCAGGAAGGGGTTTTGGGGTGATAAGAAAATCGGAAAGTGGTATCAATTTGAATAATGATACAGACAAGATTTTTTTGTATGATCCAAATCATAATTGGGTGGATGCGATGGAGTATGATTATAATGGGCAAGAGGGTGGATCGTTGTCGTGGTCGGGCACACAGTGGTTGGATACAGATTTTTCGAGCCCTGGAAGTAAAAATATTTTTGAAAACGAAGAAAAAAATCAAATGCAAGCGAATGATGAAGAATTATGGCAAGACAAAGGATTGGAAGATGGCTTGGTTGGTTCTTTGGAACAAATCAGAGGTATGACCGATGGGGATAAGGTATGGGTAAAAGGGTTGGTTTTGGTTGACTATGGTTTGATTAATCAAGATTCTTTGTGGATAGGGGATGAAACGGCGGGATTAATGTTGAAAGGCGAGGTTTTGCAAGGATTTAAAAAAGGTGAAGGGATTTTGGTTTCAGGTGAAGTAGATAGTTTGAAGTATCAGAAAATTATCAGAGTGGAAGAAGCAAAGATAGTTGATACAGATCAGTTGCAATTAAATAAAATTGCAATTTCGGAGATAGATAAATTTCAAGATAGATTGGTGAAGGTTGCGGGAAAAATAAAACAGAAGACGACATCGGAAAGTTTTGTTTTAAATGATGGAGTTGGTGAGGTTAAAGTGTTGATAAAAGATGGGATTGGGGTTGATAAAGAGATAGTAAAAATAGGAAATTGGTTGGAAGTGAGTGGAATTGTGGTTATGACGGTCGATGGATACAAATTGTATCCGACTGAAAAAAATGACATTGTTTTGGTCGGAGGAGGGGTTTTGCCGCAAGTTGGTCCGGATTGGCCCTGTCTTGTAAGTTTATGGTGGTAATTTTATAATGGTGGCAAATGGAAAATTGTGTAATAACAAATACAAAAGAAGAAACAATGGAACTCGGCTTTCGGCTGGGCAGTAAGTGGTTGGGAAAAAATAAAGTGGTTGGATTGGAGGGGGAGTTGGGTGCGGGAAAAACTACTTTTGTGAAGGGTTTGGCCAAAGCGATGGGTGTTGATCAAAATATCAAGAGTCCAACTTTTGTCTTATTGAAGGAATATAGTGGAAAAAAAGGATTGCTGGTGCATGTTGATGCCTACAGATTGGATGGGATAAAAAATGATGATCTGGGTTTGGGTGATTATTTTGATCGGGCGATTATAATAGTTGAGTGGTATCAGCTGATAGAAAATATACTTCCTCGAGTGGATGTGGTTGTAAAATTTGAACATGTGGCTGGTGGTGGTCGTAAAATTTGTATTAGGGAGAGTTGAGGAAAAATTCATGGATATTACAAAAAAAAAGAAAGAAAAAATAATATTGGCGGTGGATACGGTGTCGGAAAATAGTAGCGTGGCGGTTGGTAGTAGTGATCTGTTGTGGCAAGGAGAGCGTAGGCAGTCAAGTGAGTTATTGAAAAAAATTGAAAATTTGATGAAAGAAAATATGATAGATTTTTCCGGTTTGGATGGAATAGGAGTGATTATTGGTCCGGGTTCTTATACGGGTATTAGGATTGGAGTGAGTGTGGCTAATACAGTTGCTCAGTTTTGTAAAATTCCAATAAAAACAATGGATACTTTGTGTGCGCAGGCATTGATTTTGGTTGATTCGATAGTTTGGAAAGAGAAACAAAAGAAAGATAAAAAGGAAATTGTTAGTTTGATATCAGCCGGTTTTGGAAGGGTATATGCTAGAAAATATCTTTTTTATGATAGTATGCTTGATCCGGTAGTTGATTTTTTTCATGGGGAGGCGATTGATTTTTTGAAACAAGAAGATAAAAATATTTTTATTGTAGGGGAAATCAATGAAGAATTGAAAAAGATTCTTGATGATGGAGGTTTTGGGAAAATATTTTTGTACGAAAGGGGTGTGGAAAAAAGTCGATCAAGAATATTGGTCGAAAATTTTCGCGGTTTGTCGGCGGAAAAGAAAAATTTGGCTTTGCCGAAGTATCTTTAGTAGATTGGATATTGATTGATGGATTAATCTTTTTTTAACCAGAGATGAAGAATTTTTTAATTTTCTTGCCTTTTTTTCAAATTTTTTTTTAGTATATTAAATATGTGTTTATTTCTTGGTTTTTTATTTTTTTATTGTTAAATATAATTTACAAGAGTTATGAAAATATTAGTGGTAGAAGACGATGATGAGTTGAGAGAATATTTGCAGGTTGCTTTGAAATCCGAAGGGTTTGAAGTTGATGTCGCTGCCAATGGAATGGATGGATTGAATATGGCAAGATCTCATGATTATGGTTTGATGTTACTTGATTATATTTTGCCAAAGCTGAATGGTGATAAGGTTTGTGAGTTGTTGCGACAGGAAAAAAAGACGGTGCCGATTTTGTGTTTGTCGGTTAAAGATGAAGTAAATAATATTGTAGAATTATTGAATTTGGGGGCGGATGATTATTTGACAAAGCCGTTTTCCCTGGAGGAGTTGTTGGCGAGAATGCAGGCTTTGCTTCGGAGGCCGGTTGTATTGAAGAACCAAATTTTGCAAATTGATAATCTGGTAATTGATGTGGCCAAACATCAAGTTTGTCGGGGAGAAAAAGAAATTGTTTTAACCAATAAAGAGTTTTCTCTTTTGGAGTATTTGGCGCGAAATTATGGCTATGTTGTTTCTCGTTCAAGGATTATTGAAAATGTTTGGGATATGAACGCGGATTTGTTTTCCAATTCGATAGAAGTGCATGTTTTTAATTTACGGCGGAAGATTAATTTACGTGGCCATACTCCGTTGATTCATACTATTTCTGGGCGAGGATATAAATTGGAATTAATAAAAAATTAAGTAAAAATTAATATTTTCTTAATGATCGATTTGGTATATTCGAAGTGGATTTATTTGTTTTTAGGAGGTTTTATGAGATCATTGATGAAGAAAGTGTTAATCGCGAAGAAGAAAAGGACAAAGAAATCTTTGTTGAAAACGGCAATAAAAAATACTGAAGGGACATACACCTATTGGCTGAATTAGTTTTTTGTACAAACCACCGGCCTTTTGTGTGCCGGTGGTTTTGTCTATTTATTTAGACAAGATGTTGTCAAAGGAAAAATACATCAAGTTGCTAAAATGGTTGATTGACCCTAGGGCCAATGATGAAGCATTGAGAAGAAAGGAATATCTACTCAATGTTTTTTTATTGGGAGCATTGATAGTAGCTTTTGTTAATAATATTATTTTGTTTTATTATTATCTGAAGTTGGGCAATGATTTTAATGGGGCATCTCCGGCGTTGGCGTTGGTGTTTTTTTTGATATTGATTAAATTATTTTTTTTACTTAAAAGGGGCTGGGTTTTGTTTGTTTCATATTTTTTGTTGTTGGTTTTATGGGCGGTTGCTTTGGGTTTGATGATTGTGTCGGGAGTGGAAAATCAGATAGCTCTATTGTTTTGGGCATTTGTGATTACTATGGGAAGTATTTTGATTGATATAAAATATTGGGGGAAAGTATTTTGGATAATGTTTGGTTCGATTTTTTTGGTTTTGACGGCGCAATTGAACGGTTGGCTCAAACCGTATTTGGGGTGGAGGATGCAGGATTTGGATTGGGAAAACGGAGTGGCATATATAACTGTTTTGGCGATTATTGCTTTGTCGGCCTGGTTGTTTAATAAGGAATTATCAAAGTCACTGGAAAAATTGAAGAAATCGCAAATTGACTTGAAAAAAGAAAGAGATTTGTTGGAATATCGGGTAGAACAGAGAACACAAGAGTTGAAAAAGGCTCAAATAGAACAGATATCTCAGTTGGCAAAATTTGTGGAATATGGTCGTTCAATGTCTGGATTGTTGCATGATTTGGTTAATCCGGTTACGGCGATTTCTTTGAATTTGAAGCAAATTGATCTTTTAAAGAAGAAGAAAAGTAATGTCGGAGAAATTGTGTCTTATGCCGATCGTGCTTTGAGGGCAGCTGAGAAAATGAAGGCCTTTGTGGTGGCTAGTAAAAATAAAATCAGAAATAAGCGTGATGTGAGAAGGTTTTCGGTTGATCGTGAGATTGAGGAGGTGGCAGGATTGTTTATTTACAAACTAAAGAGAGAAAACATTGTTTTAAAGATCGAAACAGAAAAAATTTCTTTGGTTGGTGATCCGGCTAAGTTTGATCAAATTCTAGGAAATTTGATTGGAAATGCTATTGATGCCTTCAATGTTGTTAAGAAGCAGATGGAAAAAAAGATAATAATCAAGGCAAATATATTTAATAAAATGATTCAACTACGGGTACAGGATAATGGTCCGGGGATTGAAGAAGAGATAAGAGAGAAGATTTTTCAGGAATTTTTTACTACGAAGAAGGAAAATGATGGTGTCGGAATAGGATTGACTATTGTAAAACATATTGTTGAGGATGATTTTGGTGGTTCGATTGAAGTTGAGAGCGAAGTTGGTCGAGGAACGATTTTTTATGTGACTATTCCAAATAATAAAATAAAGATGGAAAATGAATGATGTAAAAAAATTTTTTGCTAGGGCGGTTGATGGATTTGTTGATTTGCAAAGGAAAGTTGGGATTGGACTTGGTATTTCTTCAAATAATCGAAATCGGGTGGGGAGGGCGCGAGAATATCAGACCATTTTCAATGTCGGGTTGGTTTTGGCCAATGTTGCCAAGATAAAAAATAATAAATTGGAGTTGACGAAGAAAAAAATGCAAGATTTTTTGTTGCGGGAGGGAAGTGGAGATTGGTCGTATAATTATTGGGTAAAAAATTCTCGAGCGGAAAAAGAAATTCATTTGCCGGATGATTTGGATGATACTTTTGTTGTTTTGGCGGCTTTGCAGGAGAATAATTATAAATTTGATCCCAAGGATTATGCCAAGATAACAAATTTGTTGGTTGCTTGCGAAGATCAGGAGGGTGGTCCGTATCGGACTTGGTTGGTGGGTGAGACAAAAGACAAGAGGTGGTTGGAGGTGGATGTGGCGGTAAATGGTAATGTTGGATATTTTTTGTTTTTGAATGGAATCGAACTTCCCAATTTGTCAGATTATTTTGATTCTCTTGTTTTGAGAGGAAAATTGCAATCAAAATATTATCCAACAGTTTTGCCGGTTATTTATTTTTGGTCTCGTTTTTATAGGGGTAAAAATCGCCAGATATTGGTGGATATTTTGTTGAAAAAGTATTTGGTTGTGAGAGGTAAGAAAAATTGTTTGGATGTTTCCTTGGTGGTTTTGGCTTTGATAAATTTTGGTTATCAAGGTCCGATAGTAAATGAGGGTATTGAGTATTTACTGAGTGAGTATGAAAAGGATGGTTGGGGTTGGCAGGCGTTTTGTTTGGATCCGATGATCGGTCGGGAAAAATATTATCATGGGTCTGAAGTTTTGACTCATTCATTTTGTTTGCTAGCGTTGAATGAATATATGGGGTTATCTGAAAAGAAGGATAAAAATAATTCAGGAAAGAAGATTAAGGCTCGTCCGGTTGAATATGACAAAGTATTTGCGATGGCAAAAAAGAGATTGCGGGATTTGAATGTTGATCTTAGAGAGAGTGGAGAATGTTACTTGGAAAAATTCAGGCAAAAAGATGAAGATGGAGAGATTGTCCTGTTGCCATATGTATTGGCCAAAAATAGTGTGACAAAGATGGGACAGAAGGAAATAGATAATCTTTGTTTGGCCAGTTTGTATGGTTGGATGGCTTATACAATCTATGATGATTTTTTGGATGACGAAGGTGAAAAAAAATATTTACCGGTGGCCAATCTGTGGTTTCGTGAATTGATAAAGATTTATCAAAACTTGAATATCGAAGGTTTAAACCAATGGTTTGAAAAAATTATGGATGAGATGGAGGGGGCGAATGTTTGGGAGGTAAAAAATTGTCGGTTTGATCCAAATAGTGAGTTTGATTTGAAAAAGATACCACGGTATGGACAAATGGAAATGTTGGCAGGAAAATCGTTGGGTCATGCGTTGGCGGGGGTGGCAGTGTTGGGGATGACAGGTAGGGGTAAAAATTTGGTAGAAGATTATTTGACGTTGTTTCGTAGTTATTTGATTGCTCGGCAGTTGCATGACGATGCTCATGATTGGGAGGATGATTTACAGCGGGGACAGATTAATGCGGTGGGGGCAATGGTGTTGAGGGATTACCAGAAAATCAATCAAGAAAAAATGATTGAGTTAAAGAAAAAAAGAGAGAAATTGCAACTGATTTTTTGGAATAAGACGATAAAGATGGTGTCGCGATTAATATTTCGGGAAGTAGGTTTAGCGAAAAAAATGATAAAAAAAATGCAACGGGATTTGGATTTGTCTTTTTTGGAGAAAAAACTAAATAATCTGAAGGGCGGAGCGAGGCGGGCGGTAGAGGAAAGTCGGGAGGTGCGGGAGTATATTGATGAAGTGGAAAAAAAATAATTGTGGCATCGAGAGGGTAAAAAATGACGATTGTTTACTAATGAAAAATTATCGTCTTTGTCTTAAGGCTTCATAGAGAATGATGGCAGAGGAGACGGAAAGATTGAGACTGTCTGCTTGTCCGAGCATGGGAATTTTTGTTTTGTGTGTACTGTTTTTAAGCCAAAGAGGTGAAAGGCCTTCGTGTTCGGTGCCAATTATAATAGCAGATGGCTTGATGAAATCGATCTCGTAGTAGTATTTGTCGGTGTGAGGGGTGGTGGAAATAATTTGAATTTGGTTTTTTTTGAGTTGTTCGATGGTTTCGGTGGAGGGGGCGAGATAAATTGGGCGGGAAAAAAAGGTACCACAGGCAGATCGAATGACGTTGGGATTGAATAAATCTAGTTTGGGGTCGCAGATTATGATGGCGTTTACTTGGGTGGCGTCGGCAGTTCTTAGGATGGCGCCGAGGTTTCCTGGTTTTTCTGGGGATTCGAGGATCAAAAATAGTGGAGTTGAAGGTTTTGGCTGACTGGTTTTAGGTTCTAGGAATAAATTGTCGGGAAGTTGGGTATTTGGTTGACGAAAGATGGCGAGGTGGCCGTCGGGGTGTTCGCGGTAGGAGATTTTGGTAAAGAGTTGGGGGGTTAGATAATGGGTTTTAGGTTCTGGGTGATAGGTTTTGGAGGGGAGAGGATTGGATTTGTTTTTGGAAAAGAAATTTGGACAAAGATACAAGCTTTCTATTGTCAATTTGTTTTCCAGGGCGCGGGATATTTCTCGATAGCCTTCGATGATAAAGAGGCCGGATTTATTTCGTTCTCTTTTTTTGTATAACTTAATAATATTTTTTATTTTGGGGTTTTTGGGACTGAAAATGGACATAGGGTTTGGAATAAATTATGCTAAAACGTAGTGTTTATAATTGTTTTTGGTTTGTTGTGTCTGTTATATTGAAGTAAA
>JBMORM010000012.1:0-2199 GCA_049322675.1 Patescibacteria group bacterium | reverse complement strand
CGTTCTGCGATACAAGCCAGTATTGCCTGTACGCTCTTTGACATGCAATCGGATATGCGAGAGGCCAAAACCGCATAGAGCGGCAAAATCCATCGGCAGGTTTGGGTACAAACCCGGCTCCACCTGGACAACAGACCCGCTTTTCATGAAAGTCGGGAGCGAATACTACTTCTATCAAAACGACCACCTCGGCACGCCCCAAAAGATGACCACCATCAGCGGGGCTGTTGTCTGGTCGGCGAAATATTCATCATTCGGCAAGGCGGAAATCGATCCGGCATCCACGGTTACCAACAATCTGCGGTTCCCGGGCCAGTACTATGACCAAGAAACTACTCTGCATTATAACCACCATCGGTATTATGATTCTTCATTTGGTAGATATATGACAACTGACCCTATCGATTATTCAGCAAAAAGGATCAGAAAACGAAAATTATTGGAATCATATAAAGAAATGATGCTTTCTTCATTTTTTAATGGAGGCGATATTGGTGCAGAAGTGTTGCAATTCTTACAAAGCATAACTTTAGATGGCCTGAATATAAACTTAGAACACAAGGATCCACTTTTCCCAAATTACTATTTGTTTGTTTCAGACAGTCCAGTGAATAAAATTGATCCAAAAGGATTAATGGTGATTTTTTGGCCACCTCCACCTCCACCACCATATTATCCCACTGATCCTAAAAAGCCACCAGTACATATACCTACTATTGACCCATCGCCATGGCAACCAAATACTCCGGATTTTGATCCAAGTCCAGGAGATCAATTCGGATTATGCGTGGCGGCATGCAAGGCTTTGCTACTCAAGACAATTAAATGTCCTTCATTTATTTCATCTATTCCTTGTGGAATTGTTTGTATTATTACAATTCTGTCTAGTTAAGTAGAAGATAGTAATAATTGATTGTTATCATAATTTCAATTGGGGTTATGTGGAATTATTTTTTATCCTAACCGGACCGCATGGGTATGATTAAATCTTTGGTGGTAGGGTGAACTGATAATGAAAAAAATTTTATCATATGTTAAATATGTTTATTTTTATTTAAAAGGAGTTACTCAATTTAGATCTAAAAATTATAATTCTGCAAAGGCATTGTTTGAAAAAGCTATTCAACATTATGAGCAATATCAAGCTAATGAGCTGTTTTACCAATATTATGGTCAAACCTTATTGGCTTTAGGAAATATTGAGGAGTCATTTTATTATTTGTCACAATCTTATAGCATTTATGAAAGAAGTGGGTGGAAAGTATCAAATAATGAGGAATATAGATTGACAAAGGATACATTGAACGCACTAAATTATATAGATTATAATTATAATTTAAAGATTGATAATGTAGAATATGATAAACAGATTAAAATTGAAAAAGCGTAGCAGTTTAGCTTTTTGAAAATTAGGTGTGATTTGCCAAAATACTATCATAATTTTTGCCGAATTAATGGATTTCTTGTCGGACCAAGCAGAACCAATTACTATCATTTGGTTCGGATTTTTTGTCGGACCGAGGTAAAGACTTGAAAAACTATTAAAAGAGGGAAATAATGGGGACGTCCATGATTTTATGCTTTTCTTCAACGCATATTGCTGACGAGCGCCCTGTGCCGACTTGTCACGGCGTAGCTATGCGATTGGCGATTGGGGGGCGGGCCACGGAAGATTTACGTCAGTCATGGGTTTACCCTAAAACGAGGCCATTTTTTGGTCCAATAACGATGTTTTTTGTGCCGAAAAGGGCATTTTACGAACAGGAACAACTTCCCCAGGAGAAGGATGAGAAAAAAACCGGCTTCCCATCTATTTTTTAACCGCCTGAAAAATATTTACATATTAACCCGGCAATTAAATAGATTAATCATGCTGCGTATGAAATTTTTTTGTGTTTGAAATATGAGACGACTCTTGATGGCCTTTTTTGTAGCATTCGCAAATGCGAGATAGCCTTTTTCTTGAGTTGCTCTTTTGTTCTGGCTGGAACACCAGAATGTACGCCAGCCTTCAGATCGCAATTGAGATATTCATCTGGATTCAATTCTGGAGAATAGGATGGAAGACAAAACAGGCGGGTCGGGTCGTACCAAGACAACTGGTTGTTAATGAAGGAATTTAACCAAAAACAAGGCCGTTTTTTGGCCCAATATCGATGTTTTTGGGGGTAAAAAAGGGCATATAAGAAATCAGGCAGC
>JBMORM010000011.1:0-17497 GCA_049322675.1 Patescibacteria group bacterium | reverse complement strand
CAAAGTCAGTTCATTTATCAATTCATTCACTTTTTTTATCTCACCAATTCCTACTATCTTCTTATACCAATCCAGATATCTATAAATATCTTTACCATCAAAATAAACTGAACCGCCATCCGGTTTAAGACAACCCGCCAGACACATCAATACCAATCTCAGCTCTTCACCGCCCAAACCGTAAATTCCCAAATTACTATCAAATTCTGTCGAAAATGAACAATCAGAAATAATCTTTTTTTTCCAAGATCGTATTGTTATATTATTTGCCTGCAATTTCATAATAAAGTTATACTGACTAGTCAGTACAATAATAGAACAACTCAATATCTAAGTCAATAACAAAAAACACAGCTAAAAACTGCGTTCTCGAAAAAAACAATAATCCTGAACTTACGACTAATTTCCTACCGCTACCAATCAACCCTGCACACCCCACAAAAACAAAAATATAACCACAAAAAATTAATAATATTTCCAACACACAAACAATACATAGACACAACCAGAAAACATAATAGCACCTATTACGTAATCAATAATCCTACCTCTTTTCCCCTGCCTAGACGAAATAGGTTTACAAAAAATGAAATACGATGACAATAAAAAAACAAAAACAAAAAACATGAACAAAATAACCGACAACACATTATCATTTGATCTCAGCAATAACGCCATAAAACCCATTCCTAGTACACCTAAAACAATTCCCAAGAAAGGATAAAAAAACCAATGATCATAATCAACTAACTCTTTTTCTTCCTGGATGATTTCCTTTGATATTTTCTTCTCAATAGCAAACTTTACTTCTTCGAAATCATCTTCAAACCCACCAATAAACATTTTCTCGTTATCCTTTGACCACAAATATATTTCTCTTATTCCGCCGTTCAATCTTCTTTTTATTCTCATCGCTTTTATTTTTACAAAAGGAATATACTTGTATATCGCAATCAACTATTCTTTTAATATATTTTTCATTAATAACCAATCTAACTTTTCGCAAAGACACCAAAAACAACCATGTCAAACAAAAAACACTGAAAACTATGATCACAATTACAAGCACACTCCACCAATATATATGCAAATTGAATATCCAAGAAGCAAAGACAATCCCAATCAAAATACTAATTATCAAAACAGTAAAAGCCTTCTTTCTTCTATATATTTCACTTTGAGAAACAAAATATTCCATAAAGTAACTTTAACATCATCAGCAAAACAAAATATAAAAACTCACCTCATCAGCGTACTTTCAAAAAAACTCCACGCGATGCATGATGTTGGAACCTAATATATTTTAAACAACAATTTATTGATTTCAGACATATCTAAATCAACCGACAATACCAAATCAAATATCTCTTTGTAACTAGCTAAATTTTTCTCGACATCTTCATTTAAAAAACCAATTCTGATAATATTTTCAAAATCAAGCGAATCAGCCATCTGAGCGTCATCTAAAGTATCACCTAAAAGCAAAATATTTTTTCTATCCTTGATCTCATCATAAAAATCAAAACTATCATATCTCACTTCTGCTTTGTTCATCATATGAACCACCAAATCCTGAATACCAACCGCCGCGCCATGTTTATCAAATATAAAAAAATTGGAAACTACAAACAGCTTATCACTCAAATAACCTTTTTTCTCTAAATACAATTTGATCAAATCCCCCCAAGCCGCTGACACAATCACCAAGGAAATATTATTAATACTCAAATATTCCAAAAAATCGCCAAAACCATCTCTAAACTCAATATCATTATCATCAACCAGTTCTTTCAATGTCTCCTTGTCAAATCCCGCCTCAACCATTATTTTCTTTTGCTTCCGAAAACAATCTGACAACCTTTCAACTTTTTTCTTTCTTTCCAAATCTTCATCAGCTGCAAAAAATTTGAATTTCGCATATTCATCTTCCAGCTTTTCCGAAATATTTCCTTTAAAAAATTTCATACTTCTTATTGATCTACCGGGAGACACTTTCTTTCCCGCGCTATCAAAAGCTTTGGTCAAAGTCCGATCAAAATCTGCCAATACTAATAAATCATTTTTTCCTCCTAAAATCATTTTCTCAACTTTGGAAAGATAATTATCAGAAATAACGAGATTATTCATTTCAATATAAAATAAAAGTAATTAAAATAATCAATAACAACTCAATCATAACAAAAAAGTTCAAACCATAAACAAGTTCGAACTTCGTGTCAAAAACTCCGTGCGATACACGAAGTTCGAACCTATTTAGTGGTTACGAACTAGTTATTTAGTTAATTCTGATAATAGCATTTATAAAATGCTTATTGTTAACCTTATTCATATCTTCATATATTTGCACCACTTCGACACCATCTGCCTCAAACAATTTCAAAAAATCCTCTCTGGTATAAAAACGTCTATATCTCTTCTGACATCCACAATAATCCTTCTTTTCATACCAACCTTCTTCCCCCTTTTGATGCAAAGTAGTTGAAATAAAAGCATATCCACCCGACACTATTATTTGCTTCAACTTCAATAATATTTTCGTAACTATATCTAATGGAAAAAGGTGAATAAAAAGATCCATCACCACTCCATTATATTTCTCATAAAAATCATATTCTAAAAAATCACCCGTCAAAACATTGGCGCCCAAAACATTTTGTTTGGCATATTTGGCCATTTCAGAAGACAAATCCAAACCTGTTACATTGAAACCATTGTCATCCAATATAAACAAGTTCAACCCGACACCACATCCTACATCCAACACTCGAATTTTACCATTAAAGTCTCTTTTCATTTGTTCAATAAAAGGCAACATCACCTCTCTTTGGTGAATCAAGTAACTCTTCCACCTCTGATTATACTCAGAAGCCAGAGAATCATAAGTTTGTTTGTGAATAATATTTAATTCTTTCATAACTTTGAAATAATATAATACATTTAATTATCTCACAATATATCAATACGACACAAAAAAGCAGCCCCAAACTGTGTTTTCATATCCTAATCAATCGATAAAAAAAGATCCAATTCATTTGGTCTTTTTTTATACATTCTCCAAAGGGGAGCAGCGTAGCGATGAGGGGAAAGATTGTTTCCCTCAACATAAAAACTCCACGCAATACACGAAGTTCGAACCAGTTTACTGATTACGAACTAGTTATTTACCCGCCGAAGAGGCGGGCCCCACACCCTTACTCACTAGTTATCATTCAACAATCTACTCTTAAGCTCTTCCCACTTTATCACCTTCGCCCAATTTTTCAGCGGCACGTGATTTAATATCCACTCTTTCTCTTTTTTGTCACCAGAAAAAGAATCTACTCCCTCCTCAAGTACAAAAACATTATAACCTCGCCATTTTAATTCCTGAGCAGTCGACAACACACAACAATCAAGTGTCAGACCAAATAAAACAATGTCATGTTCATCATCAGGACTGCCGATATTATTTGTTAGCCAAACTCTAAATCCCTCCGAATCTTGATAAGGAATCCCAGGGTCTTTATCAGCAATTCCACGATTATCCCTTGTCCACAAAGGAGAGTTCATAGATTTAATCCAGATATCTTCAAATTTCACATCTTCAGGAATTTCAGACTCGAACCCCGACTCTCCAGGCAAACAAACTCTTGTTGTGCCCGACCGAGGAGCACGATAATCCGATATTATCTCAGCCACCTTAATATTATTCTCACGCAAAAACGGAATTAATGTCTGCTTGATAAAATCTATGCATGGCCGTGACTCATAGGCTTTTCCATCTACAGATGAAAAATCTTTCTGAAAATCTACTGAAATCAATTTTATTTTATTCATATTCCCAAATGTAATATATAAACCTCTTCTCTTATTATAGCAATAACAAAAACACGCCTCATCAGACCTCAAGGACCACTTGATGGCGTGCTTTCAAAAACAAAAACTCCGGGGGAGAGATTCGAACTCTCGACCTACTGGTTACACTTACCTCTTGCTTTCACAAAAGAGTGGACTATCTCATTGCCTGAAAAATTTTATTTAATCAATAAATCAGGCATTGGGCACTAATAAAAGATTATTGTTGGGACTCACTTTTTAGTCTCTACACCTTCTTTGACACTTCAAACCCACCAAAGCTCGGCTCGGGATTACCCGCTATTTTTCAATAGAGAGGGTTTCCCCGAATTCACCCAATTTTTCCTTTCTGAATCACTTCAGAAGGCTGCAACATCCCAGCATGTAATTCGCGATGACAATTTGCACACAACAATAAACATTTATCCAATTCAATCTTGATTTTCAACCATGATCTTGTCAAACCTCTCGAAGACAAACCAAATTCCTTATCATTGGAATCTATGTGATGAAACTCTAAAGCATGCAAACACTTACTATAACTACATACTTGGCACTGACCACCCATGTATTCGATAGCCATTTCCCGCAATTTTTTTCTTCGTCTAGAAACAGCCATTCTCAAATACTTAGCCCGATCAGCATATTTTCTTCTATCCGTCATATTAAAAAATATTTACAGATAAAAAAGTTTACAGCCAGTCGCTCTAACCAACTGAGCTACCCCGGATTGTTAAAAAATACTTACAAAACAAATTTTACACCAAAAAGATTAATATTTCAAAATAAACGACTTTGTTTCTAAATTATTGACTTTTTTAAACAAAAAAAATCACTTCAAATAATCAAGAAGTCTTCTACTTTCTCGATTTCTACGCAACCGCATCAACGCTTTGGCTTCAATCTGACGGATACGCTCCCGCGTTACCCCAAATTCTTTTCCCACCTCTTCCAAAGTCCTCGTCGTCCCATCCGTCAAACCAAACCGCATTTCCAAAATTCTTTTCTCGCGTGGCGACAACAATTCCAAAACCTGACCCAACTGATCTTTGAGAAGTTGCGCCGTAGCCGAATCTTTGGGTGACAAAGTCACTTTGTCTTCCAGGAAATCACCCAAATAACTGTCTTCTTCTTCACCCACCGGCGCTTCCAACGAAACTGTTTCCTGCGATATTTTCAAAACATAGCGAACTTTTTCAATCTCAATACCCATCTCCGCCGCGATTTCTTCCGGTAGCGGTTCTCTTCCTAAAGCCTGGACCAACTGACGTTGGACTCGAGTCAACTTATTGATCGTTTCCACCATATGAACCGGAATACGAATAGTCCTTGCCTGATCAGCAATCGCTCTCGTAATCGCCTGACGTATCCACCAAGTGCCATAAGTTGAAAACTTATAACCCTTACGATAATCAAATTTTTCCACCGCCCGCAACAAACCGGTATTTCCTTCTTGAATCAAATCCAACAGACTTAAACCACGACCAACATATCGTTTGGCAATACTGACCACCAAACGCAAATTGGCCTCAATCAACTTTTGTTTGGCCAGTTGATCACCTTTTTCCATCCGCTTGGCCAAATCAACTTCTTCTTGAGGTTTTAGCAAAGCAATCCGACCAATTTCCCTTAAATACAAACGAACCGAATCACGTGAAACATCGGCCAAACCCTCATCTTTGGCATCCAACTCATACTTTGCTGAATCTTGTAATATCTCTTCGGCCGGAGGGACAACAATATCCTTCAAGCTCTCTTCACTTTCCACCATCTCAATCCCGGCGTCATTGAGCAAAGAATAAAACTCATCCAATAGTTCAATATCCTGCTCCAATTCCGGCAAAACCTGCATAATTTCCCGCTGGGTTATAAATCCATGTTCCCGCCCCTTGGTCACCAACTCTTTTACCTTCTCAACACTTTCTCCATACACCTCATCAGACACTCTGGACAATATCTCATCCTTTGACAATCCAACTTTTTTCTTTGCTTTTCCTTTCTTTCTTGGCCCTACCTGCGATACTATTTGTGACTCATTGGAAATTTCCTCCTTTTTTTTCTTCGCCAAATTCTTCCCTGATTTGGTAGCGCCAGATTTTTTACCTTGCTTTTTAACTGGCTTCTTACTAGTCAGATTATTCTTTTTAACCAATTTTTTATTTTTTTTAATCAATACTTTTTTAGATTTGACCGCCTTTTTCTTCGCCATTTTTTTGGCAATTTTTTTTACTTTGGTTCTGGTCAATCCTTTCACCTTTTTTACCAATTTTTTCTTCGTTTTGGCCATAAATATTTTTTACAAACAAAAAAACTACTTGAGATACCCAAGTTTATAAAATAAAAAATTAATTGGATTTGATAATCAAGTTCTGCAAACTCCTAATATATTCTTTAACTTTTTCCCGTTCCCCCGTCTTTTCCGCTTCAGATATCATATTTTCCAATTCTTCTTTTTTGCGTTCATAACCAATTGCCTCAATCCTAGTAAGCAACAGCTTAACCTCATTTTTGATTAACTCTTCATCCAAATCCTGATACTCTTTTTCAATCACCAAAACCAGCTTTCTCAAATCAATTACCACTTTCTCATCAAAACCAGCCAACTCCGACCAATCAAAATCACTATTCTCCTTTTTTGCCTGCAGATAGGTTACAATCTCCTTTAGTTTAACAGAAGAAATATCCGAAGGCAAATATTTCCGCTCATCTCTTAGATTATTCCAAAAAGCCAGAAACAAACCCAACAATCTCAATCTGGGATCAGCCAAATCAATTGTTCTCTGCTTATTTTTTTCTTCTTTACCAGCTTTTTTGACCAAATCTGCTTCATTTTTTTTCTGCCATTTTTCATATTTTTCCAAAACAAACCTGGAATCCACTCCCAACTTATCGGCCAACCATCCCAAATAGTGTCCCTTTCCTACCTCATCTTCAACCTGATCAACCAAGGGAATTATCTTATCTGCCAAATCCTGTTTTTGTTTTACATCTCCACTATTCAAGGAAAAAGCATCAATATAATAATCAACAAAATCTTTCGCACCCTTCAAACTCTCTTCCCATTTCGATTTATCCGCTCTGATCATTTCGTCAGGATCCTTGTACTCACCCATATCAATTATTTTGACCTTCAAGCCAGCCGCCAAAGCTAGACCGGTCAAACGATAACCGGCCAATAACCCGGCTTGATCTTTATCAAAAGCCAAAACTATATTTTCTGTCCATCTTTTCAGTAATTTCAATTGCAAGACTGAGACTGCGGTCCCGGAACTACATACTGCCTGATCATATCCAGCTTGATGGCAAGCAATCACATCCATTTGGCCTTCACAAACTATCACTTCATTTTTATTCTTTATTTTTTCCTTGGCAAAATTCAAACCATACCAAATCTTACTTTTATCAAACAACTTGGTTGCTGCTGTATTCAAATATTTAGGATTATCTTCCTCGCGTAAAACCCTTCCCGTAAAACCAACGATAATATTATTTTGATCCCAAATCGGAAACATCAATCTCTGCCGAAAACGATCAACTACTGTATTTTTTTTGGTTCTCGACACCAAACCAACCGTCTGCATTTCCTGTTCACTCTTGCCCCTACTTTTCAAAAAATTTACTAAAGCATCCCACAAATCAGGCGCATAACCAATTTTAAATTTGTTGATCGTAGCTTCGTCCAATCCCCTTTTTTTTACATACTCTCTGGCCACCACCCCTATTTTACTCAATTTGAAAGCTTGGTAATAAAATTCTGCCGCCAAAGTATTTATATCAGTCAATCTCTCCGCTTCTTGTTTAAATTTTTTATATCCCGGATTCTGTTTCAATTCCACTCCCGCCTTTTCCGCCAATATTTTCAATGACTCATAAAAATCCAAACCCTCCATCTTTTGTACCAAAGCAAAAATATCTCCTCCCGCCCCGCAACCAAAACAATGCCATATCTGTTTATCCGGCGAGACCATCAAAGAAGGAGTTTTTTCATTGTGCAAAGGGCAAACAGCCTTAAAATTTCTCCCCGCCTGTCTGAGCGTCATATAATTTTTTGCCAACTCCACCACATCCAACCTTTGTTTTATTTCTTCGATTTCATTCATAAATAGTGAATTAATATCTATTTTAAGTATCAAGGATCAAGTAACAAGTTGCAAGACACGTAATGCAAAAATGCAAACGTGAGAACGTTGGAACGCACGTTCGCACTTTCACACTTTCCAACGTTCTCACGTTCTAATACAATAATAATATAAAATCCTTAAGAAAAAATTATGAAAAAGTACATCTTCGTTGTTGGCGGAGTAATTTCCGGAGTGGGCAAAGGCGTTACCACCGCTTCAATCTGCAAAATACTTCAAGAAAAATGTTTTTCAGTAACAGCTATCAAGATTGACCCTTATGTCAACGTTGATGCCGGTACCATGAACCCAACCGAACATGGCGAAGTCTTTGTTTTGGACGACGGATTGGAATGCGATCAAGACATGGGAAATTACGAACGCTATCTGGAAACAAATCTCACTTCAGCCAACTACATGACCACCGGCAGCGTTTATCTTTCTTTAATAAATCAAGAAAGAAGTCTAAAATTCGCCGGCAAATGCGTCGAAGTTGTCCCTCACGTCCCGCTTGAAGTTATATCCCGCATCAAAACCGCCGGCAAAAAAGCCCAAGCCGATATCGTTTTAATCGAAGTGGGAGGAACAGTTGGGGAATATCAAAATCTTTTATTCCTGGAAGCAATCCGCATGCTTAAACTGCAAAAACCTCAAGACGTCGCTCTGTTACTGGTTAGTTTTCTTCCTCAACAAACATCAGAAGCCGAACTAAAAACCAAACCAACCCAATATGCCGTTCGCAGCCTCAATTATGCCGGATTGCAACCCGATATCATTATTGCCCGCGCTGAAGTTCCTCTCGATGACAAACGTAAGGAAAAAATCGCTTTCAATTGCAGTGTCACCCAAGAAGCGGTGATATCTGCTCCCAACGTCAAAAATATCTACGACATTCCCCATACTTTGGAATCAGAAAACCTCAGCACAATACTATTTAAAAAATTGAATCTAAAAAATCAACCCAAAACCAAAAAAAAGTGGTCACAAAAATTATCTCAAATCAACAAAATCAAAAAAAATGTCGAAATAGGCATCGTCGGCAAGTACTTTCAAACCGGTAATTTCGTTTTATCCGATTCCTATATCTCTGTCATCGAAGCCGTGAAACACGCTGCATACCAGCACAACCACAATGCAAATATCACTTGGCTCAACGCCGGTGATTTCGAGCCGGAATTTCATTCACCCGCTCAAATCAAAAAAAACCTAGCTAATTTAAAAAAATATCAAGGCATCATCATTCCCGGCGGTTTCGGCAGCCGCGGCACTGAAGGGAAAATAAACGTCATTCAATATTTACGGGAAAACAACCTCCCCTTCCTCGGACTATGCTTCGGCCTCCAACTTGCTTTAATCGAATACGCCCGTCACGTCTCTGGTCTAAAAAACGCCAATTCTACCGAAATCAATCCCAAAACGCCTCACCCCGTAATAGACATTTTAAAAAGCCAAAGAGAAACTGTCGCCAAACATAACTTTGGCGGAACTATGCGACTAGGAGCGTATTTGGCTACACTCGAACCAAACTCCAAGATATTCAAACTCTACCAAAAATCTCATCGCCTCCAAAAAGATCAAATCCAGATAAACAATCTTCTTTCTGACTCTACCCAACAATTTCGAATTGGACAAAATCAAAACCCCAAAAATTCAATCATCGAAAGACATCGCCACCGCTACGAAGTCTCTCCCAATTATTTAAACAAAATATTCGATCAACAACTTACCATCTCCGGCTATCACATCAAAAAAGATTTGACCAAACTAGTAGAATTTATCGAACTAAAAAACCATCCCTACTTTATAGCCACCCAGTCCCATCCCGAATTCAAATCCAATCTTTTTGATCCCGCCCCCACCTTCCTCGGCCTCATCGAAGCTGCCATAAAAAATATTTGACCAGCTCTCTTTGCATAAAATAATTTTTTATAATATTTTTTCTTCTTTTAACCTGTCCGAGATCAATAATCCGATACAATAAAGGAAATGCCTGAGTCTTAAAAGAAGAAAAAATATTATAAAAAATTATTTTATGCAAACCACCAATAATTATTTCAATATCTCCCCCAATTTTGATATGTTAAATATAGACAAATAATTATTCATTAATACCAAAATCTTATGGAAAAAACATCCGCCCCCTCCAGCTCTTCCCCCGAATCAACTCCAGCCACTTCCACCCAATCATCCGGCAACAACAACTGGCTTTATATTCTCGGCGGTTGCTGTTGTTTGCTCCTACTAGGCCTGATAATCGCTGGCGCCATCGCCATTTTCTATTTCAGTACCAATCAAGCAAAGATCTCCAAAGAATGGGACAGTTTTGACTCATCAATTTCCAATGATATTTACAACAATACTTCCTACGATGATTTGTTTAGCGACCTAGAGACCGACAATGTCGATTCCAATAATCTCGACACCAAAACCACAACCACTGGTATCATCGAAGGATCATTGAGTTACCCCGGAGAAAAAATCCCTTCCGATTTAGAAGTTTGCGCCGAAAATATTTTTTATAGCGACCAGGTATATTGCGCCGACGGATTAATCAATGATTCAAAATACACCAATTCCACCGGTTACACCATTGAAGCCCCTGTTGGCAGTTATTATGTTTATTCCTATGAACCAACCAAACCCGATCAAAAAGCCTTTTATACTGATTTCGTCGATTGCGGTCTAAAAGCCGAATGTACCTCCCACGACAAATTGATTATCGACGTCTACCCCGACGAAACCACCGACCAAGTTGATCCAATCGATTGGTACAATCAATAAAATTTTCTAAAAAACTTACAAAAAAAATACCGGCAATAAAAGTAGTCGGTATTTTTTATTTTTCATTATTAATTATTCATTATTAATTTCATCAGCCCCATCCCAACCACTCCCGCTGTTTCTGCTCGTAAAACATTTGGTCCAAAAGACAACATCAAAAAATTATTTTTGATCAACCAATCATATTCTTCCTCGCTCCAACCTCCCTCCGGCCCCACCATTAACAAAACTTTATTTTGTTTTTCCTGAATTTTGGTTTTCAAATCAGCTAAATCAATCTTTTTCCCTCTCCCATCAAAACAAATTTTAAAATAATCTTTATAATATTTTTCCGCATATGTTTGAAAAATGCCAGCAGCAGTTCGGTCCCGTGAGGGATAAATTGAAAATTGAAAATTTGCCCGTATTTCGGGCATCCGTACCCTCCCGCATTGTTCGCAAGCCTCAATAATCTTCTTCCCCAATCGCTCTTTTCCTCGCAATCTATCTACTTGCGAATATTGCGCTACCAACGGAATCAATTCATCAACTCCCAATTCTGTCACTTTTTCAATCAACCATTCCATCCGTTCTTTACCTTTGAGTAACCCAAACCCCAATACTAATCTCCCCTTTGGTTCTTCAAAAAATATTTTATCAACCAATTTTAAATGTATTGATTTATCATTTTTTATCTTCAAGTTTTGATCTTCAATTTTTTTCCCAACCTGAAACCTAGAACCTAGAATCTGATACCTGTATTCAAATCCATTTCCATCAAACAACCTCACCACATCACAATCGGTCAGCCGCAATACTTTCCGCCATTGTTTGACCAAATCCCTGTCAGTTACCTCCAAATACTCCTCTCCCAAACCACCAATATTATAAAAAAAACGATCGCTATTTCCTCGCATATTTTATAATTAAAACAATAAAAAATATTTAACAAAATGACTATCAATTTTTCCGATTTTCTTAACCAACTTCCCATCACCAAACTTAGAAACTTTTATTTTGTGCAAATCGGCGGTTTCGACGGAGTTTTCGACGACCCGATCCGTCAACACATTATTCAATATGATTGGTCGGGAATAATTATCGAACCTCAACCCGAAGCATTTTCTCAGCTAATCAAAATATATCAACAAAATACCAAAATCACTCTGCTCAACCTCGCAATCACCACCACCGATCAACCAATAAAACTATATCGATTAAAACAGGAATCACTAACCGAAAACTGGAAAAATTGTTTTGCCACAATCACTCCTGATCGAGGGGATATCGGCCAAAGTCGATCAGAAAACATAGAAAACATCACGGTAACAGGAAAAAATATCAATAACTTAATCAGAGAACAAAAAATTAAAAAAATCAATCTATTACAAATCGACACCGAAGGATTTGATTATCAAATTATCAATTCGCTAGATTTTTTTCTCCTTAAACCGGATATTATTCATTATGAACATCGACACTTACCCAGAAAAGAAATTATTGCCTGTCAAAAAATACTGTCCAAACAACAATACCAAATAATTCCCCTACAATACGACACCATTGCGTTCCAACAATACTAAAGTTTCAACGTGTGGCGTCTGCGGATAAAGATCCCAAAAACTAACATCTTTAATCTCAAATTTATCCATCAAAATTTCCAAATCTTTTACCAGAGTCAAAGGATTGCACGACAAATAAATTATTTTTTGCCAACCGCCATCCCGAACAAAATCCACCACCTTCTCCAACCCCTTCCGCGGCGGATCCACCACCAAAATATTATACCGTTTGGAAATTGTGTCATTGGAAATTGAAAATTTCTTGAAAATTGAAAATTGAAAATTGTCAGCAGCAGCTCGATCCCGTGAGGGAAAACTTGAAACTTGATCCAGATCTCCCACCACAAACTCAACATTAGAAATATTATTGTCTCGCGCATTCTCCCTCGCCATCTCCACACTCTCCTCATTGAGCTCGACTCCCAAAACTGACTTTACTTTCCTGGCCATAGGTAACGACAACGTCCCCACCCCGCAATACAAGTCCAACACATTGTCATCAGCGTCAACCCAATCAACCATTTTTTTTAATAATCTATTAAAAAGACTGATATTATTTTGAAAAAAAGTATTCGGGCCAATCGCGATTTTAGTTTCATTAATATTAAAGACAAGCTTATCCTGCCCCCAATATTTTCTCACCTCCCCAAAATTAGTATCCGCCAACCCCTTGTTGATCAAATGATAAATCGAAATTATTTTTCTATTAAATAATTCTTCCTTCATTGGAAATTGAAAATTGCCAGCAGCAGTTCGGTCCCGTGAGGGAAAAATTGAAAATTTATCTAGCAACCTTTCCAACAACTCATGCTGCTTTAAATCATCGGCTGTTACCAAGATTAACATCACCTCGCCATTATTATTTATCCTCACCGACAAATACCGCCAATACCCGGTATGATCATGCAGGTTATATGGTTGCAATCCCAATCTGATACCCTCGTCATAAACTTTCTTGCACAACTGATAAATTTCATCATCAATCAACCAACATTCATCCAAATATTCTATCTCGTCAAATCTATGCTTTCGCCGCAACCCAATCCCCTTTTCCCCCACAATATAATCCATCCTCGTCCGATATTGATAAGATTGATCACCAAAAATCGGCATCAACGATGTATCGTCCTTAAAACTTTCAACTTTCAACTTTGAACTTTCAACCAACAGTCTTAGTTTCTCCCCTTTCACCTTCAACTGATCCTGATAGGAAAAATCCTGAAAACTGCATCCACCGCACAACCTAAAATGTTTGCACTTTGGTTCAATCTTTGGATAATTATTCAACAATTCCGCAATAAATTGATTCTGCCACCGACGTTTTTTCATCTTAATAATTTTTATTATTATCCTAACCTGTTTGTGTAAAATATTTCTTGTCTCAATATTTTATGAATGATCCGAGCGTCAAAAAAAGGTTCTTAGCCACCGTCCTTCTCAGCGTTATCATGAGTAAAATATTGAGACAAGAAATATTTTACACAAACAGCGCAACCAACCTAAAATCCGAAAAATAAATATTTTTGTAAATTCCTATATACTTAATTACAATACAAATCGTATAACAAATACAAATTTATATGACCAAAATTCTTTCTTCTCTTTCCATCAAAATACTAGCTTCGGTCGCCATTTTCCTATCGTTTGTACTAATAATCTCCAACAACCTCGATCCCGACCTAGGTTGGCACATCAAAAGCGGTGAATGGATATTATCTCATCTGGAAATTCAACACTTTGACGAATTTTCTTTTTCTATGTTCGGCCACCGCTGGGTCAACCACGAATGGTTTGTCGATATATTTTTATTTCTTACCCAAACCAATCATCTCTGGTGGCTAACGATTTTACTTTTTTCCTCACTTGCCTCTATACCACCAATTTACTACATTTTTCGTTCCCAAAACAAACTCGATCTAATGCTTATCTTTGGCGCAGCCTTCTCTCTCACGCCCTATCTGGGTATCCGTCCCCAAATCATTTCCTGGTTTATCTTCTTTATTCTAGCCAGATTTTTACAAAATTTGTTCAACCAGAAAAATTTTATCTTCATCGATAGTCTAAAAATAATCATTCTTTTTTGGCTTTGGTCAAATCTCCATGCCAGCTTTCCCGCCGGTTTTTTATTGTATTTCATCTTCATTCTAACCAGCTATTTCCATCAAAAAAGAAAATTCCCAATTTTCCGACATGCCATCACTTTTTTTGCCTGTATCGGCATCACTCTCATCAACCCCTACGGTCTCGAACTATTTACGGAAATCATCCAAGTCGCTATCTCCGGCTCCACTTCACAATATATCGTCGAATGGCAATCAGTTTTTGTCTTTTTTAGTCTAGAAAACTGGACCATCATTGCCACTGCCATATTATTACTCATCGGCTTCAGAAAAAAAATAAACATCTTTAATTTATTTTCTGCCATCATTTTTCTGCTAGCCTATGCCAAATCAGTTCGTATCGGTCCCTTCTTCTTTATCACATTATACCCAATCATCATTACCACCGCTCCATATATCATCAAAAAAATCAAAAAATCCATCTCCCAAAGTCCAACTCTAAAATCACAACTCGCCTATACTATAATCATCTTATTGTTAATATCGCTAACCAATATTGCCGGTAAAATCGCTTTTATCAAACCACCAAAAACCCCCGACCAAGCCATCAATTTTCTTCAAAATAACTTTGAACCCCAACAAATTACATTATTCAACGCTTACTCTTGGGGCGGATATCTAATCAACCATTATCCTGAAAACAAAGTATTCATCGACGGCCGCATGCCTCACTGGACCGATCAAACTGGCCAATCGGCCATGCAAGACTATACCAAAATCAACACACAAACCAACAACTGGAAAGAAATATTTCCCAAATATGGCATCAATACTGTCTTTATAAAAAACATTAATCGAGACAAAACAAAAAATTTTCTCACAAAAAATATTTTTTATCTCCTCAACCGATACCCGACACTAAACATATTTGCACAAAAATACGTCCAACCACCACTGGTTGATCTGGAATCAGAATTGATAAAAAATGACTGGCAAAAAATTTACGAAGATAACCTGATTGTTATTCTTCGACAGAACACTCCCAAACAATAATTATTTTTTCTCCCAGTGCCAATGCCAAGGTTCAAATCCTACACCATATTGATTATCTCGAGGATAGGATAGATAAAAATTGTATTTCTGGGCGTTTTTCAACATCCATTCGTATTCCGGTAATTTTTCAAAATCTTCCGGCACCTGATTTTCGTCCCCACCACTAATTCCTTCTTGATTGATAAAATCAATCGCCGTCCCCTCATACCTATTATGCTCACTATAACCGGGCATAGCCACCCATTTGGCATTCTCTCTCAACGACCAATTATTTTCTTTTTCCAAATAGTCAAAAAATAACCTGGCTGACAAGCCCGGTGTACGATAAGCATTCTCAATTTCCAATATCTTGCCTATCTCTGCCGCCATCGCTTCGTTCATTTTCAAATAATCTTCATGGATTTTCGGAGAAACGAAATTTACTCCGCTCTCAATTTCCACTCCCCGAAAATTGTAATTTTTATTGGGAATCGTAACCAACTCACCCGCACCTTCTATCCCAAAATACGGCCCCATAAAACCCAGATTCTTTGGTTCTATTGCCAATATCTTTTCAATCAGACTTCGTTCAACCGGATTTAACACAGACAACAAATCATTCAAATCCGGAATATTTTGTTTTTCTACCGGCAAATTCTCTATATATTTATCCCATTTTTTATTAACCCCACTTATCAACCACCGTTGAACAAAATTCAAACGATCAAAATTCGCCGGACAAGAATACAAATATCCAGCTATGCCAAAGAACAAAATTGCTCCCGAAAAAAATATCAAACCAAACAACTTTAATATTTTCATAAGAATCAAATAATCCATCAAATATTGTTGATAAAAATATTATTCTTTTACCAAAACCAAAGCCAACCCATGCTGCAACAAAATCTTATGCCATTTTATTTTCTTTCTATCCAATAAATCTTCCCATATTTGTAAAGGCACCGGATATTGACCTCTTGGTATATTTTTATTTTTCCCCTCAATTTCCTCCCGATCAAAAATATGGATCGTCAACCCACCTTTTTTTAAAGCTGCAAAAGAATTAATCAAAACGTCATACTGCTTTCCCGTCTCAATAAATTTCAACAAGACATGACCATAAGTTACATCAAACCCACGATGAGGCAAAGATAAAGTACAATCATGTTGAAAAATATTTTTTTCGCCCTGCAAGTGATCAACGAAAATATCATAAGTAATCAATTTTATCTCTTTATTAAACAAATCATGAAAAATATCCCGATGGTGACTAACCATCCGCACATCTCCACAACCCAACACCCCAACCTTGATTTGTTTGCTTTTTGTTTTCAAAGCCATCCGGCTAAAAATCAAATCCAGTTCCTGCTTCTTTTCAAATGCTTTTTGTAATACTTCAATATCCGTCTGATTTTGGTACTGTCGATGATAATCCGATAATTCCATGAAAATATTTTTTAAAAAAACCTATTTATCTTTAAAAATTTCTTTAATATCTGAATGAGTAGTTTCTTTTTTTGCGACTTTAGGAATTTTTAATTCCCGTCGATAATTTATATATTCAAAAACCATCGGCAAAACCGATAAACCAACAATCGCAAAAATCGCATATTCAAAATTGGCCTTAACAAAAGGCAAACCTCCTAGATAAAAACCAGCCAAAACCAGAGAAGTCACCCAAATAAAACCACCCAAAAAATTATAAAAAAGAAAAGTACGATAACTCATTCTGCCCACACCGGCAACAAACGGAGCAAACGTACGAACAATCGGCACAAATCTGGCAATAATTATTGTCTTACCACCATATTTTTCATAAAAACCACGGGTCTTTTCCAAATATTCCCTTTTAAAAAATATGGATTTTTCTTTTTTAAACACCTTGGGGCCAACATAATGACCAATCCAATAATTTACCGTATCACCCAAAATCGCCGCCAACAACAATACAAAATACGAAGTCCAAATATTCAACAAACCACCCCCGGCAATCGTACCAACCGCAAAGAGCAAGGAATCCCCCGGCAAAAACGGAGTAACTACCAAACCGGTCTCGGCAAAAATAACCACAAACAACAACAAATACACCCACCCACCAAAAAAAACAATCGCATCCGCCAAATATTCATCA
>JBMORM010000010.1:0-120121 GCA_049322675.1 Patescibacteria group bacterium | reverse complement strand
AGGTTTCTTTTCTCATTTGAAAACAAATCTTAGAATACATCGAGGAATTAAACCTAATTTTAGAAACAAAGTCATTGATGAATTATTGTAAAAAAACCACATAATATTTTAACTTAAGCCCCAATTTTCAATTCTCAATTTCCAAAAAATGTTCAATTTCCAATTTCCAAATAAATATAAAAATTATCGTCATGAAGTTGAATTCGTTTGGAAATTGATCATTTCCGCACGAGGCGGATCAGCCTTGGGCTGTGGAAATTTTTTGGAAACTGGAAATTGAAAATTGGAAACTTCCCAAGACAAAATTTTTCGGTTACTAATTCAATAATTATTAACAAAAAATAGATAATACTATGAAAAAACTTCTCGTCACCGGCGGGGCCGGCTTTATCGGCACCAACTTTATTCGTTATATTTTAAACAAATATCCGGATTACCGGATTATCAATCTCGACAAACTGACCTATGCCGGCAACCTCGACAACTTGCGTGATCTAGAAAGCAATTTCAACTATCAATTTGTCCAAGGTGATATTTGCGACCAAAAATTGGTCCGAGAATTGGTTGAAAAAGCTGACGCCATCATCCACTTTGCTGCCGAAAGCCATGTCGATCGCAGTATTGTCGGTGCCGAAGAATTTGTCCGTACCAACGTGTTGGGCACTTTTACTCTACTCGATGCCGCCAAAAATGACGGTGGCAAAAGATTCCACCACATTTCCACTGATGAAGTTTATGGTTCTTTGGGTTCTACCGGTCAATTTAACGAACAAACTGCTTACGACCCCCGCTCACCATATTCCGCCTCCAAAGCTGCTTCCGACCACCTGGTCCGCGCCTATTGGCACACCCACCAACTTCCCATTACCATTTCCAACTGTTCCAACAACTATGGCCCTTACCAGTTTCCCGAAAAATTAATTTCCTTATTAATTACCAATTTGCTGGAAGGTAAAAAAATCCCGATCTATGGCCAAGGTCTCAACGTCCGCGACTGGATTTTTGTCACCGACCATTGCGCCGCTATCGATTTGATTCTTCATCATGGAAAAATAGGGGAGACCTACTGTGTCGGCGGCGATAGCGAAAAAAGAAACATCGATATCGCCCGGGAGATTTTGCAAAAAATGAATTTGGATGAAGGAATGATTGAATACGTTGAAGATCGCAAAGGTCACGACTGGCGCTACGCCATCGATTTTTCCAAAATCAAAACCGAACTGGGCTGGACGCCAAAATATAATTTTGCCCAAGGATTGAATGAGACTATCCGGTGGTATACTGAAAATAAGGAGTGGTGGGGGAAACTTAAAACATAATTTCCAATTTCCAATTTTTCCCTCACGGGATCGAACTGCTGCTGACAATTTTCAAAAAATTTCCAAGTCGCAATTTCCAATGAATATAACATACTGTGTCATCCTGGAACTGGAAGGTAATCCGCTCCAATATCCAGGATCCATTTCCTTTTTTTAATACATTTATTTCTTTCTGGATTTAAGGAGGTCTAAACGCGATTACGCTTTCGGCTTCAGAATGACATCTTTTTGTTTGGAAATTGGAAATTGAGCCTTTTTTGGAAATTGGAAATTGGAAATTGGAAATTGGGAATTGGAAATTGGGAATTGGAAACTAGAAATTTATTCTTAATTAAAAATTATTGTATGAAAGGCATTATCCTCGCCGGGGGTTCCGGCACTCGTCTTCTCCCCATGACCAAAATCACCAACAAGCACCTCCTGCCGGTTTATAACCAACCGATGATTATGTATCCGCTGCAAACCTTGATCAACGCCGGCCTCACCGACATCATGATCGTTTCCGGCCGCGGTCACGCCGGCCACTTTCTCGAGCTGTTGGGTTCCGGCCAAAAATTGGGCATCAGACTAAATTACGCCGTTCAAGAAGAAGCCGGCGGCATCGCTCAAGCCTTGAGTCTCACCGAAGATTTTGCCGACAATGATAGTGTCGCTGTCATCCTGGGCGACAATATTTACGAAAATCAAATGGATCTAAACAACTTCAATTCCGGCGCCCGTATTTTCATAAAAGAAGTCCCCGACGCCAGCCGATTTGGCGTCGCTACTTTAAACAATGACAAAGTAGTTAAAATCATCGAAAAGCCCACCAACCCCGAAACCAACTACGCCGTCACCGGTTTTTATGTCTATGACAACACCGTCTATCAAAAAATCAAAACCTTGAAACCATCGGGTCGAGGCGAATTGGAAATCACCGACGTCAACAACCAATATATCGCCGAAGGCCAGATGGACGCCCACATCATCACCGGCTTCTGGTCCGACGCCGGCACCGTCGAAAGCCTTTACCGTGCCGCGACGTTTGTCCGGGAACGAGGTGCAGGTTCTAGATATTAGGTACTAGGTTTCAGGTTTGACTAATAGGGAAAAAATGTGCTATAATTTCATTAAATTATAAAATAATATAATTTGATGAAATGAAATATCGAGATTTTTATAAAACTATAAATAAACCATATTTTTCTTTGGCGGACATCAGATTGCGATCTCTGCCAGTCAATAGTCTTCAATTGCACCAATGGACTGCCAAACAAGAACTAATCCGCCTCAAAAAGGGTTTGTATGTCTTTTCCGATCGCCAATCCGAAGTAGAACCGTCTAAAATCGCCAATATCTTGTATCAACCAAGCTATGTTAGTTTGGAATCGGCCATGTTTTTCTACAATTTTATACCCGACGTGATCATGTCCACCACTTCAATCACCACCAAAACCACTCGAAATTTTAGCAATCAATTTGGACATTTTATCTATAGAAGTCTGCAGCCAAATCTATTTTTTGGTTACAATGTACTATCGACAAAATATGGCAAAATATTGATTGCTGAACCGGAAAAAGCCTTGCTGGATTATCTTTATCTAACTTCAGGAAAAATTAATAATCAAAATGATATTGTCGAATTGCGATTGAACGAAGAGATGTTGCAAGAAAAAATAAGACTCGGTATTCTCTATCAATATCTTACGATTTTTCAATCAAAAAAAGTATCTCGACTTGTCCAATTAATCATCAAATCATGCTCACTATCGAACAATTAAAACAATACTATCCCGCTACCTCGGGAAACGAATTACCCTTGAAACGCATCCTGATTGAATATCTTCAATACGAATTATTATCATCAATCTTCGCCCAGCCGGCCGCCAAAAACATTAGTTTTATGGGCGGAACTGCTGTCAGAATATGCTACAACAACAATCGTTTTTCCGAAGATCTGGATTTTGACAACTTCGGGCTGTCTTTTGCCGAATTTCAAAAATTGCTCGATCGGGTGATAGCCGATATGTACCGCAAGGGGTTTGAAACAGAATTTCGTTTTGTCGAAAAAGGCGCTTATCATTGCTACGTTAAATTCCCCCAAATATTATCCGAGTACAACTTGGCCGTAGCCAAAGAAGAAAAAATACTAATTCGCATCGACACAGTTCGCAAAGAAAAAATATTTCAACCGCAAATAATCACTATCAATAAATTCGACTTGTATTTTGACATTTTGGTAAATCCGGCTGACATTATTTTAACCCAGAAATTGATTGCCATTCTCCAAAGAAAGAGAGCCAAAGGACGTGATTTTTACGATGTAAGTTTTCTTTATAGTTTTACCGAACCCAATCAGGATTATATTACCGGTTTTCTAAATTCCACCCCGGCAAAATTTGCCAAACAGCTAATCAATAAGTGTCACGAGATGGATTATTCACAATTGACCAAAGATGTGGAGCCACTTTTGATTAACCCTGAACTAAAAGCTCGCGTAACCAATTTTCTGCCTTTCATCGAAGAAAAGTTACAGGATTGGTAGGGGCAGAACACCGTTCTGTCCACATTTGCCCGTCTCGAGATGCAGTATTGAAAAATTAGTACATTTTAAGTATAGTTAAAACATAATACAAAATATAGAAATATTTTAAGTATGAAAAAATACCAAAAAAGACCTTTTTATCTCAACAAAATCACTCCATTTATAGGCGTTGATTTGATCAAAGTGATTACCGGGCAAAGACGTGTTGGTAAGAGTTATATATTGCTACAGTTGATTGATACTATCAAAAATCAGGATAAAAAAGCCAATATAATTTATATCAACAAAGAAGAAAATGAATATGATAATATCGTCAATTATCGTGACTTGATAACGTATGTCGAAAAAAATACTACAAGCAAATCTTTAAATTGTCTTTTTATTGATGAAATCCAGGAAATAGAAAATTTTGAAAAAGCGTTGCGTCATTTGTTTGCCAAAAAGAAATACGATATTTATTGCACCGGTAGTAATGCTCGTTTATTGTCTTCTGAAATTGCTACCGGCTTGTCCGGTCGCTACATAGAAATTATGGTCCATGCTTTGTCTTATCAAGAATTTAGGCAATTTCACAATTTACCCAACCACGAAGACACCTTATTGCAATATATTCGTTTTGGCGGCTTACCATTTCTTATCAATTTGGAATTGACTGAAGAAATTGTGTATGGTTACCTCAAAAGTATTTACAATACGATTATCTTGAAAGATGTTGTCGCCCGCTACAATATCAGAAATGTGAATTTCCTCAATCGACTGGTTGAATACTTGGCCGATAATATCGGTTCTTTTGTGTCAGCCAACAAAATCAGTGATTTTCTAAAGAGTCAAAAAATAAAAACTACTCCAAATATTATTTTGAATTATTTGTCATATTTATCCTCAAGTTTTGTCATTCATGAAGTAAGTCGGTCTGATATCAAAGGAAAAAAAATATTTGAGGTAAACCAAAAATATTATTGGGAGGACTTGGGATTAAGAAATTCTCTGGTCGGATATCAATCGATAGACATCGGCAAAATGTTGGAAAATTTAGTATATTTGCATTTATTGCGCTTGGGATACGATATTTGTGTTGGTCGGTTGGATAACAAAGAGATTGATTTTGTGGCCAAAAAAAGCGGTAAAATGATTTACATTCAGGTGGCTTACCTCATAAACAATCAATCGGTCCATGATCGGGAATTTGGTAATTTATTGGCTATCAAAGATAATTATCCCAAAATAGTAGTATCGATGGACAAAATCGCCGGTGACAATTTTCAGGGCATCAAACATATCTATATACTGGATTTCTTGATGAATGATCAATTGCAGAAATTATAAAAAATCGCACATGGACAAAACACCGTTCTGTCCCAATCATGATTTCCCCTCATTCACCAACCCGCGGTAGCCTCTTCCATTACCCGCCAATTATCATCTTGTTGTATAATATACTAGTTATAAAACTAGCCGCCAATCTGTCATGTCAAAAAAACATCAAATCTTGCTCCTCAACTACGAATTCCCGCCCTTGGGCGGCGGGGGCAGTCCGGTCAGCTATGAAATCACCGACGAGTTATCAAAAACCGGTCAATTTGATATTGACGTGGTTACCATGGGTTATAAAAATCTCCCCAAGTATGAAGAAATAAATCCCAGTTTTCGGATCCATCGTGTACCTTGTCTCCGGAGTAAAAAAGAAATCTGCCAACCATGGGAACAAGCCACCTATCTCATCTCTGGCTTTTTCAAATCATGGCAATTGATAAATAAAAAACGCTATGATCTTTGCTATACCCATTTTATTATCCCCACCGGTTTTCTCGCCCTAATCATCAAATTTCTCTTCAAGCTGGAATATGTCATAACTAGCCACGGCAGCGATGTTTTGGGTTACAACCCCCGTTTCAAAAAATTATATCCTTTTCTCAAATATCCCTGGAAAAAAATATTGGACAACGCCAAAACTATCACTTCGCCGACCAATTTCCTGAAAACAGAAATCCAAAAAGTTCATCCCGATCTGGATCAAAATAAAATTATCGTCATCCCCAATGGCATAACCGCGGGCAAATTTGTCCCCCTTCCCAAAGAAAAATATATTCTCCTCGTCGGTCGTTTGACTATCAACAAAGGTTTTCAAGATTTTATCGAAGCTATCAAAGATCTCGATCTAAAGGACTGGCAAGTAAAAATTGTCGGTGAAGGCCCATATCGATCAATTCTGGAAAAAATGGTAAAAGATTATCGACTTGAAAACAAAGTAAATTTTTTGGGCTGGATAGATAACAAAGATCCTCTTTTGCATGAACTCTACGGCAAGGCAGCCATATTTGTTTTGCCAAGTTGGTTTGAAAACATGAATGTAACTCTCATGGAAGCCCTGCAAGCCGGCTGTGACGTTTTGGCGTCAGACGTAGGCGGCAATCCGGAAGTAACCGACCAAAACAATTTATTCCCCGCCAAAAATCCCCCCGCCCTCCGCGCCAAACTAATCTCCAAACTAGCTAAAATCAATTTCCACCTCCCTTCCAACACTCGTTTCAACTGGGAGAATATTATTTCTCAATTCGTTGAAATTTTTAAATGAATCAAATACTAAAGAAAAAAATATTAAATTTTCTAAAAATAATCATTTCGATTATTCTTATTTCTTATATTATCAGTCAACTGAACCTAGATTCTTTATCGGCAAAATTCACTAATATTTGGTTCATTTTATTTTTTATTTTTCTGCTTTTTATTAATATTTTCAATAATGTCATTATTAGTGCCTTAAAACTTAAAAATATTCTCCAAAGTTTTTCAAAAGAAAAAATAAAATTTTGGGAAGTTGCCAAAATTTATCTATATAGCACGTTCTTTGGATTATTTTTGCCAACAAATTTCGGTGGAGATGGAGCAAAATGCATTTTTTTAGAAAGAAAATATAAAAACATTGGAAGATCGTCAGTTATTTTATCCGTTTTTTTGGAACGAATTTCGGGAATCTTAGCCTTATTAGGAATTATGGCCGTATCTTTAATTGTTCCAAGTGTTCGACACTATTATTGGTTGATTTTCGATCTTATTGCTAATCGTCTATCAATAAATCAGTCAAAAACAATAATCATAATTTTGTTATTTTGCGTATTATTCAGTGTCATAATTTATTTAACAGTCAGGTATCGTTCGAAAGTGATAGGCTTGATTGAATCTTTTAAAAAAATAAATTATTTTACCGTTTTTCTTTTATCGTTCATTTTTCAATTTCTTATGATTTTGAATAATATTATCGCTTACTATTATTTTTCCGGCCAAACCAATTACACCGCATTCGTTATAATCATTCCGATTACTATCCTCCTGATGACTTTGCCGATCAGTTTCCAGGGTATTGGTTTGCGGGATGGGCTGGCCCTGCTTCTATTCCCGTTATTCTTTGTAAATCCAAAACAAGAAGATATTATTTCCTATACGCTCTCCATGAATTTACTAATAGTTTTTTCTTCATTACTTGGGGGCGTTTTGTATTTGATTAAAAAAATAAAGCCGACATCATGAAAAAAATAAAACGCATCACACTTGTTCATGGAATAAATTATTGGAATATTGGTGATCTGGGCATTACCGACGCCATGATCACTGTTTTTAAAAATCAATTACCAGAATCGAAAATCACTGTCTTGACCCCATACTATAACTGGCCTAAACCAGCCAATATTTTGTTTGAACAAACAATAAAAGAACAGCCGGATATTTTTCTTTTTCCGTCAAAAAAACAGTTAAAAACTCTTACGGGAAAAATAGGTTACTTTTTTCCTGCATTTTTTAATCTATTTTTTCTAGCGATATTTGCAATAACATATAATATTTCTGGACTTAAATTATTTTTTTTGTTCTCTCAAACAGTTCAAAAAACAATTAGAGAATATCTGGAAACTGACCTAGTTATAAGCAAAGGAGGTGGATTTTTGTTTGATCATGGACGATTTTTGCTATCTCCTCATGCATTTCCAATTATTTTTGCTATATTTTTAAAAAAACCGGTCATTATTTATGCTCAATCTCTCGGACCTTTTAAACGTAAGTTGTCTGCCAATATCTACCGCTATCTTTTTAAAAAAGTTACTCTGATTATCGTCCGCGAAAAATTATCTCAGCAAATATTGTCACAACTACGCATTGAAAGTATTTTAGGTTACGATGCGGCCTTTACTCTTGAGACGACCAAAAAAATACAATTAATTGCCCCCATAGTCAAAGAAATTGGCAAATTAAAAACAAATAACAAATTCATTGTCGGCTTAAGTCTTCTTGTGTGGAAATTCCCAAAAATTGATTCCACCGAAGTCAAAAAATACCAACAAAAATATTACCAAGCGGTATCCGATACGATCAATTATTTGCAATCAAAATATTCCTGTTATTTTTATTTCTTCCCTCATTCGCTTGAAAGCCTGGAAATAGACGACATGATAGCCATCAAAGATGTTATCCAAAAAAGCAAATTAAAAAATAATTATCAAATAATTGATACAAACTATAATCCAAGATTTTACGTTGAATTATATCGTCAAATGGATTTTTGCATTGGTAGCAGAATGCACTCCAATATTTTTACTTTAATATCAGGCACGCCTTTGATTGCCATTTCCTATTTGCCAAAAACCGAAGGCATTATGGATCTGCTCGGTTTTAAAAAATGGGTAATCGACATTGACAAAATATCATCTGTCGCCCTGATTGATAAAACCAAGGCACTTATTGATAATCTAATTCCCTATCGCAAAGAAATAAAGGTAGCCGTCTCAAAAGCAAAAGAAGAATCACAAAAGAACGTTATCAAAATTATTGAAAAAGTTGAAGCGGACTAATAAATTCATATGCCTTTACTCTATCATCCTGGTCGGAAATAAATATTGGCTCAATATTCTGAAAATATTCTATCGACTCCGGTTTCAAACGGTAGTCAAAATCATAATTAGTTATCAAAAGAATATTATTTTTTTGGGCTATGCTCAACATTTCATCCAAGCTAATAATTTCAAGACCTTCATACAAAGTATAAGTATCATCTCCAATAGAAACTGTTGTAAGCGAATCGGCAATCATGTCGTTTAAAATATAACTGACCTTATATGGAGCAAGATAATAATTCTCCCATGCCGCTGAATGAGTGGACACAATAATAGTGTCAGGATTATTTTTCATGTAATCCTTAACAAAATCTTTCCCTAAACTCATATCGTGAACATTAGTAAATGTCTTTGCGTTTGAGATTCTTATTGGCCCATAAGGTATTTCATCCCCGCTTTTTACTGGATTTGCAAAAAAATATATTCCGTTGGTCATACCAAAAAATATCAAACAAATTGAAAAATAAAAGAATAGTTTATTTTTCAATGCTTTGGATAAATATTCCGCCGATGAAACCAGTAAAATCGGTAAAATATCTGCAAAAAAACCAAGATTTCTTGGAGTGTTCTTTGATACCCCCAAAAATGATAATGCAAATAAAGACCAGGCGAATATGACCAATATCGCCTGGTTCTTTTTTAGCTGTTTCGGTAAATGAAGATATATCAGAAATGGCCACATAAAAATAAAAACATAGGGATACCAAGCAACCAATAATTTAACATTATACTGATCAAACTTGATCTGAGAAACGATGTTTGTCTTAGCAGCCATTATTTTCTCATTTGCTTGAATAAATTTTTCAGGCAAAATCGGCTTACTTATGACTACGGCAACAACCGACATGAAAAAAATAAAGATACAAGAAACAATAAGCTTAATTATCTTAGTATCCAATCTTTTTACTTTTAAAATTTCCCTTAGTAAAAAATAAAAGAAAACGACCAACAATAGGTATGAAGGTTTTTCAATTAAAAAGGCCACAACTGCCGAAATACTCGATAAAAATAACCAATAGTTTTTTTCCGATTTTATAAAATAAATTAGGGTCAATATTGAAAAATATGTACACGCCATCATCATAGAAAAAAAACGAATGTAATGCGCGTATGTAATGCTCCAACTTGACAGGGCTAAAAGTAACATAGTCCAAAACAGGATTCTTTTGGATAAAGAGAATTCTTTTAAAATCAAATAAATTAATCCAAATGATAGTATTGAAAAAAAACTAACAGGAAGCTTTATCAAAAAATCATTAGCAATATAAAATATTTTTTCCAAAAACATAAATGCAGCCAAAGAATACGAAAAAGGAAAGGCCCTCCAATACATTACTCCCGAGTCTGAAATAGGTAATATTCTTTCCGTGATCCACTTAGCGGCATAAACATCATGCATGGTTTGTATCGGTGCATCTTTGGGCCAACGAAAGTAAATCGCTAGACCAAAAACCAATAAAAAAATCACCAAATGCGGCCAAGAAAAAATTCCCAAGAAACTTTTTACTCGCCCGTAAATACCACTATTATTTGATGTCTTTTCGTCGAGTTCGTATTTTTGTTCTTCGCCAAGTTCATTCTCTATTTGATTCTCCGAAAAATACAACAAAAAAAATCCACTCAAGGTGGATAATATGTATAGGTAATACATATTATTTATGAATATTTCTTTCAAAGATAACAACCAATTGATGCCCGAACCAATATTGCTGTTTGAAAGAAAAATAATAAACAGTGAGAATAAAAAAATAACCTTAAAAAAATGTAGATAATTTTTTTGATAATATGTTTTCTTTTGTTCGAAGATTAATACCAACCACAGAGAAAATAGCAATGCGGCTAGAGATAATAGTAATTCTTGATCAATAAAAAAATAACTTTGTAGCGTATTCGTCAAACTACCAAGATACAAAACAACCGTCAGAAAAAAGATATTTCTGACGAACTGTTTTATATGTGAATAGTAGTTTATCCAAAAAGATATCATTTCATCGCTTTCAACTCGACTGACTCTAATTTCCCGTATTCGCTGTAAACGGGTATTGTTATTTTTTGTACAGAATCAACAACAAATTTTATCTCACTCTTTTGTTCCGGGATCATAGATTTGTTTGCAAATTTAACTCGACAAATCGTCCCCTTGAAATATGGAGATTTTCCGTAGTTATGTGCACTCCATCCCAAACTTAAATCCTCTTTTCCATAATCGGTTTGGATTACTTCCTTATCAAATACCACTCGGTCGGCGAATGCGCCATCAACAAACAAATCTATCATGCCTCTTTCGCCCGGAATATAGGTTGCCAACAAGTTATGACTTTTATTAAAAAATTTGTCATCAATTTTTTTAGTTGCGGTATAAAAAGATCCTTGTTTGTTATTCATACGTCCAATCGTAAATTTAACAGTATTTTTATTTTGTTCAATTTTCCAATTATAGTGACCAATAATTTGTTGAGAATCTTCTCTTTTTTCCGGAATCCACTCAACGTATACAGCCCAAGGACCTGTTTCGTATGCTTCGGTTGAGTCTGGAAGACTAAGACGTGTTTGTCCATCGAAATAAACACAGTTCTGACCATTTGCTTCTTTGTAGGCGATATCTTCAGACAAATTATTATTAATTGCGCTATACACTTTGGTATTATTCGTCAATTCCAAATTACGAATAACATATTTATCTTTTGTTGTTTCTACCTTCCCTATAAATTTTTTATCAACAAACCAATAAAAAAAGTTTTTATTATATCCAATTAAAATAACATGCTCTTTGTCCAAAAAATAATCAGGTAATTGATATGTCAGTTCTTTCTTTCCCTCGTCCTCTATTTCAAATTTAATTTGAGTCTCAGATTGAACCAACTTGATATCTCCTTTTAGGAGCTCTTCATTTGCGCTCGCTTTCCATTTTATCAATAAAGCGAATGGTTGATTTAAGTCAACTCCTTGTGTACTGTTTGTAATATTTCCCTGTAAAAATTTATCATAAACAGTATTGGGAGAATATACAGAAAAGTTATCAAAAATCTGCCAATCCGTATCCCAGGGTATATCCAAACTTGGTGTATCCAATAGAAATACATTATCTCCGGCAACTTTAGCTACAATCTCGGTATTGCTTAATACGGCACTAGGTTCATAGACGGCATTTACAACCCCATTAAATATTCTGAAGGTTTTGCCATTCAAAGTTTGTCTTGATCCAAGATTGTCGCCTTCCTCGATCTTGAACTGACCATTTGTGTCATTGGCTGCACCAACTACAACTTTTTTCTGATCGTTGTAACCAAAAGGTAAAAAATTATAATAAACAACAATCAAAAGAATAATAACCGGGATAATATAGGCAGAAATCGTTGCAATCCTCTTGAAGTCGATTCCCTTCTTTTGAATATTTTGTTTTTCTGTTTCTTCAGAAATAGTTACTTCACTATCTGTTGTCTTATTGTTTTCCATCATCTTTAATTAAAAATATTATTCATTGGTCTAAAACAAGAAATATTGTATCAGATTTGTTCAAAAAACAGAATCTTTTCTTTATATCAATAATATTGAAAATGCAATTGTTGACAATATTTAGAGTATAATATATGTTTAAATAAAACTTTACATATTGTGTATTATTATTTACTTAGGAAACAATTATGATTTCAGGAAATAAAGCAAAAATATTTTCCATGCTTTTTGCTCTTGGATTGTCGCTCGGGTCACTATTTAGTCACACCCAAGCCTATCCCAGCTCATTTAATTATGAAGCAGAAACATTGAATACAAGTATCGGCCAAGTTCAATATTATGGTGGTGATCAACCATATACTGTTATGAAAGGTGATGTCGCTACCGCTTCCGCCGGTTATCTTACTTATGGCCCTTATTCTACCAACGAATTACCTTTCACTCCATACCGAGTTACTTTCAAAATAAGGATCCTTAGTGGTTCTGCTCTTCCGGTTGCTCGTCTTGAATTATTTAACTACGGCAACGAATTGCTGACTGAACGAGAATTGAACCAATCAGATTTTACTTCCCTTGGTGAATTTGAAAATATCAGTCTTGATTTCATCAGACCTGACATTGGTTCCATGGAATATCGTGTCTGGTTTTATGATAACGCCGATGTTGAGTTAGATAAAATTACTACCACCAAACTATCCTCATCTTCAAGCGAAATATATGAATCCGAAGATTTATTTAGAAATATTGGTAATAAAATTAATGACGCAACCGCTTCCGGTGGAAAAGCTGTAAAAGTTTTGTCTTCTGCTGGCGCCGGATACATGCAATATGGTCCATACACTGCTCGTCAACAATACAACAATGCGTTTCAAGCAACATTCAAACTCAAGACATCAGATAATTCATCTTCAAGTGAGATAGCACGTGTCGAATGTTACAACTCTCATGGGGCGGGTGAATGGTCATATAAAAGTATTAAAGGTACTGATTTTACCGCAAATGATACTTATCAAGAATTTAATGTAAATTTTTCTCGAAACAATGAAGGCACCATGGAATATCGAGTTTTCGTTTTTGGTCTTGCTGATATTACCGCCGATAAGGTAGAAGTAAATAAAATCACCCAAAATACCATGGCCTATCAAAGTGAGGATTTGCCCTCCGCGGTCGGAACGATTGTTAGCGATCAGGATGCTTACAACGGACAGGCCCGTCTAGCTCAATCAAATGACATCGGATATCTGCAATATGGTCCTTACACTTTGGAACAAACCTATGGTGACAATTATCAAGCAGTATTCAGATTGAAGACAAATAATATTAATTCAAATTCTTATATCGCCAGAATAGAAGCCCTGAATCACAATGGTACGGGTGAATGGATATTTAGAAATATCAAGGCCAGTGATTTTGCCAAGGCCAATAATTTCGAAGATTTTAGTTTGGATTTTTCTCGAACCAACAATGGCAGCATGGAATATCGAGTTTATATTATTGGCAATTCCGATAATATTACTCTGACTTCAGATATGGTTACTGTTTATAAAAAAGTTAACTCCGATTGGGTCTTCGAGGCTGAACAATCACCAAGTAATGTCGGTAATATTGTACTAGAGCAAGCCGCTTCAAACGGCAAGGCTAGACAGGCCACTAAACTTTCCAATTCCGAAGGCTTCATGGTATATGGTCCGTATACAGACGATTTGCCACATGACAAATCTTACCAAGCAGTTTTCCGAATGAAGACAGCTACCGTACAAAGTGAAGCCAATTTCGCCAGAATTGAATTTGTAAACCCAGGAGGTAACGCCCTACCTGTCACAAAAATAATCAAAGGTACAGATTTTGTAGAAAGAAATACTTGGTACGATTTTCCCATCACATTCGCGCGTCGATCCGGCGGAAGTGTTGAACTTCGAGTCTGGTTCTACGACCAAGCAGACATCTTTGTAGATAAGATCACGGTCACTGAATTTTCTAATCAAGAGATTGTTTATGAAGCAGAAAATAACAATCTTGGCCTAGGGTCTGCTATTGCCGATTCTATGGCAGGAAACGGGATTGCTATCAAATCACTCTCTGCTTCCGGTGCAGGCTATGTAATATATGGTCCATATACAGTCGATCAAACCACAGGTAATTATCAAGCCACCTTTAGCGTAAAATGTAGTAATTGTGATTTGTCTGGTAGCAATATGGTCCGCCTTGAAGCGTACAACCAGGGTGGAACGGGAAACATGGTTTGGCAAAATTTAAATAACGATTCTCTCAAAAGTACATATCGTAACTTTACTCTAAATTTCTATCGAACCGGTGAAGGTACTATGGAATACCGAGTATACACATACGGAAACGCCGATATCATTATTGATAAAATAACTGTAAAAAAGATCTAACAATTTCCGAATTTCCTTTAATAAGGCTTGCTCAATATTTGGCAAGCCTTATTTTTTTGCTATCATATTAAGTATAAATAAATAACCAACCCAATCATGAAACTCACCGTAATTGGTACCGGCTATGTCGGCCTTGTCGATGGGGCTTGTTTTGCTGAAAATGGCAACGACGTCATTTGTGTGGACGTTGATATCGACAAAATCAAAAAACTCAACCGGGGGATCATCCCCATTTTTGAGCCCGGCCTCGATGACATCGTTCTCCGTAACGTCGATAATGGCCGTCTCAAATTTTCCACCGATATCAAACAAGCCGTCCGGCAAAGTGACATTTGTTTTATCTCCGTCGGCACCCCGCCCGCTGAAGATGGTTCCGCCGACTTGCAACATGTCCTGGCTGCTGCCAAAAGTATCGCCCAGGCCATGAATGGCTACAAAATCATTGTGGACAAATCCACCGTTCCGGTTGGAACGGCCGAAAAAGTACAAGCCACTTTGGCTAAACATACCAAACACAAATTTGACGTTGTCTCCAATCCGGAATTTCTTAAAGAAGGCGCGGCTGTTCCCGACTTTATGCATCCCGAAAGAATAGTGATTGGCGCCAATAGCCAAAAAGCTTTTGCGGCGATGGAAGAGCTGTATCAACCTTTTGTTATCTCCGGCGCTCCGATTATCAAAATGGACTTGCGTTCGGCTGAACTCACCAAATACGCCGCCAACGCCATGTTGGCCACCCGGATTTCCTTCATGAACGATCTCGCCAATCTCTGTGAAAAATTGGGCGCCGACATTGATTTGATCCGCAAAGGCATCGGCGCCGACAGCCGTATTGGTTCCAAATTTCTTTTCCCCGGTCCGGGCTACGGTGGCTCCTGTTTTCCCAAAGACGTCAAAGCTATCATCAAAACCGCCAAAGAAAATGATTATGATCTTGAATTGCTCCGGGCCGTTGAATCGGTCAATGAACGCCAAAAACATGTTATGTCCGATAAAATCATCAAGTATTTTGGCAAAGATTTGAAAAACAAAACCATCGCCATCTGGGGTTTGGCTTTCAAAGCTAAAACCGACGATATGCGTGAATCACCTTCTATTCCGGTTATTCGCGATCTTCTCGCTGCCGGCGCCAAAATCGTCGCCCACGATCCCGAAGCGATCGAAACCGCCAAAAATATTTTTGGTAAACAAATAAAATATTCCTTCGACAATTACGAAGCTCTCAAAAACGCTGATGCCTTGTTGGTTCTGACCGAGTGGAATGACTATCGCGAACCGGATTTTGGTAAAATCAACAAGTCGCTCCGCCAACCGCTTATTTTTGACGGTCGCAATCTCTACGATCCGGCGCGAGTCAAAAAACTGGGTTTCCAATATTTTAGCATCGGTCGCTAAAGTTGAAATATTAATTTATCTTGGAAATCATCAAGCCAAATCAAAGTATTCGTCCAACCCCCGCCTTTCTGGTCGCTATCTCCTTGGTTAGCGCCACCTTATTGTCATTGGAGATTGTCTTAACCCGAATTTTTTCGGTGCTTTATTGGTATCACTATGCTTTTCTGGCGATTTCTATTTGTCTCACCGGTGCTTCGCTGGCCGGTTTGGTTTTGTTTTTATTTCCCGGCTTGACCAAACCGGAAAAACTGCTGTCAAAATTGTCTTTTTGGTCGCTTCTTTTGGGGATTTCGATTGGTCTCGGCCTGATTCTTATCGATTATCCCGCCGGTCCCCTCTCAGTTTTTTGGCTGAGCTTATATTTTGTCGTCCCTTTCTTTTTCGGTAGTTTGATTCTGGGTTTGTCTTTTACAAAATTTTCCCAACAAATCAATTATCTCTATTCCGCGGATTTGGTCGGCGCCGGTTTTGGTTGCTTGTTGACAGTTTTGATTATCAATTTATTTGGCGGCCCCAATTCTTTACTTGTTCTCTCTCTGCTAGCCGCTTTGGCCAGTCTGATGTTTTTAATCGGTAGCCACCAAGACAAATTAAAACCATATTTCTGGCCGGCGATATTTGCCTTTTGTCTATTAATTTCAATTATTAAAGTTTACCCCGACCAAATAATTTCTCTCAAATCTACCAAAAACTCCGCCCCAAAATCACAATTGCTTTATGAAGGCTGGAACGAATTTTCGCAAATAACCGCTTGGAAAAATCATAGCCAAAAAAGTTTTTATTGGTCATTGAGTCCTGTTGTGCCTCAGCCGACCGCCCCGGATTATTTACCATTGTTAATTGACGCCAACGCCTTGACTCCGCTTCATCATTTCTCCGGTGATTTGTCACAATTTGACTGGCTCAAATCAGATTTGCCGGCTTTCGCCTATCGCCTGTTGCCGCCCGCGCCGCAAGTTTATGTGATTGGTGCCGGCGGCGGGCATGATGTTTTGACCGGTTTGGTTGCCGGTGCGTCTCAGGTGGACGGCGCCGAAATCAATTCCCTGATTGTTGATCTGGTTGAAAACAAACTGTCCGATTTTTCCGGACATTTGTACGATCGTTCGGACGTCGATATTGCGGTTACTGATGCGCGTTCTCATTTATCCAATTCAGACAAAAAATATGATTTGATCGTCGCTTCCCTGATTGACACCTGGGCCGCTTCAGCTGCCAACGCTTTTGCCTTGACCGAAAATCAACTCTATACCCTTGAAGCCTTCCAACAATATTTGAGCCATCTCAACGATCAAGGAATTTTGTCTTTCGTTCGTTGGTATTCTCCTTCCCAGCCAGCAGAAATTCAAAGACTGGCCTCTCTTTCCTTGTCTTCTCTCAAACAATCCGGTGCGACTGATCCTCGCCAGCATATTGCCGTTGTAGCCAATTTTGCCCGCACTCAGTCCGATCAAGGCTTGGCGGTTGTCTTGGTCCAAAAGAAACCATACTCCGCCACTCAGCTTGAGCAAATCCGACAACTGGGACAAGAACTGCAATTTCCGGTTCTCTATCTTCCCGGGCAAAATCAAGACAATCCGGTCAGTCGTTTTATCCTAGATTTTGATCAAAAAAAATCTCAAAACCAATATCCCTATGATCTTACTCCCCCTACCGATGATCGACCATTTTTCTTCAACTTTTTTTCCCTGACACAAATTTTTTCTCATTTTTCTTTTTGGAAAGATCAAAATCTGACTTCGCCGGTTATCAGTAATCTAATCATTTTTTGTCTTATTTTTATTTCAATTGGACTTCTGATAATTTTGCTTCCTTGGTTCAGATCGTCCCTGATCAATCGTTTTAACCGGTCTTTTCTTCGTTCCCGCATTTACTACTTTGCCGCTCTCGGTCTGGGTTTTATGATGACGGAAGTCTCTTTGCTGGGGCGTCTGACCATTTATCTGGGACACCCGATCTATGCCCTGATTTTTGTTTTATTTGTATTTTTAACGCTAAGTGGTCTTGGTAGTCGTTTTTCTTTATTCTTCACTTTCAAAAATCGATACTTGATGCCAGTGGCCATTATCAGTCTCATAATTATCAACCTACTATCGTGTCTTTTTCTTTTTCCCATTACTAATCTTTGGCCGATTCAATCAAAAATTATGATTTGCCTGATTCAAATCGCCCCTTTGGCCTTTTTTCTTGGTATGCCTTACCCCGTCGCTATCAAACAAATTCCATCGCCTCTTATTCCTTGGTTTTTTAGCATCAATGCCATTTTTGGCGTGCTAGGATCAGTCCTGGGAACTTTGATTATTTTGCAGTTGGGTTTCGGTTTTGGTTTGATCGCCGCCACGTTGTCATATTTGACCATTTTTGTTTCCAGTAAAACACTTTCGCCAAATTGACAAAAAACTCTTGCCCCCTGGATTTTTCAGGATTATATTATTACCATATTATCCAAATTTAATATTTATGGACACCTTGGAAAAACAATTTTCAGACAATGAAATTTACCGACCCCACAACCCTGATTTTGTCAAAAATGGTTATGAAGAAATTCAAACTTGGTTATTGGATTCGGAAAAATCCAAAATCGCCTTTTCAGAAAAACTTGGCAATCCGGATTACTTCAAAGGATGTATTTTGGCTATATACAACATTATTGAAAACGGCAGCGATCACCCCTCCCGCTTTAGCAAACGCACCGAAAATCTAAAAATTAAAACCATCACTTTTTCCCACCTTGAAGAAATCAATCGATTTGTTAGTCAACAGCATCTGTTTTTTAATGCTATGAAAAAATTGGGATACGAATACCGCGTTCACACTGGAAATCCCCAATGTCCATTGCTCGAGTTTGTCAAACGCGTCAAAGAAAACAAAAATCGTGAACCGATTTTACAAAATTTTGTTTCGATTTTAAATAAAGTTACTTTGTGCAAGTATCTCAAGGAGACTATTGGGCGGTATACCTCCAAAAGTAATAAAACTAAAAAATTTACCGAAGAAGATCGTCCTTTTCAGTTTTAATATTATTCCACCCTCGTCCGATACTGCAAAGCTTCAGCGACGTGCGTGGCAACGATAATATCTTGACCAGCCAAATCGGCAATAGTCCGAGAAACTTTGAGCAATCGATGAAAAGACCGCGGTGACAAATTCATCTTGTCCACCGCTTTTTTTATAATTTCCTCCGCCGGTTGGTCATAATTGCAAAACATCTCCACCTGCTTGGCCGACATTTCTGAATTGGTCACTGTCGAAGTTTCGGCAAACCGTTTATTTTGAACCTGTCTGGCATTTATCACCCTCTCTCTTACTTGTTTTGAATTCTCTTTTGGCGTAATTTGTTTTAATTTGTCAAAATCCAACCTCGGCACTTCCAGATGCAAATCAATCCGATCCAGCAATGGTCCGGATATTTTCTTTTGATAATTCAAAATCTTCATCGGCGAACAAACACATTTTTTGTCCCGATCAGTAAAATTGCCGCACGGACATGGATTCATGGCCGCAATCAATATAAATGATGCTGGAAATTGCAAGCTGGCCGAAGCCCGACTAATGGTGATAATTCCATCTTCCAATGGTTGACGCAATGCCTCCAGAGCGAAACGAGAAAATTCCGGAAATTCGTCCAAAAATAACACCCCCCGGTGTGATAAACTGATCTCGCCTGGTCGGGGAATATTCCCGCCGCCCACCAAAGCCGCTGATGAAGAAGTATGATGGGGTTTGCGAAACGGACGTTCAGCTATTAGTCCAATTTTTTGATTCAATAAACCGGCGACACTATATATTCGAGTAACTTCCAATTTTTCCTGCTTGGTCATCGGCGGCAAAATTGACGGGAAACTCTTGGCTAACAACGTCTTTCCCGATCCGGGCGGTCCGGATAATAAGACGTTGTGTCCGCCCGCCGCCGCAATTTCCAACGCCCGTTTGGCATGATCGTGACCCTTGATGTCGGCCAGATCAATCGCAAAAATTTGCTTGTTGATGACTTCGTCTTCCTTCAAAATATATTCTTTGATTTGTTCTTCGCCGGCCAGATGAGATATCAGTTGTTGTAAATTTTTCACCGGAAATATCTGTAACTGATCAATCAGAGCGGCTTCGGCCGCGTTGTCCGCCGGCAAGAATATTTTTTTGAATCCTCTCTCCGCCGCCATCATCGCCAAACTCAATGCCCCCTTAACTGATCGCAATCGTCCGCTCAAAGATAACTCACCATAAAACAAACTATCCGTTAAATCAGTATTGATATAGCCTCCGGCTTTAAGCATCCCCACCGAAATCGGTACATCATAACCCGACCCTTCTTTACGAATATTGGCCGGCGCCAGATTGACCGTCACCCGTTGATTGGGCAATTTGACTCCGACATTTAACAAAGCCGCTCTTATCCGATCTTTCGATTCATCCACTTCTTTGGCCGCCAACCCCACCAGAAAAAAATGCGGTTTCCCCTGACCAATATCGACCTCGACCTCAATCAATTCGCAATCCAACCCGACGATAGCGCCGGAAAAAATTTTTGCAAGCATAAGACAATAATTTCCAATTTACAATTTCCAATTTCCAAAAAATTTTCGTGTCATTCTGGAACCGGAAGCGTACTCGCGTTCCAATATCCTTAAATCCAGATTAAACCCTTATAAACTCTTTGAAACACTTACAAATTAAATTATAAATATCCGATCTGAAGTTGGGATTAAGGGGAGATAAAAAATGGATTAAGTATTTTCTTAATTTCCAATAGTATTGTGTCATCCTGGAACTGAAAGCCCTACTGGGCGTTTCAATATCCAGGATCCAGAATAAATAGTATGGAGAGAAATAATAATTTATATTATGGAGTGGATCCTGGATATTGGAGCGGATTACCTTCCAGTTCCAGGATGACAGCATTTTTACGTTTCCTATTCCGGCTTCATAATGAGATCTTCTTAGTGCCAGAAAAGTTTAAAAGAGTTTATAAGAGTTTTAAAGCGTTTATAGGGGTTTGTCTCGCTTTTCCCGTTTAGAAATTAAAAATTACCAGCAGCAGCTGGTCCCCGTGAGGGGAAAAATTAAAAATTTATATTCAAATTCCTTGTATCTTCCCCCCATAAATACGACAATATAATCAAGAAATTAAAACATATTTTTATGCGACAAAAAATTTTGGCTATTTTTGCTGCTGTTATCCTGTTTATGGCTCCTCATCAAGTCTCCGCCCGGACCAATATTACCGAGTGGTATATCAAAAATTTTGACACCGAAATTGTCGTCAACACCGACTCCACCCTGACTATTACCGAAAAAATTACCGCCGATTGTGGCAATCTACCGGACAAACACGGTATATTTCGAGTATTGTCCACCCGCAATTACAAAACCAAAGACGTTCCTTTTATTCGTCCGATTGAATTGATCAGTATCACCGATTTCAATGACCAGACCTATGAATACTCCACTACCAGCAACTCCTCTGAACATACTATCACCTGGAAAATCGGTAGCGCCAATAAAACCGTTACCGGTGTCAACAACTACAAAATAGTTTACAAAGTGGACAATGCGATTATTTTTGACAACGAAAAATTTGATGAATTTTATTGGAATATCAACGGTGCTTTCTGGGACATGGAAATCGATAAATTCACTGCCCGAGTCGTCTTTCCGGCGGGAGTCGATAAAAACAATACGGAAATTTATAATTACACCGGCTCATTTGGTTCCAAGGACAATTCGTTGGTCGCATATGAATGGACTGACGCCAACACTATCACCTATACCGCTACTCGAGGCTTGGCCAAAAAAGAAGGTATCACTACTTCGGTTACTTTTCCCAAAAACATCTTTACTCCCCCCGCCGTTATTCCCACCGAAGCCCAAGAAATGCCATCCGGTGATTATAGCGGTATCGCCTCACTCTTTGCTGGTTTAATCGGTTCTTTATTTGTTGTTGGCGGTATTTTGGGAATAATCTTACCCATTGTGGTTTTTGGCATTTGTTACTATTACTGGTCAAAATACGGTCGCGATCCGGTCGTGAACAAAACAGTTATCGCTCAATACGAGCCGCCCGCCAAACTCAATCCGATGCAACTTGGTTTTCTCTACTCGCATGGTAATCTCTCCAGTACCGCCATCACCGCCAGTATTATCAACCTCGCCGTTAAAAAATACATCACCATCAAAGAGACGGAAACCAAATTTCTCTTTTTTAAAAACAAAGATTACCAGTTGATTCTAAACAACGGGCGTCCCAGTGAAATGTCTCTGGACATGAGTGAAAGAATGTTATTGGACTATCTTTTTTCCGGCCAAAAAGAAGTTGCTCTCTCCTCATTGACCAACAAATTTTACAAAAGGATCGACGATTTAAAACGCCACGTCCAAACGGAATTGACCGAGAAAAGGATATTTGAAAAAGACGGTTTCAAAATCCAAACCTATTTGTATATCGGTCTATTAGCGATTTTTTTCTTGTCGTTCCTGATGCCGGTTTTGTTTATCTCTGATTTTGTCTGTCTCATCATTATTTTGCTTTTTGCCTCTTGGATGGCTAAACTTACTCCCCAAGGCGCTGATTACAAATGGCAAACCGCCGGTTTCAAATTGTTTATGCAAACCGCCGAAAAATACCGCCAAGCTTTCAATGAAAAGGAAAATATCTTTGAAAAATTTCTTCCCTATGCCATAGTATTTGGTATCGTCAAACAATGGGCCGGCAAAATGGCCGAAATTTACGGTAAAGACTGGGAAACGCGATACGCTCCCGTCTGGTACACTTCCATGGCCGGTTCCGCCTTCAATGTCTCCGATTTTTCCAACTCAATCTCCAGCCTTTCTTCTTCCATGGCCAGCACCATCTCGTCTTCCCCATCATCTTCAGGTTCCGGCGGCGGCGGTTCTTCCGGCGGCGGCGGCGGCGGAGGGGGAGGCGGAGGATGGTGACACATCAAATTTCCAATTTCCAATTCTCAATTTCCAATAAATTTTGAATATTTATGAATCAATTAGTCATTAACTCACATGATGCCAAATTCAAGTTATTTGGGGGACTGGCCATCAATCTCTGCTTGGCGGCATATTTTACATTTGTAGTCATTGTGCTATTTCAGCCATTATCTTCGCAATTAATATCGATCAGGGATTTAAATTTTTCTGCCATCCCATACTTTTTATTAATCTTGTCGATTATATTTGCAGTTTTTATATGTCTAAAAAATATCTTTCAGTTACTATTGGGAAGAATCATAACTATCGATAATCACCAACTAGTGTTAAAAGATAATTTTTCAGAACTGCAAAAGGTGAACTTGTTATCGGTCAAAGAAATTGTCAGTGAAAACAGAAGAAGTTCAGGTAAATCTTTCAGTTTTGTTCAAATTGTTTTTTATGACGCAAACAATTCCTCTCTTTTTACCTGCAGCAATGTTGAATTTTTTAGCAAAAGACAATTGGGCCAGCTTCTTTTTCACTTACAAAAAAATCTTCCCGACGAAAACATCAAATTTGTCGATAATATTGATTTGATAAAAGAATACCAATATCCGTCAAAAAGTATTTTTCGTTATCTGACCGCTTTGGTTGTCATTCTTCCTTTTGTCTATTTTTCATATATAATTCTGTCAGGTGGAATCAAATATATCTCCCTTTTTTTAGCCGGTCTTTTGCTTTGTATCGCTTTATACCTTGCTACCTATTCTGTCGAAGATCTCGTATAACCAAATTGAAAATTGGAAATTGTGTCATTGAAAATTTAATGTCAGCAGCAGTTCGATCCCGTGAGGGAAAAATTGGAAATTGAAAACTGTAAATTGTATAATGTTGCAGTATATCCTAAAAACCCGTAAAATATTACTTAAGCAATTAAATTAAATTTTCAGGAGTATATTATGGCTGTCCCAACGAAACGTCATACCAAAAGCGCCCGCAATCAACGCCGCGCCAACAAAAACTTGTCTCAACCCTCAATTTCTATCTGTGCCATGTGTAAATCTCCCAAACAACCCCACCACGTCTGCTCGGTCTGTGGTGTTTATAAAAAAAGAAAAGTATTGGACAAGAAAAAAGCACCAAAAAAATCCACTAAAAAAGCCTAACAAATCATGTCCCAAGGATCAAGGCACTTATTTCGCATTATCGCCATGCAGTCTCTATACGAAAAAGAATTTCGCGACGATTTGACTCTCGAACAAATCGTCGATCGAAATATGGCCAAATTGCTCCCTGAAGTTACCAATCGAGAATATCTAAACAATCTGCTTTCCGGCGTAGCTGCCCATCAAGAGGAAATAAATAATCTGGTATTAAAATACGCGCCCGAATGGCCGCTTGATCAAATACCAGTCACCGACCGTGCTTTACTTTCCATTTCCATCTATGAACTATTATTTGATCCCTATATTCCACCCAAAGTTGCCATCAACGAGGCAGTTGAGCTGGGTAAAGCCTACGGCGGAGACAACTCCTCCAAGTTTATCAACGGAGTTTTAGGCTCTATTTTTGAAAACCAAAAACCGGTTGAAAAATTGATTGATGAAAAAAAATATATAGAAGAAATAGAGATAAAAACCGACAGCGAAGTGATTATCGACGAAAAACAACACTCCTGAAATCAATTTCCAATTCTCAATTTTCAAACGAATGTAATGCGCCGTGTCATCCTGGAACTGGAAGGTAATCCGCTCCAATATCCAGGATCCATTCCATAATATAATTTATTATTTCTCTCTAAACTATTTTTTCTGGATTCTGGATGTCGAGCACGATTACGCTTTCGGCTCCAGAATGACAACTCTACATGTTTGGAAACTGGAAATTGAACATTTTTTGGAAATTGAAAATTGAAAATTGAAAATTAAAACATATACTATGACCAAATTCTCCAAAATTTTGTTAGGCATATTTGTTGCCATATTTTTCCTCTCCGGCTGTTCACTTGGTTCCATAACAACCAGCGGACAGGCCAAAATCAACAAAACCATGATTGCTGCCGAAGTTGATGGTAAGACGGTAAAACAACAAGATAGCCCGGACGGATTTTCCGCTGCCGCCAAGCAAGTAATTTTTGCTGTCTATTTGGATGGTAAAGGCGAACATCAGGTCAAAGTCGAGTGGAAAAAAGAAAATAGTCAAACCCCCCTCAAGACCGAAACCAAAAAAATCAGCGCTGGCAATAAAGACACTTTTACCCTCAAAAAACCTACTACCGGCTGGCTCTCCGGAGAATATATTATCCAGGTTTTCATGGACAATCAAAAACTGGGCGAAAAAAACTTTTCCGTTCTAGCTGGCGACAAGAAAAATCTCTTGTATGACAAAAAACAAGAAAAGTTGAACAAAGATAAGGGTGTCAAAGAAATTGTCCCTCAGTCAAAATCTTCGATTCAAGCTAAACCAGTTACCAACAACAACAAAACCGATCTAAAAAAACCTAAATCCAATCCTGCCCAAATCGCCGAAACCAAAAAAGCGATTGTTACCCCTCAAACCGCCAGCAACCCCACCTTTATCAATGGGCAACTTTGTACCGCTCTAAAAGACGACAATACCTGCCAGTCATCTACCACTTGGTATTACGATACCGCCAAATCATTTTCCGCCTCCACTCAATGGCAAGATTTGAAAGCGGGGGATAGTGTTTGGGCGGTCTGGTATTGGGAAGGTTTTAGCGGTTCCGGTGAATATTTAGCTGATTCCGCTATCAATGTGGAAAACAACAGTACCGGCAATCTGGCTTTTGTTTTAAACAACAATAAAAATCAATGGTATAGTGGCAGTTACTGGTTGGAAATCTATCTCAATGGCAACTATTTTACTACCATCCCTTTTGCCGTTTATAACAGCAATTATCAGCCAACCAGTATTTATGACCAACCGGGATATTTCAATTCCTATGGCGAATATATTCTCTATGACGGTTCCGGTTACATCGACATCTGGGGCAACTTTTGGCCATGGGACAAAACCTGGGCTTCGGACTATGCTGAAGAAGGATATTATGACCAATACGGTAAATATATTCTCTATGACGGTACCGGTTTCTACGATTCCTACGGATATTTCTGGCTATGGCAAGAATGGTATGGTGACGGTTCTTTTGACGCTGACGGCAACTATATTTTGGCCGACGGTTCCGGTTATTACGATGCCGAAGGCAATTGGTGGTCCAATTACGAACCGGATGGTTTTTATGACGAATATGGAAATTATGTTCTAAACGACGGTTCCGGTTACTACGATCCTTATGGCACCTTTCATTCTTCTCTTTCCAATGACCCCGCCGCTACCTATGGCCCCGGTCATTTCTCTGATGACGGATATTGGATCTTGGACGACGGTTCCGGGTCCTACGGCCCTGACGGCTCTTTCTGGCCAACCTATCCCGACTATGTCTATGAAGACGGATATTTTGACTACTATGGTAACTATATTCTCAACAACGGCAGCGGTTATTATGATATAAACAACAATTTCTTTCCCGGAGTACCGGCCAATGACGCCGTCGGAGAAGATGGCTACTATGACGCCTATGGTAATTATATTTTAAACAGTGGTGAAGGATTTTTCGACTTTGACAACAATTTTCACGATATGTCCGAATATCCCGCCTACAGCTACGCTCCCACCGATTACTATCCCGAAGATTACGATCCCGGTTATTTTGACGACAGCTACTGGTATTCGGAAGAAGCAGTAGGATAATAGTACAATTTTCAATTTTCAGTTTATAATTTTCATTGAAGCATTGTGACATTGAAAATTTAATGAAAATTGAAAATTAAAAATTAAAAAATATCTTCCAAACATTTATAATCAAAAATAATTAAACTATGACTCCCGATAATCTGCAAAAAATTTTAAAAATCAAGTTCAAAAATCCTGATTTGCTCATGACGGCTTTGACTCATCGTTCTTATCTCAATGAGCATTCCGACTACCGACTTGATCACAATGAACGACTGGAATTTTTAGGTGATGCAGTTTTAGAATTAATTGTCACAGATTACCTATATCGCAATTATCCCAATCCGGAAGGCGAATTGACCAATTGGCGGGCGGCTTTGGTACGCGGAGCTACCCTAAAAGAAGTGGCTTTGGTTCTCCATCTTGGTCAATACATCAATCTGAGCAAGGGAGAAATACTTAGCGGTGGCCGCGAACGAGAATTAATCATGGCCAACACCGTCGAAGCACTGATCGGGGCAATATACATTGATCGAGGAATAAAATACGCCAGCCAATTCATTCACAAATACATCATTACCCGTCTGCCCCAAATTTTGGCCCAGCATCTTTATCAAGATGCCAAAAGCCGCCTGCAAGAAAAATCTCAAGAAAAGCTCAACCTGACCCCGACGTATTATCTTATCTCTCAAAGCGGCCCAGACCACGCCAAACAATTTGTCATGGGAGTCAAAATCGGTGATAATGAATATGGACAGGGATCAGGATTGAGTAAACAAGAAGCCGAACAAAACGCCGCCGCCGAAGCCCTGTCAAAATGGGAAGAAAAATAACATTACAATTTCCAGTTTCCAATTCCCAATTTCCAAAAAATTTCCAAATATTCCAACAAAATATCTTTTGGAAATTGAAAATTGATAATTGGAAATTAATGAATTTTATGTCCCCCAAAATCACTATTTATACTTCGCCTTCTTGCAGTCATTGTCAGGCTTTAAAAAAATGGCTTCAGGAAAAATCATTATCTTTTACTGAAAAAGATGTGATTGAAAATGAATCCAATCGCGACTTTATCGTTCAGAAAACCAATCAAATGGAAATACCAGTCGCAATTATTACCGATCAAGCCGGAAAAAAAGAACAAGTGGTAATCGGTTTTGATCCGAACAAACTGGCAAATGCAATTTCAAATTTTTAATTTTTAATTTTCATTAGATTTTCAATTATCCAATTTATCAATTTTCAAGCATTGAAACATTGCGACATTAAAAATTTAATGAAAATTGAAAATTGATCATTGGAAATTTTTACTAATTATTAAAGAGGTGCAAAATATGAACAATCTATCCAATTGGCTGGTCGCGGTATTAATCGTCGCCTTACTAGGTGGGGGAGTCTGGTTGATGTACAACAACAAAAATAAAGCTACGGTTTCATCTGCTTCAACCAATACCAATACTAATACCAACGCCAACACGCAAAATAATTCCACCAGTCAACAAGCTCAGTCAACTGCCAAATTGACTCCTCCTGTCTCCACCGAAGATTGGACATTTGGCGCCAAAGATGCCGCTGTCCAGTTGGTTGAATATGGCGACTTTGAATGTCCTCCCTGTCGCGCCTATACCATGGGCTTTGAAAGTATGGTTGATAAATTTCCCGGTCAAGTTTCCTTTACTTTCCGACATTACCCGTTGAATTATCATCCCAATGCTATCCCGGCCGCCCTACTGGCCGAATCAGCCGGTGCCCTAGGTAAATATTGGGAAATACACAATTACATTTTCACCAACGACATCAATACCGACAAGATTTTGGAATATGCCAAATCTATCGGGCTTGACTCTGATCAGATGAAGGCAGACTTGGACAGCAAGAAATATCTGGCCAACATTGAAGCCGATCAAGCCAGCGCCAACCAGTCAGGAGTAAATGGCACTCCCACTCTATTTATCAATGGTATTCAAGCCACCAATCAGGAGCTTTCTAACCTCGAAGGTACAATCAAGTCCAAATTGGGACAATAATTATTTCTAATTCAAAAATTGGCGGCCCCGGGCCGCCTATTTTTTTCAAAAAATGATCTTTGATATTATTGTCTTTATCTTAGTTTTACTCGTCATGTTTGTCGGCGTTGTCGGCGAAGTTTTGCCGGCAGTGCCCGGTATTATCTTGATCGTAATTTCCACTATTGCATACGCTATCTACACCGGTTTCCAGGAAATAAACCTTGTCGTTATCCTGGTTTTTTTATTTTTGTGGCTTATTGCCGCTATCATCGAATATCTTATCGCCTACCTTACTGCCCGTCACCTGGAAATGAGTTTCTATGGTCTCTTGGGCGCGTTCCTGGGCTTGGTAATTGGTCTGATTGTTGGTAATTTACCTGGTTTGCTTGTCGGTGTAAGTCTGGGGGCTTTTATTGGCGAATATTATCACAAAAGAAAAACCCTGCAAGCTATCAAAGCCAGTTTCGGAATAATTTTTGCCCTCGCGGTCGGCAATGCCCTTAAAATAATTATCGCCGTTTCTATGATCTTGATCTTTTTGCTCGTTGTCATTTTCTAAACAGATTTTTCCAAAAAAACCGCCAATTCATCAGAATTGGCGGTTAAAAAATATTTTTTATAATATTTACAATGCTGTATATTGCGGGCTAGAGCCAGTCACTCCTAAATCAAATTCGTTTGTTCCATCAAGATTGATTGTGCAAATATGACCATTGCTTTTCACAAATACGAATTGAATGCCATTTGATGACAAACATGGGTAATCGCCGGCTGTAATCAAAGTTTTAGCTTTGGTTGACTTGTTATAAGAATAAATATTCCCTGCTGTACCACAAGCATCATCAACTGAACAACTCATTATCATAGTATTTCCGTCACCAGTCCAAACAAAGTGATTTGTTCCGGCAGTACCACTATAATCACCATCAATTCTTGTATTCGTTAGATAATTTACATCAAACAAATTTACATAATGATAATTAACCCAAGCAGCTGTACTTACAGTAACCAATTGTTCTGATCCATTATGATATCCAAGACCTATATGAGCTAGATAAAAATTATTTTTTGGATCAAAGGCGGTAATATTACCACCATCGATGCTTGTATAATAATATTCCTTATCAGCCACCCGATTTGACTTAAAAAATACTTTGCCGTCACCCAAAAATGGATCAGTGTCATTTCCTTCATCGTTGGTTATTTTGGTTGATTCGGTGCCATCAGTTTTCATCTTCCAGATATTATGATTGCCTCCGCTCCGAACGCGACTGAAATACACCCAATTACCCCCAACTTTCGGACTGCTATCTGTGCCACCGGAAGTAAGTTGTATTTCGTTGTTTCCTTCAAGATCGACTTTGTAAATATTGCCACTGCGTGTAAAAATAATACCGGCGTCATTATTGGCAGGTTCAGTTACTTCAACTATCACGCTATCGCTATTAGTTCCGCCGTCACCAGCACATTGCAAGGTATAAGTGCTATTGCTGGTAATATTAAGAATTACCTCGCTGCCCCCGGCCACATTTTTGTTACCGGACCAACCCCCGCTAGCAGTGCATGTCGTCGCATCGGTCGCAGTCCAACTCAAAGTAACACTGTCACTGGAATCAATAGTTGCCGGATCATCGGAAGTATTTACTTTTAGATCCACTGTCGGAGCCGGAGCTTGCTCGACATTCACTGTTACACTATCGCTAGCCGTGCCGCATTGAATAATATAAGTATTACTAGTTGTTACATTATTAATCGTATCGCTGTCGTTGGTAGTTGTTTTTGTTGTCCAAGCAGCACTACAACTCGAAGTATTAGTCGAAGTCCAACTCATCGTTAAATTGTCACCGGCAGTTATTGTCACCGGTCCATCAGAGCTATTGGCTTTCAAATCGACGGTTGGTACCGCTGGTTCGGATGAAGTATAAATCAATACTTGATGACCAAGTGACTGCAATAAATAACCATTGGTAAAGTCGCTGCTAGTAGGACTATGGGTGATATCCAAATGACTATTATTGCTCAAATCTGACCAAATTATATTTGCACCAGTGCTGGCCAAATTTTGAAAAGTGTCATTGACTACATAACTCGAATCAGTATCGATAAAAGAGTCAAAAGCATCATTGTTGTTAAAATTACCACTAAAAGTGCATTTGACAGTATAGTCGCTAAACGGCGATCTTTGTGCATTATTAAATGAAAAAGCTACGCTGTTTGTCCCAATAATTCCATTGGCTACTATTGTTCCGCTTTTATGCACAGAACAGTTATCAATATTGTAATTGCCTGTTTTACCATATTTCAAAACAAATTTGCCAAATTCATAATCGCCATTATTGGCAATTAAACCAAATTTATATACTTCTTTTTCGCCGGCTTCCAAGATGTTGTTTATATTTTCTGATTTGACCATCAAAGGAGCAGCTTTGTGGACAACCATAGTATTGCCAATCGCTTCCGCTCCACCGTCCACGTGATTGACAAAATGTGTTCCGACCACAGCAGAATCAAGACCAATATATTGCAATAAAATATCATCATCTACTCCGATTTCTACTCTTTTACCGCTATATGTTCCACTGTCATCCATGTTATTAAAATCGGCGTAAACAGAAAATTGTTTATTTGTTCCCGGAGTGATAGTCCAAGTTAGATTAGTAAATTGAGCTTGATTATTGTCCATGCTTGCAGCGGCTATATTACTATTACCGTCATTTATATAAACTTGGCTGATTAATTCTCCCAATTCATCACCACCCAAATCCAAACCCAGTCTTTCCAATCTGACGGTTTCTCCGGTTGATGACAGATCAAATTTGGCCAGCAATAAATTATTTGTTCCCGTCAAAACAATACTGGAATAGGGGGTAGTGTTATTTTTGGCGACCGCCAAAGTAGCAGCAGTATCTTCCCCGTTTACTACTTTGATTTTTACCCATTTATTGCTTGGCATCCCATTAACTGAATAAGTCCAAGCCATATTAGTCAATTTCCTTTCGGTCTCAACTGCAGCGTCATATGTTATGCCAAACTCAATATGACCGTTTTGATCAGTATAATAAGAATTATTATTGCGTCCTATGGTTACGTTGTCATCAAATATCTGTCCATAGGCAAAATCCACCTTGGTATTTACTGGCAAGGCATTTCCCTGATCATCTTTTAGTTCCAAAGAAATTTTTATCTGATCTTGTCCATCATTGATCAATTGATATTTGTCGGCCGAAAAAACCGAATTACTTAAGCTATAGTTTAAGGCAGTATATTCTTCCACAAAATTAACCATCGTCCACAGATTGCTTTGAGCGTCATTCATGGTTCTGAAAGTACATATTGCTCCGTTGTTGTTATTTGCGGAAGTATTATCGTGCAATTGATAAAATTGGGCACCATTACTGTTTGGATAAACTGGCCAATAATAAGTAGCTGACGTTGATTCATTAGTAGAATCTAGAAAATGACATCGAGAATCAAGTTTCTTGTTGGTTATAGGCGCGCCCTGGTTATCCCGCAAGACTACGGTTATCAAAGCCTCATCAAGATTGTCATACAAAATCTGGGGCACATTGGCGTAAATCATAGATTCAGCTATTGGGGTAGGGGGTTTAATATAGGAAATACTTGTCGTTTTTAAAATATGACCATCAACCAAGAAATCAAACGTGTCACTATTTTGCTCGTTTTTTTCCAGATTATAAGAATTGTATAGATAAATATTGCCCTTCGCATTGGTTTGATAAGTATGCTCTTGGCTTTGAACGGTGCTATCGGCAAAGTGAGTAGTGTCACGCACGATTACCTCGTGATCGGCCAAAATATTATTCGAATCATCCAGAAGATTAAATTTCATCGTGGCCGTATCAACCTGATCGGCCATGATATTTGTTTTATCTACTGACAATGTCGCGTGATAAGGAGGTTCTGTTACTTTCACTTCTACGCTATCCTCATCAAAGGAGTCTCTATCGCCGTTGCATCGAATTGTATAAATAGTGTCAACATCAGGCGTCAAAGTTTCACTACCGGAAGAGGTTGTCTTATCGGTCCAGGTAGCCTGACAGTTGATTGCATTGTTGGATGACCAAGAAAGATTAATATTGTCACCCTGGATAATGGTTTTGGTTTGATCACTCTCATCCAAGAGCAGATCAACTGAAGGATTTGTTTCTTCCTCTTCCTGGCAAACAATATTTTCAGCATTATCAATTGAATATTCTTTATTAGTATCTTGATCTATCGCATAAGCGTATATTTTTTGACTGGAATTATTAGTATATTCACTATTGGTATAAGAAAAGTTAAAATTGCCAGTCGCTAGGTTGGTCCAGGTTTCTCCAAGGTAGTTACCGGTTGAGGCTGGTTGATCAGAATAAAATTTAATTTTATGGGAAGTATTAGCATGGTCGGTATCATTAGCTTGACCGGCGATGCTCAATAAATGAGAATTAGCATTGCAACTGGCAGTCGATATAATGCCAGTTGGTGTATTTTGATTTACTTTTACCCAGACGGTATCTGTTACCGTTTTGTTATTGCCCGTACAACTTAGAGTATATTTTTTATTATTAGTTATATTATTTCTGGTCTCACTATATGTGCCATTTTTATTTTTTTCACCATTCCAGTCTTCTGAAGCGGTACAACTATTTGCTTTGGAACTGGTCCATGCCAATTCCACTGATTCATCTTTTTCGATGGTTATTGTTTGATCGTTTTCATTAACTTTTAAATCAACAACCGGATCACCAATGTTGTTATCATCATCATTATCATCATTCCCCCCGCCTCCGCCGGATGATCCACTGCCCGAATCCAACTGATCGTTTTTCTTGTTGTTATCTGTTTTGTTGTCTTCTTCTTGTTTTTCCGGAGCATTTTCATCGATAATAATTTTTACCCCAAAAAACTGTTCATTCTTTCTGGGAAACCAGCTATCATTTTCAGCTACCAACCAATATTTATCCAAAATCTGCTCTCCCGTAGTCAATCCTTCGGGAATTCGAATAGTAAATTCAAAGTGTCCTTTTTCTCCGGGAGCAACTTTTTCTTCCAACAATCTCGCCGGTCGATTTTTCGTGAGCCAACTATCACTATTATATAGATCACTTTCTTTATCATTTGGTTCAATTGTTGCCAAATGAACCGGTGTTTTTGATTGAGCATCGTTAAACCAATTTTGACTGCCGGTGTTGATAGCCTCAAAAACGATTTCTTGAGTCTGTCCAGGCGCCATAGTTAGATGTTGAAAAGAAATTCCGGTTGCAGCTGCCCCGTAATCTGCCATATTTTCTCCCGGAGTTACCTCGATATTCCAGCACAAATCTTGACCCTTAATATCTTTATCATTCAACCAATATTCATTCTCAACCAAGGGAGCAAAGCATTCTTGGTAAATTCCCGTCTTCAATCCGGCCGGCGCCGTGACTTTAAAACCAAAAGACATATTCTCACCGGGATTTGCTTCTTTTTGATCCGCCCAATGGACACGATTGGTCGCCTTCCAGTTGTTGGGAGTATAAAAACCACTGTTGCGATCCAGAGGATTGATCGTACCCAATCGTAAGGGGGTGTCAGTCAAAGTATCCCAACCAATCCACTTTTGCGTCCCTTGGTTTTTCAAGGTTACCCACAAAATAGCTTGTCCGCCTTGGGTGACTACCGCACTGTCAGATTTAGCCACAATTTCGTATTGCTTACTTATTTCTTCTGCTTTAGCCCTAGCCAAAATTTGGCTAAAATTACTCAAAACCATGGTAATTCCCAAAAATATTACCATGATTTGGTTCCACCAATTTGTTTTGTCTCTCATTTTTTATTTTATTTTTTATTTCAAATCATATAATTATATCACAATATCAAATATGAAAAAAGCCAAACAACGTTACCGTCAAAAGCAAATTGCAATAAAAATTTTCATATTTTTCCCTATTAAGTTTTCCACAGATCAATTATAAAAAAATTGAATACAAAAAAACTCCTCAAAAAATCAAGGAGTTTTATGCAATAATATTCAAATCTGTTATACGACGATAATTTCCCAAAGAATATTGGAATCTGTTATCCAAGTCAAACCTTCCGCCACCAAGGCAAAAGATTCATTGTAGCTTCCGGTAACGGTATTGGCTTCAATTGTAAATTTAAAAGTTCCCACCTCACCGGGATAGACCACTGCTTCCTCCATTTCGGCCGGGCGGTTGCTGCTCAGCCAGCTGCTATCTGCAAAAACACTACTGCGATCAGTTGGATTGTAAGTACCCAAATGAATCGGATAATCTCCATTGTTGTACCAAGTTGTCGTACCAGTGTTCAAAACTGTCAATTCCAATTGAGTTGACTCGCCGCCGCTGACCGGAGCCAAAATATTTTGTCCGATAATTTGATAATGATAGCCATCAGTTAATCTGGTTTCATCAACTTCCTGCGTGTGATTTAAAATCACAAACGGCGCATTGGTCAAATCGGAATCCAAAATCAAACCATTGCTATCATAAGAATTTACCCTCAACATCGCTGTACTGGTATCAATATTTGGTAAAATCCAGTTGTAAAAACCGGTATTTGGATAATCAGTCACAATCTCCTCCCAAGTAACACCCAAATCAGTCGAATACAAAATGTCCACGCTCTGAATACCGGTCCAATAAGTTTCCCAGGTAATCAAAGTCTGACTGTTGTTCATAACCTCGGAAATATAAGCATTACTGTTTTTACCGAAGATTTCGCCACCATTGGGAGTTATTATTCTGATGTAATTAAATAGTAAAGCCCCTCCTCCGGAACTGCTCTTTTGGTCGTCGTCGTAATAATCCTCATCGCATCCTCTGCTGCTAGCTAAACAACCATCGTCATTCGAGTAATCGTTGGAATAATCATTGCTATAATACTCGTTGCTAAAAACAGCACTCGCTTTTCCCAAGCCAAATCCGATCATGAGTAAAAACAAAGCCAGATAATACACAAACTTATGCCCCATATTTCACCTCCAAATTGATAAAACACTACTTATATATTCTCATTCTATCCGATTTTTGTCATAAAAAAAAGCCTCCCTATAAAAGGAGGCTTTTTTGTGTGAACAAGATTATTCGGTAACTGTAATATCCCAGTAAATTCCCGCATCATTCATCCAGGTCAAGTTCTCGGCCAAAGGACGGAAGTATTCACGGAAAGTACCGGTGTTGGTTCCATAGACTGAAATGTTGAATGTAGCTTCTTGACCGGGCTCGACAGAAAGTTCGTTCATAACCGCAGCTCGATTACTAGAGATCCAATCAGGATGCCAGATTACGCTACTGCGATCCATTGGTCGGTCTGTTCCCAAATGGATTGGGAAAGCGCCGTCTCCGGACCAAGTAGTGTTACCGGTATTTTTGATACGTAAAGTCAAAGTGGCAGATTCGCCTTTTTTGATTGTTGGATAACTCGATTGACTTACCCAAGCGTAAGTATATTTTACTTCTTTAACTGTGATATCCCACTTGATTGCGTTATCCTTAAGCCATCCCAAGTGCTCCACTACCGGTCGGAAATATTCTGGATAAGTACCGGCTCCGGGAGTACCCGTAATCAAGAAAGAAAATTTTACCGTCTCGCCGGGAGCAACAATGCCTTTTTCCATCGCGATACGATTGGTGGAAAGCCATTTGTCGCCTGAAGTATAAAATCCGCTGTTACGATCTGATGGTCGGTCTGTACCCAATCGGACTGGATAGGCTCCGGTAGAATACCATGTGGCTGTACCGGTATTTTTTACTTCCAAATAAACAGTCGTCTGACCGCCTTGATTGATAGAAGGATTGGTCGATTGACCGACTACTGAATATGCATATTCAGTAATATTGCTCGAAGGTTGAGCGGTTGGAGTAAATTCAATTTGTTGAGTCTGATCAATAATTACTCCGTCAACCTTAGCCGACAATACCGAAATACCGGCAGTCATAGATTTGATAATAAATTTTGCTTCCCCATTGGAATCAGAAACTGCTACTGTTTTATTTTCTCCGGAAATAGTAGCCATCTGATCTTCGCTTCTATTGGACAACAAAGTCAATTCGACTCCGACTATAGGATTGTTGTTTGCATCTCGAGCACCAATCGTCGCCTCAATAGAAGAAGTGCCGTCAGCAACGGCTGAAGTTTTATCAACGGTCAAATATGACTTTTCTTTGCTGGCATTGGTAATCGAAGGTTTACCACTATGCTGATCGGTGTTGTCTGATTCGACACCCAATTCGCTGACTGATCGCAAAGTGTAATAATACATCTTTTCATTTTCCAAGCCTGTATCAGTGTAAGTAGTTCCGGTCAGATTATCTTTGATCATGCTACCCAAAACACCTTCTTCGGTTGATCGGTAAATTTTGATATGGTGAAAATTGCTACTTGGATTTACCCAGCTGATTTCCAAAGAAGTACCTGTACCCGGGTTGTCAACCTTGATGCTGGTAGGAGCTTCCGGTTTTACGACATTTTCTGTAATAGTAAAATTATTGTCCGAAGTGTCTGTCGCCATCAAACCGCCGCCAGTATTGAGTCCCTTCACTCGAACTCGAACTTGTGAAGAATCAACTCCCTCGGCAATTGCCCAACTGAAAGTTCCGGTATTTGGTGTATTTTCTGTCAATGTCGAATAATTGTTACCGCCATCGGTTGAATATTCCACTTTGACATTTGAAATCAAGGTTCCGCCGGTAGTCGTCCAGTCAACCGAATGTGTAGTACCAGCACCCCAAAGCTCTCCGCCATTTGGACTGCTCAAGGTTATTGTCGCGCTGGGTTGAGATGAACCACCTCCGCCCCCGCCATAACCAAAACCTTTTCTGACATCAAACAAAGATACTGCGGTCAACGCGGCGATAACCGCAATCGACAATACCATTGTCAATTTATTTTTTATCATTACAAACCTCATTTAAAGAATAAAAGAAAATTAATATAATTAAAAACATGATTTTCAAAAATTTCGTCTGAAACCCTAATTTTTAAGGTACACATTATTTAATTCATATTACCACAAAAATATCTCTGCCGTAAAGCCCAGGGATCATTTATAATTTAGACAAGGAAAAAAAATTTCCAATTCACAATTTCCAATTTCCAAAAAATTTTTCCCTCACGGGACCGAACTGCTGCTGGCAATTTCCAAACAAATTAGATTTTCGAATAATACGAATAATGGTTTTAGTATTTCACCTGGAAATTGGAAATTGATCATTTATTGGAAATTGCGCCTTGGAAATTGGAAATTTTCACTAAATATTATGACAAAAAAACACCTCAATCACTTCCCATGGCCCATGATTTTGATAATAATCATATTGATCCTCGCTCTCTCCCTCCGCCTCTACCAACTCTCCTCTCCCAGTCTCTGGATGGATGAGGGTTATACTCTCAACGCTGCCTTGTCAATTTTGACCAAAGGAATCCCTGTTCTTGATAGCGGCGCCAATTATTGGGGTGCTTTTCCTCATACCTATCTACTCGCCGGCGTCATAAAAATATTTGGTCTCGATCTATTTTTCTTAAGGTTACCCAGTGTCATCGTTGGCACTCTATTTATTTTGGTATTTTATTATATTGTTAAAAAATTATTCAACCGCTTTACCGGAATATTGGCCGCCATCTTTGTCGGTTTCTCTTTTTGGCAAATCGCTTGGTCTCGGCAAATCCGCATGTATATCTTTGTCGAACTTTTTGCCTGGCTCTCCGTCTACTTTTTCTGGAAATTAATTACGTTAAAAAATACTAAAGACTTGTTGCGGTCGATATTATTTTTATCAATCGCCACCATCTTTCACCCCGTCGCCTTATTACTCATACCCATCTATTTCCTATTCTGGCTCATATATTTCCCCAGCCAGCACAAAAAACCCGGGTTATTGTTATTGATTTTTGCCCCAATTTTCTTGGAAGTTCTCCATTTCTTTCTCCCTCAAACCATCTTTAGTCCCATCAATTTGATCAAAAATAATCTGGCATTCAACTTTTACCTCCCATCATTTCTAGAATTTTTCGCCCACTCCTGGCCAATTTTTTCCATTTTAACCATCGTTGGCTCAATCTGGTTATTTACCAATAAAAAAGCCGATCGCCCCCATATTTTTATATTATTAATTTTTCTCCTGCCATTTATCATCTTCAGTTTCTTCTTCAAAAATCTCATCTTCCGCTACCTATTTATCTTCACCCCGATATTATTTATCATCTCCGCCATCCTTATTGAAAAAATTTACCTACAAATAAAGTCAGCAACAGTAAAAATCATTTTTTTCTTAGCTGTTCTCCTCTCCCTCTTCCTAACCAAGGAATTAATTCTAATCCCACAATCTTTCTACGCCCTCGAATCAAGTCCAATATCTTCGACCAAAACCTATCTCTCCTACACCCCCCAACCGGATTTCGCCGCCGGCTACGCCAAAATCAAATCCAATCTGCAAGCTGAAGATATTGTGATTTCCGCCTATCCCAATTTGACCAAAATATATCTAAACCAGCCCGGATACTGGCTAGCCTTTGATTACCTCGGTAAAAATAACCCTGACAAATATGTCGGATCATCAGGAAGGGAAATTTATGCCAATGCCCCCACTATCAACAATCTGGAGGAATTAAAAAAACTCTCTTCCACCAAAAAAACCTATATTTTGTACGACCAAATGGCCCGTGATCGACTCGAACCGGCCCTTTTGGAATACATTGAAAAAAATTATTCTCTCCTCTGGCAATCAGAAATCAACCGATATTCGCATCTTTATCTATTTTCCCAGCAATAATTCCTTGCGCAAATAATAATATTCAGACTGAGCCGCACACAACAAATCTAAACTTTTTTGGCAGTCAACAATATCATCTACAAATTCGCTGGGATTTTTCTGGTAGTCGCAAATATTTTTTCGATACACCTCGACCGCTCTATTCAGTCTTTTTTGAAAAGGCATAGTCGAAGCTTTGACAAAACTCAGCAATTCCATAATAGTTCTCAGCTCCGCCCTGATTCTCTCAATATCGCATCTGTTTAAAGTCTCTTTATGAAAATAATTTTTTGACAACCAAATATCAAAATTATTGTAAAGCAACCCATAATTATAACTCTTTTTCTCTCTCAAAAACTCCGGATCGGTATTTTTTTCATATTTGCACCAGTGATACCCTCGATAAATAATAATTGTTTTTTCGTTTTCCTCAACAATCTCCGGATTATAGTCTCGATATTTGAACCGATCTATTTTCGATTCATCCATTTGAAACGAAATTTTCTCTTTTGCCTTCAATGTCATAATATATAGATTTAATCAGTTATTGGCCAATTGTCCGCAGGCGGCGGCGATATCCTCACCCATGCTGGATCTGATCGATACCGGCACTTTCAGTTTGATCAGTTCATCTCGAAAAAAATTCACCCGCTGGCTGTTTGGTCGAGAGTATTTTTGCGCGCCATTTTTTTTGTCCGCATTAAATGCTATCAAATTGACATGAAAAAGAAAACCTTTATTTGACAACAATTTTGCCAATTGTTGCGCCTGAATCAAGTCGTCATTGACCTTTTCAATCAGTATATATTCAAAACTCACCCTCCGTTTCGTCTTGCGAGAATAATCTGCTACCAGATCAATCAATTTATCCAACGGATTATTTTTTGCCGCTGTCGGCATGATTTTTTCCCGCAACTCTTGCGTCGGCGCATGCAAACTGATTGCCAGTCCAATATGCGGAAATTGTTTCAACAATTTATCCAAATTGGCAATATATCCGCTGGTCGAAATGGTAATTTTCCTCTTACTAATCCCAAATTTCTCTTTGTCCGTCAAAACAGTTATCGCATCAGCCACATTCTCCAAATTCATCATCGGTTCCCCCATCCCCATGAATACGATATTATTAACTCGTTGGGGCGGGGTCTCCCCGCCCTTGGCGGTATTGCCATTTACCCGGGAAATATTTGCCCGAAAAATATCCATGGATGGGCGGGGAGACCCCGCCCCTACGGACGATAAATCCGGACGAACGCATTGATCCGCCCCGACGATATCCCCATTCCGGGCGACCGCAAGGGTCGCCCCTACGGTATCTGTTTGGTCATTGGAAATTTTTTTGAAACTGGGATTTGGAAATTGGAAATTTCTCGCCTTCCGCGCCCACCACAACACCTGATCCACAATCTCCCGACTGGTTAAATTTCTCTTGAATCCCATCGCCCCGGTGGCGCAAAACGTGCAACCCACCGGACACCCGACCTGACTGGACACGCACACCGTATTGCGGTCCGCATGCATCATCAGCACCGATTCGATCATATTACCATCCGCCAATTCAAATAATGCTTTCACCGTATCGTTATTTTTACTTACCTGTTCCCGCACCAGTTTCAAAGAACAAAACGGCACATTATCGTCCAAATAATCCCGAATCTCCCTCGGTAAACTAGTAATCTCCTGCCAATTATTTACAAGTTCCACAAAAACCCCGCGATTGATCTGCTTCTCGCGGTACTTACTCCACCCCTGTTGTTTAATAATTTCGGAAAACATCTTTTTCTTATTTCATTAAATTATCAATTGTCTATCAGCTTGATTGACAAATTTCCAATTTCCAATGACCAGTTTCCAATAAATTTCCAAGGCACAATTTCCAATGTTATTTAGTTTGATAATTGGAAATTGGACATTTTTTGGAAATTGGAAATTGAGAATTGGAAATTTCTCTCATTCCCCAATTATACCCCAAATCCCCAAAACCCCCACCACCACCCCCCCCCGCGTTTGTCCCCGTAGGGGCGGACCCACGTGTCTGCCCGATTGTATATGTCCGCCCAAAATCGTAGGGGCGGGGTTTCCCCGCCCTTCATCGGGTTTGACCTGAAAAAAGAAAAATAAACATGTAGGGGCGAGGAGACCTCGCCCCTACGACGGGAAAAACCCCACAAAAAAAAGACCGGTTTCAAAAAACCCGCCCCAATAATATTCCCCCCATTTCCGGACAAAAAAATTCCCCCAGTTAAAGGCCGGGGGATCGCCTTGCTTGTATGTTGATATGTGTTATTGATATTCGGGATTTCCGGCAACGACGGTCATGATCTGGAAGATACTCACCCAGTTGATTGTGACGCCTCCCAGATATCCTGAAGTCGCCAACTGGCTTATCTTATAATTTGTGCCAGCTTCTGCTGGAAAGATTATAATTACATAATCATTTCCCGCATAAAAATCCTTTTCCCTAACTCCGCGATAGTACCAGACGCCAGCGGCGCCTGTGATGTCAGACCGGAAGATCAGGGTTTCTGTCTGGTTTCGAGACAATGGACTACACTTAATTTTCACTGCTACCAACCTTGAAGTTGAAAAAGTGTATCCACTTGTCTTCTGCCAAAAATACTTATCGCTGGAAACTGCAGTTACTGGCCAGTTCCAGCCTCCGCTGACAGCTGACCCATTGCCAAAATGGTCAACCCCATTGGGGTCTTCCATAAATTGGTCACCCATGGGTTGGAAGTCAGTCATCGGAATGGTTACTTTGGAAGTACTGGAACCAATATTGACATAAACTGTATTGGACCCAATATTGTTTCCAAATTTGTCAACCAGCCAAAAGTTCACCGTTCCGGCTCCAGTGCCCATCCCCTGAAAATCAACGTAGTATCCCTTTGTGTCCGAGTAATCCTGCCAGTAGCATTCGGAATACCACGCTGACCCATTGTTCATTTGAAGATATACTGTGCACTTAGACAAATCCACTAATCTTTCGGTCGTGGTATTTGTCTTTTGGTTAATATAAAAACGAACAGTTCTTTTATTTCCTGACGGATATGTAAAACTGTTATTTCCCGCTACCGTCTGAAAATAAAAATTACCAATAATTTTGCCAGAGCTATCCATGACTCTGACATTGTAATAGTTTCCAACAGTTAATCCATTAATATTTACCACCCCACTATTACCAGCTGTTCCAGAAATCAAAGGAGATGGGGCAGTAAAATTCAATCGATATCTATGATCGTCTCCGCTGACCTTGTCAGCTGGAGAAAACTCAACCCAGTTGTAACCAGAAATATCAATCTTAGGCAACACCTCAATAACTGCCCCGATTGGCAACCCAGAAACAACAACTTGTGCCCCATTCGGAGTGGGCAAAGTTGTAGGAACTGTTGTTGGGGTAGTAGTTGGAGGCGTTGTCGTGCCTGTGGGAGTCGGGGTCATAATTGGATTTGCTGTTGGCGTGGAGACAGGGGTTGGATTCCCCTGAATAAATTCACCCTCAACAAGTACAACAGCTAATTCTGGTCCTGTAGCTTCAAACTTTGACGAACAAACAAACTGATTCTTTTGTGCATCATTGTTATAAGCAACAGAGCTTGGCCATCCATAAAAAAATAATGTTCCATAAGGAGCTCCTGCAGATGTAAACTTTCCAAGATTATTTATGTGAACAAGAACATTATAATTTGTTTGAATGGCGCTTGAATTTATAGAAGAACTTTGGATAAGTACAACCATATTTGGGTCATTTTGTGGAGTAGTCTTATCCCTCATTAAAAAAATTCCGCTTATTGTCGTAGTTAATTGGTTTAACGGCGTAGCGGTAGCCAAGGGAACTGGAGTGTTTACATTCACATCCGCCCCCGTTCCAGATCCTCCGCCGCAACCTATCAAAGAAAAACCTAAGTATGTTAATACAAAAAACAAAAAAATGACTCTCGTCATTTTTCTCACATCCTCTCAAAAAATATATGCCATGTTATTTTTTCTTCCTGTCGGCATGCAGGAATAGGAAACTTTCCTAATTTTTTCTCCGAGACGTCAAAATTCCCAAAAACGTCGTCGGAGTTGCTAATTTTTAATGTTCACCACCTCTCAAAATTTCTTTAAAAATTTTATTTAATGGTTAACGCGAACATACCATCGAAAACGCAATCTGTCAATGAAAAAACGCCCCAAAACCCCACCCTGAAATCACATACCATACCGTAGGGGCGGGGTTTCCCCGCCCCTCATTGCGATTGCCCAAGGAGGTTAAAATAACGTGGAAAGGAAAAATAACCATGGAGGGGCGGGGAGACCCCGCCCGTACGTTATAAATTATTATTTCGATCGTTTGGCCAATTGTATGGATTGTTTTGAATATATTCCCGGGTTTTGTTCAATTCGCGTTCATTTCTTATGATCCGTTCAAAATAATTCCGTTGCCAGATTTTATGACCAATATTGCACAAAATTTTGTTTATTTGTTTGGTTGTTTGATATTTAAAATATGCAACAATATTGCCCAACGTTATTTTTCGTATTTTTCGTAGGGGCGAGGTTTCCTCGCCCCTCACACAATTGTCGTTTATTTGGTGAATCGGTTTAATGTTTCGGATTGCGTTTTGATTCATGGAGGGGCGGGGCAAAACCGTGGAAGGGCGGGGAGACCCCGCCCCTACGATTGATATGATCATATGCACATGATTGGGCATCACCACAAATTCATCCAATATGATATTGGGATAATGATTGGGTAAATCAAACCAATATTGTTCAATAATTTTCCCGTATTTATTCAACACCATTTCATCATCAATCACATTTCCCAACAAACATTCCCGATCCTTCGTACAAATCGTCACAAAATAATCATCGGGTGATGAATAATCATAATTTGGCAAACGGATTGTTTTTCTGGCATTTATTCGCATATTCCCAAATTAACAAACCGAAATTATTTTCAAATGAAATAAAAATTAATAAATAATTAATGTACGGGCGGGGTCACCCCGCCCCAACAAAATTAACCCCCAAATTTTGGCACATTCCAATATTTTCTGATATGATGAAATCACTGATGGATTCGATAAAAACATGAATTCATCGGTATTATTTTGATCTTTAAAAAAAATATATGTAGGGGCGGGTTTGAAACCCGCCCCTACGATAAAAAACCAAAAAATCCCAAACCAAACACCTCCCTTTTAAAAATCCCAAAAAAATCTGCTCCAAGCCGGGGAAAAAATAAAAAAATCCCCCCTCACTGAAGACCATTTTATTATTCCCTCCTTTAAAAGGTCTTCTTGCCTTGGAGCAAGGGCAGGTGTTTGGTTTGTTGAAATAAAAAATCATCCTTTCTTTCTGAAAAAATTTGAGGAAATGTCGTTTTCTCTATTTACCTCCTTTTCGACATTTCCTCAAATTATTTTTTAAAACAATCCTCTTTATCTCTCCTTTTCTTTCGAAAGGGAGAGATTTAAGGGGTTTTTGATACCCTGGCCGCCGCTCATTAAATCTCAAAAGAGCTTCGATTCACGAAATTAAAGCGGTCAGGGTTTTTTGAAAAAATCAAAATTTAAATAAATCTTTTACCCCGGGCACAATTCGGCACTCTATCACCACCAAAAATATAAAATAGAGTCCTCGCCCGGGGTTTTTTCTTGCCCATTTGCCCTTTGGCAAAATAATCGTTAATATAGAAAAAATAATATTTAATAACGAAAACATGACCAAACCCAATTTTTGTCCCCGAGAAAATAATCAAGAAGAAACGGAAGAAAGAATTGATTTACGTGACTCGTACCTGGAAAATTATTTAACGAAACTAGAAAAGCTAGCTAATCAGGAAGTAATCAAGGAAAATCAGGAATAATCTTTTTCAAAATCAACAAAAAACCGTTATAATTTCATAACGGTTTTTTTAAATAATGGGCGATAGAGGAATCGAACCTCTGACCTCCACAATGTCAATGTGGCGCTCTAACCAGCTGAGCTAACCGCCCTCGTCAGAACACGATCCTACTGTTTCGAGCAAGTCAAGAATACTTGCCTTTCGCTGCACTACCGGACCGGTTCCTCCTCTTTCCAAAAATTTTCATTTCCTGATTGATCCTCGTTACACTCCGGTCAATCGGAGCATTCACAATTTTTGGAATATTTTAAAAATTTCTTCGACAATTTTCACGAGAAAAAATATTTGGATCTATATTACCAAGATTTTTTTCAAGCAAAATCACACAACAACATCTTAACACTAAATTTTTATCTCTTCAAATCTCCCATAAATATCCTAACAAAATCTGTTTATAAATTATAAATTGAAAATTAAAAATTGAATAACTTTCCTCTTGTCAGTCGCCATAAACTTTTTTAAAATAAAAAATAGCACATGAATTATTTGAGTGCTAAAATAAATTCGATTTTATTCATCTATTAACCATTTTTAATTGAAAGGAGTCATTTATGAAACTACTCCCTCTAGGCGATCGCCTGCTTATCGAAGCGATTGTCGAAACCAGTAAATCAGGTTTTGTCGTCCCGGAAACCATGGACAAAGAAAAACCGCAAAAAGCCAAAGTATTGGCTGTAGGTAAGGGCAAGCGGGATGACAACGGCAAAATCATCCCCATGACTATTGAAGTCGGTGATATTATCATTTTCCGCCGCTACGCTCCCGACGAATTCAAAATCGACGGCAAAGAATACATGATTCTCGCCGAATCCGATGTCATCGCCATTGTCAAAGATTAATTACTAGACGCATTCACGGAATCTTGTCATTCTGGAAAGAAAGTGTAATCACGCTTCTTATCCTTAAATCCAGAAAAAAATAAAATAAATTAAGGAAATGGATCCTGGATATTGGAGCGGATTACCTTCCAGCTCCAGGATGACACTCTTTTTCGTTTGGAAATTGAAAATTGGAAATTTAATGGAAATTGAAAATTGAAAATTGGAAATTTATGAACCAACTTTCTTTCTTCCACGCATCAAGAACCACAATTCACTTTTTTAACTGAATAAATCAAAACGGAGCAAATTATGGGAAAAGTAATCGCTTACAGTGATGACGCCCGCCAGCAACTTATTAAAGGCGTCAATATTTTGGCCAATGTGGTCAAAGTCACCCTCGGTCCAAAAGGCCGAAATGTCGTTTTGGACAAAGTTTATGGTACACCAACCATCACCAATGACGGCGTCACTATCGCCAAAGAAATCGAAGCTTCCAAAAAACAACCATTTGTCAAAATGGGCATCGAACTTATCAAAGAAGTCTCCACCAAGACCAACGACGTTGCTGGTGATGGTACCACCACCGCTACCGTCTTGGCCCAGTCAATTATTCTCGAAGGAGTCAAAAACGTCGCTGCCGGCACCAATCCGATGATGATGCGTCATGGTATCAGAAAAGCCGTTGAAGCGGTCGTCAAACAACTCAAAAAAAATTCCAAAAAAATCACCTCGACCGAAGAAAAATCCCAAGTTGCCTCTATCTCCGCTGATGATCCGGTGGTTGGCAAATTGATCGCCGAAGCCATGGAAGCCGTCGGCAACGATGGTGTCGTAACCGTTGAAGAATCCCAAACCATGGGTCTGGACAAAGAAGTCGTCGAAGGTATGCAATTTGACAACGGCTATATTTCTCAATACATGATTACTGACGCCTCTCGCATGGAAGCCAGTTTGGATAATCCACTTATTTTGATTACCGACCAAAAAATCTCCGCCGGTAAAGATTTGTTGAATATTCTCGAAACCGTTGCTGCCGCTGGTCACAAAGATTTGGTAATCATCGCCGAAGACGTTGAAGGTGAGGCTTTGGCCACCATTATTTTGAACAAGCTGAAAGGATTGTTCAATGCCATAGCCGTAAAAGCACCAGGCTTTGGCGATCGACGCAAGGAAATGCTAAAAGATATTGCCGTCTTGACCGGTGGTCAATTGATCAGCGAAGAACTCGGTTTGAAGCTGGAAAATATGACTTTGGAAATGCTCGGCAAGGCCAGCAAAGTGGTTTGCAGCAAAGACGCCACTTTGATTATCGACGGCAAAGGCAACAAAAAAGATATCGAAGCTCGCGAACAACAAATCCGCCTGGAAATCGAAAACAGCGATTCAGATTATGACAAAGACAAATTGAAAGAACGTTTGGCCAAGCTGACCGGCGGCGTAGCCGTCATCAAGGTCGGTTCCGCCACCGAAGTCGAACTCAAAGAGAAGAAACACCGTATAGAAGATGCACTTGCCGCCACTCGCGCCGCCGTCGAAGAAGGAATCGTCCCCGGTGGGGGAACGGCTTTGATCGATTGTCTGGATGCCTTGGATAGTGTAAAAGCCGCCAACCGTGAAGAAGAAATCGGTATCGCCATCGTTCGCCGCGCCCTGGAAGAACCACTTCGCATGATTGCCTACAACGCCGGCCAAGAACCATCCGTGATCGTCAACAATGTTATCGCCAAAGGAAAAGGGATTGGCTACAACGTTTTGACCGATGAATATATCGATATGATTTCCCAAGGTATTCTAGACCCGGCCAAAGTAACTCGTTCCGCCTTGCAAAACGCCGCTTCCGTCGCCGAAATGGTTTTAACTACCGAGGCCATCGTTGCCGAAGAACCGGAAGACAAAAAAGATGACATGCCCGGTATGCCAGGTATGGGTGGCATGGGAGGAATGGGCGGTATGGGTGATATGGGTATGATGTAATTTCTTGAAAAAGTATTGCTTAAATATCCCGATAAGCATACACTGGCCTACGCAGACATGATTTGAGGGATTGTGTTTTTAATTAAATACAATTTTTGGTCCCATGTCTGCAAATAAAATATCATCGTAGGGGCGGTTCATGAACCGCCCCTACATTTTTTGCGCCCCAAACCTTGCAAAATTTACCCAGGCATGCTACAATATACGGATTTAATCTAAAAATAATATCCAAATAAAAACCAATATTCATGGATGTAAAACAAATAAACCTGGCCAATTTATCCAAACCGATCAAACTTGGACCACAAAAAAATGATTTGTGGAGTCGGTTCAGTAGATGGTTGGAATCAAATGAAAAAATTAACATCTTTTTCAAACAAAAAGATGATCATTCTCGTGCCGAGAACACGGTTCCAAACAAAGAAAATACGGTAAAAACTGGGGCAACTGAAAATATCGACGAGGAATTTATTGACAAAGAAATGTCCAAAACACATAGTTCGATAACCAATTCCAAACTAGCCGAAAAATTTTTCTCCGCCGCTACCAAACAGGATAAAAAAGAAAAAAGTAGTTGGCTCAGTCCTGGTGGCAGCAGCGTTATTCTTGAAAATGAAATTTTCCGGGGTAAATCAATCGCCTGGCTTATCGGTGGCGCCATTAGTTTGCTGGTAATAATCATCCTTTTGTTTGCCAGCTTTGGTTTAATCAATCTCATCAAAGAAAAATTATTTAACCGTCCGCTGACTGAAATCGAGTTGGCTTTTAAACAAGCCCAGGACTTTTATAATCAAAATTCATTTGAACCGGCCAAAACGAAAGTGGATGAGATTTTGGCCATGTCTCCGGATTATCAACCTGCCTTGGAACTTTTGACCAAAGTCAATCAAAAAAGAGGCGAATTGCTGTTAGGTAATTTTGACATTGCTCATGAACCAGATTTTACTGTAGCCCCCGAGCAGGAGTATCTTGATCCGGACAATCATTACAAAATAATGCTTCCCACCGGTTGGGAAAAAATCGAATCCAACGCCGATTTGAAACTTGTTTCGGGAGATAGCAGCCTGACCGTCAAAAAATATCCCAAGGCCAATTATTTGCAAAAAGTTGAAGAACTGTTTAAAACTGATCTTGATCAAAAAACAACAATACTAGCCACCAAATCGGATATTAATTTTAAAAATAACCAGTCGGAGATCATTGCTTTGGAACAGGACAATTTCTATCAGATTACTGTTTTGATGCAAAAATATTATTTTGGTTACGAAATAAGTATTCTCGTTCCCAAAAAAGATTTCAGTCAAAACCAGACAGTATTCAAACAATTTGTTCAAAGTTTTGCCCTACTTCCCGAGTTTGATCTCGAAAGCTATGATCAACTAACCACGTTCGAAAGCGCCAACTTCGTCTTTCACGGCTGGGCCAGTCTTACGCCAGAAGATCAGAGTTTTATTCAAGAAAATTTTCAAAATGCTCTCAAAAGTATCAATGATAAAATGTTGATCAACTGGAAAGAAAAAATTAATGTCTATCTTTATCCTTCCTGGGACAAGATCAAAATTTATACCTTGGCCAAAAATAGTTTTTCCGATTTGGATAACAAAGAAATGCATATTTTATTTGAAAGCCAAGACGTCCACCAAAGTTTCGGTTATGAGACCACCAAAATTATTTTTCAAAATACATTTGGTACCGTCAAAGAACGTTTTGTTCTGGAAGGCATAGCCGTCATGATGGATCAAACCAATCGTGACTATTTGGGGATGCTCCGTCAAAATCACTTTATCCCTCTTAAAGATTTGATGAGCGTCAATTGGGAACTTTTGGAAGGCGACATCAAATATTTCGAGGTCGGCGTTCTCTCACAATATCTCGTCGATAAATACGGCATCGATTTGTATATCAATCTAGCCAAAGAAAAAGAATTTCCCGAAGGTTTTACCAAGGTATATGGCAAGAGTCTGGAAGAGATGGAAGAAGAAATGATAACCAATTTGCAGTTGAATCGATAATCTCTTGTTACCCAAATTATAGAAAAAAACTTTTCCACAGGCGGTCAAATCACCGCCTGTTTTTTTATGTATTTTTACCAAATTATTATTCATTATTCACTATTCATTATTAATTTTGTAAAACACGGAAATATGCATAAATAAAGAGTAAAAAAGAAAATATATATTGCGATTATAAACTTATCCACACCCAAACCTTTGACACAAAAATATTTTATGAGATATAATCAAACGATTTGCTAAAACAAAGAAAAAAATAATCACAAAATAAAAATAATACAAATATGAGTCCAGAAATAATTCATTTTATCGGTTTGACCAGTTCGATTATCGGTTTGATATGTGGATTGTTCTTTTTTGTTTACTCCGTCCGTTACTATTTGTTTTCCATCTTCATCTTATTAAAAGATCAACAAGCATTGGACAAAGCTCAATCCGAAAAATCAAATCTCGGTTTGGGTTTTACTTTTAGTTCGATTGATATGTTGGCTCACCAATTAAAGAAAAATCGAACCAATATTCGATCAAAAAAATCCATCGGTTTTAAAAAGAAAAAAGTCAGAACTGAATTATTGATCAATCACATCGATCAACACGACCTCGGTTTTTCTCGTCAAGGCGTTAATATGTCTGATCAGGCAATTTTTCAAAAAGTTAGTAACAAACTCCGGGATATGTTTTGGGAAATAAAACGCGGTAAGGAAAAAATCGTGGTTCATCCGGCCCGGATCGGCTTGCGTAAACGTCTGCACCAATTGCTGATCATGGTCATGAAAAAATCAAATTATGAAGATTTATCTTCCATGTTTTTGGTTTGGCTTTCCGCGTTAGGAAAATTATTTACCGGAAGTTCCAGTTGGACAGTAAACAAAAATAGAATCTTGCCGCAGACAGCCAAAAATATCGACAATTTCACTTTTTGCAGCCGTGATCTGAAATTTTCAAAACACCCGGTCCAACTTGGTCCCAAGGCCAAAAAGTTGTTCCGACAAATAAATATGGATAGTATCGGTTTGATTGATGATCCGATTCATCAACCATTCGTATCTATCCATTTGGCATTTTATAACGAAGAAAACGTTGCCGAACGTGTTATTGAAGCATGTCTGAAACAAGACTATAAACGGTATGAAATAATCATCGCTGACGACAGTACCGATCGTACTCCACAGATTTTGCAAAAATATGCCAAAAATAAAATGATCAAAGTTTTGCGCCGCGAAAGTCGTGAAGGTTATAAAGGCGGTGCTTTGAAAGAGGCTATCAAACAAACCAACCCGGCAGCGGACTTCATCATTGTCTTTGACGCCGATTTTGTTCCGCCTCCGGGAAGTATAAAAAGTTTCTTGAAGGAGTTTTTTACCCAAAACGGTAATACTTTTGCTCGTGAAAAAGAAAATAATCTGGCCGCCGTTCAAGGTTATCAATGGCACGTTTTAAATAAAGATGAAAACTTTGTGACCTCCGGTATTCGTTTTGGTTTCTCCGGCGGCTACATGATTGAACGAACAGCTCAACAACATTTGGGCGCTATGAAAATGATCGCCGGTAGTGTTTTTATCATCCGACGTGATGTCTTGGAAAAATATACCTGGCAAATGCCCAACGGTTATACCTCGATCGTTGAAGACTGGAATCTCACTATCAGAATGTATATCGATGGCTGGAAAATCGGTTATACCCCGGAAATCAGAGTCCCCAGTGAGTGTGTCAACAGCCTAAACAAATTGGCCAGACAACAGATCCGCTGGGCCGAAGGTCACACCTGGAACGTTAAAAAATATTTCTGGAAAGTCATGCTCTCGCCTCATATGACCTTAATTGAAAAAATTGAATTCATCTTCTATGCTCCTTTTTATATGCAAGCTTTCTTCTTTATCGTCGGTACTATCGGCTGGGTGATTGGGGAATTGATTTTCCACATCAAAGTTCCCGGCTGGACTGCCACTTTGGGTTGGAGTTTGGTTTTTACCAATTTGATGGCTCTGCCGGTTATGTGTATTTCCGGACTAGTTCTGGAAAGAGGAGAAGATAAAGACTACAATTTTTTACCGTTTTTGACATATATTTACTATATTATTCCTCATTTGGCCTATGCGTCCTTGAAAGGTTTAATCTCTCCCAATGAAGGCGCCTGGGTTCGGACTTTTAAAACCGGCTCCGTGACCGATGCTGTTATGGAAGGACAAATGGCCGGTTCCTCCCTCGATTTGATTGATGCCAATGTCCAACTATTGAACAAGAGTTTGGACAAAACCGCCAAATCGTTTGAGGCGCAACAAAAAATATATAAATTTGAAAAGAAACAAACTGAAGAATTGAAAAAGGGACGTTTCTGGGTAGAATTAAAACGTGTACCTCGGCTCGGAATGGCTATTATTGTTATTCTGGCCATCATCGTCGGCTCCATCAGTTATTTGGCAACTACTGAGATTACCGCTGCCAGCAATGATTTGGCCTATTTGAACAACCCCAATTATCTGAGTTCGACTGCCGCCTCTAGTCCTAAAACGGTCAAATTTAACCGTCAAAATCCCTCTTACAGTTGGTATTCTGATCCTTGTCCGACCGGCAATGACCCCGGAGGTATTTCCGCCGGCAATTATTCTACCACTTTAAAATTGACTTCCAAGCCGCAACACAATAAAACATATAGTTTTACCGTCGGTCACGTCAATGCCAGCGGCGGCGATTATCAATACATCACCTCCACCAACTACGTCATCAATCAAAGTACGCCCTCGACTCTTACGATTAGTCTCGGCAATGGTCCCGCCGTCACCTGTGACGTCGAACATAAACGAAAATTGGTTTATACCATCACTTATCTTTCTTCCGAAGGAGATTGTGACTCAGCGGCAACCTGCTCCGCCGTAACCTGTGACGCTGCCGTAGCCTACGATTCTGGTTCTTCAACTGAACAAAAAAGCATCCTTCCCAAATTGGATATTATTCCCACCGCTCACGCCATGGTCGTCCCGACCTGTCAACAAGGTGAAAACTGTCTTTATCTAGACGATACCTACTTTTATATCCCGTTGAAAACAAGTACCTCGGGTATCTATCCCACCAAAGGTACGACATCAGATAGTGTTTCTCTGACCAGATCGGTCCCGACCTCCAGTGGTTATCTTGATTTTGAATATTCCATCTATGGCATTCCCGACAATTTTTCAGATGCTTCCTTAAAAATGCATTTTACTGATTTGGATCTGACCGGTGACACAATAACTTCGGGCAGTAACGTTGCCACTTTGTACGAAACTTTTAGCTTAATGGATAGTAATGGCAATGTTTTAACTACTCTCAATAATTCCTCGGGTTACAACGATGACTTTGATTGGAGTTTTACTATTCCAAATAATTTGATTGTAGATAACACACTCACCTTGAAAGCTCGCTTAACTTCAAAAACTACTCTGACATCCGGAAGTGGTCTGACACTGACCAACACCCAGGAAGGTATCCAAAGTATTAGTTTGTGCGGCAATGTTGACTGCCAAGTTCCGGAAACAATCGCTTTAACCGCCGCCAATGACTGCAACAGTATCAAATTGAATTGGACAAAATACACCGATCAAACTATTGATGGTTACAAATTGCTTCGTTCTACTACCGATCCCGAATTAACCTATCCGGAAGATGGTTATTATCAATATTTATCCGGTCAATCTACCATCTCCTATACAGACACGGGTATTGTCCAAGGTCAAAGTTATTATTATCGCATCGGGGCATACAAAGGTGGTGTAATTGTTGCCTATTCCGATACCGAACACATTACCGCTCAATCCGTCTGTCCGATCAAAAAGGTCAATCCGATTTTGGAATGTGTCGATGCCAATAATGACGGAACATACACAGCTCATTTTGGTTACGAAAATTTGTACAACAGTAATCTTACCATTGCTATCGGCAGTAAAAACAAATTTACTCCCACGCCAATCAATCGGGGACAACCGGCTACCTTTACCCCCGGACGCGTTGTAGACAGTTTCCAGGTTAATTTTAATGGCAGTAACCTTACCTGGTACTTAAAAAGTCCCAATGGTCAAAGCGCCACTGCTATCGCTTCTTCCAGTTCTCCTCGCTGTACTACCAATTGCTGCTGCGATGACTTGGTAATCGAGTACAACAACGGCATTTCCATTTTATCCTGCCCCCACATTATCGTTCCGGAAGCAACTTTATTACTAGGCGTACCGGCGTTACTTGGGTGGTGGTATTCGAGGAAGAAACAAAACAAACAATAACAAACACTTAGAAACTCTTATAAACCCTTGCAAACTCTTTTAAACTTAATAAATCAAATTGAAGCAGACAAAAAATGTTGTCATTCTGGAGCCGAAAGCGTAATCGCGCTTCGACATCCAGAATCCAGGGTTTTTAATTTTCAATGACGCACAGTTTGAAACATTGATTCATTGAGACATTGAAAATTTAATGAAAATTGAAAATTATAAATTGAAAATTAAGGAGATGGATCCTGGATATTTGAGCGGATTACCTTCCAGTTCCAGGATGACACGAAACTATATTTTATTTCAAAACAAAAAAACAAATATGAAAAATAAAATTAATAAACTATTTACTAAACTCAAAAGCTGGAAATTTTGGCGGAAGGAACAAAAGGGAGAAGCCAATTTGGCTGCGATTTCTACTGGTCTCACCAATCTGGAAAGAGAATTGGAGGAAATCAAAACTGTTAGCTTTTCCAACTTTCAAATCATTATTATCTTGGCCTGTGTCACATTTTTGGTCATGCCGTTTGTGAGTACTTTCAATGAATTTATCACGACGATCATTGGCAAAGTCGAACTTTACCGCATTCTCCAATATCACGTCGTTCCCTTTGAAGCCAAAATGGTAGTCTCCACCCTCAAACTGATTGGCATCGAAGCTTCTTCCAGTCTCACCGGTTTGCAAATCATCAAAGACGGCAATCCTATCAATATTTTCATCAGTTGGAACTGTATCGGCTGGCAAAGTTTTATTCTGCTTTTTATCAGTATGTTTGTCGGCCTCAAAGGGCCATTTACTCTCAATAGCAAATTGGAAACAATCGCCATCGGAATTTTGGGAACAATCATTATAAATCTCGTCCGCATCAGCTTAGTTGCTATGATTGCCTTTTATCTTGGCGAAATGGCCTCCATCGTCTTTCACGATTACATCAGTACTTTGTTTGTCATCTGCTGGCTGATTTTTTACTGGATATTTTGCTATCGATACATACTTCATCATACTGACTTCATAAAAGTTAAAGCACACAACAGTTAAGGCTAAATTTCCAATTCTCAATTTCCAAACAAACACAGTAGTAATACAATTTCGAATGCATTTGTTTGAAAATTGGAAATTGAGCCTTTTTTGGAAACTGGAAACTGGAAATTGAAAACTTATTAATTGTTAATTGAAAAAGATGTCTAAACAAAAAAAATCAAATAAACCCCCGGTCGAACCCCAAATCATTCATCCGGAAAATAAAAACCTTATCCACGTCTCTCACAGTATTTTACTCGGAGTCCTGCTGGTTATTTCCGGTCTGCTGGTTTATCCCTTGCTGCTTCCCGGATATTCCAGATTTATTGAAAATATTGAAGGCGCCCACTTGGTCAATGCCAGATATATTTTGGAACACTTCGGCGCCAGTTGGAATAATCTCTGGTACTTTGGCTTCCCGGTTCACCTGACCTATCCGCCGTTTGTGCCGTATCTGATCGCTCTGGTCTCTTACTTGTTCAAGCTTGATGTTTCCTATAGTTATCGTCTGATTGTGGCATTTTTTGTCTGGCTGACCCCGCTTAGTATCTATCTTTTTACCTATTATTTGAACAATAAAAAAACGACTGCTTTTCTCGCCGCCCTGATGTATATTCTATTGCCGTCGGTTGCCTACCTCTTTATCCCGCAAATCGCCGGTGGTCCCAGCATTGCCGGTTATCCTCCCTATCACTGGATCGTATTTTCGCAATTTGGTGAAGGTCCCCACTTGGTTTCTCTATTTTTTGCTCCCCTGGCCGTTTTATTTTTTATCAAAAGTTTTCGCTCGCCCGATATCAAAAATTATATCCTAGCTGCTATTTTTATCGCTCTGACTGGTTTGTCCAATCTTTTCGGTGCCTATGCCTTGATTGTAATTATTGTCCTAGTGGTTTTGGGAAAATTCGCCATCTATACTTTCAATTTCAATTATCGCCGCTTGTTCTTTATTGGCCTCTTTGCCTACGGTCTTACCGCCTTCTCCTACGATTTCAACTTTGTCCAATCAATCTTGCAAAGTAGCTATATTCACCCGGAAAACTCGATCCATCTTCCTCCAATGTTGGTTGTCTTTCTGGTTGTTTTATTTGGAATATTGCCCTTGGCCCTATTTCTACGACACAAAATGATGGGTAGCGACAATTCTTTCCGCTGGTTCTTGATCGGAGCCTGGACTTTTATCTTTCTCGCTGTCGGCGCCGTCTATTACCATACCGGATTTTCCCTGTTTTCCCAACCAAACCGTTATCTGGTCGAAGGGCAAATGGGTTTTGTAATTTTGTTGGCTATGTTTCTGACTCGTTTATTGAGTCATATTCTCACTCAATATTCAGGAGTAAAAAAATACACGCTTTATACCATTACCAAAATTGCGATTTTTGTTTTGATTTTGGTTATTTCCTACGGATATATTTCTCGCCCTTATTTTATCGCTCAGCCCAACCAAATGAATCATTCCAGTGAATATGAAATCGCCACTTGGTTGAACAAAAATATCGATCTGTCAACCGGCGATCGCGTCTATCTCACCGGTACTCCGGCTTTCTGGCTCAACGTCTTTAGTGATGTTCCGCAAATCCGTGGTGGTGCCGACAATGCCCAGCCCAATCCCTGGTGGGCCGACGCCTCCTATCAAATAAACAAGGGCGAAGATCCTCAATTGCTCAAATCCTGGCTAAAAATTCTTAATATAAAATACATCCTGGTCAACTACCCCGAAAGCGGTACTCACTACGTTGACTACGAAAATTATGAACGATTCGCCGACTTTGATTTGGTAACAAAGTTTGCCGACGGCGGTTTCAAACTTTTTAACTCACCCGGTTATTCCCCAAGTTTATTCAATATCATTGATCCCAGTTCCAATCCTTTTTACGGCCGAATCGACAGCAAATCCAATTCCGAAGCCATCAACGCCTTTGCCAAGATGATTCCTGACCAAAAAGATGATCGCCTAAGCTACCAAATAATTGATTCCGACAAGTATCAAGTCAAATTCTCCAATCTAAAAACCAATGAAAAAATTATCTTCAAAATGAACTTTGATGATCGCTTGCAAGCAGTCGATCAGGACGGTAAAACTGTCAAAATCGAATCAATCGGACCAAATTTTGTCGCTATTACTCCAAATAATCTGGAAAATTCAACCATTACCTTTACTTATGGATCCAACAACAGCTTCATGTTAGGTGCGGGTATTACGATTGTCACAATTGTTCTCCTGCTTTGGCTACTTAAAACCAGGCAGAAGAAATTGATTGACTAAATGATTCTTTAATACAATTTCCAATGATCAATTTCCAATTTCCAGTAAATTTCCAAGGCACAATTTCCAAACAAATACAGGGAAATTGAATGAGAATTAGATTCGTTTGGAAACTGGAAACTGGAAATTTGTGCATAATAGAATATAAAAAATTAATTAATAAATAAAATAAATATCAAAATGGAAAAAGAAATCAACAAACAAGTTTTAGACCAAATCCACACTGCGATTACCGGCGATTATTATGACGACAGTATTGCCAAACACCCGATCAAACGTATTTATCACCAACATCGTTTCAAAAAAATCGGTCACATGTTGCGAGGCACAAAGGGTAAATTATTGGATATTGGCTGCGCCGGCGGTACTTTTACCAATGAATTGTCAAAATACACCGATGCTCAGATTACCGGAATCGACATTTCTCCTGACGCTATCCAATACGCCAGTCAAAAATATCCTCACATCGATTTTTCCGTCTATGACGCCGCCAGTGACCAATTTCCATTTGATGATCAAAGTTTTGATACAGTTACGATTTTAGAAACTTTGGAGCACGTTTTAAATCCGGTAGAAATCCTGCAAGATATGAAACGCATGGTCAAGCCGGACGGACAAGTTATTGTTTTGGTTCCGGCGGAAAACCTGCATTTTCGTCTTGGCTGGGAAATCTGGACCCGCTTGCCCGGCAACCTCGGTGGGGGAGTCTGGGACGATTCCCACGTCCAGCGTTTCGACGGCAGCAAATTACGCCACCTGATGGAATTTATCGGTTACGAAATCTTGGAAGAAAAATGGTTCAACCTCGGGCTGCTTCTGGCCATTAAAGCCCGACCGAAATATCCGAATATAAATTATTAATTTCCAATTTCCAATTTCCAGTTTCCAAAAAAGGCTCAATTTCCAATTTCCAAACAATTATAACCTTGTAGAAATATGGAATTATATTGTTTCTTTATTTGTTTGAAAATTGGTCATTGGAAATTTAATGGAAATTGGAAATTGATCCTTGGAAATTTGTCTCAAAATAATAAATAATATAAAAAATGAAAAACCTTAGTCAAAAAATAATTATCGCCATCGATCTCTTGCTTCTGGCCGCCGCCGCCGTCTATATCAGTTATGTCGCCGGCTTTTGGCAGGACTATCCGATTGGCACCGATTCCTACGCCCATCTGAGCAAAATAAAATTTTTGGCTGAGTATTTTCCCAATTTCGATTGGAATCACCTCTGGGCCAACGGTATGCCAATGTTCTTGTGGTATAGCTCGGTCCCGTATTTTATAATCTATGCTATTTATTTGATCTGTAATTCTTATGAACTGGCTATCAATCTGGCTTCGATATTGGCCGTGATAATAATCGCTTTTTCCAGCTATTTGTTGGTCTATGAATCCACCAAAAACCGTTTGGCCGCATTTTTATCCGGTCTCTTGATGTTGTCCATGCCGGCCGTTTGGGGCCGATTCGCCATGGGTGAAATTCCCCGTTTTATTGCCACCTCATTTTTACCCTTGAGTTGGTGGATTGTGGTTCGCTATTTGAGCCAACCCAACCCCTCCAAAAAATTATACTTTTTCACTTTAGTAATTATTACTCTATCCCTTTCAGGACATTATATTATTACCGGTTTAACCGTATTTACCCTGGTGTTTATCGCCTGGTGGCTACTCGGTTTCACTCGTAAATTTTACGATTTGCTCAAAGATTTATATCTCCCCGCCTTCTTATTGTCATGCTTTACTCTCTTATCGTTTTTAGTTTCCACCGGTATTAAACAAGTCTTTGGCGAAGGCTTTTTCGGTGGCGAATCATTTCATCAACCTCTCAAGATTCTTAGCTTCTTTCAAAACGGCACGGCTCTCAACAATCGCATCGCCTGGATGGATAGCGGTTACGGCGCTTTTCTTCCTTGGTTGGTTTTACCCTTGATCGGCATATTCTTGCTCATTGCTATCAGTCGCCGCGAAAAAATGATCTTGCCCTGGGACAACTGGCGTATTTTAAAAGCTTTCTTCTTTATGAATATCTTATTTGCCTTGTATGGTTTATCGATCTACTTTGGTTTTCCCGGTAATCTATACAATGCTTCCCTTCCGCCCACTGACACTTTTTATTTTTTGAGTCTGGGTCTGCCGATCCTATTTGGACTTGCTTATCATTTTGCTATCAAAAGCGTAGTCGTCCGCCAAATCAGTTTTGCCGTCGTGGCCATCTTGATCGCCATTACCATCAATCAATATTATCCGTTTATCTCTTTTACTAAAAATATTAATATCAATACCGTTTTTCGAAATTTTAATAAAGAAGACGTTGTCAAAAACGAATTAAAAGATGTTCTACCCGCAGATACCGCCAATTCTCTCTATCGTTACGCTCACAACAATTCATTTGTTGCTGTCTGGTTCAATTATGATTTTCCATTTTTGGCACAAACCCGCGACTATTATTCTCAGGCCCTTTTAAACAGCAATGACAAATTTTGGTTTGAAGATTCTGTATTCCATCTCAACGACAACACCAATGAGACCAAATTTCTTTTAGACTGGTTTGCTGTCAAATGGCTCTCGGTCTCATACCCCAATTTCAATTTCGAAAAATTTCAAAAATTACCCGAACTATTTCAACTCAAATCCACCAACAATAATCCGATCAAAGAGGAACGTTTTGATGTCTATGAATATACCAAACCGCGACCAATCATCGAGGCCACCAACGCCCAAACCGTTTTGGTAATCGGTGATGACGCTGCCTATCGCAATTTCTTGTTCGTTCTCGCCAAACTAAATATTGGTAGCGATAAACTAATTCCTATCCGTGGCAATCAAATGATTGATCTGTACACTATCGACGATCTCAAACAATTTGATGCAATATTCTTAAACAACTTCAATTATCTGGAAAAAGAAAATGCCTTTAGTTTATTGGATCAATATGCCTACGCCGGTGGCAAAGTTATGATAGAGTCAGCCGGTATTTTATCCAAACCGGAGGGAGTGATTGCCTTTTTGCCCGCGCCTGTTCAAAAAATAAACCCCGGTCAATTTGGCACCACCTGGGACTTCAAAGCGGGAAATTTGTCGGAAATATTTCAAAATGTAGATCTAAATGAATTTGGTCCGGCGATCTATGGCGATCAAAAACTGGCATGGAGCATGTTGTATGCCGAACCAAATGAACTTCGAGCGGACGCGTTTCCGATTCTTCTCAATCATGACAAAGTTGTGGTTTCTGGCCTGAATAGGGGAGAAGGTAAAGTGGTTTTTAGTGGACTCAACTTGCTGTATCACTACAACAATTATCCGACGGAAAACGAAGGTCGTTTCGTGGCCAACTTATTGAATTATGTTCTCGATCTCGACCAAGGTGATGATTTTATCCAGCAAACCGGAACTATCAACGATCCTCATCTGCGGGAAGTGATCTTGGACAAGACAGGATACAAAGGTGTCCTACTCAAAGAAAATTATTTTGCCAACTGGTCCGCCAAAATCAGCGATTCTACTAGTTCCGCCAATCTAACTATTCACAAAGCCGGCCCCAATCTGATGTATGTTCATTTACCGGAAAATATCCAGGAAAAAGCCAAAGTCCAATTTATCTATCATCGTTCCTGGCTCGAGTGGGGTTCAATTATTGTTTCCTTGTTATCAGCGATTTGGGTTGTCTATCATCTATTCTTTTACGCCCCGCATCCAACCATGCATCCGACAACTATCAACAATGATAAAGATTCAGACTTGCCAAAGAAACCGACAAAAAAATCAAAGAAAACCAATAAAATAAAAACCAAACATGTTAACAAGAAAAAAACCCGTCAAAAGAAAACTAAATAAATCTCACTGTGACTTGTGTCAGAAGATCGTCGACAAAAACCAAAAGGTAATTATCGCTGATTTATCTGATTTTGACTTCGTTTTATCCAAAATCAAAAACAAATAAAAAACATGGAAGCAGTTAAAACAAAAACAAATAAAAAAATCGTCATCGTCCCCACTTACAACGAAAAAGACAACATCGTCGATTTGCTGGCAGAGATATTTACCATGGTTCCGGATGTTTATGTCTTGGTGATCGACGACAATTCGCCTGACGGTACCGCCACTATCGTAAAAAATCTCCAATCGCAATATTCAAACTTAATTTTGATCCAACGTCCGGGCAAACTTGGCTTGGGCACAGCTTACAAATTGGGTTTCAAATACGCCCTCAAACATGATTTTGATTACATCATGGAGATGGACGCTGATTTTTCCCACGACCCGGCCTCACTGGAAAACTTTTTTCTTCACATTGAAAACAATGATTTGGTTATCGGTTCCCGTTATATCAAGGGCGGCCGCTTGGTCAACTGGCCCGTCTTTAGATTTTTACTAAGTTTCTTTGCCAGCCTGTATGTTCGCCTAGTAACCGGCTTGCCCCTGCACGACACCACCGCCGGTTTCAAATGTTTCCGTCGTGAAGTCTTGCAATCAATTAATTTGGATGATGTCGTCTCCGAAGGTTACGCCTTTCAAATCGAAATGCACTACAAAGCCTGGCAAAAAGGCTGGCGCCTCAAAGAAATCCCCATCACCTTTGTCGATCGCACCTTCGGCCAATCCAAAATGAGCAACAAAATCATCTGGGAAGCCCTTCTGACTCCCTGGAAACTAAGATTGGCTCCCATTTTCAATTATATTCGCCAAGAACGACCTTGGGATTTGGAAGATATAGATTTTGAGTAAAAAATTTCCAATTTCCAAGGCTCAATTTCCAATAAATTTCCAATGATAATAATGTATTGTGTCATCCTGGAACTGGAAGGTAATCCGCTCCAATATCCAGGATCCATTTCCTTAATTTATTAAATTTTTTCTTTCTGGATTCTGGATGTCTAAACGCGATTACGCTTTCGGCTCCAGAATGACATCTTTTTGTTTGAAAATTGTGAAATTGAAACATTGAAAATTGATTGAAAATTACCGGCAGCAGCTGGTCCCCGTGAGGGGAAAAATTGAAAATTAAAAATTGTCTTATGTCTTCCCTCGAATCTATCAAATTAAACAATCTCGCCAAAAACCGGCTTTCCCGCCTGGAAATATACAAGAGTCTGTGTTTACAAATTGAAGTTATACAGGCCGATCAACCCCTGACTCTTACCAACGACTTTGCCACGCGACTGCGTCAACTTCGGCATCGAGTCAGACAATATTCCTTTCGCCCCATTTCCATCAATTCACAACAATCAACCAACCGGGATGTCGCATATAGTTGGGTAGGGGTAAATAGAATTTTGTCCGATCGTCGCTTGTTGGATTACAAAAAACAACATTTTCTCAATCTCTTTCAACAAATAATTACTATCCCGCAATTTCCCATGAATATTGAAACAATTTTCAGTCCCAACAAAAATTCCAGCCGGATCAAATTGTTTCAAATCAACCTCGCCTGCGGCCCGGTTTACGCCGTCCTCTCCGGCCACGATCGAGTAGGAGCCTCTTACCTTACGGGCTTGCAACAGATCCCGTGTGAGGTGATAAGTTAAAAGTGTAAACATTCAAGTTGTGTCCGAACTCTAAAAAAACAGCCCTTCGGCTGTATTTTTTAAAAATTTTGTTAAGTTTGCTAGGTTTGATATGTTTGCTAAGTTTTATATGATCCCCTCGAAATATATTTGGAAATTGGAAATTGAGAATTGGAAATTGTCTTTGTTACCCCCTCTCCACCTTCGTCTCCCCATCTTTGACGATGGTCAACTTCATCCCTTCTTTTAGTGCGCCCGTCAGCATCTTCTCCGCGATCACATTTTTTACCTTGTCCTGCAAAGTGCGATACAGCGCCCTGGCGCCAAACTCTTGATTGTAACCGCCGGCGATAAAAGATTTTAAAGCCTCATCCATCACCTCCACGGTGATTTTTTGGTTGGCCAACGACTTGTTTATCTTGGCAATCATCAATTTGGCAATTTGTAATATTTCCTCCACTTTGAGCGGTTCAAACATGATCACTCCGTCAAACCGGTTCAAAAACTCCGGTCGATACACTTTTTTCAATTCTTCCATCAACTGTTCTTCGATCTGTTCGTGAGGCAGATTATTTTTTATCCCTTCCTGAATCTTGGGCGTTCCCGCGTTGGAGGTAGCGATTATAATCGTATTATTAAATTTCACTGTCCGTCCCAGACTATCCTTGATCTTTCCCTCGTCCAACACTTGCAAAAACAGATTCAAAATATTGGGATAAGCTTTTTCCAACTCGTCCAACAAGACCAAACTAAATGGATTCTTTTTCACTGCTTCGGTGAGATAACCTCTTTCCTCGAATTCCGACGAACCGGGCGGCGCGCCGATTATTTTTTTGATATCGCTTACCTCTTGGTATTCACTCATGTCCAGACGGATCATTCGTTCTTCATCACCAAAATATAGTGCCGCCAAAGCTTTGGCCAGCTCTGTTTTTCCCACTCCGGTTGGTCCCACAAACAAAAATGAGGCAATCGGTTTGCTTTTATCTTTCAATCCTACTCTTGCCCGTTTGATCGCTTCCGCTACCTCTTTGACCGCCAATTCCTGACCGATCACTCGTTTGTGCAATTCATCGTGCAAATTGAGCAACAATTTTGATTCCTCTGTCGTTACCTGGGCAATCGGCACATGCGTTTTTTCCTGCATTAAATTAATGATATCTTGTTTGGTCATTAATTTTTTATTTTGATTACGAGCCACTACCGCTGCTTCTGTCAAAAGATCATAGGCCTTGGATGGCAATTTTTTCTCGGTAATCAAATCCGCTGACAATTCCACCGCCATTTTCAACGCCGGATAGGTGATTAGCACCTGATTTTGATTTTCAATCCGATGCGTGACCTCCTCCAAAATCGCAATTGCTGTTTCATTGTCCACTTCCGGTATTTCAATCGAAGTCAATTCGGAAACTATTTGGTCATAAGTGCTGATATATTTGGAATAACCTTCCGGACTGGTGGAAGCGATAAATTGAATCCGATATTTACTCAAAGTTTCCGACAAAATTGCCAAAGCATCCATCGGTCCGCCCGAACGTGTCTTGATGCCAGCCAGCAAATGTAAATCATCGATATATAAAATCACATTTTTGGCCCGTATTACTTCGTTCAATGCGCCCAAAAATAATCTTTCCGCCCCGTCTCCCGCTGAACTAAAAAGACGAGTTATATTCAAATTGATCAATCTCTTGTCTTTCAACATTTCCGGCACTTCTTCCGAAACCATTTTGTAGGCCAGACCATTGGCAATCGTTGATTTTCCCACCCCGGATTCACCGATAAACAAAACATTATTTTTGGACATTTTTTCCAAAACATTCATCGTCTGAGAAATTTCCTTTTCCCTTCCGATTAATCTCTCCAACGCTTCATATTTGGCCATGGCTGTCAAATCCTGACCAAAAGAATCCAATATCGGTGTCGGCACTGCTGTCCAGGCCCGATTCATGTGCCCCATCGGCTTGAAACGAGATTTTTCCCGATATTCCCGATTACGGGCGATTTGTTTATTTATTTTTTCCTGCCATAGACAAACTGTTTCAATTTCCCGTGGGGATTGCCCCAGTTCATCAAATATGTGGGCGATTTCCGGATCTGCTTTTATCATGGCCAAAAACAAATGATTAAAGGAAATCTCGTCCGCTCGCATGCGAGCTCCCTCCAGATAAGCCTCAAGCAAAACTTTGTCCCAATCTTTTTCCCAATTTTCTCGGCTTTCAAAATTGTTCAAGCGAAAATCGACAAAACCGGAAATAAGTTGCGGATTTAATTCCATTTTGACAATCATCCACAAAAATTTGTTGTCGCTCATTAATTCTCGAAGTAGCCACCAAATATTTGGGGTCTTATTGGCCTTATGAGCAGATATTATCGCCAAATTCAAAGTCGTCACCAAATCCCCGTCAAACGCTTTTGCAATATCCACGCGTCGAAATAAACTGTCGTGTGTCGGTACCGGTCCAAAATCCCTGACCGGTTTAATTTTTGCTTCCCGATAAAAATAATTGAAAGCTGTTATCAAAAGTAATCCCGACAACACCCACCACAAAAAAGTGGCCGGCGAACTTTTTACCAAAATATCCAAAACAAAATTCTGTCCGCCCTTCAAAGCAGTAATCGCCATAATCACCGTCGTCAAAATCAACATGATCAAATTGGCAAAAAACATCAAGGTCTTGGTCATTTTTTTAAAACGCAAATACTCCGGCGATTTGATAAAAGTCGGATCTTTACTTGGCCCCCAAAACAATATCATGCCGCCTGCTTTGGCCAAATACTGCTTGCCATTGCAATACACGCAATTACTATCGCCGTTATTCACCGCACAGTTTTGACAATCAATGAGTTCAACCTTCAACTTATTCATAAAATTTCCAATAACCAATTTCCAGTTTCCAATAAATTTCCAATAACCAATTTCCCAATATTCCAACAAAATATTTTTTGGAAATTGAGAATTGGAAATTGGAAATTGCTCTTTAGCCCCACATCGTAAAAAGTATAAAAATTATTTTTCCAATTATAATCAGTGGCAGCAAGACCCATAAAATCATGATCAAGCCGATAATAAGCAGAAAAATAAATTCTACTATCAGTCCCAATATTATCCTCCCCGACCGGATAAAAAATCCGATCACTCGTCCGGCGTAAGTGTAATCCTGGTAAAGAGGTTCAAAAATATGTTTGGCCATAATCGATATGGCGAACGACTGAGATATCGTGCTAAATATATCCAAAAAAATCCCCGCCAGTCCGACGGTCAAAGTCCGATAATACCAATTTAAAAAAATGATCATATTTTAATCTCCCTTGCTACATAACAGTCATTTTTCAACGGATAACCATTGAAATCAAATTCCTGTTTCAATTCTATCTTATTTTCCTCTTTCGTATAAGTATTTATAAATATATTTTTTATCACCTCGGAATTACTGATCGATCCGGATTGCGACTTGCCGGGTACAACAATTTTTCGATATCCTTTTTCTTTGGCTATTGGCTCCAATTCGTTCAAGAAATTTTCTATCAGTTCGTTCATATCAAAATCCTTTGCATGTTTCGGAATATTAAAAGCTCTCACCAACATAGCGTCATTTTCTCCCTTTTCGTCTTTGAGTTCAAAAATCAAAACCGAACCTACTATTTCTCTATTGACGATAATGCGATAGGGCATAACCAATGGTCCTTTGATACCGTCATAAGAACTCATGTACTGTACTTTTTTTGAATAGCAGGCGTCGCCGATATATGCGGCGACACTACCCAAAAAATCCCGTCCGGGAACAAATTTGATCTCGGTTATTTCTGATAATTTTTTTATTCGGTCTCGTTTTGTGCGCAATTCCGCCAATAAATTTTTTTCGGGGGCAAATATTTCCACCAACCATTTTTGCGTCTCCGGTCGAGACATGATTGTTGCCAACTCCTCTCCCCATATCTCTCCCAGACTATTTTTTCCTTCGCTACCATCTTCGATATGCCCGATTATTGCATGCTCCAAAACATTGTTTATCAACAATGATTCAGCCTGTTCAATATTCTCCGGATTTCCCAACGCCTTCAGACGTTGGCTAGCCATCTCTTCAGTCGGAAAATCTTTCTTTAATACGGTATTCCAAATAATTCTTTTGATTAAAGCCTCGTATTTATAGGTGAATTCAGTCTTGTTCTCGGTTATCAATTTCAACAAATCCATCAACGTTTGCCTGTTGTCAATTCGCTCGAATTCATCTTGCGTTAGTTCCTTTCCGGTCATTTTTCCAACCATTCCCGACCAAATTTTTCGCCAATCGGTTTTTCTAAATTCTTTAATTTGACTGATGATATTGAGATATTTTTCTTTATCTTCGGCCGGCATCTCCGCCGCCTCGCCCAACTTTTTGACATCATAAGAAAATATTTTGTATTTTTCCGTCAGGTCTCTAATGTTGTCTTTCTCCAGTAAAAAATTATCAATTACTTCTTCTAGAGAAAGTTTTCCTTGATTGTGACTATGACTGCTCAATCCCAAAATAATGTCCAACATTGATTTCTCAAAATTATTCAATTTGGTGAAATCGAGTTCAAATTTGTCGCCGATTAGTCCATCTTCGATTTTTTTCTTGCTTTCTTCCAAGTCTTTCAACGATTGCAACCCAGTTGTATTTATCCTCTCCAATACATTTTTGTCGGCCATATTATTATCCTTTAGCCATAGATCTCGGTATGTTTCAAACCACAATCTCTCTTCATTCAAGCCGTACTTTTTGATAAATTCACCGCAGTATTTCCAACTAGTTTCAGTCAATGTCAGTCCGGCGGAATAATTGCTTATCAATTGTAGCCAGGGAGTTACTCGATCATATTTACCCCGATTCAATGCTTCCTTTTTTGGGTCGCTTTGTTCCCGTCGGTCGGGAGACTTCGGTAAACAATTAAGAAATGTGGTAATAATATCATTGCCAAAAATCTCTTGATAAATCTTCTTGTTCACCAGGGGACAGTACAAAAACTCTTGTGTCAAACTATTTCTGACTTCATCTTTCTCCCGACCCAAAAATTCTCGCATTTGCTCAATTATATTATCCGACATGTTCTGCCAATTAAATTCCTTTAAATCCAATGTCATGACTGCCATTTTTCTTTCATTCAACAATTTTTCGTATTCGGGTCCGAGTGGTAAAAATTCTGTATTCCAGTGTAATCTTTTGCAAACTGATAACATGGAGACAATAGTTGACAATTTATTGGGATTAAAATTCTTTTCTCTACCAGCACTATTTATTATCCAGGCTATCATTGTCTGTCCGATATTTTTCTCCCGGTTTTTCATTCGACTCAGATTCACCATCTCCGATAGGATGGATTTTTTATTTTTTTTGGGGCATTTCGTCAAAAATATTTTGATCTTCTCATTTATCTCTTCGTCGGTTAATCTGTTTTCTGATTTGTCTTCTTTCCATCCGGATATTTCGCCAATAAATTTGATTAAAAATTGTTCATTTTCTTCAGCCAACAAATTCTGAAAAATTTGATTGTTTTCCAATCTCACATCGTTTTCCAAAGACAACAACCAGGCGTATATTTTTTCCAATGAAACTCCGCTTTTTTCCGAAAGCATTTGAGCATTTTCCCTCGCGTTTGATTGGGTTTGATCAATTTTGCATACAAGACTGGAGATAAATTTTTTATATATCATCTGTTGATATTGGGTAATATCTTTACTTTCCTCAAATTCTTTTACATCTATTTCCCAGTTGGGCAATCCGTCTTTATCTATTGCGGTCATATTGATCATCTCGTCCAATTGTTTTACCCAATCCTCAAAGCTAACAAACGGTCTTTGGTGATTGATGCCATCATAGACTTTGTGAAAAAATGATTGCACCGTTTCTTTCTCCAGCCCGGGCATTATTTTTACCATCTTAAAAATACCTAAAACATTATCCCAATTAGCCACCTCCAACAATTGCTCCTCAAATTTATCCAACAAAATCCGTTCCTGACAATATCCTGCCGCCGCCATCTTGGAAAAAATATCCAATTCGCGTCCGACTATTTGCGGATCAAACGGAAAACTTTTTTTAGTTTTTAGACCATCAAAAAAAATCTGCCAAATTTGTTCTTTCGCAAGATTTGTATTCTCGGAAATCGTATTCCAACCTTTCAAAGTAGCTTCGCCGAAACTCATCCTTTTCGATAAATCGTCTTTAAAATCCTGAAATATCCGATCCCCCTCGTCTTTATTCTCTGCCAAACTAAATATTCTATTGGCAAACCTATCCAAAGAACTAATCTCATCATGATAAAATCCGGCCAAATCTTTTTCAGTTTTGATATTTTTTTCCAAATCAGCAGTAATGTTTTTTTGCAAAAGTAATCGCGAATACTTTTCCTGTCTTTGCACCCATCGTTTGTCGGCAACTAAAAATGTAAGGTCGGGATCGTTATCATTTTTGCCGTTAATCTTGCCTCTCAAGTGATTAAACATAGACGATGGATCAAAAAACAACTTTAATCTCTCGGCATCTTGATTGGTAAACTCATCTCCCTGATTCCATTTCACCTTCAAATCGCCCCCTCCATCAGAGTATGCTATTTTACGATCGGCAACTTTCAAAACTGAAGTCTCTTGTTTGATTGCATGATAAAAATTACTCTTATTTTTCAAATCGGCTTTTATTTCCGTCAAAAAATCAAGATGTGTTTTCGTTTTGTATCCGTTTCCTTCCAGCCAATTGTGCTTGATTCCCAAAAACAAATAGGGCAAAATCTTTTCCGGTTCAATAATCCTGTTCAAAATTTCTTTGGTTTGCTGGGGATGAAAAACAAATTCATCTTCCATTAATTTGCGAGTGATTTTTATTGCCAATCCGTCAATTATTTCTCTGATCATCGGGGCGTTGTCAAACACCCCCCTATAATTTTTCCAATCCCAATCCGCCACCTTTCTCACTCCGTAATCGTCATAATCAGATAAAAATATATCACTGTCTTGAGATAGCCACTTTTGAGGATCGAAGCTATAATTCTTTTTGTTATAAACTATTTTTTCCTGATCGATTTTTTTAACCTTTTCTTTTATTGCCTCCTCCAAAATTTTACGATAATCATCCTCCCATTTTTTATCCAACAAAGAATTAGCCACGTTGGCAAGAATCTCCTTCTTGAAATTTTGCCTGGTCAAATCCCAAAGAATTTGATTGTCGGACTCAATTTTTCCCCCATATTTCTGCTCGATTGACTTTAAAGCTCCCTCGATTGTCTTGCCAATTTCTTTCTTGGCTTTAGCGGCAAACAATTTCTCTGGTGTATTTTTCTGATAAAACTCATTTATCTTTTCCAAGGACTCTTTATCCTTTTGTTTTCTACTAGATAAAATATACAAATCATCTTTTTGTTTTCTGATCTCTTGATTTACCTCCCTCAATTTCTCTTTTGGTCGAAAAATATAAGCGATGTCAGAAATCGGGATTAATCTGGTCCAATGGTTTTTTCTTATTTTTTCTCTTTTTTCTTCAAGAGCAGCAATCTGATTCTTTAATTCCATTTCATTCGCCGATTTTTCCTCAATATCATTTATCAGTTCGCCGCGCAGACACTCACCAATTTTTGCTATCGCCAAGATATCACCGACATTTTCTTCATTGATATCTTGATTATTCAAAGATGCCAACCTCTGCCAAAAAATCTCTTTTTCTTTTTGATCGATCTGTCTTTTTTTCTCAAAATATTCTCCTTCCTGAATCTCTTTCAAATCTTGATCCATCATGATCAATCCACTTTCTACCCCTCGCATCCAAACTAAATCTTCATTGGGTTTCTGTTTTTGGACATCTTGTGTTGGGCCTGCAAAGGAGTTTTTTCCCAGATTATCTTCATTGTTCTCAAAAACATTATCAATTTTTTCAATCATTTTTTTATTTATTTTGACCCAACTGACTACTCATCTTCTTTGCTTCCAAATATTTGACTATAATCTCCATCGCCACTCTTTCCGGTCGGGAAAGAAGTCCTTTTGGCACCGTTTCAATTATGATTCTTATATTTTCCAAAGCCTGACTCGTAGCCAAATCTTTATCTTGTTTCTTGAATTTATCGATAAAAGTTTCCACCATCTCAAACATTTCCTTGCCGCTCGCCACCTTTTTGTCTTTTTCCAAAATACTATTGTACTCTTTACCAAATTCCTCCAACAACAAAAATTGAATTTTTCTTTTGATATCTTGATTTGACATATCCTTTCTTTCGGAACCGGTGTACCAGTAGGTATTTAGTACCCGCTCCACAATTTTGAAATGAGACTTTTTAGTGACAAGAGCCAGATAATCATTTAATATTTTTTCCAATTCTCCATTATCAATCTTGGCGATATCTTCAACTCGCAAAGACATCAACTCTTGCACTCTTTCTTTAACTGTCTTTATCTTTCTCTCCTTCTTTTGCTCAGTTATTTTTTCTTTTTTTTCGATTGTTTCGATATTCAAAAATCCGTCTATTTCATTTTGTTGTTTTTCATCAATTCCGCCGGGCGTGCCGTCCACCAGTTGCAAAGTGGCGTTACCATCTTTATCCGGCCAAAGGACAAATGCTTTAGCATGAGCTTCCTTGGAAGTAGCTACTTTCCCATTCACGTCAAAACCACTGGCATATCCGGCCATGAAGCCGGCCTTTCGCAATAATGCAACTGTCAGCAAAGCATAATCTGCACAAACACCGGCAACAAACTTTTTTTCCAATTTGCCGGCCATCTTTGGATTTTTTTTCAATGAATCCATCCTGGATTTCATCAGTATCAACCTTTCATCCAAGGTTATATCATTTTTGTCTTCCAGTGTTTCCGCGTTTTTCATGTCATAGTAGCCAATTTTTTTCACAAATTCTTCAATCGCCTCCACCTTTCCCTTTGGGGATAATAATTCTATTTTTTCCAAAATCTCCCCAAAATTTTCGTCCATTTTTGGGGCGATATCCGACGTCAAATCCGATATTTTAGTTTCCCAAATAAACTTATTTCTAAAACTATCATATTCTTCAATTTCCAGCATTTTTGTCTCAAACTGATTTTCTTTCCAGGAATATCTCAGTTGGGCAATGTTGTCCTTGGGGTTAAAAATAACCGTTCTTTGACCAAACTTATTGGTCGTTCCACTTTTTTCCAAAGATATTTCTTTTCCCTTGCTGGTTATTCCTTTTATTCTCGACGAAATTATTGCTGACTGAACCGGTTTTGGCAAAATTATTTTATCCCATTTTTTATCAACATTGATTGTGACGGTGGTTTCTTTTGTTGGTTCGGTGAGAAGAAATGTTGCCGGAAAATCAATCTTACTCCAATTTTTCCCGTTATCGCATTTTCCCAATATTTGATCATAAATAAAACCTTTGTATTCCCGACCAAATTTCATCACTTCCAAACCCGGTCCCTTTTCCTCAGGATCTCCGCCCAATATTTTTATGTTGTCACTGTCTTGAAAAAAATCAGCCAAATTTGGCTTGTTCAAACTTTTTTTTGAATTTTTTTGCCACCAGCTACCAATTTGTTCTCTGGTTTTTTCTCCCAACAAAGTGGAGATTATATTTTTGGCTAAACCTTTTACCCAATGATCTTTCTTGGCCGGTTCGTTTTCTATTTTTTCTTCATATTCTTTAAAAACAAAATCCACCATCTCTCTGGCCAATTTTTCCACATTTCGATCTTTCTTTGCCCGGAAATAATCCAAAAACAATTCCGGGCTGGTTCGTACCATTTTGGTTATTTTGTCGGCAAAATTTTTCGAATGTGATCGATAATCCTTTTCCGGATCCCACTTCTGCCAAATTTCCCGCAGGACTGAATCATTTTCAAAATAATCCAATATTTTTTTCTTCAATTCTTCCCGGTCGTTTTTCAGTTTATCTGATTTTTCGGCCAATTTTTCTTTACCTGATTTGGAATAGGTGTTTGACTTATTTTTTCTCACCGATCGTTCCTCATATGCCAACCAATCATACTTTTTTAACAGATTGAGCAATTTCAATTTGGTCGCTTCCTCTGGCGTCAATTTCGCTTTTTTATCCAAATCAACCGCCACTTCAACGATCTCGTCTCCTCGCCGCCCGCAAATCAACAGTTGATTTTCATATTCTTTCAAAAAATAAATCTTGTCCCATTCTCCGCCCACATCACCGATACCTTCGACATACACCGTTATTTTTCCTTTGTGTTCTTGAACTACCAGACATTTTTCTTGAATACTCTCCACTTTTAAAACATTCCAAAAATGTCGATCGCCGCCCAGTATATGGCGTTTGCCTTCTGAATCAATAAAATCCAACCCTACCGCCCCCGGTTTAATCGAACCAATATTATCTGGATATATTATCCGGTCATTGGCTCCGTCTTTTGTCATTCTTGTAATAAACTCAATTTTGCTGCTGTCATACTGACCAAGCTTCTCCACTACATCTTTGTGGGTTTTTATATCCGTGTATTTGGTAAAAAATTCATTCTGTCCATTGACCCAATACAAACGGTCCTGCACCCCCCAGATTTTTTTAATTGACGAACCCGACGCGGCTAATCTGCCGCTAGTCGTTCCCCATATTTCCTCCGGTCCGTCCGGATTAAATTGGGGATCACCTTTCTTGATATAAATATACTCGGAAAAAATATATTCACCTTTGAAATCTATATAATCGTGTTTTTGTGATATCTTGTTTCCGTCTGTATCCACAATAACGCTTCCGGTCGATTGACCATTTTCGTCCAGTTCATGAGCGACAAACACCATTTTGTCGATTGGCTTGTATATTTTGCTTATCGGTATCAAACTATTCGGAATCGTTATTTTCGATCCATCTTCTTTTACAATGTGCCATTTTTCATCCTTAGTTTTTGCCGTAAAAACAAACTCATTATCAAAAAATGAAGGTTCGTCGCAGCAAGCTACATCAATCCCAAAAATTTTCTTTAGTTCTCCATTATGCTGTACAAGAAATATATATTTTTCACCATCAGGATGATTGTTTCCAAAAAGAATTTTATCTCTTCTGGCGTAATTTTTGTCAAAATATATTATATTATTATCATCTAATTCTATTTCTGGATCTGAATTTGTTCGAATCCACAAATCATCATTGTGAAAAAAACCAAAACCATAATAATTATTCCTTTCTTCGTGTTGCTTTGTGTCAACAAATCCATAAATTTGCTTGCCATCCTCATTAATCACAAAACTATTACCAACGCTAATAATCTTGGAGGAATTACGCTTATAAAATATATATCCTGTGATTTTTTCTGGAATCAATTCTATTTTTTCGCCGGCAATCGACGCGTCAGTGCCATCGGTAGATTTTTTGGAATACACAACAAATTCCCCTTTCTCCCCATCAAACTCCAATCTCGCTTCCGGATTGGTTTTCTCCAAAGATCTTTTTATCTCCTTCTGTAACCCATCGATCGCCACTTCCCGAGCAAACTCCTGTTGCTTCTCCCGCCAGTTTTGCTCCGGATCGTTTAAAGTCTCATCAAGAATCCTTCTTAATAGTCTCAACTGTTTAGCCCTTTTCTTACCAGAATTTATATTTACTCCCACCGAATGATTTACTTTTTGTGGCTCAGTCTCTGGTGTAAAAAATTCCTGCAAAGTACTTTCTGCCAAAGTTACTCCTGCCGACCGCGAATCTTTAAAATCCAGAGCTTTCAGTTTTTTTAACCGAAGATACTCAGAGTAATGATTATTTATTTCGATATATAATTCTTGTGCTTTCTTGGTGGAAAAGGGTATTTGATCAAGGGATTGGTATTCTTCTTTTTTATTTTCCCTGCATCTATTTTGAATCTTATCCAGTGCTTTCAAATATTCTATTCTCAATAAAATTGCTTTTTTATCTGAAAACGAATTGAGTTTCGAGATTTTACCTTTAATTTGCCTTTCAATTTCATTGAAAAGCAATTGATGCTTCTCAACTCCCTTATGTCCAAAAAGACTAACTGGATCAATATTCTCAATTTTTAGATTTTTTAATAATTCCCAACCTCGTTCCGAATCACATTCTTCAAATACTCTTTTTGCTAAAACGATATAATCAAATTCTGAAATCTCTTTCGCTTCATAAGATTTTAGAATATCTTCCTGTAATTTCTTTTCCCTTTGGAAAACATCTGTTGCTGCCTCTACCACCTGCTTTTTGTCCAGATATGCACCTCGATCAACTGATCGTTTCAGATATTTTTCAATTCTTTCGTTTTTTGGATTTATTTGCTGGTGTTTTTCTCCCGGCATATGATAAGGTTAAGATTTTTCCAAATCCCCATATTATCTCATATTATCAGGTAAAAATCAAGGAAAAATAACCACAAAATATGTAGAGGCGGTTCATGAACCGCCTCTACGAAAATTGAAATATAACCCAAACTTTATTCAATCACCAATCTCTTGTCTTCCTGGCTGGTCAAACGGAACGTTGGCTCGTCAACTTGATTGATCGTTACCGATTCGCGGGTAAAATCGCCCTTGTTGCTTACCCGGGCAAAATAACTGATATATCCACCCTCACAGCCGGAGTGCATTAAGTTTTTATAAACGATAAAACTCAACTTTTGTCCGCTAATATCCGACGGGAAGTACACATTGCATTTCCAATTTCCTCCATTGTTCCCCCAATATGGCGTATATGTTCTGGTAATTGGTTTTAATCCACTAGGTAAAAGATCGGTAATCTGATAAGCGTCAGATGGAGCTTCTTCACTGATTTGAGGAAATATGCGCACTTCAACCAAATCATTTTCTCTGACGACATCTACTTTCTGGTCGTTGACCCAGTATTCCCGGCTGATTTTCAGATTTTTGTCGGTTGTTGTATCTATTGCTTTCTCTTCCCATGTCGCTACTGCTGTTATTTTCCCTTTGATTTGAGAAAAGGCCAAACTGCTATTTTCCTCATTGGTCAAACTCAGAGCAAATTCCTCGTTATTTTTTAGGCTTATTTTTTTGTTTTTTCCTGCCACAGTATAAGTAAATTCGCTATCTAGGTCATTGTTTCTATCCAAAATATTCTTGGTGATGATCATTTTTTCCCAAAGATACAAATTGTCACCATCCCGACCCTCTCGCAGATAATTCATCAGGCTTTCCTTTTCGTCCATTTCGGTGGCATTGGCCAAGATTGCCGCCAGACTGGTGATCTCGTCTTGAGCCGATTGGTCTGATTGTGGAATAAACATATTGTCACCGCTAGTTTTCGCATTTTTTTGCAAAACATCATGCAATATATTTCTTCCCAATTCTTTGGCGCCCGATTTTTCCGCCGCCAATCCCAAATAGATTTGATCAATTGGCTTCAGTTCCGGCCATTTCAAAATCTGATTGATTTGATTCAAAACCGGTTCATCCAGATTTGTTAAACCATACAAAGCCATGGCTATCTCAGTGGTATTACTTTTTTTATTATCCAAAATATTGTTAAAATATTTTTTGGCTTCGGTAACATTTTGCCATTCAGCCGGGACGATTCCTGCCGTCAGTGCCGACAATTTCAAATCGCTGTCAGAGTAGGGAAGCAATGACCATCCGCCATCTTCTCGTTGATATTTGGCTATTTCGTCAACTTTTTGCGCGCCCGATCCGAGACCAAAACTTTCTTGCAAATATTTTTCTGCCACTACCGGCGCCAGCTTTTGATCAATTCTCTCTCCATCCTGCCAACTGGCATTGAGCAAATTTTCGTAAGCCCATCCGATATCGCCGTTAAAAAACTTCCACTCCACCCGGCCATTTTCTGACTGTTGTTTCGGTTTCAAATCCGCTGTCAATTTCACGCTCTGACTCATCTGTTTGGTCAATCGTGTATCTTTTACCACAAATGAACGCTTGACACTATCGGTCAGTCCTTTGGCTTTTGCTGTCACGATAATTTCCTGTTCCCCCACCTTCAATTCCGGCATCAACCATTCGATTGTCGTAAATGCTTTGCCGTGCAACTTTTCTTTTGTTTTCAAAGTTTTTGATTCGACAGTAATTTCCACCTCGTCGTCCGCCGTCATATTTTCTCCATAGACTCGGATAGGAACAATCGGCTTGTCTGTATTGACATAACTTGTATTCAAAGACATGTCCAAAAATATTGGTTGAGTCACTACCAATTTGTTGGTGCCACTACCGGCTCTCAATGTGGACGAAATTCCCTGAGTGGTAATTCTCCAACTGGTGATATTATCCGGCAAAGTAAACTTGACGGTGGCTTTCCCGTTTCGATCAGTTTTCCATGAAGAGAAAAAGGCGGTATCTTCAAAACTTTCCCTCCCTCCACCTTTGCTGTTGTGGACATATATTCCGTCAGCGATATATGTATGAGTTGCCTCCGTGGTAAAGTTGTACACCGTGAATCGGCCACTTTTTGTTTCGATTTTTTCCACTTTGACCAACTCACCGTCTTGATCCCGCAAATAATCGCCTACTTTTATCTCGCCCGCTGTCATCCATTTATTATTAACCAAAAGTCGATGGTGGGAGGTGACATTGAGCCGATCGTTGATCACCAAATATCCACCGGAAATTTCGTTGAAAATTTTTGTTACCTTGTCCGTCATCTTGATATTGGAATGTTCATTAACAAAAGTTGATACCAAATCGCCCAAACGAATATCTTCGATCGCCTTGGTGGTTCCATCGGCCATCAATATTTTTGTCCCGGCGGTAAAACATCCACCTTGGAAAATCATTTTCGTCAACGGTTTATTGGAAGTCTCGCTAAAGAATATACCGTCTTCCACTTTTGAGTACAACAAAGCCAGGGTATCCACAGGTTCCCGATTGAACAAATCAAAATACGCCTCATCCACCAAAGAGATATTGCCATGTGCTTGAGTTGGCTGGCCATTTTCGTCCTTTACCTCAATTTTTACCGTCGCCTCATCACCCGGCTCGTATTGTTCCTTTTCTGCTTTTACCTCAAGCTGCAATCGGCGCTGCTCATAATCGAAGAATATAGTCATATCATTCCATACTTTTTTGGTGTGATAAAAACGTGCCCCGTCAAAATAAACTCCGATCACATTGACATTGGGAATATGCTTTTCTTCAAAAGTAAATTCATATTTTGAACTATCACCAACCTGATATTCAGTGATTCCGTTTTGTGCCTGATAAAAAATATAACTTCCCGTTTTGTCCGGTATAGAGTCAAAACTATTTTTTACCATGGTCAAATTGACTTTCTCGCCCAATTTAAATGTTTTGACATCTTCATTTTCGTCTTTTCTAAAACCATAGGAATCAATAAAAATGCTTTGATAGTTCCCTCCATCAAAATAAATCGTGGCTCGATTGAAATATTGTCTTCCGTCCGGATCCACTATGCTTGCCCGCATAGTGTAATCTTTACCGGCCGTCAAATTATTTAATACATAATCATACTCTCCATTTTCGTCTGTTTTTTCCCCAAATTCTTTGATCAATTTTTCTTCTCTCGAATAACTATATTTTTTTCTGGTCACTTTGTTGATAAAATCATATTCCTCTTCTCCTGTTTCGGTCTTCTCCCACCAGTTTTCATAAATCTGAACTTGTATTTCATGATTAGGTAATTTCTGTCCGATATAATCATCGTAATAATTTTTTTCACCCAGATTCAATCGCTCAAAACCGACTTCATTAACATTTATTTTCCAAGCAATCTGTCCATTTTCCTCATCATACTTACCCGATATCTTCACCATTTCTTTGGCCGGAAAAACGTCCACAGATGTCACTCCGACAATCTCTCCTTCTTCCGCCCGCAATGGTTTTACTTCAATCGTGCTCGAACTTGACCAGCAGTTATAATCGGAACAATTGGCTTTATCAGTGGTCTCAACTGTAAAATTTGTTTCTCCCACTTGATCGGTTTTGATGGTCAAACCTTGATAATCCAGATCCAAATTGGCGACCGGTGTTCCGTCAAAGTATTTCGCCTTTACCCGAACATTTACCGTCTCTCCTTGCACTACTGCTTTTTTATCCGGCAACAATTCAATCCTATAAGCCGGCTTGATATAATCTTCGATATTCAAATACGAAGTGAGCAACAATTCATCATTTTCACCCCTGATTGTAAAATTCAAAGAACTGGTCGGCATATTCTTCAATTGATATTCTCCGCTAAATATACCATCTTCATTCAAATCAACTTCTACTGTTCCGAAAACATCTGTTCGCGGATAAAACATCTCTACTCCGACCGATACTTTACTGACCTTAGCGGTATTTGCATCACGAGGTTTTATCATTCCCCAAAATTTGATTGTGTCTGTCGGGTGATAAACGCTGCGATCGAGAAAAACATATCGCCAAAAATTATCATTCTCCGACGTATCCGTATCAAAAATCTGGCCACGCTCGTAGTTCTTTATCGGAATTACCAATTCTCCGTCCGCTCCGGTCGCCAGCAAAAATCGACTTTTTTCCGATATCGTCAACAAAACTTCCGGTGTCGCAAAAAAGGCAATTCCCTCATCATTTGTTTGTTCTTCCAGTTCGCCTTGATACATAGTTAAAACCGTACCCGCTGCTGGTTTCTGTCCCGCCAAACTATATATTCTCACCAAACTATTTGTTTTACTGATCGAAGTATATGCGGTCAAATTACTGATTTGAATAAAAGATTGTCTAGTTTGTCCTTTGACTGTAAATTGCGCCAAATAATATCCGATAGGCAATTTATCCGGAAACAAAATATACTGATTGTAATCCAAACGATGAATCGGCAAATTATATTCACCAACTTTATTCAAACCGGTCACATCCACCTGCGCGCGATTACGCGCTTGACTTGCCCACAACGGAATTTCGTTTCGTTTGTTCAACAAATCCAAAAACTGATCCTGCGATTCCAAACGAAATAACTTGGTCGCCACATCTTTATTCTCGTCTGAGTCAAAAATATTGACCCACATCTTGACCCCCGGCACTTCCTCCGGACCATATTGCCCAACCTCATCCTCTATTTCAAAATATCCATCTTTTGTAGTATCGGTGGAAGTTTCAAAAGCAAAAGTATAATCCTCGGCCAATTTTTTATCACTTCCATCCAAAACAATCGACTTACTGACTTTTACTTGGTACAAAGTTGAAGCCTGCAAGTTTTCCGTCGGCACAAATACCAAAGTTTTATAATGCTTTTCCAATCGACCCGGTATGGCAGGACTGATTTCGATTGACTGATCGAAATTAACAAAATTCTCCTGATTAAAATTTATTTCAATTCCGCTATCCAGTGGCACAGCATCACTTTTATCGCCAGGTATGGTTCCGGTAATTCTAAATTCGTCCTTGATCTGATATGCCCAATCAAAATCGCGGCTTTCCAAAACGTTCGCGTCCTGAGTCGTTGTTTTCAATTTAAATTTGTAAATCTGTTTTGGATTTAGTTTCTCCTGGCTATCAATCAAAAATTCCCGTGCGGAAATTTCCTTAACACTATATTTAAATGCCGGATCTACTTCCAAATACTTTTCAACATCTGCCAATTTTAAATCAATCTGACTTACCAGAGAAAAATCACTTTCTTCGTCAATCCCGATACTGTCCGCTTTTGTCGGTTTGAAAGTAAACATTTCATCCGCCTGGGCCCGTGGGATCAAAATCCCACCGGTCGTCTGCTTGGTCCCTGGCAGCCAATACAACAATGAAGCGACTATTGCCACCAGCAAAAACGAGGCAATTCCCACCGCCCATTTTCTTTGAGTCAAAAACGCCCACCAATCAAATTGTTGCCCTTTGACCATTTCTTTTTCCATTGTTTTTCCTTCTCCCTGCCGCGCCTGTTTTAATCTGTCAAAAAGAACATTTTTAAAACCGTTATCAGCAGGAATTGCTTTAAATTTAGCCTGATAAATTTTCTTTCCTGCTTTAAGTAACGATCTTTCTTCGTCATTATTACACTCGATTTGATCAAACACGCCTGTTTTGATCGCCTCTTCTAGTTTTTTATTGAAATCATTTTCCATGTTTATTAAATTTTCAATTTATAATTTTCAATTTTCAATACTTCCTTGTCTTTGTGTCATCCTGGAACCGAAAGCCCTAATGGGCACTTCGATATCCAGGATCCATTTCAATAATTTTTTCTTTCTGGATTCTGGATGTCGAAACGTGATTACACTTTCGGCTCCAGAATGACATCTTCTTTATTGAAAATTGAAAATTATAAATTCTTTTTCCCGTATTCCTCCCTAAACTTCTTCAACGCCCTAAAAATAATTACCCCAGCATTATTCTCCGAAATTTTCAAAATCTTCGCGATCTCCTGATTGCTTAGTTCCGCAAAAAATTTTAAATTTATAATCTGTTGATAATTTTCGGCAAGAGTGGAAATAACTGTTTGAATCTCCTCCACTTCCATCTTGTTGGCTGTTTGCTCCCCAATGTTTTCTTTCGACCCGATATTTTCCATCATTTCCACTCCCACCACCATTTGCTTTTTACCGCTTCGATAGTAATCAATCAATTTGTTGGTCGCAATCTTGTAAACCCAACAACCAAAAGACATCCCTTGATCCCGATAATCCTTGAGGTTGGTAAAAACTTTCATAAACACTTCCGATACTATATCTTCGCAAATCTGTTTTTGGCCAACCCGCTTGTAAACAAACCCATATATTTTCGGAAAATACAGATTGTACAATTGCTCAAAAGCCAAATCGTCCGTCTTGGCTCTTTCCACCAATTCCTGCTCCATTTGTAAATCTATTTGATTACTTTCATCCATAGATATTAACGAAGATTGATCAATAATATTACAGTCAAAATAATTTTCAACTTCCCCACTCACGGAGCTAGTCACTACTGGAAACTACCAAATTTCATTAAATTTTCAATGTTTAATAACTCTTTCTGTGTCATCCTGGAACTGAAAGCCCTACTGGGCGCTTCAATATCCAGGATCCATTTCTATATTTTATTCTTTTCTTTCTGGATTCTGGATGTCGAAGCGCGAATACGCTTTCGGCTCCAGAATGACGCCTTGATTTGAAATACAATAACTAATTTTCAATTCCAAAAATTTGTTTAATATCTTTTCCTAATATCCCAACAAAATATCGTTTGGAAATTGAAAATTGAGAATTGGAAATTTGTTATTTTTCCTTCCCCTCCAGCCACCTAATCGTATCCAACGCCGCTTTGCAGCCATCGCCGGCTGCCACGATCGCCTGTCTGTATCGCCCGTCTTCCACGTCTCCGCAAACAAATACCCCTTCGATAGAGGACATATTATTTTTTTCTTTCTTCAAGTATCCCAATTCGTCCATCGGCAATTGCCCCTGAAAAATTTCCGTTGTTGGCACGTGACCGATCGCCAAGAACAATCCATTTGCCGGCAATTCGGATTGTTCTTGAGTTTTGTTATTAATTATTTTAACTCCCGCCAAAGCCTTGTCCCCCAGATATTCAATCACTTCGGTATTGTACATAATCTTTATTTTTTGATTTGCTTCTGAACGTTCCAGCATTATCTTACTTGCTCTCACCTTGTCGCTACGCACTAAAACAGTGACGCTTTTAGCAAACTTACTTAAAAAATTAGCCTCTTCCATCGCACTATCCCCGCCACCAACCACGATCACATCTTTTTCTTTGAACAACGCGCCATCACAAGTGGCGCAGACTGACAAACCGCGTCCGATAAACTCTTTTTCTCTAGGTAAACGCAAAGTTCTCGGTTTCGTTCCTGCACCAATAATGATCGATTCCGCTTCTTCCCACTTGTCTCCCACTTTTACTTTGAAAGGTGAACTCTTGAAATCAACTTCCGCCACATTGTCCAAAATAAACCTGGCACCAAATTTTTCCGCTTGTTGTTTGCAACGCATCATGAGTTCCGGTCCCATCACGCCATCCGGAAAACCCGGGTAATTTTCTACACAGGTTGTCCACATCAGCAATCCGCCCCACTGCACCCCGGCAATCACCAACGGCTTCAACTCCGCTCTCCCGGTATAAATCGCCGCCGTCATCGCCGCCGGCCCCGAACCGATAATTATTACTTTTTCCATAAAAAAATCTCCAATATTACTGCCATTATTTAATATTTTTTTTCAAGAAATTATCTCGAAATTTATTCTTCATCTGTCCAATAATTAATTTGTTTGTATCCATTAATCACCGCGATCACATTTCCCGGAAAGGTTTGAATAATCTTATTATAATGAAGAACATTCTCGTTGAATATCTCTCTGGTCGCAGCTATCTCGTTTTCGCAGTCTGATAAGGCATCTATCAACTCAACAAATAATTTGTCCGCCTTCAAATCAGGATATTTTTCCATTAAAACATTAAAATCTATTTTATTTTCTTTTTTTAGTAAAATATTTTCTTCGTGTCTTGAATATTTTTCAATTATTCCAATCAAACCATTAATCAAGTTATGACGTCTGCTCAGCTGCACATCAATATTAGACCGAGCGCTCAGAACAAAATTTTTATATTTCACTATTCTTCGCCAGAAATAAATATAAAGAACAATTAATAAAATGATAATTATCCAGACAATATTTTTGATATTGGTCGGATTGTATATCAATTCACCTAATATCGGTAAACTAATAAGCATGACCGTTATGGCAATGTAATATGCTATCAAATCAACATTTTTTATTCTTCTCATATTTTTTTCTTAATCGCAATTATCTAATATCTCCACAAAATTGTTCAATAACCGATTTATTTTATCTTTATATTCCGAATAATTTTTCTCGTAATCAAAAAGATCGTTTTCATTAACATCTTTTTCCCCTCCCCATACTTTTTCTTCAGTAACTACCCACAATTCATCGTTATTAATAAGAATATTACATCGATTATGCCAACGCCAAAATTCCACCAAATTTCTTTGCATTACCGGAGAAAAGATTCTGTGCCAATCATTGTTACTAATGCCCTGGCTATCTACGCAAAAAAATGCCCGATTAAAATCAATCAATTCCATTTCTGGCATTTGTTTTTTATTTATTTCCGCAGCGCCGATATTGACCAAATCTTCTACTTTTTCCTGCCATATATCTTTTACTCTCCCTTGCAACAAAATATAGCCATTACAAATTTTCTTTTTAGCCTTAAAGGCCATTATTAACTCCTTTTCTGTCCTGTAATTTGCATTATGATTAATGTCTTTAAATTCAATTTGATAACTAAAAATTGTCTTCCAAAATGGATATTCTCCGACCCAACCCCAAACCATTTTTTCAAGAGTCTGATCATTATCACCTTTTCGGAAAATCAATGGATATAAACCAACAACCTTTTGCCAACTAGATTGATCGCGAAAAACATTTTGATCAATTCGCCATCCGTTTTCCAAAATGACGTTTGAATATAAATGCCAGTAATATTCTTTTTGTAATCTAAAACCTATTACCGTAATTTTTCCACCACTAGCAATATAAAAAGCAAAAAGAAAAAATAAAATCAATATGGTTAATGGAAAAACTATCCGACTATTTACTTCCATAAACTGCCAAAATAAAGTCAAAACAATAATCGCGGCCAAAATAATCCCCATTCTTTCTCTGGCCGCCTTACTGACCATTCCTCGATATTTTTTTACCTCTTCTTTGAAGTAGTCATTACTATTTAATTGATTTTTATCTGACTCGCTTGCCAACTTTTCGTTCGGCAAATCATCCCCCAAAGGATTCCAATATTTTTTTGTCATATTTCATGAAAATTTCAAGACATTTTCTGACGACCAAATCAATCATCTCAATTCTTGAAATAAGTTACAATATAAAAAATATGAGTCGATTTTTCAAAACACCCCTGATTTTTTTTCAGGGGTGTTTTTTGTTATCAATATTTTTCTTGTTCTATTCAATTACTCAATCTTCTCCATATCCTCGGCAATCTCATCAATAGTTTTTGCTGTCGCGGGAGTCTCAATGGTCAGTGGTTGGTTGAAATTTTTGAAATACATTGTAAAATCAATCGTTGCATCACTGGCTTCCATCATTTCATCCATTTCCACCGTCATTTTGTAGGGCAGTAAATCAGTCTTTCCAATCCAAATCTCGCCCGTTAGATTTTTTACCTCGTCCATCGACGGATTGCGATACGGGTTCAACTCCGGCGACAACACCTGATCCAGTTCGTTGATCATTTGTTCCATCTCCGCTACGTCGATCATGTAACGATAATGATAAACTGCTACTCCATCTACCGTCGTATCGGCCAACACCTCGGAAACCTTCATGATTTGATATTTTTGATTGAGTTCTTTGATTTTTTCCTGTTGTTCGTCGGTCAACTTGTCCTGCCAATTGCCCAATTCTTCATTAAACATTCCCAGATCAAAATCCTCGACATCCGTCTCCTTGTCCATTTTGATCCATTGATCATTGATCACATCCAGATACTTTTTAATCTCAGGATTTTCCACCTCGCTTTGATAATCCAATTTGAGATAATCGATGTTATCGATAGTTCGCCATTCCAAGTCACCGGCATATTTCAAATCTTCATCCGCATTAACCAAATTGAAACCAACCAAAAAATATCCCAACGGATTATTGATATTATTTTCGTCAGTTCCGCCGCTAAAATCAATGTCCATATCAATTTTTTCATCCTCACTGGACATCTTGAATTCACCATTGTATTCCAATGATTTTACCGCCGTCAAATTTTCCGCCATTTCTTTCAGATTCTCCTGAGCTTCAAGTTTGCTCAATACCAAAACATTATATTTCTTGGTCTGCAAAGGCTCGATATCCGTTTCCCAACTGCGTCGATATTGCATTTCAAACTGGGTTTTCCCCTCTTTTGAAGCTTTAAAAGTCCAAAATTGCGGATTACCGCAACCGGTTAGATCAACTGGGCACTCGTCTCTGTAACCGGAATCAACAAGTTCGATAATATTTTTATCGGGTTGAGCGACTATATCCCAGGCGTAACCGGTGGTACCATTGGAATCCAGTTCTATTGTAAATTCTTCTCCGACATTTGTCTCAATGTTGCTTTCGTCGTCAACTATCTTTACGACTACGATAAAACCGTCGTAATATCCGGCACACTGAGTATAAGCCATTTTCTCACCTAACTTATTGCCGCCACAACCAAAGGCTTCCAAAGAATCCGAAGAACCCAACCACTGTTTGCCCTCGGCAACCAAACGGTAATATTCATAATATTCATCACCGATCTCCGCTTTGACGGGGGCGGTCAAAGTAAATGAAAAACTGCCCGACCCTCCCGGTTTGATATTTTCTTCATTTAGCATCGTCAAACGATTTTCGCTTAACCAGTTTTTATCATAAAAATCGCTTACACGATCTTTCGGTTTATCTGTTGCCAGATGAATCGGATATTGTCCACTTCTTGTCCAAGTTTCCGTGCCGGTATTTTTGGCCTTCAAGGTAATTTTCTTTTGTTCTCCCGGCGCCAGTTCAATATAACTAGTGTCATAATCATTGATCGCATCAGCTTTGTAGGATTTTTCTTCCGGATTATCCACGACATTGATATCCCAGCAAATACCCTTGTCTCCCATCCAGGTTGTATTTTCAACTACCGGCGCAAAACATTCTCGGTAAATTCCCGGGTTCATATCATAAGGGACACTCGCGTAAAAACCGAAAGAAGCCACTCCGCCCGGCATTATTTCTTCTTCATCGGCTTTGTGGACTCGATTGGATGCTATCCAATTGTCTTGCGTAAAAAACCCGCTGTTTCTATCCGTCGGACGAACAGTTCCCAATCGCAAAGGCTCCACCAAAGCTCCCATGCAATAAATTTCCCCGTTTTCATCTGTATGACAAGTATCATGTTCATTGGCCCGGTCGCCATACCAAGTGGCATTTCCAGTATTCAAAATTTTCACCCACAAGATTACTTCTTCCCCTTGTTTTACGATTGGATTGTCCGACTTTTGAGAAATCGAATAATCGTAATCACTCATCGCTTGTACCAGACTGGTTTGTCCGAAAATCGCCAATGTAAATAACACCAATCCGACCCCACTCCAAACTTTTTTCTCCATATACTCTCCCTCTTATTTTATTTCTTTTAGTGTGTCTCAAAAATGATAGTCTTGTCAATTGTCCCCAAAAAGACAAAATGCGAGAACAAGCCCCCAAATTGACAAAAGAGAACCATCTGTTATATTTAATCCAATATTATTTATTAAAAAAATCATATGGTAGGAAATAAATGGTTCGCTTCCGGCCTTTTCCTCTGTCTCGCTGTCGCTGGTTTTTCTTTTGTTTCTCCGGCTCTTGGTCAAACAAAAACGGAAACCAAAGTCAGTGATATTTCTCGTGGAATTATCGTTAAACTTTCTGATTCTATTAGTCTGGAAAATTTTCTGATCAATAATCACTTGGAAAGTAGTCAGATAGAAGTCGGCAAAGATGGCTATATTTTAATCAAAAATTTACCAACCGATACCAATAATAAACAAAGAGCCGACAACCAAATTGATCTCAATAGTCTAAATTTGCTTGGTGCCGACCAAATCGAACCCAATGGCGTCTTGGATCTACAGGCTACCACCCCCAATGACACCTACTATCTATCCAGCCAATGGAACCTGCGTAACGTGGCTGTTCCTACGGTATGGGATGAAGTTCAAGGTAACCAAGATATGGTCATTGCCGTGATTGATACCGGTCTTTTGTTTACTCATGAAGATTTGCAAGGACTATCTTGGACCAATCAAGACGAAATTCCCGACAACAATATCGATGACGACAACAATGGCTATGTTGACGACGTCAAAGGTTACAACTATGTTTTCGACAACAATAATCCCGCCGATGACTATGGTCATGGCACGGGCGTTAGCTCGGTGATCGCCGCCAATACCAACAATAATCTTGGTTTGGCCGGTATGAATTGGCAGGCGACAATCATGCCATTAAAAGTATGTAATTTCGCTGGCAGTTGTGATCTCTGGGATGTTACTCAAGCCATGTATTATGCCACAGATAATGGTGCCAAAATAATCAATTTGAGTTTGGGTACATATTACGACTATTCTTCCCTCCGTTATGCTGTTGAATACGCCGATAATCACGGTGTGGTGGTAGTTGCTTCTTCCGGAAATGATTCCGCCGGTGTACGCTTTCCCGCCGCTTATCATCAAGTATTGGCTGTCGGCGCTGTGGATCAAGATGACAATCTGACATATTTCAGCAATTATGGTCCAGAGTTGGATTTGGTGGCTCCCGGTATTTCCGTTTTTACCGCTTACAATGATAGCGACCAGTCTTATGTGTATTATAGTGGCACTTCTTTTTCCGCTCCCCATGTTGCCGGTGCCGCCGCTTTATTACTGAGTTTTCAACCAAACCTCACCAATCAGCAAATCAAAAACTATCTGATCTCCTCGGCCGACAAAGTAAATAATATGAACGGGCAAACTTGGGATCAATACTATGGCTATGGCCGTCTCAATGTTCAATCTGCTTTAAGTCAAATCAAAAAAGATCAAAGCTTCGGCAGTATAGAAGGCAAACATGAAAGTGAAAATTTGTATCACCAAATTGGTAGTGTAGTCAAAGATCTGCACGCTTCCAATGGCAAAGTCGTTCAAGCCACGGTGGCCGACGGCCCCGGTTTTATTCAATACGGACCATATGTCGGATACGATAATATCGACAACAATTATTTGGCCAAATTTAATCTGAAAACCTCAGACAATTCCACCTCGGACGTTGTCGCCCGGATCGAAGTGGTCAACACCGGCGATCCCAATGAATGGGAATATTTCTCTATTAAAGGAACCGATTTTGAATTTTCAGATACTTATCAAGATTTCTTTCTAAAATTTGGCAAAAAATCTTTGGGCATGATTGAATATCGCGTCTATACTTATGGATTAACCGATATTACCGCTGATTTTACCGAGACCAGTCTGCTCTACCCGGACTATAACGTCAATTATCAAAGTGAAGATCTGTACCGACAAGCCGGTAAATTGATCTATGACGAAAATGCTTCCGAAAAAGTCGCCGTTCAAGTCAATTGGGATGACCAAGGCTACGTCCAATACGGCCCCTACGCCTCCGATCGCAATACCAATATTCAATATCGCGCGGTTTTCCGCTTGAAAGTTGAAAACAACTTCCCAAATGAAGATTTACTCCGTTTGGAAGTTTTCAATCATCAACATCCGGAATTGTCATCTTCTCGCACCATAAAACCCCGTGATTTTGTTTATCAAGATCAATATGAAGATTTTGGAGTATATTTCAATTGTTATGATAACGATACTTTGGAATATCGAATTTATAATTATGGAAACAGTGACTACAATCTTGTTTATCTTGATTACGTAAATATCATTGCTTTGGGTGACAATACTTTTTTCAGTTACGAAGCGGAAGATTTGTTGAGTCAAACGGGCTCTGTCGCCCCAAATATGTATTACAGTGGTGGGAAAGCCAGGCAAGCCTTAATCGGTGATGACAATGCGGGATATATGGTTTATGGTCCATATTCTGACAACCTCGAGGATAATCAAGATTACTCAATTACCTTCCGTATGTCTTCCAGCGACAACCAAACTCATCTGACTGTCGCCAAAATCGACGTTTATAATCCTGGCGGCAACAGTCCTTTTGCTTATCGTGAAATCCTCGGTCGAAATTTTGGCGAATCATATGGTTGGCAAAATTTTTCCTTGGACTTCCATCATGGTACCGGTGGGACGATGGAATACCGCGTGTATTTTACTGATGTAGCAGATATCATGATTGACAATATCATGATCAGAAAGAAAAACCCGGACTTTGAAATCTATCAAGCTGAAGATCTAAATATTGGTATCGGCCGAGTTTATAAAGACAATTACAATCAAGATATTTTCGTCAAAGCTTTTGCTTACGAAGGTGCCAGTCACATAGTTTACGGCCCGTACACCACCGATCAAACTCCCGGTAATTATCAAGCCACCTTCCGCATCAAAAACGAAGGTTCGGCTTCCGGTAATTTGGCCAGAATCGAAGCCGTCAATGTCGGCGGCGATGGCTTGTATAGTTATCTGGATTTGACCCAATCTGATTTTGCCGGCGTCAGCTTTACCGAAAAAACCATCAACTTTACCCGCACCGCCACCGGCACCATGGAATATCGCGTCTTTACCTACGGCCAAACCGATATCTCGATTGATCAGATCGCTGTTGAAAAAATAAGTTAATCCCATCCCCTCGATTTTTTTACCCTGCAAAAAACCCCGCCTAAAAAGCGGGGTTTTTAGAAATTATTTTACTAGACTCAGTTTATCAATATCCTGATAGGTGATTCGCCGATATTTTTTCTTGCCTTCAACAATATATTCTATTCGTAGAATACGGCTAATATAATTTATCGAATAAACTTTACCTCGATTGCCATATTCGTCGATTACTTCTTGCCTGACATATATTTTCTTTTGACCCAATTTTTCCCGAAAAGAATCCTGAATTACATTTGTTAAAAAAGTCTGCATTTGTTGTCGATTCATTTTGTTGTAAGTTTCTGGAGACAATCCCAATTTTTCCGCCAATTCCAGTTGATAGGGGGTAGGTTTCAATAAACTCCTTTGCATCAATCTCTCTTCAATCGAAATATAATGGCAGGTATTTCCCAGACTCATACCCATATGTTTTTTTCTTTTGTCGATTTTTTCAGTTTCCGTTCCAACTTCTTCATCCGAATAATTATTTTCCAAGCCAATTTTCATAAATATTTTGAATAAATAAAAAATGTCACAAAGCCTAGTTTAGACAAAAAAATATTATTGGTCAATAAAAAAATCCTCGAAAACATATTTTTCAAGGATCTTCTTGTATTGTAAGAGTAATATTTTATTTTTTCCGAATCTCAATCCCCAACTCTTTCAACTGTTCATCGCTCACTTCGCTCGGAGCGTTCATGAGCAAATCCTGTGCCTGATTGTTTTTTGGAAAAGCGACAACGTCTTTTATTTGATTCAATCCCAACAAAATCGCTGTCATTCTCTCGATCCCGAAGGCAAAACCACAGTGCGGTGGCGCGCCGTAAGAAAAAGCGTTCAACATTCCACCAAATTTCTTTTTGACAACTTCCGGTCCATAACCGACGATTTTAAATACTTTATGCAAAATATCCGGATTATAATTTCTCACCGCTCCGGATGCCATCTCAAATCCGTTGGCAACCACATCATATTGATCGGCCACGATTTTCAATGGATCCAATTTTTCCAACGATTTCATCCCGCCTTGGGGCATCGAAAAAGGATTGTGAGAAAAATCTATCTTGCCGGTTTGCTTATTTTTTTCATACATCGGAAAATCAACAATCCAGGCCCAGGCAATCAAGTCGGGATCGATCAAATTCATTTTTTCCGCCACTCTATTTCTGACTTTACCCAAAGATTCGATAACCACAGAATATTCATCGGCTACAAAAAGAATTAATTGATTATTGGTCAGTTTCAATTTTTCCGCCAACTCAGTCAATTGTTTCTCATTAAAAAATTTGGCAATACCGCCATCATACTTTCCATCATTGTATTTCAACCACGCCAAACCTTTCGCCCCCATTTTTTTAGCCAGTTCACCCAAATCAGTATCAATATCTTTGCGCGACAATTTGTCCGCTCCATCTACTACCAAAGCTTTGACGCAATCCGCGCTATTGAAAACTTTAAAATCAGTCTCCTTGGCCCAGTGAGTCAGATCAATCAAGGCCATTTCATAACGCAAATCCGGTTTGTCCGAGCCATATTTATCCAGTGCTTCAATATACGGAATTCGCGGAAATGGTTTTTCTTTCACTTTTTTCCCGGCCATTTTCTCTGTCAATTGGATAAACATGGGTTCCATCTCGTCTTGAAATTCTTTGGAAGTCTTAAAACTTGTTTCCGCGTCGAGCTGGTAAAATTCCCCCGGCGAGCGATCCGCTCGCGGATCTTCATCGCGCATACAAGCGGCAATCTGATAATATTTATCAAATCCGGCCACCATCAACAATTGTTTAAATTGCTGCGGCGCCTGGGGTAGGGCATAAAACTTTCCCGGATGCAGACGAGAAGGAACCAAAAAATCCCGCGCCCCTTCCGGCGAAGACGAGGTGAGAATCGGAGTTTCAATATGGATATACTCGCGTTCGTCCATAAAATCTCGAATCATTCGAATCACTTTGGCTCTAAAGGCAATGTTGTACTGCATCTTCTCCCGTCGCAAATCCAAAAACCGATATTTCAAACGCAACTCCTCGGCCGGCTCTTCTTTGTCCGTCGCAAAAATCTCAAACGGCGGCACTTTGGCCTGACTTAGTATTTCCATCTTCTCTGCTACTACTTCGATCTCACCCGTCGCCATATTTTTATTTCCTTCCTTGCCGGGTCTCGTTCCCACCGTCCCTTCCACTTTTACCACATATTCATTCCCAATCTCCTTGGCCAACTCAACCAATTCCGCCTGTTCCGGTTCGATTTTTATCTGAGTAATCCCATAACGATCCCGCAAATCAACAAATATCAACCCGCCAAAATTACGCATTTTATTGACCCAACCGGACAGAGTTACTTTTTGGCCGGCATTTTCTTTATTTAACTCCCCGCAAGTATGTGTTCGAAACATATATTTTAATTAATAATCAATATTATAAACATAACAAACCTAACAAACAGTAGCAAACGGGGGGGGATAAAATACAAACTCTTATAAACCCTTACAAACTCTTTAAAACGTTTAAAAACCAAAAAAATGACTGTCGTCATCCTGGAACTGAAAGGTAATCCGCTTCAATATCCAGGATCCAGAAAAAAATATCGAAATGGATTCTAGATGTCGGAATATGATTACACTTCCGGCTCCGAAGTGACATCCGGCACAGTTTAAAAGAGTTTGTAAGTGTTTCTAAGAGTTTCAAAGAGTTTGAAATTTATAAAACACTCTTCCGATAACACTCCTCACAATAAACTTTCTCCGTCCGCTCCGGCGCATAAGTTGTCTCAAATTCATTTATACACCTGCCTTGATGCTGACACCCATTTTCCCCTGTTAATTGATTTCTGTTAATTGTCAATTGTCCCTCGCACATACATTGTCGATGCCAAAGCTTATACGGATTCTTCAACGCCATCCGATCTTTATGCCGTTGATTCGGCGAACGTTTAGGAATCGGAATATTATGTTTCAAATAAAAAGCCAACTCCGGCCCCATTATTTTGTATGGTTTTCCGGTTACTTCACATTGTAAAATTCCAGCCAATAATTCTTTCGCTTTTTGTTCATTAAAATATTCTTTTATTTCCAATGGCTCATAAAATGGACCGTCAAATTTACCTTCTGCCTCATAACCACTCCATTTGAAACCAAGTTTTTGGGCCTCCTCTTTATTTAGAGGGAAATATTCTTGAGCAATTGTTTCATTGTAACCAAACCAACTTATATTTGCCGGAAAAAATTCTCCGTACTCATCTCTTGAAAGCATATCAAGTTTTATTTCTTCGACTATTCTTTCATATTCTTGTTTCGAATATTGTTTATTCAAAACACAGTACTGTTTATTCTTCAAACCTATACAACCAAAAATATCTGAGCAGCCATAACAGTGCAAACTATAACCAATCCGCTGTGAATTATTTCCCACCGCACTGGAACAAATCACATTATATGATCCAGGAGCTGCCAATGAATTATATTCCAGCGAGGCTTTATTGCCACTGGAATAAATGTTATAGCAATCAAATAATCCGCCGGCGCCATCAAAGCAATATTTACAACTTTCATATCCTTCCACCCCAAAACAATACAGGCTATCTTTGGAATTATTAATGTAGTCACCCGAACAATTTTCCGAATTGACGATATTAGCAAACTTAACAACTTGTCTGGCCCTCATCTGAAAAAACTCTGCTTTCAATTCAGTAAATTGTAATCGCTGTCTCTCCTGTTCAAACTCTTCATGTGTTACTTGTTTGTTCCGCACGCAATATTTTTTATCAAGCAAATTAAAACACAGCAAACAATTCTGGCAATTTTTAAGTTCAGCCGAAAAATGACAATCGAAACAATCCTGTGAATTGTAGAGAAATTGACAATTATTATTATTCAAGCCATTTATATTTTCGTAACAACTTTCACATTTATTAATATTATAATTTTCAACACAATCGCGACTATGCATAATATTTTTACCAAAAAGGCAGTTTTCGTTGTAGGCTGCCATCGAAATCATATAACAATTCTTACTCCAACCACCATGATTGACGTATTCGCAGTTATCCGCTTTGTTAGTTACCGTGATTAGACTAGCATAAGGTACCAACTTCATCAGTTGAGCGAACTGGACAAAAAAGCTCTCTGCCGAATCGTAATTCATTACGTAGTCCAAGGGATTCCAGTTATTTTCATTGGCGTAAAAATCCTTATCAAAAACTTGATAATCTTTGTCTGGAGAATAAATTGAGACAATTTCTTTACTTGTTGCACTGCATTTTCGTCGGTAAAAAACTCGCTCATTACGCCAAGCCAATTTTTGCCGCATGCTGCAGCTCGGACATATTTTTGGAACCGGCACAATAAATTTTTTTAAAAAAATCAAATCATCCTGTTCAATTTTCCATTCCCCCCCACACACCCGACAAGTCCGCTCATGAGGCACTTCTTTATTTAATTGTTCCAAAATCAATTGATCGGCTTTGTCCATAAAATTCAAATTATTTAATCAAAATACAATTCAAAATGCGATTATTTAATTTTTACATTTTTGATGGGCAGGTCATGACCTGCCCCTACAATTCATTAATAATCAATAAATCAATTGTATCATTTTGTAATCTCCAACAAAAAAGGGCGGACACATGGGTCCGCCCTTACGGATTGACGTCGGGCGAGGGGACCTCGCCCCTACAATTGATATCGTACGGGCGGGGTTTACCCGCCCGTACGATGATATTATTTTTTATCAACCAAACGCGGCAATGTCCAGTTCATTTACCTGCAACCAGTTATTTTCGTTCAGCACCTTGATTTCATTTTGTCCCAACAAATAGAGGTAATCATTGATATAAACCGCTCTGGAAGCATAAAAATCGGACACTTTCTTTTTCAATTCCAGCTGACCGTTGGCATAGGATATGATCAAACCTTCATTGCTGCCGGGCAGGAAGAAAATCTGATGTTTGAGGTCATTCAAAAAAGCGTGATGGTCATAAAGTGCTTCCGACCAGGTATTTTCCAGATAGTATTTTGATTTTTCAATCGGATTATTGGCGTTACTTACATCGTATAAAGCCAATTTCAATTTGGAATCTTCCATTCCCAATCCCAGTATTAAATTTTCCGAGATCGGATGGAGATAAGATGAGTACCCGGGGATTTTCAATTCTCCTGCCTTGACCGGTTGAGTCGGATTGGTCAAATCAATAATATAAAACGGATCAATTTCCTTGAAAGTTACCACATAGGCATTGTCTCCGACAAATCGCACCGAATAAATTCTCTCGCCTTGACCCAGATCACTGATTTGTCCGATCGTTTGCATACTATTGTCCAACACCGTTACCTGGCTAAAAGTATCATTGCTTACATTGCTAGACCACATAAACCACCAATTGACATCAACTGTGGAAGCCACTCGCAAATAATCATTGCTTTCGTCCAGTGAAAATTGACTCAACAAACTTCCCGGCACCTGTCCGACGGCATCCAAACCAAAACTATTTAAACCAATTTTAACAATCTGTGTGCGGCTGATCTTGGTCGCATTGGCCTGCACGTAACTTTTCAAAGCTTGATTGATATTATTTTCCCAATTGGCACGAGTAGTTTCATCCAAAGAATATTGATAATCCATAATTGCGTTGGAAATCTCCGTCTGTTTGGAATAGCGGCTTATCTCGTAACCATTGATCGTTCTGATTCTATTTTTCAAATCTTCCGGCATCACGGTCGGATTTTGATCGAGAAAATCAACCAACAAAATCGAATAATCCGGCTCAATCGTATTAGCCAAATAAGCATTGTTTTCTGACATCATAAAGGCCGAATTGTAGGACGCCCCGACAAAGGAAACGGTTTTTTCAATATTCCCATTTTCCGGATTTATTTGTTGAAAATTGTAAAACTGATCACTGTCAATTATTGAAGTCGGATGATAAATATCGGCACATCGGACCTCGACACCTTCGGCAATCGGCATTGGGCAAAGTCGGTCGTAGTATGTCCAAGTGGTAGTTAAAAGATATAGTTGGTGATTGTACAATCGAGCTTGTGAATACCCGGTATTTTCTTTGAAATGATAAGACCACTTTTCAATCGGATTGGTCGCATCCGACACATCATAACCATATACCGCATCATAAGCCAATACTATCAAATTATTGCCATCCAGCAGCATATCACCTTGTTGTCCAATTTTGCCGCTAATTTTTAAATCATTCACCGGTTGAGCATTGATAATCTTGGTTTCTCCCGTTTGCATCGGTGGAACAAAATCCGTCTCACTCGAGATTGGTTTTTCGTCATAAACTACATACGGCCAGTGAGAATAAAAAATATTTTTTTCATTTACTTTTACAATATCCGGCTCATCGATCCCGCTGTATTGGACATTGGTGCTAGAATAACGAGAGTCACTTTCCCCATTGCCAACAATCGGTTGCCCTGGGGCCGCGTCTCCCATGTAATCATAGACGCCTTTGTATAAAGGAGTTTCGTCGCCATATATTTTTTCCGCCTGTTCAAAATATTTATCAAAATCCGCTTTGTCCTTGAAATTGGTATAAGCATTATCAGAAGTAGTCGCCGAATTTGTTACGCAAATCTTCCAGAAAATTCCCTCATCTTTCATCCAAGTTATGTTTTCGATTACCGGTGTAAAATATTCGTCATAACAACCGCCCGCAACCACCATTGAATCATCTGGCGCAATCGAAAAAACAAAATTTCCTTCTGCTCCCGGCGCCACCGATTCCTCAATCAATTTTGCCGATCGATTGGCGGCAATCCAATTACTTGCACTAAAGCCGCTATTGCGATCTTTCGGCCGACTGGTCCCGAGATGTGCGGCGTTATTACCATCACGTTTCCAGGTTTGACTACCGGTGTTTTTAATTTTTAAAGACAGCTCTTTTGTCTCACCCAAATTTATCGTCGGATAAGCCGACTGGCTCACCCACTGATAATCATATTCCGCTGCCGCCGTCGCTACCGGCAAATTGATCATTGCCAGGTTAAATACAAAAAAAGCCAAAACCCCTCCCACCCATTTTTGTCTCATATTTTTACGTTATTAATAATTAAATTCTGCCTTTATTATACTTAATATTTTTTAGTTGCGTTATCCAAATTGTGTCATCCTGGAACTGGAAGGTAATCCCCGCCTGCTCGGCGAGGCACGGCGCTCCAATATCCAGGATCCAGAAAGAAAAAATAATCAGATGTACCATTTTCTTAAACAGATCTCCTTGAATCGAATTATATTTTTTAATTTTAAGGCTATTTTTTAAAATGTAATTGCATTGAATGCAATGAATACAATTATTTAATTTTTATGTTATTGACGGGCGGGTTTAAAACCCGCCCCTACGGTTAGGACATTTGGCGGACACATGGGTCCGATCCTTCGATTATGACATCGGTCGAGCGAGGGGACCTCGCCCCTACGAATTAATTATCGTACGGGCGAGTCGCGACTCGCCCCCTACAAAAAAGATTTCTGCCAACATTCCTCACAATATATTTTTCTACCAATATTCTTTGGTAAAGAAGTAGATATTTCTTGCCCGCAATTATCACAATTAATTTTCTCCAACTTGTAATGATGCCTATTATTGATTCTCTCCAAATGTCTCTCATCCGGATGAATTTTGGGTAATTCAATATTATTTTCAATATAAAAAGCCAGTTCTTGTGGCAAAATCTTGAAAGGTCGCCCTGATTTCTCGCATTTTATTATTCCTTTCAAACAGAGATCAATTTCTGTTTGTGCTTGGGGATTATTTTTCAATTGGAATAAGTCGATTGGCTTTGGCTTATAAACTTCACCATCATATTTCGGTGTAAAATCTCCATCCTCCCAGTTTGCCCCCAATTTTTCGGCCTCATCTTTTGTTAAAACAAAATGATCTTGTGCTACAGTTTCGTTATAACCGTAAGCCGAGACATTCATCGGAAAAAACTCTCCCCATTCACCAGTTGAGATCATATGTCCGATGATATTTGGTATTAGTCTTTCATATTCTTCTTTCGTATATTGCTTATTCAAAATGCAGTATTGTTTATGGTCGCGCAAGCCGACACAACCAAAAATATCTTCGGATTTGTAGCAATACATACTGTATAAAACATTTTTCAAATTGGTCCAGCAGACATTGGTAAAAGCCATTTTGTAAACATTGATCGCCGTATTCAAACATTCATACATCAATTCACAATCTAAACCAGCCGTCGAAGTGTCCATCGCCTCTTTTACATTACGCATTACGTCAGAACAATAACGGCAGCTTTCGCTTTCACTCGCGTCAAAACACATATAGCAATCTTTGCTGTCGGAAATATAGTCGCCAACACAATTTTCCGAATTAACTATCCTACCGGCCTTTAATGGTTGCTCACTAAAAAACTTATTTATTTTTTCATACAAAGCTCTCCTCTCCTCCTGATTTCCTTGTTGCCAAATTTGCAACGTTTCCTCAAATTGCTCTTTATTCGCCGGCTGATTAAATAAGTAATATTCCTTATTGTGTAAATTTGTGCCGGCAAAACAATTTTTACACCCGACACTATCTTCCAGAAAAAAACTATCTCGGCAATTTATCGCCTTGCGGCAAAATTGCAAATTATACCCCTCCCGAATATCCGAGTTCCAATATCCAATCTCCGATTGGTGAGCATAACAAGAATCAACCAAATTTTTTGACAATTGAATCCAGTAATCATAGTAACAATTCTCATTGTTGCTACTCTCCACAATCATGTAACAATTTTTATTGTAGGCCGCCAGGTTGGTATATTCGCTGTTCTCGCTCCCGGAATTGATGATATTCAACTTTGGCACCCGATCATAAAGTTCTTTAAATTGCTCAAAGAACGGCCGGGAAAAATCATAATCTTGACCAAAATCCATCGCCTCCCATTTATCGCTCCACCAATATTCTTGATCAAAAACCTTGTAGGGCTTGTTGGGAGAATACAAAGAAACAATATCTTTTCCGGTCGCATCACACTTTCTTTTGTAAAGCTTTCTCTCGTTGCGATGCGCCAATCTTCTTTGCAATCGGCAAGTCGGACACAAAGTCGGGGAGGGGATCAGATACTTTTTTCCCTGCCTCGCCGAAGCTTCAAGCGAAGGAGGGGTAAATTCCGGCGATATCTTTTCCAAAAATTTCAAATCATCGTCAGAAACAATAAAACTTATTCCGCACTGCCGACAGATTTTATTTTCCATAATTATATAATTTTAAAAAATCTTACTTCCCAAAGTTACCGTGGCAAAAATGCCGTAAAACAAAAATATTCCCCCAATGACGATTTTTCTAAAAATAGTTGCCTGTGTTTCTTTTGGTAATACCTTCCAGTTCATCCAATTGACCATGCCCACATGAACAAACATTGCCACCGCATTGATAACCGCTCCCACCACCAACAGAGTTTTCGGCTCTTTGATATCCAAAACAAACAGCACGATTCCCACCACAATTTGTGTCCACAAAAAGGTAAAATAAATTTTAGACATATTAACCTTACCTTCTTCATTTTTGTCCAATATCGCCAAAGCGTAATTTTCCGACATTATGCGGGAGGTTGAATCCAAAACTCCCAATTGGGTCTGCCACAACATTATTGCCACGGCCACCATAAACAATCCCGCCCAGTTGACGCCCAAAATTTGCTTGATTACCCCAGCCTCGCTGATGACAAAGTTGATACTCTGGTCGTTACTTCCCAGATCATAGACCGTGGCATAACTCAAAATCATCAACAACAAAATTCCTACCCCGCCGATAAACCAGAAAACCAATGCATGCTCGTAGTTGACCCTTTTCCACCACTCCCGGAAATTTGCCAGATTTTCTTTATTGACTGCAAAATCTTCCCCCGCCAATTTCACCTTTTGTTGTTTTAATGCCCCCATAAACAAGCCACCAATTTTTTGGGCGTATTTTCCCATTCCATAACCTTTTTCCCGGATATAAATCGATTGCGTCAAATTCAAATTTCCCCCGGCACCGGCATAGGCAAACGCCCCGAGAAAAATCATCAGATCCATATTTTCCGGTATCCAGCGATAACCATTTCCCTGTCCGGTCAAGCCTTTTAGTAAATCAGCCCAATCCGCATGTGAAGCCAAAATTATCACAAAAATAAACAGCATCGGTACTGCCAAAACTATGACGACTTGAGTTATCTTTTCTATCATTCCATAAACTGTTTTTCCAAAACTCAAGACAAACCCGATCAACAGTAAACCGACAATCGCCACCCATTTAAACTCATCCCAACCCAACCAGGAGGTAAAGACTTTGGCCGCCGCCGCCATCATGCCGGGCATGGCAAATCCCAAGAAAGTCGAAACAATAAACCACCAGGGCGCCCATTTGAACATCCTGACCAACCCGGCAAATACCGATTCGCCTTTGACCAAAGCGTATCGCTCGATTTCCATATTTACGAAAAACTGAAAAGTGATTCCGAGTACCGCCGCCCAGGCAATCCCCAAGCCATAATTGGCGGCCAGATATGGCCACATGATCACCTCGCCACTACCCAAACCCAGTGCCAGTATCACAAAACTTGGTCCCAGCATTTGCCAAAAACCGATTGGCCGTGGAAATTTTTTAGTCTTTTCCATCTTAGTTTTAGTCCCTCCTCGTTATATTTTGTTTTCCCCCGCATTTTTTACAATTCAACTTCTATCTGCACCAAATCCTGTTTGCTTCCATCCTTGGCTGAGTAAGCGAAAACTGACAAAGTACCATTTTTGGCACTGGAAACATATGAAAAGGAAACTGAAAAATCGCCATATTGGCCGATATCCGTCGCCAAGGCATTGGCGATTCCCGAAGCTAAAACTTTTCCGTCTTCATCTGTCAATTCATAGTTTATGACATTTTCAAATACGCGCGCTGACCCCGTCAAAACGTAAGGTGAGGATATTTTCTCTCCCTCGGTTGGAGTAAAAACAATTATGTTGCCATCGATTGATTTTTTGCCAATTTTATTTGTCGTCGGATTTTTCTCGGCAATATTTGTTTTCAAAGAGTAAATCATCCCCAACCAGATATTTCTACGTTCACTGTCATTGAGAGTAAATTTTAATATCTTGTCACCCAGGGGCATCAAGGCGATTGATTGACGGTAACCGGATTCAAACTTGCTCGCTGCGCCCGGTTTTACTTCCCCGTCCATCACTGTGCCATATATTGATCCGGCATAAATACCTTCTTCTTTTTCTATTTTAAAATAATTGGTAAATTCTTCCCGCTGTTCTTCCATGGTGGTTCCTGACAATTCGGCAATCGTCAAAATTCCATTATCTTCCGAATCAGGAACAAACTGTTTGTCACCAAACATTACAAAATTATCGCTATCGTCAATCGTCCAATTGAAAGGATAATCCACCGTCCAGCCGGATGCGGCCGTATAAGTTTTACGCGCCGATTGCGTCTCTTCTGATTCGCCCAACTTTGGCAATTCATTTGTTGTTGGATTGTTGTTAATATTGGACTTATTGCGCACCCAATTTATACCGGCCGTCACCGCCAATATTCCCAGAAATATTATTAAGATAATCAAAATAATAAAACCAAACCAATAAGATCTTTTTAACATAATTCTCCTTAAAAATTTTCAATTTCCAATTTTCAATTTCCAAAAAATGTTCAATGACCAATTTCCAAACAGTCATTACGTACGCATAATTGGAAATTGAGCCTTGGAAATTTAATGTAAATTGGAAATTGTGAATTGGAAATTTACTCATCTCCATTGTATCCAAAACCCCCGGCCAATTCAAAAAAACTATTTGTTGACGGCAATAATCCTTGTCAAATCCCATTTTCTCCCTTAGACTAAAAATACAATTATTTATTTCTTAATCCTTCTCTTGTGAGCAACAAGAGATACTATCCGCAGGATATAAGGAGATTTGTTATGTACAAATATGAACTGGCTACCATCATTGCCTGTGAAAGTCTGAGTGAAGAAGAGACCCAAACTGTCATCGGCCGCATCCGCGAACTGATTTCGGATTGTCACGGTCGAATCATCAAGGAAGATCTTTGGGGACAAAAGGAATTGACCTACCCGATCAAAAAACAAAATCATGGTTTTTACATGATTACTCAGGTCAACTTTGAACCGACTGAAGTCCCGACCTTTGAAGCCAAACTTCGTCTTCTGGAAGGTTGTTTACGTTATCTCTTGATCAATCTCGATCGCGAACCGGGTTACAATGAACAACAACAAAACGATCTCGACCGAGCCAATCAAGACGCTGACAACCAAATATCAATTCCCGCTACCGAATCTGATTCTGTCGAAGAAACGACAGAAAAAAAACCGGCCGTTAAAAAAGAAGTTGCTAAAAAAACTAAAATCGTTAAAAAAGTTGTGAAAAAAGAAACACCCGCCGAGGAAACAACTAAACCGGCAGCGAAAAAATCTGCTCCGAAAGTGGAAGCTCCTGAAGAAACAGTTAAAGAAACACCTGTCGAAACACCGGTTAAAACCGAAGAAGAAAAAAAGGCCAAAGCCGAAAATTTGGACAAAATATTGGATGAGATCTTGTAATATTTTGGAGAAACAATATGTTAGGTTTCAATAAAGTGTTTGTTTTGGGAAATCTTACCCGCGATCCTGAACTGCGTTATACGCCCAATGGTCAGGCTGTCGCCTCTTTTGGTGTTGCCACCAATCGCCGCTGGAGTACTCCCGAAGGAGAAAAAAGAGAAGAAGTTGAATTTCACAATCTGGTTGTTTGGGGACGTCAAGCCGAAACTATCAATCAGTATCTGAAAAAAGGTCAGCCGATTTTTATCGAAGGTCGTCTTAAGACCCAAAATTGGGAAGGACCGGATGGCATTCGCCGGACTCGGACCGAAATCATCGTCGAAAGTTTTCAATTTATCGGAGGATTCAACCGTGATCAAAGCGGACCGAGTCAAGCTGCCGGTTACAACAATCCCTCAGTCGCTCCGATTCAAAATGATCAATTTTCCTCTTCACCAGACATGATTTCCCCTTCGCAAATGGCGCAAAATAATCCCGCTTCTTCCGACAACTCCCCGGTCATGCCCAATATTCCATCTTTCGACAACAATCCTCCCGCCGGCAATTCCAATGCAGGCAGTAATATTAGTCCAGACGAAATCAGCATCGACGACATCCCTTTTTGAGTTCAATAAGTGTGCAAACGTATAAACGTGCTAACGTTCTAACGTTCTCACGTTTTCACTCTCCAACCAAAAATTATCTATTATTAACCAAACCATGCAAACTCAACCGACCAACAATCTCGCCAAGAAAAAATCCTGCTATTTCACCGCCAACAACATCTGCTATATCGATTACAAAGATACAGAGACTTTGAAAAAATTCATATCGTACTACGGCAAGATCGAACCGGCCAGCCGCACCGGTATCAATCGCAAATACCAGACCAGGCTATCTCGCGCCATCAAACGCGCCCGCTACATGGCTCTTCTACCATACTACGTGCAATAGAAATTCGACAAAAATTTCCAATTTCCAATTCTCAATTTCCAAAAAAGGTTCAATTTCCAATCCCCAAACAAATAAAGTTTTTATTATTTCAAAGTTGAATCAGTTTGAAAATTGATCATTGGAAATTTTTTGGGAATTGGAAATTGATCATTGGAAATTTAATAATAATTGAAAATTATAAATTGTTTTTATGTACGGCATCAACGATCTCAAAACCGGTACCAAATTTATGTACAATGGCCAACCCCACGAAGTCATGACCTATCAACACAGCAAAATGGGACGACAGGGTGGCATCATGCGTACCAAAATAAAAAATTTGATCACCGGATCTATTTTGGAAAGAAACTTTCACGGCAACGATAAATTTGATCCGGCCGATGTTTCCAAATCAAAGGCTCAGTATCTGTACACCGACGGACAAAATTATCATTTTATGGACAATTCTTCCTACGAACAATTTCCCATCAGTGACCAATTGTTGGGCGAAAGTCGTCAATTTATCAAAGAAGGAATGGAAGTCGATTTGATAAAATTTGAAGATCAACCGATCGGTATCGAATTGCCAATCAAGATTGTCTATGAAATCACGGACACCGAACCCGGTATCAAAGGTGACACCGCTCAAGGCGGCAACAAATCCGCCACGATCGAAACCGGCGCCAAAATAACCGTTCCTCTGTTTATCAACCAAGGTGACAAAGTTGTCGTCGATACCAGAGACGGAAAATACATTGAACGCGCCAACTAAAAATTGTTTTTAGGACAATATTTGAAAAAAACTATAAAAAAATAACCTCTTTTGACTGAGGCTATTTTTTTTATAAAAATTATCTTATTTATTTATCTAATTGGAGCCAAATCATCATCCCTAACAGGTAGTCCTCCTCTTTCAATTCCTTCGGTTCCCCTTCTTCTATTCTCTTCTTCATCATTACCCTTCAATAAACCTACTATCGTCGTAATTATCAGCCAGGCAGCCAAGATAATAATCAAACCAATTGCCGCTTTCATTACTAGACTTTTTCCCCGCTTGATATTTTCTTCGTTTCCGCCGGCCATAATATATGTAAAACCGCCATAGATAATAAATCCCACCGCCACGATACTAGCAAAACCCATGCCCCAAACCAAAAATTTGTTAACCACCTCGATCGGATCATCATTGTTTTCCCCAACTTTTGTCTCTTCGCTATATTTGGTAAATTCCTCACCCAATATTTTTTCAGTTTTATTGTCTCCAACTCCTGCCTCGGCATCCTCATTCGCAGAGCCATCAAGAGGGTCTGCGAAAACTATTTTTGGTGCAGAAAAAAACGACAAAGCAATAAAGATCAACAAAAACAAACTCGCGAAAAAAGCTTTCCAAAATCCAACTTTATTTATTCCCTGCATAATATAAGTATTAATTTTTATTGTTTAAATACATTGATTACCGCGGAAATAATCAACCAAGCCGCCAAGACCAAAACCAAACCGATTGCGGCCTGAGTAATTGCCTGCATAGCTTTCTTGCTTTCGTCCGGGCTTCCCGCCGACATAATATACATATATCCGCCGTAGATGATAAACGCCAAAGCAATCAATCCCGCCAATGCCATCGCCAGATTAATTATTTTTTTAATCAAGTCAGCGACCGTAATTCCTTCTTCGAAAATATTGATGTCCTTAAATATTTTATTCAATTTTTCGGAATACTCTCCGGTATCGGGTATTTCGGTCGGAGTATTGGTCGGAACCGTTACTTGTGCCGAAGCTTGTCCGATGACATGACCTTGTCCAACTGCAGCACCAGCAATGCCACCAATCTGTCCACCGATCGCTGTTCCTCCGGAAGCCTCCAGTCTCTGAATGAAACTTCCAACCGAGCCCGCGCCGCCCTGACCTAGCAAATACTCCGCCACTTTTCTAACCGTATCCGCTCTCTGAGCATCGGTATAACTGGAATCAAGCAAAATTACCCCTGCGCTCACTAAAGCCTTTACCAGTTCTTCCGCTTCGCCAATATTGGCAATTTGCGTGTCATTATTGAAATTTGTCCCCTGAACATTACCCAAATCGATCAATATCTTTTCCTTGTTCAAAATCTGTCCACCTATTCCTGTGCCGCCACCCGGGTTGTAACCAGTATTGCCGGATACATATACCTTCAACCAATTGCTGGCTTTGGAATCATCCTCTTTGGCGACTTGATAATATACTATACTTTTTGTCTTGTCGTAATCACTATCTCCAAAAACCCAGTGATTTCCTACGGCATTGTATGGAGGCGAAAACTGCTCTTTGTCACTATGGTCTTCCAAGTAAGATCGATAAAACTTGAAATGATATTCGCCCCAGGCATAAAAAATCATCGTCGTCGAACCGGCGGAAGCGGTTTGCAGACTGAAATCGGAAGTATCGAGGGCAGGAACGTTTTTTGTATCATACAGAGCGGAAACGACATTGGGTATCTCCCCGGTAGTATTTTTATACACGTCATAATTTGCCGCCACAAATAATTTTGGCTTATATGTGGCCGGATCATAAGAAGTTTGATTCGGGCAATAATCAATCAAAAATTCTCCGAAAGTCTTTCCCAAACTCGAACCGTGATCATTTGTCTTTAACTGCCGAAAAGTACCGTCCGACCAATAACGCGGATCGTCATAATCAGCCATCAAAGACATCTGATAAATCTTGTTGGCGTCCCAATCGGCTTTTACGTCTTCTGAAACTTGGTATTGAACGACATATATATTGTACATGCCGCCACACAATAAACTTTGTGCCTTCTCTCCAAAATAACCCGCTTTCCTGATTGCAACCCCCGTAATCTTTATTTTGGGATTTTCCGCCTGTGATATATCCCCGCAGGTAAACATATTGGCGTTTGTTGTCTTATTGTAAATCTCTTTGCGGCACAACTCGGTACTACCCTCCTTGCTACAATCTTCATAAGCCATAATCTTATGTTTCAGCGGATACTTAGTAAAATCAAAACTAAAAATATGATTGTCTCCCGCGGTTGTGGTTCCGAGAAACGTGCCAATATGATCGAGATAAAATTTAATTTTAGTTCCGGCTTTGGCATATCCCTGGATATTACCGCAAGTCGTTCTGACAATTCTCGGATCCACTGTCACATTGTCTGTCGGAACAGGAATAGCTGGATTTGTTGGGTCGTCAGTCGGGGTTGTTGTAGTAGTCTGGGCAATATCCACCTGGTCAACATAATTTGAACTGGCTGCGCAGACATTCATATTCCCACCGGCGGTTATCTCGCATCGTGGTTTGACTACGCCCTTGTTTGGAGTAGGACACTTAAAAATCGCCGCTGTTCCATTCCAACCGGCGGCATTACCTCCACTTACTCCCAACCAAGTGCATTTTGTGTCGCCCAGATAAGCCGAAATATTATCGGCAAACATCAAACCGTAGTCACATTTTAATGTTACCTCTTCGCCCTGAATTACATTGGTCGAACTCACCGTCCCTCCTTTCCAAGTAGCAGTTTTACAGGTTGGAGTCACGGGATTGGAAGGTGTTGTTGTCTGTTGAAAATAACCTTGGCATACTCCGCCGCAACCATTGGAACAAGTCTGACCTACCGGAGTACTGGCTGCACAAGAGCAATTTGGTGTACAAGCTGGGGCAGTACCTTGTTGATAACCCTGACAAACCCCGCCACACCCGTTGGAACATGTCTGCCCAACCGGAGTTTTGCCAGCACATGAACAATCAGGCCAACAGGTACGAATTGGAGTTTGAGGGACCGGAGCGGTACCACTACAATAACCCCCGCAGCCATCCATACAAGTCTGTCCGGTATATGTCGATCCGGCACAATTACAATTTGGCACACAAGGCGGACTGGAAGGTGGTGGAGTCACCGGATTTTCCGGCGTCGCCGGCGTTGAACCTGCGCAATTTACCATTGGCCAAGTAGCATCATTATTACAAATCGCCCCGTTGCAGGAACTTCCGCTAAACAAATAATCTCCCGCCGGAAAATTGTAAGTGATATCAAATTCTCCTTTGTCATTTGTATTTATAGTCGGGATAGCCAAAGGAGTGTTTTTCTTATAATCAGCTCCCCACAAATCTACCGTGTATTTTTTATCCGGGCTCACTTTCCCCCATATTCTATTACAAGTCATTTCCACATGGATCGTGGTCTGCGAACCAAAAGCCTGAGATTGCCTGAATAAATTACTATTGTCTCCCAACCACAAAAAACCCATTATTACCAAAAACAATCCCATGACCTCCTGAGTGCCCTTTTTTCGCATCAAAGCGATGATTCTTTTCATTTTTTTGTCTCATAATAATAAAATTGCAATATCTAATCTTCAATATCAGTTTAGAAATTAAAAATTAGAAATTAAAAATTATTACTTTTCGTACTGAAACGACTTCAACAATGCCTCATATTCGGCAATATACTTATCGTTTTCCAAACTAATCTGGATTGATTTGGTATCATCCAATGGATGTTTAAAATAAGTAATTGGATTGGAAACAAATTGTTCTCCTCCCAAAAATTGAATATTCCAAATTGTTTTATATCCTTCCAAACCGCTATCAGTGACTATTTTTTCCATTTTATTTAAATCCCGATAACCTTGAATCTCATTTTTAGCCGCTATTTCCGCGTATTGTTCCAAAGTCAGTCCGATCAAACTATCCATTTTCTTTACAATTCTTATCGTGATGGCATTTTGCAAATTTTCATTCCTGACAACTGCGAAATCAGCCTCCTCTTTTTCGTCGATACTCCAACTGCTAGGAATCTCATACGAAAACGACGCCATTTGTGATTGGTGAATGGCGTTGATCTCACTTTCTTCTTGTTTGGCCACGTCGGATCTGGTTATTGTTTCTACTGATTGGTTCTTGGCCAGATTCTCCAGTTGATTTTTTTCCCAATTGAGATACAGCAAATACAAAATCACGCCCAAGGCAATCAATAACAGGACGTACAAAAAATAATTTATTATACTGTAAACCCTCTCACTTTTCATTTTTGATTTTGGCCTAGAAATATTTCTATCAATAATATATCACGGGAAATAAAAAGTATATAGGGGAGAACGCGCAAAATTTTTAATTTTTAATTTCTAATTTTCAAACAAAAAGTTATTACCTTGAAAATTATTAATAAAAGCACGATAATATCTGTGTAGTAATATGAGTATTATTAAGCGCATGTATTTACACAAAAAAATTGTCGCAGAAATTTTTTTGTAGAGGAGGAATCGATCCGGTAGTGAAATGAGAGACAGTATGTCTGGCTCGCATGTAACGATAGGATCGCGTTCCGACGCGGGTGCATAGCTCAGTCGGTAGAGCAGTTGCCTCTTAAGCAAACGGTCGAGGGTTCGAATCCCCCTGCACCCACTTGATACCGTTCCAAAAATTTCCAATTTCCAATTCTTGTTTCCCATAAATTTCCAATTCTCAATTTCCAATTTGTTTGGAAATTGATCATTGAATATTTTTTGGAAATTGAGAATTGGAAATTGGAAATTTTTTTTTGCAATCACCTTGTTATACTAAAACCATGATCAATAAAACCAAACAACCAATCATCTTTCTCTCCTACGGCGATTTGCTGACCGAAAGCGGTTACAAAACCAGAATTTTTGGCGAGATCAAACTGGCCAGTCAATTAAAAAAATATCGCCTTTATTTATTTAGCTTTGAAAAACCCTCCAACTTTTTTGCCAATCAATCTCGTTTGGCCGCTTTGAAATTGGAATTGAAAAAATATAATGTCTCTCTATATATATGGCCGCGTTCATTTTGGTATTTTCCCAACCTTTGGCAGATCTTTTCCACTCTAAAAAAAATAAAATTCAAACATGGTATTATTCACGCCGAATCAGTCTATGCCACCATCATTGCTTTGGTTATCAAATTTTTTGTTAAAACCAAAGTTATCTTTGACGCCCATGGTTTGATTGGACCGGAAGTCCAAAGTCAAAAATTGGGCTTCATAAAAAATTTATACGCTCCCCGCTTAGAAAATTATTGCCTGCAGCATTCCGATTATATAGTTACCGCCTCTGTTTCTCTCCAACAATATTTTTTGAATAGAAAAATACCGGTCAATAAAATATCCGCCCTCCCTTGTCTGACCGATATCTCCCGCCAAAAATTATTAAATTCCCAAGAAAAAGCCGCCTACCGCCGCCGACTTGGCCTCCCCGCTCACAAAATCATCGGTGTCTATCTGGGAGGTGGTCAAAATTGGCAGCCACTATCTCCAGTTGTCGATTTTATTTCCCAAACCGATATTTTTCTCTTGGTCATTTCCTCCGAACCGGAAAAGATCCTTCCCCAACTTCAAACACTTAAAAACCATCAATATACTTTAGTAAATTTACCGCATGATCAAGTTTCTTCCTATCTGTTGGCAGCCGACTTGGCCTTTTTATTTCGCAACCCCAACCTTTTAAATCGTATTGCCTTTCCCACCAAATTTGGTGAATATCTTGTTGCTGGTTTACCGATTGTCCACAACGGACAGATTGATGATGTTACAAAAATAATCGAGGAAAATAATCTTGGTTGGCAGTTGCCGCTCAATTTTTCCCGTTCCCAAACCGCTGCCATTGTTCGAGGTTTTAAAAAACAATCTGCGGCTTATCAGGCGCGTTGTCGCGATTACGCGAAAATAAATCTTCTTTGGGAAAATTACCAAACAACCCTTGGTTCAATTTACCAAAAACTTTCCCAACCAAAAATCTTATATATAGTTACCAGTGATTTTTACGGTGGCGCCCAAAAATACGTTCTCGACTTGGCTTCATACTTTCAAAGTCAAAAATGCCTGGTTGATGTTGCTTTCGGTTTAGGTCAGTCCAATTCCCTTTTTACCAAAAAATTAACCTCTGCCAAACTGAATTATTTTTCCTTATGGTATTTACAACGATCAATCAATCCGCCACTTGACGTTCTCGCGATTTTTTTACTTCGATATTTATTTGTCAGTCGTGACTACGACATTATTCATCTCAATAGTTCTATGGTCGGTTTCATCGGTCGTTTAGCCGGAATAGGTCTTGAAAAAAAAATATTTTACACTGCCCACGGCTGGGTTTTCAACGAAAAATTACCCTGGCCGTTTCGTTGGCTATATTTTCAGCTGGAAAGACTGACCGTGCCTCTTTCCCAAAAAATATTTTGCCTCTCCCAACACGATTATCTTCAAACAAAAACCTTAAAGCTTGGTCCAAGCCAAAAATTTCGTCTCCTGCCCAACTCAATTAACCTCGAACAATTGGAAATACTACGTCAGCAATCTCCCTTGCCCTCAGATTCCCAACATATTAAAACTATTACCAAATGGCAGCAAAAAAAATTTAAAATCATCGGCACCGTTGCCAACTTTTTTCCCGCCAAAAATTTGGAGCAACTCATCCCAATCTCACTAAAACTGGGCCAACTGCAACGCCAACAAATCAGATTCATTATCATCGGCGACGGACCACTCAAAAAACGTTTTCAAAAAAAATTAATTGCCCATAACCTGGAACATATATTTTTACTGACCGGCCAACTTGCCAACCCCTTCCCCTTTTTAAAATATTTTGACGTCTTCGTTTTACCCTCACAAAAAGAAGGGTTCCCCTTCGCTATTTTAGAAGCCGGAGCATCAAATACGCCAATCGTTGCCAGCCCCATTAGTGGCGTCACTGATCTGATCCAATCAGAAAATACCGGACTGCTGGCCGATCCGTCAGATGCCGCACAATTTGCCGCGCAAATTTCCTTGTTATTGAATAATCATGTTCTCTCCAAGTCTCTCGCTAATAATCTATTTCAAGAAATCCAAACAAAATACAATCAAAAAAATATTCTCACTAAATACTATCGAGAATATTTTTCCAATTAATAATGAATAGTGAATAATGAATAATATAAAAATAATGTAAATTATTATTCATTATTCACTATTCATTATTAACTTCCCCCAGTCTTGTCAGCAAAGCGTCTTTAAGGTAAAATATAATCCAGCGTCAAAATTATACAAGTTTAATAATCAAATCCGTTTTTACTTTGTATTTTTACACTCTTCTCATCTGATAACTATTCTCATGCCAATAATTTTTTCAACCAACTTAGCTTTTTCTTTCCAACGGCATTCATCATTTTTGCCGAAATTATTGTCCCCACGATAAGAGTACAAAACGGTAGGTAAGGAATCTATGGTCACTACTATCATCGTTGCTATCGTCACCCTCCTGATTGGTGGAGCGGTTGGCTATGTCGTCAAAACCACCAATCTCAAAGCCAAGCTCGATCAAGCTGAAGAAGAGTCCAAACGGATTCTGGAAAAAGCAGAATCCAAAGCTCGCGAACATCTCATCTCCACCAAAGATCAGGCCCTGCAAATTCGCGAAGAAGCCAAACAGGAAGAAAGAAAACGTCTGGACAAAGTTTCCAAACTCGAGCAAAGAATCGTTGCCCGTGAAGAAAAAGTAAGCGCTCAATTGGAAGAAATTGAAAAAAGAAAAGAACGGATCATCAAACGATCCGAAGAACAGGACGCTCTCCAAAAGGAACTTGATCAAGCCAAAGCCACTCATCTCGAAGAATTGCAAAAAATCGCTCAGCTTACCAAAGATGAAGCACGCGACATGTTACTCAAAGCTACCGAAAAAGAGTACGAGCAAGATATCCTTCGCACTATCAAGGAGATGAAAAAACGAGCCAAAGATGAAGGCGACAAAGAAGCCAAACTTATCCTAGCTACCGTTATCCAAAAATTAGCCGGTGAACAAACCGCTGAAATGACTATCAAAGCTATTCCGATTCCTTCCGACGAAGTCAAAGGTCGAATTATTGGTAGAGAAGGGCGCAACATCCAAGCTTTTGAACGTATTACCGGTGTCGATGTTATCGTTGACGATACGCCGGAATCAGTTAGTGTTTCTTGTTTTGATCCGGTCCGTCGCCATGTTGCCTTGGTGTCACTAGAAAAATTAATTGCCGACGGTCGTATCCACCCCGCGCAAATCGACAAAGTAGTCAAAGCTGTTGCCGAAGACGTCAAAAGCCAAATCAAAGAGGCTGGAGAAGACGCTGCCTACAACGTCAAAGCAGTGGGCTTGCCTACCGAAATTCTTAAAATCCTTGGTCGCCTCAAATTTCGTACCAGCTACGGACAAAACCAACTTCAACATGGTATCGAAGTTTCCAAAATCGCCACCATGTTGGCTGCTGAATTGGGAGCCGATGTTGAAACCTGTCGCAAGGCTGGTTTGTTGCATGATCTTGGCAAGGCCTTGGATCACGAAATCGATCAACCTCATCATCATCTCACCTATGATTTGATGTTAAAATTTGGCATGCCGGAAAAAGTCGCTCACGCCGCCGCTGCTCATCACGACGATATTGAACCAAAATCTATCGAAGCTATCATCGTCAAAACCGCCGATGCCATCTCCGGCGCCCGTCCCGGCGCTCGCCGTGAATCCACCGATCAGTATATTCAACGATTGAAAGAATTGGAAAATATCTCCAACAACTTTGCCGGCGTCGAAAAAACCTACGCCATCCAAGCCGGTCGCGAAGTACGTGTCTTTGTCAAACCGGAAGAAATCAACGATCTCGAAGCGGAAAAACTCAGCAAAGATATCGCTCGCAAAATCGAACAAGATCTGACATATCCGGGACAAATCAAAGTCCATGTCATAAGGGAAACCAGAGCGATTGAGTTTGCCAAGTAGTTAAATATAATATTAAAGGAGAGGAATTTTCCTCTCCTTTTCTTTGTTGGTTAGCTAAATTAAAATTTTCAATTTCCAATTCTCAATTTCCAAAAAAACCTCAATTTCCAATGAATGTGATCCGTTTGGAAATTGTGCCTTGGAAATTTTTTGGAAATTGGAAATTGGAAATTATTTTTTAATATTAAATCAAATGAAAGTATTAATGCTCGGTGACATTGTCTCTCGGCCCGGTCGCCAACTAATCACTGAATTGCTTTTGGATTACAAACAAAAAAATGACATCGACTGGGTGATCGCCAATGGCGAAAACCTCGCTGGCGGCATTGGCCTCAATAAAAAAACTGTCCAGGAAATGTTTTCTGCCGGTGTGGACGTGCTGACTTCCGGCAACCACATTTTTCGCCGCGCCGAAGCCTACGAACTTTTAGCCAACAAAAATTATTCCATCCTGCGTCCCGCCAACTACCCACCCGACACCACCGGCCAAGGTTGGCGAGTTTTTTCCAATGCTCTCGGTCAAAATATTTTAGTTATCAATCTACTCGGTCGGGTGTTTTTTCGTGATTCGTATGATTGTCCTTTTCGTACCGCTGATCAGATTCTTTCCCAGTTTGCTAGCCATCATCCACAGTTTGTCAACAACCTCGATGGCATCTTTGTTGACTTCCACGCCGAATCCACCAGCGAAAAAATATCTCTTGCCAACCATCTCACCGGACGTGTCACCGCTATCTGTGGAACGCACACGCATGTCGCCACTTGTGACGAAAAAATTCTGGACGATTCTACCGCTTTTGTGTCCGACCTAGGTATGGTTGGAGCCGTCGATTCATGTCTGGGTGTGGATAAAAATATAACGATAAAACAATTTCTGACACAACTTCCACAAAAGTTCATGTGGAAAACTTCCGGCCCTTCCAAGTTAACCGGCGTGTTAATAAAAACGAAAAAAGGCTCTATTAAAGCATTATCAATCAAGAGAATTTCCCTGGAATTTGATAATTGAGTCTAGGTTTGACAATCCGCTCGGCGAGAAGGTATGATTTTTTATGTTGAACGAAATATTAAGCTTAAATTTTTCTTCACTTACGTATAATTTATTTTTTAATAAGGAGGTGAGTGTGAATAAACAAGAACTCATCGAAGTTGTAGCCAAGAGAACAGGTGCTTCAAAGAGAATGATTGGCGATTGCGTCAATTCAATCATTGAAGAAGTTAGCGATCAACTCAAAAAGGGCAAAAAAGTTGTATTGGCCGGCTTTGGAACTTTTCTAACAACCAAACGAGCCGCCAGAGTAGGTGTCAATCCTCAAGATCCAAGCCGAAAAATCAATATCCCATCTGCTGTTGTTCCAAAATTCCGCGCTGGCAAAACCTTGAAATTGGCTGTCCGCAAATAATCACACCTCTCTACCATAAATTCAAAACCACCTTGTACAAAAGGTGGTTTTGTTTTGCGTAATTTTCCAATTTCCAATTCTCGATTTCCAATAAATTTCCAAGTTACAATTTCCAATGAATATAACTTATTGTGTCATCCTGGAACTGAAAGCCCTAATGGGCGCTTCAATATCCAGGATCCATCTCCCTAATATATTTTATTTTTTCTTTCTGGATTCTGGATGTCGAAGCGCGATTACGCTTTCGGCTCCAGAATGACACGGATTCGTTTAAAAATTAAAAATTTATTCGCCGTCCTTCTCCCCATAACACTCCGCGCACCATACTTCTCTCTCAGTCTCTTTTCCAAAAACCGTCTCTATATTTTTCCCGCAATGATCGCAATTTCTTTGATAAATATTTGTTCTCGTCAGTTCGCTGGCTCGTCTGGGATGACGGCTATAAAAGCTTTCTCGCGGTATTGGTAAGTTATATTTTATGTAGAAATACAATTCTCCGGGTTGGATTCGATAAGGCCGGCCGGTTTTTTTGCAAATCAAAGTTGCAGTCAAAAGATCATGTTGTTTTTTCTCGTCGCGATAACTTTTTATATTGTCTTCTATGCCATAAGTTTGTTCCGTCGAATCCTTTTTTTCAAAAGGTCGAAAATGAATTTTCAACTGTTTACTTCCACCCAAATCTGCCAAACCCAGATTAGTGCCGACCAGCGGCTTTACTTGTCTTTCGTCAATTGGCCAGTATTCATAAGCAAAAGAATCATGATAGGGAAACAAAGACATTTCTATCGGAAAAAATTCACCGTATTCCCCCGTTTCTTTCATGTAGGCAATTATCTTTTTTTTCAATTCAAAATATTCATCTTTGGAATATTGTTTATTTAAAATCATATATTCACTCGGCGTTTTGATCCCGACACAACCAAACATATCATTGCAAGTTGCCGTGATTTCATAACAATATTCCAAATTGTTCCCGCCGATCAACTCGTGACAAAACTTACAGTCTTTAGCCATCGACCGAGTCCCTACGTTCAAACAATTTTCGCTTCGACTCGATCCCGTGTCAAAACAATTTATTTGATCGTTGCAATGCGTCATGCAATAACGGCAGCCTCTTGAATTGCGGCCCTGAAAACACATAAAACAATTTTCCGAATCTTTCATAAAATCACCGATCACATTTTGGCAATTACTATTTTGATTCTCTCTGACCGGAAAATCGCGACAAAAATCCGCAAATTGCTTTTTCATGTCCTCCAGACTTTGAAAACTGCCGGTATCGAAATTTTCTTTTTGCTTTTCATATTCTTCTTTCGTTAGTTGTCTATTTTTTATGCAATATTGCTTGTGTTTTAAACCGACACACATAATACAATCACTGACATGATGACAATCATACAAAAACATACTATCGCGACACTGACGGCTAAATTGAGCAAATTTTAGATTGTAGCCAAAATCGCAACTTACACATTCATAACATCCTTCTCAATCGTATAGATTCATACAGTCAACAACTTCCCGACAATCTCGGACGCAAGAAAACATCGTATCGATACAACCAAACGAACAAACCAAGTAACAATTTTTGTTATTTCTCCCCATCAAGGCATAATCGCTATTTTCTCCGTCCACATTGATCGCATGAAATTTTGGCACCGCCCACAACAAATCTCTAAATTGTTCAAAAAAACTCCGGCCAAAATCAAAATCTCGCCCATATATTTTCGGATCAAATTCATCGCTCATCCAATAATCTCGATCGTATATCTTTGCCGGCGTCAAAGGATGATAATATGTCACCAATTCTTTTCCGGTCGCATCGCATTTTCGTTTATAAACGGTCGTCACCAATGGTCCAAAGGCAATTCGCTGTCTTGATCGTTCCACTGGATCGAGCGTCGGATAATTTACACCCATCATGTCATAAAATTCTTGATCCTCCGGATAAATAACAAACTCCCGCCCACTAACCCGACAAATTCTTTTAATCGGCTGATATTTTGTCATAAAAATTTTCGCTAAATTATTAATATCTTTATTATACAAATTAATTTTCAATAATCCTTCCATCTCCCCAAGTTTTTAAGAGTTTATAAGGGTTTGAAAGAGTTTAAAAGTGTTTGTTAAATTAAATTAAAATTTCTTGTTATACTATAATTAATTCAAAAAATAACTGCTACTATGATGAAAAAAACTTCCGCTGTCCGTTCTCAACAAATAATCGAAATTTCCACCTGGACAATTTTAAAAACCATAATCATCCTACTGGTTTTGTATTTCTTTTTCCATATCCGCTACATTCTGCTAATGCTATTTATCGTTACTATTCTCGTCTCGGCGCTCAAGCCGACGGTTGAGTGGCTGCAAAAAAGAAAAATCCCCCGCCTTCTTTCCGTCACCTTGATTTTCTTGTTTGTCCTGGCAGTAATTATTATGATTGGTGTCTCAATCTTTCCGCCCCTACTGGCTCAATTGCAACAACTTGTAACTGAGTTGCCCGTCAAACTCCAACACTATCTCACCCAATCCGAAACAAAACTCCAACTCCAGATTTGGCGTGACTGGCTTATCCAAACCGGTTTGATCAACAATTTTGGTCGCGCCTTGGAAATAATATATGAACAAGTCAGTAACGCTTCCGCCGGAATTATCAACCAAACTTTCGGAGTACTGAGTGGAGCCATCGGAGTATTTACGATTTGTGCCCTTACCTTTTATCTCTTGTTGGAAGAAGGCGATGGATTCCGTTCTTTCTTGTTGACCGTCTTGCCGGCCAAGACCCAAGTTTCCGCCTTCAAGATCTGGCAAAAAGCCGGCAAAAAAACCGGCAACTGGCTTCGCGGCCAACTTTTAATCAGTTGTACTATTTTTCTCTTAAGCTTTATCGGCTACTCAATCCTGGGCGTCAAATATCCACTTGTGCTCGCGGTTATTGCCGGTTTAGCCAACATCGTTCCCTATATCGGTCCGATTGTCGGTGCCACTCCGGCCGTTTTGATCGCCCTAATCCAAAATCCACTATTGGCAGTTGGAGTTATTATTGTCGCTGCCTTTATCCAGCAAATTGACAGTCAATTTATCACCCCCAAAATCATGGGTTCATTTGTAGGTTTGAGTCCCGTAACCATCATCATCTCGCTCTTGATCGGCGGATCACTGGCGGGAATCTGGGGAGTGCTGCTGGCCATACCCCTCGCTGCCACCATCGGAGTCATCATGGAAGAATGGGACAATCTAAAAACATAATCTGTATGACCTTGACAAAATAAACACAAATATTAATATAAACGCATGAGAAAGTTCATCGCCAAAAACAAAAAAGCCCGTTTCAACTATGAAATCTTGGACACCATGATTGCGGGCATTTGCTTATTTGGCCATGAAGTCAAATCCATTCGCGCCGGAAAGATTAGTTTAAATGAATCATTTGCCAAAATAATCGCCGGTGAACTATGGCTGGTCGGCGCCCATATCAATCAATATGAACAATACGCAGCCAAAAACTACGACCCGACCCGCAGTCGCAAACTTCTCGTCAAACGCAAAGAAATCGATTTTCTCCTCGGCAAAACCAAAGAAAAAGGCCTCACCATCATTCCCCTCGCCGTTTTTCTGCAAGACAACAAATTGGTTAAAGTTGAACTCGGAGTAGGGCGGGGCAAAAAACTACATGACAAGCGCGAAACGATCAAAAAACGGGAGCAAGAACGCGATATTCGACGAAAATTTGGGAAATATTAATTTTCAATTCTCAATTTCCAATTTCCAAAAAAGGCTCAATTTCCAATTTCCAAACAAATACAAGTACAAGAAATATTGCTTCCAAGTTGAATTTGTTTGAAAATTGGCCATTGAAAATTTATTGGAAATTGAGAATAGGAAATTGAAAATTTCCATCAGCGACCTGGTTCAAGTTTTGTACAGAAAATAATCTTTACTGTATATAACGGGAAAGGTCGGCTGTAGCCGACGGGGATGACTTTGGCTTTGACAGATTTGTTCTTTAATTATTTGCATGTAGTGAATTGTTATTTTTTCACTTAAATCATTAAATAACAGGCATTCAACTGCCAACTCAATTGTAGCCCGAGCTACCAACGTCTTTAACAACGTTCTTGCGTTGTTCAAAGCGCCAGCTTTCGGTTACTCTTTTGCCTAAGAAATTAGACAAACATCTCGCCCGGACGGCGCGACGGCCGGATCCGAGGTGTCATATAATTCGCGCTGCTATCAAATCGCCAACATAACGATTTGATCTAAGCTTTTTATGTTCCTTGAACTTGGATATTTGTCGCTTTATCCGTCCATTTTCAAGGTAAAAAATCTAAAGCGACTAAACATGTAGCTAATAATTAAAAAAAAGTCTGGACGCCGGTTCGACCCCGGCCATCTCCATTTTTACCCGAGTATTATTAAACCCGCTAGTATATTTTTGCGGGTTCAATAATAGATATTCAGATTTGTGCTACGCAGAGTATTATCCTGTCGTTTCGTCACTATTTTTATTAAAATAGTCTTTTAGCATTTGCGATGTGTCAATATTCTTCAAATCAACACCTTCTTCCTTCATCAACTCGAATAGATTTTTTAACACACCGTAAAGTTCTACATAATGTTCGTAACAATGTTTGCAAATATCAAAATGTTGATTGATCTTAATAATTCTCTTTGAAAAAGGGTCGTTTTTTTTGATTTCTGCTCCTCTGGCATGACGATTAGCATATTCAAGTATGTCTTCAGCCATCTCTTTTGATATATTTTTGCAATAACCTAAATGGCCCTCTTTTATTTCGTTAACTGTGTCAAATCTAATATCCACATCAATTCCTTTATTGATAACATTTATATCAGAATCTTCTTCAGTTATTTTTTTGTCGGATGTAGACCAGGCAACAAGCTGAGAAATTTCTTGTATTTTTCCGTCACAATCTTCGCATTCAGATTGATGTTCTAAAATATTACCAATTATGCACCCATTTGATTTGTTATATTTGCCACTTCCCATTTCGTTAGCATAAGTAACCATTTGATTTTTAAATTCGTCCGAAATTCTATCACAGAACTTAAATTTTTCTCCTTTGAGAATTCTTAATTTAAAACCATTAATTTCTTCAGAATATTTATTATAACCTTCTTCCGATATCTCATTTAATAACTCAAAAAAGTCTTCTATATTAGAATCTTTTTCTGTTTTATTTTTGTAATCCCTTTTTTTACCAAAA
>JBMORM010000009.1:0-373927 GCA_049322675.1 Patescibacteria group bacterium | reverse complement strand
GAGCTCCGGCATAGGTGCCAAAAGGAATACTGGTAGCGGTTGTTGTGACGCTCGCATTGCCACCGGAATTGGCGCAGGCATTACCGGCAGTTATTCCATCGATGGTAAATTCCAAAGAGGAGGGGACTGTCGCGGTGACGATGGCGCCGTCTTCTCGGGTGTCGATATTATTTTCTATCGCCAGATAGATAGTGGCCACTCCGGAAAAGTCCGTATAGGCATAATAAATCACGTCACCGTTTATCGCAAAACGAGCTCGAGCCAAGCCCGTTGAATCAGTTAATCTTTGTGTCGGTCTAAATTCCCCATCATCCAGATCCAAAACGCCAGTAAATATATCCCAGCCCGAACCGTAATATTCTTCCCAGGTGATATAAATCTGGTTGGTGTCATAATCAATGTGGGGTATAAAATCATAATCATCTGCCGGTAGGGGAGGAGTATACGGTTTATCATGTAATAACTGCTCGTTAAATCCGGTTCCGTCAAAATTTATCCGAGAATACATTAGTCGTTGATGGCTATTTAATCCTTCATACCATACTGCATAAATGTATGACCCATCTGTGGTAATATCATTTACTACCCGCAAAGCACTGAAATCAGTCAAATCAACGATTGTAAAATCCGTACCATCAAAATTCATGTAGCCAAATTTCAGTCTGGCATAAGTATATGTGTTCTCCCATTCTCTCCATAAAACAAACACGCGGGCATTGGTGGCCAAAATCTGCGGATTTTCATTTGTGGCAAAATCAGCTGTTCGCTTCGTTCTGACGAATCCACTTCCGTCAGTATTCATAATGGCCGTGTAAATGGAATTACCTAAACCGGTCTGGTGCCAAGCCAAAAAAACTTTTCCGCTTTGAATATCCATACTTGTATGAACTTTGATATTGTTGCCATCATTTGTTTGTTGAACCGCGACCCAATTATTTCCATCGGAGTCCATTGAAGCCGTCCAAACTTCCCTTACGCTAGGGCTTTTTCTTTCAATCCAACTATAAATCACCTTGCCGCCGGCCACTTCAATATTTTCACTGGCCGATAATACTCCGGGAGTAGTATAAGTAGTCCTCTGGGTAGCGGTAAAATTATCCCCACCCATGTCAGAAACAGCAGTCCATAGTTGCAAATTCCCCGAACCGTTATCCACAGTATAAACATAGTACAGTCGCGAGCCATCCGTGGTGATATTGGGATTGTAAGCATTGTTAATCCCGTCGGTCAGTTGAACTTTGTGCCAGACCATGCCTCCCGCCGCCCGGACCAGTGGTACATCTATTACCATCGATAAACATATTGTCACCAATCCAATTATTAAAGTAAAAATATTTCGCATTATTTTTCTCCAAGATAGTTATTTACTTTATTCAACTTTATCATAAATTTTTGCTATATTTTATCTGTAATAATCTTTATCATTTCTACATGAAAAATCGCTTAATAATTTTAGGAATCGCTTGCTTGTTTTTTCTCCTTTTATCCCCGCAAAATACTTTCGCCGACGGCATGATGATGTACAAACCCGACCCCTTCGCCGATCGTTGGGATTATGTCCCCGAATCCAGTCAGCAGGCTTACATCAATTATGAAGACGGTCGTGAAAAAATGATTCTGAGTATTGGAGTTGATAATCAAACGCAGGATGCCGTATGGCTATTTCCCGTACCGGCCGATCCGAAAGAAGTAACGATTGATGTCATAACCGAGCTTCCCAGATTTTCCGGCGAACAGCTCGATCGTAAAGCTGAATCAAATTTGCAACAAATAAAAAAATCGCTATTAATAACTCAAATCTGGCCCGCCATATTTTATTTAAACGACCTGACTTTGAAATCATCAACGCCAACCAATGGTATTATTTTCGGAGACAATGAATCATTTGCTCCGGCCACTTCTATTCAAACCGACGTCCAAGTTTATGAACACATTGAAAAAGAGGGGATAGTATCAGAAATCGTCACGGCTAAAACTTCGCAAGGGTTATATGATTATTTAAAAAATAAAAAACTTGATATCGAACCGCAATCGATCGACGCTATCAATCATTATATCGGCCAAGATTATTCATTTGTCATTTCCTGGTTAAGTACAAATGCTATCCAAGATTCTACCGTCAACTTAAATTCCCCCTATAATCCCCGCAAACAAAAAGGATTGTTTGTCACCTTCCCCACCAAAAAAATATTTTTTCCTTTGATACCAACTTCTGTTTACGACAGTGTAGTTGTGCCGGCGACAATCAGAGTCATCGGTTATCTTTCCCCGGAAATATTTTCTGATATTAAACCATTCACCAAAACAAGTTATTATTATGATGAATTTGCCAATCAAACCTCTGACCAACTATTTTCGCAAAATCCTGGTCATTTCGGATATACCAAAATTGAAATCAATGCCCCTTCAAAATTATTTACCCGTGATTTGTGGATCAACCAGCTAGTGAATCCAAAAGCTTATTATTATCACTTTGTTGCTTTTTATCCCTTCTGGTTTGGTTTTATAGTTTTACTAATCATCTCATTTATTACGGCGATGTTGGTCAATTTTCTCCTCTTCAAATCCCGATCGATAAAAATGGGTTATATATTTGGTTTTGCCAACATTTTCAGTATTATCGTGCCGGGAATCATGATGATTTTCTACAACACCGACCCCAATCCTTCTCAGGAAATTATTGACTGTCAAATCGCTCTCAAACAAAAAGGTTACATATTTAGACGAAGTCTGGCAGTTGTTTTTATTATATTTCTCATAGCCATCTATTCTCTTTCAGCTCTTTCGCTATTTGCGGCAATTATCGAAATAAATAATTACACAATCTGGCCGAACATCAACTCAATCGGTTTTATTGTCGCTCTCTTTCCGCTTATTATTTTTCTCACGGCTATCATTCTTCTACTTGGCGTCAAAAAAGAAGACTATCAACTTTTTGCCACGTTGGAAAAACATCACTACTCCAAATGGACTTTTGCCAAAAGTGATTGGAAAAAATATTTGTTTGTTCCACTATTTTCGGCCCTTTTTGTAATTTTATCTTACATTGCCGTTGCTATAATTTCGGCAACCGTTTAAGATAAATTTAAAGGAGGGTTTTTTGTTTAAAAAAACCAAAAAATCTTTGTTACAAAAAATCGGCCCCGGTTTTATCACCGGGGCCGCTGATGATGACCCTTCTGGCATCGGCACCTATACCCAAGTTGGCGCTCAATTTGGTTTTAACATGCTTTGGACGGCAATTTTTACTTTTCCGCTAATGTACAATATTCAGGAAATGGTTGCCCGTCTCTCCATGGTTTCTGGACAAGGTGTTACCGGTCTGGCCAAAAAATATTTGCCTCGCTGGGTGGTTATACTATTTATTTCTCTCGTTGCCATCGCCAATATCATCAACATTGGTTCTGATCTTGGCGCCATGGCGGCCTCCTGGCAATTGATCTTTCCCAATAGTAGCTATTTTTATAGCATTATAGTTTTTGCTTTGTTGATAATATTTCTTGTTATCTATATTCCTTACCACCAATATTCATTGGTTCTGAAAATACTTTGTCTGACTTTATTAAGTTACCTGTTGACGGTAGTTATCGTCACGGAAGATTGGAGGGAATTGGTCCAAAGTGTTGTTACGCCCAGGATCGTTATAAACAAAGAATTTTTCTTTAGTCTAGTTGCGGTTTTTGGAACAACCATTTCCCCTTACCTTTTTATCTGGCAGTCAAGCGAGGAAGTAGAAGAAGAAATTGATCAAGGAAGACTGACAATCTCACAAAGAAAAGGTGCTACTTTCCAAGACATCAAGGAAATGCGTCGAGACACATTATTTGGCATGTCCTTTTCTCAATTAATTATGCTCTGTATTATCGCCACTTCCGCCAATGCTTTTTTTCGTCACGGATTGTTTGAAATCGGAAGCGCCGCGGAGGCGGCGCAGGCTCTGGAACCTTTGGCCGGCCGTTTCGCTTCTCTCATTTTTGCATTCGGAATCATCGGTACCGGCTTGCTAGCCGTCCCGATTTTAGCCGCCACTGTCGCTTATTGCTTTTGCGAGCTATTCAACTGGCCGGAAGGTTTATCCAAAAAATTTTTTGAAGCTAAATTCTTTTATCTAATAATTGTTATTTCTACAATTATTGGCTTGTTGTTAAATTTTATCGGTCTCAATCCGATCAAAGCTTTATTTTACACCGCTTTTATCAACGGGATTTGTACCCCGCCTCTAATACTGATTATTTTATCACTGGCCAATAATCGCCAGATCATGGGAAAAATGTCCAACAACCATCTCTCCAATTTTCTCGGTTGGTTGCTGGTTATCATTACTCTTGCTAGCATTGTTTTGATTTTTACTCTCTAGTCCCAATTTTTGTTAATCTTTGGACACCAAGTCAAATCTGCATAAAATTGACTATTTTTTGGTCTGTCCAAATATGACTTTTCCAAATCGGTCTTTTCAAAATCAAATTATCCAGCGACGTTGCTCGACTGATAGCTACATAGACTTGTCCGGCGGAAAAAGTCCCCCGGCCGATATCCACTATCACTTTGTCAAAAGTTTTTCCCTGGCTTTTATGGATAGTAATCGCCCAGGACAAACGTAATGGATATTGAGTAAAGGTGCCTATAGTTTCCGTATCGACCATCTTGGCCGTCTGGTTGAAATAGTATCGGTTCATTTCCCATCGATAAGGCCTTACCTCAACTATCTCCCCACCAAATATCTCTACTACCAAAATATCTTGATCCGATTTTTCCCCCTTGGTGATATCAATAATTTGTCCCATACTTCCATTTACCCACCGCCCCGCGCTATCATTATTTAGCATCATAACTTGCGCGCTGATCTTTACTTGCAAATTCAATTCGGTCGGAAAATTTTTCTCCGCAAAATCTCCATCGACTTTGCCTTTATACACTTTTAGTTCATCCGGCAATTGACTCAATTTGAAATTATTCATATCGTTGGCTGACTGATTGGTCGTACACAAGGTAATAAACCCGTCGTCACTATCAAAACTATTCGGCTGATAACAACCATTCAACATATTCATATCCTCGTCTCTTACTTGGTTGTGCCGAATATTGTTCAATAAAGAAATAAATTTCTGATCCGACTGACGGTATATTTTTTTCAATTCAATTTTTTCAATCGACAAATCCGTAAAGGCTTTGGCGTCAAAAAAATAAGGACTTTTGTAAACCGAATTAAACATCTGCCGTTCTTGAGCGGTGGCGACCACCGGCGGCAATTGATAGAGATCACCAAACATCACGATCTGTTTACCGCCAAATGGCAAATCGTTATTCAGGTAATATCGCAAACTTTCATCGACGCAGTCCATCAAGTCCGCTCGCACCATCGAGATTTCGTCGATCACCAAAATATCCATTTTATCCAACACTTCTTGTCGTTTCTTTTGTTTTTGTGCGCTTCTGACTTCAATCGGTGTCACGTTGTTGGAAAAACCAAAAAAAGCATGGATAGTTTGCCCGCCGACATTGATGGCCGCAATTCCCGTCGGCGCTACCACTACCGCCATTTTGTCGGTAGTTTGACGAAAATATTTCAACAAAGTTGATTTCCCGGTCCCCGCTTTACCGGTGATATATAGCGGGCCATTTATTTCATCAATTTTTTTAAGAGCCCGCAAAAAATCATCATTAATTTCAATATCCTCAGACTGAATTTTTTTCTTTTTTCTGATCAAAATAAATTTCCCAAATTATTAGTCTAAAAATAGATTAATATGTCGCCATTGATAGGCATCAAATAAACCCCGGTCGGTTATTTTCAATTCTGGAATGACAGGCAAAGCCATAAACGACATCGTCATAAAAGGATCAATCAAATTTGACCCCATTTTTTTGACGTTTTTCTTTAATCTTTTATATTTTTTGCCAACGACTTTTCCGTGCCGAGTACTCATTAAGCCCGCAATATTCAAATTGAGGCGATTGTTCAGTTTTTTCTTGTTGATTACCAAAACCCCGCCCCGGATTTTTATAATCTCATTGACCGCCGCCACCAAGTCCGTATCATTGGTGCCGACCGCAATGATATTATGTGAATCATGAGCGATACTGGCGGCAATCGCCCCGGTTTTCAGTCCAAAATTTTTGATAAACCCCACTTGAACATTATTTTTACCATACCTGTCCGCCACCACAATTTTCAAAATATCTTGAGTCACATCCGGTAAAACATTGCCTCGTTCATCGATCGCCAATTTCGCCGACGATTTCCTGGTTACCAATTGTCCGTCAATCGCCTCAATTACATTTACCGCGCAGGTGTTAGGTGTTAGGTTCTGGGTTTTAGTTGAATTACCATTTTCTTGATACTTGATCCGAATATCTCCAAGTTTCTTAAACTTCGTTTTAAAATTATTTTTAATCCTCCTTGGCTGCGGTTTGATCAACGACTGACCATCTTTTGCCACCAATTGCCCTTTGATCCAGGTTTGCAAAATATTAAAATCTTTTAGGTTATCAACCACGATAAAATCGGCCGGATCGCCTGTCTGCAACAAACCAACCGGCAAATTATAATGTTTTATAATATTCAAATTTGCCAGTCTCAAAGCGATTATTGGGTCAATATTATTTGCCAACAACCTCTTGACCAACAAATTGATATGACCTTTATTTAAATCATCAGGATGCAAATCATCACTGCACAATCCGCACATATTCGGATTATCTTTTATTATCGGCATCAGCTCGGCCAAATTTTTGGCCGCCGACCCTTCTCTGATCCATATTTTCATTCCCAATTTTATTTTTTCCAAAGCCTCTTTTGCTGTTAAACACTCATGATCAGTCGATATTCCGGCGGCAATATATTTTTTCAAATCTGCGCCGGAGAGTAGGGGGGCGTGACCATCAATCGGCTTCTGGTATTTCTTGGCAGCACCAATCTTTTTCATAGTTTCCTCGTCATCTTGTATTACCGCCGGAAAATTCATCACTTCCGACAAACCGACAAAATTACTTTGTGCCAACATTTTTTGTATTTGTTCGGTGGCTATCTTATAGCCACTGGTCTCAAATTCGGTTGCCGGCACACAGGCCGGCGCCGTCCAAAAAAACTTAAAAGGAACTCTCTTTCCATCTTTTACCATGTACTCAATCCCATCTCTACCCAGCACATTGGCAATCTCGTGCGGGTCCGATACCGTTGCCACCGTGCCGTGTACTACTGCCATTTCCGCAAAGCGACTGGGAACCAACATCGACGACTCAATATGTATATGAGCATCAACAAACCCCGGCATAATCAAAATATCATCCGCTTTTTCCAATTTATGAATCTCGATTATTTCTCCAATTTTCTCTTTGAACTTTGAACTTTGAACTTTTAGACTTTTAACATCAAACTTTCTTCCCCCTTTCTCGCTTTCTTCGAAAACAATCTCCCCCGGAAAAATCTCCCCGGCCACCACATCCACAATCTGTCCCGATATTTTTTTTATCATAAAATTAATTTATTTCTATCCATACAATTATATTTGTTATCGGTAAAAAATGCCAAACCTTCGCCTTTCATGCTTTGGTTTATCGTTTTACTTTGATTGAATAAAACTGATAAAATTATTTTCTCAAAAATTTCTATCGACCAAAATATTCGCAAACCGCAAATCATAAAAAACCATTTATCAATCGCGCCCTCAAAATATTAATATTCAATCAACGCTATCTGCTTCCCTGCAAAGTGTTATAAAAAATATCGATCTACGTGAAAGTGATTTCTAGGAGTTTTTTTTCGCACGTGATACAATAAAACCACAACCAAGGAGGAAAATTAGTTTGTGGTAATAAAACACGCCCATGAAAACTTATGAAATTTGTACTCCACCCCAAATCAAAAAAAATTGTGACGAATCGGAAAAAATAAAATATTTTGAATGTCTGGCTGAGGAATTAAGTTTTAAAGTAAAAGATTTGCTCCTTGAGGTCAGAAAACACACCGGTTATATCGGGGACACCAATCTCAATCCCAACCATCTCAAATCATGCCACGCCGTGGACAAACCCCTCCAAGAATATCTCTGTCATTTTTTAAAAAATCATAAAGCCAACATTTTCATTGAATCTTCTAAACCTGTTTTTAGAGAAGATGCGGAATTTTCCTTGTTTATCGACCCGGTTGACGGTTCACTAAACTGGGATCGGGAAATCGGTAATCCCTGTTTTGTCGCGGCCTTTTCCTCAAAAACCAAAGACGTGACCTATCAAGATTTGGAATATGGTTTTGTCAAAAATTTTCGCACTGACGATTTTTATCAAGCAAAAAATGGAAAATCTTACTACTACAGTTCACTCACCAAAGAACAAATTGAAATAAAATGTCAGGGCCAAGTTGATTTAAAAAACGCTCGAGGTTGCCTTAGACCTGGTTATTCGCTGGCCAATAATCAATTTGCCTCTACCGCCCCTCTATTTTTCTTGGCCAAAGATATCCGATCCGAAGAAAATACCGGCATCGAATTGTGCTATGTTGCCCGCGATGCTTTGGATTTTATTGTCGAAGCCAGAAAAGCCTCCGACGATTTTAATCTGTTGGCCTATCCGATTATCAAAAATGCGGGAGCCATCATCTCCGATCTCAATGGCGTCGGCTTTTCCCAAAAAATCATTAGCCATACCGGCAAACAAGACTATGTTGTCAGTAATTCAAAAAAACTTCATTATGAAATATTAAAACAAATATCTGATTTTAGAGAAAAAAAAGTATTTATCAATAATAATCTAAAAATTGAAATAATTTGATTAGTTATGAATAAAAATCCAAAAAAGTGTCTAGTCACCGGCGGTGCCGGCTTTATCGGTAGTCATCTGGTCGATGTTTTGATAGACAAAGGATTTGAAGTTTGTGTTATCGACAATCTCAGTCATGGAAAAAAACAACGCCTGCATCCCAAAGCGATTTTTTATCAAGCGGATATTACCGATGACGTTACCGAAATATTTCGAAAAGAAAAACCCCAATATGTTTTTCATTTAGCGGCTCAGGTCCAATTGCGAGAGTCCATAGACAATCCACTGCATGATGCCAAAACCAATATTTTGGGAACGATTAATATTTTGGAAACTTGTCGGCAAACCGGAGTCGAAAAAATCATATATACTTCTACCGGCGGAGCCCGCGTCGGTGAACCGCAGTATTTACCCGTTGACGAAAATCATCCTATCAAGCCTTGTTCCCCCTACGGAATTTCCAAACACACCGCCGAACACTATGTGCAAATGTATGGAGATTTGTATGATCTGGATTATCTGATCTTCTGTTTCGGCAATGTCTATGGCCCACGAGACCATCCCGCCAGCAAAAGAGTCACCGCTGTTTTTATCCAAGATATTTTGGAGAACAAATCTCCCATTATTTTTGGCGACGGTGAACAAACCAGAGATTTTATTTATGTTTTGGATCTGGCTCGTTTTATCGTTCAAAGCATGGACAAAAAACCAGTCCAAAAGCTATTTCATCTAGCCAATGGTCAAGAAGTTTCAGTTAACGAAATTTTTCAAACCCTAAAAGAAATTTCCGGATCGTCTTTAGAAGCAACACATATTGCCGGAGTCAAAGGAGAAGTAAGAAATATCATTCTCGATATTACACAGGCCAAAAACCAACTTGGCTGGGAACCAAAACACACTCTCAAACAAGGTTTGACCGAAACCTACCAGTGGTTTAAAAATAATCCCGAGGAAATTAACTAGTCGCCCAAGTTACTTCCAAAGTATATGTTTTGACGTTGGGATCACGAATCGTCCAGATTCGAAAATTGGCTTGTTCGCCGGTCAACAAAAAATCCTTCTCCGCATCTTCAGCATAAGTATAATTTTCACCCAACTTTTCTCCCGCGCTGTTAAAAAATGTCGCGGTTATTTTTACATATCTGACCGGATCGTCAGTGTTATTTTGGACAACACCGGTGATTTGTTCGCCGGAAAAGTTGCTATATGACTTTTCCGACTTCAGTACGATGACTTTCGCGTTAAATTCAAAATCAACTTGAATTTTATTATTATTCTCCACCATATTTTCACTGGCATATTGCAGTGACAAATCAGTCGCATCTTTGGGAACCTCAAATGTTACATAACCTTCCACTGTTTCGCCCGGCTGCAAGGTCCCGCCGCTCAAACTAGGGTCGATAACATTTGTTGTCGGCTTGTAAGCAATGCCGGTGACATTGTCCACCAAAGTTAAATCATCTTCGTTGTAATCTATTTCCTCTTCGGAAATATTCTCCAAATATACCTTCAAAGAAATTAAACGATTTTCTGCTTGAGGGGATATTTTGTTATTGTCCGATGAATTAACCGGATCGCTCACTTTTACCGCACTATCAGTCAATTCTACCAGCTCGTTTATCTCACCGGTCTCTGTTGTGTCTTTGATATCATTGTCAACTTCCAATGGCACCATAAAAGCCGGTCCCTCAAAATCCCAGTTGGTATCTGTATTTCTCACTTTGGTCATTTCTTCCTCACTGGCAGTATAAAAATGATGTCGAAAAACCGGACTCCAAAATCGATATACCGTCTCCGCTCGACGATCATAGTCTTTTGGATAAACATAATAGGCGATTGATTCGTATTTCCAATTTGAATCAGTATCGCGCACTCTGATCATTTCCGCTTCATCCGCGGTATAAAAATGTCCCTTGAAAACATCGCTCCAAAAACGATAAACCGGAATCGTGTCCTTCTGCTCGATATTAAACGCAGAGAAAGCCACGCCTTCGTAAATCCAATTTGAATCAGTATTTTTTACCTTGGTCGCTTCGTTGTATGACGAAGTAAAAAAATGACCATGAAAAACATCGCTCCAAAAACGATAAACGTAACTGGATTTTTTCGAAGTCGATACCGGTAAACTATTGTCCGTTGCACCGGCACCAACCGGAGCCACACTGCCAATCAGCCACATTGCCACACCAAAAAAAATCAGCCCTGCTTTGATTTGTTTGATCATAATTTTATTATTTTTTCTTATTTAATTTATTGCGTATAATATTTTTTGTATTTTTTTCTTTTTTTAACCTGTCTGAGTAAAATAGTCCAATTCAATAAAGGTAATGTTCGAGTCTTAAAAAAAGAAAAAAATACAAAAAATATTATACGCAATTCATTATTTATCAAATTTATTATATCAACTTTTGGCCCAATAAAGATATCGGGTTATTGATTATTTTCTTTGATTGCATTAATTTTTTTTGATAATCTCGGCCAACTTTTCTCCCAGTTCATTCATTTTGTAGGGCTTGGGCAGCAAGTCTTTTGCTCCCAGATTAATTATTTCCTGAACCGCTTCATTGTGTCCGTAACCCGAAGACAACAAGACTCTAACATTTGGATCAATTTCTTTCATTTTGATAAAAATTTCCTTTCCGCTCATCTTTGGCATATTCATATCCAAAATAACCGCATCGATATCGCCCCGTTTTTTTCTGAATAATTCAAAGGCCTTTGTCGGGGTTTCTGCGGCAAACGCTTCATAGCCGATTCTTTTCAACATTATTTTCAGCATGTCCACAATCAGTTTTTCGTCGTCAATCACCAATATTTTCCCCTTGTATTTGGAAGATATTTTCTTTTCTTTTTCCCTGTCTTTTTTGTCAATCAGGGTGCCTTTGGGTAAAAATATCGAGAAAGTTGTTCCTTGTTTTACCTTTGAAAATACTTCGATTTGTCCCCCGTGATTTTTTACTATTCCATAAGTCGTAGCCAAACCCAGCCCCGTTCCTTGTTTTTGTCGTTCTTTCTTGGTCGAGAAAAAAGGTTCAAAAATTTTGTTTTTTATCTTTTCATCAATTCCCTCGCCATTGTCAGTAACCGACAATTCGACATACTTTCCCGGTTTTAGATCCAGATCGGCATTTTTCAGTTCGATATTTTTTGTTTTAATTTTGATCTGGCCAGCTAAATCTGTGATTGCTTCGGAAGCGTTAACAATCAGATTCATTAACATTTGATTGATCTGGCTTGGATCTCCATCCACCAACCATAACTTTTCCTCCAAATCCGTCTTAATCAAAATCGATTTCTTAATACTGTGTTTAACTATCGACAAAACATCGTAAATGCGTTCATTGAGATTAACCGCTTTCGCAAGATTCTTCCCTCGCCGTCCGTAAGCCAGAAGATTATTTGTAAGATCAGAAGCGGCCTTGCTGATATCAGCAATTTTTTGCAAATACATTTTTTTGGCTTGATCTTCTTCTTCGTCCAGCAACAAACTGGTGTAGCCCATAATTCCACCCAACATATTATTGAAATCGTGAGCGATGCCACCGGCCAAATTTCCGATCGAATCCATTCTTTGGGCTTGAATCAATTTGTTTTGTGCTTTTATTCGCTCACTGATATCCCGGACTGCCCCGATAACCTTTTTTTGTCCATTGATCAAAAAAATTCCACTAGTAATTTCTACCGGAAAGACTTCCCCGTCCTTTTTTTTATGATAACGCAAAGGGATTTTATTCCAATTTTCTTTATTAATATTTTCTTGGATACTATTTTGAGAAATTTGTGGTTCGGCCGAAACATCCAGGGTATTCAATTTAACAAACTCCCCCTTTTCGTATCCATACATCGATAACGCTGTTTTGTTTGCGTCTTCAAATTGAAATGTTTCAGCATCGAAAATTGTTAAGCCGTCAAAAACATTGTCAAATAGGTATCTAAATTTTTCTTCACTATCCTTGAGGGCTTTTTCCGTTCTTTTGCGCTCGGTAATATCTCGCAAGATTCCCTCTACACCAATAATATTTCCGTTTTTGTTATAAACTAATTGCGAATAAGTTTCAGCAATAATTATTGATCCATCTGCTTTTTTCAATTCAACTTCTTGTCTTACTTTTTTATTCTTCCCCATTTTTTTTAATAGCTCTCTTCGGTCATCCGGATTAACATAGAAGTCAGTTACTTTTTTTCCAATAATATCATCAATACTATTCAACCCCATCGTTTTTACCCCGGAAAGACTCACCTCTCTCATTATTCCATCAGTATCAGCAAAATAATAAGTATCAACTAAATTAGCGATAACATCGCGATAACTTCGTTCTGAATTAAATTTTTCTTTTTTTGACATAGTCTTCCTTAATTTTATAATATTATATTACTCTATTCTTGGCAAAGACTCTGGTCAAAATGTAGTTTATGATTTAAATTGTAAGTAGAAAAAAGTATTTTATTTGTATGCTCAATCAAAACACGATATGAAAATTTACTTTGCCGCCCCTTTGTTTAACGAGGCTGAATGTCATTACAATTTGTCTGTAACAGAAAAATTGGAAAAAATTGGTTACAACGTGTTTCTTCCTCAAAGAGACGGTATTATGGACGACACTTACGACGACCCTTCTCCCGCCAATAGATTGTCTCAAGAAAAAAAATATCATGAGATCTTTAAGTTGGATCGCGAAAATATAATAGATTCAGATGTTTTTCTTTTCATTCTAGACGGTCGAGTCCCTGACGAAGGAGCTTGTGTTGAATTGGGGATAGCTTATGAACATAAAATACAACGTGAAAAACCAAAGTATATTATCGGTCTTCATACTGATACTCGTGCTGCACATCTGGGTGCAAAATTTAACCCAATGATCAAAGTGCCGATAGATTATTTGGCTGAAGACGAAAATAATTTGCTGCTTCACCTTCAAGAATTATTAAAACAAGAAAAATAATCTCATCATCGATTTCAAAATATAAATCAAAAAAAGACCTTATAAATCAAGGTCTTTTTTTGTCTCTCGCTTGGCACTATCTTTTTAGAAAGTCGGAGTACAAATATACATCAAACTTGTCTGATAATTTCCAGCCGCTTGCAATTCATTTATTTCCACCTGGAAACCTACATAAGCCAGTCCTTGACCTTCGATAGTCCCATTTGTTGGTCCGTCATGGTACATCACTTCCTTGGGAGTACTCGCCGCCCCCGCCCACTTATTACCATCGAACCTGTCATAAATATTTTCTCCCAAATTGTTGTCACTCGTCGTGTAGCCAAAAAATCCATTGGCAACACCGCTGGGGGAATGCCACGAAATTGGAAGGTTATTGGTGCCATCAAAGAAATTAATTTGATTCCCGCTGGAAGTAAAATTATCCAAAGCCTGCAAAGTAACAGAAAAACCCTCGGCGGCATTGGTGCTAACGCGTAATTGTTGTGCTGCGATTTTGGGAATGGCCGGCGTCAATCGATCAAAATTAATGATACTCGCTTCAGTGGCAATACTGGTATTTGCCCCATTGACCGCCGTTCCGATTGCTACTGGTAAAATTTCAAATGTCAACGAACTTGGGATAGTGGCAGTTACAGTCACCGCGTCCGTAATCGCTACCATTGCTTGATGCCATTCGTTGTAGTCTCCTAAACCATCACTGGTTTCGTGGGTTGACAGAATAATCGAATACGAACCTGCTTCCACCGGATTATTTATATATCGATCATCACTATTTCCCAAGACAATAGTTATCAACCCGTCATTATGATCAAATGTTCCCACAAAAGGAATTATTATTGTTTTTTGTAAAACGTTGACTGTCGGGCTTCCCCAGGTCACATCCCCTCCGGTGGGTAAAATATCGGCGCCACTTACTCCGGTCAAATCAAATTCATTTGCTAAAATTATCTTGATGCTGCCGTTGGAAATTGGTTGGATACTGCCGGGATTAAAATGAATAGTGTGTTTTGCGTCCTCGGTTTTTATCGAATCAGACAACACGTCGTTCAAAGAGTTGTCAAATATCTGTGCTTCATCATTGGCTTCATCAATCGGATCTCCGGTTCCATCATTGGAATCATGTGAACCAAGGATAATAGGATAACTGCCGGTCAATCCCGGATTGTTGATAAAATTGGTATTTCCGATAGTAATAGTTATTTCTCCGTCAGTATTATCCAGTTCACCGGTAAAAGGAATAATTACGGAACCAAATGTCGGGGTGCCCCAAACTACATCTCCGCCAGTTACTGTCACATCAGCGGCTGTCAAACCAGACAAATCAAACGCCGGGGCAAAATTAATCTTGATACTTCCATTGGTAATTTTTGAATTGTTATTGATCTTGTATTTCAAAATATGTCTGGCTTCGCTAGCTACTTGAGAAGTAGATAAATTGTCCGTCAACTGACTTTTACCATTTGGTTCAAAAAATCTTGTTGGCTCAGTAGGCGGGGTAGGGGGTCCATCTTCGCCCAAAATTTCTACATCACCCGATCCGGACAATGGTCCCCAACTGTAATGGTCAAAGAAATAATTCTCTACTTCCGTTTCCAGTGTGCCACTGCAATCCGTTGTGTTGTTGCCACTTGTGATACCAAAACCACTGACGTTTGTCCCCGGACTGCATGTCGTCAGTGAAGGACTGAGTTGTCTGGTCAAATAGTTATTGTAAGTGTCAATTGAAGGTAAATTCTCACCGGCGGAACAACTTGCATTTACATCAAAAGTCGCAGTATCGCCATTGGCATCCAGAGTCAAATTGCCCGGGATCACTCTCAAAGCACTTGGTACGGAACAATTGAAATTGAAATTGTACTCGCCATAGTCATCCGACCGCAAACCATTTTTCAAACTATATACCCGATAGTAAACTTGATTATTATTTACATCCAATAGGTCATGATTGAAAGTCATTTCACTATCATTGACTGTCCCCAATGATTGCCAATATCTAGTCCCACTTGAGTAATTGAACCAATTGTAACTGTCGATTTTGAATCTTCTGTCTTCTCCATCCCACCCATCCGCTTCGTAGTAAATTTTTATCGTATCACCTTCGACTACCACCGAATCCATACCAGTCGGAAAATCCTCTCCGTTAATAACTTGTTTCAATTCATCCCTTTCATTGGAAATATATATTCTTTCCAGCCAAACCATTTGTATTTCCGAAAAATGTACCTGCAACGCCACCGCTCCCGGTTTAGAAATTGTGTAATATTGCTTTAGTGTTCCTGTTATATTGGCGGGATAACCGGGACTGGATACATCGGTTAAATCTGTCTCAAATTGGCGGCTAGAGTAATCAACGGAATAATTCTGAGCATCCGCCACATCATCCCAATCCAAAGTTGTTTGTATATCCCTCACTCCGCAAGTCGGGCAGGTGGCATTGATACTTAGATTGGTTGGAGCATTAGGTTTGTCATCACAATCAACCGTCACGCTCACGGTGTTTGATTCTGGAAGTTTCTTTTCCCAAAAAGCATCGTTTCCGGAAGTGTATGTAAGATACGGCACGATTTGATAAGTATAAACATTGCTACTCTCTGAAGACTCAGAATATTCCAATTGATCTATTTTCCAACCTCTCGCTTGTCGATTGTTGTTGTCAGAAATAAATCGAACCTTGATGGTATCTCCGGTTACATCATTTGTCGTCATCGGACCAATATGTCCATTGTAATATCCCTCTCTGATCGTCTGAACAATCGTGTCAGAACCATTCAAAATTTCAACTCGGTCGTTGTCCACCGTCCAAGGGCTGCGATAGGGACCGATAAAATCAACAAAATGAAGTCTCATCTTGGTCGCCCCGGGATGAGTATAAGTCCAAGTGTTTGAATAATTGTTGGGATAATTTGCTGGATAATTTGGAGACGTCAAATTTTCCGCCTGTACTTGCCAAATATCTCTAGTGTATGAAGTTTCTACTGCAGAATCAGAATATGTATTCCTAGAATTATTGCCATAAAACATTGCAGCTCGATCAAAACCATTTTTGAGAAGATAAAAATTGGTAGCGCTACTGTTGTGTATTGTGCTAAAATTTAAAGTCACTATCGGATCAGATGGATTAGCACAGTCCAAGCTGTATTCAATCTCGCCAAACGCCGAACAAGGTTCAATTCCTACCACTGCATTGTTTGTCACCGCGATCGGAATCCAATCAGCATTATTGATGTCAATCGCCCATATTTGATAAGTACGGTTATAGGTTGTCGATTTTCTTTCGGAATACGTAGAAGTATTTCCCACAAAATAAAATCTTTGATCAGACGTATCAGTTTTGTCCACCACCACATACCCATCCGCTCCTGGATAGCTATCCCAGCTTAGATTGAAAATTGTCATTGGGTTCTGGTTGATATCATATTCACTACAGTCTGTGTTTCCTTGTAGTACAAATGACTGACCAATAACATTGACATCACTTGTCCCGGTCAATGGCGGAATGCCCATGTTCGAATTTCCCTCATAGGAAACACTCAATATTCCAGTTGCATCGGCTATGCTATTTTCCTCTCCTTCACTCCATTGCACTTCATTGATGTGCCAACCTCGGGCATTCAAGGATTGATTGGTATTAAACTTTATTTTCAGCTCATTTCCTCTTGCTACTGCCGAATATCCGACCCCGTACTGAGATACTCCATAATCATTTTCAGAGACGATAGTTACATTGTCGCCTGCAGATACCTCAAAATCATCAAAGTTAACTCTAATAAAAGTCGCCCCCGGCTTTGTGATAGTTATTGTCGCCAAATCATTGTCATTGTAATTGGCTGGATAGTTTGGCGAAGACAAATCCACTGTTTCGGAAAAAGTTCCATAAAAAGCATTATCAACCAGCGATTTGTCTGATGCATAATTTTCAACGATGAGTTCTGGTCTTTGCGCCAAAATCCCCGCATCCAAAACCCAATTTGCCTCATCAATGCTGTCGGCCAAATCCAGTTCTCTTCCCAACTCATCGGTCATAAATTCGCCATTGTCGCATCTTACCAATGCCATCAAAGGCATCGATCTTCCGGCATTCTTGACATTAATTGGATTTGGCAAAACCGCCAACGAATTAGGTAAAACACAATTAAATGTTTGTTGGGCCGTTGCATAATCAGTTGAACAATTGTTGTCGGTATCACATATTTTTGCTCTAAAATATATTGTCTTCCCATCCAACCAGTTTCGATCAAATTTCCACTCCGCGCTACCCGTCGTTGTCGCTCCAATACTATTCCATCTCGGATCATCTATCGATTCAATCGCGTCAATAAACCAGTGATATGTTCCACTTGAATTGGGATCAGAATAAAAATGTATTTTTACTGTGTCTCCCGGGATTTCTTCCGAGTACATTGGGCCAGAAAATTCATCCTCGTAGTCGGTTATCACTTGATCGCTACCATCCATAATTACCAAATGATCATCCCAATCCAATTGCAAAATGGAAAAATGAACCCTCAACCGACGCATACCGGGGTAGGTGATAGTCCAAGTATTATCATAATTTTCCGGATACAAGTCGGGATAATTGGGATGAGTAATCTGCGTTTGATCTGTTTCCCAATCAGTCATTGTGCCGATATCATTACTTAGTGACCATTCCGCGGTTACCGGCAAAGTCAGATCGGCAGCCGTCCAGTCCCAAGATAAATCAACTTCGGCGTTGCCTTGGCTGCATTGGCTGCAACCACCGGCAATTGTCAGAGTATCTGGTGCAGGAGGAGTACATTGGACAACTACTTTTCTTTCATTGGAATACAAATATTCGCCACTTGTCTTTTTTATCTGAACATAGTACCCGTAAGTATTATTATTTGATATTGCCGCATCATCAAGACCGGTATCTGTAACTGGATTGATCGCCAAAATATTTCGCGGCGGATAATTGTCAACATCAAATTTGATTATGTGCGTACTTTCGATATCAGAAACCACCGACCAATCAAGATTGACTTCTGGATTTTCATAATCGGAACAATCCACGCTGGTTGTCAAATTTATTTCTTCAACTACCGGCGGTTGTCCAGGAGTGGAACAATACATAGGAACAAGTACAGTATTGGCCGATCCGACCGAATAACTCGGAAATCGGTAATGAGACAAAAATCTTTCCGTCACAGGCCAAAACACCAGCTGTAAGTCATAATCAACCGTCGTCGGCGTTTCGCTCGCCACAGTCATTTTGTAATTAATAATCGGAACATGGGCATAGACTCTATACTCTGCTGAACAGTCACTGTGATTACCGCCACGGCTATTCGGGTCGAGATCGTTTGTCCACCCGTCATTATCATTGTCTTCATCCTCTGAATTTAAAATACCATCTCCATCGTTATCCCGATCCTGATCATTGATCAAGCCATCATTGTCCAAATCTTCGTCAGTGTCCACCTCGTCTGCATCAGCTATCCCATCGCCATCGTCATCAACATCGATATCATTTTCTATCCCGTCTTCATCCCAATCATTACCACCCTGATTTGAGGTGCCATCATTGTCAATATCTGGATCGACGTCATTGGTCAGACCATCATCGTCCAAATCATTATCCAGATCACTCTGCCCGCCTCCACTATCTGGGTCCAACAAATTTACTATTTGGTCATTGTCCCAATCAACATCATAAATATCCAAGACGCTATCATTGTCATCATCCGGGTCCAAGTCATTTGATATACCATCATTATCAATATCCGGATCAACATCATTGGTTAGGCCATCATTATCCAAGTCATTGTCTATGTCAGGTAGAGAAGCATAACCAAAATCCACATCATTGATATCCGCCGTACTGTCATTATCCAAATCGCGAATTGAATAATATGGAGTTGTGTCGATTACTCCGTCCCAATTTGAATCATTAACACAAGCTGCATTGCCAAAACAAGTTGCCGCGCAAGGATTTATTTGATCCTGATATGTCAAACCCTGAGTGTATTTTATATAATCACCCCTCACTTCCATCTTGGCTCCTTCGATAAATCCACCGTCACCCAAATCATAACTATAATTTGTCCACATACTCGTGATTGGATTATTGTTCCTGACCAGATAATACTGCGTCGCCTGATCAAATTTTTCCCAATGCAAATCTACAATCGGATTGCCGCTGTCGCACCTTTTCTCATATCGAAGAGTATAATTTTCTAAAGGAAATTCCGGTTGAGGATTATTAACAGTTACATCTTTATCCAAATAGGTTATTGGATCAGTTAGAGTTTGTGGTGGAGCCGGAGGAGTCGGGTCACTCTTGATGACATAAGGTATATCAAAACCGGAACTATAACTAAAATATGGTCCAAAATCATGCAGGTTGCCCGGGTCGGGAGCATAATTGATACTTACATCCAAACGACTTTGTAAAAAATGATACGGATTTGACAAATCATTGGGAGCATGAGAAGCAATAAACCCGATCGAAGAAAAACTATCATCAAAATTACTCGGTGGATTATTTAATGTTGTGTCACCCAGTGTCAAACTTTCCGCCTGATTTTGTGGATCGGTCTGACCATGATCTCCGTCTGCGACAAAAGCATCATCAATCCAGACCAAAAAATCAGATTGAGCAGAATGATTCAAACAATTGGCATCTTTGACGGAAATGCTATAAGTCATTGGATCATCCTGAACATAAGTCGCTTTATCCAAACTAACGGTATATTCTATCCTTCCAATAGTAGTGGCTCCCCAGGTCGCCTCTACCAAAAATGTTTTGGCATAGACTTTGTTGGAAAAAAATAAAGCTCCGACTCCCAAAAAAAGACCTACCCACAAGTGAATTCCTTTTACTCTTTTCCTAAACCATATCACCAAAATCAAACCAACTATAATCAACAATATTGTCAGGATTAAAATCAGATTATTACGATTATTGTCCTGTCGCGTAACGATATCATATTTTTTTTCGTCCAAAATCTTGCCGCTGTCGCTATCAGCCAAGCTCAAAATCACATTTGGTCGAGTGCATTCTCTGTCAATTGGCAAACTGATAACCTTTTGTTTGTCAGTATTAATCGGCCACACTTCCTTCTTTATTTCTGTACAACTTTGTCCCTCAGCGTTTTTCAATTCCAAAATCATCTGCAACTCATTCAGTGTGCCGCCTTCTTTTAACCTGGAATTCAAATAGTCGTCTGCCGCTCCCGTCCAATAAGCTGTTACTTGTGCTATATCGCCCTTTTTGTAACCATCTTTGTCCAAAGTAACATTTTGTATGGTGGCAGATGGACCAGTCAAGACAAAATGAAAAACAACCATATTTGATACTGGTTGACCTTGTTCATCAAAAAACTTTAACACAGCTTCATAAGCCTGAGGTTTAGCATCAAGTGGTTTTGGCAACAACTGGACATATTCTCTTTCTTCGTCAATTTTCAAAGTCAACATATCATCCTTAGTATCGGAAGCAATCTCTTCTCCGGCCAACGACCGATAAAACAATTGAATCTTCCCGATTATTTTGGCTTCTTTTCCCAATAGATTTTTGGTCGGACAGTGAGCCAATAATTTTTCTTGGGAATCGACAGTTAAACCCTGCAACGGTTGGTAAGAAGTCTGGTTTTCGTCACCTTCCAAGGTCAAAAAACAACTTTGCGTTTCGATTTCTACATATTTGCCATTACCATTCAATTCAATATCTCCCGCTCTAGCCAAACCAAAAGTCATAGAATTGCTGTTGAAGGCATTTATCCATATTTCGTATTTGCCTTGTAGATATGCGGGAGCCTTGTATTCCGCCTCCAAATCAATTTTCTCCTCAGCGACCATATTTAGCACATGATCATAATGATATTCGTCAACCAAAAATTTATCTGTGCCAATGTATTTCACCAGCTTTACGCCATAATTGACATCTGGCTGAACATTGTCACCATTGGTCAACTGCCAAGACAAGGTAACAACATTATCCTTTTGTTTAAGTATTTTTGGGTCAACTATCTCCACATCCGCCAATTGAATAATCTTTGTCTGAATTTGTTCTCGAGGAATATCCTCACCGGCTACTTGTGCCCTTACCTCAATGGTGGGAAGCAAGATACCAATCAAGATCGCAAGACCAAAAAATACTTTATTTTTCATTATTTAAAAAATTAACTAAAAATAAATTTTTATCCGCAAATTATTGCATGTTAGGGCAATTGACATAAACAGTCAGATAGTTTGAATCCGCATTCAAGTCTCCATATGATCCGCTGGAACCGGAATATGAAGCAAAATAGTGATAGTATTGATTATTAGTTACATTACTATCTAAAAATTCATCATACCCATACTTTGCCAACGTTCCCACCGGATTTTCATAATCCCAATCATTATTTCTCTCGTAGATGGGCGTTGAATCAACTGATGATTGTACGCAATGATATGGCAAATTGTCCCGGCAATTTTCCGCTTCATATTGTTCCCCGTTACCCCGATAAATCCGGAAATCATAAGCACTACTCCCGTCGCTCGATGCCAAAACATGTGACAATAAACTATCATTTCTAGTCACGCCATCAGCAGTACTTGAAGATGAAACCCTTCTTGCCCTGGTCTCAAAATCTATCCAATACAAATGGACACTAGGTGTTGTTTTGTTGCATTCTACCGTTGCCTCGAGAGGAAAATCGGAATAGGGCATCAATTGATAAGTATAAGTATTTGTCGATTCATTGTAGCTGTCTGCTCCGGCAGTATCTCGTTTTGTCTTATTGGTATAACTATAAAATGTTTTACCTCCATCGGTTGAACAGCCCAAAACTCCCGGCGGCAAATTGGAACATGGATTACCGCTCTCGGAAGATTCATTATTGGTTACCGGCGAAAACATGCTGGCGGTGATAGTTACCATGTCGCCATGTTTTAGAGAAATACTTTCACCGTCGGCCACCTCTTTTTCTTTAACACTTTGTACAGCCTGTCCTTGATAATCCCACCAATCATACGACCAGGTAAATTTCTTTACCGTTTTGCAACTAGGATCAGATAAATCAACTGACAAAACCCATTCCTCATTTGTTTCCCCTTTGTTCTTGATCTCCAATTTTGGCTGATTTTCACAAGCATTTGCCGTCTGTATTCCGAATCCCAAAAAACTAAATAATCCAATCACCAATACCAAAAAATAATTTCTCATTTATTGATTTAATTGTATTTTACTTATAATAAATTTTTTTATCACTCGGTCATAATCTACCCAAATTGATATCTCATCACCTGATTTTAAATCAATTCCTTTTACTTTGTCATTGGCGAATACCAATATTTTATTATCTCCTTGTAGTGACAAAGTCTTTTTTTCCAAATCAATTTCTTTCAATCTTCCCGTCCATGCCTTGTTTAAAGAAATTATTATTTCCAGCACCTCGCTTTCGTCTTCTTTTTGAGTAAAATTAACCTCAATTTTTTGTTCTAATGGGGCGTATTCCTTTAAAATATTCCAATCTACTTTCTCGGCCTGCATCGCTTGATTTGCCAACAAAATATCGCTATCTTTCCAATTTTTGAATTCATAAAGATATTTTCCGTCATCAACAACCAATCTGTCCTCTTGGAGTTGATCAATAAATCCAACCACTTTTTTTTCAATCGTATTTTCCTTGACGCTCGGACTTTTTTCTCTCGCAACCAAAATCGCCGCTATCAGGATGACAAATGAAAAACCAATAAACGCAAATATTAATTTTCTATTGGACATCTTAATTTTTTATTGAGATAAAATCTCAATCTTGTCCGCTTCCACTATTTTTTCCTCATTTTGCAATCTATTTTCTGCCGTCACTGTCACGTAATTTCCTTTTTTAATTTCAGTCAAAGACAAATTGTTTTCCATTTTGCCATTATCTCCTAGACGAACTATACTTGTTTGTTTTTTAAATTTTACTGTGTATGTGTCAGTTTGATTTTTAATAGTTATCTGATCATTACTTGTTTCGATTACTTCTCCGGCGATATTGGTTCCCCCCATCACAACTATCGACAACGGAGTTTTTGTCTGATCATTTTGGTACATCAGATTAACGGTTTGCCCTGTCTTCAATTCGGCAAAACTAATCTTGTCAAAACCTTGGGTAACAATATTTTCTTTGGTTACCGAAGTATTTTCGGATCGAACAAAAGTTGCGGTTTGTCCGCTGCCTGCGTCATATATCGTGATATTGTTCCCTTCAATATTTTTAATCAAACCAAAAAAACTCAACACACTCTGATTTCTATTTTGTTCTTCCGCCACTTTTTGTTCACTGCCTTGTCTATTTTTATCACTTCCTGATTTCCACCACATATACCCGCCAACAATAATCACCAACAAAACAATCACTACAACAAAAAAAAGAACCTGATTATTTTTTGGTTCTTTGGTGCCCTGCACCTGATTTATTTCGTCCATTTTCTCTCCTCAATTATTTTTTTATTCCTCCATAATCATAAGAAAAAAAATATTTATTTACAATCATATCTCGCTACTTTTTTCTCTTGATCGTATTCAAACAAACATCGGCCTTCTCCAAAACTCTTTTTAGATCATCAAAAGACAACTGACTTAGGGCGATATTGTAAGGTAACCACCGGTATTCCACAATTTCCGCCCCATCGCATTTTACCTCGTCGGTATCGCTTTCTCCCAAAAAAAATATAACTTTTTTTACTGCGTTTTTGCCCAAAGGATAACTGATTATTTCTTTGAATCCCAAAAAAATTCTCACTTCCAGTCCCGTTTCTTCTTTCAACTCCCTCATGGCTGTTTGCAATTCACTCTCATTATTTTCAATATGTCCTTTCGGAAATCCCCAGGTATTATTGCCTTGTCGCACCAATAAATATTTTATCTCTCCTTCTTCTGGCCTTTGATAAACCACAAAACCACACGACTTTTCTTTTTTAAAATTAAATTCAATCATATTTTCCTTTGAGTATAAATTTTTTACTTCCGACATAAATCACAATCTCAAATAATCCAAACCTAGATAACCCACCTCAATATCAGTCATATTACCGCTTCTCAATAATCTCTTTAATCTGTCCAACGAAAATAATCTAACTTGAATATATTCTGTTGTATCCAGTTTTTGTTTGCCAATCTTCTTGCAACCGGTCGCGACAAAAGCATAACTAATCCGAGTCGAATAACCGTCATCAAAATAAGATGTTACCAATTCCATTTTACCGCTATATCCAGTTTCTTCCAGTAGTTCTCGTTTGGCCGCAACTATCGGCTCCTCGCCCTCATTGACCAAACCTCCGGGAAATTCAGTCAAAACTTTTTTGGGACCATGTCTAAATTGCTGACAAAGTATCACTTTCTTTTCCGGCGTCAAAGCCAAAACAGTAGCCACTTTTTGTTCATTGCGAATCCAATATTTTTCCTCTTTGCCGACCGGAGTTAAAAACTTAACCTCTTCCACTTTGCGATTAAATTTCTCAAAAACCACCTCCCGAGACAATTCTTTCCACGGTTTCGGCCTATCCATTTGTTTTTTAAAAATAATTTTCGACAACTTTTCAAATATTTTTTTCATTTTGTAATATTAGATCAAATAATTTTTCGATACCATCCTCATTTTTCATATCTTGATTACATTTTCGATAATTGCTACAAACAAAATTTCCCCGACTTCTGTATTCTATTCCTTTCGGTAAGTGTTTGGTTTTTGTATAAACAAAAATTACTTCATTGTTTTTCCGGTGTTTCAAACATATTTCACACCGCCCCAATTTCATGGCGGCTTCTTTGGCTCGATAAATCTTCCAAACAATCCCCGTCATTTCTCCCTTGTAATCACACAACATCAAACATCGCTTATTGGTCTCGTCAATCCAAGAGTAATATTTTATCTCATCAAAATTTACATCATCAAAATCACCTGCCAATCGCAAGTGCTTTACTTTTTTAAATATCTTTTTTATTTCCTCGCGGCCGAGTTTTTTCATTACTTTCTTTTAAATTAAACGACAATCCCAAAAAAGAAATTATTGCCAAACAAGCCATCAAATAAAACAGAACATCAAATCCCCAAAAGTTTACTACGAGGCCTCCGGTTACTGCAGCTATTGCCGTTGCGGCATTCAAAATTATTTTCCAGACTGATAACTCCTGAATTTTATTTCCATCATCCAAATGTTCGGCAATCATAGCTTGAAAAGTGGGCGCTCCCATAGCTTCGGCCGAACCAAGCACTATTTGCAAAACCACCAGTTGCCACAAACTTGTAATACTAGGATATAGTAACCAGACTATTGTTTGGATCAGATACCCGGCCATCACTAGATATTTTCGCGGCCTTACTCGATCGGCATATCTTGCAACCAAAAACAAAAAAAATGTAGTGGAAAACAAAAATGCCGCCCAAGAAAAACTAACAGCCAACACGCTATTGTCGATTTTTTCCACAAAAACAGCATACAAGGGTCCCAATAAACCGCTTGCCAAAACAAATATCCCATTGAAAACAAACAGATTCAGTAAATATTTATTGTGCCAAAATTTATTCATTATTTTCAAATAAAAGAAATCATGAAAAACCAATCTCCACCAAAATTAACTTTTTCCAAAACCGCGTCCAAAAATAGATTTAGGGCCTGATTATCAATAGTGTCTCCAGCGACTATATGGAACAAAGCCAATTACGGTTAATAAAATATATGGCAACAAAACCAATTCCAACGCCTGCCACCAAGATATTCTTTTTCTGTTAAAAAAATATAAAAGCGGTATTTCAAACAGAAAGGTACCAAAAACGAAAACCAAAACAAAAAACTTGGGGTGAAGCATTACTGGTAAAACAAACCAATAAATCCCCATAAACAGTATTCCCAAAACCAAAGTGGTCAAAATTAAACCAATTTTTCGATTATTATTTTCTTCAATATCAATTTTCAAGCCAATTTGATCCAACCTGTCTTCCGGATTTATTTTATTCAACGGATGATATTTTGATGAAAAATAGAGAATAATTATTATTTTTGCTATCAATAAGATTAATATTCCAAAGAAAAAATTACCAATATACAACCCGCCATAAAAACTCTCGCTATTTACCAGCTGAATATTTTTTGTATCTGACATTTTGACCAGTATCTGCTCATTTACCGTCTTTTTGATAATCGGCTCCGAAGTCCAATGAATGTCATTTGTGTAGTCCACAACGTGAATTCTGTATTTATCTGGGACAAAATAAGTCTGGTGATATCTCTCAAAACTCCCAATAACAGCATTTGTTTTACAAACTCCATTCACCGCTACCGAACACGGACGTGTCATCTGATTTAGCATTTTGTAAATTGCGTAGTCGTCGGATTTTATATTGTCCACATACCAATAACAATTATTAATTACATCTTTTGTTTCAGAGACGTACTGTTTTGTGTTAGCCTCCAAACTCTCAGAAAAATTCTTTTGACAGGATAAAATTTTTATATCCGCTCCATTATATTGTTTGCCTTGAAATTCCACTAAAAAATTTACTGAACTCACCGGCAGAAAACCGATAAATTTCAAAGGAACAAACAATAAAAGCAAAAAGCAGAAAATCAATACCCACTTTCCCATCTTTAGACTCCATGGCATTTTTTATACTTCTTCCCGCTCCCACAAGGACAAGGATCATTGCGCCCGACTTTTGGTTGGCTGCGTGTGACGGTTGCCGCTTTTCCGGTTGGGTTGGCTTTAGTTTGCTGGGGCAAAGAAGCGCTGCTTCCTGATCGAGAATAAGTTCGCACATTTCCCTCAGTACCGCTATTTTGACTATTGCCCGGTGTTATAGGCGCTGCCTCTCTTTTTATTTCCTGACCTTTTACCGGTTGGGTAGGGGCTTGCAAAATTGTCACTTTATAGATTGTTTTTGATATCTGATCATTGATTTGAAACAACAATTGTTGATAAAGCTTATATGCTTCTTCTTTGTATTCTATTAATGGGTCTCTCTGTCCATATCCCCGCAAACCCACCCCTGTTCGCAAATAATCCATTTCATCCAAATGGTCTTGCCACAAATTATCTATGATTCTCAGCATCACCAATTTTTCCAATCTTCGCATCACCTCCGGTGTCAGTTCTTTTTCTTTGTGGTCATAATAAAGGATCGCCTGTTCATACAGGTGATCAATAATTCCTTGGGGGTTATCAAATTTGCTCAAATCCTGTGGGACGAAATATGCACCCACAATCGTTTTAAAATTTTCATTTATCTCTTTCAAATTCCATTCCGCCTGAATTCCCGAAGTATGAGTATTAACAATACTTTCTATATCCTGACGAATTATTTTCTGCATTTCTTCTTTCAAATTGGCATTTTCCAAAATCATCCGTCTTTTTTTGTATATTGCGGTGCGATGTTTATTCATTACGTCGTCATAATCAACTACGCTTTTTCGAATATCAAAGTTGTAGCCTTCCACCTTCTTTTGCGCGCCTTCAATCGAAGAAGTAATCCACTTGTGTTCTATCGGCTGATCTTCGGGAAAGCCAAACTTTTCCATCAATCCCTTAATCTTGTCCGACCCAAAAATTCGCATCAAATCATCTTCCAATGAAGTGTAAAATTGACTAGATCCCGGATCTCCTTGACGTCCACTACGACCTCGCAACTGGTTATCGATTCGTCTTGATTCGTGCCTTTCCGTACCAATAATATGTAACCCGCCCAAATCTTCCACCCCTTCGCCCAATTTTATATCCGTACCGCGACCGGCCATATTGGTGGCAATAGTCACTGCCCCTTTTTGTCCGGCCAATGCCACGATATCTGACTCTCTTTCATGATTCTTGGCGTTCAATACGTTGTGTTGGATTCCTTGTCTGGTCAACAAATCACTCAAAGTTTCCGATTTTTCTACCGATATTGTACCTACCAATACTGGTTGCCCTTTGGAATTTTTTTCCTTAATATCCGCCGCCACCGCGTTAAACTTTCCTTCTTCAGTTTTATAAATCAAATCATTCAGATCTTTCCTGACAACCTCTTTATTGGTTGGAATCAGTATTACATCCAATTTATAAATCGCCGCCAACTCTTCCGCCTCTGTCACGGCCGTTCCGGTCATGCCCGCCAATTTCTTGTAAATCCTAAAATAATTTTGAAAAGTAATAGTGGCGATAGTTTTACTTTCCCGTTTGATTTCCACTCCCTCCTTGGCCTCGATCGCTTGGTGCAAACCGCGAGAATAACGACGACCAGGCATCAGACGTCCGGTAAATTCATCAACGATGATTATTTCCCCATTTTTTACAACATAATCTTTATCAACTTTAAACAAAATCTGCGCCTTCAAAGCTTCCTCCAGGTGATGAACTGTTTTTATCCCTTTTTCTTCATAAACATTTTTGACGCCCAACAAATTTTCCACATGACTAATCCCTTCTTCCGTCAAAGACACGGCTCGCATTTTCTCATCCACATTGTAATCAGTGTTTTCATTCAATTTTGTCACCAGACTGGCAAATTGTTGATACATCTCGTTTGATTCTTCCGCCGGTCCGGAAATAATCAGTGGCGTTCTCGCTTCGTCAATCAAAATATTATCAACTTCGTCCACGATCGCATAATTCAACTCCCGTTGGACCATTTGCGACAATTCAATCACCATATTGTCACGCAAATAATCAAAACCATATTCATTATTCGTTCCATAGGTAATATCGGCATTGTAAGCATCTTTTCGCGTGACTTGCTTTAATCTGAATTTCAACTGTTTTCCCTTGGTTTCCACTGTTTCTTCTTCTTCTCTAACCGCCCCCGGATCAAAGATAAAAGACTGATCATGAACTATTACCCCTGTGCTTAGTCCCAAAAAGTAAAAAACCTCACCCATCCAGTCCGCGTCACGTTTGGCCAGATAATCATTGACCGTCACCAGATGGCAACCTTTACCGGTCAAAGCATTGAGGTATAAAGGAAGAGTAGCCACCAAAGTTTTGCCTTCTCCGGTTTTCATTTCCGAAATCTTTCCTTGGTGTAAAACAATACCGCCAATCATCTGGACATTAAAATGTCGCAAACCAATCGTTCGCTTACTCGCTTCTCGCACCACCGCATAAGCTTCCGGCAACAGATCATTCAATATTTTTTCCTGCTCCTCACCTTTGACCAACCTCTCGGCAATAATTTTCTTGAAATAATCAGTCTTTCCCTTCAATTCATCATCTGACAACCCACTTATTTCGGCCTCCCAGCCATTAATCTTATCAACCAACGGTTGCAGCTTCTTGATCTCCTTCACATTAGGATCGCCAAATATCCAGTTTATAATATTCATATTTAAAATTAATAATTAAAAATTAAATTTCCAATTTCCAGTTTCCAAAAAATGTCCAATTTTCAATGAATTATATCATTTGGAAATTGACTATTGGAAATTTTTTGGAAATTGAGCCTTGGAAATTGGAAATTTACGCTAACCACTATCTTATATAATACTATTTTTCTCCCATATTCACAAAATATGAATCCCTAGCAAATTAACCGAAAAAGCCCTACAATAAAGCCACTTTTGTTCATTAAAAAGTTGTGGCAAGAAATATTTTTTCAGCTAGTAATAATATTTTTTGCATGTCTTTCTTGTCGCAACGAATTTTTTCAAGAAAGGAGGGGATTTGCATGTTGCATTTCTCCTTTTTATTATTAAAAGCCGGCTTCTTTTTTCTTTTTTGCCTCGTCCTCGCCGGCATAGAAGTCGAGGCCGAGGGAAAGTGCGGTTGGGCCGAAAAGATGCCAACCTGGTATCGTACCAGGGGCCTGGCCGCAAAGATTTATATGAAAATTTTAGGAGGGAGACCACTGACAGGTTATCACTCCTTTATGTTCATTTTTCCTCTTTTGATATTCCATGTCCAATTTTTCATGGGGTTGGCATGGAGTTTGAAAGGGGAATTAGTCTCATTGGCCATGTACTTTGTCGCCATGTGCCTTTGGGACTTTTTATGGTTTATATTAAATCCCCATTATAAGTGGGAAAAATTTAAACCACAAAATATCTGGTGGCATTCAAAGTCCCCGTGGGTAGGGGGATTGCCACTAGATTATTTCATTTCTTGGGGAATTTCCATTCTCTTCGCCGCCCTCGCCGGCTGGGTGGCAAGTAATTTTAATGTTTTAACCGATCACCTTCTTTTATTATTGTTACTGTTTTTATTTACGGTAATAACAATATTTTTCTCACCCTATTACCATAAATGGTATTGGCGGATGAGAAAGGAGGACGATCGGTCCTCCGCCGGCATTTTTCACACCTTGCCAGACCCTGGGGTAGGGTGTGGAAAAAATCAAAATCAAAACAAAAACTAACTTTTTTACTCCCGCCATCTACGTGTCCGCCGACGCATATGCCGGGAGTTTTTTTATGCCAATTTATATCTGGAAATAATCAAGAAATTATGCTACAATAATCAGATTTAAAATTAAATTAATAAAAAATTCAATGCTAGGTAAGATTAGAGAATTTTATTCTAAAAACCAGGACAAAACCGTCAAAGTGGAAGAAAACCGCAAGACTACCGATTTTAGATTGCGGTCTCTGGGTGATTTGCTGATAAATCAATTTTGTAATGAATTTAAAGTAGAGGGAAGGGAGAATATTAAAGAAGAAATAGAAAAACATCCAGAGAACAAATATGTCATCGCTTCTTCACATTTTTCCAATCTGGACGCCCCTGCTGCCATTAAATCATTGGGAGATATTTTCGACATGCAGATTACCGCAGAATCATCTTCGTTTCGCCGTTTTGCCCCCCAGCGTATGTTGTTATTTCGGACTGGCGGTGAAGAAAACTTTATCCCCCTCGATTATCACAAAACCAACAAAGGAAAATCGGGAGTGTTTAATCCAAAAAATTTTGAGACTATATTTGAAAGAATCAAAATCGGCAAAACTCCATGGATAGCCATTCATGCTTTCAATGAAGATGGAGAGATGAAAGAACCAAAAATCGGAGCAATATATTTAGCCCAAAAAACTGGTACAAAAATTATTCCGACCGCCCTAGAAATTGTCGGCAACTCAATTAGTTTGGAAGGTCTAGTCAATATTGCCAAAGGTATATTGGGTAAAGCCAATGGAAAAGCAATCTTTCATATCGGCCAACCGATAACCCTCGAAAAAATTGCGAAAATAAATATCATCGAAGAGGTTTTCTACAAAAGATCAGAAGGAAAGAAAATAACCCAAAAGGAAAGAGACGATTTTCGTGAAGTGATAAAACAACTGAGAGAACAAGCAAATATGGTTGGTCAAAAAATCGCCGATCTATTACCTGATAATCAAAAAGGATTTTTTAGAAACAAAGAAAGTAGTATATATAACAAACTGCATCATTATGAAAAGTAAAGTCTTCAATTTTTTCATAATCAAAGCAAAACTCCCGTCCAAACGTATATGCCGGGAGTTTTTTTGTGGTCTTTTGACATAACGTAGGGGCGGGTTTTAAACCCGCCCGACATTGAAAACAATAAATTGGAAATATATATTCTAACGTTTCTGCCAAAAACTCCCGCCGGATTGATCTGATTTGTATTTTGCTTTCAACCTCTTTTTCAATTCCTTAATTGATTCGCTCTTAACTGTCGAAGTTGAAGAAGGTGCAGAAACAGGCGAAGTATCAAATCCCAGTAGGGGAGATTGAAAACTGCTGCCATTACAATTGCTAGCTGTCGCTTTTGGCGCCTCTGTTTTCAATTCTTTTACCGTCTGATCTTTAATTTTTTTAATCTCCGGCTCTTTTCTGTAAATATAGTCCAGTGCCTCTTTCAAAGTCTGTGATGGCAACAAATTGGTGTTATCTATGTCAAAAGCATCATCAGGTTTTGCCAAAGGATTGTATTCCCGATTTTTGTCCAAATAATCGCGTTTTTCAATATTTTCTCTCAACTCTTTCAATGAGACTGCGCGTCCTTCTTTAACATAATCTTTATAGCGCCGTCGAACTCTGACATCAATCTGTGGTTCGATAAAAAACTTGATTTGCGCCTTTGGCAAAACATAAGTGCCAATTTCTCGTCCGGCGACAATAATATTTTTCTGTTTGGCCAACTCTTTGATCTTGTTTTTAATTATTACCCGGAGCGGCCGATAAACCGCTACGATAGAAACATTGTCCGTTACTTTTTTGGTATAAAGTTTTTCATTGATGTCTTTACCTTCAAACAATACTTTTGCCGCATATTTTGTATATTTCTTATTGTTCTGATTGTAGGGCATAAAATCCAAAGTCAATTTTTCCTTGACCGCCTTGATCAAAACTTTTTGTTTGGATAAGTCCACTTTTTCTTCCAGCGCCAAATGCGTTGCCCAACGATAGTAGGCGCCGGTATCAACGACTGCAAAACTTTTTAGTTCTTTTGCCAAATTTCGGGCCAAGGTACTTTTTCCGCTGCCCGCTGGCCCATCAATGGTAATTGCGTAAAACATAATTCAATTTATAATTTATAATAAATCTCCAATTTCCTTTTTCCAATTTCCAAAAAATTTCCAAGGCACAATTTCCAAACAGATCGCATTCATTGAAAATTGGAAATTGGACATTTTTTGGAAATTGAGAATTGAAAATTGCTTTGCTATTCCCAATAAAAATTACCAAAAGTCCAATCAATCAGTACTTTTGAGTCCTGAAAACGATCATTACTGCCCAATACTACGCAAATTATTTTGTCCCCGTCTTTATTTGTCGCGGCTGTGATTAATACTTGGCCCGCGTTATCGGTAAATCCGGTTTTTACTCCGTATACATTGAGATAAGAATCGAGTAATTTATTTGTGTTTTTCAAAGAGTGTGAAATACTCCCATCGATTGAAGTTACTGTAGTTTCCTTTGTAGAAACAATCTCAGCAATTATTGGATTATCGATAGCATTTTTGGCGATCAGAGCCATATCTTTTGCCGAAGAATATAAACCATCCTGATCCAAACCATGGGGATTGGAAAAATGACTGTTTTTTAACCCCATCTTACTTGCTTTCTCATTCATCATTTTCACAAAATTGTCCAAATCCCCATCTCCCGCCACTCGTCCTAGCGTTAAAGCGGCATCATTGGCCGAGACTATCAATAAACCCCGCATCAAATCGCCAACCGTAATCGATTCCCCAATCGTCAAATTCATTGTCGTAGGCTCAATTTCCACATCTTGAGGTTGGACGACAATCGCGTCATTAGTTTTTAAATTATCGAGTGCTACCAAAGCCGTCATCAGTTTTGTTACCGAAGCAATAGCTCTCTTCTCATCAGCATTTTTGGCATAAAGCAAAGTGGCGGTTTTGGCATCGATTATTGCGATTGCTTGCGCATCAACTACCGGCTGGCTAATTGAATCAACCACCTTGGGGTATCTGGTAGCCAAACGCAATTGAGGAGTTGCGACCGATCGTACTGTTGCGATTGTCAGATCATTTTCCTCGTTATTATTTATTGCATAAGGCTGTTCAATACCCAACCTTGTAGTAGCATTAATCACTTGTTGATTCGCCTGATTAATCCCCATCAAATCAAGAATTATCATCAATCCAGCCATCGCTAGTTTTAATCCTTCCTGCCACATAAAAAACATTTAATTTCCAATTTCCAATGATCAATTTCCAAAAAAATCTCAATTTCCAATTTCCAAGCAGATCATCCATCTGAAATTGATCATTGGAAATTTTTTGGAAATTGGAAATTGAGAATTGAAAATTTCTATTATTCTAATTATATTTATTAATCCAAAAAAATAATACCCCCAACCGGAGGTATTATTTGTTACTTTCAATTTATTAGAGATTATAGGTCCTCGTCACCGCCCAAATCAACTGCTCGTCCACCTTCTGGCTCAACAATTTTCATAGTAACGCGAGCTTCATTTTTGGCGCCCAAAACTTTCAACAAAGTTCGAATAGCCTTGGCCGTGCGACCTTCTTTTCCAATTACTTTGCCCATATCAGAAGGGTCAACATACAAAGTAATCAAAACACCTCTTTCGTCGATAATTCTCTCTGTTCTTACTTTATCAGGAATATCAACAATCGCTTTGACGATGAATTCAATAAACTCCTGATCTTGTCTTTTTTCGTCACCCATTTCACTCCTTCAAATATTTCTTACTGATAAACTATTTAGAAAACCGTGTCCAAAGTTACTGGTAAAAATATATTGCTATCATCGACCAAAACAAAATTTACCAGCTTGCAAGACACTTCAAAAATATTATAACAACAATTCAGACTGAATTCAATTTCGGTACCAACTCTACGCCGCTGGTTGCTCAGCCGGACTAGCAGCAGCTTGTGGCGCTGCCTCCGATTCTGATTGTTTCTTTTTCTTCCTTGTTCTGGCATGCAAGTACTTGGCTGGCAAACCTTCTTTTTTTAATAACCCCTCTTTGACAAATAACATAGCTATAGTTCTGGAACAACCAGCACCTTTGCTTAACCAGTACTTCGCTCTTTCTTGGTCAATTTTCAATTCCTTGCTTTTCGGATTATAAATACCAATATACTCAGTATTCTTACCATTTGGACTATGTCTTCTTTCCGCTACGGACAAACGATAAAAAGGTTGTTTCTTCTTGCCAAAGCGAGCCAATCTGATCATTAACATAATTTCTCTTCTGATATAAAAACAAATATAAATCTCACACAAATCTTATTATAGGTGATAAAAATAGTCAAATCAACTCAATTTATAACAACTTGGCTTTATCTATCTCCTTATTTCCCAACACAAAATTCTCGGCTGAGACAGTTTTTCTTCCCTCAAGTTGTAAATCTATAATTTCCAGAGCAAAATCGTCCGTTCCCACGTAAATTTTTTTGTCTTCAACTATAACCTCACCTGGTGAAAATTTCCTCTCAGTCAACCTTGCAGAATGAATCTTCAATTTTCTTTCTTGCCAATTGGTAAAAGTACCCGGCCAGGGGTTAAATGCTCTGATTTTATTAAAAATATCTCGTCCCTTCATATTCCAATCAATTTTACCGTCAGACTTGGTAATTATCTTCGTGTAGCTCGCCAGATTATTGTCCTGCTTTTTCAATTCAATTTTCCCCGCTATATAATCCGGTATTGTCTTGACCAACAATTCCGCTCCTATTTTAGCTAACCTTTCGTATAAAGAAATCAGATTGTCTTTATTGGAAATTGGAAATTGGAAATTGGAAATTATCTCCCCCGTATCCATTCCCTCATCCATCTTCATAATAGTAACCCCGGTTTCCTGTTCGCCATTGAGCAAGACATAATGAATCGGCGAAGCACCGCGATATTTTGGGAGCAGGGAAGCATGCACGTTAATGCACCCAAATTTGGGCAATTCCAATATCTTCTTTGGTATTATCTGACCATATGCGGCCACTATGATCAAATCCGGTAGTATATCTTTTAGCTTCTGAAAAAAATCTTCGGATCTAACTTTATCCGGTTGCCAAACAACTAATTTGTTTTTCAACGCCAATTCCTTTACTTCGGACATTGCTATCTTTTGTCCCCGCCCCTTTGGCCGATCCGGTGCCGTCACCACCCCGACAACGTTAAAATTGTTATTCAGCAGAGATTGCAAAATCCCCGCCGCAAACTCGGGCGTTCCCATAAAAACGATTTTTTGATCGCAAATATTCATTTCTATTAGTTATTATTTTCTTCAAGAAATTCTCAATATCCAATTTCAAACGGGATTTTCATTGAAAATTGTCAGCAGCAACTCGATCCCGCGAGGGAATCATTGGAAATTTTTTGGAAATTGGAAACCGGAAATTATTCTTTCACCTCATATTTCCGCAATTTTTTCTTGTCTGAAATTCTATCGATAAATAAAATTCCGTTTAGATGATCAATCTCGTGTTGTAATACTCTTGCCAGCCAACCATCGGCATCAACATGATATTGTTTTCCATTTAAATCTTGATAGGTAACGATCACTTCTTCTGGTCGGATTACTGATCCGACCAGGCCCGGTACGCTCAAGCAGGCCTCATCCATTTCAACCTGTTGAGCTGATGCTTCCAAAATCTCCGGATTAACCAAAACCATCGGCATAATCAAACTATCCGGGTAACCCTCTTTTTTATCCAAATTGATAGCGATAATTCTCCTGTTTGCGCCAATCTGGGTTGCGGCCAATCCCACCCCATCTTTTTCCAACATAGTCTCAATAAAATCACGAGCAAATTGCTGCAAGTTGCGATCAAACACCTCGACTTTTTTCATTTTTTGTCGCAAAAAGTCATTGGGATTAGTCAATATTTCCATTTTTGATATTAAACAATTCATTGAGCAATCTACTTTTTTCCTGAGGTTTTTTGGTATTTTCGATAAAAGTATAAGTCGTATCAAAATATTCCATCTTTTTCGCCATTTCGGGTGTATTTTTTATAATTAGTCTGACAATAAATGGTTTGTCCTTAACCAACTCATATAATTCTGGCAATACCGTTTTTTTATCTCTTTCTTCCAAAAAAGTCCTAAAAATCTCTTCCCTTGCATCTTCTTTGATTTGTCTGTCAGACAAATCAACAATCAATCTTTTGTAAGTTTGTTTTTCAATTTTTTGGTCTAAATGCCCCTCTTTGTTCAATGATTTTTCCTGTCTTTCTGGGATATTCTCCATGATATTCTTTATTCATATAATGCTTCTAAAATAGCAAATTAACCTGAGACTGGCAAATCTCAAAAATTTAAATTTTTGCAACAAAGTTTGCCAACTTGCGTAATATACTTTATAATCAATCAACGTTTAAACGGCGATATTATTTTGAGTTGAAAAAAATGTGGGTCAACTTTAAATTATTCTCTGCTTTTACAGTTTATTGATATAAATTTTTTCTATGACATTTTCCGATCTCAATCTCATTTCCCCACTTATGGATGCTATTAAATCCGAGAAATATTTCGAACCGACACCTATTCAATCCAAGTCCATTCCTGTTATTCTTGATCAAAAGGACTTATTGGGTTGCGCCCAAACCGGTACCGGCAAAACCGCCGCCTTTGCTATTCCTATTTTGCAACTTCTTCACAATGATCAAAAAAACCAAAAAAAATCGAGTTATCGAAGAAATATTCGAGCACTGATTATTACCCCGACTCGAGAATTGGCCATTCAAATCAGTGAGAATTTTTCCTCATATGGCAAATATCTTCACCTCCGACATGGCGTGATCTATGGTGGGGTCAGTCAATTTCACCAGACCAAAATGTTACGAGCCGGTGTTGATATTTTGATTGCTACCCCCGGAAGGTTACTTGATTTGATTAATCAGCGCTATATTGACTTGTCTTTTGTCAAAATTTTTACCCTGGATGAAGCCGATCGTTTACTCGATATGGGTTTTATTCATGATATAAAAAAAGTAATCAATTATTTACCGCCCCACCGCCAAAACTTGTTTTTTTGCGCCACTATGCCTTCAGCCATCGATGATCTGTCGAAAACAATTTTAGTCAATCCGGTGAAAGTAGCGGTCAATCCAGTTTCTTCAACAGCGACCACGGTTCAGCAATCCATGTATTATGTCGAAAAATCAAAAAAGAGATCTCTCCTGATTGACGTTATTAAAGAAAACAATATCGCTTCCGCTCTTGTCTTTACCCGGACCAAATTTGGTGCCGATCGTGTCGTCAGATATCTGTATCAAGCTGGCATTAGCGCCGAAGCGATTCATGGCAACAAATCCCAAAATGCCCGTCAGCGCGCTTTGCAAAATTTTAAAAACAAACGAACTAAAATTTTGGTTGCCACCGATATTGCCGCCAGAGGACTGGATATTGAATCATTGTCACATGTGATCAACTACGATATTCCCAACCTGCCCGAAACCTATGTTCATCGCATCGGTCGAACCGGACGCGCCGGCGCGGCGGGTATCGCCTTGTCTTTTTGTGATCAAGAAGAAAAAAAATATCTCCGTGACATAAATTATCTAATCAAACAAACTATTCCAGTTATCGAAGAACATCCGTATCCAATCACGTCTGCCGATAGTAGCCCTAGACAATCATCTCGAAGAAGATCTTCTTCGAAAAATCAACATTCTCGAAATTCTTTTCCTCGCAATCGACAATCCCGATGGTCCAAGCCAAATTTTCGTCGTCAAAAATCATATTAGCAGCATCTTCTCTGACAACAGATAAAATATAAACCACGTATTTAAAAAAATACGTGGTTTATTATAGAATCAAAAATTTACCTCTATCAGTCATCAAAATTTTTTGTTAGAATTTTATTATTGCAACATTGGGCCATTAATCTTTATCAAATTTAATTTTCCTAATTTTATGAGCCTTGAATACCTTGCTCCCTGGGAAAAAGACGATATTCGAAAAAAAATCGAAAAATTAAAACAAGAACTGTCTGAAAATAAAACCAATAGTAAATTGATGGGGGAAATTAGTGACTATTTTTTTCAAATCGATGAAAGTAAATTAGGGCAGAAATATCTTGAGATGGCCAAAGAACAGGAAAATATTGATTTTCCAGAATTTTTAATAAATCGTAATTTATTAAATGAAAGAATATTACGCGAACGTATCGAATACAAAAAGACACAACATTAAATTGTGTCTTTTAATAATTAGCAATACGAAAGCTATTTTCTCTTCGATTTCTTTGTCTTTTTGACCGTTGTTTTCTTTTTCCCGATAGACTGTTTTTCAGTATTTTCCGTCTTATTCTTTTTGCCACTTTTTTTGGTAACTTCCTTTTTTTCTGGCTTTTTAACTTCCTTCTTATTTGGTTCCTCGGTCGTCTCTGTTTTATTTAAAATATGCAATATATTATCCACTTTGCTATTTAAAGCGAATAATTCTGCCTTGATCTGTCCAATTTCATAGCTGTTATCAATAATTTCTGCTTGTTCTGACCTACTGTCATTTCTCTTATTTTTTCTTGCCCCGCCCCCCTCTTTTTCAAAACATTCACTGCAAAACACTGGTTTGCCGCTGGTTGGTTTGAAAGGAACCTGACATCGATCTCCGCAACTATCACAGATAGCATCATGCATTTTTTTATCATTAAACTTTGACCTATTCCCAAAATCAGCATCTCTTCTATCCGATCTTTTTAAACTACTACCTTTTTTTTCTCCAAAACAATCATCGCAATATACTGGTTTGTCATTGCTTGGCCGAAAAGGAACTTCGCATTCCTCTCCGCATTCACTGCAAGTAGCTTGATGCATCTGCGGTCGTCCCATACCTCTTCCTCCGCCGCCACCACCAAATCTGCGTCCACCAAAACCTCTACCGCCGCCTGATCTATTGCCTCGATTAAAATTTCCCATAAAGTTTTACCAAATTAACGATTCTATATTCATAACAGAGTGAGTATATACTTATTTTCATTATATGGGAATCGTTTTATCTTTTTTTGTTTCGTTTACGAAATTATCGGCAACAAAATTGAAAAACAAGTGCCTTCACTTTTTTTACTGGTACATTCTATTTTTCCTTCCGCCTTTTGCACAATATCCTTTACTATTGGCAATCCATACCCTCTCCCAAAAGCGATAGTATCAGATTTTTCTTTTGTAGAAAATTCTTCCTCAAATATCCTATTCAAATCATTTTTTTCTATTCCACAACCATTGTCTGTTAGTTTGATCGAAAGAACCTCTTTGTTTTCTTCTGCGACAATCTCCTTTCGCAACTCCAATCCAATCCTACTTCTTTTTTTATCAAAAGATTCCGCAGCATTTTTAATCAAATTTACCATCATAATATTATAATCCTGGTTGCACAATTTAGTATAAATTTCCTCGTCTTTTGGAAGGAAATTTTTTGCATCGGTATCAATCAAATCAGGAATAACTTTTTTACTGCAAAATAATTTTGCATGAGAATCAACTTCTTTCTTGCCATATGAGTCGATAAACAAATATTTTCTAAACTCGGTTGTTTTTTTAATAGGAATTTTATCATAAAGTATCAAAATCATATTACTTATTTTCCCTCGTGATTTTGCAATAGCGATTTTTGATTCTGGAAATGGTTTTGAAAAATTTTCTTGTAATTCCTTGTGTCCAACAATTATTGCCATCTGGTTTTTTATTTCATGAAGTAAATGGTTGATTTTTGGATTACCAGTATTTTTAAACCTTTCTACAATACATCCAATATTGTCGATATACTCGTCCAATCCCACAATTTCTTCGATGTTTTGTTCGGATATCTCCCGATCATCACTGAATCGCTCAATTTCTAGATAATCTTTTTTCATTTTATATATTTTCATAAATTGGCTCTACATAAACAATTCTAAGAATATATTAAGGAAATTAAATAAAATTAAAGAAATTCTTAAGGAAATATTAAATCTACATTTTTATATCATAAAAAAACACAGTTTAAATAACTGTGTTTTGTCTTATTCTAAAGCTGGGCGAGGAGAGAATCGAACTCTCATGGAGTAAACTCCGAGGGATTTTAAGTCCCTTGCGTCTGCCAGTTCCGCCACTCGCCCGCGTCGGAGTCGTTCTTATCGTTCCGTGCGAGCCGGAATACCGTCTCTCACTCCACTACCAGAACGCCTCCTCCTCTACAAAAAAATTTCTGCGACAATTTTTTTGTTAAATACACATTCAAGCATCATTTTACCTTTTCGCTGAAAGCCAAGAACAATTTTCTCTCCAAAAATGGCTCAATTTATAATTTTCAAAGAGATTTTCCTTTGGAAATTATAAATTGCCAGCAGCAGCTTAAGTCCCGTGAGGGAAAAATTGGAAATTCAATAATGAACTACGCTGTCTTTTCCAGTGTTACGAAAAGCTGTTCTTCTTCAGGCAATTGCTGTCTTGATTTGATCTTGTAACTTTTTAATATTTCATTGCATTTCAATCCTAAAACTCGGGCCAAATCTTGGCAAACCTGTGCTTCCACTTCGTCGCTGCCGGCGATTGGAATAATAATCCGTGGATCGATCGCTTCTACTTGTTTCTGCAGTTTTTTTTCATCGTCCTTATTGATTACCGCTGGGAAAAAGGCCAAATCGACTGTTCCCAAATTGTCCAGCTGTTCTTTAGTCGGCAAAAAATCTAGATTATCGGTAAAATACACGGTTAAGTCTTCAATCTTGACTTGCCAACCACGACTTTGCTTTTCTTCGTTGTAAACACTATAAACCATAATTGACTTTGCCTCATATTCTCCCGGACTATCGATGACAAATTGATATTCTTTCAATTTCAACTTTTCCTGTTTGGTACCAAATACCAACAAATCATAATCATCATTTTTCTTGGGGTTAAAACCAAGGGTTGCATTTTTGGTCTTGATGGTTACCGATGAATTACCGTGCCAAAATATTTCCATAATTCAGTTTAATTTGAATATATACAAACATAATTATACAAGTAGCTGCACAAAATTTCCAATTCACAATTTTCAATTTCCAAAAAATGTCCAATTTCCAAGTTAAATTCAATAATGTTTGAAAATTGAAAATTGGACATTTTTTGGAAATTGAGAATTGGAAATTAGAATTTAATAAAAAACCTCAGATATTTATATCCGAGGTCAATATTTGCGATCGATTTTAATATTGATATTAATTTTTATCTTTTTTCTCTACTGCCCTCTCCCAATCGATTATATCTGGTGTTATTGGCAAAGGATAAGTATTCTGCCAATAAATATAATTTGTCAACGCCTCCAACCTTTTGTTTGCCGGCGGCGCCAAAATATTATATTTCTGATCATTACCTGGGTATTTTTCTAGTCTGCCCGCGGCATCCAACAGAGAAAAAGCCTGATCGGATCCCAGGCCATTTTGTTTCATCCAATCATAAGCATAGGCGTCAGCGATATAAAAGTCTTCATCTTCTGATTTCAAAGATAATGATCCTGCCAACAATAAACCCATACCAGTATATTTGGCGACAATGTTTTCATTTTTTGTCAGCATCGACCCCAAAAAACCTAAAACACCGGCCAAATCTTTCCGATTTGCTTGTTTGTGACTTATCCCTAAGTCTGACTGAAAAATTGCGGATACTATCGGAAATATTTTATTTTCCGGAAGTTCCTTTTCGTTGGTCAACAACCCTGTTGGCACCAATATTGTCCGATCGGGCAAGGCGATCGGATCCAGTGTATTTGATTCAAAAAATTTCCATTTTATTGTTGTCCTTTGCGGTAGTTTTTCAATATTTTCTACAATTGGCTCGATCAGAGCTAAAAATTGTGGGTATCGAGGATCTTTGTCCACAACAAATTTTCCGCCCTTTTGTTCAAAATCATCAATTATTTTTTTTGATTCTTGAGAAAAATCATCCAAGTCTTGATCCGAGACAAATGACAACTCTTCGCTCCCGTTTTTCAAGGGTATCTTTTTGGCTGACACAACGGCATTTTTATCTGGTCGGAAATTATTTTTACCATAATAAAAAACCAGTTTGATGTCTCTGATCTCAAAATCATCAAAATCAATAAATGTCTTTCCATTTCGTAAAAAGTAAGCTCGAGGCAAAGATCGGATAAATAGCTCGTTGTTTCCAGTTTGCAAACAGGACAAAGGAACGGCGTATTTGTAAACCAAATTATTTTTTTGGGGATCTTCATTGGGGATCAGACATTCGCCGATTTTTTGGCAATTGATGACGATAGGATTACCTTGATTGCTATTTTTTTCCAGTTGCGCCCCGCACAGCTCTAGTTGCAACTGACAATCAGATATATTAACTAAATCCTCAGAAGATAAAGAAAAAATCTTTGTAACCAAAACAGATTCGGCTTTTTCTCGTTTAAAACCCCGATTGATCTCGCCCTCATAAAACGAATCGCCCAGATGAATTGTCGGTGTAAAAACAAGCAATTCTTTTTGTTGTTCACTTACCGTTTCCATCTGATTTTCCACCTGATCTTCATCTTTGACTTCGACGTAAATCGGACTAGTGAACAATTTCCCTTCTTCGGCTTGATTTGCTCTCTTTTCGCAAATTGCGATTTGATAACCGTATTTTCCCGGTTTATGGCAGTTGTCAGTAAAAGAAAAATTAATTCTCTCTCTACCCTCAATCAACTGTTTGTGAACCAATTTGTTGTTTCTTATAATATATAAACACTTTTGTTGACTGGAGTTTGGCAACCATAGGGTTTGCCCCTCGATCTTTACCTGTCCTCCCGATATTATCGTTTGTCCCCAATTTCCCGGCGCCCATTCCTTATTGGATATTTTAATAAAATCAATGGCTGCGGTATTGTTGACAGCAACAGTTTTTTTCTTGGATATTGCCTCGATTATTTGCTCGGTTTTAAGTTGAGATGATTCCGTGGCAATTATTGTTTTTGCCGGATTTTCCCCACCAAACACCCCTATCCCTATCGGTCCCAGAAAGTTTTTGTACAATTCGATCGAATTCTCCAAATTCAAACCGGGATTAAACAATCCAATCATATTATTGCCGTTGATTGCAAACAAAGATGAAAAATGAATTTTTGCAAAAATCTCGATTCCAGCCAATTTTTCTAATTTAGATATCATACTTTTTTCAATCAATTCCTTTGCCGACCATCCGTTTTTGCCCTTATCCAACGGATGAGCGATAAAAAGTGGCAACCCATGCTGAAAATGCCAGTCAACCAATTCTTCCCAAGTCACTTTTTTTCCCTTTGTCTCCCAAGGAAACCAATCTGGCAAATCTTGTGGTTGCAAATTATTGTAGCCCAACCCGATCGCCTTTATCCCAGATTCGTTCGGACTATAAATTTCGTTGCCGTAATTTGTCACATTGTATTCTATGCCTGCCAGCAAAATATATTGCTTTTCATCCGCCACCTTTTTTATCTCCGACAGATATTGGCAAATATTAGTATTGTCTCCCAATTTTTCCGCTTTATCCGTAATGCCCAAAAATTTTAAACCATTTGTTTTACCTTGTTCGACCAGTTGGGCAACGGTTGTCTTCTCGCCCGACCAAGAACTGTGATTGTGGAGATCGCCGGTATGAAAGCAGTATTTGCCGGCAAAAATACTCACCGGCTGATTGATATTCGCTGTCGGCAAGCACTCGATGTTCCAGCAGATTGTTGGTCCAAACCAGCGACCGTTTTGATCGTCGTTAATCAAACGAAAACTCTCGGGAAAATTTCCTACGAAATTATTTTTCTCCATTGGTATTCCAAAAATTGCCGTTTGCCCTGGCTCTACCTTTTTTTGTTCCATCATCAGTCTGTTTTTCGTTCCTAGCCACCGATATTTTTCTGGATCAGATTTTGCCACCAATCCGCACAAACGATCAAGCGGTTGATAAGTTCCCAAATGGATTTTTTCCTGCAACCAATCACTAGTACCATTATTTTTCAACTTTACCCACAGCATCTTCATTTCTCCCTCGTTTGACAAAACTATCGTCGGGCTTTGTTCGACTATCTTGGCGGCAAATTCTTTACTGTTTTCCGAAAAAATACTGGCTCCATACAAAATCGTAAAACTACCGATTGGAAAACGAACAAAATCGGCATTTTCCCAAGTAAAACCTCCGTCTGGCCAGCGTTCTTGTCCCCAGTCGTTGGCCGGATCGTGCACAATCCAATTGTTATCGTCATAACCGACGATCAAAATCACATGCCCGACATTGCCAAAAATATATGTACCGCATATTACCGGCATTTCGTCATCAATCGTTTTCTTGATCTTATTTTCAAAGTCGTCGCGGATAAATCGCACTTCCAGATCATACTCGGGGATATTTTGTTCACAAAATTCATCCAATTTTTCGTAGTAAAAAATCACCGAGCCATCTTCAGTCGTTATAGAACAGTCTGTGTACATTTTCTCGATCAATGATTGTTCCGACATCCCGGATGGTAACGCCTCACAATACAATAAATTCATCAACGTGGAAGTATAACCGCACGAAGCCCAATTTTGCGACCAACCAGGAAAATCAATAACCTGATTGCGGTATGGCACGTCATACAAAATTTTTTCCCCGCAAATTCCCATTTGATCAGTCAAACCTGAAAATACCAAAATACAGATAATCAAAATTATCGTTTTGGTTTTTGCCATAAAAAATCATCCCCTTTTTTATTTTTTTGGTGAATTTTTAAAGTTCACCAAATAACAATAAAAAATAGGGGATGATAAAAAATTAAACAAAAAATTAAATACAATTAAAAATTTTCTGAAGAAAAAATTATTCCGCTTATTTTTCCATAATCAAATATATTTTATCTTTATTAAAATCCAGTTTCTGATTTTTTGACAATCTATCAAATTCATTCACATATTCTTTGTTCTGTTGCCAATTGTCCAAAATCGTAGCTTTTTTAAAGTATTTTGTCGCGGCTTTCAAAATATCGTTTTTATCCAGGTATGTAATCTTGTAAGAAGTAATAGTTTGCCTGGAATTTACGGCAGTTTTAAAATGCACGCCGATCACATCGCCACTAACCGGATATTCCACTGTGCCATCGGCGATCATTTGTCCGTTAATTGAATAAAATGCATTTGTTGTTTCACTTTTCAAACCCCGAGGATACAAATTGGGATTAGCGGCAAATATTGCTTTCTTGGACATCTTTTTCGCCAAAAGCTTAAAAAATTTGTCCAAATCATCAACGTAATTAAAAGTATATTCCATAAAAACAAAATCCAGGGTCTCGTCGATACGTGTATTCAGCCAAGTTAACCAATCTTGCTGATAAATTTCCACAGTATCAAGATATTTTTTTGGCAAATATTCTTTGGCAAATTTAATCATGAAAGGAGAATGATCTACCCAAGAGATCTTGCCTGCTCTTGCCGACAAATAGTCAAACAGATCTCCCAATTCATCAATGCAAGCGCCTGCCCCCAAATTGGCTATCATTATACTTTTTGCCTCGTTCTTTTTTAGATGAGTCAATGCAATAGATTGAAAAATTCTTGTTGTCCCGATGTGCTCGCGATTATTTTCATAATCTCTTTGCCTGGCAATAATCCGCTCGACATATTCAAGGTTAAAATACATTTTCTGTTCACTTTTTATTTTGTCGCTCGTACTCATATTATTTTTCTACCCAAATGCTTTTTCTAAAAAATAGATCCCCCAATCTTAAATAAAAAAGGCGAACACAAGTGTCCGCCGCCAAAACTATCCTAAACAACGTCGATGTTGGAAAATAATCTTTCTTTCTCCAAACAAAAATATTTCTGAAAACAATGCATATCTTATGTAAAAATATTAAACATTCATGATCTCAAATCAATCATAACTCATGCGATTATCGCCGTCAAATAAAGAGATATCGACAATTTTGATCTCAAATCTTATTTAAACATATCTGTAATTTTTGTCCCTCAATCATCACTTCTGTCTTGAAAGAAAAATCTCCTGAAGAATTCTCCGCCAAATTCTCCGCCAAGATTTCTCCGGCAATATAATCATGATGGACCATCATCACTTCCTTTATTTCCGCACTTTCAGTAAGCCACGTCACCTTGATTCGATCATCAATATTTAAACCCGCCGCCTTTCTCGCCTCTTGAATATGACGAACAATCTCCCGCGACAATCCCTCCAACCGCAATTCGTCGGTGATAGTAGTGTCCAGGTAAACTTTTAAACCATAATTTTCTATCACCGCCCATTTTTCGTCTCCATCAAAATCTTTTTCAATCGCGATTTCTTTAATATTTACTTCGTCTTTTATCAGCTCGATTAAATTTTCGTCAATCTCAATACTGCTTGTTGTTGCAATTATTAATTTGCCCAATGGTTGTCTAACCTTGATTGCCGCTTTTGCCCGCACTGCTAACCCCAATTCTACCGCCTTTCTAACAATATCCATCTGCTGGTTCAATTCCGGTTTAATCAAGTCCTTCCTTGGGATAGGAAAATCTTGTAAATGAATCGATTCTTTTTCTTTGGTGAGATTAAGGTAAATAGTCTCTGTCACAAAAGGCATAAACGGAGCGATTAATTTGCACAAATCCACTAATACCATATACAAAGTCTGATAAGCCTCGTTTTTATCTTTATCGCTTTCACTCTTCCAAAAACGTCTTCTCGAACGCCTGATATACCAGTTTGACAAATTATCTACAAAAACTTCAATCTCTTTGGCTGCCCCGTAAATATCGTATTTTTCTAGCCTGTCATCGACTAGCAAGATCAATTCATTTAATTCTGATAAAATCCACTGATCCAAAAAATTACTCGGACTGAAATCATTATCATTATTTGGCTGCCAATTATCCGTATTTGCATACATAACAAAGAAAGAATACGAATTGATCAACATTCTCATCAAGCGATTATTGATGTCCTGCAATCCTTTGGGGTCAAATCTTTTTGGCAAGCCCGGCTGGTTGATAGTGTACATATACCAGCGCATGATATCTGCCCCAAATTGATTCATAACGTCAGCCGGATCTACTACATTCCCGCGCGATTTACTCATTTTCTTCCCATTTTTATCGTTGATATGCCCCAAACAAATAACATTGCGATAGGGGAAGCCGTTGGGTACTTTTCCCGCTTTGTTTAAAACGGTTGCTATGGCTAAAAGTGTATAAAACCAGCCTCGAGTTTGGTCGATAGCTTCAGATATATAGTCTGCCGGATAAAAATCGCCACTCTCAATTTTTTTCTTATCATCTTCCGTCGCATTATTGGGGTAACCAAACTGAGCCGTGGGCATAGAACCGGAATCAAACCAAACGTCCATCACCTCCGGCACTCGATTCATATTCCCGCCGCACTCGCATTTCCAACCAACTTCATCAATATAAGGTTTGTGCAAATCGGTCAAAGTCTTTCCCGATTTTTCTTCAACCTCTTTTTTTGAACCAACCACTTCAAATCGGTGGCATTGATCACATTCCCAAATCGGTAGGGGAGTACCCCAAAACCGATCCCGGGAAATCGCCCAATCCTTGACCCCTGCCAACCATTCTCCAAATCTTCCGTGCTTGATATGCTCCGGCACCCAATTGATCTCATCGTTATTCTTCACCAGATCATCAGCAAAAATACTCATTTTTACAAACCACGACGGTTTGGCAAAATAAATCAGCGGTGTGTCACAACGCCAGCAAAACGGATATTCGTGTTCGTATGATTCTTCTTTGAAAAACAAACCCCGGTCTTTCAGGTTATTCATGATCAAGTCATCTACTTCGTATCGGTTTTTATCATTTTTCTTTTTGAGCGGTATTCCTTGCCCCGGAACATCAGCGGTTATTTGTCCTTTGTCATTAACTGTGTTTAAAACCGGTAAATTGTTTGCTCGGCTAACCACTTCATCATCAACACCAAAAGCAGGCGCAATATGCACAATACCGGTTCCATCCATTGTCGAAACAAAATCCCCCGCAATTACAAAATAAGCTTTTTTGTTTTCAGGATTATCGACTTTGAACAATGGTTCGTACTCCAGGTCCAACAAACTCTCCCCGGTCATTTCCTCCACTATTTCATAATCACCGTCCAACACTGCCAATCTATCTTTTACCAGAATCAAAAACTCACCGTTGTACTTTACTTTGACGTAATTAAAATTTTTACCTATCGCCAAGGCAACATTACCGGGCAAAGTCCAAGGAGTGGTTGTCCAGACTAGAAAATATGTATTTTCCTGACCGGCCAACTTCATTTTAATATAAACGGAATTATCTTTTATAGTTTGATAACCTTGCGCCAATTCATGTGTCGATAAAGCTGTTCCGCAACGATAACAATAGGGGACAACTTTGTGGCCTTTATAGACAATGCTGTTTTTTTGTTCGTCTTCAACCGTTGCCATTTGCTGCAACACCCACCAAACATTTTCAATATAATTATCTTCATAGGTAATATATGGATTTTCTAAATCCACCCAATAACCCATTCGTTTAGTAAAAGTTGTCCACAAATCTTTGTATTCCCAGACCGACTCTTTACATTTCTGATTAAAATCAATAATGCTTTGTCTTGGGTTTCCCGGAACTATATTTTCAATATCCTGTTTATTTTTTAGGCCCAACTGTTTTTCCACCTGTAATTCTACCGGTAAACCATGGGTATCCCAACCGGCTTTCCGCTCCACTTTGTAACCTTTCATAGTTTTGTAGCGAGGGACGATATCCTTGAAAGCGCGAGCAATCGCATGATGAAGACCGGGCTTTCCGTTTGCAGTCGGCGGGCCCTCGTAGAAAATAAAATTTTCTCCGCCTTCCCTGATTTGAATACTCTTTTCAAATGTTTTATCACTTTCCCAAAATTCCAACACTTCCTCCTCCAACTGGGGCAACTTTTTTTTGGGATCGATCGGTTTGAATGTCATGATATGGCTCTTATATAAAAAATAATGGTAATTTTAGGATAATAAATTTTTTGGAACAAGTAAAAACTATTCCTTCTTTTTTATTCTTTCTCCCCACAATTCTACCAGTGGATTTTCAAACTGATAAAACACTTTTTGGCCACCTCTGGCATTGCCGATCGTTTTTATTTCCGAGCTATCATAAGCAATCGGTTTAACCTTTATAATCTCTGCCTCGTTAGAGCGATCTGGTTCGGCGGTAGTTTTATTTGTTTCTTTGTTGGGCTTATGTTTTATGTCTTCAAATTCGATAATGTCAAACAAATATTTTCCAAAACCAAAATCCTCCAACATTATCTTCAATTCTCTTTCCGTCAACTTTTCTCCCGGTTCAAAAATTATATCCATCGGTTTTTCGCAGAGATTGTTGGCAATCTTATAAAAATATTTGATTTTTTGTTTTAAATCACCGTAATAACTGGACAAATAATTTGCCATTTCCTCTTTACTTCTTTTGTCCTGGTCAATTGTTTGGATAATATTGTCAATATCGGTCGTAGCCAGATATTTTTCCTCCTGTTCTTCTGTCTCGCATAAATCAGGATTATCAAATTTGTCCTCGTCTTTATTCAAATCCAAAGCAATGAAGTTGTAAAGCGTATCGTCCAACTCCCTAATCAATTCTTCATCATATAATTCGATATTTTCTCCCGGTTTTTCTCGCATCACAATTTTGGTCGTTTTGAAACAAATCAATTCGGCCAAATTCAAAAATATCCGACTCTTCAATCGATGGTCATTGATATAACCCTGGATCAACTCTCTTCTATCATCCAAATCTTCAAACCTACATTCGATTTCTTGCTTCAATTTTTCAAATCTATTTTGGTCAAAATCATCTGCCCACACATCGGCAAAAAGCTCGTACAAACTATCTTGCAAAAAATAAATATTCTCATGTTCCAAAATTTCATCCGCTTTGTTTTGTCCGCTTCCCATCTCGTCAGGCAGAATATTTGTCTTTGTGTCCATATTTGTATTGTCAGAAAAATCCTCCGGCAACTCCGGCAACATTCTGGTCGTCAAATCATCTTCTTCCTGTTCGGGAGCAAGCTGAACCGTCTTAAATTCATTTTCCTCATTTTCTTTGCCAAACTCGTTTATCTCTTGCATCAACTCTTTTATTTCGCTCAGCAATTTTCCTCTTTTCTCTCCATTGTCATTTGGTGTAAGTTGGGTTTGTTGCATCAATTCGCCAAGCAAGCGATTGCGTTGATTTATTAACTCTTCTTTATTTGGTACCCCCCGATCTCCATTCAATGTTTTCATCCAACTAAAATCTATTGATTCTTTTAAATCCATTTTGCCCTTCTCTTTGATAAATATTCATCAGTAAAACAATTATATCAAATACTTATATTTTTTAACCAAAAAACTATGAAAATTCTTATCGTCAGTTTAATCAAAAAAAACAATCAACCGGTGGAAAGTTTGATCGCTGCCGGCCAGTCAAAAAATCATCAAATCGATCACTGCAGCTATCGTGATCTTAAACTAATTTTTAACAATCAAGACGGTTTCCAAATACTTGTTCCCGATTTGCCTTTGTCAACCTATGATTGTCTTATCCTGCGCCGTCCGGTCAATCTTACTCATATTTCTCATCTACTGGCAATTTACGCCAAAAAACACAATATATATCTACTCAATCAAGACTCTATTATCGATTATCCGCTCTTTGACAAAGCTATCCAATATGCTCTGCTAGCCGAAAAATCAATTCCCATCATTCCGGCCACCTTGGATACTGTAAAAAATGATTTTCGCTACATTTCTCAAACATTTGGTCTGCCATTTATTTACAAATGCATCAACGGTACTTGCGGTCTGACAGTTTATAAAATTAATAATTCATCCGATCTTGAAAATCTCCCCAGATATCAAAAAAGAGCCAAACATCGTCTTTATTTGGCTCAAAAATACTGGCCGATCGATTATGATTTACGCATTATTACTTTGGGTAAAAAAGTACTCGGTGGCATGAAAAGAATTTCTATAAATCCACAGGAATTTCGCACCAATTATTCATTGGGCAATCAAGTCGAAAATTATTCCGTTCCTCCGGAAATTGCCGATCTGGCACTCCGCGCCTCCTCAGCGGTCAAATGCGAACACGCCGGAATCGATATTCTTTTTCATCAAGGCCAACCGTATATTATCGAAATCAATCGATATTGTTATTTTGACGGTTTCAAAAAGGCCACCAGTATTGACGTGGCGGCCGAGATTATTGATTATCTCCAGCAAAAAATCCAAAAGTAAAAAATCACTTTTTTGCTTTCTTCTCCAGATAATCCACGATCGCGTTAGCCGGATTGATACCAGTATATTCAATAAAACCTCTAAACTGCGGCGCTTGATTGACCTCTATCACATAGTATTTGCCATTTGACTCAATCAAATCCACGCCGGCAATTTCCGTTTTAGTCACCTCGGCAGCCTTTTCGGCAATTTCTATCGCTTCTTTTGGTAAAACAATTTTTTCTCCTCTGCCGCCCTGAGATATATTTGCTCGAAAGTCGCCTGTTGGAATAAACCTTTTCATCGCGCCCAATGCTTTGTAACCGACGCAAAAAACCCGAATATCCCCATCCGAAGGAAGATATTCCTGAATAATATAAGGAAAACTATCTGTTGTCAGATCGCTCAACAATTTTTCCAAATCAGCCTGACATTCCAACTTGTAGATTCCCAACCCCTTTCTTCCATTGGGACTTTTGGCAATCAAAGGAAAGGAAAAACTATTTATAGCTTCTTTCAGTTTTTCTTTTGAACCAAACTGCCAAGCATCAGGTTGAGGAATTTTTTCCTGAGCCAACTTTTGTGCTGTCATCATTTTACCGGATTGATAAAAAAATGGATCCAATACCCGATATTCATCAACCAGAGGAATACCCAATTCTTCTCTTAAGTACCTGAGGGTAATCAATGCCTCATTTGCTTTATTAAAACTTCTATTATCAAAATTGTACTGTCTGTCTATTCCTCTGATTAATACAATATCCAAGTCGGCAAAATCAATTTCCGATCTAATCGAAAAAATATTGTTGCGCAATTCGAAAGTAAAATCATATTGCGAAAATCTGACGGCTGTATGTCCTTTCTCAATCGCTGCTTTTTCCAACAATTGAGATTCAGGAGTATTTTTTGAACCAAAAATTCCAATTTTCATATGTTGTGTGTTTAAATCTATATGCTCTTAATTTTAACTTTTTGTTGTTCCATCACGAATTCATTATATATCTCTTTGATTTTTGTAAATAACATTTTCTCAATCTCGCTCGTTTTTTCTCTCAACTTATTCAAAATATTTTTATCGATCAGGCCGACTTTGGTCAACAAAGCCAAATTTTCCAGATTCAATCCTCCAATCAAGGTCAAAAATTCCATCTTGTTTTTCCCTAGTTTTTCCACCAATTGTAATTGTTCCAAATATACAGTCTCTTTGCTTGAAGTCAGATAAGGATCTTTAGAATTCAAGGAAACTACACTTGGCCTAAATAACCTTTTGACTCTCGAAATTGCATCGTTTAGATTTTTTTTGTTTTGTGCCATAAAATCGGCCATAACTTCTTCGGGATTATCCCCTCTGTTTATTCTTTGTGTTTTTACATATCGATTTATTTCCAGCGCACTATCATAAAAAGCCTTAACGCAACCAAAATAATTATTGCCCGCCAATCTGGCTTGCATGGCGGCAATATAATTAGGGTGAGGAAGATTCTTTAACCCAAATAATTCCTGGCTCATCTTGTCTTCCATCATTTTCGCGCCCGCTTCCGCGAAAATTGCGCCACGATCCCCGCCGATCTCGGCGATTATTTTGAGATTCAAAACATCCTTCAACTCTTCCTTCAAAATATTTTGAAATACATGAGTAAATTCATGTGCCATCATCACGCAAAAAATTGAATATATCGATTTTCCCTTTTTATCCAATATGATATTTTTAGTTTTTCTATCTATTCCCATGGAAGTTTTTGCATCATCAACTGTTATTCGCCACTTATTATCATCAGCTTTTTTTTCCATTGGAATCTTGCTTGTGTCCTTGGTAGTTTTAAGCTCCAATCGTATTAATAATTTGTTTGCCAGCTCTTCAAAAGTTTCAACCGAAAAACCATTTTTGCCCTCCAAAAATATCTCTGGATTTTCAATTTTCTTGATTTCATTTTCTTGATAAATTTCCCGAAGCTCTTCGGCATATTCTAAAAGATTTGATCCAATTTGTGCCGGCTTTTCGATTGCGGTACCATGTTTAAATTTATCGATTCTGGATAAGTTTTTTTCCGGTCTATTCAAACCCCGAAAATAATTCAATATACTTTTTTCTTCCTCGGACAATTTGTCTTCTTTTTTTATCAATTGTAAAGCCACCGCATATTCATATAATTCAGCCAACAAAACATTGATTTTTTTCTGATAAATTTTTGCAATCGCCATTTTCGCTCGCCACAGTTGTCTCTTGTTCTCCAATAAATCATCCTCTGAATCTATCAAGCGTTTTTTTAAATTATTATCTTCTTTTTCAAACTCAACAATTTTTACAGACAAATCTTTCTTGAATTCAAGATATGCTTCTATTTTTGTCAACAATCCCTTCAAATCAGCTACTACTGAAATTCGCTCCGGGTACTTCAAACCTTTTATGCTGTCAGGTGGCAACTCCCCAATCTCCGGTCCTTCTTTAACTATAAAATCGAATAATAGTTTTTCTGGTTTTTTATTGGCGTATTTGACTGATCTTTTTCTTTGCGATTTTTTTATTTCTCTTTCTTCCAAAACCGCTCTTTCCAATCTATTTCGATTGGTAATCAAATATCTTTTAATATCATTTTCGTCCTTAAATTCGATTGATTCTCCAAATATTTCCTCCCAATTATTTTGTCCTTCTTTGGTCAAAAAATATTCCGGGTAAAAAGTGTATAACCCTACTTCCAAATCATAAGAAGGTTTCAATTTTTCGAATAACTGTTCCTCGAATTTAAAAAGTTTTTGTTTGTTTTCTTCCGACAGCTCGTTCTTTTCATTGATATTTTCTTTATTTTTACTTTCAAATATTTTTTTCAACTCTTCGATCGGTTCTTCCAATCCTTCCGTCGGTCTAGTTGGATACATCTCCAACTTCGAGCGGTAAGTCGCCGATCTTGTCGTATTTTCCCCATTTTTTGAACTAAAATTTATCAATTCCTCGATCATTTTTTTTATTTTTGTTTTTTATTTTCAGTTCGCACTAAATCTTCACATTATAACAAAAAAATTGAAACAAGTCAATCAAAAACAGATAAGAATTTTTTATTATTTCGACAATGGCTCAGTGAAGATATTTATTGTAAAATAAACTTATCGTAATACTTTTTTATAAATATCTATGGATAAACAAAAAAATTATAATCCGCAAGAAATAGAGCCCAAATGGCAATCTGTCTGGGAAGAAGAAAAAATATATCAAGGCCAAGACTCTTCCTCCAAGCCCAAAAAATATATTTTGATCGAGTTTCCCTACGCCTCCGGCGAAGGTCTGCACGTCGGTCATTGCCGTCCTTATACTGCTTTAGATATCGTCGCACGCAAAAGTCGTATGGATGGTTACAATGTTCTTTTCCCCTTTGGCTGGGATGCTTTTGGCCTGCCAACCGAAAATTATGCCATCAAACACGGGATCAATCCGACAATCGTTACCGCCAAAAATACCGCCAATTTTAAAAAACAAGCTCAACGTGTCGGTTTTTCCTTCGATTGGTCGAGGGAAATTGACACCTCCAAACCTGAATACTACAAGTGGACCCAATGGATATTTCTGCAACTTTACAAAGCCGGTTTGGCTTACAAAAAAAAGATGCCAATCAATTGGTGTCCTTCTTGTAAAACGGGCTTAGCCAACGAAGAAGTAATTGCCGGCAATTGCGAGCGTTGCGGCACGCCCACAACCAAAAAAGAGCTTTCTCAATGGATGCTCAAAATTACTGCCTACGCGGACAAATTATTAAATGGTCTCAAGGATGTTGATTATCTGCCTGCGATTAAAGATCAACAAGCCAACTGGATCGGAAGATCGGAAGGGGCAAGTATCAAATTCAAAATTCAAAACTCAAAACTCAAAGATAAATATTTAGAAGTTTTTACAACCAGACCTGACACCTTATTTGGCGTTACTTTTATGGTTTTGGCACCTGAGCATGAATTGATTGAAAAAATAATTACTCCCGAACAAAAAAAAGATGTGGACAAGTATGTCAAGCTTTCGCTTGCCAAAAGCAATATCGAACGCCAAGAAAATAAAGAAAAAACAGGTGTTTTTACTGGTTCTTATGCGGTTAATCCAATCAATAATGAGAAAATACCAATTTGGATTGCCGATTATGTTCTGGCCGACTATGGCACCGGCGCCATCATGGCCGTCCCTGCTCACGATCAACGCGATTGGGATTTTGCTTCCAAATACGATTTGCCTATCAAAGAAGTAATTATTCCCAAAATAATTGATACCAAACATCCTCTGCGAGACGATAAATCTACTGTATTTCGACAAGCAATCCAGGCCATTGTTATTGATCCAAAGACAAAAAAAATATTGTGCCTTCGACATAAAAAATTTCCTTGGACTACATTAATTGTAGGAGGTATCGAAGAAGGAGAGGATACTATCGCTGCCGCTCAAAGAGAGATCGCCGAAGAAACGGGATTTTTTAATTTAAAATTTATCAAAACGCTAGGATTACCAGTTCAGTCCAATTTTTATGCCGCCCATAAAGACGTAAACCGACAAGCATTATTTACTGCTTTGGTCTTTGAGCTTATAGATAATCAACAGCAATCCATCTCTGCCGATGAGCAAGAAAAATACGATCTAATTTGGCTTACTTGGGATGAATTGGAACATGATCCAAATCTAAATTGCTCAGAATTTAATATCTGGAAAGAAAGATTTTTTAATAACTCCAAACTATTCTCTGATTATGGTGTCACTCATGATTCGGGCGAATTTTCCGGATTGGATTCGGCTATTGCCACAGAGAAAATAATTACTTGGTTACAAGAACAAAAACTAGGATCAAAGAAAGTCAATTACAATCTCCGCGATTGGGTTTTTTCCCGCCAGCATTATTGGGGCGAACCGATTCCAATTGTTTATTGTGAACAATGTGGCACTATTCCTTTGCCAGAAAAAGATTTGCCTTTAATCTTGCCAGACGTCAAAAATTACCAACCAACCGATACCGGCGAATCACCTTTGGCCTCGATTGACGAGTGGGTAAATACTACTTGTCCAACTTGCGGTGGTCCGGCCAAACGCGAAACCGACACTATGCCCAACTGGGCAGGATCTTCCTGGTATTATCTTCGCTATTGCGACCCTCATAATGAGGATATTTTTGCTGATTACAAAAAATTACAATATTGGTCTCCGGTCGATATTTACAATGGTGGAATGGAACATGTTACTTTGCATCTTCTGTATTCCCGTTTCTGGCACAAATTTCTCTTTGATCAAGGCCTGGTGCCGACTTCCGAACCTTACCAAAAACGCATCGCTCATGGCATGGTTCTTGGAGAAGGTGGTATAAAAATGTCCAAATCCAAGGGCAATGTTATCAATCCCATAGAAGTAATTGATGAATACGGAGCCGATACTTTGCGTGGCTATGAAATGTTTATGGGTCCTTATACCGATGCCATTCCTTGGGATACCAACGGCGTCAAAGGCGTCAATCGATTTTTATTCAAACTGTGGACGTTAGCACAAGAAATTATTTTGGTAAACGAAAAGATCCAAGAAACCCCCGACCAATGGCTCTATGACTCGTCAGAAATAAAAGAAGTCGAATTGGCTTCTCTTGTACACAAAAACATCAAGCGCATCAGCTCCTTGTATGACAAATTTAGCTTCAACACCGTTGTTTCCAATCTGATGATTTTTGTTAACGACCTCAACGATCTGAAACAAAAATTTCCTCTTGCCAAAGATCCCCTGGCTTGGAAACAAGCCCTGGAAGGTTTATTGTTATTGCTTTCTCCAATTTGTCCCCATGTTTGCGAAGAACTTTGGCATCAATTGGGTCACAACAATTCAATCAATCTCATGACTTGGCCGCAATACGATCCTGATCTAGTCAAAGAAGAACTTCTGACAATTCCTATTCAAGTTAACGGCAAAAGACGGGCGGAAATTGTTATTGCCGCCGACCTTGAAGAAAAAACAATCATTTCCCTTGCCAAATCAACTCCCGAAGTAACAAAGTTTATCACCGGCAAAGAAATTGTCAAAGAAATTTATATTAAGGGAAAGATAGTAAACATTGTCGTAAAATAATAACAAAATCTTCAATTAATAATTTCCAAACTAATCATTCTCATTGAAAATTGATCATTTAGTGGAAATTGGAAATTGAAAATTGAAAATTAAGACAAAACTCGTAAATACTATCCAATATTCAAAATTTTGTTTTCAAGCTAAATAAAAAATAATGTCCAAATCCTTTCTAAAATCCTCAGTAATATTATTCATCGGGACCATGACCGCCAATGCCGGCGCCTATTTTTTTCATTTGGCGCTTGGTCGAATTTTGTCGCCGGCTGAGTATTCTACCCTCGGCGCTCTGCTATCTATTTATATTATTTTGGCCACGCCACTCGGTGCAGTGGAGAATACGGCTGCCAAAATAATCAGCCAAAAAAAAGAAGATTCCAATATTTTGGCGGGGAAAATTGCCCTCACCAATCAATATTTGAATAAAATCAGCATTATCTCGCTATTCATTTATTTTTTTTGTATTGGACTTATTTATCATTATTTCAACTTCACCAGTTTTATTGGTTTAACCATACTCGGCTTCGGTTTATTGTTTATGTTTAAACTTTCCTGGAATAGGGGAGTCATGCAGGGATTATTTGATTTCAATTGGCTTAGTATCTCTTTTGCTTCCGAAGGACTGGTTAAACTTTTTTTTGGAATACTGCTAGGTTTGCTTTTTTTACGTGCTGATATCGCCATTATTAGTTTAGTCTTGGCTTTATTGGTTGCTTTCTGTTTAAGCATTTTTTATCTCAAACAAAAATTTTCCGCCAACAAAATATCCAAAGACATAAAAATCGACTACATAAAACTTATTAAAGAAAGTCTGCGCATGATAGTTGGTATTTTGGGTGTTTCATTTTTTCTTAGTATTGATGTCTTGATGGCAAAAAAATATTTATCCGCCTATGATGCCGGCCTATATACCGCTCTGTCCACTCTTGGCAAAATTGTCTATTTTGCCCCCCTTAGCATCGCCACCGCCCTTTTTCCCTATATAAGTCAGGAAAGCAGACTGGCAATACGCCTGAAATTACTTAAAAAAGCTTTATTGATGGTCTGCGGCGTAGTTGTGATCGCCTTAATATTTTATTTTATCTGGCCAAAGTTGATATTTACCATTTTATTTGGCGAAAAATATGTTTTTTCTTGGATCTTATTGGGTCTTATTGGCTTGTCTTTGGGAGTGGTAGGGATTGTTCAATTGATCGTCAATTATTTACTGGCTCGCAAAGGTTGGTTATTTGCTATTGCTTTAGGATTTTCGGCTATTATTCAATTCTTTGCCTATACTTTTTTCCATCAAAATGTTTCCCAGATGGTTCATGTAACCTTGGTCTGCAGCGGAATAATGCTTTTATTCATATCTTTGGCGCTATTTAAAACTGAAAAAATTTAATTCAGTCCCTCGATATTTCTTTTTAAACCAGAAAATTTCGCTCTTTTTACCGCCGATTTTTTAAAAATTCGGCGATATTCATTTATGTCCATTTCCTTAATTTGCTCTATAGTGAGCTTATCTCGACGAAGTTTCGTTCTCAGATCAGGCATCTTGGTTATTTTAGCTCTTTTATTCCAAGGACATACTTCCTGACATATATCACAGCCAAATATCCGATTTTTCTTTGCTTTTTTTATTTCATCCGGAATTATTCCTTTGTTTTCTATTGTGTGATAAGACAAACATTTTGAAGCATTCAAAACGTATGGTTCCTCCAAAGCCTTGGTGGGACAAGCCTTGATACATTTGTCGCACGTGCCGCAGCCACCGACAACTTTTGTCGTTGATTGCTCAAAAGGAATTTGAGTGAAGAGACATGCAATAAAAAAATACGAACCAAAATTTTGATTTATCAATTGTGTATTCTTCCCCATAAAACCCAATCCCGCCCACGTTGCCAATTCTTTTTCCAAAATCGGTCCGGTATCTACATAGTACTTGTGTAGATAATTGCATGAGTATTGTTTATTAAGCCACTCTTGAATTTGTTTCATTTTTTCACCTAAAACCAAATGGTAATCATCTCCCCACGCATATCTAGCAATCAATGCTCTTTTATTATCATTTTTCTCGTCGTCTCCGTAGTCGCGGTTAAAATATGAAACACCCAATATCAATATCGATTTACAGTCTTTTAAAACCAAGGTGGGATTATTTCTGGTTTCTGTTTTTTTCAACCAGCTCATATCCGCTTGATATTTTTTATCTAGCCACTTCTCAAAATATTCTCCAAAATTTGATTTTCTCGGCAAAGTCACGCCAAACAAATCAAAACCCAAGTTTAGACAATATTTCTTTAGTTCTTTGGTAAAAAATCTTTGCAAAAATTAGTTTCTTATTTGCTGAAATATAACCTATATTTATTTTATCTCAATTTCTTTTGTTTTCATTTCTTCTCCTTCCCCAACAGTCAGCCAGTATTTTCCAGTTTGATCGACAAGTTCCTTGTAAATTGTGATTGCATTATTATTCTCTTCCAGAAAATTCTTAAAGGAAAACAATTGTCCGTCAGGTTTTTGCCAGACAACCAAAAATTGTTTTTTATCTTTCAAGTTTTCTATCGTCACTATCAAATCCTCATCAATATTCTGACTCTTAACGCCGATTGACCAATCTTCTTTGATCTGCTTGTTATCGGTTTTATAATAATCTCTCGACAATTTATATCCCGTCAATCCAATCAGGATTACAAGCGTCGCTCCTGCCAATGGCACGATATATTTTCGCCACTCAACTTTAATATTAGTTATCATCTGACCTTTAGCGATCGCTATAACCGCAGCCAAAAACAACAAAATATATGTCAGATTTCCGATGAAAATTAGCCAATTTTCGTCAAAATAAAATACCGTTGGCCATAAAATCAAGGTAATCGCCGCCAAAAAAAATAAAGCCAGTTCGTTTACGAAAAAAATAATCACGGTAAAGACAGCAATAATCAACAAAGTTTGAATATTTATATTTCCTGCCAGATACAAACCCAAAATACCTAAAATCAATATTAGGATTTTATTGGAATTTCGCCATATTTTTGTTTCCGTCTGCTCCATAGTTGTAAGTTTTACCGAACTGTACCAAAAAACGCCCTTCCTGTCTAGGTTATTGAGATGCAGACATTCTGAAAAAAATATTTAGAAAATATATAGTATAATAGAAAAAAATATAATTTGATCTATGCAATTCAACGATACAATAATTGGTCAAAACACCTCCGTCTCCGGAAATATGAAAACTGTCGCCAATATTGTCGTCAACGGTCAGACAGATGGCACCATCTTCTCTGACGGAAATATTATCGTCAATCAATCAGGAGTAGTGAAAGGTGGCCTTGAATGTCTCGATTTTTCCTTGTATGGCACCTTGGAAGGAAAATGCCGAGCCAAAAAAGTCTATGTTTCCGCAACGGGAAAACTACTGGGAGACGTTATTTCCAGTATCCTAAAAATTGACGAAGGGGCTGACTTTATTGGTTGTAGTAAAAAAATCGATCAAGAAAAAAATTCTAAATTATTAAATACCGAACCAGTTTACGAAATATAACTATGTATTACTATATTGTAGAAAGCGCCAAAAGGGCCGAATTTGAAAAAATCGAATTAAAAATCAAAGAGATTCTCACCAATTTTGATATTTTGGGAGAGTTCAACTTTATTGACAATCTTTTGGATGTTGACGATGCGGTCAAAGCAGGAATTGGTAAAGGATTTAGTACTATAGTTGCAGTTGGAGGAGATATTTTAGTCAACAAGATTGCCGTCAATCTTGTTTCCAGTAAGACTGCTATTGGCATTTTGCCCTTGGAAGAAAGTGTATTATCAACTGCTCTTGGTTTGGGTAACTGGAAAACCGCCTGTGAAATCTTGGCTGCTCGTCGCGTTCTGATGATGGATACTGGAATCATCAACGACAAATATTTTATTTCAGAAATCATGGCCAGCCATTCTCCTGATTTTCCTCCCGTTGCCAAATCCAAATCAATTTTTTCCAAAATTCTTGGTGCCGGCAATGGTCAGTCGCCATCGGAAAAAATTCCGGTCGATATCGAGATTGAAAATAACTATCAAGTTCACTCTGAAGTATCCGGTTTGGTTGTCAGTAACATCCGTCCTTTTGGTTCCGATTTGGACAGCGTTCGCCATAGCATGATCGACAACAGCCTTCACCTATCATTTTCTGATCGCGTCGATTCACCCGAAGTCTATAATTCGCTCAACAATAGTCCAAAATTTCTTGAAAAAAATAATATCAGCCTCTTTCACGCTAACCAGATTGACATCAGAAGCGAAAAACCGTTGTTCTTTTTTTCCGGCCAAGAAGTAATTGCCAGAACTCCAGCCTCCATTCAAATCATCCCCCAATCCTTAAAAATTATTGGCGGCCGCCTCAGATAAAAATATTAGAAAATATTCCAAAGGGTGGTTAAAAAACTAACCTCTTTTTTTATGCGTTTCTTAAAAACAATCTTTTTGGGATTCCCCTTGTTTTTATATTTGCTCCAAACATCGTTTCCGCAGCAAATCCATATTCTCGGCTTTACCCCCAATATTTTATTATGTTTCTTTCTAGCATTAATATTTTTTCCACGTAGCCGTTCATTCTTGTTTTTATTTTTCGTTTCCCTGATCTGTTTATTTTTTAGCAGTAGCTTGACTTTATTTTCCAACGCTTTTTTACTAATAATTCTTGGTAGTTGGACTATATTTCTTCGTCGATACTATAAATTTGATAAGCTGTCATTGGGAAAAATTTTCGCCATTCTCAGTCTCTCGATTTTGACAGAAACTTGCCTAATTATTTTTTCATTTTGGCAAAAGTTGATCACCTGGGATAATATTTTCCCCTATATTTTAAAAATCGGCCTCATGGAGACAATTGTTTATTTTTTACTTATCCAATTATTTATCATTTTGGGCAATTTATTTTTACAAAACAATCAACCAAAAATGATAATCAAACAATAGATTATGGACTATTTTGGTCGAAAATATGATCGTTTGCCCGGAGACAACAAACGACGAAATATCAATCCCAATCAACAAGAAATAGAAAGTTGGGAAGGCAACTTGTCCAGTACCGACAAACTTCTCCAAACCAAAAAAGAACTATCGGAAGTTTTACCGGATAGAAATTTCACCTGGCAATATCTTGCCCAATTATTTTCAATATTGCTTCTTTTGATTCTTGGAACACGCCTCTGGCAGCTGCAAGTGATAAAAGGTGCAGAAAGCTTAAAAAAAGCCGAAGGTAATATCATTCATGTAAAAACAAACTATGCTCCCCGAGGGGTAATTTACGACCGCCAAGGTAACATTATTGCTGGCAATACTTCAAGATACGATCTAAAAGTAATCCCCGCCCTCTTGCCCGACAATAGTTCACAAAGACTAACAATCTATCAAGACATTTCGTCTATTACGTCGATTTCGGTCAGCGATATTAGTCGATTGGTGGAAAAAGATGGACTGAAAAATTGGAATGAGTTGCTGATTGCCAAAAACCTCGATCGAGACAAAAGCCTACTTATTAAATCAAAAATCATTCCCGGTTTTTTTATCCAAACCATTTCTTCCCGACAATATTATTGCGATCAAGAATGCGCCCATTTCTTGGGATATACTGGTCTGGTCGATCAAGATACTTTAAATTCAGACGAAAAATATCAACCAATCGACCAAGTTGGAAAATCCGGACTAGAAATATACTATGAAAAAGAATTAAAAGGAACCAACGGCGCCGAGTATAGAATCGTAGATGCCACAGGTAAAATAATTCAAACCCTAACTCCGAAAGAAAGTTCAGCCGGAAATAATCTATACACAACCATTGATTCCGACCTGCAAAAATTTGTATTTCAACGCTTGCAAGACAAGTTATCAAATATTCCCAAAGCAACAGGAGCTTCCGTGGTGATCAGCGACCCCAATACTGGACAAATTTTAAGTTTGGTAAATTATCCCTCTTTTTCCATAAATCAAATGACCAAAGGACTTACTCAGGCCGAGTATGATTCTTTATTAAATAACGAAAAATTACCACTATTCAATCGTGCTATCTCGGGAGAATATCCGCCAGGCTCCACTTTCAAAATCGTCACCGCCACCGCTATCCTGGCAGAAAAGATTGCCGACATCAATACCTTTATCAACGACCAAGGCAGTCTGAGAATTGTCAACAAATATGACCCCTCGATCATTTATATTTTCTATAGTTGGGATCATGCCGGTTTGGGACCTGTTAATGTAGTCAAAGCCCTCAGTCTTTCTTCTGATATTTATTTCTATATTTTCGGCGGCGGTTATGAAGAATATCAAGGTCTTGGAATAGAAAAACTGATCAAGTATGCCGAAAAATACATGTTATCAAAAACCCTGGGGATAGATTTATCAGGAGAAAGAGCCGGATTTATTCCATATCCCGATTGGAAACAAAAAACAAAAAACGAACAGTGGTATTTGGGAGATGATTATAATACCGCTATTGGTCAGGGAGATATACTGGTTACCCCCCTTCAAGTAAATGCCTATACCGAAGCAATCGCCAACGGTGGCAAAATATATCGACCTCATCTCTTGCAGACAATAAAAACCAGCGATGGTAAAATAAAACTAAATATAAATCCGGAAGTAATCAGTGACAATATTTTAGAACAAAATGATTTACAGATTATTCGTCAGGGATTGGAAGAAGTGGTTACAGACGGAACAGCAAAATTTATGCAAAACGCTGTTGTCAAAGTAGCGGGTAAAACCGGTACTGCCCAATTCAGCAACAATGAAAAAGAACACGCCTGGTTTACTTGTTATGCCCCCGTTGACAATCCGCAAATAGCTATCACGGTATTTGTCGAAGGTGGAGGAGAAGGATCGGATACTGCCGCCCCGATTGCTTTAGATATTATCAATTATTATTTCTCCCCGGAAAAGAACAACAACCCTACAAGCAGTTCCGAAAAATAACGATCTTCAATTCTAAATTTTAATTTTTAATTTCTAAACAGAAATCGTTTAAAAATTAAAAATTAAAAATTAAAAATTTTCTATGATTATTTTGGATGGCAAAAAAGTCGCTAGTGAAATAACCGAAAAACTTGCCAAAAAAATTGATAATTTAAAAAACAAAGGGATAATTCCAAACCTTCATATCTATCTGGTTGGCGATAATCCATCGTCATTGTCATATATTGGCGTCAAACAAAAAAAAGCCTCGGCATTGGGAGTCAAATGTGTCGTCAAAAGATTTGTCGCCGAGACCTCTCCCGAAGAAATAATATCTTCCATAAATGCCGACAATCAGGATCCAGATTGTCATGGTATTATTGTCCAATTGCCATTGCCCAATCACTTGGATCCCAATATATTACTTCAAGTAATCGACATTGATAAGGACGTTGACGGATTAACCTATATTAATCAGTGGAAATTACTCAACAATATTCCCGGTGGTTTTTTTCCGGCCACCGCCAAAGGCATTATTTCTCTATTGGATTTCTATCAAATTCCGATTGCTGGCCAAAAAGCAGTCATAATCGGGCGTAGTCGTCTAGTTGGCTTGCCCACTGCTTTGCTAATGTTGCATCAAGATGCTACCGTAACCATTTGTCATCGCCAGACACCGGATTTAACTCATGAAACAACCAAAGCCGACATTTTGATAGTCGCTGCTGGTCAGCCAAATCTGATAAAAGCTGCTCACGTAAAAAAGGATGCGGTTATAGTTGATGTCGGCATTACCAAGATCTCCGGTTCTCAATTGACCGGCGATGTGGATTTTTTTGACGTAAAATCGAAATCTAAAGCCGTTTCACCAGTCCCCGGAGGAGTGGGGCCGATGACCGTCGTTTCCCTGTTTGAAAACCTCCTTGAAGCTGTGGAAAAACAAACAAAATCTTTTTCTGGTCGCAAGAAATAAATTTTTATATCAAACAACATATATTATATTTGTCAAGATTTTATACTATAAAAAATAAAAAAAACAGGTTCAAAAACCTGCTCATATCCGTAAGATATTTCTTTTTGATTGATTATTTTTCTTCCTCTAAAGGATAATACGACACATATATTCTCCTTTTTGTTTGTGAAATACAATACTCGAAAGTTATGATTTATTTTTGTTTTTTTCTTTTTGTTTGAAAGTTTTTTCGTTTATATTTTTTTGTTTTTGTTTGAAAAAACTTTCGAGTATCGTATTGTATTGCCCTCCTTTGAAGGGGATACTAGATAAACATCTCATTTTCTAGTATCATAACATTATACATATCAACAAGAATAAAGTCAATGAACACCTGTGGAAAAATACCAATAATTTCCAATTTTCAATTCTCAATTTCTAATAAATTTCCAAAGCACAATTTCCAAACTAATTTGGTTTCATGATTCTTTTTGGCATTCGTTTGGAAATTGGACATTTTTTGAATATTGAGAATTGGAAATTGGGAATTAATCGAGTTATCTCGCTACGCAAAATTATCATATTCTAACAATAAATATTATAGATGGCAATGAAAAACACTGATAGCAAAATTCGCCTTCAAAAATATCTCTCCCAATGCGGAGTCGCTTCCCGTCGGCAGGCCGAAGACATGATTCAAGAAGGCTTGATCAAGGTCAATGGTCACGTTGTTGACAAGCTCGGGACCAAAGTTGACCCTACTATTGATCGTATCCAAGTAGGACGAAAGAATATTCAGACTCAGTCAAAAATATACTATCTACTGCACAAACCGGCCGGTTATGTTTCAACCAGATTTGATATTCATGCCGACCGAAAAGTCACCGACCTCGTGCCATACAATCCGCCCGTTTATCCCGTCGGTCGTTTGGATAAAGATACCGAAGGGTTGTTAATACTGACCAACGATGGTGAGTTCACCAATTATCTGACTCATCCCAAACATCACATTGGTAAAGAATATTTTGTTATCGCCAAAAGTCGATTTGATGACTTGGATCTGGAAGAATCAATCAGAAAGTTAACTAAAGGTGTTTTGATCTCTGGCTATCTTACCAAGCCAGCCGATGTTACAAATATTCGAGTTGATCGAGAAAAAATCAGTTTTAATATCACTATCAATGAAGGAAAAAAGCATCAAATATATCGCATGTGCCACAACGTCGGTTTGAAGGTACAAAAGTTGATTAGAGTCCGGATCGGTCATCTCAAACTCGGCGACCTCCCCAAGGGACATTATCGATTGCTCAAAGCGCCAGAAATAAAAAGATTCTATTCAAAATAAATTTCCAATTCCCAATTTCCAGCTTCCAAAAAATTTCCAATGATCAATTTCAAAAAATAAATCCGTTTGAAAATTGGAAATTGAGAATTTATTGGAAATTGTGCCTTGAAAATTGGGAATTTAATATTATGATCTTCGACATTATCACTTTATTCCCCGAAATGTTTATTGGCGTCTTTGATGTCAGTATTTTGAAAAAAGCTCAACAGAAAGGGATTATCAATATTAATCTTCATAATTTAAGAAATTGGGCTATCGACAAACACAAACAAGTTGACGACACGCCATATGGCGGCGGAGCCGGCATGGTCCTAAAAGTTGATGTGATGGACCGATGTTTAACCGATATCGTAGGGGCGGACCAAAGTGTCCGCCCAAATGTAGGGGCAGATCGCGACCTGCCCCTACGAAAAACCCATAAAATATTATTAACCCCTCAAGGTAAAACATTTAACCAATCAACCGCCCGCCGTCTGGCCAAATACGATCAATTGATCTTAATCTGTGGCCATTATGAAGGCTTTGACGAACGAATTCGCGAACATCTGGTTGATGAACAAATTTCCATCGGCAACTATGTTTTAACCGGTGGCGAAATTCCCGCTATGGTCGTCATTGACGCCGTTAGTCGCCTCGTCCCCGGCGTCATAAAAACCGAATCCCATCAAGGGGAATCTTTTTCCATCAGGGCCAACAAAAAAGGTCGCACCCCAAATTTACTGGAATATCCACAATACACAAAACCAGTCCAGTATAAAGGCTGGCAGGTCCCGGAAATACTATTGTCCGGACATCACGAAAAAATTGAAAAGTGGCGAAAAACAAAAGTGAGAAGAAAATACGAAAAGCGAAAAAACAATATGACATAAAAATTTTTTCCGATTGTACAAAAACATCATTTTGAAGCTGATTATTAATTGAGAATATGTTTTCTTTGCCCAAAAAAATAAATAATATCGACTCCTACATTGCCTCATTTCCCAAAAATACCCAGACAATTCTAGAAAAAATCAGACAAGTGATAAAAGAATCGGCTCCAGCAGCCAAAGAAGCAATGAAATACGGCATCCCCACTTTTGTACTCTCAGAAAACCTGGTCCACTTTGCCGGCTATAAAAATCATATTGGTTTTTATCCAACTCCCACCGCCATTTCGGCTTTCAAAAAAGAATTATCAATATATAAACAAGCCAAAGGTTCAGTCCAATTTCCAATTGATAAGCCAATACCGTTCGCAATTATTAAAAAAATTGTCAAATTTAGGGTAGAAGAGATCAATAAGAAACAATCAGAAAATTCATCAAACGAAAATAAATTACATGCGATCTAAGAATATATTAAATAAACCAATATTATTATGAAAACCACTCCCAGTCATTTTATGCTTTCCGTCAAAGATATGGAAAAATCTTTGGACTTTTATCAAAACAAACTCGGATTGAAAGTTCTCTACCAAACTGACGATTGGTCCGAACTTGCTTTTGACGAAAATTTCGATCTAGCACTTAAAAAAGTTACCAACGACGACAATATCGGCAATGCCGGTATTGGTTTTCAAGTGGAAGATTGCGAAGCGGCAACCAAATATTATGAATCGCTCGGCGTAGAAATCAGTACTCGTTGTCAAATGAAAAATGATGTTCTTTTAACCCAATTTGCCGATCCGGACGGCAACGTCATCTGGCTATCGCAAAAAATAAAATAAGCCGTTACAACCCTTTAAATACGTTTAATATTTAACTACCGCAGTACATCTGATTTTATCTGAATAAAACCGGAAATCCATAAGCAAAAAAAAGGACGCCAAATGGACAAAAATAATTCAATATACATCCACGAAATCTGGACCAAAGCCAATTCATTTTATGGTCAAACCAACCCCGTTGATCTTATCAAAAAATATGGTTCCCCATTATATGTTTACAATGAAAATATTCTCCGCCAACGTTGCCGCGATTTGAAAAACCTTATTTCTTACCCCAATTTCCGTGTCAACTATTCCGCCAAAGCCAATACCAATCCTTCATTGTTGCGCATTGTTCGTTCCGAGGGATTGTCAGTTGACGCCATGTCGGCCGGAGAAATATTTCTCGAGTTGCAAGCCGGCTACAAACCGGAAGAAATTTTCTTTGTCGGCAACAATGTTTCCGATGACGAGATAACTTATGCCGTCAAAACCGGTGTTTTATTTAGCGCCGATTCTCTGTCTCAACTCGAACGTTACGGCCGTTCAAACCCGGGCGGCAAAGTGGCCGTTCGTATCAACCCGGGCATCGGTGCCGGCCACCATGAAAAAGTTATTACGGCCGGCGACAAAACCAAATTTGGTATCAATCCCGTCTTTATCGATGAAATAAAAGCAATTCTGACTCGTTATAAACTTCGTTTAGTCGGGATAAACCAACACATCGGCTCACATTTTATGTCTGCCAGTTCTTTTCTAAAAGCCGTCTCATTTATTCTCGCATTTGCCGCCGATTTTCCCGACCTGGAATTTGTCGATCTAGGCGGCGGTTTTGGCATACCGTATCACAAAGAACGAGGTGAAAAGCCCATGAATTTAAAATCATTTGGCAAAAAACTCCAAAAATTACTTGATCTCGAAATCAAAAAAAGTAATCGACAACTAGCGATCATGATTGAACCCGGCAGATACGTCGTCGCCGAATGCGGAGTCCTGCTAGGTCAAGTCCACACCATCAAAGAAAGTGGCGGTAAAAAATATGTTGGCACCGATCTCGGCTTCAATGTTCTCGTCCGCCCGATCATGTACGACGCCTATCATGATCTGGAAATTTACAGTGACACTTCCAGAAAAAATACCAAAAACGAAACCGTTACAGTTGTCGGTAACATTTGCGAAAGCGGCGATATCATCGCCAAAGACCGCGCCCTCCCAACAATTATCGAAGGCGATATTCTTGGAGTTCTAGACGCCGGCGCGTATGGTATGTCCATGAGTTCCAACTACAACTGCCGCCTCAAACCCGCCGAAGTCCTGGTCGATTCCCAAGGACAAGACTATTTGATTAGAAAAAGAGATCAGCTCGAAGATTTGATCAGACAATATTGATAAGATAACAAAAATGCCATTTTTGTAGGCAAAAAATTATGTTAAAAAAAATTTACTTCATTACCGGCAATAAAAATAAATTTCAAACCGCCCTCGTGGCGTTCAAAGATTCCGGCTTTGAGTTATTGCAAAAAACTATAGATACTCCAGAAATACAAAGTGATGACTTGGGGAAAATTGCTTCATTTTCAGCAAAATTTGCGGCGAATATTCTAAAACACCCTATTTTCTTGACAGACGCCGGTTGCTTTATCGAATCATTAAATGGTTTTCCTGGCCCTTTTATAAAATACGTCAATCAATATTTGACCGCCCAGGATTTTTTGCGATTGATGACTGGAAAAAATAACCGGAAAGTATTTTTTAAAGAATGTCTGGCATACTGCGAACCCGGCCAAAATCCGGTTTTATTCTTTTCTTCCGCTGAAGGCAAAATTTCTATCAAATCGGGAAAACAAGGACAAACTTCGATAAACGAAATTTTCATCCCAAAGGGTCTCAATCACCCCGAGTCCGAAATACCTAGAAAGCAAATGATCCAATTTTGGAATAACAATATCAATAATGTTAGTTTATTAATAGAATATCTAAAAAACAATCAACAAAATCATCACTAAAGTCATTTCTAAAATTTACAAAATAATTTTCAAAAATCATGGAACAAAAACCTTTAGCAAAAAAACCAAAAATAAAATTTGGCCAGGTCATTATCATCATTCTTCTAATAATAATCTTTAGTTGGGCGGGGCTGACCAAAGCCGGGTACATTTCCAATTTTTTAGATATTGAAATATTGTGTCCAGAAAACCAAAAGCCAGTAAGTATTCCAAATTCGACAAATGGTTTAAATGATAATTATCGCGCAGTTCCTAGCCTTCCGGCCAAACCAATAATCTATTTATATACAGAACAAAAGCAAGATGTGACCGTGCAATTAAATTATGCAGGAACTATAACTGCCTCATATCCAAAATATAATGATATTATTCATGGTTGGAAAGTAACCGCTTATCCTGACGGAAAAATCATTAACCATGATGATAATAATGAATACAGCTATCTTTTCTGGGAAGGTAAATCAAGAGAAACGATCAATTGGGACTTCTCTCAAGGTTTTGTCGTCAAAGGAGAAAATACTAGAGAATTTTTACAAGACACTCTTGCCAAAATTGGCCTAACTCCCAAAGAATACAATGAATTTATCGTTTATTGGTATCCGAAAATGAAAGACAACAAATACAATCTCATTCATTTTGCCGATGAACAATATACAAAAACGGCACCTCTGACAATTACTCCCAAACCGGATTCAATCCTGCGAGTTTTTATGATTTTTAAACCACTTCACGAAAAAATCGAAATTGAGCCCCAAGTCTTTCAACCTTTTGAAAGAAAAGGATTTACCGTGGTGGAATGGGGTGGAGAAGGCGGTGAGCAAAATAATTCAATCAATTAATCGTTATGTCCTCCGACCAAGACTTTGTAAATTACGTCGTCAGCCAGATGGAAAATGCCGGCCCCATTACATTTAGAAAAATGTTTGGCGAGTACGCCATCTATTGCGACGGTAAAGTAGTCGCTCTTGTTTGCGACAACCAACTTTTTGTTAAACCAACTTCTGCCGGACGCTCATTCATCAAAAATATAGTCGAAGCCCCGGCTTACCCCGGCGCCAAAATGAGTTTTCTGATTGAGGACAAATTGGAAGATCATGAATGGCTCAGCAAGTTGATCAAAATCACCGCCGCCGAACTTCCCGCCCCCAAACCAAAAAAGAAAAAAAGCTAAGTCATAACCCTTGCTCGCCTCAAGGTAATAAAACGTCTCAACCTGGTCAAAATAGGCTATAATAAATTCTGAGCCTATTTTTTTCAATTGCATTTCCATGAACTTTACTGCCTCCACTTTTGACAAAGAAAATTTTACCAATATCGTCTGTCCCAAAACTGATTTACGCAACAAAGAATTTTCCAATTGTGTTTTCAAAAAATGCGATTTTAGCGAATGTTCGTTTGCCGGTTCGTCTTTCATGGACTGTTCTTTTTTGGATTGCAATCTTTCCAACATCAAAGTTGACGGCTGTCGTTTTCAGGGAGTAAATTTTACCAATTGCAAACTCCTCGGTATTGTCTTTGCCAATATACATACTTTCCTGATCAAATGGTCTTTCCAAAAATGTATTGTCGCCCTCTGTGATTTTAGCGACCTCAATATCAAAGATAGCCAATTTATTCATTGCGAATTACGGGAAAATGATTTTATCAACACCAATCTGACCAAATGTGATTTTTCCGGTTCCGATTTCAAAGCCAGTAAATTTCAAAATACCAATTTGGAAAGCGCCAACTTTATTGGTGCCAAAAATTATTACCTCGACCCCAAACAAAATAAGTTAAAACACGCCCGCTTTTCCTACCCCGAAGTATTATCTTTGCTTGATACTTTTGGCATTGAGATTGAGTATTAATATTATTAAAAAATCCAACCATGGAAATCATTAAAAAAGTCCAATCCAATTACTTTGAAGATATTTTGGACGGCCGCAAAAGATTTGAAGTCCGCCTGGCTGATTTCGAGTGCGAACCCGGCGACACGATCGTTCTGCTCGAACAAAAAGGCCAAGAACTCACCGGCCGAAAAATCGATTGCGAACTCCTCTACAAATTGAACACCAAGGCAGTCGAAAAATTTTACACCAAAGAAGACATCGACAAATACGGCCTGCTCATCCTAGCCGTCCGCAAAAAGTATGATTTCAAAGAGTAAAAATATCGCAGAAAAATATTTTAATCAAGAACATTCCGTTTCTGTTACTCAAATAATTTTTTATAAAATATTAAAATGACGACAAGATCTCTGCTCATAATCATTTCCGGGAATCCGGGCGCGGGCAAAACAACCCTTGGTAAAAAAATCGCCAAAAAATTTAATCTACCTTTAATCAGTCGTGACAATATCAAAGAAGCTCTTTTTGACTCTTTGGGGATAAAAGATCGTGATTGGTCAACCAAACTCGGCGCTGCCAGTTACAAGGTGATGTATAGGATGATAGAATCACTCTTGATTTCGGGACAGTCTTTGATCGTCGAGAGCAATTTTAGCCCAAAATTTGATGATCAAATCTTTCAAAATTTGCAGGCAAAATATCATTTTCTTTCTATGCAATTATTTTGTTTTGCCGACAAGCATACTTTATTGAAGCGTTTCAAAAACCGCTGGGAATCTGGTGAAAGACATCCTGGTCACGCCGACCATCAAGATTATGATGAGATAAAAGATGTGATAATACGCGACGTACATCAACCTCTTGATCTTGAAGGAAAGATTGCAAAAATCGACACTACCGACTTTTCTGCGATCAATTATGACCAGATATTTACTGCGATCAAATCTTTAATTATAAAATAAAAATCATGAACCAAAAAAAGATAAAGATAGGCATCATCTTTGGTGGGAGATCGGCGGAACATGAAGTTTCTTTGCAATCCGCCAAAAATGTCTATGAAGCTTTGGATAAAAATAAATATCATCCGGTATTGATTATCATCAACAAAGCCGGAAAGTGGCTGCCTTGCGATGAGGCGATTTTTTTACCTCCTTCATCAACCTCGGAGAAAAAAGAGTTGGAGGAAATAGTTTTTCCTTCACAAGGTAACGGCAACATCGTAAATCTCACCAATCCGGAAAATAAATATTCCTTGGATGTAGCTTTTCCTATCTTGCACGGTCCATTTGGCGAAGACGGAACTATCCAAGGGTTACTAAAACTTGCCAATATTCCTTTTGTCGGCGCCGGCGTTTTGGGCTCGGCGGTCGGTATGGACAAAGATGTGATGAAGCGTTTATTGCGAGAAGCCGGTATTCCGATCGGTAAATTCGTTGCCCTCAAATCCGATGACGCCATCCCTGATTTTACCGAAATCGTAGCCAAGCTCGGCACCCCATTTTTTATCAAACCGGCCAACATGGGGTCTTCGGTCGGAGTAAATAAAGTAAATAGTCAAACCGAATACATCGCCGCCGTCAAAACTGCTTTTTCTTATGACGTTAAAATTATCATCGAAGAATTTATCGCTGGTAGAGAAATCGAATGTGGAGTGTTGGGTAATTCTCATCCTCTCGCTTCAGTCCCCGGCGAAATAGTCCCCACCCACGAATTTTACTCGTACGACGCCAAATATCTCGATGAAAATGGGGCCAAACTGGAAATCCCCGCCAAACTTTCCGCCAAAACCACCAAACAGATTCAAGATCTGGCGATACAAACTTTTCAAACCCTCTCGTGCTCAGGACTGGGTCGCGTTGATTTTTTTCTGAAAGACAACGGAGATATCCTCGTCAACGAAATCAACACCATTCCGGGATTTACCAAGATTAGCATGTATCCAAAATTGTGGGCGGCCAGCGGCATATCCTATCCGGAACTGATCGACAATTTGATCCAATTGGCTATCGAAAGATTCCAACAGGAACAAAAATTGTTATAGAGCAAATTGTGAATCTTCGACGTATTCTTTATGATAAAAGCAACTTATTTATTTTTTTCTAACTATTTTTACTATGAAAAAAACCATCCCATTTTTTCTCTTTTCTCTCCTTTTGTTATCTCTCATTGGTTGTACTAACCCCGCGTCCAAAACCACGGACAATCCAATCAAAAAAACAACCAATAACAGCCAAAAAGAAGAAAATAATCAAGAGGTGGCAACCGGAAACAATACAGTTGTAAAAAACGAGGAATCAAAACAAAACGCAACTAACAACGACAATCAATCCAAACAAAAATATGAAAATGCCGATTTGGGAATTTCTCTCGAATATCCCACGCAAGTAGCATTGATTGATCAAAATACAACCCCGTCTCTCGATCAAAAATCATTGAAAATCGAAACCAAAGAAATTGGAAAAACCCAAAGCCCCAGCGATCTTGATGCGGCCGATGAAATGAAAAATATCGAAGCCTTGGCAAGTGGCAGTTATGGATTTGATATCGACTGGCCCCTAACTCCTTCCAAAAAAGTCCGTCCCGTCGGATTTTTATTTGCTCAAGATTTTTTAGTTTTATCACGGTTTGATGTGTGTAATGTGACTTTGGAGAGAAAACTTCTTTTCTACCACAACAACCAACAAATTGTCATTACGCTTTACGCTCCGATTGATAAACTAAAAACAACCATGTCCGATTATTTTACTACCGATTCTACCAATTGCAGTACCGAGAAAATCTGGAATTTTGACCAACAGGAAAAATTTTACAACCAGCTGGTTGCCGGCACCGCCTCCCCGGAAATTCAAAAATGGTACAGCGATTTTGATCAAATCTCCGAATCTGTCATATTCGCCGGCAGATAGTATTTTTATGGCTAAAAAAGTCGTTGATGAAAACTGGTAAATACATCTTGGAAATTGCGATATTTATTTGCGGCGCTATCGTCATGGTGTTCGAATTGGTCGGATCTCGAATCCTCGGTCCACATCTTGGCACATCAATCTTCGTTTGGACCAGTCTGATTGGAATTATCTTAGGCAGTCTTAGTTTGGGTTATTATCTTGGCGGTAAATTCGCCGACAAAAAAACCGACACAAACACTTTGTCGTTTATTATTTTTTTGTCGGCCATTTTTATCGCTCTCACCATGGTTGGTAAAAATTATTTACTAATCTTTCTTCAAACATATTTTTCCAATATAAAAATAACATCAATTGTTGCATCTTTAATTTTGTTCTCCCCAGCCAGTCTTCTTTTGGGTATGGTTTCGCCCTATGCGGCAAAACTAAAGTTGTCCGATCTTCAAACTTCCGGCTCAACGATCGGTAATCTTTATGCCATCTCTACTGCCGGCAGCATATTCGGCACATTTTTATCCGGATTTTATCTGATCCCCAATTTTGGCACGGATAAAATGCTGATAATTATATCTATAACTCTTGTCCTGATATCCGTCTTACTGTCTGCCAAAAAACATCCAAGTCTAAAAATATCTGTATTTTTGATTCTAATTATTAGTTGGTTTGCGATTGAAAAAATAAGCCAAAGGATGGAAAAAAATGGCTTTATCGACGTCGACACTGCCTACAATCGTATTTGGATTTTTGATCTGGTTGATGAAAAAAATCAACAACCAATCCGTACTTTTTCTATAAACAACGAAAATAGCTCAGCCATGTTTTTAAATAAAGATGATCTGGTTTATGAATATACAAAATACTATCATTTGGCATCTCACTTTCATCCCAATTTCAATTCCGCTTTAATGTTGGGCGGCGCTGGTTATTCATTTCCCAAAGATTATTTACTTCATTATCCTGACGCCAAGATTGACGTTGTAGAAATTGATCCCAAAATTACCCAGTTGGCTCAAAAGTATTTTAAACTCAAAGAAAATCCGAGGTTAACGATTTTTCATGAAGACGGGCGAGTATATCTCAACCAAACAAACAAAAAATATGATATTATTTTCGGCGACGCCTTTAGCTCGCATTATTCCTTGCCTTACCAGCTAACGACTCAAGAAGCAATTCAAAGAAAATACGACATCTTAAATGAAAACGGCGTAGTTATCTTGAATATTATTTCCGCCGTAAATGGAGATAGAGGACAATTTCTGCGAGCCGAGTATCTCACCTACAAAAATATATTTCCCCAAGTTTATTTGTTCCCGGTAAAAGAACCGACCAATGGAGAAAAAGTCCAAAATATTATCTTGGTCGCATTGAAATCCAATGATAAACCGGATTTTTCAAGTAGCAATTCCGAAATAGATCAACTATTAAAACATTTGTGGCAAAATCCGATCGCGTCCGACATGTCGATCCTAACCGATGATTACGCTCCGGTTGATCATTATATTAGTAAAACTATTTAATTTTCATGCCCCACAACCAAAAAACCTACTACATCTCCCGTATCAACATCGCCATCGACTATATCGAAAAAAATATCGCCGAGCCGCTTTCCTTGGAAAAAATCTCCAAAACCGCCGCCATTTCCCCCTACCATTTTCACCGCCTTTTCAAGTCATTCATGGGCGAAAATCTCAACCAATTTGTCCGGCGCGTCCGGATCGAAAAAGCGGCCAATATGCTCTATACCAATCCCAATTACTCGATGACAGAAATAGCTCTTGCCAACGGATTTTCCAGCTCGCAAACCTTTGCTCGCGAATTTCGCACCTTTTTTCACACCACGCCCAAACTATATCAGGCTAGCAAGATTCGCTACAAAAATCGCAATAACCGAAAAGATTATCTGATCAATTTTCATTATGATGAAAACAATAGACGGCCATCTATTTCTTTTACATCAACTAACCAACCAAACATGAAAGTCGAAATCAAAACCCTGCCCGATATGACCTTGGCTTACCTTCGTCATATCGGTCCCTACAAAGGCAACCCGGCTCTTTTTGAAAAATTATTTAACCAGCTTTGCAGCTGGGCCGGGCCACGGAATCTAATCGATCAGGAGTCAAAATTTATTTGTATCTATTACGATGGTCCGGAAGTTACCGACGAATCCAAATTGCGCATGGATATATGTGTAAATGTGCCAAAAGAAACGCCGGTCGATGGCGAAATCGGTAAGCAAGAAATTGCCGGCGGCGAGTACGCCATCGCCCGTTGTATCATCAAAGATCCCAAAGAATACGAACAATACTGGAATGAACTATACAACAATTGGTTGCCAGATAGCGGTTACCAACCAGACAACAAACCGCCGTTTGAGATGTACCCATCCGACTGCAAACAAAAAAATGGCGACATGATCGTCGATATCTGTATCCCGGTCAAGAAAATATAATTGAGCATAAAAGGGGTGCTTTCACCGGCACCTCTTTTTTATTACAATAAAAACGGTTTATTAATTTTCCTAATGTCTAAACAGTCACCTTTAGTAGTCGCATTAATTGATCTTATTCCGGAAATCCAGGCCAAGACCACATTTGGAAATATTATTATCAAACAATCCAATCCGGACGGGTCATTTCCGGCGCCATATTACGAAGAAGCTCCGATAGTGCAAAAATTTCGCCTAGCGGCACAAAAATCGGAAATCATCGTCCCTTTTGATTGGCGCAATTGGGAAGAAGGACGCAAAATGTTGGCCGATCAGGACTTTGACTTCGCCACGGTTGACATCGACACCATTTACAAAATTTTTACTTTTATTATTCGCAATGATCGTTTCTGTGATGGTTTTCTTATCAAATGTTTTGAAAGCGGTTTGATCTTAAAATTATTATTTTCATTAAAAAAATATGTATCGTAAACTCGTTTCGGTTATTGCATTTTTAGTATTCTCGATATTTATCCCTTCGGTTGCGTCAGCCGACATGGGTCCAAAACCCTCCACGGATATCTATGTTACCCTGAACAATCAAACAATTTCCGACAATTCTTTTTATGCAAAAATGCTCACCTGCCAAACCGAGGACAGAGGTCCCTTTCCCATTTCGGATTTGATACCACAACTAAATATAAATGAATATGATGCAAAAAATCTTTGTTATTGGAAACTGGAAGGCCTAGCTTGGGGCGGAAATTGCCAAAACTCGTCTTGTCACTTCAACTATATGTTGCCCTCGACTTTTAAGCTGGCAATATATGTGCCGAGTGTGAAAAAAGTGTTCATTACTGATCAGATTTCTAGAAATAATTTCAAAAGTAACTATTCGGTTGAATTAAGCTCAGATGGCTCAGCCAGTATTTTTGAGACCACTCCCATTATATCCAGCGACAAAGTTAGATCATTTCTGATTATGATCATACCGATATTACTTGTAGAACTATTTATTGCATTCTTGTATATTCTAATCGCTAAATTTCCCAAAAAAATCTTGCTCGCGGTTTTCATGGCCAATTTACTTTCCTTGCTCGTTGTCTTTTTTGTAATATCGTTTATTAAAAATTGGTTTTTATATATCTTATTTTCTGCAGTTTTTACTCTAGCATTTGAATACTATTTCATTTATTTTCTCAACAAAAAAACCACCTCTTTTAGCCGATTGATTTCCATGGTGTTAATTATGAATTTTCTTAGCCTAATATTTGCTTTATTTTTAGTTACATTTCTCCGATTATTTATAAATTTTTAAACCGTAGTTTAATTATTATTCTTCATATTGTAAAAATGAAAACCCTAATCATCTACGACTCTCTCTATGGTAATACCAAAAAAATTGCCGAAGCGATCGGACAAAGTATTGGCGGCGAGACGACTATTTTGTCGGTCAAACAATTTGATTCTTCCAAACCACTAAACTGTAATTTATTGATTGTCGGCTCGCCCACCCACGCCGGCCGTCCAACCGTCCCTATCCAATTATTCATCAAAAACCTTCCTTCGGATAGCCTAAAAAACATTGCTATCGCAGCCTTTGGTACCGGTTCTTCCGCCATCGGAGAAAGTCTGTTTATCAAATTTATCATGTGGCTTTTTGGTTATGCCGCCAAACACATTCAAAAAGGATTGAAACTAAAAGGTGGTGTGGCACTAACAGATCCGGTTGATTTTTTGGTCAAAGGAAAAGAAGGTCCGATCATCGAAGGCGAAATCGAGCGGGCCTCAAAGTGGGGGAGTGAAATATTGCAAAAATTTAACCAATTAAAATCTCCTCAATGAACACCAAAAATATCATTTCTCAAATCCGCCAGGAATTGAAACAAAATGCTGACGAAAAAACCAAAACCAGCGGGCAAAGATTTTTTAAAGAAGAGATAAAATTATACGGTGTCAAAACCGCTCTCGTCAGCCAACTCGGCAAAAAATTTTTTAAAGAAATAAAAGATCAAGCCAAATCGAAAATATTCTCTCTCTGCGAGCAATTATGGCAATCCGGCTACCTGGAAGAGACGTTTATCGCTTGCAATTGGTCGTATGCCCTTCGCCAAAAATATGAACCCCAAGATTTTAAAACATTTGAAGATTGGATCAAAAAATATATCAACAACTGGGCTTCTTGCGATACTTTTTGCAACCATACTGTCGGATCATTCATTGAAATTTATCCAAAATATCTACCGCAATTATTTACCTGGACCAAATCCAAAAATCGCTGGCTGCGCCGCGCCGCCGCTGTCTCACTAATCGTCCCCGCCAAACGCGGCCTTTTTTTACCAGAAGTTTTCCAAATCGCCGATTCGCTGCTTACTGATTCCGAAGACATGGTCCAAAAAGGTTACGGCTGGATGCTCAAGGTTGCCAGCCAGGCTCACCAAAAAGAAGTCTTTGATTATGTTATAAAAAACAAAAACAACATGCCTCGCACCGCTCTCCGCTACGCGATTGAAAAAATGCCTCCGAAATTAAAAACTAAAGCCATGGCCAAGGAGAAATAAAATGACAGACAATTTATACGAAACGATCACCGTCACCGCCGACAATCTCGGTGATTATCCGCAAACAATTTGTTTTATCAATCCCAAAAATGAATATTTCAATCTCAAAATCGCTTGGCTCAAAAAACAATTCAAAAAAGGTTTGGTTATAAAATTATTAAGATTAAAACAAACCAAAAAAATAATTGGCTTCGTCGAATATCTGCCGGGTGAAGAAGCCTGGCGTGCGGTAAAAGCTACAAATTATTTATTCATCCATTGTCTCTGGGTCAGTCCCAATAAAAATCGCCGGCACGGTTTGGGAACAACTCTGGTTGCAGCAGCTCTCCAAGATGCAAAAAAGTTAAAAAAATCCGGCGTCGCCACAATCACCAGCGACGGTCCTTTCATGGCCAAAAAAGAATTATTTGTCAAAAATGGCTTTGAAATTGTTGAAGAATTTAATAACTTCCAGCTATTAGCCAAAAAATTTGCGGCCAAAAATAATCCACCAAAATTACTAATCAATCAAGATAGACTAAAACAATATTCGGGCTGGCATATTATTTACTCCAAACAATGCCCTTGGGTGGTTCGTTTCGTCGAAGAAGTCAAGCCGATCCTGCAACAAAAAAAGATTAAGCTGAACATTACCGAAATCGACTCGGCCAAAAAAGCTCAATCCGCCCCAGGAATATATTCCGTTTTTAATCTAATTAAAGACGGCCAACTCTTGGCCGACCGTTATATTTCAATCACCAGATTCTTGAATATAATAAAGAAAGAAGATTTATAATTGTATTTAAAAAATATATTCATTCAAAAATGACAAAAGATGAAAAAATTAATTTTCTCAATCCTGATCGTTCTATTGGCAATTCCTGTTTCCGGATGTTTTGTCTCTGATGTCTTCACCACCAAAAACAATACCGGAAATTATCTCGGAAGCTATTATGAAGACAATTATGTTTGGGGTGGAGCCATGAACCTGGCTTGGAATGATCTCAATGAAAATATTTTGCATGACAAATTGCAATTGGGGACCACTAATCCAGTCGCAATAGAAATGGTTCAAAAATTCAATGAACACACATTTTCCAAAAATGACTTGGACGAAAATAGTTATTATGTTAAAAGTGGATACGGGCAAGAAACGGTCAATAAAATTAATCAAGAATCAAAACTCAAATTCCCCAATAAAAGTTTTCCAGATCTGCAAATCCAGCTCAATCCTAAAGATATTATTTCCTACGCCTATTTTCTAAAAGAGGTCGAGTATCTCACCCAATTTACCGAAAAAAACGTTAAATTTCAAAATAACGATGTCAAAGGTTTTTATGCTGAGAATAGGGAACAGAAGGATAATATTAAAATAATAAAATACGAAAACGATGATAAATTTATTATTTCTCTGGAATTGAAAGATGGTTCCGACCAATTGATTGTGGCTAAAGGCTACGATATGACTTCCCCTCAATCTATAGTAGAGGAAATAAAAAAATACCAACCCGAAAATTTTACTAGTATCAGCACGATTGATATATTTGAAATGCCCAACATTCATCTCGATCATCATCGTCAATATGATGAATTAATTAATCTTCCATTAACCAACCACAATTTTAAAGAATATTATATTAATACTATGGTTGAGGATATCAAGTTCGATATGGATTACAAAGGCGCTCGGGTTGAAAATCAGGCAGTTTTATTGCCAATGCTTACCAGTATTGAGTTTGATCGGCCGAAACCCAAAAATCTGATTTTGAATAAACCATTTTGGATAATAATGAAACGTACTTCCAGTCAAAATCCCTATTTCATTCTCGGAGTAAACAACGAAAAAATAATGGAAAATTTATAAATTTATCAAATAACATAAAAACATGTTCGACCTTCTCTTTACTCGCACCTTTCTCATTGTCGGCGGAATGTTGCTTATTACCGCCATTGTTTCTCGTTTCAATAAGGCTTTTGAAACCGGTCGGGAGATACTGATCACGTTGGGTGGCACTTTCATTTTCCTTTTTGCCACCATCTTTTTTGCTGACATGTTCCCCATCAACCTATTTATGGTCGCGATTTTTTCCGGTCTGATCGGCTGGCAGATTGGTCCGGTCGTCGCATATTATGACAAAAGTTCTCGTCTGAAAAAATTTCTCAAAGACAAAGGAATATATCTAAAAAAAGGTCAAAAACCTACTCCCGAACAGATTCAAGAATTTGAAAAAGGCCTAGTAGATCTTCCCAATCAATTTGAATCCCAAAATGTTGTCTTTCAGGCTATGATGGCCACTGCTCTGGCGGTTTTAGCCACGGCCGGGATGGTGTTTTTTACCAATCTCAATTTTAGCTTCTTGGGCGGATTCTTGCTGATTTGTCTAATTATTTTATTGATCATGGGGCTTATCAATGTCTTCTTTTTCCGATCCCCATTTTTCTCACTGATCAGAGCATACTTTGGTGTCGTTATTTTTACATTATATTTATTATTCGATTTCAATCGCTTGGAACAAATGGCCAACGATAAATCCTGGGGCGCCGCCGTTGATATTGCCGTCAACATTTATTTGGACATCATCAATCTTTTCCTGGATCTACTCAGAATATTGGGCGATTCGGACAACTAAAAAACTCTTATAAACACTTAAAAACTAAAAAATTGAGCGCGTGTCATCCTGGAGCCGAAAGCGTAATCGCGATTCGACATCCAGGATCCATCTCCATATTTTTTTCTGGATCCTGGATATTGGAGCGGATTACCTTCCAGTTCCAGGATGACAACTCTTGCAGTTTAAGAGGGTTTTTAAGTGTTTTAAAGCGTTTGTATTTTTTTATTTCAACAAACTCTCTACCTTTGACTTGATCGCCGGAAAAGTCTTCACATATTTTTCCGCCAGTTCCCGCGCCTGCGTGGTATTGCTCAAATCCAGTTGTGCCTGTATTTCTATCAAAACCTGTTTTTCTGTCGGTTCAAACTGATTGGCGGTATTAGCGGCCAAGCCGGCAATTTTTGGTTTGCCAATTTGCAAAGCCAGCAAACTCATTTTTTGCCAAAACTCCGCCTCATCAAAAACAAAACCTTTTTCTATCGCCAGATTCAAATTTTTTCTCACCAAATCGCCATTGTTTTGCAATACGGCGACTTTTGCCAAATTGTAGTATGTTTCGCCAATTTCCGGATTAAGTTTTCTAGCTTGTTCGTACTGCCCGTAAGCTTTTTCAATCAAACCTAGTTCCAGATACATGTCGCCCCACCCGAAATGTATTCCCAGGCGGTTGGGGGACAGTTCTTGGGCTTTCAATAAATTTTCCTCGGCCAATGCCAACTTTTGCGAATCAATTTTGCTCCAGTTGCCATAAACCAAACCCAGAGAGTAAAAATTTTTGAAATTACTCGGGTTTATTTCTATAGCTTTCTGGATTTGTTCCGTGGCTTGACGGTAAGACAGATTGGCACTGTTGGGATTTGAATTATCAATCGACGCCAAATACCAATCAGAAATTTTCATTTTTGAATATTCGTAATACGGTATCAAAGAATCAGCAGCTTTGACCATCTCCAACTTTTGATCGGCAGTCAATTTGGGATTTGATGAAAGGTCAAAATATATCAAATCAGCTCGGGCCGGATCGATTGCCAGTATTTTTGTTCCAGTCAGGCAGGCGATTATCATTACGGTTAGACCAATCTGTTTTACCGCCGAAATTGAAGTCGGCAGAGTCTTTTGCTCCGCCGGTTCACAAAAATATATCGCCACTAAAATCAAAGCCAAAAAGGTATAAAAATATGTCCAAGTAATTATAGTTTCAATATTAAACAGTGCCTGGACAAAATAGCCGGCCACCGCCACTCCCACCCCCAGCAACAACATTTGATGGTAAAAATTTTTGGTCACCAATATTTTTTTCACCACTAGATAAAGAACCAAAAAAATTGTTGCCAACAACACTCCCACCCCCAGCATGCCAAATGAAACATTGTAATCCAAAATCAAATTATGCGGATAGTTGGAATAACGGTCTTTTTCCGGCCGCCCGTCCATATAATTGGGATAGTATTGATTAAAAGCCGTAGCATAACTGGTAAGACCGGTTCCCAAAAGTGGATTTGCTCGCAACGCCTTCAAGGCGATTTTCCACATTTCCAATCTGTCCCGACCGGTGCCGCTATCAAACTGAGCAATTTCCGTCACTCTTTGCAAATATTTGTTACCGGAAAAATATTTATTGGCTGACGGCACCAGATTGATATAAGTCAAAAATAAACCAGCCGCCACAAAGCCGATCAACAAGTACAAACTATATTTTTTCTGATTAGTCAGATAAAAATAACCGGCCAACAACAAAAATATTTCCAAAAACAATCCCAGATACGAAGCGCGCGTCATGGTAAATATGACTGTCAAAATTTGTGCTACAAACAAAGCAAGCAAAAAGTATTTTATCAAAATATTTTTAACGGTTCCAAACAGATAAAAAGTAACCGGGATCACAAACATCAGATATGCGGCCAGATATGCCGGATTTCCGGTGGTGCCAAATACTCTTTCCGCAGATACTACTCCTTTCCAGTCAATCGGATCGTTTCCGGTTTTTTGCACCAAAGCATAGATCACTGGGATCAAACTAGTCAAAGCAATCACCCAAGTCAAATCACGAATATTTTTTTGCCCCCTGATATTGATAAAAATCAAAAAATAAAATGTCACGAAAAAACTTAGCGTCACCAGTCCATCCAAACGCAGATGTATTCCCCATAAACTTACCGTCGGCGAAGGAGAAAATAAAGTCGAAAACAAAGCTACCAGCCAAAATAGGGGAATTAACCAAAAGACCTTTGGCCAATCGATTTTTATCGGAAAGTAAACCATTTTAACCGCCGTCAAAGCCAAACACATAAAAACACATATTCTAAAAATCGTATGTTTTTCTATTGTAAAAGCATTGGCAATTGTCGTCGAAAAAAAAGCCGGTACAGCAAATAGTGCCAAGGCGATAAAAAAGAAAATCAATTTGTCGAGAATCCAAGAATTATTTTTCATGTTTTAAATTTATTTCCCAATTAAAAAACGTGTCATCCTGGAGCCGAAAGCGAAGCGTTTCGACATCCAGGATCCAGAAAAAATTACTTGAAAAAATAATTTATATTTCGTTATGGATCCTGGATATTGCAACGGATTACCTTCCAGTTCCAGGATGCAGTAGATTATAGTATTTAAAATAATATGAAATAATTTAGAAATTAACCCGAAAATGATTTAAAATAAAAGCTAAAGAATGATTTTATGAGTCAAAACAAAAAAATACTATTGCTACTGGTTGATCTGCTTTTGAGTTTCGCCACTCTGGCTATTGCCTTGGGTTTGAGATATCAAGCTCGGGGGATCGAGTATGACTTCTGGGAACACGCCGCCATTTTTCTACCCGTTTTTGCTCTCTGGATCTTGGTGTTTTATATGAATCAAATCTATGACTACTTCCGCTTTGGTGACCGGATATTTTTGCTATACGCCACTTCTCGCTCGATCCTGATCAATTTCGGCCTGACAGCCGTATTTTTCTATATCATACCAAAATTGACGATTACACCAAAAACCATTTTGCTGATTATGGTCTTTTTTTCCCTGTTATTTACCTTTTTTTGGCGACTGATTTTTTGGCGCATATTCAGCCATCGTATCTTGCTTAAAAAAACTATTATCATCGGCAATCTAAAAAAAGAAATAAATCTGGCCAAAGAACTGCAAAAAAATACTGCCTATGGCTATGACCTTTTGGGAATCATATCCGATAGCAACGAACAAAGAAACAAAATCAAGAATCTGGGTCGGATCGAAGATCTATCGCGTATTCTTCAAACCCATCTGCCCAACACGATTGTTGTCGATATCGACAATGCCCGTGTGGACGATTTGACCTGGCAAAAAATGACCGATTATTGTATCAGTCAAAATTCTGAAGTTGTCGATTTATTTTTTCTCTATGAAAAAATCAGCGGACGTATTCCTTTGACCAATATTCGCCAAATCTGGTTTGCTAATCTCAATCAACCAGTCAACAAATCCGCCCTGATTTTTAAACGCCTGATTGATATTTCTGCCGCTATCTGCGGCTTGTTGATATTTCTGCCTTTTTTGCCGCTGTTATATCTAGTTGTCAAACTGGATTCGCCCGGACCATTTTTTTATACCCAAAAACGGATGGGTGCCAAAGGCAAAGTTTTCTCTCTCTACAAAATTAGAACTATGTATCAAGACAGCGAAGGCAAAAAAGCAATCTGGGCCAGTAGGGGAGACAAAAGAGTAACATCTGTCGGCTATTGGCTGCGTAAAAGCAGTTTGGACGAGATACCGCAACTCTACAATATATTAATTGGTGAAATGAGCCTGGTTGGACCCCGCCCCGAACGCCCCGAATTTATCGCCAAACTCTCTAAACGCGAGAAGTTCTATTACAAAAGACATTTGGTTAAACCTGGTCTCACCGGCTGGGCTCAAGTCATGATGGGCTACGGTCGCAGCTTTTCCGACTCTGACGAAAAGCTGCAATATGATTTATACTATATCAAGAACCGGTCAATTTTTCTCGACCTCATAATAATTTTACGCACAATAAGAATGTTGTTTGTCGATCGGGGAGGAGTTTAATTTAATACAAATTTCCGATTTCCAAGCCTCAATTTCCAAAAAATTTCCAATGTCCAATTTCCGGTGAAATTTGTTTGAAAATTGGAAATTGATCATTCTTTGGAAATTGAAAATTGGAAATTGAAAATTTCTTATGAACAACTGGCAACAAAATTTACAAATAATCAAACAACTTACTGTCACTGATTTTAAACTCCGCTATTCCGGTTCTTTTTTGGGATATCTTTGGTCGCTGTTAAAGCCCCTGGTCTTTTTCCTGGTGCTCTACATCGTTTTCGGCAAAATGCTCAAACTCGGCGGTAATATCGAAAATTTTGCCAATTATCTCCTGATCGGCATCATGCTTTGGAGTTTTTTTGCTGAAACCACTACCAACGGTATGCAAGCGGTAGTCAGCAAAAGCCATTTGATCAAAAAAATCTATTTTCCGCGTATCATTGTCGTCATTGTTACTTCCTTGAACGCTTTGATCAACTTATTTTTCAACCTCCTTGTTTTAATCCTGCTCATGTCCTATTTTCAAGTTGATGTTTTTCAAGCCAAAACGTTTTTGATTGTCTTCTATATCCTTGAATTGTGGCTATTGAGCTTCGGCTCCGCTTTGATTTTGTCTGTTCTGTTTGTTTATTGGCGTGACTTCAACTATATCTGGGAGTTATTTTTGCAAATTTTATTTTATCTGACTCCGATCATCTATGCTCTCAGCCTCATTCCGGCGCAATATCTAAACTTGGTTATGCTAAATCCCCTCGCTCAGATCATCACCGATTTCCGCGCCGTCTTTCTGGATTTCTCCCATCAACCAAACTGGTATTACCCCTGGCCGCAGTTTGCCCTAGTCTTGCTAATCTTCGTCACTGGCCTCTTTCTCTTCCAAACCCAACAAAAAAAATTCGCCGAACAGATCTGAAAGAATTTCCAATTTCTAAGCAAATTTAAAAAAAATATTAAATTTACTGCTTTTTCCATTTGAAAATTAAAAATTGAAAATTATAAATTGTTAATATGCTCTACTTCGCTTCATCCAACCAAGGAAAACTAACTCGCTTGCAAAAATTGTTTTCCCGCCTTGATCCCAATTTACCAATCCAATTTGTCCCGGATTATATCGAAGTAGAAGAAAATGGTCGTGATGGCCGAGAAAATTCCCAGAAAAAAATTCTTCCATATGTTGACCAATATCCATATCCAGTACTCAGCCAAGACACTGCCGTCTTTTTCTCCGGCGAAGATTTTGATCCGACTCATGTCCGCCGCGTCGCTTTGGGAGAAAAAAATGAAAAAGATTTAACCCCAGAACAAATTGCTGCTTTGATGGAAAAATTCTATATCGACCTCGCCAACAAATATGGCGGCCAAAAAGATTTTTATTATATTGATTACTGGACGCTCCTTCAGCCAGATGGCCAAATCGATCAAATTGAAAACAAAAGAGAGTACACTCTCACTAGCCAGCCGCATGGACCAATCGATATTCACCTACCTATGCGTCACCTTTATATCAGTAAAACCACCGGTAAATATTTTCACGACCAAACCGCCGAAGAATACTTTCTTGAATTGTCCCCGCAAATCGTCGCTCTAAAGCAGTTATTTTACTCTTAAATTTAACACAACTTCCCCCATGCCCATCATTGAAGTCAAAAATTTATTTAAGCAATTTGTCATCAATCACGAGCGGCACAGTACATTGAAACAAAGTCTACTAGCTAGTTTTAAAAGCAATCAAGAATTGTTGACCGTATTGGATGATATTAGTTTTTCCGTCGAAGCCGGTGAATTTGTCGGCATTATCGGCCGCAATGGTAGTGGCAAAAGCACTTTGTTGAAAATCTTGGCCAGCATCTATGCTCCTACTTCCGGCTCGATCAAGACCGCCGGTCGTCTCAGTCCCTTTCTTGAACTGGGTGTCGGCTTTCAACCCCAATTGACCGCTTACGAAAACATTTTTCTTTATGGCACCCTGCTTGGTCTTCACCAAAAACAGATTGCCAAAAAATTACCCGAAATCATCGGCTTCGCTGAATTGGAAAAATTTTTGGACACAAAAATCAAAAATTTCTCTTCAGGCATGTTTGTCCGCCTGGCTTTTTCTATTGCCATCCAAGCCGATTTTGACATTCTTCTTCTTGATGAAGTCTTGGCGGTAGGGGATCTTGATTTTCAAAAAAAATGTTTCAAAAAATTTTATGAATTCAAGTCCAAGAAAAAAACGGTCTTATTCGTCAGTCACAGCTTGTCCAATATTGAAAAAATCTGCGACCGATGTCTTTGGTTGGAGCAGGGGACTCTCAAACATGATGACTCAGTGGGTAATGTGCTCTCGCGTTATCGGCAAGAAGTAGAGGTTCGTTCTATCAAACGCGATAATATTTTGGTCACCTCGGCCGAGTTGAAACTGCTGCGGGTTGAAATACGAGATGATAAAAACAACTCTCAACCGGTTTTTGAGTCGGGCAAACCGATCAAAATCAGCTGTGATTTTGACGTTGCCTCCCCGCTGGAAAAACCGATCTTTGGTCTCTTTGTGCGCGATAGTGATAATCACAATATTTTTGTTACCAATACCGCCTTGCAAAAAATCGACACCGGCCGGATCAAGCCGGGAAAAATATCGGTTGAATTTATCATCAACCAAACCCTGGCTTCCGGTACCTTCTCTATTTCCCTGTCTATCTGCGATCAAACCAAAAGCAATTTTTTTCTGCTTCAGGACAACTGCGCTCTCTTTCATATCAAAAACTCTGCCTTTGATTCCCATGGTTTGGTCGATTTTTCGCATGAAATAAAAATTTATTAATCTCTCAACATGCACTCTTCTTCTTTGCAAAAAATGAAATCCTTTGTCGATAAATTTCTGTCGGATAAAATCGATCAGTCCCTTCGGATTTTGGATGTCGGCAGTCAGGATGTAAATGGATCTTACAAACAATTGTTCGATCAACCAAAATGGCAATACACCGGTTTGGACGTTACCGCCGGCAAAAATGTCGATTTGGTGGTAGCCGATATTTACAACTGGCAAGAGATTCCCTCCAATTCATACGATGTCATAATTTCCGGTCAAGCTCTGGAGCATATCGAATATTTTTGGATTACCATCATGGAAATTCATCGAGTCTTGAAAAACCATGGATTATGTTGTCTAATCGCCCCATCATCCGGCCCGGCTCACCGCTATCCGGTTGATTGTTATCGCTTTTTCTCCGACGGCCTAACCGCCATCGCCAAATATTCCGATTTCAAAGTATTATCGGCTGCCACCGACTGGAATAATGATCCGGATAACACCTGGAAAGATAGCCTGATCGTTATGCAAAAACCTGATTATAATCTCCCGGAAAAAATTAAGAAAAAATTAAAAAATTATTTAGCTAAAAAAATCCTATCCTTATAAATATTTTCTTATGAATTGGCGACTATATCATCCTATCTTCGAATATCAACAAATTCTCAACCAACCATCATATCCTTGGTTGGGACATATATATTTTGCCTATGATCTGGTCGCCAATATCAAGCCCAAAGTGATTGTCGAACTTGGTGTTGCCCGGGGAATTTCCTTTTTTTCTTTTTGCCAAGCGATCAAAGATTTAAAACTAAAAACCAAAATCTACGGCATTGACACCTGGCAAGGTGATAAACATACCGGCCAATATGATCAAAAAATATTTTCCCAAGTAAAAAATATCAACTCAACCTATTATCCCAAGTTGAATACTTCTCTCTTGAAACAAACATTTGACAAGGTCGTCCCCAAATTTGCCGACTCCGGCATTGATTTGTTGCATATCGACGGTTATCATACCTACGAAGCCGTTGCCCATGACTATCAAACCTGGCTTCCCAAAATGTCCGCCAACGGAATAATTTTATTCCATGACATCGTGGAAAAAAGATCAGATTTCGGTGTTTACAAACTTTGGAAAATACTTCAAAAGAAATATTCAACCTACCAATTTTCCCACTCCCACGGCTTGGGAGTGGTCTTTTTGGGTCAAAAAAGTCCTCTCGCCGATTTTATCGCTCTCGACCTGGAAGATTATTATAAAAATTACTCTTTAAAAGAGAAACATCAAATCGAAAGCCGTCATAAACTTGTCAATCAATATCAAGATACTATTCAAAAAATCGTGAAAGAAAGCGCCGCCAACGACCAAAAAATCAAAGTCCAAATCAGGCAATTACAAAAAGAAATCGCCACTATGAAATCATCCAAATTTTGGAAGATGCGGGACAAATATTATCGTTTGCTTGGTCGCAAGATCGATTAACCGATTATCAATGATATTCGTATTTGACCGTTGGCACAACATAATCGTAGCCATAGATTTTTTTGTATTCAACCAAATAATCCCGAAAAGGATTATTTTTTTGTATCGAAGCATTGCTCGAAATCGCCTGGCTGTGTATCTGGTGAAAAGTCCCTTCGTCTATCAAGCCAAAATTTTTTCCATCCGGACTCTCTACCGCCCGTTTGTAAAAATCCAAATTCACGATTCCCCCGCCGGCGGTGACAAATTTTTCGTTCAGCCCGCCCAACTCATCATATCTTTTCTTGCTTACAAAAAAACAATTACTCTCAGCAATTTGTCCCTGCCACCCGTCCATATTTGAACCGGCCCTGGTCGCGATATCAAATAATTTGTAACCATCGTTCGGCCAATCAATTTTTTTCAATAACTCATCTTCGATTGTCTGATTGTAACCATCCAGTACCGAATCTTTTTGTAACTTCGGACCGAGATGCCAACCCAAAACTGTGACCGTCGCCATCTCATTTGCCAACAAAATATTTTTTGCTTTTGCCAAAATCCCCGGAGTAAGCAACCTGGCCCCGTCGATCATCAATCCCAAATATTGACCCTCCGCCTTCTTTGCACCAAAATTCATCGCTGCCGCCGGCGAACTGTTGGCATTTTCCAGGTAGTGATACTTGATATTCGCCTTGAATCCGGAAAAAAAATCCGCCTCCAACCTTTGCCGCGACCCATTGTCAATCACCAGTACCTCATAGTCATTTTTGTCTATCCCGCGCTGGTATTCTATACTTAATGAGTGCAGAGTTCTTTCGATCTCTCTTCTCATATTGTAAATAACGACAACAATCGATAATATTGTTTCTTTCATAAATTAATAAAAAATATTTACCCCCCTGTATTATAAAAATATTTTGTCTCAATGACCAATAAGAAAACCCAAATCTATTCCGACGGTCCAGTCGAAGATGAATTGCTCTCGTTGTTTAAGCAACCAAATCAGTCGAACAAAATTCAAGAAATTATCGAACACAATCCCGTCTGGGCCCTGCGCTACCACCTTTCTCCCGTTCGTCATCATCTTCTATCTTGGTATGATTTTACCCCGGGAAAAAAATTATTGGAGATCGGAGCGGGCTGTGGTGCCCTAACCGGATTATTTTTGGACAAAAAATTGGCAGTTACCGCCGTTGAGCTTAGTTCAAGACGGGCGGAGATTATTAAAAATCGTTTTCCAAACGAATCCAATCTTTCAATCATTTCCGACAACTTTATTTCGTCAAAACTTCCCGACACCTACGATTACATCACCGCTATCGGCGTCTTGGAATATTCCGGCAAATATATCGATTCCCAAAATTCTTATCTGGATTTTTTACTCGCCGCCAAAAAACATCTAAATCCTGGCGGAACCTTTATTTTGGCGATTGAAAATAAATTTGGTTTAAAATACTGGTCAGGTTGTGCAGAAGATCACACCGGTCATTTTTTTGAATCAATCGAAGGATATCCTTATCAAAAGGATATTATTACTTTTTCAAAAATGGAATTAAATAATTTGTTTACCCAAGCCGGTTTTTCTCATTTGGAATATTATTATCCCTTGCCGGATTACAAATTGCCGGAAGAAATATTTTCTGATCAATATTTGCCTTCTGCCAATCATTTGCCAAAATCTAATCTCTATCCCACCCCAGATTTTGCCCGAACCAGAGAAGTATTATTCAATGAAAAAACTGTTCAACACAATCTTATCGACAACGCTCAATTTCCTTTTTTTGCCAACTCCTACTTAATCTTTGCCCAAATATGAAAATATACGTTCGTTATAATCCTTTGCGAAAAAAACAATATCAGCTTGAAACGTCGGTAGTCAAAGAAAACGGACAACTTTTTGTTTGCAAACAAGCCGCTACCTTGGCCGCCAAAAAATTTGTTTCCGGCTTAGTTGGTAAATATGAGTATTTAAAGAAAAACAATTTACCCTACGAAATTTTGCCACCTATCCTCACTCCTTCAGGAATAAAATTCGCCTACAACCCACACCCGAGCTTATTTTCTCTATTACAGCTCGCCTGGAAAAGTCATCACCAAGAGGATTTTTTGTCTTTGCTAAAAAGGTACAAAAAATTATTCTCTGGGCATCTCATCTACGACGTCAAACCTTCTGACAGTTACATTCGTCTCTTTGGTTCCGACTGGCCCCAAACAGAACCATGTCTGGCTTATGGCTGTCTCGATCTAAACTTTGATAATTTTTTCTTTGACCGGTCCAACCAAACTTTTTATCTGTCCGACTATGAGTGGACATTTGAGTTTCCTATTCCCATCAACTATATTTTTTTCCGCGCACTTTCCTCTTTCTATTTCCAAAACCACGACTATCTCACCCCTCAAAATACCAGTTTTTCCGATGCCCTCGAGGCGTTATCCATCCCGCTCGATTCGATTGAAAAATATATCCAAGCGGAATTTTATTTTCAAAAACAAATCTTGCAAGGCAATGTTATTAAAGATTATCAGCACTATCGGCAATCTTATCTAAACTTGTTGGAAAATATCCCGCCTTCTCCCAGAAAAAATTTGATCAATAGTATTGCTTCCAAAACTGTCCAAGCCGAAAATGATTGTCTGAAGATACAAAACCAAGAATTAAAAGAAAAAATACAGTTATTGGAAAACGCCTTTTTTTGGCGTTCTACCAAGCCTTTGCGTCAATCACTGGACTTTGTCAAATCCCAAAAAAACAACTTGCTCGTCCGTACCAAAAAAAATATTCAAACCGTCGCCCCGCATCTGCCCGATTCGATCAAAAATCTCTTGCGCCCCTGGTATTACAAATATTTTCTCAATCTAAAAACCGACCCCAATCCATTTCAAATTGACTTTGGGCGCACTCTGCCCCAGACCGATGATTATCAAAATGGGTTATTTTCTGATCATCTTGGCGACATTTTTGTTTTCCCTATTATTGACTGGGAACATCGTTTCCAACGTCCCCAACAAATCGCCTGTCGTTTGGCCGATATGGGTTTTCGTATCTTTTATTTTCGTACCACCAACAATCTCGCGCAGCCGGATGAGAGCGATGTCGAGCTGCTATCAAAAATTCAGGTCAAACCAATATCCGATCGAATATTTCTGGTAACCTTGGCCGCCACCCGCGATTTGGATATATACAATTCTTCCTTAACTGATCCGGATGATATCAATCTCCTTTTACGCTCCATCAATTTGGTCAAAAAGAAATATTACATCAATTCTACGATTAGCAAAATCGACCAGCCCTTTTGGATTTCTTTGGTTGAAAAATTGGAAAACAATAAAATTATCTATGATTGCATGGATGAACATGCGGGTTTCACTGATTCGCCGTCCGTCCTGGCTGATGAAAAAAAACTGCTCACCACTTCAGACCTGGTACTGACCAGTTCCGATTCCTTGTTTGCCAAAGCCAAACTGTTAAACAAAAATGTTGTTCTCTCAAAAAACGCCGCCGGTTTTGATCATTTCCATAAATTATCACCCAATCAATTAATCAAACTTAAACACCCGATCATTGGCTATTATGGCGCTATTTCTTCCTGGTTTGATAGCCAATTGGTTGCTGCTTGCGCTCGGGCATACCCCGATTACAACTTCGTCTTGATTGGCAATACCCGCGGCGCCAATTTGTCGCCGCTTGCCAATCTCAAGAACGTTCATTTGCTCGGCGAAATAAAATATGATCAACTGCCCAAATATCTATATCATTTCGATGTCTGTCTGATCCCCTTTTTAATCAATAATTTGACCTTGGCCACCAATCCGGTTAAATTTTATGAATATATGTGCAGCGGCAAACCGGTCGTGACGGTGGCTCTGCCCGAATTGAAAGAGTATCAGGACATTTGTTATTTTTCCAATACTCCCGCGGAATTTATCGCTAATATTAAACAGGCTTTATCAGAAAAAAATGAAATGATCGCGCAAAAAAGAATCGAAATCGCCAAAAACAATTCCTGGGATCAACGGGTCGAAGTTTTGTCTCAAAAAATAACTGACCTTTTTCCCAAAGTGTCAATCATCGTCGTAACTTTCAACAACCTAGAACTTACCAAAGTCTGTCTGGACAGTATTTTCCGTTACTCTCGCTATCCGAATCTGGAAATAATAGTCGTGGACAACAATTCCCAAGATGGCACGCCGCAGTATCTCCAAGCATTAAGCCAAAAGCACTCCAACCTAAAGCTTATTTTAAATATAGACAATAAGGGGTTTGCCATCGGCAACAACCAAGGAATCAAGATTGCCCATGGCGAATATATCGTTTTTTTAAACAACGACACCGTGGTAACCAACAATTGGTTGTATGGATTATTGTCGCATTTTCAACGGGAACCAAAACTTGGTTTGTTGGGACCGGTGACCAACAATATCGGCAATGAGGCCAGAATCGCGGTGGATTATCAGGATCTCAATCAAATGCAGATTTTTGCCGACGATTATTGTCGGCAACATTCGGGAGAAGTATTTGACATAAAAGTAACCGCCCTGTTTTGTACAATGGCCAAAAAAACCAACCTGGAAAAAGTGGGTCTCATTAGCGAAGAATACGAGCGTGGCTGGTTTGAAGACGATGATCTGGCCAACAAAATGAGACAAATTGGCCTAAAAGTAATGTGCTGCGATGATGTTTTTATTCACCATGTCGGCGGCGCCTCCTTTGGCAAAATTCAATCCGTAGAATATCAAAGACTATGGAATAAAAACAAAAATACCTACGAAAAAAAATGGGGTAAGTGGGAGAGGCACCAGGGGAGAAAACAATAAAAAAATCAAAAACTATCGAAGACTTTCTACTCTCTGTTGGTCCCTTCCGGCATTATTTAAATAAATGTTTCCGGTAGCCAGATTCAATAAAAACCAGATTATCACGGCCGATATGGTCAACAAAACCACGATCGACAAAAGATTGACCCCGCGTTGCCAAAATGTTGGTCCAAAAACGTTATTTTTCTCGCTCATTTTTTCCTCGCGATAAAAATATATTGCAAGTCATTCATACCATATTTTTAACACACAAAAAAGCAGCCGCTAATAAAGGGGGATTTTTAGCGACTGCAACTATTATTATATTATCTTGGGCTGGCTATAGCAAATCTCTGTCTTTACCACCATTTTTTGACTTCTCCATCTCTTCCACAATCAAATCAAAAGAACCCATCACATCTTTTGGCATGCCCCTCTTGCTGTTCAAAAAACCATGTTGGTATTTCATCTGAATATTCCAGGTGGTGTCGCCACTATTTGCTATAAAAGTAATATTGTCAATGTCGTCTTTGAGTAATTTTTTTAATTCGTTAAAAAACAAATCGCCACTTTTCAATTTTTTGTCCTTTTTTAGATTGCCATCAAGTATAATAAAAAACTTCTTGCTGGAAAATCCACCATTTAATCTTTCTTTTATTTTTTTAAAATAATTGTAAGCGTCTATCCCTCTATCAAATCCGACGCAATTTGCCTCACCGATTTCATCGCTACGCGTGACGCCGCATCTTTCCAAAGAACTCAATACATCGTGATCATCGTCAATATAAATCACATTCAAGTCATTTATTTCTTCAAGATTGTCACGCCCTTCTGATAGTTTCTCTCCACCCCTGGCAAAAGCTAGTTTATCGATATTTTCCCTGATTTCTTCGATTTTCCCTGATTTCTCGACTGCTAGCCAGATTGAACTAAAATCTTTTGACATAACATGGTCAACAATGTCGTCATGATTTTCTTGTATTACATCTTGTCTAATTTCTTTTACTGAACTTAGAAAAATTATTTCCGGCCGATCTTCATTTTTTAACCCTTGTTTTTCCATACCGCGAAAATGATCCCTCAACTCAAGCAAAAATTCTGCTAGAAACTCAGAATCATATTCTCGGTCGCTGTGACGAGAAGAAAAAAATATGTGAGAAGGTAAAACAACTCGCCTATTCAATTCATCAAAAAAATCGTCCTTATGACTAAATATTTTTACCTCAACCTGTTTGGAAAATTGATCCTGTACATCCCGAAAAAAATCCTGAGTAGTATCATTGGAATCCAACAAAAATATCTCTTTGCACGGCTTGAACAACTCAAGCCCAAACCTTTTTTCTAGACCGACGCTTTCTCTTTCTCGATCCAAGTAATCAGTTAATTTGGATAAATAATCTTCCGAATCAACAAATGCTTCATCTTTTTTTTCCGAACTAAAATAATCCTGCAACATACACTCCTTCACTTGGCATAAAAAATTGATAGTGTCACCCTATCAATTATTAAAAAAATATTAAGACAGTATTAATTTTATCTTAATTATTTTTTTTCGACAAGATTAGTTCCAGTCATTCCTTCTCCTTTTTCCAGACCCAAAAGATGCAACATAGTTGGTGCCACATCCTTTAATTCCGTAACATAATCCGAAGGCAATTTTGCATTTTTTTGATATTTTCCCTCCCAGTCGGCGACGATAAATGGTACCTTGTTGGTGGTATGTTCGGGATCAGGTCGTCCTGTCTTGATGTCAACCATTTGTTCGGCATTGCCATGGTCGGCGGTAACTATCAGGGTACCGTTCATTTTTTTTACTGCCTCCCATACTTCACCCAAACATTCATCCGTCGCTTCGCAAGCTTCGATTGTAGCTGACAAATCGCCGGTATGACCAACCATATCCGGATTTGCAAAATTGACAATATAACTGTCATACAATTTACTTGTTATCTGATCAACCAAAATTTTTGTCACCTTATCAATATTCATGCGAGGAATTCGATCGTAAGTAACATCTTCGCGCGAGGGAATCATCTGGCGCGACTCGCCTTGAAAAGGTTCTTCCTTTCCACCATTTATAAAGTAAGTCACATGCGGATATTTTTGCGACTCGGCGATGTGATACTGAGTTAGTCCGGCTCCCGATATTACCTCTGCCAAGCACTGTCCCGATGGATTTATCCTAAAAGCAATATTTTGTGGCAGATTCGGCGAGAAAAAAGCCATGGAAACAAAATGAATTTTGGGTCTGACTCTGCGGTTGAATCCGTTGAAATCATCATTGCATAATGCCTTGCTAATTTGCCTAGTACGGTCCGCCCGGAAATTGGCAAATATTACTACGTCGCCATTTTCAATCTTGGCGATCGGTTGTCCTTGCTCGTCAGTCACTACTGACGGCACAATATACTCATCCGTGACATCGTTGGCGTAATTTTCACTAAAAACATCCTCGGCATTTTTATATTTTTTACCCTTGCCCTCGGTCATCGCTTCAAAAGTCCTCTGCGTCCTTTCATATCGTTTATTTCGGTCCATGGCAAAATATCTTCCGGTTACCGTCGCGATTTGTCCCACCCCCAATGCCGCTAATTTTTCTTTTAGTCGAAAGGTCTGTTCAAACCCGTCTCTCTGAGGTGAATCGCGACCGTCACTAAAGCCGTGAATATACACTTTGCTCAAACCCTGATCTTTGGCCAACTTCACCAAGTTATAAACATGGTCAATATCACCATGAACCAATGTTCCTTTGGAAAGCATACCCAAAATATGAAGTTTGCTATTATTTTCTTTGGCAATTTTCATCCCTTCCAAAAATGCCGGATTGGTAAAAAACGATCCGTCTTCCAGGGCCTTATTTATTATCAACAAATGCTGATGCACCACTTTCCCGGCCCCAATCGCTACATGACCGACTTCCGAATTGCCGGGCAAAGTGGTTGGTAATCCGACCGCATCTTCAGCCGCCCTGAGTAAAAAATTGGGATAATTTTGAAATAAATAATTGAAATTTCTGGTATCGCCCATCGTAATCGCGTTTCCGCCCCACGCAGTCGCATGACCCCAGCCATCCAGTATCAACAAAACAACCGGGTTGCGTTTGGATTTTGGTTTGAAGAGATTAAATATCGACATTTTATTTTTTATTATTAAAATAAAAACAATTCAATTGTATAAAATTTTGATCAATAAATCGAAGTGCAAATATATGTAACTGACGTGTTGTAAACCCCGGCTGGTTGTTTGTCGGTGATTTGCAACCGGTAACCGATTCTGGTAATTTCTTCATTTACTGATTGATTATTGGAAGCAACTTCGGCAGGAATGACAGAAAATGCCGCCCAGTTATTGCTCGCAAAACGGTCTGTTGGAACTTGCGACAAAGAAAAGTCAGTGGTTGTATATCCAAAATAACTCTCCACACCCAAACCGGTCGGATTTGACCATGTTTGCGGGTTCAAATTGGTGCCAATGAAATCTGCCATCATACCGGCGTTACCGGTCATAGCCCCAGTGTACTGTGTTGTCACTATATAACCATTGGCGGCGTTGGTAGAAACGTTCAAATCATGAGCAGCGATTCGGTCATCAGCCGCTTGGAAAACGCCAAAATTGACACTATCTGATGTTAAAGTCGGCTGGTTAGTTATATTATTATTGACCGCCTCGCCGCTATCCACTGGATTGATCGAAAAAGTTAATATCGACGGTATACTCGCGGTTACATTTACCTCTTCGCTAATCGCGATCATCGCCTCCAATGTCTCGATCACTTCCCCGGCTTCATCTCTGACTTCTAGTGTTACGTGATAAGTGCCGGCCGTGAACGGATTTATTATTTTATTGGCATTGCCAATAATAAATTGCAAATCACTATTGTCTCCGTCCAAGTCGCCAACATATGGAAAGATGATTGAATTTTCTCCATCCGCTTGAGCATTTTGTGGTTGAGCTATCATCTTGGCCAATTTATCCCACAATGTTTCATTCCTGGCAATCTGTTCCCCCGCTGCGGTTATTACTTCGTTGTTAACCCATTCCACCCCTCCACCCAAAGCCATGACATCATCTTTGGTTATACCTGATAAATCAAATTCATCTGACAAAATTAATTTAATTGATCCGTCACTGACTGCGTTTTCAAAAGCAGGATTATAGTAAACCGTTACCGTGTTGGGATGGCGGGGGATAGAATCCTTTATTTGGGCGGTAATTGATGAGTGATTTTCATCAGTTGCCGGTTGCCCGATTTCGTAATTCAATTTAAAAGATGTATCTGACTTCATATTGGCCGCATTTTTGCACCTCATATAAACCTTTTGACTGCCGCCCCCGATTAGATTCAGTAAGCATCTTTCCGTATTTTGACAGGTATTATTCATGTTATCGTAATTTGTATCCAAAACATCCCATTTACATTCAGTTGTCCCCTCTGTAGTTTCATATTCCACCAAAGTTTGTCCGTCATCGGTCGGGTCCACATAAACATAATTCATATCGCCGGCCACCGCCGTTACTGCCGTTATTCTCGGCGTCATAGTCTCAATAATATAATTCAAGACATACGAATTGACCGCCATATTGCCGGCATCATCCATACATTTTATAAACACGGTCTTTGCTCCGCGCCCGCTCACATTGAGAATACATTGTCCGGTTGATTCACAGAAGTTTTGCATTTGTTCATAAGGGACATCCAGTGTATTCCATTTACATTGAGTGGAGTCGGGTGAAGCAGTAAATAAAACCTCGGTATTGCTATCGTCGCTACTGTCATAATAAGTTGGCGTTTCATCACCCGCAACCGAATCAATGGATTGGATTATCGGCGGCGTACCATCGGCGCCGGCATCCAAAGTATAACTAATAGCGTATGAAGATAAGCCAATATTGCCGGCATGGTCTATACAGCGCATAAAGACATTTTTTTCTCCCCAACCACTTAGGTTAAAATTGCATTGTTCGGTTGAGGCGCAAGTATTGGGCATGGCGGCATATGATTGGTTGTTGGTGCTCCATTTGCAGGTCGCCGTATCGCTACTGGCGTGGTAAAGCAATAAAGTTTGTTCGTCGTCGGTATTGTCAAAATATGGATTATTGGGGTCACTGGCAATAGTAACTATATCTAAAACAGTGGGAGCGGTGATGTCGATCGTGTAACGCAAAATATATGGATTAATAGTTTTATTGCCGGCGTTATCTATACATTTGAAATATACTTTCTTCGCTCCTTCTCCCGCCAAATTCAAATTGCATGTATTGGTGCTTTCGCAAATATTGGCCAAATTGTCATAACTCAAATTTGCTACATCCCATTTACAGTTATTGGTATCAGCGTCCACTTGATAACTGATCACCGTATCCTGATTGTCGGAATTATCGTAATAAACTGCGGTTGTGTCTCCGGCTACTGAATTGATTTTGCTAATTCGCGGCGGAGTCCCGTCGGCTGAACTATCAATGGTGTAATTAAAAACAAACGGCCGATTTTCACTATCATTGCTACTAGTCTGATTACCCAAGCTATCTATGCACCGCATATAAATAGTTTTCGTTCCTTGTCCCATCAAATACAAAGTGCATTGTTCGGTTGATTCGCAAATATTATCCAACTGACTGTAGTTTGGCTTGTAATCCAACAAGTGGACTGGATCGGGATTGATACCCCACCGGCAAGCTGTCGCCCCCGCCAAGTCGCTGGTTTCAATCCTTACCACTGTATTTCCATCATCGGAGGTGTCATAATATGGGGCTGTAGTGTCCTCGGCGATACTAATCAAGTCGATATCCGGACCGTAATAATCTGTCGTGTAATTTACCGGATAATAATCCACCATCTCGTTTTGAGCGTAGTCTTTGCATTTGATATAAGCCGTATGACTGCCATAACGATTGGAAATACCGGTAAATTCTCTGACAGTACACAGATTGTTGTTGTCGCAACTATATTTGTAAAATGCATCACCCATATGATACTGGCAAGATTCGATTCCTGAAACATTGTCATAAGATGAAAAACTAATCGGAGTTATAAAATCCATGTTGGGATCAAAATAGGGAGCGGAATAATCCGAAGCCACATGAGTAATACTAGTTATGTTTGGCGGTGTGGTATCAATATTGTAAGACAAAACATAGGGCGCAATCGCTTTTTTATTTTGCTGATCTTTGCATCGTAGATAAACTGTCTTTTCCCCGTCGCCCGTCAAATTTAGACGACAGCGATCAGCTCCTTCGCAAACATTACTCATACTATCGTAGGCTAGATTATTTTGGCTCCATTTACATTCAGCTGTATCTTCAGCCAAGGTATTAAAAATCACCAAAGTATCTCTATTGTCAGTATTGTCATTGTAATCATTGGCTGTTGTGTCACCAGCGACCGAAGTAATACTGGTAATTATCGGTGGGCGAGTGTCAATCCAATAATTTACTGTTTGACTGGAAGCGTTTCCACCTTCGTCGATACAAGAAATATAATTCGTCTGTTCTTCTTCGCCCATTGTGTCAAAAATACACAATCCCAAATTGGCGCAAGTGTAAGTCATCAAATTGTAATTACTTGTGTTGTGATCCCATTTACAACCGGCTACTCCCAAAACATTATCATCAACTGCAAAATCAATCGCCGTATTTCCGTTGTCGGTATAGTCAAAATATGGCAAAGTCATATCATTTTCCACGACATTTAAACTGATCGTTGGTCCCTGAACATCGTATGTATATTCATAATTCAGTGATGAACTCATTGGATTCCCCGCCCAGTCACGGCAGCGGACATATACGTTGTGCACGCCCTGATCGGCAATATTGACTGCGCAACTGCTGGCCGAATTACATTCGTTGCTCATCGTGTCATAATTTTTATCACTTGTATCCCAACGACAAGTCTGGACCCCGGCCAAATTATCGGAAGTTGTAAAAATCGCTGTTGATAGATTGTGCCAAGAATCTTGAGAGTAAAAGTCATCCGGTTTGGTGTCATAATATGGCACTGTCGTATCACCTGCTACTGATATCAAATTGGTTATCTGTGGTTGAGTCAGGTCAATTTTGTAATCAACTTGTTTGCTGGCGGTCATATTATCTTGATTATCCTTGCAGCGTATAAATATTGTTTTGTTTCCTTCCCCGGTTAGATTACTGACGCAACTAGTAGTCGAAGCACAAACCTGGGTCATTTCTGTATATGTTTTGTCCTCGCTATCCCATTTACATTCGGCAATATCTTCCGCTGCCGTATTACTGTCCAAGGCGGTAACATTGTGAAAATTGATCACCGTCTGCCCATCATCAGTATTGTCGTCATAATGTTGAGTATCGGTCCGCCCATTTACGGAATCAATTATGATATTGGAAGCTGAAGTATCGATATAGTAATTGGCTCGCAGGGCTGGAACCAATATTGTTTCATCAAAATTGCCATTGTATTCATAAGTATTATAACTATTGGTATTTCCGGCCAGATCAATACATTTGAGAAAAACATTATGCCAACCCTGACCAGACTCATTGATGTCACAAGTAGCATCATTGATATCACAGTCTTGTCCCATAACTTCATAATTGACATTATTTGTATCCCAGCGACAACCGGCAATACCCAGCGCATTATCGCTGGCGCTATATTTTATTTCTGTCAAAGCATTGTCAGTATAATCAAAATACGGTGCTGTCAGATCATTTTCTACGCTAATTATTGAATTGACGGTTGGCGGTATGGAATCGATTGTCAAATTGACTGGATAGGAGGTTGAGGTACGATTGCCGGCAATATCAATACAACGCAAGTAAACTGTATGATTGCCCTCACCCCAGAAAGAATTGTAAATGTAATCACTTCCCACTGCGCAACTGCTCGTCGAGCAGTTACGATAATAAGCAGGTTCGCCACCCGAATACATATTGTCATAACCGATATCAGTAGTTGACCAGCGGCAATCAGCCACCCCGGAAAAATTGTCTGATGAATTAAAATTAATCACCGTATCAGTGTTATTGCTTCGATCATAATACGGAGTACTGGTATCTCCGGCCACGTCAACGATACTATTGACCGTCGGTTCTGTTTGGTCAATACCAAAAGTAACCGTCTGTGAACTACTCATCGCATTACCAATATTGTCTGTACAACGAATATAACCCGTGTGATTACTTTCTCCTTCGTATGTCGAAAAATTACATTGATTATTATTTTCACAATTATTCGCCATCGCTCCATAACTTTGGTCATTTTCGTCCCAGCGGCAGTTTTGCACTCCGGTCAAATTATCATTACTATTAATATTTATAACCGTGTTATTGTCATCCGATGTGTCATAATACGGAGCAAACGTGTCGCCGGCCACACTCACCAGATTGACCGTCGGCGGTAAGGAATCAATAGTATAAACCAATAATCGTGAACTGCGCTGTCTATTGCCGGCACCATCGATACAGCGCATATATATAGTTTTGGTACCATTGCCAGCCAAATTCAAATTACAATTACTGACACTCGTACAAGTGTTGGGCAAATCATTATATGTTCCTTCGACCGTTCCCCAGTGACAAGTGGTGGCATCAGTCGTCGCGGTATATTCCACCAGAGTTTGACTATTGTCTGTTTGATCAAAATACGGACTAGTATTATCACCGGCCACGGTATTGATAGTGGTAATTTGGGGCGGACGGCCATCGCCATTGGGATCCACGCGATAATCCAGACGATATGACGTGGGTGACTGATTATTAGCTGCGTCAGTACAACGCATATAAACTGTTTTGTCACCAATATTATTCAAGGTCAATGTGCATCCGCTCGTATTCTCGCAAGTATTTTCCATGTCGCCATAACTCTCATTGGTATCACTCCATCGGCAAGTCACTGGTGAATCACTAGTAGTGTATTCGATATAAGTGTTGCTATCATCCGTCTCATCAACATAAGGCAAATCGTAATCTTCGACTACATAATTGACTCCGGTTACCATCGGATAATTATTGTCCTGCGTAGAAGAAACTTCGCTACTCCAAGCGTTGTCCGGCGGTAAATTATTTAAACCATCTCGAGCCCGGACGGCATAATAGTATGTGCGACCATGGGTTAAACCAGTAAAGTTGTATTCCGGTTGGTCCAGCCAAGCCGTGGCTGATTCCGCCCAACTGCTGCCATCATAATATTTCATTTTAAATTGATATGTCACCAAACCAACGCCCGGCAAAACATCTGTTACCGTCGTCCCACTGACCAGATTGGTCAATCCGGCGGTATAAGCCGGTTCGGCGTTCATGACTGGCAAGGGCGGCGCTACCAAATCTTGGGTATATACGTTGGTTTCCACTTCATCAAAACAATTATTGGCCCAGTCGCAACTAATCGCCTTCAAAGTAGTTGTTTGATTAAAACTGCGATTATTCCAAAATGTTGATTGCCAGGTGGGGATAGTGTTGTCAGTGGTATAACGTACTTCGTCTCCTCCCGTCCCCGGACTGCACGTCACATTTACACTTGTTGCGAAATATCCGTCGATCACTCCGGTCGCCGTGCATGTCGGTTTGGCAGTCGGCGGCGCGGTATCGATAAAATATTGTAGATTATAAGAAACCGCGTCAGCATTTCCAGCTTTGTCGGCACAACGCAAATATATATTATGTTCGCCTTCGCCGGTCAGGTTCAAAATGCAGCGATTGACGCTATTGCAGGTATTGGGCATGGCTCCATAAGTTTGATCTTCTTCGCTCCATTTGCAGTCAGAAACATCGGGATCAGCTGTGTAAATAACATCCGTATAAGCATCATCTGTGTTGTCTCCCCATTCATTGGGAGTTGTGTCGCCAGCGACCGAATTGATTTCCGTCAAAGTCGCCGCCAAATTATCTTGAATCGAAGCTACCGGACTACTCCACGCGCTTGTATTTTCAAAAACATCTCTAGCCCGAACAAAATAATAATATGTATTGTCGGCCAAATTTCCGAAAATCGCTTCCGAGGTTGTTGTCCAGTCGCTTGTAACTGTCATTCCGCTACCGGCAGTTCCGGTCAAATTCCAGCCAAATTGATATTCAATCGTGCCGCCAATGCCACCATCGGTTACTGTTTGTGAACGAATCGTATTGGAAGTCCCTCGCGTATAAGTTGGTTCAGTAATCATAAGTGGAGTAGGGGGTGGAGTGCCATCCTTGGTGTAATCGTACTGACTAGCTTCCAGAAAACAGTTATTGGCCTCGTCACAACTAATCAATTGTAAATTGGTGGTTGTCGTAATGGCCCGATCGGACCATGCACTCGAGGATGAATCAACCAAATCATTGGGATCGTTGGAATATCGAATAATGTTTCCTCCTTCTCCGGCAAGACAATTTACCGATATTGATCCGCCAAACATTTGTGATTCCGGTGTACAAGTTGGCGCCGTCGTCGGAGCGATCGAATCAATCGTATAATTTACTTCAAAAGCATTTACTGTCGATTGATTTTGGTTATCAACGCAACGCAAATAAACCGTTTTAGCGCCTTGTCCTGTTAGATTAACTGTACATTCTTCTGTACTGCTGCAATTATTGATCATCTGGCTATATTCTCTGTCGGCTATATCCCATCGACAAGCCGTCGCATCGTTGGAAGTGCCAAAGATAATCGTCGTTTCCCCATTGTCTGTCAAATCAAAATATGGCGCATTGGCGTCATCCTCGACGTAAGTAATACTATTGATAGTCGGGATAATATCGACATCATACATCATCAATGTCGAATAATTCATTTTATTACCCGCTGTATCTTTGCAGCGCAAATATATCATTTTGGTCGAAGGGCCGGTGAGATTAAAAGTGCAACTACCAGTGCTGCTGCAATTGTGAACCATCAAATCATAATCTGCATCCACGGTTGCCCATCTACACGAAGCCGCATCCGGACTGGAAATAAAATTGGCCACCGTTACTCCATCGTCCGTACTATCCAAATACGGTGAAGTATCGTCCCCACCGATATTTTCAATCGACAAAATCGCCGGAGCCACATTGTCCTGAGTTGACGACGTGCTGCCGCTCCAAACACTGGTATTATTCAAAGCGTCCTTACTCCGGACAAAATAATAATATTTTACCTCATGAGCCAAATTGGTAAAGGTGTATGAATTGGTAGTTAACCACGCCGAACTATTACAATTTTCTGTCGAGTCGCTATTACTGAAACAAAATTGATAATTGACTCCACCGACACCAGTGTCGTTAACTGTATTGCTGGTGACTGTATTTGTCGTTCCGGGCGACAATTGTGGTTCCGCCGTCATTACCGGTGTGGGTGGTGGAGAAGTGTCTTTATTGTATGTGTATGTTGAATGTTCATTAAAACAATTGTTGGCATCGTCGCACGAAATTAATTTAAAAGTGGTAGTAGCATTGATCGTTTGATCATTTTCCCAAATCGTGGACAACTCTCCCGGTGTATTTCCATTGTTGGTATAACGAACCAGTGTTCCGCCAAAACCAGGCGTGCATCCTGCAACCAATTGATCGTAAAAGTATGTATTGTCGGCTGGTATACACGTTGGCGCCGTGGTCGGGGCAATAGTATCAATGGCATAGTTTAATACCAAAGAACTATCCATCGTATTGCCGGCGATATCGCTGCAACGTATAAAGACAGTATGGTTTCCTTCTCCGACTTGGTCCAAAGTACAAGCAGAAGTAGTAGCGCACAAATTGGCCATCTCCTCGTAAGCCACGTCATCGGTATTCCAGAAACAGTCAGCCGTATCCGCCGAACTGGAAAAATTGACAATCGTTTCCCCATCATCAGTCTTGTCGGCCCAAGGCGCCAAACTATCACCCGCCACAGAATTTATACCCGTAATTTCCGGTTTGACATTGTCCTGAATCGAATTGACCGAAGCGCTCCAAGCGGATAAATTGTTTAAAGCGTCTTTAGATCGAACAAAATAATAGTATTTGGTACTGTCCAATAAATTTTCGAAAATATTATTTGACACATCTTTCCAGCCTGACGATATGCAGCTTGCCGTAGGCTGATCAGCGGTATTGTATATCTCAATTTCTCGAATGCCTACCCATGAGTTGGCCCAATCATTGCAATATATTCTGACATAACGATATGACTGCATCGAAAAATTATGCGTTGACCAGGTCGGTCCGGCTGTGTTGGCTGAGGCGTTGGCCATGATAGTAGTAAAATTGTTGCCGTCATCTGATCCCTGAATATGATAATATACCGTACCGGTCGGCGAACCTTGTGGCAAGAGCTTCAATTGATTAAAATTTTGTTTACTGCCCAAATCGATCCTGATCCAAGCTGGCGGATAACCACCTGATCCCCAAAAATCATTAGTGTTATTATTGACCGCGAGTGCCGGGGTTTGAGTGGTGTAAGTCCACGAAGCTGTTGCCGTTTTATTTAAAGCCAAATTTATATCCATTGATCGAGTATTGTCAGCGCAAAATTCATATTGTACCCCGCCAACACCTGTATCGGTAACAGTGTTGGAACTAACTGCGTTTGTCGTCCCCGCCGTGTATTGCGGTTCATTATTTATGATCGGCGCCGGCGGCGCCACATTATCCAAAATATAATGATACTGACTAAAAGTCGTCAGACAGTTGCCGGCCAAGTCGCAGGAAATAAATTTGAGATCGCTAGTGTTGTTGATATTGGTGTTAAACCATTGATCGGAGGAAATGGTCGGATCCGTACCGTCGCTAGTATATCGCACCAAATCTCCACCTTCACCACTGACACAAGTCACCGCCAAGTTGTCTTTGAAATAAGTATTATCCGCTGGACTACAAGTTGGAGTGGTAGTCGGAGCAATGCTGTCGATCGTATAATTTACAGTTTGTGAAGGGTGCAAAATATTTCCGGCCGTGTCATCACAGCTGATATAAACCGTTTTAGCTCCTTGACCGGTCAAATCGATTTGACAATCCCCAACCGCGGTACAAGTATTGGTCATAGCGGTAAAACTCAAATCATTTTCGTCCCAGCGGCAACTATGAGTATCGGGGCTAGTCTCAAAAATGATCTCAGTATTACCATCATCGGTATTGTCAAAATAAGGCGTGGTAGTCCAACCGGCGACACTGTTGATAGTGTTAATAGCTGGATCGACGGTATCTTTATTCACGACAAAATTTACTATTTGACTTGCATAAGTGCCGTCGGAAGTTCTAGCGTAAATAGTCAATTCTCCGTCCGCTTCCGGATAACCGGTCCATCCGGCAAAATCCACATTTCCCGTTAGATCGGCATTGGACAATGGGCTATTCGCACTGGTCACATCGTACCAATTACTCTGATTCAAAGATGCCTGACAGGTGATCGTCAAGTCCGGTTCACTGGCAGTCACTCCCTGACAGGTAATCGGGAAATTATTTTTATTTAAATTATTTAAATAAGCCGCCGATGAGGACACACTGCTCAAAGTCGAAGATTGTTGAGGTGAATAATCCAAACTAATATCGTTGAAAGACGGAGTAAGCAAGGTGTCATTGGATGTTAAAATGGCGCGATACTGTAAATATTGATTACTGGTGGAGGCAATAGCGCTCCCGGTCGGATCAGTCAAATAATTGTTTATCGATTCAAAATCATCGAGCCAGATATTGCGTCCGCCACTACCATTGGTCAAACGCAAAGAGATTTGGCTCATGGCATCTTTGTCTTCATTGGCAATTTGACTAATATCCATGTATTCTGTCTGCCATTTGAAAACATCAGCATTGACGGTAAAACCGCCACTCGGGAATGTGCTGCCACTATCCCACGAGCTAACCGTGACAGCGCCGCTATCTTGGTCAACACCATTGACGGTACCTTGGGCGATATATTCGGTACCATTATAATTTTCGCGGACAATAATCTTATCACCGGAGAACAAATTCTCCGCCGGGTAACTTAAACCTTTGGTAGTAGCATCGATCGTAAATGATTTATCATTGCTATCGATAATCAAGTTGTCACTATCCAATGAAGCGGCAAAATCAATCGTGACATTGTGCGAGCGCTTGCCCACTTCGTAGGCTTGACGAATTTGTCCACCGGTAACACCTGCACCTTTTTTTAATCTTACTTCATCAATAACACCGGAAAAATATTGTCCTGAACCATCCCTTCCTATATTTATATTTCTGGTATTTGTTTGAATTGCTGCACTCGAGGTTAGGCTATCGGTTTGTATTCCATTGTTATAGAAATAAAAGTTGTTACCTTGTCGGGTTACAACAAGATAAGACCAAGTATTAGCTGAAGCAGCTCCAAGTGACTTGCCATATGAAATATCCCAACTCGAACCATTGGAAGTAGCCCAAAAATTATAAACTCCGGATTCTCGTCGGATTACAAATCCTTCGGCCACGGCGCCATTTCTTTTACTGATAATTTCCTGAGTGCCGGTAACGGTACTAGGTTTTACCCAGACATCAATTACAAAATCTTCACTTAATAGATTTAAATTGGAATTGTTGCTTATTGAAATATAGTCACTACTGCCATTGAAACTTCTACCTTTCCCAATTTTTCCATCAATAAATGTAGTTCCGGTTGGCGTCCCATTATTTCCTGAATTAGAACTATCTTTTATATACGCTCCAGATCCGGTCGCTTCTTCCAAATGCCATAAACCCACGGTATTGGCGTCGGGTTCGTAGTTGGCAAAAGCGGATTCACCGATCATGGTTTGTAGATAAGTGCCTGGTTGGTCGGCGGCTACATTGAAAGATATTTTGTTATTATTCGAAAGATTTTGAGCGGAAGTTAAATCTCGAGTGAGGTGATGATTGGCGCCGGCTCGATAGGCTTCGGCGATCTCTTCGGGAGTACGGGCAGCACTTGAAATACGTACTTCGTCGATTAGTCCAGCAAAATACGAGGAGTAGGTTCCGGAATACATATATGCCCCGATTTGTATTCTTTCAGGATCATTGAAAAATGCTGCTTTCCCATCAGTGCCTGAATTGGTTGTTTGAACAACTCCATCCAAATATATTCTGTATTCATTTATACTACTATCCCAATTTACGGTTATGTGATGCCAACTATTCGAAATATTCACATTCAAAACACCGGTTCTGCCAGGAGTATCGTGAAAAATTGTAATAGTTTCATTGGTTAAAGAAGAAGTACAAGACCCGGTTTGCAAAGCAAAATAATCTCCAGTTGCCCCCGTACGCATTTGCATCAAAGTCATACAGGCCGAACTACTGGTAATTGTATTTTGTGGTTTAAACCACATATCAAAGGAATATATAGATTGTGCAGGAACAGAAGTTTTTTGAATATAATCACTTGTCCCATTGAAACTTCTCGCTTTGCCAATTATTCCGTCAATTACAGTTGTTCCACTTGGTGTGCCATCATTACCATTACCGCTACTATCTTTGATGTACGCTCCAGCTCCGCCGGTTTCGTCTAGATGCCAGAGAGCAATAGTGTTGGCATCGGATTGTAAAATGCCGGTTTGTAATTTGGTTGAGGTGTTACCATTTAGTCTAACCACAGAATCGTCAGACTTGGATTTGGGCATATAGGCAGCGACTGAATTCCAGGACCAATTACTGCTATCATTCTCGTTATTTACCAAAGTTGTTTCCGTCCCACTTCCGGCCGGTCGCCATTCTTGCCATGAACCATCATTGGGGTCGGCCGTGGCGCCGCTGCGAGTTTGCAATTCGATATTGCCGGCCTGATAGTTGGAAAGGATTTCGTCGGCGGAAAGGGCGCGGGAATAGATTTTGGTTGAGTCAATAGTACCATTTAGTCTTTTTGTACCATCTACATCTGTTCCAATCATAAAATCACTAACTTGATTGGCATAATAAATGGCATTTCCGGTACTACTGGTAATATCCAGTTTTCCGTCAATATAAATTCTGACTTTATTGTCACTATCAAAAGTTACTACTACATGATGCCATTCGTTGTTATTTATTTGACTAAAATTGGAATCCAAATCCAAAAAACTTGGCGTAGCTGACTGTTGTACTCTGACATTTATTTTTCCACTATATGTCGCTAATCTATATGCATACCATCCACCCGTGCTATTTGATTTTTTTCCAAGAATAACACTAAGTGCGGTTGTGTTTGTTTTGACCCAAGTTTCCAAGGAAAAATTAGTTACGGCAAGATTACTTGTTGATCCAATATTTATATAATCATCACTTCCATCGAACATCGCCGCCCCTGCTCCCCATTTCTTGTTATTAGCAGTCCAACCAGAGTTAACTGATGCATCTTGTCCACTTGTTGTCATATTTGTTAAAGTACCATTGCAAGCCGCTCCACAAGAACCGGCATTGTTGGTGGCGGTCGTTCCACTGGTCTCATTGAAATTCCACTGTGCAACGAGTCCGGTGGCATCTTTAGGTGTTTCACCACTACCGGTTTGAACTCCCAGTTCACCCCAGGTTAAACTATTTAATTGAGGATTATTTATCAAATCCAATACTTTGGAAGTGTAGGTTCCGTAAGGACGTTTTTGGGCATGTGCTTTGATCTCCTCTGGAGTCAAATTTTTGTTAAATACTGACACTTCGTCAATCATTCCTTTAAAGTAATTACCGCTTGTTTCATGCCCAATGAAATAATTGGTCTCACCGACAAAATCGCCTGATCCAGTACCTCCCGCAAGTGATATTATTTGTTCATTTCCATTTAAAAATATTTTAAAAATTCCGTTGCTATATGTACCAACCACATGATTCCATGTATTCAATTCATATGCATTGGTGTTGGTCTGATAAGCACGATAATCTCCGGTCACCAAATCCAATTGAAAAATTACCCTACGATCAACATTCAAAGCGATTCCACTCCCGGGACCTGCCGGCGTGGCCCAGATTATATTTTGATAAGTTGAAGTGGAATTTTGTTTAAACCAAGCCTCAAAAGAAAGATTTGGTGTTTGTTTCAGAACTTGATTTGCGATACTCACAAAATCACTACTGCCATTGAACACTCTCGCTTTATCCATAACACCGTCAGCGATACTGGTTCCTGTCGCTGTGCCATTATTGCCATTGCCACTACTATCAGCTACCGTCGATCCGTTGGTTTCATTCATTTTCCAATGCCCAACCAAATATGGATCATTGGCCGGTTCCATATTTTTTAGTTTAATCAGCGGATCACTCGTTATTTTACAACGATTTAATCCCTCATTGATCGCCAAGATAGACTCGTTGTCCTCGTCAATCGTTGGTGGTCGTTTAATAGTAACAGAAGAGAGGCTGGGAGCGACTTTGGTATCGGTAGTCGAAGACATAACTCGATATTGCAGGTAACGGTTGGAGGTAGAATTGAGCAAACTGCCGGTCGGATCAGACAAATAACTGCCGACGGTTTTAAAATCATCAAACCAAACATTACGTCCCTCAGCGCCATCGGCCAAACGAATAGTTAGACGATTGGCACTATCAATTTGATTGTCCATAATACCGGTCAAATCCCAGTATTCTCTTTGCCATTTAAAAACATCGGCATTTACAGAAAAGCCAATACTAGGGAAAGTTGAATTACTATCCCAACTTGTCACATCAATAGCTCCCGTAGAAACGTCCACCGAATTAACCAAACCTTGGGCGATATATTCCGTACCATCATAATTTTCTCGCACAATTACTTTTTCGCCCACAAAAAGATTTGATCCTTTTTGACTCAGACCTTTATTGGTGGCGTCGATCGTAAATGATTGATCGCTATTGTTTGAAATTAAATTACCACTATCCAAACCGGCGGCAAAGTCGATGGTGACGGAGTGGGTGCGTTTGCCGATTTCGTAGGCTTGGCGGATTTCATCAGCTGTTCGAACAACCTTATCAATTCGGACTTCATCAACCCCACCGTAACTGCTGGTTGATATATATGGACTGGCAGAAGAGTTAACAATTGATGCTGTTAAAGAATTGTATTTGGTGGTCGTGGGCACTAGCGCACCATCGATATATATTTTCGCTCCCGAAGCGCTGCTGGTGCCATCATAGGTTGCGACGACATAGTGCCATTGACTATCATCTACTCGATTGTTGGTCTGAATGAGCAAGGTATTGGTAGTCCAAGTATTTATCAAACCAAATCGCAAAATACCGGCGCCGGTGACAGCAGAATCAGCGCCATCAGCTACCAATAAATGATAGCCGGTATATGGGCTGGTGCCCAGCATTTTTGCAAAAATATTTTGATATCCTCGTCCGGAACTGAGAGTAGCAATCTTGATCCATCCGCTGATACTAAATGGTTGCGTGCGTTCGAAACGGAAATTTGCTTCATTGCTCATACTGATATTGGCACCATAAACCGCCTTGCCAATTTTGCCATCAAAAATAGTTTTGGCCGCCGGCGTCCCATTGTTGCTATAACTACTGCTATCTTTAATATACGCTCCACTGCCGGTCGCTTCTTCCAAATGCCACAAGCCAACTGTATTTGTATCTGGTTCATTGTTCGCAAAAGCGGATTCTCCGATCGTGGTTTGCAGATAATTTCCTGGTTTATCAGCAGCGATATAAAAAGGCAGTTTGGAATTATTAGACAAATCAATATTAGTATCCAATAAATGAGTAATCCGATGTTCGCGACCCATGCGATAAGCTTCGGCGATTTCGTCGGCAGATCGGGCGATATTTGAAACACGTACCTCATCTATTTTCCCATTAAAAATTCCTCCATCATTTCTTGTTCCAATTAAGACTGGGTTAGAGTTCGTTGTTGGTGTTATTGTAAATGTTCCAGTACCGGAAGCGATGCCATTAACATAGAAAGATAACGCATTGTTATTTACCGTTACTGCAACATGAGACCAACTATTAACTGGAACTGTGTTGGTAGAGAAAAAAGATTGGGGTGTAGTACTACTCGCCCTAACAAAATATAATTTGTCATCTGTATAAATACCAAAATCATAAGGATTATTAGCTGCACCATTCCCAACAGTTTTCGTAACAATTCTTTGAATACCGGCAGCATTTCGGAATAACCATGCTTCAATTGTGATGTTACTACTAATATTTAATGAAGTAGATGATGGAATGGAAATATAATCATTTACTGTTCCATTAAAATTTCTCGCCTTGCCACTGATACCATCAACTACACTGGTAGTACCGGTTGGTGTTCCATTATTACCATTTCCTGAACTATCTTTGATATATGCACCAGTGCCGCCGGTTTCATCCAAATGCCAGAGGGCGACGGTGTTGGCATCGACGAGTGGCACACCGGTAGATATTTTTTGCGAAGCTGTGCCTTCAGCTTTGATATTTTGGCTGGATTTATTTTGAACAGCAGTTTGCCCTAAAGCATTTATTCCTTCGTTGTATTGATTTGTTACTTGAGAAGAAGATAAAACAATATTATATATTCTCAATTCATCCATCCAACCATTGAGATAATAATTACCTCCGGCATAAGCATGTTTGCCAATCAAAGTTGGACTACTATTTTGAATACTTCCTGTTAGATTGTTTCTGAATGAAGTAACTGTTTGGCTAATGCCATTGAAGTATATTTTTACTCCGGAAGCATCGGAATTACCTGCATATGTCATGGCAATATGATATGTGTTGCCGGCTGATATTGAATTTGCCGGAGTACAAGCAAACATGTCGCTTGTGGCATTTACATTGGTCAAAATCAAACAAACCGAGTTTGGTCGATTTGGGTCACTATTTGCCAATTTAAACAATGTCCACCCCTTGTATGCACTGTCAGTTTTAGAAACAATGCTTTCATAACCAGTTGTATTGGATTTAAACCAAGACGAAATAGAAAACGTACTGGTTCTTTCAAAATCTAAATCCGCACTATGAGGTATGGAAATATAATCACTAGTTGTCCCATTGAAACTTCTTGCCTTACCAAATTTTCCATCGATAATTTTTGTCCCTGTCGCTGTCCCATTGTTTGTTCCTTTGACATCTTCAACACTTGAGTCAGTCAATTCATCCATTGGCCAATAACTAACTAAACCGGAATCAGTTGTATTATATTGATATAAATTATCACTATTATCCAAAGTCGTTTCTGTCCCACTCCCCGCCGGTTTCCAATTTTCCCAACTGCCATCATCTGGATCGGCCGTTTCCCCGCTTCTGGTTTGCAGTTCAATATTACCGGCTTGGTAATTGGACAAAATTTCGTCACCGGCAAGCGCGCGGGAATAAATTCTGGTCGAATCAAGTATCGCCGGCCAATATGTTGATACTGATGAAATATTTGATGTGCCGATGATCGACAAAGGATCAGTATTGGTCGATGGTGTTCCCACTCCGGTCGTTGTATTTTCCAACACTCCGTCAAAAAATATTTTCAATGTACCCGAATCGTTACCCTCATATACGCCCACTATATGGTGCCATTGGCCGATATCCAATACGGATTGCGAAGTCGAGTTTTTCCAGGCTGAACCGTTGTATATATTTGAATATACTTTTCCCGAGGTCGGATCATACAACAATCCAAATGTATTGTATGTACCTTTTCTGACAATAAATTTCCAGATGCTGCCATCACTATTGGTGGTAGTTGGCCCCGTCCGTTTTATCCAAGTTTCCACCGTCCAGCTACTGGTTAAATTAAAATTGGAATTGTGACTGATAGAAATAAAATCATTACTGCCATCAAACATCAATCCTCCGCCACCCCATCTTTTATTGTTCGCCGTCCAGCCGGAATTGGGTGCGGCATCTTGACTGGTTGTCGTCATATTGCTCAAAGTAGCATTGCAAGTTCCCTCGCAACTTCCGGCATTATTGTAAGCGGTTGTGCCGCTAGTTTCGTTGAAATTCCACTGTGTGACTAAACCTTCGGTAGAGTAGGGCGTTTCGCCATTTCCCGTCTGCACCCCCTGTTCTTCCCAAGAAATTTTGTCATATTTGGAAAAGTCAGATCCCAAATCAAGGACGGAAGAATCGTACAAGCCATAGGATTTTTTCTGGGCTTCTAACTTGACCTGTTCAGGCGTCAGAGACCGATTACGAACCACAAACTCATCAATGTCGCCATGAAAATATTCTCCATTCCAAGTAGAATTACCGATTCGCCAAATCGCTCCGCTCAAATTGGTCGAATTGCTACCGACGGAAACAAACGAAAGTAAATTCCCGTTTTGATACAGATAGACAAAATTATTACTTCTTACTACGGCCACATGATACCAATTTCCGGCAACCATCCCATGAGCCGGCAAATCGTACTGGACACCATTGTTATAAATTTCCCAATAAGATCCCCCTCTTTCGCAATCAAATCGTAATATCGTGTATGGGTTATTTTGTGAATAAATCGTATCGCAAGCCTCAAATGAGGAAGGTTTAATCCAGGTCTCGAAAGTCCAATCATTGGTGCCAAAGTTAAACGCAGAAGAAGCCGGAATTTGTACGTAAGTATTTATATTATTAAAATATTTTGCCTTGCCAAATTTGCCATCTTCGACAGTGGTATTGACGGAAGTGCCGGTAATATTGTTACCGGAATAATCATTGACACTAGTTCCACTTTCCTCGTCCATGTGCCAGAGGCCAACTACGCTAGAGTCGGTGGCAGTAGGCATTTCGGCGTTTGACAGTATATTGTCGTTCAAACTCATCCGATCAATTGCCCGACCATTGCCAAAATCAGTATTGGTATTATGAACAATCGTCGGATCGATAATAATTGGATATTGGCGGTCACTGTCGATCATCCAGGCGTAATCTACTTGCACTTTTACCATCAAAATTTGTTCATCGGAAGTCGGATTTATTTCCAGATTAACTTGGTTGGTTAGATTGTGATTGGAGTCATAAACCAAAATTGGCAAAAAGTGCGCCAGGTAATTTCCCTTTTGATCCACAAAGTAATAAGTATTTTCCGGTAAATTAAATGGATTACCATCATCGGTGGAAAAATATTCTATTCCCTCATCCAGTTTCAATTGATAATAAAAAGTATTTGTCGCCTGGCCATTGGTTCCTTTGACAATCAAATTTTCTTTGATTCCATAATCCGGCCAAATAGTATATTCACTGTCCACATCATCAATTACATTCTGATTCATCAGTTGATCGTCATCAGTTTTATACAATTCGCTGCTCGGATCAAGATCGATCCAGCTACCCACTTTGTTCAAGAGGGAACTGCGCTGTTCTTCCAATTCTTGCGCCTTGTCTTCCGCGTCGCTCATCGATTGGTCAGTCGGGTCATTGGTTATCTGCTCACCGTCGAGCAAAGTCAAAGTCATCGTTTTGTAATCCTCGGTTTGCCACTTTTCCCACCAAGACTCGCCCGGTTCCGGATTTTTGACCTGCAAAGTTATTGTGTCCGGCGTATCCGTCAATTTGTCGCCCACGCTGGCAACAAAATTTTCATCTTGATACTGGTAGTTGAAATTGCTGCCCCAACTAGTCGCCATCCAATCACTATCTTCGTTGGCAGTAACGGTTGAAATCAGGCTTAATCCATAACAAAAGATCAAGGCTGTACTTGTCAGTATTCGATCAAACCATCTTTCATTTTTTGTTTTTATTTTTTTCATCATTATCAATATGTTGAAGTTATGATATATGAAATATTGCTATTGTAGAAACCCACCCCCTGTTGACCGCTAATCTGCAACCGATAACCGATTCTAGTTGTTTGATTGTCAACCGTATGGTTTTCGTAAATTACTTCTTGCGGCTCGGTAGTAAATCCTGACCATTTTCCTCCGGCAAACCGGTTGGTTGGTGTGCCCCATAAACTATTATCCTCAGTAGTATAGCCAAAATATGCTTCAATCCCACTTCCCGGCGGAGTTTGCCAATTCAATGGATTGGCATTGGTGCCGACAAAGTCAGGCACAAAATTCGTTCCCGCTGCGAGCGAATGATCGTATTCAATTGAAACTTGGTAGCCGCTATTGGCATTGGTAGAAATGGCGATATCGTGGGCGGCGATTCGGTCGTCGGCGCCTGCAAATGTTCCAAAGTCCACCACTTGCCCATTATTAGTTGCAATATTGGTAATATTCCCGTTAATATTTTCGCCAACTCCTACTGGATTAATTGTCGCTTCCAAGAAAGAAGGCACCGAAGCGGTAACGATAACAATATAATTTAGATGTACCAAACCATCACCCGATTCCAAAGATGTTCCTGTTCCCGCCGGATTATCAAAAATATCATAGGAAACAAAGAACGAACCTGTGCTGCCGGGGTTGATTGTCTGCAAATTGGCTATTGTCAAAGAAAGTTGACCATCGTCATTGCTCAAATCTCCGGTAAATGGGAAAACGATTATATTGTTATCCGGATAAATCAATTCATCATCGGTCCAAATCACATCTCCACCCGCCGCAAAGACATCATCGTGAGTCAAAGCGGACAAGTCGTATTCGCTCTCCAACCTGATTCTAATACTTCCATTTACTGCCGCCGGAGTGACTAGTTTTGGAGTGAAGGTAATAAAGAAGTTGGTTGGATCGTTTGGTTGCGAGGATGTTTCTTCCGCTCGTATTCCGCCACCGTCAATATTTTCATCCACTTCAAAATCCAATTGATATGAATTTGGCGATTTGTTTCCGGCTTCATCAGTGCATCTGAAGAAAATACTTTTGCCGCCATCTCCACTATGGGTAATAGTGCAATTTGATGTACTCGTACAAGTATTAGTCATGCTGTCATATTCCACATTGTTGACGCTCCAGCGACAAGTGGTGGCATCAGCGGAAGCAACATAAACTACCGGCGCTTGTCCATAAGGAATAGTCGTATCCAAATATGGCGCGATAAAATCATTGGCGACCGAAGTGATTGAAAGTACGCCCGGCGCAATTGAGTCAATAACATAGTCAACTTGAGTCGAAGTCGTCATCTTGTTGTCCACGTCATCTTTGCAGCGGAGATAAACTGTTTTGGCCCCTTGTCCGGCCAGATTGGCCGTGCAATTTCCCGGCGTACTGCAAGTATTGGGCATACTGTCATAACTTTGATCTGACGTACTCCATTTGCATTCATTGGTGTCAGCTGTCACGTCGAACAATATTTGAGTCGCGCTGTCATCAGTAGTGTCGTAATATGTTGCCGCTGTATCACCTGCCACCGAAGTGATTGAATTTATCGTTGGGGGAGTTGCGTCTATTGAGTAATCCAGGGCGTAAGAAGTAGTCGAACTCAAACCAGCAACATCAATACAGCGCATAAAGACGCTATGAGCTCCTTCACCAGTGAGATTCAAAGTACAGTTACTGGTGTCAGAGCAAGTATCGGTCATGCTTTCGTAATTCTGGTCAGTTTGACTCCAGCGACAGGCCACTGCATCAGCCGAAGCAGTATAAATCACTCCTGTGTTGGCATTGTCGGTATTATCTTTGTATGGCGCGGTCGTGTCGCCGGTCACCGATGTGATAGACAAAACGGCTGGCGGAGTGGAATCGATCGTATAATTTAAAACATAAGAACTTGAAGCTTCGTTTCCAATGTTATCTCGGCAGCGTATATAAACCGTCTTGGCGCCATCTCCAGCCAGATTTAAATTACAATTTGTCGAATTACTGCATACATTGGGCATCACTGAATATATTTCATCGCTGGTGCTCCATTTGCATTGATCAACAATATTCAAATTATCTGAACTGGTATAAACAACCAAAGTGTTACTGTCATCGGTGGTGTCAAAATAGGGTAGGGTCGTATCTCCGGCAATGGAAGTAATCGAATCAATCGTCGGCGCCGTCTTGTCATATTTTTCAATAAATTGCTGTTCACTGCCCCAAGTGTCCGCGCCGGAAAATGGTCGAATGTGTTTGTAATATGTACCTTCGGTGACCAGTTGATTGTCGAGATATGGACTAGTAGTTAAACGACGCGAATATTCATTGTTAATTTCTGTATCGGTTAAAGTTCTAGTATATATTTTGGCTTCGTCAATATCACCTTTAAAGTAGTAATTTTCACAAATATTTCCCAGAGTACCCGCCTCGGCGCCGATACACAATACCGAGTCCATATAATAGATATTGGTCGTCATGACAGTTTGTGTTTGAAATTGTCCATCGAGGTATAGTTTTACATTTGAGCCGTCATAAGTGCCCGCTACGTGATACCATGTATCATTATTTATAGCTGCGTTGGAAATACACGCATATTTGTATGAATTGTATCCATCACTTACCGCAAAGCATAGTTGAGTATTGGATAAGCTTAAACTATAGCCACTATGCCTGGTTTTGGAAATAATTTGTTGGGAAGCGATACTTTTATCCTGAGTTCTAAACCAAGCAGAAACTGTTAGATTAGTTGCCGGCTTGAGTGTATTGTGATCAGTTATTTGGATTTTATCATCACTACCATCAAAATAACGACTACTACCCAACTGGCCGGTTGAAGATGCTGATCCATCGAAAGTACCATCATTGTTATTTGATGAATGATCCCAGGCAGTAGTAGTATTGTCATTTTCAAAACTCCACCAAGCAGCCAAATTGGACTCATTGAAAGCGACGATTGAGAAATCATTTTCCAAGTAATAAAAATAATCATCAGAGGGACTGGCCGGATCAGTCCAACTAAACGAGACCTGATCATCCGATCCGGTGTCGGCATAACCAAACCACGTATGGGAAGTCAAAGAAGTACGGTCAGCCGAAGACTGTCCGGCATCAATAGAAATTAGATCAGGTGTAGTGTTGTCCAGTTTGTAAATACCATTCCAACTATTTTGATTGTTTACGATGTCCTGATTGCATAAATACAGAACATGAGTTCCATTTGTAGGGATATTTATATTATCGCTGTTGCTAAAATTTGTACCACTTGATCGGCAGGTTGTATCATCACTGTCCCAGGAATATTTGGAATAATTCAATCCTGAATGGTTGTCAACGGTAGTTAATGTTATGGTGGGATTTGATGAATACCATTGTTCAGAATTACCGGAAGCTGAAAGAGTGGGATTGGTTTTGTCGTATTTTGTAATAAATTGTAGTTCATTTCCCCAGCTATCCACGCCATTGATTGGGCGAACGTGTTTGAAAAAAGTACCTTCGGTAACGGTTTGACTATCTAAATAATTATTTTGGGTTAAACGTATACGATATTCATTTCCAATTTCGGTAGATGACAACACTCTGGTGAATATTTTGGTATCGTCGATTTGACCGTTGTAAAAATCTCCTCCGGTTTGACGACGACCAAAATACATTTGTGTATATGTAGGTGCGGAACCTGAAGTGGTGCCTTTTGATACTCCATCAACAAAAAATTCATAAGTCGTGCCGGAACGGGTGACGGCAAAATGATGCCAGTTATTGTCGGTCGCGTTGCCACCATAAACCACACCCGACGGACCACCGGAATTTTCCAACAAAATATTTCCACTAGTATCGATACATACTTGCAATCCGGCATCACCGGCTTGGGCCAGATCAATAATGCGCTCTTGGTAGGATGGAATAGTTGAAGCTTTGATCCAACCGGTTACTGTCAAATTACCGGGAATTGATGCAGCCAAAGCATTGTCGTGTACATAATCACTTGTGCCATTGAAACTTCTGGATAGTCCCAAATTACCGGAAGTAGTGGAAGTGCCATATAAAGTGGCATGATTGGCTTGTCCACTATGATCGAGCGCAGACGTGATTGTATCATCTTCAAAATTCCACCAACCTACCAGATTGGTATTGGAAATGGCATTTACTGAGGAGTCATTTTCCAGATAATAGAAATAGTCATCCGAAGGTGAATTCGGATCAGTCCAACTAAATGAAATCTGATCATCGGATCCCGTTTGCGAATAATTAAACCACTGATCGGAAGTTAAACTGGTACGGTCGGACGAACTTGGACCGGCATCAAGCGCCACAATATCTGGATCAACATCGATATAATAAGTCAGATGATAATTGGGTTGCGAATAATTGGTTGCTGCATCGATGCATCCAATATAAACATCTTTCTGACCTTTACCGCCTAAATTTAAAGTGCAATTTGTAGTTGAAGTACAAGTGTTTGTCATGGCCGTGTATGTTTGGTCGGTCGCTGACCAACGACAACTCGTGGCGTCAGCTGAAGTTGCATAAACAACCAGCGTCGAACTATCATCTGTTCCATCGCTATACAAAGAAGTTGTGTCGCCAGCTACTGAAGTTATGGAAGTTACAGTTGGCCGACTCACGTCTTTGTTCACACTAAAATTGTAAATATCAGAATATGTATCATTGGTCGTATTGTGCGCGCGAGCGTAAATAGTTACCGAACCGTCGCCGCTCGGATATCCGGTCCAGCTGGAAATATCCGGTGTGCCTTGGACGGTCTGATTGGATAGGGGAGTAGTGGCGGAACCAACCGAATACCAGTTGGTTTGATTAAAAGAAGCCTCGCAAGTTACATTGTCGCCCGTGCCGGAATCAGTCACGCCATTGCATTGAATATTGAAAGCCGTGTTATTATTTGTGTTAATATAACTTTCCGAAGTGGAAGCACCGGTCATTTCGATCGTACTGTAATCCAACTCGACGTCATCAACTCCCGGGGTCGGATCGGTGTCGGTAGTATGAGCAAAAAATCTGTATTGAAAATAGCGATTTGGAGTGGATTGAATAGTGTTAGTGGTCGGATTGGTCATAAGTGGCGTGGATACTTTCATATCGTCCAACCAGATGTTTTGCCCTTGATTTCCGTCCAGTATCCGCAAACTGATTTTATTCAACTCGTCCCTGTGACCAGCCAAACTACCATAAATACTGGCAATTTCTTTTTGCCATTTAAAAACATCAGCATTGGCGGAAAAACCAGTCTGCCCGCTGGATGAAAAAGTTGATCCGCTATCCCAAGCCGCCACCGTCACCGCACCGGTAGATTTATTGACGCTCGTTACTGTGCCCTGAGCTAAATATTCTGTACCATTATAATTTTCTTTGATAATAACTTTGTCGCCGACAAACAGGTTTTCACCTTTAGTTGGCAAACCTTTTTTGGTGGCATCAACAGTAAATGACAAGTCACCCGAACCGGTGATTAAATTTCCACTATCCAGCTGAGCGCCAAAGTCGATGGTGATGGGGTGGGAACGCAAGCCGGCTTCGTAAGCTTGGCGGATTTCGTTGGGGGTGCGGACAATGTTGGAATAGCGGACTTCATCTATTGCTCCCTCAAAGAAATCAACGTATGTTGTTGTTTGTTCTTGAAGTTGAGCACCAATCAAGAAATAACTTGGAAAATCATTTATAGTTGATACGCTTGCAGAATTCTCAAGTACTCCATTTACATATATTTTTGAAACTGTGCCATTGTATGTACCTACAACGTAATACCACTGTCCTGGAACTGGTTTAGTTTTTCCCATTACTGATTGGGTATTGCCACACCCTGTGGGATCGGTAGTTATTTTAAAATAATCAGTATCGTCAAGATTGATATTGTATCCGTATCCACAATTTGATGTGTCATTACCGATTTTGCCTGCGATTCTATGACTATTGGTTCCACCAGTTAAGGAAGATGGATTTACCCAAGCTTCGATAGTAAAAGTATTGCCTTCCAATATACTATTTGGGTCTTCGGTGCGGATGTAATCACTTGTTCCATTGAAATATCTACCTTTACCAAATTTTCCTTGTGTCGGCGAAGTGCCTACTGCTTGACCAGAAAGATTTAATGGACTACTATCTTTTATCTTTTGTTGCTCGCCATTATATTGACGAATACAACGATATTCATAACCAGCATTTTTACCAGCAAAACTAGAGGAACCATTGAGAAAACTAACATAATAAGCATATTGATGTGATGCTTCATTGTACTCAGTGGATGACCAGTATTGAGTAGCCATAAAACCGCCAATAGTAGTTCGTTGGTTATACAAGCTTTGCAATTCCGATTGTGCCGGCAAATACCAATCACTATAGCCAGATTTTATTAAATCGTGACAATAATCGCCGGCTGGATTAGCAGGTGGATTTGAATTATACAAATTATTTGTATTCGATAAACCATCGGTTGTACTGTAGGCATTTTCCCCAATTCCTTGAAGAGGATTATCCCATGTTTTGTTATTTACTAACGTATCTGGACTGGTACAGCTGGGTTCATTTAAACTATTGGCACAACCAGCTGGCATTGCCACCAAACCTGTCGCAAATTTTTTGCCACCGCCGCACGCAGTTCCAATCGGATCGGCATCAGTACATTCGCGCATAGCATTCGTGCCGCCGGAAAAATTTTCTTCCATGGACCAATACCCCAATGTATTTGTATCCAATTCGTTGTTGGCATAAGCCGATTCGCCTAAAGTCAACATGAGTGAAGTGCCCGGTCGATCGGAAGCAATTTGGATTGGCAATTTGTTATTAGTCGTTGCCAAATCAATGTTGGATGAAAGAGAACGAGTGATGTGATAATTTGCGCCCATACGGTAAGCTTCGGCAATTTCTTCCGGAGTGCGAGCAACATTGGAAATTCGGACTTCGTCAATTGTGCCGTCAATAGTATTAGAAGGATCTCCGATATAAAAACCGTTCCAAGCGGTTGATGTGTTTTGTACTTTTGGTCCGGCTAACAATTGACCATTTTTGTAAAAATACCCTTTACTACCATCATATACATAGGCAAAATGTTGCCATTGATTCAAGGATAAAGTATTGGTTGATAATTCTGTTGGTGTAAAACGATAATTGACATCAGTACCCACATATACCGCACAATTGCTATCGGTGTGGAATAGAAACCCTCCCCAACCGCTTACTGATCTTATTTGCTGATTGTAATTCGTACACGATTCTGGATACAACCACCAATCCACCGTAAAAGTAGTCGGTGTCCAAGTCATACCCGGAATTGAAATATTATCACCATTGCTACCGCTAAAATTTCTTCCCTGACCACTAACTGAATCTACCGGCGTAGTATTTGTGGGTGTACCGTGATTGCCATTACCGGAACTATCTTTGATATAAGCACCCGTGCCACTGGTTTCTTCCATGTGCCAAAGTCCGACAGTGTTGACATCCGGCTGCGTTTGTCCAATCAAACATCTTTCACTCCCCGTTCCCTCGGTTTTTACAGTTGTATCAATCTTGTTAGAAATTTGATTGATTCCGGTATTGTAAGCATATTTCGGTGGAGTAAAATTGGCTGTCCAGCGAGCGATACCTTTACTTACTCTCAATTCATCTATGTATGTTTCCAAATGTGAATCATTTAAATTTCTATTGCCCAGAGCAATATAGCCATTGCAGTTGTCGATTGCTAAAGAATTAGTAATTGTTGATCCGAGTTGTGTACCATCGATAAAGTATCGCCATGAGGAGCCATTTCTAGTTAAAGCCACGTGATACCATTGGTTACTGTTTGGAACCCAGGTTGTTGTTGAAGTAATATTTGTATATACACCTCCGCCAAAGAAACTAAAATTTAATTTATTATCTTCTTGCTGAATTAAAAATATATTATTGCTTCCATCTTGCCAATCGACGAAAAAATTACGCCGGTATCCAGTTGCCCAACTAGAAAATCGCACCCAAGTGTCAATCGTAAAATCTCCACTTCCAAAATGAACAATATTGGCATTACTATGAACATCCAGTTCATCAGCAAATCCATCAAAATATAAACTGCTAGAGCCGAATTTTTTTTGCGCAGTAGAATTTTGTGCATTGCCGACTACTTCAAAAGAACTAGCTGGACTAATAGCTGAGTCAACAAATGTTTGTGAACCATTTATTCCTTCGCCGTGTAGCAACAGAGTAGTATACGGATCGGGATCAATAGTATTTAATGTACTATTAAAATTTTGTACTGACATTTCTGCCGCAGTTCCTGTCGATTTCCACTCCTCCCACCCGCCATCTTCCGGTGTAGTGTCGGTACCGGTACGAGTTTGAAATTCAATATTGCCGGCTTGATAGTTGGAATTAATTTCATCTGCGGAAAGAGCCCGGGAGTAGATTTTGGGGGATTCAAGAATACCATTAAAATTAGCATTTGTACCTTGCAAACTTTTGCCGATAGTAAAATTTGTATTTGTATTATAGATACTACCTGTATATGGTCTTGTTGAATCTAAGACCCCATTTATATATGTTCTGATATTTGAGCCGTCATATGAACCGACAATATAATACCATTTGCCAGATTGGAGCACTTGGGATCCTTGCATTGAAGCGTTCCAGTCTGTTCCATTACTTGACAAACCGAATAATGCATACGGTTTGGTGCCATTTCCTATGTAGAGTTGATAACCATAATAACCACTAGGACCTTGTTTTGCACCAATAATATAATAGTTGGTATCATTTAGTTGGGTTGGATAAATCCATGCCTCGATTGTGATATTTCCAGTAATTTGCAAAGCCAAATTATTTCCAGCATCAATATAATCATCCACCCCATCAAACATCAGCGATCCATCACCGTCAGCACCATATTTCAAACGATTTTCATAGGTCCAGCCGGACATTGGTGTTGCGTCTTGAGCGGAAGTATTGGCGAAATTATTGAGCGTGCCATTGCATGAAGTTCCGCAACTGCCGCTACTTACTGCTGTCGTTCCGTTGGTCTCATTAAAATTCCATTGGGCAACGAGATTGGTGGTATCTATATCATTTTCTACTTGACTGGTGCGGACTCCGGATTCAGTCCAGGAGAAGTTTTGCCAGGTCGGCTCGCTTGTTCCCAAATCCATAACCGATGAAGTATAGACGCCATAAGGACTGTATTGGGCGTCGGCTTTGATTTCTTCCGGAGAAAGTGCTCGATTGGAAATACGAACTTCGTCGATGGAACCATTGAAAGGATTATAAACTCCGTTATACATTGCGCCAATTGTGAGCGGGTAACTACTGTCAATCATTGAATAATCCAGAGTAAGACTGTTTTCCTTTTGACCATCAATATACATATCAAATATGATACCATTTCGAACAACGGTAACATTGTGCCATGTACCGTCATTTACTGTTCGGTTCGAAGATAGTGTATGTTGACTCGGATAAGTGGCATAGTCAGGAACAAATTGAACAATACCCCCGGAGCTAATTTGAATAAATGAAGAAATTGTACTTGGAGTACCACCTGAATCTCCTTGATAATATATTTTTTCGTTATCTCCACCGGTAGTCTTAAACCAAGCAGAAATAGTAAAATTATTTTTGGCAAAATACCAAGTTGATGAATCTGGGATAGTTACAAAATCATTTACACCGTCAAAAGACAAAGCACTTGCTCCCAGTTTTTGACTGGTCGTATTCCAAGTCGGATCATTGGTGTCGCTGCCGGTAGTCGAACCGAGTTGACCGGTATTATTAGCCACTCCGCCATAATCATAAATAGATTGTCCGCTCGATTCGTTCATGTGCCATAGACCAACCGTGGACTCATCATGCGATAGTTCATGGTGTTTAAGTTCCACTCGATCGGCAGAAGTACTTTGCAATCGATTTAAAATTCCTGCGTCAAACTCCGCCTTGGTATCATGCACGATCGAAGGGTCGATTTTAATCGGATATTGAATCGCTGTATCCGTCAGCCAATTTTTATCCACGGTGATGACGATTGCGTATTGTAGGGGCGAACCATTTTGTAGGGACAGGTCGCGACCTGTCCCTACGGGTGTAATTTCCATTTCAATATTTTTTGTTTCCAACCCATTGGCATCAAGAGCCACCATCGGCAAAAAATGGGCGATATAATTATTATTTTCATCCGTAAAATAATAGGTTCCTTGCGGCAAACCGAAAGGACTATCACTTTGCACCCGGTGCAATATCACCCCGGGATCAAGATTCAATTTGTATAAATAACTATCAAAAACCTCGCCTTCACTGCCGTTAATAATAATATTTTCTTTCAAGCCATTTTCCAAAGCTTGGTATTCCAAACTAATATCTTTATCCAAAATCGGATTGACAACCGTGGTCGTGTTGTCATTTTCTTCCCAAATCAAATCATCTGTTTTACGCCCGATATTGGCCAAGTCATCAACATTTTTCCAAAACTGATCGATCAGACCATTGAAAAATCCGCCGACTTGGGCGGCGACACCGGATTGGTCATTTTCTTGTATAAATTCCTGATCCAAAGCAGCAATTTCCGACTCAACCATGCTTTGATCAGTTGTTTTTATCAACTCAAACGATATACCTTTTTGTCGAACAGTCGCCCAATTGGACAGGCGGCCAAATAAACCGTCCGCAATTTCTTTTTTGGGAAAAGCCTTAAAACTAACCAGGTCATCATTGTTATTTTCTTTATCACCCAATTCCACCAAAAAATCCAGGTTCTCAATCTTGTAAAGACTGTTGTCCAGGATCGGATTACTTGTCTCGATCTGTATATTATTTTCAACGGACTGCGCCAGAGAAATATCTTTGCCGAAAGATATGACAAAGACAGCCAATAAGACCAGTATTTGTTTTGTAAATTTTTTGTGAAAAAATTTCATAAAAAATTTGTATGTGATTTTTGTTTTTCTAACTGATTTATCTAATTATCAACAAGGTACAATCAATCATACCTATCCTTTAGATAAATCCTATTATTATATCACCAAAACAAATATTTATCAATACTCCCAAAATGGGCTTAGTAACTGGTTGTTACCAAATACATGATTTCGGTCTGATAAACTCCGCTGGTACCAAAATTGTTGGCCAGATTGAAGCGATAACCGACTTTTGTCGTCTGATTTTCTACCGGTTCGCTGTCGGCTGCCACCTCGTTGAAATCGGTGGTAAATCTGGACCATTTATTTCCGCCCCCGCTGACAAATCTGTTTGCCTGGCCGTTTTTTAGCGTCGCGTTATCGGTAGTATAACCAAAATATCCATTATTATTGGGCGCCAACCAAACTGTTGGTTCGCTATTTGTCCCCGTCCAATCATTGATCGCCACCGGTCCGCTAAATGGCCCACTATATTTTATCTGTGCCAAATAACCATCAGCGCAATTGGTGGAAAAGACGAGTTCGTGCGCGGCGATTTTGTTTTCGCCGCCGGTCACGCGCCCATAATCGATTGCCGAAGCGGCAGTGGCAACATTGGTAGCTGCGCCGTTGACATTTGACCCGGAAGGTAGGGGATTGATGGCAAATTCCAGGGTTGTCGGGATATCCACCTCGATCGTCAATCCATCATTGATATTAATCAAAGTTTCCACTTCTTCCACCGGATTACCCGTTCCGTCTGTTGTTTGGTAAATTCCCGCCGTCAAACGATAATCTCCCGCCAAAGTCGGATTGAGCGGTAAATTGGTATCGCCGATCGTCAAAATTATCGAACCATCATTTTTACTAAGATTGCCGCTAAAGGAATAAATAATCGATCTAGATATCGGATCCAACGTCGGCACTCCCCAGCTCACATCACCGCCTCTAATACTCAAATCAGCTATAGTCAGTCCCGTGAAATCAAATTCGTCCGCCAAATCAAATTTGAGACTTCCGTCACTGACCGGGTAACTGTTGGTAATATCATTGGTGTACAATATGGTGTGATGTGCCGGTCGGCCGGTGTGGGCGGTAGAAATCGTATCCGAAAGCTGAGGGTCGCCGTATCCGATCACAAAATAACTATTGGAAACATCGCTGGCTATTATGGTTTCATTTAGATCTTTGATATCTACTTTGACCAAGGTCTGAGCCGAAACGGTGTCAGGAATCAACCAATCGTAAGTACCAAAGATGGTGGCTCCGCCTTGATGATCAATATTCTCTGCGATCAAAGTCCAATTTGTTCCGCCGTCAAAAGAATAATGCAAATCAGCGTAACGACTATTGCCGCCGGTATTGTAGGTAGTCCAAATAATATTATGTCGGCTACGCGGACTCCATCTTTCTCCTCCATTTGGCGCTGTCAATTGTACTCCATAATTGTTGTACAAGATATTTCCGGGATTTTTGTAAATCTTGCCCGTCGGATAATCGCTAACCGGATAGCTGCCCCAATTGTTGGCTACGCAAGCGTTGATTGTTGTGCTGGTTGATGGGGAAGCGCAACTACCGGAAACAAAAGGTGAACTATTGTTGCGAATAAGATAATTGCTGGCATCGATATAATTTCCCGTCATCAACACGCCATTGGTCGAAATATTTTGCCCCAAAACTCCGGTCAAGACGTCGTGAATATTGTTGTTGCTCAAAGTCAAACCATTGGAAGCGGCGGTGATCCATATTCCGGTATCAGAATGGGCGATTTCGTTTCGATCAAACACAAATCCTGTCGGCGGATTATTGATCACCACTCCGTAATCAGACGAAGAATCAAAAATATTATCATGAATACTTAATTTAGAATTATTGGCATAAAGACCGCGATTGGTAAAATTGAAATTACTGTTTTTGACTTCTACTGTATTAGCAGTAACTCCATCAAAAGCCAACTCATAGTCATAATTGCCCGTACCACCTGCGCCATAACGGAAAGTAGTGTTATATACCTTGCCACCAGCGCTACTTCCAGAATACAAAACTCCGCCCCAGTCTTCTTTGGCTGGCGTATTATCAGAAAAATTGAGCGGAGTTATATCTCCATCTGGTGTATTATTGTCCTTTGATGATGTCAAATAAATAGGTTTCTCGGATGTACCGTTTAAGTTTAATTTTCCATTAATTGTTAATGACTTACTTGGCCCAAACTTTATAACTGTTCCACTTTCAATATTTAAAGTAGAACTAGAATAAACTGAAAGATTATTTGCGATATAATATGGTAAATCATTGTCCCAGTTTACATTTTCAATAATTACCGTTGGTTCGTGTGCACTATTAAAAATATATATTCCATCTAAACCATTATTTTCAGCTACAACGTTTCCAACAAAATTTATCGTGGCTTTTCCATCTGATGAACTCAAACCATACATATCTAAATTAACGGCGTTACTATTATTGTTTCGAATTATTAAATTTTCAAATATCGGATGGCTGCGATCGACAGAAATTCCATGCGATGAACAATTTTCAATAATAATATTTTTTAATACCGGTTCTTGTTTTGGTAAATCGTTTGCATTTAAATGATGGACATAATCTTGTATGCCTATGGTGGCATATCTAATTATTAAATTATTAATTTCTCCCGCGCCAATATTATAATTATTATATGCGTCGAATATTAATTTACCCCAATCACCTTTACTTGGATCATTGCCAGCATTGTTTTGGATATCGCCTCCAGTTTCCGAGCTATCATCTTTGATAGATGTCATATAAACCGGCCGAATGTCTATATTGTTTTGATCACCGATATTTAAGCGGCCTAAAACATGAAGATCTGCCGCCGAACCAAATTTTAATATTGTACCTGGCTGAATAGTCATTTTATATAGATATGGCACTTCGATTGTTTCTGAAACATAGTAAGGAATAGTGCCTTCCCATGTTATATCTTCTGCTAATGAAATAATATTATTCGTAGAATGAAACACATAAATACCGTCTAGACCGTTACCAGATACAGAAGTGGTGCCAGTAAAACTAATATTTGCTCGACCATCAGAAAAATCAAAACCATACATATCTAAACTAACTGCGTTTCCATCACAATCACTAATACTAGCATTATCTATAATAAGATGACTCCGTTGGATTGAAATGCCACTAGCTGAACATTTTTCTATTGTAATATTTCTTAATACTGGTTCTTGTTTTGGAAGCGAAGACTGATAAAGAATATGGGTATAATCATTTATCCCATTAGTGGAATAACGGATAATGACATTGTTCAATTCTCCCGCACCTTGATAATTATTATTATATGCATTGAACATTATTTCATTCCAATCACCTTTGGTTGGATTATTATCTGTGGTGTTTTTCGGAGTGATATCACCATCCGGTGTAGTATTGTCTTTGGCTGAAGTAAAAAATATTGGTTGTTCAGAAGAGCCAACAGCATACAACAAGCCGCGATTTTCTATTTTGTATCCAGAACCAATCTTGATAATGGTTCCCGGACTTAATGTCAAAGATATTCCAGGATTGATTGTTAAGCTTCCACCTAGATAATAAGGTAAATTATTGTCCCAGGAAATATTTTCTTGAATTACAGCTGGAGAATGGGCTCGGTTGTAAACATACACACCATTATATTCATTATTTTCAGCAACTATCTTGCCTAGAAAACGAACGTTGGCACGACCATCAGAACTAGTGATGCCATACAAATCAAGATTAATAGCTTTGTAGCAATTTTTTATAGTAATATTTTCCAATATTGGATGACTGCGATCAATATTGACACCACTGCCAGAACAGTTTTCTATTAGAATATTACGCAATATTGGTTCTGGCTTATCCGGTGAACTCACATAAGTGGTATGAACATAATCGTTGATTCCATTTACAGCATAACGAATAATCACATTATTCAATTCGCCATTGGCTTGATCAGCATCATTACGATTGGCTAGAAAAATAAGTTGCGCCCAATCGCCTTTAGTAGGGATATTATCTTCTCCATTTGTTGGTGTAATATCACCATCTGGAGTTGTGTTATCATAGGCAGAAGTGAAATATACCGGTTCGTCAACTGTGCCAATAGCTACCAATGTACCCCAAACAGTGAATGTGACATCATCAGCAGATTTAATAACAGTTCCCTTTTCAATAGATAAAATCGCATCGCGTTCAATATTAAAATTTTGTGCTAAATAATAAGGGAAGTCATTATTCCAAGTAATATTTTCCAATATTGCAGTTGACGAAAGTGCATGATTATTAACATATATTCCATCTAATTTATTATTTATAGCAACATTATTACCAAGAAAATTTACATTGGCACGACCATTAGAATTTGAATAACCATACAAATTGAGATAAATTGCATTACCGCCGTTATTTCTGATAGTAACATTCTCAAGTATTGGATGACTGCGTTCAATATATATTCCATCGCCGGAACAGTTTTCTATAATAATATTTCTCAAAATTGGTTCGGGTTTATGGGGAGATGTACTAAAGGCAGTATGAACATAATCATTGATACCGGTAGTTGCATATCTGATTACTACGTTGTTTAGTTCACCAATGCCCTGATAACTATCACCATAGGCGTTGAAATTCAATTCATTCCATTCTCCTTTTTGAGGCGTCCCTGATCCTCCAGGTACAATATTACCGATAGAATTGTCTCGAAAAGACGTAAAATAAATTGGATTATCTTCAGTACCGATAGCATTTAGAGTACCGTAATTTAAAATACGCCATCTTTCATTGGCATTGCCAACATAAAATTTTATTACCGTGCCTGGATCTATAGTCAAAGTATTGGAACCAGCGATAAATAAATTTCTATTAATACATACAGTCCCATGCCAATGATTAGAAACAGTATTTACATCTGTATTTGTTGTAGAATATGTATAAGTAATGTCACATGGAGGAGAAAAAATCGTGATAGTAACACTATCCGAGCGACTGCCGGCCGAGTTGGTGCATTGAATAACATATGTATAGGTGCCAGTAGTGAGCGGGCCTTGGTTTTCACTTCCGTTTGTCGCCTTATCACCCGACCAGCTGCCGGAAGCAGTACAAGAAGTGGCATTGCTTGAAGTCCAAGACAAGGTGACCGTGCTGTTGTTTGGCAATGTCGAAGGACTATCTGAACCGTTAGCCTTGATGTCAACTGTCGGCGGATCGGTTACTGCCGCTGGTTCATTGGTGCAATTGCGGTCACAACCATCTCCGTCATTGGTATTACCGTCATCGCATTCTTCTGGAAATTGGATTACGCCATCACCGCAAACTTGTCCTGAATCATTGAAAGTATCCTGAGAACAAATCTCGGTGGTATTTTTAGTCGGTCCATAAGCCAACGCCGTACCGGCTCCATCCGGTTTGGCGGAAATTGAAACTGTATAATCCGTGCCGGCGGTCAAACCGGTTACGCGGATATTATTTCCCCATTCTCCTTTAGTTCTCCAGACTTCCGTATCGCCCAAAGTGTTGTTTGACTGGAGATACTGCGTACCATTTCCGACAAATTTTATGGCATAAGTTGCAGTGGAACCAAAACCGGTAGTGTCAAAATTGACGGTTATCTGTCCGCTGTTGCTGACACAGGACAGATTGGACAAAATCGGTTCGGGGGAAGTGGTGGGAGTCGGATCAACTGGCGGTGGCGAATCGGATAATCCGCCGGTCAGCCAAATATCGACAGACGGACCATACCACATCCCATTTTTTGTCGGATGATTTCGAAGAAATCTGATAACATATGCATTAAAACTTTCTTCATAGACTATAATGGTGTGAACTTGATTATCCGGATTGCGACTGGCGGGACCGGTGTAATAAATTATGTCACTCTGATAGACTTTATTTCCAAATTTCAATTCCTGGCCGACATATTGATCGCCTAGATTAAAACTGGTTGTTCCTTTATTGCAAAGCTGAAAAACACCTACCGCCGGATTGCAATCCCCGTAATCAATATTACTGATCAAATATTGATTAATCGGCGAATACAACGATACTTCGTCTTTATACAAAAATACGCCGGTATCACGGTAGTCTGAACCGTCACCATGCCATTCGACATTTACCGTCCCGCCGGTATAATACAATACCGCTCCAAGTTGCAAAGAAGGATCTATTACCACCGGGTAATTAGCCTGATCCAACCAAGCCTGGTCAATAATATACTTGTATCGATTTTCTGAATATTCCAAGCTAATTTTTCCCACTTTGCCTTTGCGATCCACCACTGTCGGCGCCATCACGGTCGCAACGATATGTCGCGGTTCATCTTTGGTTTGAATAATAATTTCTCCATCGGGCTTAGGAATTATCTCCAGATTGTCCGCCCGGTCAATATTGAAATAAAAATAATTCTCCGCCGGTTTAAAATTATAAATAATATTTTCTTTCAAACGATTATTTTTCAACTGGTACTGGACAACTGTACTTTGATCAAATTCGTATTGGATAAAATCACCGCGTGACGAAGTTACTGTTTTACTGTTGGGCACTTCCAAAGAAACGGCAAAATCTTTTTGCTCCTCTGTTAGCTGCACTTCGGTTCTGATTTGATTGGCATCCAAATAATTTTTTAGGGTAAAATCATCATTTTTGGCTTCGACTACTTCTTTGCCAAACCAATTGATCAAATCCCACCAATATTGCTTGTCTTTCTTTTTACTGAAAGCATTGTCTGACGGCAAAGTGGAGTCGTCATTTCTGATTCGATCGACATTGATAATTGCCTCCACCGCCTCATTGTACAAGTATTTTTGCTGTTTTTCGTCAACCACCGGGGCAATCTCAATCTTGCTGATATTGGTTGTCACCGACATCTTTTTCTTGCCCGCAGTCGGACTTTGGTCCGACTCGGCCTGTTTGTCCGTCATTGACTGGGTTTGTTCTTTGGTGTTGACCGAAATCTCTTTCGAAGTCGTCGGAATTCTCACCTTCAAAATCAGTACCACCACCAAAGCCAGGCACAACAATACCATGGGAGTAAACTGGAGCAATTTTTTTATTTTTGGGATTTTCATATTTATTTTATTTTGTTTTTCATCTTGATAGTCCAACAAAACATATTTAAAAATTAAAAATTTCTTCCCCTACCATTATACTTCTTAATAATTTGGAGTGATTGTGTAAAAAACAGTATGTTGATAATGACCCGACACTTGTTTTGGAGTAAATTGTAAGCGGAAAGTCATAGTGTTGGTTTGATCTTGAGTCGAAGTGGGGTAGTAGATTATTTCCTTGGGATCAGTTATCGCCGCCGCCCATCTGTCCGCCAGCGCAAACCGGTCCGCTGTCCCGGAAGACAAATCAGTGTCGTCCGTGTGGTATCCATAATAGCCATTGACTGTTCCTCCCGGCGGAGCGATCCAAGGTTGAGGTTGTTCGTTGCTGCCGACAAAATCAGGAATTATCGCCCCGGACGGACTGGTCAAATCATGATCCTCGGATATTGTCACCGAATAACCATTGTGAGCATTGGTTGATACTTTGATCAAATGACTTACATCCAGGATAGTATTGGCCATAGGATTTTCGAATCTCAAACGATCAATATCCGTAGTATCAGTAATATCCCGAATAGAAAGTTGCAACGTGGCTGGTACATGGAAAGCAAAAGCTAAATCATCATTGATATTTATATTGGTTGAAAGTCGTCTGATCGCCGGATTGGCACCGGTTTGATTATCATGAAGAGTAATAGTTAGTCGATATGATCCATTTTCCTCTGGATTGATTATCCTACTGCTCTCACTTCCCAATCCAAAAGTAATCAAACCATCCGTATCATCCAATGTTCCGGTGAATGGAATTGCGATAGTGTTACTCAAGCTATTGATAACCGGACTTCCCCAAACCACATCTCCGCCAGAGGCCGCGATATCGCCGGCGTTTAATTCGTTCAAATCAAACTGCGCCGGGAAAGAAATTTTGAAACTGTCATTGACCAACTCCGGCCAGTCAAAAGGAATCGCAAATTTGATAGTGTGTTTTGCTCCCGCTCCCGCTTGGACATCCGACAATTCATCCGTAATCAAGTTGATTTGAAAGTTTTTGTCCGAAATATCTTCCACCAAACTATTTCCGGCGCTATCTCTCAAAACTATCTTTAATCTTTTTTCATTGTTTGGCACGCCCGATACCAACCAGCTGTATGATCCGCTTGTGCCATTGCAACCCGGACCGGATCCCGATCCATCGCATCTTAGATTGGCGGCCACGGTAAAATCAAATTCTTCTCCATTGTTGGGCGAAAGATAAATATCCACATAACTTCCGTTGCTGCTGCCATTGTTGAAATTCCAAGAAACAGTTTGCGTACTACCGGCCATCCAGTGTTCGTTACCATTTGGTATTTCCAAAATTGCACTATTGATATCAAACAAAATTTCGCCGCCACTCGTCCGATCAAATTTGCAGTCACCCGCAGCGACATCAAAGTAGCACATATATCCGGTCTGATTTTTGAAAGCGTTTTGTCTGGTATCAATCGTATTTTCAGCATTGTTGTCCCTGATACTATCGCCGGACATATTTTTGATATAAAATCCGGTATTGGTCTCGTCGATATCGTTATTGCGCAAAACCAAACCCGGGCCCGAGTCGGTGTCGGTATTCGGCAAATTATCGACATATACAGCCGCCTCGGTCGTATTTGCGAAACTATTGTATTCGATGGCATGAGTAATAATTTGATTATTGGCATTAATATACAAACCATATGGACTGTCGCCCAAATTATTGCGATAAATATACGGATCGGCCTGATAAGCAAAAATATCGGCATTGGCGCTATTATTAAAAACCGTATTGGCAATCATCATGTTGTCTTCACGTACGTTGACCATCCCGCGATAATTTATCCCCCCCAATTCATTGGTCTTTCCGCCGTAAGCCACATCGCAAAATTTCATAATATTATCCCCATTTCCTATCGCATAAACTCCCATCCAGTCACCCGCCACCGGATTTCCGGTTGAATTGTCCATAATTGTCCCGCGGTTATTGTCGTTGACCGAAGTAAAATAAATCGGATCATAACTTAGACCTATCGCATTGATTGTGCTGTTTTCCGCCAACAAATATGTGTCTGTATTAAATTTGATGATCGTTCCCGGTTGAATCGTCAAAGTTGCACCCGGATTTACTATTACTGGTTCTTCAACATAAATCGTGCCGTACCAAGTCTCGCTCTCAATATTTCCTTTTTTGCTGGTGTAGGCTACTTTATACGCTCCGACTCGTGGTTCCGGTTCAGTATATCTACGCGCCAGTACCCAGTCTATCCGACCATCCATAGTTTGGATGGAACCAGGATCATAATTATCCGCCCGAGCTCCCAGTCTAATAAAATAACTATCTTGCGAATTGTCAAAATAATTTGCCGTCCAATCCGAAAAATAGCTATCCAAAAATTTGGTTTGAAGAGAAGTATTAAAATTATCCTTTATTTTCAATTGATTTATATGAGTCTCTGAAACATTCTTCCCTGTCCGGGCACTATCCAACAAACCATTGTGCCAAGCATAATCATTGTTGTCCAAAATTGAACCTGGACACTCGATAATACTCAAACCGGCGCTGGTGGATTTCCACCAAGAAACTGGCGACCAACAATTTGTCGGCAAAGTAGGTGTACTGGTTTGAGCTTCGATAACTGCATTAAGATTTGCAGAAGAAATAGCCGGACTTTGTAGATAATAATTACCGGCACGGATTCCGGTCATCTTCATTTGACCGTTTTCTTCGGTAATATAACTTCCTATTGATTGAGTGGGCCATTTCGTTGAATTGATAATCCCATCTTCAAAGTCGTCATAAAAATCCAAGGCACTTTCGGAACTAGCCGCTTCTGCCGACGGATTGCCATAATACATATATATTTTCTTCTGACTATCGGCACCAACTTCCGGTATTTTGATAAATATTTTAGTATTCACATTATTAAGATCGGTGTGGATAAAATAATCAAGCAAAGTCAATCCATCGCTATCAGTGAATCTCAAATCATTGCCGCTGCTCAATACTTTGCCGCTGTCAACCAAGTATTTGGTATCCAAATTGAAAACCACTTGATAATCATCTAACGCATCAACATTGTTGTTGTTGAAGACGGTCAAACCGGTGCGGTAATTCCAATTGCTATCCAGCCAGTCGGTTTGACCGGCGCGACTTTCGCTAACCAATCTCGAGCCGCCCAATATAGTTTGCGGGCCATTTGCGCCATATTGTCGGCGTTCAAATTGAGATCGTACCTCGTCGCTTGATAAAGCGCGACTATATATTCTTGGTTCGTCCAAATACCCATTTAATACTGATCCGGCATCATTGCCCCTTGCTCCAATTTTTAAAGAAGCAGAAGATGAAGACATCGGATTGTACGTTGCAGCACTATTGTAACCATCCAATAAACCATTAACGTAGCATCTTATCGAATCAGTAGCACTATCAAAAGTGACAGCGACGTGATACCACTCTCCGTTCATAATATTGGTCGTACCCGTGCACCCTTGCGCCGCCGTTCCATTGACGATAAATCCATTCAACTTATTGTCAGCCGTAATTCTCATAGCGTATCCGCCAGTCCCGCTGGTCCAAGCATATTTTTCGATCAAACTATGTTGTGAACTCAGATAATTCCTATTGACCCAAGTTTCCAAAGTCCAGGCAGTTTGGGGATCGACACTAGTCGAATGAGGAACATTGATATAATCATCATTGCCATCAAAAGACAAGTGATAGCCGGTACCAAAATGTTGATCGCTCTGATCGGCCCAACCACCGCCATCGGTCTCTTGCCAAATTGGTCCATTGGTCAAAGTTCCTGTATTGTTGTTACTGGAATAGTCTGCAACCGTGCTGCTGGTGACGACATCGTCCAAATGCCAACCGGCGACCAAACCACTTGTATTATAATTTTTACTAAAAACATCGTCGTAATTGGATTCGTTTGTGCCCGAGTAGTTACCATAATACAAATATATTTTTTCCGTTTCGCCAACCGGCACCTTGACCCAAAAAACCGAAGTGCCGCGATTGTTCCACTCTTCTGTCCAGTATTCCAACTTATTATCGTTGTCATCATAAAATTTGATATCGCTGCCGTCCGATTTGGTATTATCATAATCAAAAGTAGTCGGCGTCAATTCCACCCGCACTTGATAATCGGCCAGCGGCGTTGCCGGATCGATCTTGACCGTCCGAGTTTGCAACCAACCCAAAGGTTGTTCGCTGGCAGAATTGATGCTGTAAGTCAAAGCATAATTATTGGTCTGATTGTTGCCATGTATGTCTTGGCATTTAAAATACACAGTATGATTGCCCCGACCTTCCAAATCCAAAGTACAACTGCTCGTATTCTCGCAAGTATTGGCCATTTCCGTAAAAGTCAAAGCACTATTGGTGTCCCATTTGCAACTGGCGGCGTCCGCCGATGCGGTATATAAAACTTGGGTATTCAAATTGTTAGTCGGATCAACAAACGGCACATCGCTATCGCCAGCCACACTGACAATCCCGGTTACGCCCGCTTCCGTCGTGTCTTTTGTTGTTAGAAAAGATCTAATTTCGCTATATTCGCTTGTCCCACCTTTGGCACGCAGATAAACAGTGACATCTCCATCAGCCGAATAGCCATTCCAACTAGCCACGTCTGCCGCTCCTGATACAGTTTCTCCATTGACCGGACTGGCCACTGTCGTTACATCGTACCAATCAGTCTGATTCCAAGATCCCTGCAAAACGACATTTTCTCCGGTAGCTTCATAAATTATGTTATTGCCTTTGAGGCCAAAATTATTTTTATTATTGTTATTCAAAAACGTCTCATCTGTACCAGCCGAATCCATGCTGATACCACCGATGGTGTAAGAAAAAGTCGGAGCAGGGGAGAGTAGATCGTTGTTTTCGTTACCCGCATTGTCTTTACATCGCATATATACATCTTTATCGCCATATCCGGTCAAATTTAAAGTACAGTTAGTGGTCGACTCGCAATAATGTGACATTGCGCCATAAGTCAAGTCGCTTTCATCCCATTTGCAGGTGTTGGCATCACTTGCAGCAGTATAAACAACCAAAGTACTCCCGTCGTTGGTAGTGTCATTGAATGGTAAATTTACATCGCTCGCGACGCTAGTAATAGTTGCCACTATCGGATTGATAGTATCTTTTAATATTATCAAAGATTCGATGTTGCTTGTTGTTGTTTCTGTTTCGGCGCGAACATAAATCGTGACATTTCCCTCAGCCGTGGGATAACCGTTCATGGTAGTCAAATTCATATCTTTTGTGATATTCAGATTGTTTACCGGCGAAATTGTCTGATCGACTTCATACCAATCGATTTGGTTCCAAGAAACCTGGGCAGTTACAGTCGTATCTACTTCATCACAAGTCACCCCTCCAACTGTAATATTGAATGATTGCTTGTTATTATTGTTCAACGAAGTTTGAGTGGTTGAACCACCGGAAATAGTCATGTTGGATTTTTCGTAATCCAAAGTTATCGCCGCAACTGACGGAGTGGTTTGAATATTGGTAGTAGTCGGAATCAAACGATACTGAAAATAGCGATGGGGACTAGAAGTAATAGTGCTGCCAATAGGATTGGTTAAATAGTTGGATACGGATTTAAAATCGTCCAACCATATAGTTCGTCCTTCCGAGCCGTTGGTAAAACGAGTGGTAATATGAGTAACGGCATTACGTTGAGACGACATCGAAGAAGTGATATCAAAATATTCTCGTTGCCATTTAAAAACATCCGCCTTGACGGTAAAACCGCTACTTGGAAAAGTTGATCCGCTATCCCACGTACTAACCGTCACAGCGCCGGTAGATATATCCACCGAATTTACTAAACCTTGAGCAACATATTCGGTGCCATCATAATTTTCACGAACGATGATTTTATCGCCAACATAAAGATTGGCGCCTTTTTGACTTAAACCCTTGGTGGTAGCGTCGATAGTAAATGAAGTGTCGGAAGAACCAGAAATCAAATCACCACTATCCAATCCGGCGGCAAAGTCAATTGTAACCGCATGAGTACGACTACCGATTTCATACGCTTGGCGGATTTCGTCGGCGGTTCGAACAACATTATCAATGCGGACTTCATCAATAGCGCCGTCAAAAAAATAATTATTATATTCTCCGGCTCTACCAATTGATGTCGCATAGCTACTGCCTGCATTAAAATGGTTAGAAAAAGTTAAGGTATTGTATAATTTACCATTTAAATAAAAATTGACAGTTGGGTAATTAAAAGTAAATGTCAGAAAATCTCCATTACTGAGAGAACTATACGGTATTACGACCTGATGTTCTCCATCGGCGGTAACATATAGTTGACTGGAATAATATACAATTCCAAACGTACCCCATGAGTCAGAATTGGGACTTCTGTCAATAATATATGCCGTTTTATTTGTGCCTTTGTTTGCCAACCAAAAAGAAATTGTTTGAGTGTCAGACGATAAAGATGAATTGTTGCCCAAATTTATATAATCACTACTGCCATTAAAACTTCTAGCTTTACCAATTTTACCATCAGATACAGTAGTCCCGGTTGGAGTGCCATGGTTGGCATAAGATGAACTATCTTTTATATATGCTCCGCTGCCAGACTGTTCTTCTAAATGCCACAAACCAACCGTATTGCTATCTGATACATTATTGGCAAAAGCGGACTCGCCGATAGTAGTTTCCAAATAGGTTCCCGGTTTGTCAGCGGCGATATAGAAGGGTAATGACGATTTTTCTGACAAATCAGTAGAAGAAATCGTGCGATCCAAACGGTGATCGCGACCCATGCGGTAGGTTTCGGCAATTTCATCGGCGGTTCGGGCGACATTGGAAATTTTTACTTCATCAATATAACCATTAAAATAGTAATCTGCGCTAGTTGGACAGCTTCCATTACATTGAACTCCAATTTGAACTTGCGAAGTAACATTTGTAGTGATAGTTCTGGCTCCAGAAATTTTCTGAACACCATCAAGATAAATATAGGCGTTTGTCCCGTCCCACACAGCGGCCACATGATGCCATAAATTATCATTTACTTTGCTAGAGGTAACAAGAACCCCACCGCCATTGCTATATAGAGTGAGATTACCAGATGTATCAACATATATTTGATAGCCATTGGTCCCATCATATGAATTAAAAATTACTCCTCGGGTTGAACTGGTCTTGATCCAAGCACTAATGGTTTTTGTTCCGCCAGAAGTTAAACCGCTGGAAGGGTTGGGGATGGAAATATAGTCATTGCTACCATTAAAACTTCTCGCTTTGCCACTAATTCCACTTGTAACACTAGTACCGGTCGGTGTGCCATGATTGCTATTGCCACTGCCATCTTTGATATATGCACCTGATCCACCGGTTTCGTCCAAGTGCCACAAGCCAACCGTATTGGCGTCAGCTTGGGCAGCGCCGGTAGATATTTTTAGCGAACCAGAGCCTTCTTGTTTGACGACAGTGTCATTAGTTTTGACAATATTAGTAACGTCAATCTCGTCTGTGTTCCAATTGCTACTATCGGTATCAATATTTAATATTTGTGTTTCTACGCCACTACCCGCTGCTCGCCAGTCTTCCCATGATCCATCATCCGGTGTATTGTCCGTTCCCGTGCGTGTTTGAAATTGGACATTGCCGGCTTGATAATTGGACAAAATTTCATCGACTGAGAGAGCGCGAGAATAAATCCGACTGGAGTCAATAGTGCCATTAAAATAATAGCCGCTGTAGTTTGGAAATTTACCGAAGACAACCGGCAGATTAGTAATGTTTGGCGTACTAGTTGATCCAGTAACCGGATATTCAATTCCATTAATATATATTTTTGTGGTTGAATTAATAGCACCTGGAATTTTTACTATTACTACGTGATACCATTGTCCGGATTTTATTATTCCAGTGCTAGTAGTTGCATTATTCGATCCAGCTGTTGCTAATGATAGTGAACCATTTGCCCCCAAAAACATTGAACCAGCACCTAAAGAAGTGTTACCATCTCCGAATCCAACTATTGTAGCATCGTTTAATATATTTGGCTTAAACCATGCCTCCAAAGTAAAAGTGGGGTTACCAGACATGCCTGAATTTCCAATCCCTACTACATAATCATCCGTACCGTCAAACATCAAGGCACCTGCTCCCCATCTTTTATTATTTGCGGTCCAACCGGAAGTGGCGCTGGCATCTTGTCCGGTAGTCGTCATATTAGTCAAAGTGCCATTGCAATTACTGCCACAACTACCAGCGCTAACTGAAGCAGTCGTGCCACTAGTTTCATTGAAATTCCACTGTGCAACCAAACTAGTTGTTGATAAATCAGTTTCACCATCGCCGGTTCGCACGCCGTTTTCCGTCCAATTGATATTATTAAATGTAGGATTGACCGATTCCAGATCAAGCACATCGGAAGTATAAACACCATAAGGTCTCAGACCGGCATCAGCTTTAATTTCTTCTGTAGATAATGCTCGTTTAATTAATCTAATTTCGTCCAAAGTACCACTGGCATAAGTTCCTCCGGTAACAAATCCAAGAAAAATATTGTCTGTCGGAACAGTATTTGGAAAAGTGGCCGCCGTCACATTTCCCGAACTAGTAACATCGGTACCATTTATATAAACTTTATGAATATCTGTATCTGCATTGTAAACACCAGTCACATGATACCATTTGTTTGTTGTAATCAGACCGGTTGCGCTAGTGGCGAAAGTCACATAAGCAGGGGTGCCGTCAGTATCACGTCCACCCATATTCAACGAACCATCGGTACCTACTCGAAGCATCAACCTGGTATAACCACTGGTATTATTTGATTCGAAATAAATTGGAAAATAATTTGTTAAACTGGTCGGGTAAATCCAGCCTTCAATTGTGACTTGTGAAGAACCTTTGACTGATGGATTTTTACCTAAATTTATCAAATCACTAGTACCATTGAAACTTCTTGCCTTGTTCAATTTGCCGTCAATGATAGTGGTCCCTGTGGCCGTGCCATTGTTACTATTACCGGAAAAATCAGTAACCGTGGAACCGGAAGTTTCATTCATATGCCACAAACCAATAGTTGAAGCACCGGCCGCCAATTCTTGATTGGACAACTGCACTTTTGGTCCGGCGACGGCTTCTACTCGATTCATAGCGTTACCGGTATTAAAATCAGTCAAATCGTCATGGACGATCGTCGGATCGATAAAAATCGGATATTGTCGATCGACGTTATACAACCAGTCATGATCGAGGGTTATTGTAATTTTGTAATCATTACCCCCATTATTTGTTATATCCAAAGAAGCCTCATTGCTACTTTGTCCATTGGAGTCATAAATGGTAAGTGGCAAAAAGTGAGCCACATAATTGTCCCTAGTGTCCGTGAAATAATATGAATCTACTTCCAAATTGTATTGATTGTCTTCACTAGCTTTTTGCAATTTCAAGCCTTGTTCGGTTACCAAATCGAAAGAGTATTTCTCTTCCACCTGCTCTTTTGTCCCTTTTACAATCAACTCTTCCTTCAACCCCAATCCGGGCAATATTTTATAACGCAAATCAACATCCGGCAGCACTTCGTACAAAACAGCTTGGTCTCCATCAATTTTCCAATTTGTGCTAGCAAATCTACCACCCAAATTATTGGCAATTTTGGTAGTCAATTTTTCCAACCATCCCGCATTTTTATCATCAGGATCAATTATCTTCCAGGAAATACTTTTTGGTCGCGAATAATTATCGTTTTTTTCTGTCGTAGGTGCTGACAAAAAGGTAACTGACTGAGTTTCGCCATTGTTTCGATCGCCAAACTCTACTCCGATTGAATCGTCTTTGTATCGGTAATACCCGTCAGCCAACAAACCGGTTTGAGCTATAATCGCTTTTGGTTCGGAAGTACCGGCAATATTTTTCAATAAATTTTCCCCGGAAATATTGCCCATCATCAACAACGGCAACAAGCCCAGACTGAAAAGATATAATTTAGATTTGTGTTTTTGCTTCGTCATTTATTTAAAATATTTTTTTATTTAAATTTCCAATTTCCATTTTCCAATTTAAATTATTTCTATATTTCATTATTTCTTTTTAATGTCTTAACCAAATATTGTTTGGAAATTGAGAATTGGAAATTGGAAATTTGTGTTCAATACCTAGGTGTCACAATCACGCTCACGCTGCTATTATACGTTCCTGCGTCCACCGTCCAATCCGCCACCGCTTTAAAATCAACTTGGGTCGGTACACCGTTAGTATTAGCTTTGCCTGTATAAAAAACCTGATAATCTGTTAGTGGGAAAGCATTGTAATAACCATTGTTGTAACCCTGATATCTCCAACCAAATCCCTTGGTGTTACTGCTCCAGTTGTCGTTGCCGGTATAAAATGGAATAATTTCTGAATCGTAAATATTGTGGGTAGGTACATCATTGGCTTTGATACCAATATTGTAGGCTGTGCCAAAACCGGAAACTGTGATTGTCAAAGAATCATTGAAAATACCAGTGTCACCGACATCCAGATTGGCATCAAAAGATGTTTTGGAAAAATTGACACTCAATTCATCGACGTTAAAACTGCGGCTGGCCGACATCGTTTGATCAGTTTCATTTCCACCCGGCAAACTCGAGTCTTTGGCGCGGACATATATCGTATGCTCGCCCCCGCCCAAAGCCGTAGTGCTAAAGTCATATTCGACATTGGTTGTGCCGGGATTTGCGGTTATCAAGGCGGTATTCCAATCATTGCTATCAATTTTGTATTGAATCTGGCTGACGCTGGTAGCGCCACCGGTATCACTAGCCGTACCTCGTCCATATATCACATTGTCGCCATTTGGATTGCTGATTGCATTCAAAGTCACCGTCGGCTTGGTACTATCGATCACATAATCATTGGCGGAAATATCACTGGCCAAGATATTTCCCATAATGTCTTCGCACTCCACTCTGACTCTGGCCTGATCGGAGTTGACGCTGGCAATCGGATCCCAAGTATAACTGCCAGCATCGGCCAACGATGTGACAATACTTTGGTTAAATGTCGTTCCCGAATCAGTGGACAAATCAATATCCACATGATCGCAAACACCGTCGGTAATCCAGGTAATATTGTGACTGCTGCCTCCCTCCCATTCTTCGCCGCCAATCGGAGATGTGATCGTTATCACGGCCGGAGTTTCTTCCAAAAATCCGAAAATGCCGGCATCATCGGTCGCTACTGCCAAGTTGTTTCTGACCTGACTATATGACAACGAATTGATGCGATTGGAAGTAAGACCGGTTCCCGCGCTTGTCTGCCTGTATTCATTGGTTCTCTGATCGGTTGTGCCAAAAGTGATTTGTGTTACCGCTCCTTCGGAATAATATCCTTTGGTTCCCACAAACAGAATGTCGTCGGCAGCCGTCGCATTGGTGTTTACCTTCTTTACTGCGATCGCTTCAACATTGTTTGTCTCACCCGCTAGAGAAGCGTTTTTATTGGTTGTATTATATGTTTGTGCCAAAGTTTCCGCGTTCAATTCTTCCTGACTCATCAAGAAATTGGTCGTTTTAAAATCGCTATATATGCTCGAAGTGTTTTGGTAGTTTTCGTCCAATCTACTTCTCACCAGTGTCAAACCATCAAACCAAACAGTCTCGCCCGCATCAGCCGACAATTCTACCGTTACATTGCCGGTTGCTGTCGTGGTAAAAGTCGTTTGATTATAAACATAATTTGTTCCCGGATCATTGTTGACCGTTTGATTGCTACTCGGATAAGAAATATATACTTTTTGAGTAGCGGTTGCCGTAGTGCCCTTACTCCACCAGGACAAAGTATATGTTCCCGGTATTGCGCCCGAAATCGTTTGTGACAATTTATTTGTCGTATCCGGTCCGGTGATCGATACAGCCGAAGCGGCAAATTTACTATTACTGCCGGTTTGATCAAAATTAATCGTGCCGGTTTTATTCCAATTGCTCGGATCACTGCCGGTTTTTTCTTCAAAACTTGGATTGGCCAATCGGTTGGTCTGTTTGTTTGGTTTGCCGCTACCGATATAAAATCTCTCTGGTGCAGCGGTCACTATTATTGGTTCTGTGTTACTTGTGTCGCTTCCATTTTTTTTCTTGTTGGCGGTGGTTCCGGTCGTAAAATTGTCACCGGCCACTACTGCATTATCCACTATCAGGCGCATAATATTACTTCCGCCCGTAGTCAGATCATTGTTGTCCAAGTCCCACATAGCGGCAATCTTGTAACTTGTCCCTTGAGCAAAATCAATCGTCTCATTGGTATATATTTCGTACAAATCACCGTCATTGTCCAGTATTCCAAAATGTAATCTATCACTAGTGTTTGCCTCCGTTCCCTCATCTTTCCAAATCCTCAACCGGTTGAAAGCGGTCTGACTATTTTGATATTGTGAACCATATTTTGCACCATCTCCGCCTAGGCTATCAGCCAAAACTCTCACGTTGTTATCTCCGGCCGAGCTCCAATCGGAAGTATAAATAAATTCAATCGTGCCTTCACTGATCGGATTCACGGTTGCGCTATTGCTATCAAAGTCTTGGTTTCTTTTACTGGAATTTCCCCAAGACCCTTCATATAATTCTTTGGCTGCATCATCCCCGACGGCCTGACTATATATTCTAAAATCATCCAAATTGCCTTTGAGATAATCTCGGCTTTCAGCCGGATTGCCACCCAACTGGATACTGTCATAACCACTAGAAATCGGACTAGCAAAAGCAACACTGTCAATCAGTTGTCCATTGACATATAATCTTAAATTTTTATTGTTGGCGCTTGGTTTTTCCCAACTCAATGTCACCTGGTTCCAATAATTGTTGGTCAAATCCGCCTTGCCTGTCAAAATGTTTTGTTCTCCATTCAATCCGACAGCGATTTGATTATTTTGCATGGCCAGATAGAGTCCGTCTTGACCATTGTCTTTGTCAAAAATATTGAACACTTCATGCAAACCATCAGCAACATTGTCCAACTTGGCCCAGAAACTGATCGTTCCCGCTCGGCGGTTAATTTTATCATTCAAAGAATAAATATATTGATCATTGTTGCCGATATAAAGCGATTTCCCAAACCGCCCCGGATCAAAATCCATCGTCGCCAGCCCGATGCGTTGATCAGTAGAATCATTGCCGGCATAAAAAATCATCATCTGATTATTTTGTATTATTGCTGCTGGAGATCGAAGAGAGAAGTCGTCCCAAGCACCACTTGTTCCCCAATCCATTATTTGATCACCATCATTTTCTCTGGTCCAATCAATACCGTTGTCGCTAGTCATCAGACCCAATTTATGAGTAAAACTGCCTGCCGAGTCTCCACTGTAAAATAAATAGTATTTTTTCTGATATTTTTGTATATTTACCGTTTGTAGATGAGTAGAATCAAATTCTCCACTTGCTCCCAAACCAACAAGACATCCGTCATCATTTGCTTCGCTGTATCCACAAGCCGCATCATTTGCATTATCATACTTCGTCCAATTCACTCCGTCCGTACTGGTCGCTAATCCAATCAGGTAATTAGAACCGCTACCTTCATACCACATTTTATACAAAGTGCCTTCTTTCATTACACTTGGATGAGCAACGACTAAATTATCCCAGCTTCCCGCCCCGCCCAGACTTAATACAGTATTGCCGCTATTTTGTCTCATCCAATTAACACCATCTGCACTTGTGGCATATCCAATTCCCCAACCGCCGTTGTATCCCGAATACCACATGTGATAACCATTCCCATCTTTGATAATACTTGGAGACATCAAATATTGGCTATCAAAACCACTGCTGGAAATATCAAATACGCAGCCATTGCCGGTTGTCCCCGTACAATTATTCCCGTTAAATTTTGTCCAAGTTATTCCGTCAAAACTTGTGGCTAATCCAATCCGATAGTTGGTTCCATCGGTTCCGGCATACCACATTTTATAAGTATTGCCCTCTCTTATTATTTCCGGAGTGTGCAAACCGGCATCATCCCAATTACCGGAAACACCCAAATCCAAAACAATATTATTATTCGTATTCCCGCCATATGATATTTGATTCAAAGTCGGTCTCTGCCAGCTAGTTTCAATCATTGTTGTTGGTGTCGCTCCGTGGCTATCCGCCAAAGTTTCGTCAAAATTTAAATTCATCAATTCTTGCGCGTTATTACTGGTTGTTATCAAACCCGCGGTCGGGTAGGCGAGAGTGTCCTGATTGTTGACTGTCACCCCATTTTCTCCAGTTTCAGTAATCGAAAAATGATTTTGTATTTCTTCAAAAGTCAAAGCCCTGGTGTAATAAGCCACTTCATCAAAGTAACCGACAAAAGCGCCCTTTGTTAATTGCCAATCGTTGCCCAAATACAAATCTGACATTGTTGTCGGATTATTATTGTATGGCGGTTTCGTCAAATTGGTTACAGACAAAGTTTGAGTCATGTCCAATGCTCCGTCGATATAAAATTTGACCACTCCGCTATCAAAAGTTACCACCACATGATGCCAATTGAGCGGACTGACTAGGCTCGATTCGTTGGACAATGCATTGCTGCTGCCATCCGCCACTCTCAACTGCAATTTATTATTTTTGTTGTAATAAACGACAAATTCACCATTGTTTCCACCATCGTATTTGCTGGCCAAAATCGGTTCTTCGGCTTGTCTGTTGCTGACCGCCGGATCTTTCCAAACCCAACCTTCCCAGGTGAAAGCGCTCGTCGGATGCAAACTTTTTTCGTCATTGGCAAGCAGATAACTGCCGTTTCCATTCAAATACAATCCCTGACCGATTTTACCGCCAGCCAAACCAGTATCCGATCCAAAATAACCGTTGTTATTATTTCCGCTTCGATCGGCCACTCCGCCCGGCATAGTTTGATCAAAATCCCAAAAAGCTGCAATATCTCTATCGTTTGCGAAATTAAATTTTTGTCGTCCGCTATCAAATTGATTAACCGAATTATATACGGCGTTGTCCACGGTAGCGGGGGCCAAATTGTGATCGGCAAACGGCAACAAGATACCGGTTCTATCATCGTTTATTGCGCCGCTGACCAAATGTTTGACTGTGCTGCTGGCCATCGTGCTATGTTCCTGAATAACCGTCGTGCCGCTCTTTGTTCCAATATACAAAGTGTTACCTCCGGCTTGTGCGGTCGAAGTATTGGCCATATATACCAAATCGTTGACCACATTATCAATCAATCTTGGGGTTGTACTCAAATCGTAACGTCGGGTATATGAACTTGTTCCCAATTGCATATAGTATAATTCCGAGTCGATCGCGTTGTTATAGACGCAAACCGTCTTGTCTGTCGCATTGTAATATGCCAGATCACCGTCTTCATTTAACCAAACTTTAGTAATATCGTCATTTTCATTATTTCTGAAAACGGTATATTTTATTTCCCCGTCAATATCGCCAATCAATTGAGCGCCATTGTCCGTACCTACCACAAGATATTGTTTACCGCCGATAATTCGGCCATGAACATCATAAACATTATTTGAAATCAATTGTGGTACGGATAGATTGGTATAAGCGGCAGAAGTAAGATCGTATTCGTCCACCACGTTGGTAATATTTGCTTTCCAAACGCCAACTTCGCTTCCCATATATACCATTCCGCCAAAAGCGACGACGCTATTGAAACCATCTTCTCTGGTCACATATCCCTTTCTCGACATATCGCTCAATTTGACGATATCCAAACCTTTGTCGCTAACGTAATAATTGTAAGCACCATCCGTGAACACATCTCGGCCCTTTCCGGATTGCAATTTGCCCAAAGTGTCTGATGAAGTGTAGCTGCCATCAGTTCTTATGTTTATCACTCCCGAATTTGTCCCCACCAAAATTCGATTACTGCCATAACTGATCGTTTTTACATAATTATTTGGCAAAGCCGGACTGGTAGTGATATTCCAATATTGAGTGCGACTGTCCTTCAATAAATCGATTTCGCTCAGACCGGTGGCGGTTCCCAAAAACGCGCGATAATTGTCGTCATCCAACGCTACTGCTCGGATATCATTGCTGGTTCCGCCAATCTTATTCAAATCATCGGCGTTGTCATTTAAAGCTCCCAAACCGACTTGATACATTTTATTGATTTGGTTTTTTGTCAAAACATTATTTGTCAAAAATACACCGCTGATATTTCCTTCGAAATATTTGCTTGCTCCCTCCGCCCAGCCGATTGTAACAGGATTACTTGGATTATTTATTCCGGCCGGCGTAGTAACGTCTTCTTCCAACTGACCGTCGATATATATACTCAAAGTTTGGTTTTTTCCGTCCATCACCCCAACCACATAATGCCAGACATCAAGCGGATATTCCTTGGAATCAACCTCGGACAAATCGCTGCCAAAGCCGATATTGCCTTGGAAATTTATTCCCGTTCCCGAATTTTTGGTTTTCAAGCCAAAACTGGTGTCAGTAGCACTCCCATCGGATTGCGCAAATATATATTTCTCGGCCGCCGCTTTTGGTCTCACCCAGGCGCCGAAGCTCACAGTATCATTATTGGTAAAATCAAAATCAATATTATCGTTGATGGCCAAGTAATCATTGTTTCCGTCAAAATTCAATGACTTGCCCCGTACGCCATTTGTCCAATCATTGTTGGTCAAAGTGCCATTGCCCAAAAATCCGTGTACCGTCAAATCATTTGCCTGTCCGCTGCGATCGCTCACTACTGTTTCGGTCTGATCTCCTTCCAACCACATACCCTTGATCAAGCCATTTCCATTCATTCCCTCAGTTATGTACTGATTATTAAGATGTTTGATGAAACCATCATGTCTTTTGTTTTCCGTATCATCGCCATCATTATTCGACATAGTATCGATCAAACTCGCTCCGGTATTGGTTCCGATCAATATTTGTGGTGAGGCCTCGTCAGCCAACCAATTGTTGTCATTGATCGCCAAATCATTCACCGTACCGGTATCGGCATCGTTTGTCAGTTGATAATCACTCTGCCAGCCGGAAGCGGTGGTTCCCAAATACGCTTCGTTTCGATTCTCCAAGTCAAAATCATTGTGGTAATTGGAAATATTGTCCAAGGACAAAGCGATATTTGCGTCGCCAGTTTGATTGATAACCGCATTGGCATTGTTGCTCAAAGCTACTTTTTTGAGGCTATTTGCGCCATTGGCGCCGTAGATTATTTGACCGATATTTTTATTAATTACATTCAAACCGCCCTCAGTTGCCGCCGCTATCAAGATATCATTGTTTATCATCTTTGCCGCCACGTCATTGACGATGGTATTATTTAAAATCAAATTATTGTCGTCCATCAATTCATTGCCAAAATTTCGATTCATGATATTCCCGGTCAGTATTTCCGGCAAAGAATTATTTCGATAATATCTGGCTTTTTCATTGGAAAAATCAATATCGAGCAGGCCGATCGAGTTGCTGGCGGTATTACTTCCGGCTACCAAATGTCCATACGTCATATCTACTGCTCCAATATTTGTCGTCGAACCACCCAAATAGCCACTATCAGCAGAATTTGTAAATCTCATCCACAAACTATTGTCGGCTTTGTCTAATATTTCTATCGACTTGTCTGTAGCCACTATATTGGCTACTTCCGGAAAAGTTCGAGATATGCCTCTTGAGGCTGATCTTGGTTCGGTGTACCAGGAAGCAATATCAAACACATCGCCGGAGCCAAAGTCCGTTCCAAAATTCCAATCAATATCAACGCCGGTATTTGTATAATCTCTTCTGACGGTCGAAGTTCCAATTGACGTAGTATAAGTAGCTTCCGACCAAGTCATTCCGCCGTCAATCGAAGTCTTGTAAGTTGCGATCCCCGCCGGACCGGGAGTAATTATTTTTATAGCCACTTCATGCTGAGGATTTTCCTGATTACCGCTTACTTGGATCATACTAGCTTGGCTGGCTATTTGTTCGCTGGTCCAACGCGGATCAAACTCATGAGCCAATTTATATACTTCAGTTGGGGTCAAAGCCCGGTTGTAAATTCTGGTATCATCGATCCGTCCGTCAAATCGGTTGGAAGCCCAGCTTGTTCCACCAGCCCCAATCTGCATAGAACCGCCGTCATTGATCTGATATGCGGTCACCACCGCCTTTGCCTCACTATCCAGATAAAAAGTACCAACATTATTTTGTTTGGTGAACACTACATGTTTCCAGGTGCCATCCATGGTTATTGCCGGACCATTATTCCAGGTCCCGTTGGACCAGAAATTCAAAGTAGGATTACCGGAAGTTGATGATCCCAAAGAAAAAATAAAGCCATTGCTACTTCCGTTGTATGTACCCATGATTCCGCGATCGTCCATGGCAATATTATCCGGATTGATCCAGGCCGACATGCTGTAGTCGCCCGACAAATTGAATTCAGTGCTGTCAGGTATAGAGACGTAATCATTGTCTGCCACAAAATTTCTGGCTTTACCTTCTCTACCTTCTACTATCTTGGCATTGATGGCTGAACCATGATGATTGTGACCAGAACTATCATTTACGCCAATACCCATCGTCTCATTCATATTCCACCGGCCAATTAATCCTGAAGTAATTGTATCTATTTCGCTTTCTCCCAATAATTGATTCTCGGTGGGCTGCTTTTTTTCGTAAGCAACGCCGCTTTCGTACCAGTCTTTTATCTCGGTTTCCGACATCGCTCTTTTTGATATCAATAAATCATCAATTGCGCCATAATATTGATCACCGATTATTAAATCCGAATCATCCAAAGGCCAAGTCGGCAAATCGTATTCCAAAGATTGTTTCAATTGTCCATTTACAAACAACTTTTGTGTTTCGCCGTCATAAGTCAAAGCCACATGGTTCCAATCGGTATCAATCACGCCTTCAATAGTTTGACTGCCCATTGTCGCATATACTTTCTCATCGGTGGCACCAAGTGAAAATTGCGTGCCTTTGTTGATCATGTTATTTGTTACTACCGCGCTTGCTTCTTGTTGTGTTCCCACCGTAGCGACAGGATCATTGGTTGAATACTTTCGCAAACGGACGTTGTCGTAAAAAGAATTGGCATTGGCGCCGCTATCCGCATATGAAGTCAAACCGAATTTGAGATTATTTATAACGGCCGAAATATTTGTGCCATGTTGTGTCCAACCAGCATTTTCAATATTTTTGTAATACATCGTATAGTCATTGCCTGACTTTCTCAATTTCAAATCGGTATAATTGCTCGTCTGATTCTCGTCCACGGCCGCTACTACGCTGTTATCCGCTTCGTATTTGAAGGTTACTTTTGCCCCATCATTGTACCCCCGCATTGCTTGAACGTGGGTCAAATCACTTTCATATACTATCAAACCAGCTTGTTCATAATTTTGTGTCAAATCCGTCTCGGTCGATACCATCAATTCAAAATCCGCAGCGATCGGGAAGTTGGTATTATTTTCCAGTAATATCGGAGCGCTGTCATCAGTCCCCCACAGATTTTTTCCATTCAAAGCAGTCATTGACAATTGATCCGGCCGGTCATAACCCTCATTCCAATCCCCGGCCGATTCTCTGGTCCAACTCCATTTGTCCGCATCCAAAGAATGATCGTCAAAATCATCAAAGAAATCAAATGTATTTTCACCATTGCTCTGACTCTCTGCGGTTTGATTGCCGTACACAATTTGAATTGTACTGGTGCCGATCGTGGGAACTTTTACCCATATTACTGATGTCCCGTTTTTATCCCATCTTTCCACCCAATAACTCAAGGCTGAGCCATTGCTGTCAAAAAATCGAATGTCTCCGCCGTCCTCGCGCGTACTGCCATAATCAAAATTACCGCTATTCAATTCAATTTTTACTTGGTAATCCGCCAGAGGCGTGGCTGGTGTCAAAGTAATATTTTTTCTAAACAACCATCGTTCTTCTTCGCTCAAAGTTGATGTTGGTTCGGCGTTGCTCGTATATTTTTTTCGCACAAAAATCCAATCCCAATTTGCTACGTAAGTTTGTCCTGCATTCGCGTTATCATATTGTTTTCCCAAAGTTATCGGCTCATTTGATAGTCCGCTATTTGAATATGATATTTCGTTACTATATACACCATCTGATTCACGATATAATCTTATCTTGGAAGTACTACCAGTGGCACTGACGATCGCCTTTATCCATTGATTCATAAAGGTGAAACTATTTGAACCGCTCCAATTTCCATCAGATCGTATGTACCAGGTATTAGACGGATTCAACCTTAAGCCAAAACTGTCGGTTGTTGAATTAAACCAACCGGCGGCCATGTGACCATTTGTGGCTTCAGTAGAAACAAAATGTTTTGTTTCCAATATTTTGTCACCGGAAAAACGGGCGACAGTATTAATTCTATTCGTTGTATTTCCGCCCGATAAATATCCACCCGATTCAGTAAATCCTGTTGTGTTTGCCCATTTACTACTATCGATAACTCCATTGTTGAAATCGTCAAAAAATTCAAAAATTCTTTCCCCGTTACTTTCAGTCACTGCGTTATTGTTTCCGTAATACATTAATATTTCATTAGTGCCCGCTTCCGGCACTTTTACCCAAACCACAGAATTTCCGCTGTCATTAAATTTCTCTATCCAATAATCCAACTTTTCTCCATCGAGAGTAAAGAAACGTAGATCGCTACCGTCGGATTTGGCATGACCATAATCAAAATTTGACGAAGTTAAATCTACTCGCACCTGCCAGTCATCGTCCGGTACGGACGGATTAAAACCAACACTTCTTTTGTACGTCCATGATTGTTCCGTTTCCAAAGACAAATTGGATTCGGTCGAAATTTCTTTAATTTCGATATGGTCAAAATATGAACTGATCGTCGATCCCGCAGTTGCCAAGGCAGTAAAACCGATTTGTTGTTTATTCATCTCCGCCGCAATTTCGCTACTATGTTCAATCCATGAACTGGAATTTGCGTCTTTGTAATAAAACTTATAATTATTTCCGGTTTTCACAATTTTCAAATCACTAACCGCTGGTATTGTCCAATTATCACCAAACGCGACCATTGAAGCATCATCTTCTACCGCCAATTTTGCTTTTCCACCGTCAATATTGCCAATATCTGCCAGCAAGTAATTATTTTCATCCTCGTAAATAATTAACCCGGCCTGTTGTTCGTTTTCAAACGGAGCAGGATTAAATTTCAGACGAGCAGTCAATTCATAATCAATATTTCCCAAATCATTGGAAAGGATCATTGGTGCGGTATTATTACCGTCCCCCAAGTTTTTACCGTTTAATGCTTTCAACATAAACCAACCAGTTTCTGTGACTCCTTCGTTCCAGTCTGGGTCATCCAATCTGACTTTAGACCATTTGTCATTGTCAAACTGGCCATCGCCAAAATCGTCGCACAAAGTCATGGTATTGGCACAGTTACTGAGGTTGATCAATGATTTGTCGCCATAATACATCTTGATCGCGCTTGTTCCCGTATTTGGTATTTTGATAAAGATAGTTGAAGTGCCGCCACTATTCCAATTTTGAATATAATAATTCAAATTATTTCTCTGGTCATCGACAAATCGCAAATCTCCACCATCCGGCCGTGATTTGGCATAATCATAATTGCTTGGTGTTAATTCCAATTTAGCAACATAATTTTCTTTTGTAGTCGCCGGATCAATATCGATTGTTCGCGAGTAAAGATTGGTTGAGGGTGGGGGAGTGTTTTCCACCGCCACACTGGTTGTTGGTTCATTGCTAAAAAATAATCTTCGTTCGTATTGTGTTAATATTTCTTGAGCTGAAAGTGCTCGTCCTTTGATTACTCTAACTTCATCCAGATAACCATTCAATTGTCCGGTACTATTACTGCCATCTTTGCCAATATATAATGTCTGTCCACTATTGTAATTGTATGTATTACTAAATGTGTTAGTATTGGTGCCATTAATATAAAATTTGCTACTACCTGACGAGCGAGTAAAAACTACGTGATTCCACTTGTTTGTCAAAAGAGTTGCCGAACTATTGCCAACCACCGTTGATTGTGTATGCCATTCAATTCTATTGGCGGTGGAATAAAACTCAATATTCCAAACACTATTTGCCCCGGCGGTATGTCTATTTCCAATAATTGTTTGCGAAGTGGCATTACTTGGGATATTTATCCAAAAATCAATTGTAAAATCACCGGTGCCAAAATCCCAATCATCGCTATCCGGCACCGATAAGTATTGATTACTGCCATTAAAATTCAGATGCGAACCTGAAGCAAATTTTACATCGGCTCGTCCGCCCCATTGACCGCCATCCGTTCCTTGCCAGGTTGGAGTGTTGTTCAATGTTGCCGTGTGGTTAAAGCCCGAAATATCAGCTGTCGTTCCGCCACTACCTTCGTCCATATGCCACAACCCGACGATATTATTTTCGTTGAAATTTTTTGTGAAAACACCATCAAAACTAGTTTCTGCGGTGGCATCAGAATTTCCATAATACATAAATATTTTGTTTGTTCCCGTCTTGGCGACCTTAATCCAAACCAAGGATGTTCCTTGTTGATCCCATTTTTCTATCCAATATTTCAACTGGTTGCCTCGACTATCAGAGAAGCGTAAATCACTTGCATCGGGTTTGGCTTTACCATAATCAAAGTTACCGCTATTTAAAGTAACTTTGACTTGATAATCATCGTATGCAGTCGGCGGATACATGCTTATCGCTTTGGTATAAAGCCATCCATTCAACGCCATTGGCTTGATCCAAGCTCCCACCGTCATTTGTTTGGTTGGACTTATGCTATCGTCACTAGGAATCTGTACAAAATCATCCTGCCCATCAAAACTTATTGCCTTACCAAATTTTCCGTTTTCATCCCAATTTGGCAAAGATGATGTTGGCGTAACATTATCTATACTGACATTTGGTGCGATAAATGTAGATTTTCTTCTCTCAAAATATGATTTTATATCCAATGCTGACAAAGCTCTCTCGTATATTCGAACCTCATCAATATATCCATTGAAATATCCACCACCCAGACAATTTCCCGCTTGCGATTCGCCGCCAATACACAAGGGGGTTATAGAGTGCGTCATAGTACCAGTGGCGGCATTTTCTGACACCAACGAACCATTTAGATACAATTTAACCAAACTGCCATCATAAGTGCCACTAACAAAATACCACTGATTGTTATTAATATATGACGTAGGAATGGAAGCATATTTGTATGTGCCGGCTACGTTGACAAGAAAGCATAATGTGCTAGAAGGGCAGGAAGTGTCATTGAGACTCAACTGATAACTTCCGCTTTCCGTTTTGGAAACAATTCTTTGTAATAATGTTTTATTATTTGTGTTAAACCACGCACTCAAAGTTATTGCATTGCTCGGCTTTAAAGTCGAATTATCATTGATCTGAACAACATTATTGGTCCCGTTAAACAAAAGATGTGAACCGGTGCCAAAAGTTACCCCGCTTTGATTTCCCCATTGGCCGCCATCTGTCGCTTGCCAAGTTGGGCTGTTAACCAAAGTGCCGTTATTTCCTTGCCCAGAACTATCAGTCAATGTTGTCCCGCTACCATCATCCATGTGCCAAAGTCCGGTAATACCTGATTCGTTATAATTTTTTGTAAAAACATTGTCAAAACTACTATTTGCAGTTGCAGCAGCATTTCCATAATAAATATATATCGCCTTATTTGACTTAGCTTGGAGTGTCGGCAATTTTACCCACAGCTTAGTCGAGTTGGTGTCAACTCCGCTTTCCACCCAATAATTCAATCCAGTAGTCCCGTCACTATCGGTAAAACGAATATCGTCGCCATCAGCCTGCATTTTAGTCGCTTCGATCAATAATTTGCTATCGATATTGACCGGTATTTGGAAATCAGTCAAATCTTCATTGTTATTCGTGCTATCAACCCGAAGCATCGTGCGATAAGCCCAATTGCTATCCATCCAATTTGGTTGGCCGGACAAACTTTCCGATGACAAAATCAAACCGCCCAAAGTACCAGTCGATTCGGTAGCGGCATATCTGCGCACATACAAATTATCAATTTCAAAAGCTTTATTATAATTGGCAATACCTATCTTCAATGGGCTCTCTGTAGAATACGTTGAGTCATAATTTGTTTCGTAAATTTCTCCTCGAATGACACTCCTTTTGTAAGTTGCTCCTCCGCTTGTCTTCACCGGGACTTTTATTTTATATTCGGTATTATTCACCCAGGAACCAGACATGGTGCCGCGGTTATTGCCATCCTCATATATCAAAACATTGGCACTATTGCTGTAATATGCATACACCAAATCTGTATAGCTTGTTCCTGTTCCCGAATCGTGCCAACCAAACATTACATCATTTCCACTGATTGGTTTATAATCCAGATTCAATTCGTAATTATTATTTCTAAGGAAAGTTGTTTTACTGATCAAGCCATTACTACCCCAGGCGCCGGACCCGCCCGTAGTTATCAATTTTCCATCTTGAGATAAATATCCGGCGTTATCATAGTTGACCCATTTGTCATTATTAATAGTATTTCCAGAAAAATCATCAAAAAAGTCAAATACATTTTCTCCATTGCTCTTGTTGGTAGCGGATTGATTCCCATATTTCATCGAAATTGATGAAGTGCCACTATTGGGGATTTTCACCCAAACATTTGATATTCCACTAGTATTCCAGTTTTCAATCCAGTACGACAATTCCACTCCATTGTTATTGAAAAATCTGATATCGCCGCCGTCATCCTGAGCTTTAATATAGTCAAAATTATTTGGATTAAATTCTACTTTCAATTGATAATCATCGATCGTAGTTGCGGGTGAAATATCAATATTTCTTTCATAAAGCCAATTATTATTACTTTGCCCCCCGGCCAAATAAGCAGTATTATTACTGCCGCTATTGTCTTCGGCTATATTTCCTTCTCCTTCATCAAAGTTCCACAAACCGGTTACATAATCATTGACTTTGGTTATACCGTAACGCCAATTGGCGTCATGAAACGGTGAAAAAGCCAACAATTTTCCGGAAGAAATTTTCAAAGATTTTTCCGATGTGTTACCATCCTCGTTCAATGCGGATAATTCCGTGATGGCTTTATATCTCTTGGCTGACAAAACGCGCTGCAAGTTGCCATTTCTCAACTTTATTTTTTCACTTATCGCTTCGCCATTGCTTCCAATTCCTTTTATTTGCAAAACACCGGTTTGTTCTACTTGCAAGTTGTCTAAAGCCAATTGACTATATTCTGCGTAGCCGATTTCATTGTCCAAATTAATAATAGTGGAAACGCTCGACTGATATCCCAAGCCAAAATGCAGTTCAGCTTCATCGGAGGACAAAGGTCTGGCGTATGCCGCCACTTCGTCAATTGATCCGGTCGTATTTTGTCCTATCAAAAGATTATTAGTGGTTGCGACGATAGAACCAGGCGCGTAATAATAGGCTGTTTGCTTTCCATCAACATACAAACGCAATATTTTTCCATCATAGGTACCAAGCAAATTATGCCAGACATCATCAGTGACAATCGGTGCGGTTGAATCAATACAGCTATTTCCGGTGCCGGCCGTACTGCTCCAACCATAATTTGTATTTATCATCAACACCGGTCGTCCGTCCGGACAGATGTTTAAACTATATTCATTATTTTTTTCAATTAATTTTTGATTTACGCCATTGACAGGTATTTTAACCCAGGTTTCTAGTGAAAAGCCGGAGGCAGACGACAAACTTTTACTATTTCCGGCATTCAACCAATCGGCTCCATCAAAATTCATTGCCTGATAATTATGTCCGTTATCATCAAAAACCGCTCCGCCATTACTCAATTCATTGTTCTGTCCGGAATAATCGCTTACTACTCCGTTCAACGACCACAATCCAACGATTTTACTTAAACCGTTATTGTATAGTGCCTTGATTTGTCCTTCGTTCAAATTTTCAGCAAACAAACCAATATTGTCTATCTTACCAGTAAAATAATTTATTTCTCCATTATTATTCGCTCTTCCAATATTCAAATCAGACGTTCCATTTCCCGTGCTTCCGGAATACGATGTTGTTTTCTTGATCAACTTTCCATTTACCCACAACTGAGCCTCATTGCCGTCATTGTTGGTAATTACTATCTGAGACCATTCATTGGCTTTCAAAGTTTTACTTGGAGCAGTCAGGGCAAAATATTCATTACCATTCAACTGCCAGGCAGTATATTGCAAACCTCCATTTACTGTCGTTCCCAGATAATATTCCCAATTTCCGGAAGTTCCTTTTCCCAAAATTCCTTGCTCCAGACTCAAATTTTCGGGATTGATCCAGACGGACAGAGCATTATTTCCACCAAAGCTCAATTTATTGTCATCGTTTATTTGTAAATAATCTTCGTTTCCATCAAAATCCAAAGCCCGGCCGATTTTCCCCGTTGTCCAACCGGGATTATTGACCAATGATGCGTTAGCTGCAGGCGTAACATCATCTTCAGCGATTGACCCGCTATTCTCATCCAGGTTCCAGTATGCAATTTTATTTACCGCGGACAGATCAAATTCTCCTACGGTATTATTAAAAGCCAACGTTGATTTTATTTCCTTATTGTAACTATAATTACTAGTTGGCTCTTTGGTTGTGTCGTAAACTTTGACATCATTCACATTATTACTGCTCAATTTACCGTTAGCGGTATTATAAAAATCACTTTGAGTCAAAATATAAGTGGTAGGATCAACATCGATTGGATAAGTTAGATTATTGGTATCAACCACCAAAACCAAAATGTCCTTTTCCGTCAAAGAATTTTCTGTTACTTCTTGATTTTGGTTGGTCAGACCGATTTGTTCCACTGGAGTAACTGCCGTGGTTTGATCAAGTTGAGAGGTTTCGCTTAAATCATTTTCCTCTTCTCCTTGTTGTTGGGCTTTACCCGCCCCAAAAATACTGAAAATTGATTTCCACCATTTTCCGACACTCTGCCAGGTATCTTGCCAAACACTATTTGACTGAACTTCCGCTGCAGTACTCAAATCACTATCGCCAAAATCAGGAAGGCTGGTCAAATCATTTTCTTGTAAATTATTTTCCGACTCCGCCCCTTTAGTTAGATCTTCTTCCAAGATTTCTTCCTGTCCAAATTTTTCTTTGTCGATTTGATATCCGTTTTCCCAGGTTTCTTTGGAAATCAAATCCCAATATGCTCGACTGGAAACTTCTCCCACGTTGTCTATCACGATTGGTGCGGTTACGCGAGCCATTTCTTGATTATTTTCATCAAGGTAAATCACCTGATTGTTGTCTAGCTTGGCTGTCAAACCTTGTAAATTCAAATCATAGTAAAAAATCCAGTGGCCATCTCCTTGGTATCCGCTGCTATCAATATTTTTTACCTGGTTTCTTTCTTTTAAAATAATATCTTCTTTAAAACCGTCTGACTCTGCGGTCAAAACCACATCCGCACCTTTCCAAATATTTTCATAGATCGCTTTATTTTCTATCACATTTGCTTCGACTTGATCGGCCGAAAGTGGGCGATAGCCGACCTCATATAATTTTTCTTCTCCATTGACGACCCCCGAAAAAGAAATTTTCTTTTCCAGTTCTGCGTCTTTGCCCAATACTATTTCTGCTGCCGTTGCTTTGGTTGTCAGATTCTCTCCCTGGTCTTCCAAGGTTGGATTGGCAATCGTCTCTTGATTGTTCTCGCTGTCAATAAACGTATCAATTATCTGTGACTTTTTTAAACCTTCAATTATTTTTTCATCTACATTTTGCAGTCCATCCAACATCATCCGCTTTTTCCATTTTGTATCAACCTCTTCAATCGGAACGGACAATGTTTCCTCCGAGGTTTTACCAACATTCGCTATAATATCATCTTTTTCTTTCTCCGAGATATCTTCGTTTATGCCAATATCATTTTGTTCCTTTACCGCTCTAATCCTATCGGTTACCAAATCGCTATAAGTTTTATTTAGATCGGTAACCTCTCCCAAGTTCCCCCAATCTGGAAAACTGCCTTCAATTTTCGGATCAAGTATTTTAAGCTCCAAAGCATTGGCGCCACCACAAGTCTGTATTACCAAACTAACAAAAGTTATGATCGCAATTCCTTTTTTAAGAAATTTTTGCATAGTTTTTATTTTTCTTTTTTCTTTTGTTCTCGTTTTTTTATTTTTACAAATCCGTATATTGTAGCACAAACCCCCATATATTTCAAGATATATATGATAAAAATATTATTATTGGGAAACATCGCGACAACAAAGGGTTTTCAAAGACAACAAAAAAACAATCAATACAAACGATTGATTGTTTTTATTAAAAAATTTTTACTTTTTATTCAAAAAAGTTATTTCAAATTACCACTGAAAACGGACATATTGTCAAGAGACTCTTCAATTCGTATCAACTGGTTATATTTTTCCGTTCTTTCGCTGCGTGACATGGAGCCGGTTTTGATAAAACCACAACCGGTCGCAACCACCAAGTCAGCGATAAAACTGTCACAAGTTTCGCCGCTACGATGGGACACTATCGCTTTCCATCCGGCTTTTTGAGCCATTTTGATCGCAGCCACAGTTTCTGTTAAACTGCCGATTTGGTTCAGTTTAACCAATATCGCATTAGCCGCCTTTGTTTCAATTGCTTTTTGCAAACGGTCAACATTGGTTACCAAAAAATCATCCCCCACATTCATTACACGATTGCCAATCTCTGCTTGCATCTTTGGCCAATTTTCCCAATCATTTTGATTCAATCCATCTTCTATCGATACAATCGGATATTCGTCAATCCATACTTTGTACTCATCAATCATCTCAGCCGTGGAAAGTGTTTTTCCTTCCCTAACCATGTCATAGATCCCACCGTGAAAAAATTCACTTGCCGCCACATCCAGTGCCAGGCCAATTTGATTGGCCGGACTGTAACCCGCTTTCTCAATAGCCGATATCAAAATATCCAAAGCTTGTTGATTGGATTTTAAACTTGGCGCGAAACCGCCTTCATCTCCCACCGTCGTTGGAAAATGATTCTTCGACATCAATGATTTTAGTTCAGCAAAAACCTCCGCTCCCATTTTTATTGCTTCGTTTACATTTTTCGCTCCATAAGGAACAATCATATACTCTTGAATATCTGTTGAATTTTCAGCATGCTTACCGCCATTTATTACATTCATCATTGGCACCGGCATAATAAATTTACTAGAGTCAAAACCGTAACAACTGGCCAAATATTTAAACAACGGCATTTTGCTATCCTCAGCTGCTGCCCGTGCGCAAGCCAACGATACCGCCAATATTGCATTTGCTCCCAAATTTGATTTGTTGGGTGTTCCATCCAATTCCAACATTTTTCTATCAATAGTTTCTTGTTCAGATATTTCCACTCCATCCAAAATCGGCGCGATTTTATCCATCACGTTGTTGCACGCTTGTAAAACTCCCTTGCCGCCGTAAGCTTTATCTTTGTCTCGCAACTCAATCGCCTCGTGTTCACCGGTTGATGCTCCACTTGGCACTGCCGCTCTTCCCCAAATATCGTTCTCCAAAACCACGTCTGCTTCAACAGTCGGATTACCGCGACTATCCAATATCTGCCGAGCTCTAATCGTCTTAATTTTTGTCATATCGAAATAATAATAATGAAATAAATCTCTTTTTCTCTCTCTAACCTAAAACCTAGTACCTAGTATCTAGTATCAAATAATATTATCCCAACAATTCATCCGTATATTCTTCGGTTTTCAAATATGATTTCAACTCTTCGATCGCTTCGTATTTGACCGGATTTTTTCCCAACATCAAAGCCAAATATACGCTAACAAAATCTCCCAAAATAATACATCTGATCATCTCTTCAAAAGCATTCTCGCCACCCACCTGTACCAAAGTCGCATCAAAACCGTTTTTCTGCCATGATTCAAATACTACCTTGGCTCGCAACTGGTTGCGGGGATGATAGTTAGCGGAATCCAATACCAAGTATGATAAACTTTTCTTGATTTCGTCGCTGCATTCCAATCCTTGCTGACTATTGTGGTTCAATTCAGGCAAATCTTCATAAAAAGAAGGCAACTTGGCATTCTCATTAAATTGTCCCTTCCATCTTCTTGCCACCACTCCCAAATGCTCCGCTCCAAAAATAATTGGAGTGGATTTTACCAGAGATAAAGCAATCGACTTCGCCGGATTTTTCTCAATTGGCAAAGCGTGACGATAGGCGTCAATCGATTTTTCCATTTCGTCAATCATGACCTTGCTATCAAGATCATTTTTTTGGAGAGCGCCGTATTTGCGTATCAATTCATTGACCAAAATAAATGACAAACCCCAAGCTGTTCTGGGCGGAAGACCAGTTGGCAGCAAAAAATAATCAATCAGATTATTTTTTGCCTGCTCAATCAACTTTCCACCTGAAGCAATAACGTATATCAAACAATTTCGTTTTTTAGCCAAAGAAAAAGCAGTCAAAGTTTCTTCCGTATTTCCGGAATAGCTAATAGTTATTACAAGAGTTTTGTTGTCAACCCAGTTTGGCAAATTGTAATCTCTCAAAACTTGAATGTTCAAATTGGTTTTAAATTCCAACAAATAACGAGCCAAATCAGCTCCAATCGCCGAGCCGCCCATTGCACAAATCGCTACTTTCTCAAATCTTTTCTTGGCGAGATTAACTTGGTCAAATTCCGTCAATACCTGGCGACACAAATTCGGTGTCTCTGCCAATATTTTCAAATATCCGTCCGGGTCACTTTTTTCAATCTCACTTACGTCATTTAAATCAATCATTTGTGTTTTGTTTAACCAATAAAATATTCATAGTTAGCAATCATATCTTTATTTTATCCAAAACTAAAAATATAATAAAGAAAGATTATCTTTAAAACCGACAAAAAAATGTTCAAAAAAATGCTTGTGCTTTTCTCCTCCCTGTTTTTGATCGGCTGTGGCGCTAATCTTCCGTCCAGTCAGGCAACCAAAAATATCAATTCCCAAATCAACAAAGTTTCGATACATGTACAACAAATCAGCGACTCCAATCATGTTTACGATAATAGCAATATCAACCTCGATCTACTGCACGACAGCAAGGAAAGTATCAAAAACAGTCTTCAACAAATTTTTTCTGATAACAAAAATAGCGCAGTTTCCTCTCCAGACTATCAAACAATTCTAAAAAAAAGTTTATCTTGTCTTCATTTCATTTGGCTGGAAGAATTTGATGCTGCCTACAAAAACAACAACCAGGATGCTCTCAAAAAAACTCGACAAGAGTACAACGATTTTATCAATCAAACAGAAATTAGAGAGTATTATCAATCAAATAATCAAACACAAAATCTAGATAACCTCCAAACTACTTTCAACGAAGCTATTTCATTGATCGAAAAATATAAAAAAATCAATGAAAACAAGACCAAACTTTCCAGTCTCAAACAAAACATGGACAAATTATCAGCCGAAAATCAACTGGTTAGCTACAATCAATTGGTTGATGAATACAACCTGCTCGTCGAAGAAAATACACTTTTAGTCAATGAATACAACAAAAAAATTGAAATATATACCCCGGAAAAAATATATCAATCATTTCTTGACTTGATAAATATTAATGACATTTTTCCCCAACAAAATACTCTAAAATTTGATAAGCGATAAATATGACCGGCAAAATAAAACATCAACGCACTTGTATAGGTTGCGGCCAAACCAATCATCAAAACAATTTCCTTCGTATTTGTTTTGACGGCAAAAAAATTAATATTTCTTCCCATCTTAATCACAAAAAAGAGGGTAGGGGAGCGCATATTTGCCCCAACGAAAACTGCCTTCGCCAGGCAATCAAAAGAAACGCATTCTCTCATCGCCTCAAAACCAAAATTCCAGCCGCAGCCATCTCTGATTTTAGTAAAATATTTTTAGATAATTTAAAGAAACAATAATTTTTAAAAAAACTATCAGGTTGTCTGATAGTTTTTTTAATAGAATATTTTACCAAAATAGCTATTTCACCGCCTCGATTATTTTTTCCGCGGTCTTTTCACCAATTCCATCTATCTTCAACAAATCCTCTTTAGAGATTTTTTTCAATTGCTCGACGGTTGATATTCCTCCTTTGTGCAAATTCTCTGTCACCTTGGCGGTAATTCCGTCAATTTCCATCAAAGGGTCAACATCGGAGGATTTTTTCTCAGCATCATCTTTTTCCTCTTTCTTTTCCTCCTCTGGTTCGGTTACAGCCTTCAAACTCAGGCCCAGTCGATGGTTGTCGGCTTCAATGGAAATAATTTTAAACTTATGATGCTCGCCTACTTTTACCACTTCCGCTGGATTCACTACCCGTTTGCTAGACAATTCAGAAATATGAACCAAACCATCAATAGTGGAATCAATTGTGGCAAAAGCACCAAAAGGAGTAATTTTACTTATCTCACCTTCAACAATATCCCCAACAGCATATTTTTGCATCATCTTGACCCATGGATCAGACTGAAGACGTTTGATTGACAAAGAAATACGACCATTTTCCAGTCCGATCAACATGGCTTTGACTTGATCGCCGACTTTCAAATAATCATCAATCTTGTCAACTCTACCCCAAGTAATCTCAGAAATATGTATCAAACCTTCTACGCCATCAAACTTCATGAAAGCACCAAAATCAACAATTCCACTAATCATTCCTTCAACCGCATCGCCAATTTGATAATTTTCTTCAATCTCTTTTTGTTTCGCATCAGGAACCGCTTTTTCTGACATAATCAACTTATTGGTCGCTCTTTCAAAAGCAATTATACGAACTTGTAAATCCTTGCTCACAAACTTTGAAAGTTTTTCTCTGATTTCTTCTTTGTTCCCGCCTTCTACTCGAGGATAATTTTCTGGTTTGAGTTGTGAAACCGGTAAAAATCCTCTCACTCCGTGTATATCCACCAACAACCCACCCTTGTTGGCTTCCACTACCCTCACTTGAACATTTTCCTGCTTATCAAACTTGTCTTTCAATTCTTCCCAAGCCTTTTCTCGTATTGCTCTTCTTAGGGATAATACAGCATAACCATCATCATTTTCCGGTGCCAAAACATATGTGCAAAGCTCTTCGTTGATTTCAATGTCCTTCAATCCTTTTTCTTCCAATAATTCTCTCTTGGGGATAACTCCAAGAGATTTTCCTCCGATATCCAGCCAGACTTTATTTTGGGAAACGTCAATTACTCTGCCTTTAACTACATCTCCGGTTTGATAGATTTTAAAATCCCAACCGGTTGACTCCAATAAATCCTTCATGGTCTGAGGATTGGTGGTAATCGTGTTGTCTTGAGTCATTTTGATAAAATATTTAAACAAATAAAATACAAACTAAAAAACTACTTTCTCTTCTTGCGCTTTGGCTTATAAACCTTGGTTTGGCTTCTGGACTCAAAGCTTTTTTTCATTTTTTGATAATCATTTGAGTAAAAAATCCACAACTGATAACCAGACCATATGAACCAAACAACAATTAAGACTAGCCAAAATCTTGATGACAAAAATCTTATTCCTTCGTACCTGAAAAACAAATAGGCATAACTGGCAATAAAAATATTTAATAACGAAGAAAAAATTTTATCCCCCAAAATTTTATTGTACTTTTTTTCCCTTTCTCGAATCGACAGCGAATATTTAAAAAATATTCCCACCAACAAAAGCAACCCAAATACAATCAATAAAGGAATTAAAAATTTAAAATTACCACTCGCAGGTGAACTGGAAAAATAGTAATTCCAATCAATAAAAGATTTAAAATTCATCGTATTATATATAATGTATTGTCGAAAAAAAATGCCGAGAGCCAGGATCGAACTGGCGACACAAGGATTTTCAGTCCTTTGCTCTACCAACTGAGCTATCTCGGCACAACATACAAACGTATATACTCAGATTGCCAAAATAAGACGATAAAGTCAAATATTTCTTGGAAGACAACAGGCTTGCAATAATTTTTAAAAGATGTTACAATAACCAGATAATATTTTATCAAATATAAAGTTATCCTCAATTGACACTTCATCACAATTTGATAACGTATATAGCAGAATGAGAAAAAATTTATATTTTTTTGGTCGATAAATATATTCTCACTAAATTTACAAATTTTATATCTTAATAGCGCAATTAAAAAGGGTAAAAACTATGAAAATAAAAAAAATTCTGCCACTTTTTGCTTGTCTGGCCTTGTTACTTTCTTATCTACCTGTGGCCAAAGCGGCGAGTTTGACAAGTCTTAAGGACACACTAACTAATAGTGCGCCAACAGTTGTTTCAAACCATACTTTTGATTTCAATGTTCCTAGCGCAATCAGCGGGGACGACGCCGAAATTGACATTACCTGGCCGGCTTCACCCGATTTTACAATTTCATCAATCGCTTTCGGCGATGTCGATGTTGAATTGGACGGTGTTGATCAAACAGTTGTTGATGGTGACGCGCCAGCGGCCGCCGAAGTCGGTTACGAACTCAATGATCGAGTTATGACTTTCCATTTTGGTTCATCAGTTAGTTTGGGTGCCGGAGACTCGGTGAAAATCGAAATCGGAACCAATGCTGCCGGTGGTACCAACCAAATTACCAATCCAACCCCAGCTGGATCTTCTCAATCTTATCAAATCGCAGTTGGAGCTTTTGATACTGATGCCGACGTTTCAGACACCGGTACTTTGTCAGTCAATATCAATAGTTCAATTCAAGTTACTGCTACCGTTCAATCTAGTTTGACTTTTGCCATTGCCGGTATCGCCAGTGGCGCCGGTAACTGTCCAAATTCATCTGCTACCGGCACTGCCGACATTACTACCACATCTACTTCTATTCCTTTTGGTAGTATGACCGTCGATGTCCCCAAAGTTGGTTGCCAAAGACTAACCGTTTCAACCAATGCTAGCGGTGGATATGTTGTAACAGTCCAACAAAATCAAAATCTTACTTCCGCTGCTGCCAAGACAATTGATGCTTTCAAAGGCACCGACGGAAATGCCAATACCTATACCACTCCTGAAGTTTGGGCTCAACCCAAAGATGCCACGCCAACAACTCACAAAGGTTATTTTGGTTTTACCAGCGATGACACTGACGCTCATACCGGTTTGTATGATAGCTACAAATTTGCTGGCTATCAGGCCAACGACACTCCATATGAAGTAGCTCGAGCTAGTGGATCAGTCAGTGGCGAGGAAGATATCGTCAGCTACAAATTGGAAGTTACCAACCTCCAAGAAGCGGGTATTTACTCAAATACTTTGATGTACATTTGTACCGCTACGTTTTAATTATTAGGTCGAAATATTCTTACTAATTTTAAAGGAAGGCAATGAAAAATAAATCAATATTTTCAATCCTAGCATTATCATTGGTCACCGTTTTGACCTTGTCGTCCGTCCAATTGGGTTTGGCTCAAACTGGCGGCACTACCATCAAAATTTCACCCGCATTATTTGACAATCTAACCGCCAATCCTGGTGAAGCATTGTCCGGTATTATTACCGTTTCCAACCCGGGTTCCGAAAAACTCACTTTATATCCAGAAGCTCAAAACTTTTTGCCCAAAGAAGGCAATGAAGAAGGCTTACCATCTCTAACCAAAGATGACACTCCATACGCTGTTATGGACTGGATCACTTTCAACAAAGAATCAGTCAGTTTGGAACCTGGCCAAAAAGATGATGTAAAATTTACCATCAATATCCCTACTTCCGCCAATCCTGGTGGACATTATGGTACTGTAGTTTTTGTAACTAAGGCTGCAGAAGGTTCCCCTGAATCAACCCAACTTAAAGTAGAAAGCGGTGTCGGTTCTTTGATTTTGCTAAACGTCAACGGTAATGCAACTGAATCAGGAAAGGTTGTCGAATTTAGCACCAAAGGCATCACCAAAGATGAAAAAACCAACACCCCGGTTGTAAACTTTGATCTTCGTTTTAGCAATACCGGTAACACTCATTTCAAACCGGTCGGAACTATCAAAATCACCAACTGGATGGGTACTCAAGTTGACGAAATTCAACTGGAAGGAAAAAACGTTGTTCCTGGCAGTACTCGCAAGATGACCACCACTTGGAACCCAAAAGGTTCTTTGTATGGCAAATACACTGCAACTGTCGAAGGTACCTTTGGCAATAGCAAACAGGTTTTCAAAGAAAGCTATAGTTTTGGTGACTACCATTTCACAACCATAGTCATCATTATTATTATCGTTATTTTGATCATTCTCTTTATCAAAATGTCGTCAAAAAGCTACAAAGACGAACTATCAAAAGAGATTAAAGAAGAAATGAAACAATAAAATCATTATTTGATTTGGGTGACCGGCATTTCCTTCAAAAAAGTGCCGGCCCCCAAGTCAAAAAATCAAAAACAAAAATGAAAAATCAAAAAAAATTATCCGATATTTTTGTAAAAATATTTCTGGTTTTACAGATCTTCCTTTTACCATTTTTTACCAATGTAAATGCTCAATCTTCATCTTCATCGGATGTCACCGTTGAAGTTTTTTCTTTGGCGGACGCGATTATCTCCAACTCTACCATTGACGGTATTCCTCCTTCGGTTCAATTGGGGGACACAATAACTATTACCGTAACCATTAGAGGATTTGGTGGAGCACCGCTCTCGGGACACACAGTAGATTTACACACCGCTGGTTTACCTGGCGCCATTATCGTCGGACCAACTTTACCCACCAATGCTTCCGGTGTTACTACTGCCACGTTGACTTCGCTCGTTGCCGGTACTGTTACTGTTACCGGTACCGACACCACTTATCCTGGCAATCCGATTGATATCGCCGATGATTTTGTTGGTACATTTACTGTTTCTCCTGCGCCGGTCATCACTATTGTAAGCGTCGCTGGAGACAATACTTCTCCTTATTATGACTATTCCGACAATGGTTCAACTTTGGTTCAATACACTACCTCGCCGGTAGCATCTACTTGCAAATGGGATATTATTGATACTGATTTTGACTCTATGACAAACACTTGTTTGTCAACTACCCAATGCGACCTAAACCTGACAGGACTTGGCTCGAAAACCGTATATATGCGTTGCGAAGATGCCATGAGCAATAAAGCGTCATCTTCCTATGTATTGGATTATATTATTGCTCAGTCAACCACTCCTCCTGGCGGAGGTGTTACTCCGCCGATTGAAACTGTCTGCACGCCAAACTGTTCTTGTTCAAACTATACCTATATCGGCCAAACCTGCCCCGACGGTTGCGGCGGTATTTGTCCCGGAACCCTGCCCCCGGAAGAAATATGTACCCCCAACTGCTCTTGTTCGGGCAATACTTATATCGGTCAAACTTGTCCCGATGGTTGCGGCGGAGTATGTCCAGGCAATGTCACTCCACCACCCCCACCGCCTCCTCCACCACCACCCCCACCAACCATTCAACCTCCAACCACCCAACCAACCACGCCAACCACACCCGGCACTCCAGGTGGAACCGAAGTAAAACCATATTATGTCCCCATTGTTGGCTGGACTTTTCCAAATTCATCCGTCTCGGGTACCAACGAAATCAGTGAACAAAATGTATTTGCCGACGTCGATGGCAAATTTGAAATGATCTTTAGTTTCGGCACAATTGACGAATTCAAAACCAATCTGGTCAGTTATTTTTCTAATCTCGGTATCTATCCTCCAGATATAGATATTATTATCGATGAAGACACGGTCAAATTTGAAAAGCCGGTTTATGTAATCATGCCACCCACTATCAAATTGACCCCCAACGAAATCGACGAACAAGGCTCAACCAAGATCAAAGGCACTGCTGCTCCCAATAGTGATATCAGTATCTATGTTTATAATCAGGATTCTTTCCGCATCTACTACGTTAAATCCGATCAGTATGGATTCTATGAATACAACTTTATCAACGACCTTGCCCCCAACGAATATTCAATCTATTCAGTCGTCAACAATCAGTACGGGTTTATCAGTTTGCCAAGCAACATTGAAAGATTAAAAATAACACCCCTTCCGGCTGAAATAGTATCCAAATTGCCTTCCACTACTAGGATTCGACAATATCTCCGCCAAAACATTTCCGACAAAATCGTAAATCCTGTCGAACAAGTGGCTTTCTGGAGCGCGGTTGTTTTGATCGGATATTCTCTGTTTGGACTCATCTTTGAAATTTTCAGTTTCTTGCTATTTGGATTAAATCAATTGGCTAGTTGGCTAGGTATCTTTCCCAAACGTAGCCCTTGGGGAGTGGTATATGACTCGGATACAAAATCCCCGCTTGATTTGGCCATCGTCAGATTATATGAAGCCAAAACAAAGAAGTATGTTGAAAGCAAAGTTACTGACAAAAACGGGCGATATGGGTTTCTGGTAAAAAAAGGAAAATATATTATCCAAGTCAGCCGACAAAATTATCTTTTCCCCGCCCGTGGCGAATACGGTCAATACGACGGACGTTATGGCAACCTCTACCTGGGCGGACAAATCGAAATCAAAAATGATGACGAGATAATCAATTTAAATATTCCCATCACTCCCAAAGAGTCGGTTCACCAACAACTTATCTCCAAACACAAATACAATTTACGCAAACTTCGTTATTATCTCGGACAAATTTCCTTTCCCCTTCTTTCTCTTGGTTTCATAGTTAGCATCGCGATAGTTCTTATGCATGGCGGAATCATCAATTATTTTGTCATGTTGACGTACCTCATGGCTCTCATCTACACGATTTACAAATTGAATATCAAGCCCAAACCCTGGGGTATCATCTACGACGCCAAAACCGGTTTGCCCGTTGAAGCAGCCATCGTCAAAATTATTGATCCAACCTACGAAAGAATCCTAGAAACCAAAATCACCGATTTTGCCGGTCGCTTCTCTTTCATGGTGGTTCCCGGGAAGTATATTATTCAAGTTGAAAAAGATGGCTTTTCCTTCCCCAGTCACGCTTGCGTTTTAGTTAACAAAAACAAAGACGTCGATTGGTATTGTGGTCAAATTTTTGAAATCAAATCCGACAAAGAAGCCTTTATCAATATTGACATTCCCCTTGATCGTGCCCAAAGGGCCTAAGTTCACTTCCTAAAAAAACACAGCGGCAATATATTTTATTGCCGCTGTTTTATTGTTTTCTTGCGTCATTTTATTTCTCAAACTCAAACAATTCTTCAATTCCCGTTTGCAAAATCTTGGCCACTTTGTATGCCAATCCCAATGAAGGATTGTATTTTCCTTGTTCCAAAAAAACAATCGTCTCCCGCCGCACTCCCGCTTTTACCGCCAGCTCTTCCTGAGTCAGCCCCAATTTTGTCCTGTATTCTTTTATCTTGTTTTTCATAATATTACTTTTTACAATCAATAGTCGGCGCCGGCCAATCCGGTTGGCCGTGCTTTACCCACTGTCCATTTTGGCAAATCCAATCATCCTCTCCGCTCAGCAGTCGCAAACCAAAGACAATAATCATCAACAACAATACTGTTCCAATCAGTATCAGCCAATTTTTTCCTTTCAACCAGAGTAGGCGATTATAAAATTTGAATATCAACGAATACAAAACCATTAGAAAACAAACTGAGTACGACAAAGTCACCGCTATTGCTTCGTAAGCGGGATTAACGCCTCTTTGAGTATAAAATATCAAAATAAATACCACCGCCACTATCGAAAAAATCTGTATCGCCCAACGCGCCGCCGTCCCGCCGATCTCATAATCCCGCTCGTCCGCCAACACCGCTTTGACTTTGCTTCGCAGGTAAAACAAAATTATCCAAGCCACGATCATCGACACCAAAGCCAAAATCAAATTCCCAAAAATCACCGCTTGGGAAATAACAATTCCCAAACCCGCCGCCACAATCACCCTCGCCCACAGATAAGTTTTTTGATTGATCATACTTTATTTAGTTAGAAATAATTAACATCAACTCCATGTTATATAATTCTAACTTTTTTGTCAAATAGTTTTCATAAAGGACTTTTGATATTTCTTAGCGCCGGATTGGTGACATGGGTATATATTTGAGTAGTTCTGATATTTTGATGACCTAGCAACTCCTGTACATAACGAACATTCACCCCGTTTTCCAAAAGATGGGTGGCAAAACTGTGGCGCAAACTATGAAAAGTAGCATCTTTTTTTATTCCTGATTTTTGCCAGGCATTTTGAAAAATCTTTTGAGCCGAACGAGTGGTAAGTCTACCGCCCCTTTCGCTCATAAACAAAATATCATCAGCTTTCTTTCCAGCTATCAAATTTCTCAAATCATTTGTCAGAATTTCGGGCAACAAAGATAATCTATCCTTCTTTCCTTTGGCCTGTTTGATATGAATAGTCAAATTATTTATATCCAAGTCTTTTACTTTGATACTCACTACTTCACTTACCCGCAGCCCGGCCGCATAAGCCAAGGCAATCAAGATCTTATGTTTGGGATTTTTGATAGAATTGATTACCGCCTCGATTTCTTGCTTGCTTAGAACGATTGGTAATTTGCAATCTTTTTTGACGGTTCTAATATTGATTTTATTTCCAATTCTGATTACTTCGCGATAAAAAAATTTGATCGCATTCAGTGCCAGATTTATCGATTGAGGAGATACTTTTTTGTCTATCTTCTCTGCTATAAAGTTTTTGACATTATCTTCATCATATTTTTCTATATTAGATTTTTTGTATGCAAGATATTGATTTAAAAACGATAAGTATATTTTTACGGTCTTAGGACTATAATTTCTAATCACCATTTCTCTTTTTGCCAAATCCAAGTATTTTTGCATAAAAAGGATAACAAAGATAAAATTAAACTAGTTAAATATTATCAAATTATTCGCATATACTACAAATTTTTATATTATATTTCGCTTTTATTCGTATATAAACGAGTTATACGAAATATGCTTTTCTTTTTACGGCTAACGTCTAACACTTTTCTATAATGAACAAATTTTATTTTTATTTTTTAGGGGGGTATAAGGTATTTTCTCCGCTTCGCTCCGAAAATTAATTTATTAAAATATGAATGATAAAGGTGCACACTTCTATAAATCTGATTTTCAAGTACACACACCGCGAGACGCTCGATGGAGTGGTGGCGAGGCTGTTACTGACGCAGATCGAAAAACATATGCCGAGGAGCTAATTTTAGCATGTCGACAGAAAGGATTGGGAGCAATTGCAATTACGGATCATCATGATTTCGCGTTTTTCCCATTCATAAAAAAAGCCGCTCAAGATGAATTGGATGATACGGGTCAATCAGTCCCTGAGGACAAGAGAATTGTTGTTTTCCCCGGCATCGAGCTTACCTTAACCGCTCCTGCTTGCCAGGTAATTTTACTCTTAGATGCAAACTTTCCAGAAAATTTATTGCAAAGCGTTCTTACTGCACTTGCAATCTCTCCTGCCCCTTCCGTAGATGCAAAACATGCAACAATCCAACGAGTTCCGCAAAATGTAATCGGTGATCTCTCTGATCTTTACGAAAAATTAAACAGCCACGAACACATAAAGGGCAGATTTATTGTTTTACCAAATGTCAGCGAGACTGGTCACGGCACAATGTTGCGCACTGGTTTCGGGAATTTTTATAAAACTATGCCATGCGTGGGTGGATATACTGATGGACCGATTTCTAATTTTGGGACAGGAAACGCCTCCATTATAGAAGGAAAAAATCGAGACTATGGGTTTAAAGCTATTGGCGTCTTTCAGACTTCTGATAACCGCAAAAGAAACCACGATGATCTTGGCAAACACACTACTTGGGTTAAGTGGTCTGAACCAACTGCCGAGGCATTGAGACAGGCATGTTTGGCTAGAGAGTCTCGTTTATCTCAAGATGAGCCACAATTGCCAAATATCTGGATCACTTCCATTAGCGTCTCCAGTTCTAAATTTCTCGGCAATGTGTCGCTTGATCTAAATCAGCAATACAATGCTATTATTGGTGGGCGAGGTACCGGTAAGTCTACAATTCTTGAATATCTCCGATGGGGTTTGTGCGATCAGTCAGTCGAAAGTGAAGAGGAGGACTCAGTACAAAACAAACGAAAAAATCTAATTAAAAATACGCTCCAAGATTTCGATGGAGAAGTGCATATTACTTTCTTGCTGAACAATGTAAGGCATATCGTAAAGCGGAGCTCAAAGAAACAGGAAATTTTATTAAAAATTGGCGATGGAGACTTTACTTCTGCCACCGAACAGCAGATAAGGAATTTACTTCCTATTCAGGCGTACAGTCAGAAACAACTTAGTCGCGTTGGGGATCGAATCGATGAGCTTAAACGTTTTGTTGAGCTTCCTATTAAGCAGGAGCTCGATCGTGTTCGGTCAGAAATTCGTGATACGGAGGCAAAAATTCGCTCATCCTATGGGGATTTAATTCGAAGAAAGGAAATCGATACAGAAATTGAAAAAAACGCAGTTGAAATTGCCTCTCTAACCGAACAATTAACTGGCTTAAGGAAAAGTCTAAAAGGTCTTTCGGAGGATGATCAGAGGACTATCGACCAAAAGGCAAAATTTGACAACGAAGAGGCTATTATCGAAAACCTAAAGAACGAACTCGAGACTACACAGGCACATGTTGATAATCTCGCTAAAACATTGGCAAGCGAAAAGGGCGAAAATGAAGATGTTGATTTAGAGAATAAAGTCCTTATCGGAAACATACAGGCAAAGTATGCTTCAAAGTTTAGTGAGGTAGAAGCCGGTGTTACCGCACTTTCTAATCTCTTTAATCCCGCTTCGCTTAATGACATTAATACTGAAATCAAAGTATGGAAGAATCTCAAAGAGAGATTTGATAAAAAATACGAGGCGGCAAAAGCTGCGGCGAAAGTCAACCAACAACAACTTGATCAAATTCAGACAATCGAAAAACGAATTGGAATATTGAAAAAAGCTCAAGCCGAAAAACGCAATGCTGTCATGGCTCTTGGTGATCCAGAAAAAACATACAAAGAGCTCAGGAAAAAGTGGGATGAAATACACTCACAGAAAGTTAGTGCCCTCGAAACACAATGCGTTCAATTTACTACGCTATCAGATGGATTAATCAAGGCGGATATTAAAAGCAGTCTTAATACAAAAGCTCTAACTCAACAATTTAAGGCAGCGTTTACCGGCATGAATATCAAAGAGGAGAAGATTGAAAAAATCTGCCAGTCTATTGTAGGTGCAGCCGATCCTATTGCCGAATGGAACGGTATTCTCGAAGAACTTGAAAAGCTTGCCCTCCACTCTGTGGATGGCCCAGATGGAATGCCGGATACTCACATTCTCAGCAAGTGTGGGTTTATCGAAAACGAACGCACAAGAATAGCGACCAACTTCAACTCTACAAAATGGATCGAACTTTCGGTTGCTGAACTGGAGTTCAATCCAAAATTTTCTTATTGCACAAACAAAGATACGAGCGAGTATATTGAGTTTTCTGAAGCATCGGCAGGTCAGCAAGCTACAGCCTTGCTTACTGTTTTGCTTAACCAAAATGGCGCACCCCTTATTATCGATCAACCAGAGGACGACATTGATAGCAAGATGAGTCCAGATATTGTTCAGCAAATATGGAAAGCTAAAAGCAAACGCCAACTTATCTTTGCTAGTCATAGTGCAAACTTTGTTGTAAATGGGGACGCCGAACTTGTAGTATGTTGTGACTATGTAAAGACAGGAGATCAAACTCGGGGCACAATCAAAGATTCTGGAGCGATCGATAAACAAACAATTAAGGAAGAGATTACCCTGGTTACTGAGGGCGGCAAAGACGCCTTTAAATTAAGAAAAGAAAAATACGGATTTTAATAACATATGATAGATCAAATATATTCATACCGAGAAATGTGCGATTTAGAAAGCGTTCAGACCTTGCAACGAGGTATGAATTTTAGAATGAATCCAAGATATTCAGTTATTTTAATGTCGCGAAGATCAAACGCACCTTATAGCGACAGCATTTCTGATGATGGAATTACTATTGAATATGAAGGACATGACGAGCCAAAAACTTCTTATGAAATGAATCCAAAATTACTCGACCAGCCACAACAAACCAGAAATGGCACACTAACTCAAAATGGAAAATTTATCAAAGCAGTAGAAAATTTTAAAAATAGAATTTCCGAGGCCGAAACAGTCAAAGTCTATGAAAAGATTTTGCCTGGCGTATGGTCACTAAAAGGTTTATTTGATTTGATTGATTACAATATTAAAAATGACGGCAAAAGAAATGTGTTTGTATTTACACTAAAATTATCAGACGAACAGGATTTAACTACAAATGAACACATAGATCTTGCGCATACAAGACTTATCCCGAGTGAAGTAAAGAAAGAAGTTTGGAAAAGAGACGGAGGGAAATGTGTTTTGTGTGGCTCAACAAAAAATTTACATTTTGATCATGATTTGCCGTTCTCAAGAGGCGGAACCAGCTTAACTGCTAAAAATATAAGATTACTTTGTGCAAAATGTAATTTAGCAAAATCAGATAAAATAGAATAAGGAGTCTTGGCTCCGGGGCATTCACCCCCGGCCCCTCTGCCCCTACGCCAAGACAAAAATAAAATTTGTTCATTACAGAAAAGTGGTCTCGCTAAGGCGAGACAAAAAGAAAAGCATACATCATATAACACGGCATATCTGGTGGAGGCTTTTATACAAAGCCTCCACCCATATTTGCCTCCGCTACGCTACGGCAAACATCAGATATGCCGAAACGAGTTATCTGAAATAAAAATTTAATCCTTTCTTGCCTTATGAAAAAAATAATAACTGGAAACCTTGACCAACAAATAGTCTCGCACCCTGAAACAAAAGGCTGGTTTTTGGGTTGCTTCATGGCTAAATATCCAGAGTTTTTGAGTGATGATGTCGAACTCAAATGGGCTAGACATAAAAAAGGCGACATAAAACCTGGATTGTCAGCAACATCTACGACAAAAACATTTACAATCCTTATCAGTGGAAAATTCTTTATTCGATTTCCCGAGCTAAATCAAGAGGTTACTCTTGCTCAACTTGGTGATTTTGTTTTCTATGACGCAAGTCAGACTAGTCATAAAGCAGAAGCATCGGAAGATAGTCTTTTATTGGTTATTAGATACCCTTCTAGATAGCAAGATAACAACTCGCAAAAACTTCATATACTCTTAAATGTTATACGAAATTTTATCTAGCGACCAAAATGTTAAACAAAAAATCATGAAAAAAATAATAATTTGTTTGGGTGATACTTTCTTAAAGCCCAGAACTATTGAAAACATGAAACTACGTACCGAAAAAGCGGTAGATCTTTATAAACAAGAAAAAACCAAGATTATTTTTACCGGCGGATTCAAGACAAATAAAGATTTGTCCGAGGCAAAATTTATGGCTGAATACGCGGTCAAATTTGGCGTAGCGGACGCAGATATTATTTTAGAAGAACAAGCCAATACTACAATCGGCAATGCAGTATATTGCAAAAAATTATTGGATGATAATAGTTTTGAATCAGCAATAGTTGTAACTTCGCCGCATCATCTTCGAAGATCAAAATATATATTTAAAAAAGTCATGCCAGGCAAAAAGCTTGAATTCAAAAAATGCAAAAACAATCTTAGCTTCCTAGAGTTTTTTCAATATAATTTTAACGAAATAAAAGGTTTAATTACATTAATAATTAACGGTATAGATTGCACTAAGATATGAACACGCTTGCCCGACGAAATTTTATATAACACTATTATCTACGCAGGAGTTTGCGACAAATATATAAGGAGTAGTCTTATATTTTAATTATGAAACTATATCATGGTTCTCCACAAAATTTCGATGTCCTGAAACCACAAAAGGCAAAAGGAATGAATGAATTCGAAAACATAACCGGTGTTTTTCTAACTAAAACTTTTCTTCATGCTTCATTATATGCTATTGGAAAAACACTAAAAGGAAAAACAGCTTTTGGTGTATCTGAAAACAAATTAGTAATTTTAGGAGATTTAAAACCAAAAGCAGGTTATGTTTACGAAGTAGAAGTTAAAAACCCAATTGAAGGATGTCGAGGACAATATGCTTATGAAGGAGAACTTAAACCAATAAAGAAAACAATAGTATTTCCAAAAGATTACGAGCAGTATTTTATTAGAGTAAAAAATAAAGAAGAAATTCTAATAGAGTTAGAAGCAAACTCCGAGTAATATTGTACATAACAACGTATGTCGACTTTCTCCTTCCCTTATTCGTCGGCGAGACCAGCAATCCGTCGGGACATTATCTAAATAAAATTACTTTCTCAAATCTATGATCAATAACAAAACAGCCTTAATAACCGGATCATCTTCGGGTATTGGCAAGGAAATTGCTATTCAACTCGCCAAACAAGGCGTAGCAGTTTGTGTTAATTATTCAAAATCCGAAGATGACGCAAAAAAAGTGCAGAAAACAATTGAAGATGCAGGCGGTCAAGCCGTGATTTTTAAAGCCGATGTAAGCAAAGAAAAAGATGTCGAGCGAATGTCAATTTTTTTAAAAGAGAAATTTGGCAAATTAGATTATCTCATTAACAATGCTGGCATTAATGTTGTTAAAGAGTTTGAAGATTATTCGACTGATGACTGGTTAAAAATAGTAAATATAAATTTAACCGGCAAATATCTTTGCACCAAACATTTAACACCTCTTTTAAAAAAATCGGAAAGCCCTCGTATTATCAATATTGCTTCCAGATTTGGAACCAAACCTGATGATGAAATACCAGCCTACTGTTGTGCCGAAGCTGGTGTGATTATGCTGACCAAAGTTAGTGCGCTTGGCCTGGCCAAATATGGTATCAAAGTTAATACGATTAGCCCCAGCTTGACACGCACACCTTTGACCGAGAAAATTTGTCCCAAAGAAGAGTTTGATGCTTATGCTGAAAATAATCCATCAAAAAGAGTCGGGCTTCCCGAAGACATAGCCAATGCTGTTTTATTTTTAATCTCAGATAAGGCAGATTTCATTAATGGAGAAAATATCAATGTAAGCGGCGGTATTTTGTTAAAATAAATACGATAAGGAGTGTTGTTATAATTATATTGTCTAACAAAGAATATCTGGCTCTAAAATTTATTAATAAGGAGTGAAAAATTTTCTCGACCCAAATTCATTTCCGCTACACTACAATGAACTTCGGATATTCTTAAACGTTATATGTTACCCATTTTTTTACAATTTCGTGATTTGCAGAGATCTTTAAAAAGGAATTTATGTATAAAAATGATAAAAAATTGCTTTTAATGACATCACTTTTAAGTAGCGTTATTCTCGTCATGGAATTAGTTTTATTTGCCCAAATGGGGATTTATGTTGATGAATATGCTACATCGCCAGATATTTTGTATGGAGGATACTTTTTTCTGCTATTAGCCTGGTTAAAACTATTTTCATTATTTGGACTTACCATCTTTTTATGGATAAAGACTTTTCAAAAAGATTAAGGTTTGCTTTGCTCTGTTTCACATCGCAAAACATCGCATATCCTTAAACTTTCCTAACAACGCCGTACTTTCAACATCAAACAATCTTACCAATACCAAGATTTAAAAATGAAAATTATCCAACACAATTTGTCTAATGATACAGCTGCAGAAATCATCGCTGATGAGGTTTTGATTAAAGACGAACAAGACGCTTTGGATTTGATGGCCAATCTTGGATACAAATATGGTACCAAAACAATAATCTTGCGTCGCCAAAATTTGTGCGCCGGTTTTTTTGATTTGAAAACGAAAATCGCCGGTTCGATTTTGCAAAAATTTATCAATTATCACACCCGATTAATCATACTGGGAGATTTTAGCGATATTGCTAGTGAAAATTTCAAAAGTTTTATACGTGAAACAAACAAATCAAAAAGAATCATCTTTTTAAGTAATATTTCCTCGGCTTTAAAAGAATTAAATTAAAAAAATCAATAAACAAAAAAGGTTATAATAAAACCATGAATACAAAAATTATAAAAATCTCCACCCTTATATCTTATCTGATCATGGTGGCAACCAATTATCTCGCCGTAACTCTTCCGCTTGGCGGGAGGAGTACGGGAGAAATATCCGACAATTACGCCAACTTATTTGCCCCGTCCGGCTATGCGTTCTCTATTTGGGGATTAATATACGCTCTCCTCGGAATTTATGTTATTTATCAACTCTGGCCAAGCAAAAATGACCTGCTCGGCCGGATAAACCGTATTTTTATTACCAATGCCTTGCTCAACGCCTCCTGGATATTTGCCTGGCACTATGATTTGATTTGGCTTTCTGTAATCATTATGGCTGGATTATTGATCACTCTTATCAAGATCGCTGATATTTTCCGCGGCAGAGCCACTACTCCAAAAGAAATCTGGCTTGTTCGTTTGCCATTTAGTGTCTATTTTGGCTGGATCACTGTTGCCACGATTGCCAACGTTACCATTTTTCTCGTCTATCTTGGGTGGAACGGATTTGGTTTGTCAGAAGTTTTTTGGACAGTCGCAGTCCTCTTGATCGGAACACTGATCGGCTCATGGCGTCTGCTTCGGGACCGCTTTATTCCCTATGGACTCGTACTGATTTGGGCATATGGTGCTATTCTTTTCAAACACCTTTCGGCTGGTGGATTTGCCGGAAAATACCCCAGCATCATTTGGACTACTGCTCTTTGTCTCTTGGTATTTTTAGCGACATCAGTATTTTTATTTTCAAGAAAAATGAGAAGTAAAAAAACTTAAAAATTCTTTTAAACAATTCACTATTGTCAAAAAACAAAAAAATACATCAGCCAACACGGCATATCCGGGTATGGCCTCCGCCCAAATTATATTCCTTTGTTTAGATGAATGATTAGGCGAAGTGCAATAAAAAATATGTATTCAAATGAAATTTAAAGCAAAAAAGAAAATAGTAATAGTTTGCGTCCAACTCTTAATAGCGCTTGGATTAGTGATCGGTGCGGACTGGGCGAGTGATAGTTTTCATCGGTTCTTTCATGGCTACTACGCTGACATTGTGCTACCTTTAGGCTTTTATTTCCTCTTGAAAACATTAGAGGATAAATACACCTTCTTGCGTCCTTGGTACCGGAAAGCAACCGCCGTATTCTTACTCGTCTCGACATCAGAAATCTTGCAGTATTTCGGCATTTATGCCTTGGCAAGCATCTTTGACCCATTCGATTTTTTGGCCTACGCGAGCGGAGTACTATCGGCAGCATTTATTGATAGAGTCATATTTACAAAAATGTTCAATTTTTGGAATTAAAAAAACAAAATCAGATTATTTTTAAAAGCAATTCTCTTTCAGAAAATTAAAGTAAGACATGCGAATTGCACAGCAAAGCATATCTGGTTACAAAGCCTCCTACCTTATTCTGCTCCGCCACTCTGAGAAAAATAAAACACACTTGAATGTTAAATAAAATTTAGATTACGCATAACTTTATAATCTATACAACAACCAAAATTTCCATGAACTACAAACACACTCAAATCAGTTACTTGATGATAGCTGTTACCCTAGCAGTACTGGTGTTTTTCGCCTGGGTTTATGTCACGGCCGCCGCCGAGCCACCCTCGCCAGATTCAGGCACAAATCTTCTCGTCACCTCCATCATGGCATTAATTCTGTTAATTCTTTCCTCCTTTGTGTCGCTCCAGGTAATCGTTGATGAAAAATATTTACGCCTCAAATTTGGCTACGGCATTTATCGTAAAAAGTTTTTGCTTGATAACATAGTCTCTGTCAAAACCGTAAAAAATCATTGGTATTATGGCTGGGGAATAAGAGTCTGGTTTTGGCCTAAAATTTGGATTTACAATGTTTCCGGTTTTGATGCCGTCGAAATAAAATTAAAAAATGGTGAAATATATCGAATAGGCACAGATGAGCCAAATAAATTGGAACAAGCAATTTTGCGTTTAATAAAATAATATATATCAGTGATAAAGTAATCATAAATATAATTTGGAGGTTTTATGGACATCTCAACCGGAGTTAGCGCGATTTTATGGATAGTCGGCGCGCTTTTTTTGATCATATTATTTTTTTCCGGCATCAAAATCGTTCGCCCGACTCATCGGGGATTGATTGAACGCTTGGGTAAATATAATAGATTCGCCAATCCCGGATTAAACTGGATTATTCCTTTTGGGATAGAAAGGATGATACAAGTAAATATCACCGAACAAATGACCGAATCCGGACCGCGCGAAATGATTACCAATGACAATCTAAATGCCACCGTTGATTCGCAGATCTACTTCAAAATAAAGCCCGATGAAGAGAGTGTCAAAAATTCTCAATACAACGTTAACGATATAAACTTACAAATAGTATCTTTGGCCAAAACCACCCTCCGCAATATTGTCGGCACCCTGACTTTGAAATCAGCCAATAGTGAGAGAAATACCATCAATGGCGGACTTTACGAAACTCTTACCAAAGAAACAACCAATTGGGGAATTGAAATCGTCCGCACCGAGCTCAAACAAATCGAACCGCCCAAAGACGTTCAAGAAAACATGAACAAAATCGTCAAAGCCGCCAACGACAAAATCGCCGCCATCGACCACGCCACTGCCGTCGAGACAGAAGCCGATGGTCAAAAACGAGCCCAGATCAAACAAGCCGAAGGTATTAAACAATCTCAAATTCTTCAAGCGGAAGGTGAAGCGGAAGCAATCAGATTGGTCAATGAAGCCGCCAACAAATATTTTATTGGCAATGCCCAACTGTTAAGAAAATTGGAAACCCTCCAAAACTCCCTCGAAAAAAACACCAAAATCATCGTCCCCGCCAATCAGAATTTAATTAATGTAGTCGGAGATTTAGCCAATCTTGTTTCGACGAATAAAGAATAGTTAAAGCAAATAAATAATTATATCCCCTCATAATTTTTTATAGTTTCTTTATGAACATTTACGCCATCAGACTTCAACCCAACCAAGACCTGAAAGTATCCCTTGAAGATTTCGCCCGCGAAAATCAGATCAAGGCCGGTGTGGTTTTAACTTGCGTCGGAAGTTTAAATTGTGCAACTCTCAGAATGGCCGATGAAAATATTATAAAAACATTTACCAAAAAATATGAAATCGTTTCCTTGGTCGGCACATTTTCCACCGATGGTTGCCATCTGCACATCTCGCTGTCTGACAAAGATGGAAATGTGATTGGCGGTCATTTGAAAGAAGGTTGTACAATTTATACAACTGCCGAAGTGGTTATCGGAGAAATTAAAAATCTGATTTTTTCCCGTACCATGGACGAAAATACCGGTTTTAAAGAATTGGTAGTCAATAACAACAAACTTATATGAGAATAGGAATAATAGGACCCAATCAATGTCCTCAATTGAAAAAAGAAGAGTTAGAAATAAGAAAAAATAATCTTAAAAAAGTTGCTAAAATCTTTGCAAAGACAAATTTTGAAATTCTTTTAACTCCCGACAAAAATTCTTTATTGGAATTATTGGGAAAAGAATATCTAAAAAATAAGGGCGAAAAAATATTCGAAATAGTTCCGTTGGATGATGATTTTGATAAGCATCTAAATACTGAATTAGGAGAAATAATTTCTTGTAAAAAATGGCCCAATCAACCTTCAAAATTTAATGAAGAATGTGACATGATGTTTTGTGTCGGCTACGGTGGAATGGTTATGGCCGAGATAGGTTTTTCAGGGTACTATAATCCAAAAAAAATATATATCATAAGAGAATTTATTTCCCAAGAACTTCCCAAAGAAATTGGCCTGAACATAGAATATATTGATTTAAATGAGTTAGAATGTGTATTGAAAAATATAAAAAATTAAAACTTTCCACCAATATAAATATATTATTAAGTTCATATGACTACGCAGAAGGCGTTTTATTCGATAGATTAAAACGTTACATTAAAGAAAGCATGCGAGTTGCAGTCATTGCCTTTTCTCATTATGATTCCATGATGCCTACTTCTGTAGAATATGATAAATATTGCGGAAGGGGTGGAGAATATTTTGAAATAATCGCCAATCAATTTCAAAAATTTGGGATTAAATATGAAAATATTGAATTAGTACACTATTTCAAAGATTCCATAGAGACCATGAAAGAAAAAATTGCACAAGCCGATATTATCTTTTTAACTGGTGGTCTTCCTGATAAAACAGTCGAAAGACTGAAAGAAAAAGATTTGATTGATTCCATTAAAAAATTTGACGGAATCATTATGGGAGCCAGTGCGGGAGCTTTGATTCAATTACCTGAGTATTTTTGTACTCCTGATGAAGACTATGAAAAATTTATATTTTGCCAAGGTTTGGATTTGGTAAAGAAGAATATTTATGTGGAAGTCCATTATGACAATATGAATCTATTGGAAGAGTTCAAAGAGTTGAAATTAAAAAATAAAACAATTTATGCTATTCCAGATGGAGCCGGGATAGTTTATTCAAAATCGGAAATTCAAACCATCGGAAATGTAAAAATTTTTAATGAATAATCAATAACCATCAAAAATCATGTCCAAAAACCTCGTTGTCTATTATTCCCATACTGCCAACAACAAATTCTTGGCCGAAAAAATCGCTCAAGAATTACAATGCGATTGTGAAAAAATCGAGCCAAGTTTCAACGCCTTTTTCTGGCAAATGATTTTATCCAATCTAAACCTAACCACCGGCCTCAAAAATCTTCAACACAACATTGCCGACTACGACAATATCATTTTATGTGGACCAATCTGGATGGGAAATCTGATTACGCCGCTTCGATCATTTTTAAAAAAATATCATCAGGAAATAAAAAATCTCTATTTTGTCACCTGTTGCGGCAGCAAAGACGAAAATAAAGACGACAAATTTGGTTACAATTCAGTTTTTACCAAAGTAAAAGATATAATTGGAGACAAGTGTGTTCAATGTACCGCTTTTTCTATCAATCTTGTTATTCCAGAAGATGTAAAAAACAAAGATGAAGCCATGATGAAGGCCAGATTAACCAACGAAACCTACCAAGGAGAAATCAAAAAGAAATTAGAAGAATTCGTCAAAAATATTCAATAATTATTATTTTATCAATCATTGATAATCAGCCTATAGTCGCGTTCTCAACAAATACTTCCCAATAATATTGCCTTTTGTCAAGATATTTAGTACAATAACAAGATTAATAAAACAAAATATTAAAAAAACAAAAATCAATATGTGGAATAAATTATCATCAAAAATATTATTTACTCATCCTCGAATTACTTTAATCGAGGACGAAGTAGAATTGTCCAACGGGGACAAAACAAATTATCTAAGATTTGATAATATCAGCAACGTAGCAGCGGTAATTTGTAAAAGAGAAGATGGCAAAATATTAATGCAGCGCGAATACGCTTATCCGCCTAACCAAAAATTATTTCAATTTCCCGGCGGCGCCATCAATCTCGATGAAAATTTTGAAAATGGAGCCAATCGAGAATTAATGGAAGAATCGAAAATCAAAGCCAATAACCTTCAATTCCTCGGCAAATTTTTAATCAACAATCGTCGGTCCGATGCCATGGTCTATGTCTATATAGGAACCGGTTTGGAAGAATCATATCTTGATTCCGACATCGAAGAAGAAATCGAAAATTTCTGGTTCTCCAAGGAAGAAATAACCGCCATGATTAGAGAAGGAAAAATAATCGAACAAGACGCTCTGGCTGCATGGGCAATATATTTAAGCCAGGAAAAAAATTGACGATCAAAAAATTTAAGCATCAAACAAAAAAACGCGATAAAAAACACAATCGCGTTTTTTTGTTTGATACAATTGCCGGTATTCGATGTCGCCGCAAAGGCAGGAAAGATGCTTTATACTAACCCGTCTTTAAAATTAATATTAATATTTTTAATATCTAATTCTAAATATGTTTAGAAATTAGAAATTAAAAATTAGAAATTTGGGAATAACTCTCTAATGTTTATCGTGCCTTGATATAATAATAAAGGCTACTGATTTTTTAGATAACAAAAGTGATAAAATTTTTATGGAATATCCAAATAATATTTTTGCTATCATGGGAGCTCTCGATGCCGAAATTGATGAATTTATAAAACATCTCGATAATCCAAAAATAAAAAACTGGCAGGAATTTATTTTTTACGAAGGCAGTTTTTGCCAAAAAAATATCGTCATCGTTAAGTCAGGCATGGGAAAAGTCTTAGCTGCTCTTACCACTCAAAAGTTGATCGATACCTACAATCCGCGAGCCATTATTTTTACCGGAGTAGCCGGCGGATTAAATATCGAACATAATATTGGAGATATAGTTGTAGCCAGAGATTGCGTCCAGCATGATTTTGATGCCAGAGAACTTGGTTCCGCCAGGGGAGCCATACCATACACCAACTATCGATTTTTCGAAACCGATGAATATCTGCGAACCCTTGCTTTATCGGCAAAATCATTACAGACAATTTATGAAGGTAGAATATTGACTGGGGACAGTTTTTTAACTAAAAAAGAAATTAATAAAAATAAATACTTAACCGAAGAATTAAAAGGCGATGCCGTCGAAATGGAAGGAGCATCGGTCGGACAAGTTTGCACCGTTAATGATATTCCATTTTTAATCATCAGAACCATATCGGACAAAGCCAACGAAGAAGCATCAGTAGATTTCAATAAATTTCTCCCGATAGTTGCCAAAAATTCTTTTCATTTAGTAAGTCATATTTTAAATGAGTACCAACAATGATCAATCAAGGCAGATAGATTTTGTTATACAACAACAAAAATAACGCTTGGGGAGCGCATTTGACATTATTTCTTGGAGACAACAAAGTAATTCATCTATCGAAAGCGATTGGAAAACCGGAAATAATCGATTATCAAAAACTGCAAGAACGAGAAAAGCATAAATAGTTGCTTGGCGCCAAGCGTCTAAAAATCTTAAATCAAAATCAAACGACGTTATTCTGATAGCACGTTTCACAATAAACCTTGCCGGCAAAATCCGGTTTATAGACGCTTGTCATTTTTTTCTGACAACTATCACAATTTCTTTCAAAATTCTCATAAATCCAAAAACCCAATGGCAAAACACTGTTCATAATTCGCTCACGCCGTACTGCCGGATGTTCCCTGGGTAACGCCAGATTATATTTCTTGTGATAATACAACTCTTGGGAAATATAACGAAATTTTTTCTGATTCTGCTCATCAAAAACTATCTTGTTCAATATTTTCTCGTCAATATCATCAATATTATCCATCAACTCGGTTGCCTTGATTATCTCTTGATCGGATTTATCAATACTTTCAAGGTCGCTAAGATTATTTTCCGGAAAATTATAACCAAATTTTCTGGCATTTTCCGTCTGTCCAGCTTCCGGACCAGAGATAAACGCATCGGACACTTCATAAGGATAAGGCGAAATATTCGGTGGAAAAAATTCCCCGTATTCGCCCCTTTTCAACATTCCAATTTTCAATTCATCCACTTTTTTACAATATTCACTTTCGGTATATTGTTTATTCCCAATGCAAAAACTTTTGTAACGCAATCCCACGCAGCCAAAACAGTCATGGCAATCAAAACAACTATCACAGTATTCCAGGTTGGTCGAATGATTGATAAAAGACGAAAAAAAGACCCGATAATTTCCCTCGGTCGAAACTGTCGCCAATTCATAACATTGTTCGCCACCCCCTCCGCCCAAAGTGTCAAATGAATCTTTATAAGCGGCAAAACCACTACTATAAGCAATGTTTTCCGAATTGAGAATATAAAAAGAACGGTGAATGTTCTTTGAATTCAAAATATAATCTCCATCGGCATCGATTGCATTCTCATTATGATCTTGCCGATAAATAGCCGTCTTTTTCATCTGCTCAAATTGTTTTTGACATTCACGCAAAACCTGCCACGATCCCAAATCAATCTCATTCATTCGGTCCCAATATTCTTCTTTGGTCAATTGTTTATTTTCAAAACAGTATTGTTTATTACGCAGATTGGCACACATAAAACAATCACTACAGCCGCGACAGTCAAACAAAAAACGACTGTCTCGGCAATTTTTTATGTGTTCAGCAAGAAAACAATTGTAACTATCATAGGCCTGAGCGCATTCATAACAAGTGTCACAATTAAAAAGCAATGTCCCGCCAAAACAATTCTTCGAATTTAGTAAAGTTCGCGTATAATAACAATCTTCTCCATCTAAAGAATTTAAAACCAAATAACAATTTTTCAGCCGCACCGAATTGTTGGTAAAATCTGAGTTTTCATTACTTTCGTCAGTGAATAAAGCAAACCTTGGCACTTGAATAATGAGTTTGGCAAATTGTTCAAAAAATGAATTATCGATATCATAGTCAATCTGATATTCCATCGGATCCCACTCATCCGAAAACCAGATTTTATGTTCATAAATTTTATACTTGTTATTCGGTGGATACATCGAAACAATCTTGTTACCGGTTTTATCGGAAGTATTATAAAACAACTGCGCCGAAGAAAATGCAAATTTATTTCGCAATCTTTCATCCAAACACAGAGTAGGGAGGGGCACGCCAATTTTTTTATAAAAAGCGATATCCTCCGGTCGGACATAAAATTTTTGCCCAGACAGCCGACACACCCGCCACTGCCCACCGTTTTTATCTAAAACTAATTCAGAAAAATATTTATTTATTGCTTCATCGAACATAATAATAATTTGAAAAAACTCTTATAAACCCTTTAAAACTCTCTAAAACCCTTAAAAACTAAAGAATTAACAACAAAATGCTGTCATCCTGGAGCCGAAAGCGTAACCGCTATTCGACATCCAGGATCCATCTCCATATTTTTTTCTGGATCCTGGATATTGGAGCGGATTACCTTCCAGTTCCAGGATGACATACGGTATCGATTAAAAACTGGAAATTATTTCTCCCCAATTCCCTCAATAAACCGTGAAACATTTCCATCCCTTATATGACTCGTTTTATCTATTTTAATATTTTTAAATTTTTTTAATAATTTCTTCATCAATTCTTCAGTAAAAAAATGTCGTAAGTGACTTTTGAAAAAAATATTACCGCCCAGATTCATCCCCTCGCCATATTTCGGATCGTCAGTTGATTTGCAACGCACAAAAATCATCCCACCGGGAGTTAAAATATTATGCAACTTATCAAAAATTATTTTGCTCTCTCTTGGATCAAAATATTGCAGGCTCAAATGAGCATAGATAACATCAAATGATTCTTTCGGAAAGCTGATATTCTTTATATTTTTAAGTATTGTCTTTATTAGACTATTTTTCTTCATTAATGATTCGATCCCGTTTTTGGAAATATCCACCGCCGTTACTTTCAAACCGTGGTTATAAAAAAAGACCGCGTCTCGCCCATTGCCGCAACCCAAATCCAGCAATGTTCGATAGTTTTTGTCATTGATATATTTCCAGGTTTTTTGGGCAAAATCCGAAGTCGGCCATTTTTCCTTTTCTGTTCCCCAATCATCCTGCCAGTATTGGAAATTTATTTTTTCCAACTTTTTTTCGATTAGAGCCCCAATTTTTTTCGCTCGCGCCTTTATCGAAACCGGCGTGCCTGCTGGGATTCTGGAGATCAATAATTTAAATTTATGCAACCATTCCAACGAATCTCCGGCCAAATCAAATAAAGCCTGCAATGCAAAAGTCCGCACAATCTTACTTTTTTCCGCTTCATACCATTCAATCAAAATATCCCAGATTTTTTTTCTTTCACTCTCGCTCAATTTCAATCTAGGGATTATCTGGGCTAAGTGCCAACGGACTTCCTGCTGTTTTATTTTAATCAGTTTTTCTAAAATTTCTTTCTTATGAGTAGCTAAAAATTCCGGATGATAGACCGTAATTTTTTCCACCGCGTCCGCCGCCCGCATCGCCACCATGGGATCTGAATCAGAAATCAATATGAACAACTCATCAAAATCTTTTTGCTTGGTAACGGATTTTACCACTTTATTTGATTGTCCAATTGATCGACGATCATCCCCGGATAGCATTGTTTTTATCGTCCCAAATTTATCGCAAAAAACCATATTGCATTTTTCAAAATGATTACTCCAAAACCACTACTCCGACAATTTCTGCCGGCTTGTTACTGACAAAATAAGTATCTTCCTTGCTATAATCAGAAAAAATAATATTGTATTTATCAATTTCAATTTTTTCCTTCCAAGTATCATCTCTTTTTAGTATTCCTACTGCCACCTCATTGAACTGATTAAAATATTCAATCTCTATACAGTCAGTGTAAACATTGATATTTCTAACCATGCCTTGATCAACAAAAAAAGTCTTTCTCTCGACCACTTGTTTTAGAGCTATTATTTCCTTGGCCTTATCATTCCAAAGCGAAATCTTTTCTTTATACTCTCTTTTTGGTCTAATTGGCGGCAGATTGTTTGTTTTCTCAAGTTCCCTGATTTTTTCAACCAATCGATTCAAAGAAACTTGATCCACATTTCTATTGTCCAAATAATCTTCTTTTTTCTCTTTCATATCTGCTCCTAAAAAAATGCCTCCTTTGACAAATAATAGGGTAGTAACTCAATTATAACTTAAAAATTCTTTAATATTTTTTCTCATCTGTTCAATATTGTCGCAAAAAACCGTATTCCCATATTTCCTAAACCAGGTCATCTGTCTCTTGGCGTATTGATAGTTATTTATTACTACCTGTTTTTTTGCATCCGTCAAACTAATCTTTCCTAAAACATATGGAATATATTCCTGAATACTAATTGTCGAATTCAAAATCTGATTATCCGCCCCATATTTTTCCACCAATTTTTTAACTTCCTCAATCACTCCCTTTTTCAAATGTTCTTCAACTCTCAATTTGATCTTTTTTCTAATATCTTCTCTATCTGCCTCAAAGGCCAAAACAATCGAATAATAATTATTAATTATTAATTTTTCATTATTAATTTTTGTCACTTGTTCATTATTAATTATTAATTTTTCAACGGCTCTTATCACCCGCCTAGGATTTTTACCATCTATCTTCTCAAGAGCAGTCGGATCAAGACTTTTCAATCGATCTTGAAGTTCTGTCAATGTTAAAGCATTCAACTCTTCCCGCAACTTCGGGTCAAAATCATTTTCCAGACTATAATTATTGATAATCGCTTGAATATACAAACCGGTCCCGCCGACCAAGAATGTCACCTTGCCATCATTAACGATTTTTTCAATCACCTTATTGGCATAAACTTGCCAGTCGTATAGTGTGAATGTCTTATCTGCCTCAGCGATATTAATTCCATAATGATCAATCCCATCAAAATCAATCGGTTCATGGTAGGGTAGGGAGTAGGGAATTTTATCCGTCGCGATATCCAACTCCCGATATATTTGCCGGGAATCACAAGAAATTATCGCCCCGTTAAATTCGCGCGCCAATTTCAAAGAAGCGGCTGTTTTGCCAGATGCGGTCGGTCCCCCAATCGCCACAATTTTTACCATCTTATTTTTTTCGTTCTTCTTTTTCACTTTTTTTCTTTAAAATCAAAGCCAAAGTCTTCGCCCCCGGCTGAATCTTCATACCATATATTCTTTTCTTGCGCTTTCTCTCTCGTTTTGTAGCCTTTAAATTTTTTTCGTTATTGTCCATATATGATTTAAATTTTCAATTCTCAATTTCCAATTTCCAATAAATTTCCAATGATCAATTTTCAAACAAATCAAATTCTAAAGTAAAAAATGTATTTGTTTGGAAATTGGACATTGAGCCTTTTTTGGAAATTGGAAATTGAGAATTGAAAATTAAAAATTTGTCGTTCCTCGCATTCCCCAAATAAAAATCTCCGTAATCTTTGCATCAACAATTTTTCCAATTAAATCTTTCTTGCCTTCAAGATGTACCTGCTGCAATCCCTGCGTATAAGCAACCAATTTCCCTTTACGGTTAATTTTGCTCACCAAAACTGGAATAGTTTTATTTAGCAATCTTTTTTTATTGTCCAAACTGGATTTTGCCAGGTAGTCATCGTTCAAAATCTTTTTCCGTTGCGACTTAACCTTATTGGATACATCATTATCCAATTTAGCCGCCGCAGTCTTCGGCCGCGGCGAATATTCGGAGATATAAGCCATATCAAACCCGACTTCTTTAAATACCTTGCAACTATTGGCAAATTGCTCGTCAGTCTCCCCCGGAAAACCAACGATTACGTCGGTAGAAATTACCACCCCCGGAATCCTATCCTTAATATTTTTTGCCAATTGCAAATAATCTTCCTGAGTATAATGTCGATTCATCCGCTTCAAAATCTCATCATCCCCGGATTGCAACGGCAAATGTATATATTTGCACAAATTATCTCGACTGGCGACCAGATCAATCAACTCATCCGACATATCCTTCGGATGCGAGCTAATAAAAAATATTCTCTTCAACTTTTTAATATCAGAAATTTTTCTCAGTAATTCAACAAATTTATTATTTTCCCCAACTTTCAACTTTAAACTTTCAACTTTTAAACTACCCATATACGAATTCACATTCTGCCCCAGCAAAATCAACTCCACACAACCATTTTTTGCCAAAGCTTTTGCCTCGTTAACGATATCTTCCATCGGTCGCGAAACTTCCCGCCCGCGCGTAAACGGCACCGCGCAATAACTGCAAAAATTATTGCACCCAGTCATAATCGGCAAATAAGCCGAAAAATTCTGCTCAAACTTCGGAATTATATCCAAATAATGTCTATAATTCCCCTCTTTCATCAGTTCTTTTCCTAGAACCTGGAACCTAGAACCTAGAACCTTAATTAGCCCCCATTTTTCTAAATATTTCGGTAAATCAATCATCCGATCAATCGGCAAACACAAATCAAACTTACTTTGCCTGAGCAATTTATTCTTGATCTTGTCCGACACCAAACATCCGGTCGCTATGATTCGTGGCCTATTTTTCTTTTTGGCCAATTTATTTATCTTCCCATAAGTACGATCTTCCGCCATCTGCCTAACGCTGCAGCTATTAATAATAATCAAATCAGCCTCATCTTCATTTTTAGCTTGTGTCAAACCATTGGCCGCCAACAAAGCCGCCATTCTTTGCGAATCGCTATGATTCATTTGACAACCAAATGTAATTATATAGTATTTGCTTGGACTATTTTTTTTCATGATCCAATTGTACAACAATTTTACTTTTTCCTGGATCCTGAAATTGTTTGTTCTTTCTGAATTTTTGTGAAAATTTGATTTGCTTCCATCATAGAATCTTGTAGTATTTTCAAATCAGAATAACTATCGTGTCCAATATAGTCCATAATAATTTTCCATTCTTCTTCTTTTTTTAGATCGCCGATCAATTTATTATTTTCCACAATCTTTGCTTCGAGCAAGTCCCCGATTTTCTTTTTTGTATCTTTATCGCATTCAATAAAAAATAAATTTTTTAATCGCAAAATCTTGTCAATTTCTCCCAACTGTCTTGTTCTCTTTTGTTCATCTGTTAAAAATAATTCTTCGTGATTTATTGTTTGCCTAAATTCTCTAAGGTTTTTCATGTATTTTCCTTCTTTTTTAAATTATTAATTCTTTCCCATATAGTTTTCAAATCAGTCAAGTTAAGTTTACTCAGATTTTTACTAATCAAAAAATGTTCAATAGTGATATTGTTCACCTTGTCATTGTTTATCAAGCAATCAGCTTTTTCCCCAGTCTCCAAATATTTTTCAATCGCTTTCTTGGTTTCTTCACTCAATTCTAGTTCGGCCGCCAATTCTTCTTCTAGAGTCAATTCTGGTAATATTCTAGTTGCATAGTGAAGTCGATTTTTCTCGTAGCAATCATCAATATTCATTTTGGTTTTTTAAGAAAAAACTCCCCATCCAAACGAATGAGAAGTTTTTAAATTACAATAATTTCAACGATTTCAATATAACAAATAATATTTCGCCAAGCAAATAAATAAATACATTTCAAATATTTTTTATCAATTATTCGCTATTAATTGTTAATTTTCTTTGTGTCTCTCTCTTTCTTGATCATCTTAATAAAATCAGCCAAATCCATCGCCCCCAAATCATCACCCTTGAGTGGCCGCACGGAGACGGTATTATTTTCAATATCTTTATCACCGACTATCAATAGATAATTTATTTTTTGCAATAAAGCGTTTCTAATCTTTTTGCCAACCGACTCATTATTGTCATCTACCGTGACCCTAAAATCTTTAGCTATCAATTTTTTCGCCAACTTCTGACAATATTTTAAATGTTTTTCACTAGATACCGGCAGAATCGTTACTTGAGTAGGGGACAACCAGAGAGGAAAAACTCCAGCATGGTGTTCGATGACGGCCCCGATAAATCTCTCAAATGAACCAAATAAAGCTCTGTGTAGCATATATGGTTTTTCTTCTTGGCCTTTTTCGTTGATAAAAGTCATATCAAAACGCTCCGGCAAATTGAAATCAAATTGCAGGGTAGAGCACTGCCATTCTCTACCAATAGCATCCTTGACTTTAAAATCCAGTTTCGGACCATAAAATGCCGCCTCTCCCTCTTGGCGTATTACTTCAAGACCTTTTTCAGTTGCCACTTGTTCCAATACTTTTTCGGTAAACTCCCAACCCTTGTCATTTCCCGCATATTTTTCTTTATTTTGTGAGTCTCGGAGTGATAAATAAACGGCAAACTCATTAAAACCAAAAGTTCTCAGCATATGCAAAATAAAATCAACCACTCGCATTAACTCTTTTTTTGCCTGCTTCTTGGTTACAATCAGATGAGCATCATCTTGAGTAATACTCCTAACACGAAGCAAACCATTCAATTCTCCGGATTTTTCATAACGATACACTGTCGCAATTTCTGCCCATCTAATTGGCAAATCGCGATATGAATACATGGCTGATTTATACATACGAACATGAAAAGGACAATTCATTGGTTTGATCAGGTATTCTTCTTTCACTTTTGCTTCTTGTCCGGTCTGATGTTCTTCCAGCGATTTTCCAACTTCCAATGGTGGATACATGCTTGAGTTGAAAAAATTCCAATGTCCGGATTGCTCCCACAATTTTTTACTGCCCAAATGAGGAGTGCGCACCAACTCATATCCATTTTTCAAATGTTCTTTGTACCAAAAGTCTTCGATAGAACGCCACAATATTGCTCCTTTTGGCAACCACATCGGCAAACCGCCACCGACCATTTCGTCAAAAACAAATAACCCCAGTTCTTTTCCGAGTTTTTTATGATCCCTCTTCTTTGCCTCCTCCAACATATTCAAATACTCGTCCAATTCTTGCTGAGTTGCAAACGCCACCCCGTATATTCTTTGTAACATCTTATTTTTTTCATCCCCTCGCCAATACGCGCCGGCCACGTGAGTCAATTTGAAAACGCCGACTTCGCCGGTATTGGCCACATGCGGTCCTTTGCATAGATCCACAAATTTACCGCTTCGATAAATAGTTATTTCGCCATCATTGAGTTCATTGATCAATTCAATTTTATACGGCTCTTGGGCCTTACCAAAAAAATCCAATGCTTCCTGCTTGGATATTTCTTTCCGTTCAAATGGATTCTTTTGTGCGACTATCTCCCGCATTTTGGCTTCGATCAATGGTAGGTCTTCCGGAATCAGAGTTCTGGGCAGATCGTAATCATAATAAAAACCATTTTCGATCACCGGCCCGATCCCAAATTTTGCTTCCGGGAAAAGACTCTGTACCGCCTCAGCCATTATGTGGGCGAGAGAGTGACGCATGGCGTGCAATTGCTCTTCACTAATATTTTTGTCCATATTTTCTCCTAAATTATAATCTAAATTTTCAATTTCCAATTCTCAATTTCCAAAAAATGTCCAATTTCCAATTTTCAATGAAAATAATGCTTTTGAGAATTGGTCATTGGAAATTTTTTGGAAATTGAGAATTGACAATTGGAAATTAAAAAACTCGCCACAATATCCACTATTGAGACGAGTTTAAAAACTCGCGGTTCCACTCAACTTCCCTTTTTGGAAGGGCTCTTTATTAGCAAATTGTGCCGTATTCATCTTGTTACGGGTCAGATGGTATTCGTTTGCCTAAAACAAAAAAAAGTTCTCAGTCGCGACTTTTTCTCCCTGTTTGTTTGAAAGCGGCAAACTACTCTCCTGACAAACTAACTATACACCCGTTCAGTCATCAAATTCAAATTCCTCACTTTTTCTCAAAACGGCTACAATGTCTTCATCGTCTTCATCCAAGTTTTGTTTATATTTTTCTTGATATCTACTCACAAAATCCTCCGCCCTCATGGTCAAAGGGTCAGCACTTTGTTCCTTTTTATCCTCAAACAATAGATGTTTGCTTCTTAAAAAAACCTCGATGTTGTTTTTTTGTTTCTCTCCTGTTTTTTTCCTGTCAAAAAGCCAATCTTCTTTGTGTCCTAATCTCATAGTTGTCCTATTTATTTATTATCATTTTTTCTGTCTCAAAAACCAATTTTTCAAAATCCATATTGGCCATTTTGGCCACCAATCCGGCTCGAGATAAAATATCCTCCGCCTTCGACAAAGCCGACTCCGTCAAAGCCTTTTCTCTCAACGATATTCCTTCAAAAGTCAACTCCACGGCTATCTTCATTCGATTTGGAAAATCAATATTATTTTGGATAAATTTTTCAAAATTACTTTTGTCCAAAGTCATTAAATCATTTTTTATCACTTCGTGTTTGGTTCGATAATCTTTTATGATTTTATTTAACCGATCATCAAGGTCAAACATTTTAATCCAATCATTGTGACCAAGATGTTCCTTGGATTGAAAAATGTATTCGGTTGCCAATTTGCCGATTTCTTCTCCTTTTATATCAATATTGTGTCGTTTAAGCTCAGCGGCAACTCGATAGGCATTTTTCCAATCGCCATTTTTCAAAATCGAGATAAGTTCATCTTTCATGGATTTTAGATAGGATTCAGGAAATGAAATAACACATCTTTCGACTTGGTTGTCATTTAATTTTGTTTCCAAAGTTTTCATAGAATTTTTTTACAATAAATTCAAAACAAAAGAATACGCCTTTTCATAATAATCGAAAATAAGATTTTTTTCATCAAAAAATATCAACAACAAAATAATATTGGCAAAAAATATATTTGCAATAATTGAAAATACAATCCCAAACCATCGTCCGGTCCACATCATATCCGTTTGTTTATAATGCAAGATATCTCGACTATTTAAATAATGGAAGGCTAAAGCGCTGCCAATGCCAAACAAAAATAAGTACTCGTATTGCTGGTAGTGCCAAAAATATTTGAGAAAAAAATTAATCACAGCCAACCAAAAAGCATAAAATGGAAAAAAATACGGAGCCAAATCGATAATGAAATTTGAATGACTCATCTCGACGTAACCGCCCGTATCTCTTACTTTTATTTTTTTGACTTTTTCCCCAAAAATCCAGGCAAAAAGAGCATGGCTCAACTCGTGCGGCAAAACATACAAAAAAGTCGGTTGATAAATAAAAATATGAATCAAACTATACCCGATAAATCCCACAACAATCCAACCCAACGTCATTGTCCACCACGGCAAAGCAAAAATCGCCCCGATAGTCAAAATTAGGTTGACCACTATTATTGGTATCAAAACCCAAGCCAATATGGTTAAAGACAAAATACCAAACCAACTCGGTTTCTTCCTCTGATACTTTTTTCTTCTCTTTTTCATTGAAAATTGGTCATTGAAAATTTTTTGGAAATTGTGACTTGGAAATTGGAAATTTTCCCCAGTCCCATACTATTATAATTGATATTTTGATATTTTTGTGTTAACCTCTAGAAAATTCTAAAAATTTAACCGGGGAATTCTCATGATTAATGAAATAATTATCAAAGGTGCTCGCGAGCACAATCTAAAAGACGTTGATGTTACAATTCCCAAAAACAAATTAGTAGTAATCACAGGCTTATCCGGATCGGGTAAGTCTTCTTTGGCATTTGACACTATTTATGCCGAAGGTCAACGTCGATACGTCGAGTCTCTATCCGCCTACGCCCGTCAATTTTTGGGCATCATGGAAAAACCGGATGTGGATAAAATTGAAGGATTATCTCCTGCCATTTCCATCGACCAAAAATCCGCTTCTTCCAATCCTCGTTCCACCGTTGGTACGATCACGGAAATATATGACTATCTCCGATTATTATTCGCCCGAGTCGGCACTCCTCACTGTCCCAAATGTCATCAACCGATTTCTTCTCAAACTATCGGTCAGATCGCCGATCAAATATTACAAATTCCCAACAAAACAAAAATTATGATTTTGGCCCCATTGATTATTGCCCAAAAGGGCGAACATAAAAATACTGTGGCTGAAATCAAAAAAGCCGGCTTTATGCGCGTCCGTGTTGATGGCGAAATCATGACCGTTGACGAACCAATCCTTATTGACAAACAAAAAAAGCATACTATCGAAATAGTTATTGACCGTTTGGAGATCGAACAAAAAGATAATGATTTCCGTTCCCGTCTGGTAGAATCGCTCGAAACAGCACTAAACTATGGCAATGGCCTTGTTAATATTCTGCAAGTCGATAAAGAAACCGTAAAAACTTTTTCCGAACGATTTGCTTGTCCGACCTGTGGGATCAATTTACCTGAAATAGAACCTCGTATTTTTTCTTTCAATAATCCACAGGGAGCATGCCCAGGTTGTACTGGTCTTGGTACCCGTCTGGAAGTTGATGAAGGGTTATTGTTTCCCAACAACAATCTCACTATCGCCGAAGGTGGCATTGGCCCCTGGAGCAAAACCTCCAACCGTCAAAATTGGCATATCCGCATTTTGGAAACGGTCGCCAAAAAAAATGGATTCAACTTAAATACACCTGTCAAAGATCTGTCCCCCAAAGCCATAAAAATAATTTTGCATGGCACGGATGAAAAAACCTATTTGGTTAAAAACTTCAGTCCATACGGCAAAGTTCGTGAATTTGAAACCACTTTTGAAGGTGTCATTCCCTCGTTGATGCGCATGCACCGTGAAACCACCAGTGACTACATTCGCCAAGATTTGGAAAAATATATGACCATCAAACCCTGTCCGGTCTGCGAAGGCCGCCGTTTGCGTCCAGAATCATTGGCGGTGACTATTGAAGACAAAAACATAATTGATCTAACTCAGATGAACGTCAAATCCCTGATTTTATTTTTCAAACAACTCAAGTTTGACCAAGAAAAAACTCAAATTGCCCGACAAATACTCAAGGAAATCAATGAAAGACTGGGATTTATGTACGATGTCGGTCTCAGTTATCTAACTCTCCATCGATCTGCCAATACTCTTTCCGGTGGAGAAGCTCAGCGCATTCGCCTAGCTACTCAGATTGGCTCCACCCTCACCGGTGTTATGTATATTTTGGACGAACCATCAATCGGTCTTCACCAGAGAGATAACGGAAAATTGATTGTTACTCTAAAAAAATTACGTGATCTTGGCAACAGCATTATCGTTGTCGAGCATGACGAAGAAACCATGCTTGAGGCCGATCATCTGATCGATATTGGTCCCGGCGCCGGCAAGCACGGCGGAAAGATCATTGCTCAAGGCAAACCATCGGAAATCAAAAATGATCCAAAATCATTGACCGGACAATATCTCTCCGGCAAAAAAAGCATTGCTATCCCTTCTGGCCGGCGAAAACCCACCGGTCAATTTATCGAAATAAAAGGTGCCAGTGAACACAATCTAAAAAATGTGGATATAAAAATTCCACTCGGCCAATTTGTCTGTGTCACCGGCGTTTCCGGCTCCGGGAAATCAACCTTGATTCACAAAATTCTTTCCCGTTATTTGACCCAACATTTTTATCACTCCAAACAAAAACCGGGAAAATTTCTCGAAATCAACGGCGTAGAAAATATTGATAAAGTTATTACAATCGATCAATCACCTATTGGTCGCACTCCCCGCTCCAACCCAGCTACCTACACTGGCGCATTCACGATCATTCGCGATCTTTTCGCTGCAGTTCCCGAAGCCAAAATGCGCGGTTACAAACAAGGCCGATTTTCTTTCAACGTCAAAGGCGGACGCTGCGAACATTGCAAGGGCGATGGCTCAATCAAAATCGAGATGCACTTTTTGCCCGATGTCTATGTTACTTGTCCCGAATGTCACGGCCAACGTTACAATCAGGAAGCCCTGGAAATATTTTACAAAGGCAAAACTATCGCCGATATTTTGAAAATGACTACCGAAGAAGCGGTCATCTTCTTCAAAAACATCCCTTCTTTGGAAACAAAGTTAAAAATATTAGTGGATGTTGGACTGGGCTATCTCGAATTGGGACAACCGGCCAACACTTTGTCCGGCGGTGAAGCCCAACGTATCAAATTGGCCACCGAATTGGCTCGACGATCAACCAATAAAACTCTCTATATCCTGGACGAACCGACCATTGGCTTGCATTACGCTGACGTGGATAATCTTTTGAAAGTTCTTGGCCGCCTTATCCGCAAGGGAAATACCGTTTTGGTGATCGAACACAATCTGGACGTTATTAAAACCGCAGATTATATTATTGATCTCGGGCCAGAAGGAGGGGACGATGGCGGAGAAATAATCGCCAGCGGCACACCCGAAGAAGTTGCCGAGGTCAAAAAATCATACACCGGTCACTATTTAGCAAAAATATTCAATAATAAATAGTATCATCATCTTCATGCTTGAAAAATTTTTTTCCAAAAAAGACAATAATAAATTTGAGATTAACAATCTGCCCAAATTATCCAATCTGGCCAAAAAAAAATATCTCGACAAAATGTGCGCCAGTGTCAATATTAGTACAACAGAGTTTTTGACTACTTATCGCCCAAACTCAAGCAAAAAAGATGACAGGGAAATATACAGCAATTTTATCATCGGCGCCGCCTTGATGGAGTTCAATCATTTATATCAGGCCAAAAAATATAATGCTTGCCTATCTTTGTCAAAAAAAATTAAAGAATATTATATCTCCAATTATTTTGATCTGGACACTGATTTCCGGCGGGACATTGAGGAAAAATTCAAAAAAATGAATGATTTCTTTACTCAACTTTCTCAGTCAGATATTGATGATGATGACATAGATGAAGTCCAATCGGACGATTAGTCTCCCAAACATTATTACTACTGGGATTTTCAAAGAAAATATTGACCATTGGCTATTTTTCAGTTAGAATCAAAGCATAAAATTTAAGGCTTCAGCACTCTGAAGCTTTTTATTTTTTTGTTTTTTAAAAAGAAAAAATTAGAGAGCGGAAGAATCCCTTTTCTTCACCCAAGAAAAACTCAAATCTTTCTTCGGGGGATTTTTCCGTTTCTCTTTTTTCTAAAAATAAAAAAAGTCCGGATCTACTCCGGACGCCCGCCTCAAGCGGGTCAAAAGCCCTTTCGGAGGGCAAAAAATGAAAGGAGGTGGTGCCAATTTTATTGACACCACAGAAAAAAACAAAAAAGAGGGAGAGTTTTTTAAAAATGACAAAAAAAAGAGAAAAAAAGTATAAAAAACCTGGATGGTTTATCCGTTCAGGTAAAGTCTGGATTTTTGAGGAGAAAGAAGTGCCTACAGGCGATATGAGCCTTGGGGCACCATGTGTCTCTAAAAAATTCCGGACAAAAAAAATAAAAAGGTCTCTAGCTTCTAGCTAGAAACTTTTTTCTCCCCCTCTTTTATAATAAAAATAAAAATTTTTAAGCCAGCCAAGAGAAGTTAATACCTAACAAAAATAATTTTTATTAATTATTCATTGTTAATTATTAATTTCCCCCACGCTGGCTATTTTTTCGCCCAAAAATTCGCAACTATCCCATCGTAACAAGTAAAAATGTCAAAAAAAGTCATGAAATTAAAATTAAAGGGTGAGAAGTTAAAACAAAGAATAGACGATAAGGATTTCGTCGGGATATCGACTCAACTGTTAGAAAAAAATCAAGATATTATTAAAAACAGAATTACTTTAAAACATTATATTGCTATCGACCCTGTACAAGGCTTGCTTATTGCCCATCTCGATGATTATTATTTAACTAGGTATCAGCAAAAAAATATAGCTGGAGAGTTTCTTTATTTTCATACGTTGGGAGAAGCCTTACATGGAATCGAAAAGCATCACTTTTGATATAGAAGAGAACGAAAATGGAAAATTGTTGATTAATCTGCCTATTACGATATGTGGTAATGAAAATCAAATAATTTTAGCGGCATTAGATACAGGTTATAACGGTTTTATTGCTGCTCCTCCCGAAATAGCTAATAAAGCTAAAGCATTACACAGTAGAGAGGTAAAATGTTTCCAAGCCTATGGAGAAGAGATTATCGTAAAAGAGAATCTTATTTTGGTTTACTTTGAGGGTAAGTGTATTGCTGGTCATTTGGCTATTTTTTCAAACCTGAATGGTTGTCTGGCAGGTTTAGAATTTTTACAACAATTAGGCATGGATGTTACTATTTCGTGTAAAAATAAAAAAATCACCTTTTCTAAAACAACAAAAGAAGCAAAGAAAGAGAAAAACAAATAGAAATTTTGATTCTGGTAAGCAACTTATCAACTTAAAAAGTAGCCTAGGCTACAGTATAATAGAAATAGATAGAAAATATTAAAATGAATACGAATATGGTATTAATAAAAGAAAAAAAACAAGAAATAGAAGCAAAAACCGTAGATATATTAGAAACCTACTACGGTTATATTGAAAATATTAAACCACCAATAAAAGCATCAGCTATATTAGATCAAACAGGTTTAAAAATTTTACAGGCAAAATTTAAAGATGAAAATGTTTCAGGTTACTATAATAAACAAGAAAAAAAGATATATGTTTCTAGTTCAGAAAATATAAGAAGACAAATCTTTACGATTGCTCACGAGTTAGGCCATTTTTATTTACATTCTGATTTAGGTGAAGAAACTTTTTATCGCCAGCAAGCATTAAATCTTTCTGGAGAAACTAATGAGAGAGAACAAGAAGCTAATCTGTTTGCCGCAAGTTTATTGATGCCAAAAAAATTGGTAGAAATATATTGGGGTTACTCTCACGATTGGGAAGAAATGGCCAATATTTTTATTGTATCCAAAACAGCTATGTTTTTTAGACTGAAAAACTTAGGATTAATTGCTTAGATATGTCGGAAAATCCAAATATCAAAATAAGTACAGATTTCTCCAAGAATGATATTGATCAAGAACAACAAAAAGAAGAACTAAAACAACAGTCAGATTTGTTTGAGTTGAGAACTGAAGATATTAAATGGCGACTCAATAATAGATCATCGTATGGGAAATTCTTTATTGATTTATTGAAATGGCAAAATATTATTGTTTTCGCTATTCTTATTTCTGCTTTTATCTTTGGTGTATTGGATAAAGTTGGTTATGTTTTGTCATTGATTATTGCGGGTACTTTGATAGAAACAATGATTACGGCTAGAATAATTGTAAAATGGATTTTTAGTGAAATAGATTACACAATCAAAAAATGGCGGACATCCTTTTTCTACCTATTAGCGATGTTTAGTAATGTCTATTAGACGATACTTCATCTTAGGTTTTGGAGTGGGTGGCAAGATTTTTCCTGCAACAACCGTGACTTCTATTTTCATAGATTTTCCAGATAAATTTAGAAGTCTGTATTAACCAGAAATTTTTGCTTTTTCTCCTGGTTTATATGTTTTTTTCATATAAATCCTTGTAAAAAAGATTAATGAACGAGTCCGACCCAACCCGTCTGCCGTTAAATACGGTCAAGTGGTCAAACCATGTATTAACTTTAGACAAGGATGTCCGCTCTTTAATCATATGTTCCAAACTGACATTTAGACAAGTGGTGAAATTTACTTTAACTGATTTTCTGTAATAGAATGAGAAATATTATTTGTTTGAGATGATTGCGAGTTCGCATAAGATAACAGTATTATCCAAAGAACTGTAAGAATTGCTGAAATAATTAGTATATTAGTTATAATCGTCTTTTTATTTGACCATTTTGTATATTTAAAAATAATAAAACTAATAATAGCTCCAATAACCACAGGAGCGATATATAAAAAGATACTAAACCCAATCAATCCTCCTAAACCAAACAATGGTAATAATATTGGTGATAGTAAAAGTAAGGCACAGCAACCTCCACCCCATAGGCAATAATTTGGTGCAGTATTGATTTGTTTTACAATGGTAGTATTTGTCTGTACTGGTTGATTATCTTGTTTTGGCCTTTGTTCGAGATTTGTCTTACAGTGTTTACAAAATACTGCTTCATCTTGAATCTCTTCGGCACAATAAGGACATTTTTTCATACTTGTTCCTCAAATAAAAATAAGTAGGTAAGGTTTTTCTGATTTGGGCAAACAAAAAAGGTCTCCCGAACCAGCCGGTAATTCCCTTGCGAGAACCACCCTATATCCTTTCGGGTATAGACCTTACCTACAGATAGCTGGTCGAAAGACCATCTTTATAGGTAAGGTTTTGTCGCCATGCTTTGTATAAATACAAAGTTTAGGCACTAAATTTTATTAACGCCTCTATCATACTGATTTGGGAAAAGATGTCAAAATTGCTTAGTTTAAAAACAAAAGTTATAATTAAAATAAATAAAAAGGGTTCAATATGGCAATAAAAAAACTACCAGAATCAACCGAAAAATTAATGAAATTATCTATTGATAACGGTGATTTGCAGGCGTTAAAAGACGTTGTTGATAAATTTGGATTTGTTGATGAACAAGCAATGTTACGCTTTGCTTTGTTTGCATTACTCAAAGCGGAGAAAAATGTATTGTATGTTGACGAAGGAGAAAAAAAGGTTGTTTTAACACCATCGCAACAACTTATTAAACAAAACGATACAGATGCCACCCAAAGCGAATAAACCTATCCCAGATGAATTAAAAGATGTCGCTAAAACTAGCGACATTGATGCGTTAGAGGAAAAATTAAAGCAAAAAGTAGATAAATGTTATTCCAATGAAAGATTCCAAGAATTCCAAAAAGATGTAAAGAATATTGCTCTTGAAGTAATAGACTCTGGTGATGGTCGGTCGAAAATAAAAATTCATGCTAAAGAATCAGCTAAGGAATATAATGATGAATTTTGGTGGAAAAACATCAGTTTTTGGATACCAATTATTATTTCCATCATTACAATAATTTTCACATATATTTCTACTAGTAGTAAATAAAATTATGGTAATAATGTATATAGTTCCCTAATACAAAGGATTTAACATGGGTGACACAACGAGAGGAAAATATGTATTTACCGTGAAGGAATACGAAGGAGGCCAGCCATGGATTTGCTTTGAGCCATATATGGCACCACCAGATACTCAAAGACAGTTTATGTATAGCTTTGAACTTCCCAAAGGCACATCTTACGAAAGAGCAAAAGAAATTGCAGCTTTTATGCGTGAAAATCTCGATGATTTTAGTTGTACCACTATCAAATAAGAAAAAACATCTTAAGAATGTCCAAAAAAGTAACAAACAAAGAACTTTTCTTTTCCCTTCTTAAGAAGGCTTCTTTACCACTCTCTCCAACAGTAAAGAAAAAATCGGTTGATCGTCCTGGCGATGATTATAATGAAAAACAAACTCGTCGAGATAGTGTTGTAGATGTTTATCAGAAACACAATGATAAGTCCCATCAATAGAACGTTTGATTAAACTCCACAATCCCTCGATAGAATTAGTGTGAACATTACCTCGGACATATTCTTTCAAATGATGATTAACTGTCTCCCTTTTGTAGGGAGATTTTTTATATACAGAACTTTCGTCTGTCATTAAATGCGATTCAGGAGAAATATTTTTTTGTAGATACTTTATAACTACGCTTCGGCTTATATCGTCAACTTTTTTAACTCTTGCCCGACCTTTTCTTTCAACGGCTCCTATGACCGAAGACTTATTATCAAATTTATTTTCATTGTGAGCCCTACCTCCGATGTATGTTTCGTCAGCCTCGATAATGCCTCCTAGTATGTCTCTGTTTTGTTTCATGAGTTCTCTGATCTTTTTGGCCATTCGCCAAGCACATTTATAAGTAACGCCAAGTGTTCTTTGTAGTTCTTTGGCTGCTACTCCGTTCCTAGATTGAGAAGCAACAAAAATAGCATAAAACCAGTTAGTCAATTTGGTAGAAGATTTGTGAAATATTGTACCGGCCAAGGGATGTATTTGATGACCACACCAGGCACAAGCGTAACATTTGCGAAGAGAAACTCTGTGAAATCCCTGTTTGTGGCATTTGGGACAGATTAAATCTTTGCCATATCTTTGGTCAAAAATGTAGTCGAGACAAGCATTATCGGAGGGAAAATCGAGATTAAATTGTCGGATTGTGTAAGACATAAATTAGGTTAGAAGTAAGTCTATATCTAGGTTATCACAGATATTACTTGCTGTAAAGGGATAGTCACGCAAAAATTACCATTGACATAGAAAGAATATAGTGTTACTGTAATACCTCGTGCTTTTTAATTATTAACACAAAATTATGAAATTTAACCCCGACTATCAATCAGAAAATAATAAACCAAAAGAAAATTATCTTGCTGGTCCCAAACTAAATTTTGAAGATGCAGAAAAAGAAATGGATTTAAATTTTTCGAAAAGCGAAAGAAATCGAGATATCTTCGATGATCCTGAATACAAAAACTACGTTTACGAGCCATTTGTTGACGTTCTCAAAGACTATCAGAAGGACCTAAACAATTTGAATAAAAAAATTGAAGAACAAGAAATAAGACTTAAAATACTCGAGAAAGAAAATAACGAACAAAACAAAGAAATAGGCAAATTGAAAGATTTATTGGAAAAAAGAGAAAGATTGCCTTATGAATACTTTGGAGGAATCAAAAGAGTTACCTACAAATATGTAGAAATGCCCGAAGATACTAAAACAAAGAAGAAAATAGTGAGAAAAATATTAGAAACAGAAGAATTTAAACCCGAGGATTTTATCAATTTTATTTCCGAAAAATTTGATGTAAAAACGAAAAACTAGTCAAAACCCGCAAACGCCTATAAAATATACTCAGAACACTTTAGCTGAGTATATTTTTTGCATTTATGAAACTATCCGATGGAAATATTATCGAAAATAAATTCGATAAAGACGAACAAAAAGAACAAGTTGGTTATTTGAAATCAGAACTTGCCGCCAAAGAACATTTTTATAATTTTCTCAAAGAAGAAGAGGCAAAATTGACGAACCGTCTTTTAGATTCTCAATTAACCAGAAAAAAATTGGAACAAGAAATCGACGAATTAAAAAAAATAATTAATGCATTCGAGAGATAATATGAGAACCATTGAAGAAAAAACTACTACCACAAATTCCGATTGGCATCAACAAAAAATCGAAATTAAGAATTTTTTGGAAGAATATCTAAAAGACAAGAAAAATGACATAAGTATTAAATTGACACTAGGGCAAATCAGGGACAATGTTGATTTTCAAGAAGATTCTGATGATTTTTTTCAATATTGCTGCCGCCGATACGACAATCTAAAAAAATTTCATTCGTTCGGCAGTGTCGATGAAACAGAGAATCATGAAAACATGATGCGTAATATGCAGGAATTACAAAAAAAAGTACTCAAACCCTTGGAATATCTCGTAAAAACAATTGCCGATATTTTGGGAAAAGAAATACCACAAAATAGAATATAGCGAGATAACTAAGACAAAAGCCTAGACGAAAAATAAGATAGCTTATAAAATATAGATAGTTCTGTTTATTTAGCAACTATCTATATTTTTATGGATCATTTTGAAAATTTTCCTCGTATGTCAAATCAACAAGATTCAGAACCAATCCACCACGCTTGGAGTCGGGTCGATTCAAAATTTCTAGAAAAAGATAAGCAATTACAACTTTCTCAAGCGATAATCGACATCGTCAAAAGAGATCGAAAACACTTCAAACAACATGAACTTGATCGAGCATACATCGATTTATGCGCCAACTCCGAGGCCGTGATAATTAAAAATGATTATATCCTCTCTTCGCTCATTCTTTCTTTAAATAGCAGAGAGGAAATTGACTTAAATCATGAAGAATTCTCCAAAATTATTCTGCCATGTCTAAAATCACTCAATTTTGATAAAAAAAATCTGATAGAATTGTTGCGCGCCAAAATGGATCCTTTCAAAGGAACACAAATTCCTCAAGAAAAATTCCTGCAAGGAATAATCAAAAATATCGAATATCGACAGGAAATGAAAAGTGTTGTTGCTATCAATAAAAAAATGGAAACAAATCCGCAGCATAGAGTTGAGAACAATGATCTAATCAAAATAATTGAATTAATGCCTGAATATCTAAATCAGCCCATCACCTGTCCGTCCGAATTACTTCCATTGAAATCCTATCTTGAAATGATTGACCAAGATCAACTCGAAATCACCGACGAATCGCATATCACTGTCGTTAAAATTATCGATGATCTCATTCAAAGAATTCGTCAGAAAGAAAACACTCTTAAAGCCATCAAACACAACATTGAAATAGGTTAAAAAATATGGAACAAATCGCCAAAAATTATGAAACAAACTCGGAAGACCTCATTTTGACTGATAAGTATTATTCTTATAGTCAATTTCTGGTTTTTCTTAAATCCTTGATTAAGGCTAATCACGACAATAATGCCGTTTTTGAAATCAACAATGCTATCTTGGCCCACGACTCGTTCCGTAATTTTCTGGTTGATAACGGATACAAAAATGTTATCAACAAAGTCATAAAAATATTTCCCAAAGATCAGGTAGTTTGTTCTTCTGACTCGATCGAAGCATTTGGAAAAATGATCGAGTTGTTGGTTGAAACTGATATTGCCAAAATATCCGATTCAAGTCATAAACCTGAGCACAAAAAAGTAATCATTGATGTTAAGCAAAGAGCGTTGTTGGCGATAAAGCAATATCTTGATGCTTCCCTCAAAACGAAAAAAAGTTTGGACTACCAATTATTTAAAGAAGAATTGATAGAATCGATCCAAAAATGTGCGTCCGATTCGAAAATGATTAATGCAACCAAACTGTTAAACTTTATCGTAAATTATCTCAAATACAATCAAAATTCCCCGGAAAAAATATCGACCTTTGTCCAGGTAAAAGAATATTTAGAAAAAATTTAAGGAGAAATATGCTAAGTCGAAATATGGATTTTGATCCAATTCCAAACCATGTCTTAAAATTATCGCTGAAAGACATTCCTTCAGATCACAAATCCAGGTTATATATTTTTGACTTGGTTTTAATGAATGTCACCACCAACAACAAAAGCGAGATCATCAACAATATCGTCAATGAAATAAACAAGGCCATTATTACCGATGGAAAAAATAATCCGACTGGCTCGGTTGATCTTGACTATGCCAACCCCGAGGCGGCGAGACTCCACACTCGCACCAGTTATCTTTTTAATACCCAAAATGCAGTAAGGTGTCTGATTGACCAAACTGAAAAACTACCGATTTTAATGAGTAATAAAGAAATTAACCAAATAAAAAAGATATTTCATTTTTTCCAATCTGAACTAATACGCAAATCAATCTAGCAATGTACAGTTAAAGTGTAGATAAAAAATAGACCGGATGTGGTCTATTTTTTGTGAAACAAGGTAATATTAATTTTTCCTATTTTTCCACGATCACCCCAAATCTTCCATCTTGTTTCTTGTAAACCGTATTTGTTTTTCCGGTTTCAATATTGGTAAAAACATAAAAATCATGCCCCAACAATTGCATCTGTTGTTTGGCTTCGTCCAAAGTCATTGGTTCCTGACCAATTTGATACATATATTCATAATCATCATCATCTTTTGCGACCGCAAGCGATGGATCAGGAATATTTTTGATACTTTCTTTTGCTTGACGCGCTTCATCAATCATTTTTCCTTTGAAAGACTTTATTTGGCCCTGTAAAGCCTGTTCGGCCAAGTCGATTGATTCATATAGTTCTTTTCCTCTTTGTCCCACACGCAATTGCCTGCCCGGAACAGACAGTAGTATTTCGCAGCCAAATTCTTTACCATCATCTCGACGCAATTCTCTTTCCAATTCGACTCGCACACTAATCACTCGGTCAAAATAATTACCGATTTTCCCCATCTTTTCTTCCACATAAGCTCTAACATCAGGTGTAACGTCAACTTTTCTTGAAGACAAAATCAATTGCATAACTCTCCTTGCATATTTATATTTGAAACTAATAATTGATAAGGTCTAAACCTAGCCAATTTTGTCAAATCCGGTGTATTTGACTAGCGCTTCAGGAATTTTTATACTGCCATCGGCTTGTTGATAATTTTCCAATATTGCTAAAGGAATACGGCTATTTGTCATGGTGGTTCCATTGAGCATATGGACAAAATCGTTTTCGGCGTTAATATTTTTGTAACGGATATTGAGTCGGCGCGATTGAAAAGAAGTGGTATTGGAAGTGCTGGTTACTTCGCCATAAGTCTTTCGACTAGGCATCCACGCTTCAATATCATATGTTTTGGCACAAGGCGCGCCCACATCTCCGGCACATTGTAACAAAACGCGGTATGGAAGTTTCAATTCCTGAAAAATTTCTTCTTCGATACTTAGCATCTCTTGGTGGTGTTTCTCACTATCTTCCGGCTGACAAAATATAAACATTTCTACTTTGGAAAATTGATGTACCCTATACAGACCTTTGGCATATTTGCCATAACTTCCGTCTTCAGTTCTAAAACAGTGTGAAAAGCCGACGTATTTCAAAGGCAATTGCTCCAAACTTAATATTTCGTCACTATGGTAACCTCCGATCGTGATCTCGGATGTGCCGATCAGCCCCAAATCTTTATTTTCAATGCTATATATTTGTGTTTCCGGACCTCGAGGCATATAACCTGTACCGTGTAAAATATTGTCTTTAGCCATATCAGGTGTGATCACCACCTGAAAACCCTTGCTCCGTAATTTTTCGAGGGCATATTTTTGCAAAGCCAAATCCAACAAGGCTAACTCATTTTTTTCATAAAAAAAACCACTCCCGGCAACTTTGGCTCCGCGTTCAAAATCCAGTAAATTGTGCATTTTTCCCAATTCCAAATGATCTTTAGGTTCAAAACCAAAAACTGGCGGTTCACCCACGTTTTTCAAAACTTGATTTTCACTATCATCCTTTCCGTCAGGTACTTGTGCATCCAAAAGATTCGGAAGACCCAAAATCAATTCCTGAAAAATTTTCTCCAACTCGGATAATCTTCTTTCATGGAGATCCAAATCTTTCTTTACCTTTTGCAATACCTCTATTTCCTCTTGAGTTGGTTTTTTGCTGATTTTATTTCTCTGTGCCTTCAATTCGTCCACTATCACTATCAATTCGCGTCGGTCTTTGTCTATCTCCAAAATGTTGTCAACCATAGTCATATCTTTGTGACGCCGGAGTAAATTTTTTTTGACTTCATCCGGATTTTCTCGAATAAATTTTATATCCAACATAAAACAATTTTTAATTTTTAATTTTTAATTTTTAAACAAAACATTTAAAAACTAAAAATTATCAGTTACAACTGTTCTTTTGAAAAAGAAATTTTTTTCAGAATTTTTTTATGGATTTTCTCATTACAGCTTGCCAATAGATATTTATCTTTGATAGTCCATTTTTGACCATCCCAGTTGGTGACGACATTGCCTGATTCTTTGACAAATAGCACTCCGGCAGCGATATCCCATAATCTTGTTTTTTCCAATATGTAGGAAGTAATTCTTCCGGTTCCCACATAGGCCAATTCCAAAGAAGCACACCCCATCTCTATTTTATTTAATATTTGGTTGCCTGGCAAACTAAAATTACTGGCATGCTCACATCTTTTCTGATTATTATATCCACCAATCACAACCTTGCTATATTTCGACTGTTTATTTTTCACTAGTTCCCCCTGAAAAAAAGCTCCTTCGTTCTTCCCCGCCCAAAAAAATTCTCCAGTCATTGGGGCGTAAATTATCGCAAAAACAATATCTTGGTTCTCAACCAAGGCAATAGAAATTGCAAACAGGGGATTATAAAAATAATAGTTTACTGTTCCATCCAAGGGATCTACCACCCAATAGGATTTCTTGGCATCATTTCGGCCCGACTCTTCTCCCAAAAAACCAATTTCCGGGAAAGCGTCGGTCAAATATTTTTTTATTTTTTCTTCAGACTCCAAATCAATTTTCAAATGTACGTCCTTACTGGTTGATAAATTGATCTCGCGGTCAAGATAAAACTTGTCCCTTTGCAATTTGCCGACTTTTTGGACGAAATTCTTTACGGGCAGTAAATATTTGGATAAGTATTTTTTTTCCATACAAGCATTATATGCTTTTTTAAACTTTGAAAAAAGCGGAGCGATTATGTATAATATCTTATTGTAACCTAGTTTGGTTACGATTATGGAGGTGAAAAAAGAAATAAATCAAGGAACTCTGATTTACGGCGGCATTTTGATGCTTGCTTGTTTGCTAGTGGTTTTGTCTCAACCGGTCAACCACTCGTCTGCCAAATCCGATACACCTGTCGATCTATCTTCCAAACAATTTCTACTTCACAAGGCCACAAAATTGACAATCGACAATAATGGCCAAAAAATCGCCCATATTAGTCGTGCGACAACGGTTGCCGAAGCACTGGCGGAAATAGATATTACTTTACCAAGCGGAACTATCTCCTTCCCTGACCGAAATACTCAACTTGATGGAACTCCAACGCGTATTTCCATTTTGGATTCAATAATCCCAATACAAATTGTTGATCAAAATCGTTCCTATTCAATCCAAACCCGCGCCGCTACCGTCGGCGACATACTCGCTTCTTGTAACATTCGTTTAAATTCCAAAGATAGAGTATATCCCAACCTGGAAAAAAAGATCGCTTCCGGAGGTACTATTGTCATTGATCGAGCGTTGCCAGTCACCGTCACTTTCGGCGAAAAAAAATATGAAATGCAAACCCAAGCCAAAACCAAAGCCGAATTGCTGGCTCAAGCCAAAGAAGAATTAAATATTAACGAAGAACTGGTCAACAATAATCCGGATGAAGAAATACGTTCAGGAGAAGAAATATCATTGGCCAGTACTTACTCCAAAGAAGTATCTGAAGATCAGATTATTCCTTTTGAGACTATCTACGTTGACAACTCTGACATGTTTATTGGTGAAGAAACGGTTTTAGAACCAGGCCAAAATGGAACAAAAACAGTCACTTATCGCTTAACATATGAGAATAATACAGAGATAAACCGCGAAATAATCAACGAACAAACAATTTCTGAGCCAAAACCTACACGTATTGCTCGCGGTCAAAAGACGCCGGAGCCAGAACCAATATATTATCCGGCCCCAACCGGTGTCGGACAAGTTGGTACGGCTAGTTGGTATTATTACGGCAGTACCCCAGCTTGCGCACACCGAACCTACCCAAAAGGTACCAATCTTTTGGTCACCAACAATTCCACAGGCGCCTCAGTCGTGGTAGTCGTCAATGACTATGGTCCGGCCGAATGGACTGGTCGTATTATTGACCTCAATTCAGTTGCCTTTGCTGCCATTGCTCCATTGGGACAAGGTTTAGCCGAAGTGACTGTCTCACCGATATGATTATAATCCATCAAAAATAATTAATCATAATAATTGGTCCGTTTCAGTCAAAATTTTTTAGTCAACAAATCTTTGCTGCCAAAAATTATCGAGGCAGCTGATTTGTCATCTGAAGATATTGTCGTCGAAATCGGGCCGGGTAGGGGAATACTGACTGAACAATTATGTCAAAAAGTCCAGAAAGTAATTGCTTTTGAAATCGACGACTCTTTGATTCCTGATTTGGAAAAACTTCAGCAAAAATATTCCAACTTAAAAATTATTAACGCCGATTTCAACCAGATTGATTGGCGACAATACATCAAGAGCAAAAAATATAAAATTGTCGCCAATATTCCTTATCATGTTACCGGATTGATTTTTCGAAATATTTTTCAGCATGGTTTATCGTTGCCGCAATCTGTCGTCTTGATGATTCAATACGAAGTCGCCAAAAAAATCATAGCCGCGCCCGATAATCAAACCAAACTATCAAATCTGATCAATGCTTATGGCCAGCCCAAACTAATCTGCAAAGTTGACAAATCAGCTTTCAGGCCAATCCCCAAAGTTGATTCCGCTGTTTTAGCTGTGGATAATATCAAAACCCCGGATGCAGATAATTTTGAGGACTTTTTTCGCTTGATCAAAATTGGTTTTTCTTCTCGCCGTAAAACTATTCTCAATAATTTATCATCCGGTTATAAAATCCCCAAAGATCAGATTAAAAATATTCTAACCGAAGCACAAATTGATCCCACTCGGCGAGCCCAAACCCTGGCGCAAACTGAGTGGAAAAAGTTATACTATATATTAGAAAACTTGAAAAAAGTATCAAGTAGCAAGTAGCAAGAATCAAAATAATAATACATATTATTCACTATTCATTATCCATTATTAATTGAATAAAGTGTCCCAAAAATTTTACATAACCACATCTATTGTTTACGCCAATAGTAAACCCCACATTGGTTTTGCCTTGGAAACATTCCAAGCGGACGCCATTGCCCGTCTGCAAAGATTATTAGGAAAAGATGTATTTTTTCTGACCGGTACGGACGAAAATGGTTCCAAGATTTATCATACAGCTTTGAAAAATAGTCAAACGCCGCAAGAATACGTTGATCATATTAGTTCTTTAGTCAAAAAAATGATCGACGACCATCAGGTTTCTTATAACGATTTCATTCGTACTACCGACCAGAAAAAACACTGGCCGACAGTTTTTGAAATATGGAATAGACTGCAAGCCAAAGGACTTCTGGAAAAAAAACAATTCAGCGGTCTTTACTGTTCCGGTTGTGAAGCCTATAAAAAAGAAAATGAACTCAACGAACACGGAGAATGTCCTGACCACCTCAAAAAACCAGAATTAATCTCAGAAGAAAATTATTTTTTTAAATTATCCCAGTTTTCCGAAATTATTTTGCAAAAAATAACTTCCGGTGAATTAAAAATATTACCTTTAGAACGCGAGAATCAAATAGTATCGCTTCTAAAAGACGGACTTTTGGACGTCAGTTTTTCCCGTTCCCAAGAAAAAATGCCTTGGGGAGTACCAGTCCCCGGTGATCAGAGTCAAGTAATGTATGTCTGGTGTGATGCTTTAACCAACTATTTGTCCGGTATAAACTATTTTGATCAAAACAATAAGCTTCGCGAATATTGGCCAGCCAACACTCATTTGATCGGTCACGATATCTTGCGTTTTCACGCCGCCATTTGGCCGGCCATCTTGTTGGCTGCAGATTTGCCTTTGCCAAAAATTATTTATACCCATGGCCATATTCTTAGTGGCGGGCAAAAGATGAGCAAAAGTCTGGGAAATGTGATTGATCCTCAAGAACTTTCCGCCAAATACGGACCAAATGCCTTGCGTCTAATTTTATTAAAAGAAATCAGTGCTTTTCAAGATAGCGATATGACAGTTGAGCGTTTTCAGGAAATATACAACTCCGAATTGGCCAACAAGCTCGGTAATCTAGTTTCACGCGTTATTGCCATGAACCAAAAATATTTTGCCGGCAAAATATTATCTAATGCCATGTTAGAAAAAGATATCCCTATTAACATTCCGGATATTTCCTCGTATGATTTTAATCAGGGAAAATTTGGTCGGACAGATTTGTTGTTGCAAGAAATTTGGCTTATGATCGAAGTTGCCAATAAATATGTGGATGATCAGAAACCATGGGAATTGGCAAAAAACGGTAACGCCGCCAAACTAAAAACGGTTATTTTAAATTTAATTGAAACGATTAGACTAATTGCCTTATTGCTTGAGCCAATTACTCCAAAAATTTCCCAAAAAATTTTGGTTGCTCTCGGCCAAGATTATTTTGATAGTTCGAAAAATCAGACAGACAACACCGAAAAGTATCAACAATTATTAACCTGGGGACAACTTAAATCAGACATCGAAATTCAACCTATCAATCCATTATTTCCCAGAATTCAATAACATCGATTTCTAATTTTTAGTTTCTAAACAATATGTGTTTAAAAATTAAAAATTAAAAATTAAAAATTGTATTGATGTTCTACGCTTTTGGTTCGGCGCTAGCCAATGTAATTGCCACTACCGTCAACAAACATCTTCTTTCTCGTGAAAAAATGCATGTTCTGTCATTCATGATCTGGCTATTTATATTCCTTTGTTTAACCACTTCTTTTGCCTTGCCCTGGCTGGGAGGTATCAATTGGGAATTGTTTTGGAATTGGGAATCGATCCTGGCCTTTGTGTGTATGATCTCACTTGCGGCTATCTGGAACTATTTTTATTATGCCTGTCTGCAAAAGGAATCATTAACTGATTTTCAGTTGATATCCATTACCCAACCCCTTTTTACCATCTTTCTGTCCTTACTTTTAATCCCGGATGAACGCAATGACAAGATAATTATTGCTGCCTTGGTAGCAGCACCCACATTATTTATTAGCCATATTCATCGCTGGCGAATCGACAATTTTTCTATAACCGTACCATTGCTACTCTCCATTATTCTTGCCTCGATTGAAAGCCTATTTATTAACCAACTGCTCAACGTGTTTAGTCCTGCCTCTCTGTATTTTATTCGCACCGGTTTTGTCGCCCTGATTTTTTATTTTAGTTTTCGCAACAAATTCAAACTAGCTACCAAAAAAAATCTCTGGCAAACATGGTTAATCGCCGTATTTGCAGTATTAACTATGGTTTTGTCCTACTATAGTTTCAAATATATCGGAGTTGCCAAAACCAGTCTAATCGGACTTCTATATCCGATTTTAACTACAATCATTTCCGTTTATTTACTAAAAGAAAGAATCAAAAAAAGAAAATTATTTGCTTTCGTCGTTATCATCTGCTGTTTAGCCTATGTTTTTTTGTAATTATTTATAAAATATTTTATTATTCATTTTTCATTGTTAATTATTAATTTTTGTTTTTATGTTTATCGATTCTCATTGTCACATTAATCTCGCCCAATACCCCGATATCAAAGATGTTATAAAAAGGTCCAAAGAAGCCAATGTTACTCACGTAATTAATCCCGGGATAGATTTGGCTAGTTCTGTTTCCGCTTTTGAAATGGCTAAAAGCAACGATTTGGTCTTTGCCGCTGCCGGAGTTCATCCCAATCACGTTGATTCTGCCAACATAGAAAACATGCAAGCCCTAGCTGAACTGATCGCCAATCCGGAAATCGTCGCCGTGGGTGAGATTGGTTTGGATTATCATCGCAATTCCAATACTATCGAAAATCAACGCAAAATATTTCAACAATTTATTTCTATCGCTGCTCAAGAAGCCAAGCCTATAATCGTGCATGCCAGAGGCGCTGCCGACGATGTCATGGAAATCCTGTCTCTTTACAAGTCCGAAGGTATTAGAGGAGTTTGGCATTGTTTTGAAGGAGATTGGTCTTTGGCGCAGAGAATTCTGGATTTGGGATTTCATCTCGGTTTTACCGGCAGTATTACCTATACTAGCGACGAGAATATTTTGGAAACCATCAGACAAACCCCTATTGATCGTATTCTATTGGAAACTGACACTCCCTATCTTACTCCCGTGCCATATCGGGGGCAGATAAACGAACCGTCATTTGTCGTTGAAGTTGCCAGAAAAATATCCGAATTAAAAGATATGACTATTGAAGAAGTAGGGAAAAACACCTCGGAAAACGCAATCAAATTATTTAATCTCTAATTTTCCAAAAAAACCTGTCAAAAAAGTATAAAAAGTCATAAAATAAATATTGTGACTTTTTTAATTTGCCTAAAGGAGGCGACATGTTAGAAAACAATTTTCGAAAGCTGGAAATGCCGGCAGAAGACTTGAACTTGGATGTAGTCCGAGTAGTCCACAAAGAAATTTGTCAAAAAGCCAAATTAACTCCCGAAGAAAGCAAAATTGTCTTTGATTCTATCAAAGAAGATGGTGCCCGGGAAAAACTAAAAAAACTGCGCGAATACTACAAATTTATTAATTACGACGACTTTGACAACAAAAATGATCAAATCACGCTAAAAAATTAATAACTTAGAATTAAAAAAGCAGATAAAATATTTATCTGCTTTTTTAATTCTTGCCAAGTTATAATAAAAACATGAATAACAAATATTGTCAGATTATTGTTGATAGTAAAACTGGCCACACGCAAAAAGAAGGATACACTTATCTGATCAAACAAGAACTAGTCGAATCGATTCAAATTGGTCAATTGGTCTTGGTCCCATTTGGTCGTCGTTTGGTTCATGGTATTGTCGTTGCCATTCACAACCGAGGCCCGCAGGGATACAAATTAAAATCCGTCCAACAAATTATCGATAATAAACCTATTCTAAATAAATATCAAATCGCCCTCGCCAATTTTATCGCTGATTATTATTTTTGTTCCCCGGGACAAGCAATTTTCGCCATGATACCCTCATTTGTTACTCAATCGATAATTCCTATCTATAAATTGGGAACAAAAAAAATCGACAAACAATCAAAAGAAAACAAAATTATCAATTTTTTATTTCATACAAAAAAACCAACACCGGAAAAAATTATCTCTGAAAAATTTGGTCCAAACAGTCAAAAAGAGCTATCGATTCTAGTCAAAAAAGGTTTGATTATTAAAAAATATTGCCTTCTTCCACCTGTCATAAAGCCAAAGTTTAGCGAGATAATTTCGCTTAATTCAGTAAAAAATAGCACCACAATTCAACCAAAAACCGGCAAACAAAAATCAATCATTGATTTTCTCAAATACAGACGCTCCGCTCCTTGGACAACTATTCGCCAAGAGCTAAAAGTATCTCGAGCTACCTTGAATCTAATGATAAGAAATAATTTGCTCACTTCACGTCAGGAAAAAACGATTCGAACCCCGGAGGTATTTGAAAAAAACAACAATATCCCCAATCTTTCACTCACAACCGATCAAAGCAAGGCGTTGCAAGCAATTCAATACCAAAGTCAACAAGAAAACCCAAAACCAATCCTACTTTTTGGCCGTACCGGCAGTGGCAAGACTGAGATTTATCTGCAAGCGGCGGCGGCGGCTCTTCAAAAAGGACAAAATGTTATTGTTTTAGTTCCAGAAATAGCCTTATTACCCCAAACTATCCTTCGTTTTTTAGAAAGATTTCAGGGAAAATTGGCAATTTATCATTCCCACATGAGTCTTGGTGAGAGATACGACCAGTGGATGAAAATCTTCGATGGTCAGGCCAGGATTGTTATCGGTTCCCGTTCAGCTCTTTTTACCCCGATTCCAAATCTAGGTTTGATTATTATTGATGAAGAACATGAATTCAGCTACAAACAGGACATGACTCCCCGTTATCATGCTGTAACAGTAGCCAAAAAATACTGCGAATTGACCAATTCTCAATTGATTCTAGGAAGTGCCACTCCTCGTTTGGAAACATTTTGGCAAGCTAAAAAAGGACACTATCAATTGTTGCGCCTAAATCAGACAATATCTGAATTGTCATCTCCACAAAAATACCGACGCCCAGAATTTTTTATGATCGATTTGCGTGATGAATTTGCAGCCAAAAACAAAAGTTTGCTAAGTTATTCTTTGCAATTGGCCATCAGGCAAGCTTTGACGGAAAAAAAACAGATACTTCTATTTCTCAATCGCCGCGGTTTGGCTACCTATGTATTCTGTCGAGAATGTGGCTATGTAGCCCTTTGTTCCAATTGTCATATTCCACTTACATATCATATTAATCTCAATCAGGAATCGCTTGTATGTCATCACTGCGGACAACAGGGAAAAAACCCTCGCACCTGTCCTCAATGCTCCGGCCACGCTATCAAATTTTATGGCGCCGGTACTCAGAAAGTCCATCAAGACACCAGTCAATTATTCCCTGAAGCTAGAATTTTGAGAATGGATCACGATACCACTCAGACCAAAAATGCCCATCATAAGATCTTTGCCAGTTTCAAATCGCATCAGGCGGATATTTTGATCGGTACCCAAATGATCGCCAAGGGATGGGATTTGCCCAATGTCGACTTGATCGGCATTATCAATGCCGATGCCGGATTCAATTTGCCGGATTTTCGTTCTACAGAAAGAAATTTTTCGCTCTTGCTGCAATTAATTGGTCGTGTTGGGCGAGGTCAAACCCCCGGCAAAGTATTTATCCAGTCATTCGATCCGGAAAATCCCTTGTTAGAAACCTTGACCAAAGAAGATTATCAGCTTTTTGCATATTCGGAATTGATCGAACGTCAAAAAAGTCTATTTCCACCTTTTGTTAATCTTGTTCGTTTATTATATGAATCTCCTGACCAGGCAAAATGCCGAAGTGAAGTAATTAAAGTTTTCAAGGTATTAAACCAAGCATTTTCCACACAAAAAAATAAAGACCTACAGGCTATCCTGGGTCCCTCACCAACATTTTTACACAAAATAAAAAATAAATACCGCTGGCATATCATTCTCAAAGGTCAAAATTTACAGCAGTTTTTAACTATGATACCAGATGGCTGGACAATCGATGTCGATCCGTATTCGATTCTATGATCCGTTAAACCATTTCAAAAGATATCTTTTTATTTCCGTCAGGATTTTAATTATTTTAGAATCAAATCCAGCGTCATTTATATTCTTTAATAGCTCATGGTCTTTTAACATATCTTCCACCTTCAATTCTCTTGGATCTTCCTCCAGTTTCAATCCTTTTCTAGTTGTATCCAAAACTATTCTTGCTCTTTCAAGCAAAATTTTCCTATTGTCTCCCAGGTCCAAAGGATCCATCTTAACGGTTTTTTCGTCATAAACCGTGCCAAAAGGCATGGCGTCAATCACAAACACACTGGCTGTCAGGGTTTTTACCGACATTTTCTTACTGGGTACCGGTCTATCTTCGGGATATGATTTTGGAAAAAATCTTTCCATTTCAACGATTATTATAATAAAATTTTAATTTCTCAAAAAAATGAGAAGAATATATTCCTTCTTCAATAATTCCCTGAAGAAAATCAACGCCTGTTTTATCTTCAATTTCTTCAGCAGTCGAAGTTCTGATTAAACCCAATATTTTTCTTTTTAGAGACACAATCTTTTCTCTTTTCTCTCTTTCCTTTAATACATCCAGAATCGAAGAGTACATGCTAAAAACCAAACCGAAATCTTTATTTTCGGATATATTGTCGTCGGCCAATGAGACCAAAAATAAGTTTTTTGTACCGTAATTGCGTTCTATCTCTTCAGTCCACTTTGGAGAATCGTCTCTATACGGGTTGCGTAAAATCATTGATCTCTTCTGAGATGATTTTTCAAACAATATTGGATTGTCCAATAAATTGGAAAAAAGTACCTTGGCTTTCAGAGAATCATTCTTGCTGTTAAACAATTCTCCTTTAGCGGTAAAAAAATATCTTTTTTTGTCACAATCGTCATAAGCTACGATCGGATTAGAAAATTCGATAAAAATATTATCGTAATGCAAATATTCGCCTGGATTATCCAACAAGATGCTTCTCAATTGACTCAATCTACTACTGGCTTCTTTGGCACATCTTCCACAACAGACATGATTACGCTCAGGAACAATCTCTTCTTTTTGCAAATTTTCCAACATGTTATTCTCCAAAAAAATTATTCTGTTTCATTCTTCTCCAAGAAATATTCTTTAACACTATAAACAAAATCCCTTATATTTTTTATCATGATATCCTTATATTTTTTTTGGTTTTCTCCCGGTTTTTCTTCAAAAATCAAACCTTCAGAATTATTACAACTTTTACCTTTATCTTTTATATCAATAATATTGTCTCCAAATCGTTTTAAAAAACCATGAGAACCATAAAAAACGGTTCCTTTCATACTATTTTCTTTTTTTGAATCTGTAAAATTCTCAATCATTATGTTTAAAAAATAGAATCAGTATTAAAATTGACGATCAATAGCCAAATATTTCCTTGTACAAAGACCTAACACAATCTTTTTTAGCCAATTCCTGGGCTTTTTTAATAAGATCTTCTCGAACTTTTTCTGGATCAAAATATTCTTTCTTGGTACGAATATTGTCAACTCCCAACACATTTCCCATTTTTGTATATTTTGACATAAACTCAATATTGACTTCATGAATGTCACTACTATTGCCAAAATGATCATTAAATTCTTTCATTTTTTATACCTATAATTCTAGTTCCTGACTAATTTCTTTTAGGGCTTCCAATCCCAACTCGACAAAATCTTCCAATTCAATTCCCAATTGGACAATAGAAAGCATTGCTTCTCGATTTGCACTTTTGGCAAATGATTTTTCTTTGTACTTTCTTAAAATTGATTCTACTGTCAAATTTGTCAATTTTTTGTCCGGTGTTACCAAGGCGCAGGCAATAATAAAGCCACTCAAGGGATCAATCGCATACAAAGCGTAGTCTAATCTGGTTTTTCTTTTGCCGCCACACTCAGGATTATGAGCTTTGATGGCCTGAATAATCAACGGACTTACTTTCTTGGCTTTTAAAATACCTTCAGTCAGCAAACAATGTCGTGTTGGTTCTTTCATTGTCTTCTCATAGTCTATATCGTGTAATAGACCAGCAATTGACCAGACGTCTTCGTCAGCCCCGATTTTTTGCGCAACTTTTTTTAAGATTGCTTCCACCGCAAGACTATGTTTTTGCAGATTCTTCGACTCAAGATTATTTTTCATCAACTCCAAGGCATCAGCATGACTAATTCCCATCGTCTCAATATTTAACTTGTCCAGCTCATTATCATCAAATAAATCACTGGCAAGCAATTTGGAATCCAAATCATCCAACAATTCCTTGCTTGGTTTTATCGGCGGGTTATCAATAATTTCTTTTTTATCAACGATTATATTGTCCTTTTCTTCTTTCTCTTTCTTCTTCACAAAAGGGAACAAAATCAACTCACGCAAATTGTCAACTCCTGTCAATAATGACATCATTCGATCCAATCCCATTCCCCAACCGGCAATCGGCGGCATGCCATATTTCATTGCTTCAACATAGTCTTCGTCAAATTCATGCGCTTCTTCATCTCCTCCTGAGCGCAAAGATGATTGTATTTTGAACCTTTCCTCTTGGTCTACCGGATCTATCAACTCGGAAAATGAATTGCAAATTTCCCAACCATTGACTATCAATTGGAAACGATCAACTCTGGTCGGGTCGGCATCTTTTTTTCGAGCTAAAGGAGACAATTCAATCGGATGATCAATCAAAAAAACAGGATCAATCACCTTTGGTCGAGCAATTTTTTTATAAATTTCATCCAATAATTTACCATACCCAAATTTTTCCAAATTCCCTTCAATTTTGATACCGGCTTGCCTGATATATGTCAATAAATCTTGTGCTGTCTTGTATTGAGACAAATCCTGTCCGCCGTATTCTTTAATAATTTCAAAAATATTTTTCCTGGGGTAGGGGGGAATTAAATCTATGTTATGTTCTCCTATTTTGACAGACATTCGTCCAACTGTATCTTTCAAAACCTTGGCGATCATTTCCTCTGTCATTGTCATCAAATCTTCGTAATTTGAATATGCTTGATAAAATTCAAACATGGTAAACTCCGGAAGATGAGATGGATCTCGTCCCTCATTGCGATATACCTTGCCAATTTCATAAACTTTTTCGTATCCTGCCACCAACAGTCTTTTCAAATATAATTCCGGAGCAATCCTCAATTTGACCGGACAATCCATGGCATCATAATAGGACAAAAATGGTTTTGCGATCGCGCCGCCGGCGCTTGACTGTAAAACAGGGGTTTCAACCTCTAAAAAACCTCTTTCGTCCATAAACTTTCGCATAGCGCTGATCATACGCGCTCGTAAACGAAAACGATCACGGATCTGGTCATTGGTCAACAAGTCCAGATAACGCCATCGATATCTCTTTTCTGCATCTTGTAATCCTTTCCATTTTTCCGGTAAAGGTAACAAGGATTTGGATAAAAGTTTGAACATCGAAACCTCAACTGATTTCTCGCCACGCTTAGTTTTGAAACATTTTCCATAAATTTGCAAAAAATCTCCAATATCAATCAGTTCATCAAAAAATTCAAATTCATTGTTGGAAAAATTATCCGCCTTAATATGGAGCTGTATCTCCGCCGAATCATCTTTTAAATCCGCAAAAATAGCTTTTCCATGTTTTCTGATAGCCATAATCCGCCCGCAAACGAAAATATCCTTTTCCATCCATTTTTCAAAATTGGATAGTATAGCCGCGATATCGGCAGTTTTTTCTCCTCGATCAGCATATGGGATTATCCCCATTTGAATAATTTTGTTTAATTTCTCCCGCCGTACTTCCTCGACACTTTGATGCCCTTCAATTTCTTGGTTCATATTTTTGCCTATTAATTATTTGATGATCTTTTCGTCCTTTTCATTATATAAAAATCCCAATTAGATTAAAATTGGGATTTTCTACAAATTGCTTCCTTTGATAACCTAGGCAATTTGTTTTACCATTAGCTTTATCTGTCCACCCGGAGCTTGCACGGTTACCTCTTCGCCTACAGATTTACCCAACAATGCCTTCCCAACCGGAGAGTCAACCGATATTTTTCCTTCCTTGGGATTTGACTGTGTTGCTCCCACCAAAATATAATCAATTTCTTGATTCAAATTTCTTACCTTTACTTTTGAACCAACGCAAACAACATGGGGACGACAACTGCTATCTTCGGCCATTATGGCATTTCTCAAAATATTCTCCAACTCGGCAATTCTGCCTTCAAGCATGCCTTGTCTTTCTTTTGCTTGAGAATATTCTGAATTTTCTGAGATGTCTCCATAGCTGCGAGCCTCTTTTATCATTGCCGCGACCTGTTTTCTTTCCTCGTACAATTTTTCCAATTCGTCTCTGATTTCTTCCAGTCCCTGCTTGGTCAAAATAAATTTGTTTTTGTCATTCATTTTTTTTGTAAGTTATTGATTAAATAGACCCAAAAACACCCTTTCATATGATAAAGAAAGGATACTTTACACAAATGTGACTAATAAACAGCTTACCGTATTTTTGCCTCCCAAGTCAAGGGTAAAAATACTTCTAATTGTCATTTAATCAATCTTTAATTTGTCGTATAATTCAACTGAAATACAATTACAATATTTATTAAAAAAATCAATGAACGAAAACAACGAACAATCAAAAAAAGGCCTACAAATAAATATCGATCCTGACAAACTCGAAGCCAAATACTCTGACGCCGTTTTTATTAATCACAACCCATTTGGCTTTACCTTCGATTTTGCCCAACATTTGCCACAAATGAACATGATGAAAGTAATCAATCGATTGTCGATTAGTCCTCAACACGCTAAAGCATTATTCAATGCTTTGGGAGCCCAAATAAAGCAATATGAAAAAAATTTTGGCAACATAAATCTGACTGCCGCCATGGAAGAACATAATCAGAAGACCCCGATTGGATTCAATCTGGAAAAAAAATAAAATAAAATTAACTTTTGTACTCACAAAAAAACCCCAGGATACTGGGGCTTTCCAAAATTACATTATTTTTATTCACCAACCTTCACTTTTCCCAAGCCAGTTTGTGCTTTTTTTACCAACTCCTCAAATGCTTTCGGTTCGGCCACTGCCAAATGAGCCAATATCTTTCTATCCAGCTCTATATTGGCTTTCTTTAAGCCGTTTATAAAACGATTATAAGAAAGTCCAAATTCGCGCGATTTGGCGCCAATACGCAAAATCCACAATGACCGATAGTCTCTCTTTTTTATTTTGCGTCCGGCAAACGCATGTTGACCCGCCTTCAAGTACCCTTCTTTTCTGGTTTTTACACGTTCTGGACCTTGATAACCCTTGGTGAGTTTCATCAACTTCTTGTGTTTCTTTTTGGTAAGAATACCACGTTTTATTCTAGTCATATAAAAAAATTAATATCAAAACATAAATCTAGGCTTATAAAACAAACCTTACGCAGAAACTACAAATAAACAACCGTCTTTTTGATTCTTTTTAGTGCGGTCGGATGGATAGTATTTGCTACAGCCAACTTTCTCTTTCTCTTGGCACTTCTTTTCTCCAAAAAATGACATTCGCCGGCATGTTTTCTGGTTAACTTGCCTGTGCCAGTTCGCGTCAATCGCTTTTTGTAACCACGATGTGTCTTTAATTTAGGCATATATAAATATTCAACCGATAAATACAAACAAATAAAATTATATCTTAATCTTAATTAAGTAGCAAGTACGTAAAAACAAAAATACAATACATTGTCAATTACTTGGAGAGCTGATTATCTTCTATATGTTCTTCTTTCAACTTGGGCTTGGTCTCGGGTGCCATAGTAATCTGCCAGTTTTTCCCCAATCTCTTCATTGGCACCTCAATCTTTGCCATCCCATCCATTTTTACATAAAAAGAATTGATAACCTCTCTCGCTTTGTCGGAAAACATCGCTTCACGCCCTTTAAGCATCAATGATACTTTAACCTTATGTTTTTTTTGTAAAAATTCCTTAGCCTTTCTGATTTTAACATTGAGGTCGTTGTCGTCGATATTTAATGACAGACGTATTTCCTTCAGATCTGCGGACTTATTTTTGGCTTTCTGCTTTCTTTCCTGTTTTTCTACCTCATATTTAAACTTACCGAAATCCAATATCTTGCATACCGGTGGTTTGGCATTGGGCGAAACCTCTACCAAATCCAATTCGGCGATTTGAGCTTTTTGTAATGCATCTTGCAACAAAACATTTCCCAATACCTGACCGGTCTCATCAACCAAAAAAACTTCTCTGGCACGAATATTGTGATTGATACGAAAAAAATTCTTACCCAAAAATTTCCTTTCAATATTGATATTATTTTAAACTAGATCAATTATACCGAAAAATTTATGATTTCGGCAAATCATTTTCTGTTATATTTAAAATTTTGGTAACAAAATTATTATCTCTATTTTTAACTAAATTTTCCAACCAAATATCTTTTTCATCTTGTTGGAAATTAACTAGAAGGGGATTCTTCCTTCTGTATTTCCGTGTATCGCCTCGTTTATTTTTTGGAAGTGTTCCAAGAAAACTCTTGAATTCTGCGTAGCTTACCCGGTTTAATTCGACGGACACCAAATATGATAGTTTTTTGTCAAGCCAGATGCAGAATTCGTTTGTAAACTGATTCTTGTCAACTGCATTATTTTGGTACAAATGTGTCTTGTTGCGAGTGGATAAAAACAAATAGTCCATAGCTTCCTCATATAATTTTTTCAATGAAGAATTTGGCAGATTTGGATTATTCATAGAAGCATTTGCTAGATATGGACTAAGGATGTTGAAATCTATCTCGTTTATCCATTGTTTTTGATCATGGTAAATTTTTTCTATCAATTCTTCGGTAATTGAACTGATGTTCCTTACGAAAATATTATTTATTTCAATTCGTTCATCCTTTTTCTTACTTTTTTTATGTAAGTTTTCTTTTTCAAATGTCTTGCTTGCCGAAATAATATGTTTTTCAATTTCATCGGAAATAAACTTTTCTTTAATTGAAGATTTTTTCCCTTCGCCTTCAATCAAAATTTCTCTTTGTTGTTTCAAAGAATACTTTTTGTCCAAATCTCCATCGATCAGCTTATTTATCTTCTTGGTAACAAAAATAATGAATTTTTCTAATCTCTTTATCTCTTCTCTATTGAACAAGTCAGACAAAAAAATACTACGATCTTTTTTATGAGGAATTTCTATCTCGCTATCGGCAGCGATCAAATTGTTTTCCGAATTTTGTTCACAATTTTCTTGTCCGTCTTGATTGATAATATCGCGTGACTTTTCGCTCAATGATTTTATTAGTTCTTCGATAGCTATAATTTCATTGTCTTCCTCTAGCAGCTTTAATAAATTTTCTTCTACCATAAATGAAACCAATTTTTTTTGTTCAGCATTTGGATTCAATCCATCGACTGTTTGATGTATCTGTTTAAATAAATCTAAATTGGAATCAATAATATAAAGAGTTTGTTTTTTTGAATAAAAATCAAATTCCTCGATTGAAATATTTTCATCAATATAGAAAGATAATGCCAATTGCGAGCAATGCGCTTTTAATAAATATATCTGAGATGAGGTAATAGCAGGCACTACTCCATTTGGCTGACAAAGAAATTTTCCAAGAACGGAAGAAAGAACTCGGATTTTTTCATCCATATGTTCGTAGCATTTTTTGTTATAGACATCGGTATTTCGTTGCATCTTTGTTTCAAAATCTTTCTCCGAATCATTTGTGTTTTTATGTAGATAGTCTTTTTTCAGGAGTTCGTATTTTATTGTATATATTTCTCCTAATTCTCGATACAAATCGTAAGGTTCAAATGCTTCGTTGCCGTAATATCTTGTCTTGATATCTATCAAGTGGTCTTCGATAAGATCTTGCAAAGTGTTGTGTAAATGTTCTCTATAGCACGAACCAATACCGCCCTCATCATCAATTTTGTTGATGGTCTTGTGATAGCTTAATATCTTTTCAAGGTTACCAATTTGGTTCAAGTCAACGCTCTCAAGTATTTTTCCGCAATTACCGCAACGTGAACCGCTTCTTCTCAAACTAAATTCCAAGCACTTTAAACAAGGTTCCTCTTTCTTTGCTTCTTTTTTCGGGTTATCTTTGTTAACATCTTCATTATTCGGCTGGCTTGCTATATCTTTAGAGATTTCTTCAGTAGGAGTACTTTCCGTATTTAAATCTTCTGCCAATTGTTTTTCATTAATCTTGCGAGTAATGGCGGGCTTTATACTAAAAAACCCTGTTATTCTTCTTGTTATTTTAGAAAAGAAACCACTTGTTTCTTGAACATCTTTTTTTATTTCATTATTCGATTTGTCGGAAATGGGTCTAGTTATGTTTTTGATATTTTGTTTGTCTGCATTTTTTTGTTTTACAGCCTGAATTTCTTTTCTGACCTTTTCCATTTGATCCTTTTTCGGTTGGCTGATGATCTCTTTCAAGACCCGATTAAGACCTGATTTTTCTTTTTTTTCCGTAAAAAAATCATTAAATGCCAGATTGATTTTCTTTTGTATCTCGATATTCTCAAAAATCTTGTATTGATTAGCCAATAAATAATCAATATTATCCGCCCCTGTTTGTTGGGAGAATTTTTTTAAATATTCATCTGAAATAGATTCGTAATCCACTTTGTCTTTAGCGGAAAAAACATCGCTATATTTACGCTTTTTGTCTGCATATATTACAGTGATAAGTATTTTTTGTTGATCGGAAATGGATATTTCTTTTTCATCAATACCAAAATCGGAAGAAGTTGATTTCTTGACACTTGCGAAAACTAAATTATCATTGTTCTTTTTCATATGATTAATATATTTTTTAAAATTTAAAATCGTAGTGTTGGTAGGCCGGTTGCTTTGGCTTTTTTCTTCTTGGTCAATTTACTCCAGACATACGAAACGCCGCTAGTGATCCTATTTTTAAATACGAGAGAGGAGGCGACAACAACCGTTGAGATGACGATAGTCTTTATATTATTTCTCCCCCAGGCATAAGTATCAGCCAAAACTGCACCAAGATAATTGGCTTCCGGCTTCTTTTCTAAATTATCTTGTACGTGTTTTTGAAACAATTTTTGATAATCCGCAATATTACCATCAAGATTACCTAGAGCAATCGGTCCATTACTTTTATTCGTAGTCGCAAAATAATCCTGTAAACATTGTAGTATCTCGGGATGTTCTAGATCTTTGTCAGATAAATTTTTTACCGAATCCAACTCCGATATTTTTGGATATTTGTCAGCCATATTCAAGGCTTTTCTAGTCATTTCACTAAAACTATCTTGCCAGTCTTTATTATTTAGGACCGAGTCAGGCAAGCCTTTAGCTTTGTTAATTAGCTCAATGACAAACTTATTATTTTCAACCGCCAAATTTTTGGGACTATCGATGTCGATATTGTGATTTCTAAAATATTCTTTTATTTGTTCGGGAGAAGCTTCTTTAAAAAACTTGGGCAAAAGATGAATCTCGTCGCTCAATCCATTCAAATTCGCAGGACTCATACCATGATTTTTTTCAATAATCTTGGCATATTCAGAAACTCCAAAGTCTTTTTTTTCATCCGCGTCCAAAATATTGGCAAAATGCTGGGCATCGGTTTGAGAATAATGATGAAAATTGCCAACTTGTTCTTTTCCGTTGACCATCAGATTGACCTGAAATTTATCGGTATTGTTTGTGTAAAAAGTTTCAAATTGTTGTTTTTCGTGCGGGTCAGAAAAATCTTTATCAACGTAATGATGATTCTCTCCAAATTTTGCATCGTCCAAACCAACTGCTTTTTTTATCTCCGCTGGAGCATTGTGCCAAACCTGATCCCAATCAATGGTAGCGTGCAAATCTTGGGCGTCAGCTTGTCCTGTACTCCACTTGTATGCTACAGCAAAGGTAAGTAATGCGGCATAGACTGGTCCGCGAGTCTTGAGATTGGATAAAAACATGTTGTAGGCAGTTTTGGCGATATTTTTTGGCGCGGCCATAGCTGTCCTTAGACTTTCCTGGGCGATTTTTTTACGATCCAATACCAATTTTTCTTTCTTTAGGTCATTGGTAAAATTTTCAATAAAATTTTTGCTCAAGTCATCGATTGTTTTTTCATCATTTTTTGACACAATCAACTTCAACTCTTTGCCTTCGATTGAATATTTGACTGACTTTGACTTGTTTTCTTGTATCTTTTTGTCAATGTTATTCAGTAACGCATTTTCCAACTTGGCTGTTTCTTTTTTGCTTATCGCCAAAAATGGTAGAGACTTTTGATAGGCGACTAAAGTCAAAATGTCTTCTTCTTGATTAATTTTAGCCGCGAGATTTTCCAATTTCCGATCCGTTAGATTTTTTACCCTTGCTTGATTTTCCTTATTTTGCCTGTCATATTCCGATTTTCCGCCAATTACTGCAGCCGTTGTGGCCACACCGGACACAACTGCTACTACAGGATTGACCGGAGCCAAAATACCGGTCGTTGCAACAAAAGTGCCGGCACCGATAGTAAAATCGATAGTTGCTGATTTTACTTCACCAAAAAAATTGGCGACTTTTTTCATGGTTTCGTTTTCAAAAAATCCGTTTTGGCGCAAAATCCTTTCGTTTTTTTCTCTGATTTCAGCCAATTTGGCTTTTACTTGTTCGATATTTTTCTTCTGATTTGGAAAAACCAATTTATCTGTCTCACCCTGACCAAACTTCAATAAATTTCCCAGTGAATCATATAGAGTATTTTTGATGTTCGTCCCAAGTTGTTTAATGTTTTCAAGAGAATTTTTCCCTTGGGCGATCACGTCTCTGACTACCGGTAAAGACCAGATAGTTTTAAAGGTAGATGAAGTTTTTTCCACCAATGATTTTTGACTCTCTTTGTCCAATCCTTGTGTCTCGGCCAATTGCTTGGTTGATTTCTCTAAACCCAAAGTATGTTTATCAGTAATTTCTTTAACATCTGATTTCTTTGGTTTTTTTAATAACTGATTAAAATCAGAGTGTTTCTCCAGATATTTTTCCAAATTAACATTTGGCTTTGATTCACGAACTTCTTGTGGCGAAAAAACCAAATTTTCTTTTTCTATAGTTTTCATATTTGTAACAAATTATTATTTTCTAAAATAAAGATATATTAAGAAATAATTGTAGGGGGAATTGTCAATTCAGTCAAGACAAAAAGATAGTGGCAGACTGATTATTGCTAAAGAAAAAATATCAAGATAACAACTGTTTTTTGAACTCAATCATACTGGATTCTACTATTTTCATAATATCCGGACGGATAGAATAGAGAAAATTGATGATCTGGAGCGTTGTTTTGTCCTCACTTAACATAGTTTTTAAGGTTACTTTTTGAGAACTATTTAATTTACCGGTGATATCGGCCATCAACTGAGTTTGCCAGGCTTCCGCCACTTGATCTCGTATCTTGTCTCTTTCTTCTTTAGACCAATCGTCCGCTCCCAAATCAATCAATAAGTCATCTATATATTTGTCCCAATAATCTTTTTTCATTTTTTATAAGTTTTGTTATTAGATTAATTATCAGACTACATAATGTTAAATTATTATAATTTTGTCAATGGATAAAGACAAAATTAGATGTTGAAAATTAATATCATACATTATTTCTGCGATTTGTATCATAAGAATGACTCAAAGTCTTGATAATAATATGAAATTATGATATAATAAACGCCAAAATAAAAACAAAGAGCAAATGCTCTTTAAAAAGAAGAAGGAAAAAATCCTTTCACCTTAATATAGAAAGGAGGTAAAGAAAGGATGAATATGTGGCAAAAAGCCCTCGCCTGGTGGCAGGGCTTAAATTTCTGGATAAAATTATATATGGGGGCCACCGGCTGCGCTTTAATAATATTTATAGCGGTGGCCCTCACATTTTTCACAGGTTGTCTCTTGATCGTCGGGACAACCGGGTTGGCCTGGATGGCCAATCACCATCCAGACGATTTTCTTCGATTTATCGGGCCATTCGGCCTGATTATCGGAGGGATAGTGATTATCATCGGAGGGATGATATTCACTATTGTAGGAATTTGGGGGTATTTCAAATTTGGAATATTTTTCTGGTTCATCGTAGCCGGAAAAGTATTTAAACAAATTTTGAAATGGCTCAAGCTGTACAGATAAAAACTTGAGCCGCCCCCAAAATTCCTCCCCTCCCTCCATTCAAAAAAAATCCCGCTTGCCACGGGATCCTCTCCTTCTTCTTTTTAAACAAACTTAAACCCGCTTGGTCAGCGGGTTTTTTCCTTGAGAAAAATAGAATTATTTGCGATTTTCCAATTCGTACTTCCAGGCCCCTTTTTTCTTGGCTTCCTTTTTTGTACCAAAAAACCTTAAGGCGGTGTCCAGGATATATTCCAGTCCATCTCTCCTGGTATATCTAATCCAAACATGAGCGCCGACCTGTTTGATACTATTTCGTTCCATACTAAAATTACCTTTTAGATAATTTTCTTCTTTCAATTTTTCCAGTAAATAGGCTACGAACAAAGCTTGATGTCGGCACACACCGGCTTTCATTCGGATAAACACTCCCAGACTATTCAATTGATTTTCTTTGAAGGCAATTATCATATTCACTCTATTTTCATCGAAAGGCATTTTTTCTTCTACATATGCATAAACTTTTTGCAAAATATCTTTTTCGTGTCTGTTTTTTTTGTTTTTGAAAAATTGGTCGAGCTGACTTTTTAACTCGTTGTAAGACTCTCTTATTGTTTCGTCTTGATCGTCCACGACCAATATTTCTCTATCGCTTCCACCTGGATATACTCCTCCGTTAATTTTTTCGCTATTGCGACCAAGAACCGGATATTTCTGACCGTTTGTGGAAACAAAATATCCATATGGAGATTCCTCGTCACCTTTTTCAAATAATCCGTTTTTTTCCAAGTTTTCCACCGCCATAACCGTTCGATTGGACTCAACTGGAAGATCGTAAAAGGGACTAATATCTTCTTTTTCATTCTTATTGTTTTTTTGTGCAGAAATGATACTTGCTTGAAGATATTTTTCTAGGCTACCCCAACCATCAACAAAGCAATCGATTAATTGGGTATCAGGTTGATTACGTTTCAATGACGAAAAAAATACTTGAGGATTCCAATCATTTCTTTTTAATTCCTTTATTAATATTTTTTTAAACGCAATATATTTCTCTTTAATATTTTCCAGTGGAATATCATTTTTTGCTAGTGAAAAACAAATATCTGCACATTCATGGATTTTTTTTGCAAACAAAAGGTACTCTTGATTTTTTATGGATTCGATATTTTCGTCTAACCAAACCTTAGTAATATCGCCATTTTCATTATTTTTGAAAACAGTTTCTTTTTTATTTTTTTTGAGTTCATCAATAGATTTGGGAATGGAATCAGATATCTCGTCCACTTTCAATAAATCACTATTCGTCTCGTCGGAAACCACCTCAATTATTATATTTTGTTTTTTTTGGGAAATCTGATCCAATATTTTTTTGCCCCCGCCATGGATTTTTTGCCATCCAGTTTTTCCGACTTTTGCCCCCTCCTTTATAAAGGTACCAATGATTGCGGTGGCCGGACCGACGAGTAGTTTGCTTGGGACGAATTTTGTTCCAACCTCGCCCATGGTATGAGTGGCAAGGCCAAAAAGATTGGATGAATGAGTCTGGGCCAATTTTTCACCCGTATTATATACAAATTCCAGTCCTTTGCGTAACGACCAAAAAACATGATGCGACATCTCTTTGCCGTCAAAATTTTGGATTCCCAATGGAATTCCATTTACCAACCCGAAACCGATGGTGGCGGTAGAGGATAAAATAGTTCTCCACAATTTCGCCCTGGCTTCCGCTTTCATATTTTCTGTGATTACATTGCTGACATTTTGTTCACAAACCTTTATCGTATTTATCAAATATTCTTCAGGCGACATAAACATTTCTTTGTTGTCTTGGTCTTTTTTCTCGCCGCTAAATAACTTTTTCGCTTTTGATTTTAATGATAATAAAGTGTTTTGTTTTTCAGCCTCCATTTTTAATCTATTTCTTCCTCCTCCCTTGGCAAAGTATTGAACCGCTTCTATCGCCCCATCGATAACATTTTTTGAACCGGCGCCATAGACCAAAGGAGCCAACCAAATCGCTGAGCCACCGCTCATTGCGGTTACCGAAACCAATGCTGTTCCGCCCAAAATTATCTTGGCCGACATCTTGACCATCTTGCCCTTATCGGTGTTATTTAACCAATGATTGACTTTTCCCCAGAGTCCTTTACCAAATCTTTTTTCAAACCTGGCTTTTTCATCCTGGTTTATTTTTTTGACTAACTCTTCCAGCTCTTTTATCTTTTCCGAATTTTCAACTTTATTTTTTTCGGAATCTTTTACGGTATTTTCTTTTTCTGGATTTTCCTCTGGTTTTTGTTGTTTCTCGCCATTTTTCTTCCCTTCTTTTGCCTTGTCCAAGAAAAGGGTAGATGGGGGTTTCAACTCCGGAAATTTATTGTGTTCTATTATTTTTTGCATGGCTATTTTCCTAAAGTATTAACCAATTCCATCTTGTAGAGCATTGCTTCTTCTACGGCAATTATTTTTAAATCAATATTATTTTCTGATAAAAACGATTCAATTTTGGCCTGGTCATTTTTATCAAGCAATGACTCAAATGACTTTCGCAAATTTCGTTCATCCACCAAATCTAAAGTACGGGCCAAAACACGATTGTTGATCGTGGTCATCATGTCTTTCATGATCTCGTTCTTTTTTTCGTCGGACATTTCTCTTATTTCCAACAAATCAAAAATACTGTTATCGACAAAATTCTCTGGATTGATAATTTTTTGCATATTTTTCCTCACATATTAGCTATTATTTTTAAAAGAAATCTCTACATTATAACATGTAGGGAGAAAAATAACAAGATAAATATTCTCAAAATATATTGGAAATAGAATTTTAAAAACTATAAGTATTTATCGAACATTAAAAATATATTAAAAATATCTTGAATTGTTTATAAAAATTTTGATAACATAAAATCTCAACACAGAATTCTTTGTAAAAAGGCAAATATTTTTATGCCTGGAAAAAAACCTATCAAAAATACTTCGTCTTTTTCCGCTTTGTCTTTGGCTTGGGAATTGGGATATTTGATTGCTATTCCTCTAATCGTTTTTGCTTTATCCGGACGTTGGCTGGATAAGCATTTCAATACTTCCCCTATTTTTCTTTTGATTGGATTATTTTTTTCTTTATTGATTACCAGTATTTTTGTTTATCAAAAAACTATCAAAATGACTGCCGAATTTGATGACAAAAAATAAGAATATTTTTATCTTTCAAACATCAAAAACCATTTATGTGTAAAATCATTTTTTAAATCACTATGAGCGCTCCTGCAATATCATTGGCGGCCGAACCTATCGCTCATCTCGGAGATTTTCCGATCACCAATACTCTGGTGGTCTCATTGGTAATTTCTTTATCTCTGATTATTTTTTCCCTAATATTCAATCGGTTTATAAAAAAAATTCCTTCCGGCCTGCAAAATATGATTGAAATAGTTATATCGGGTGCAATTGATTTTATGGAATCGATTATTCAAAATCGCAAACAAGCTTATGCTTTTTTCCCTGTTGTTTTTACCATCTTTTTGTTTGTTATTTTATCCAACTGGATTGAACTGGTGCCCGGTTTGGGCAGCATCGGTATCTGGGAAGAACATCATGGAGAAACAATCCTTATTCCATTTATTCGTTCCGCGTCTGCCGACATGAATATTACTCTAGCTATCGCCCTGATAGCTATGCTTTCGGTGCAGGTATATGGTATTATTTCTCTTGGAATCAGTGAGTACGCGCAAAAATTCTTTGTTAGCCCCTGGCAGAAACCATATATTATCGGCACTTTTGTCGGCGCCTTGGAAATTATTTCCGAATTTGCAAAAGTAATTTCTTTTTCTTTTCGCTTGTTTGGTAATATTTTCGCCGGCGAAGTATTGTTGTTGGTTGTTGGCTTTTTGGTCCCGTATCTCGTTCCATTGCCTTTTTTGTTTCTCGAGATATTCGTGGGATTTATCCAGGCCTTAGTTTTTTCCATGTTGACGTTGGTTTTTATCAAAAATGCCTCTACGTCACATCATGCCGAGCATTAGCATAGCTATTTTGAGATTATTAATAATTAAATAATTAAGTCAAGGAGTCACTATGGAAGGAGAAGTTAGCAGTAATTTGGAGATGTACAAAATTATCGCCGCTGCAGCAACTATCGCAATTGGCGGCATGGTTCCAGCCTTTTCAATCGGAAAAATGGCAGCCAAGGCGGTAGAAGCGATTGGTCGTAATCCAGAAGCAGCCCCAAAAATTCAAACAGCTATGATTTTGGCAGTTGCTTTCGCGGAAGCTATTGCGATTTATGCATTGGTCATCGCTTTGATTATTAAATTTGCCTAAAGGTTACAAGCACAAGTCGCAAGTCGCAAAGATTACTATTTTTGAAGCTTGGGGCTTGAAACTTGGAACTTTTGTATAAAAATAACAAAATCTATGGATCTAATTTCAAAATTGGGTATTGACTGGAGACTTTTTCTCGCTCAAGTAATTAATTTTATTATCTTGTTGTTGGTACTAAATCATTTTTTATATCAACCTATTTTGAATCTGTTACGCAGTCGAGAAGAAAAGATAAAAAAAAGCCTGGAAGATAGCGGAAGAATTGAAGAAGAGTTGTTGAAAATTGCCAAAGAAAGAGAAGAGAGCCTAAAAAAAGCCAGGATTGAAGCAAAAGAAATCATACAGATTGCCACGGTTTCTGCCTCGGCCCAAAAAGAGGAAATTTTGTCAGTCGCCAAACTCGAAGCAGAAGCTATACTTGCCAAAGCGCAAAAACAAAACATTTCCATGGCCTCAAAAATTAGAAACGATATCTTGTCGGATCTGTCTGACTTGGTTATTTCGATTACCGAACAAGTTTTAGCGAAAAAAATAACCAAAGATTCCGATCGAGAAATGATCAAGCAATCTCTGGAATCATTAATCAATAAATAATGTCAATCAGTCCTCAACAATATGCCAATCTATTGTATGATTCACTGTCGGGCAACCGACCCCTTCGTAAAAAAATCATCCTCGATTTTGTAACTTTTGTTGTATCAAAAAAAGATCAAGACAAGTTGCCAAAAATTATTGAAGAAATATCTGATTTGATTGATCGCAAAAACCAAACACTTTTTATCGATATCGTATCTTCTTCGCCACTGAATAACCTTCATCATTTATCCGAAACCATATCAAAAAAAATTGATCAACCAGTGGAGGTATCCAATATTATCGACGAAAAATTGATTGGTGGCCAGATTGTGTATTCCTCAGATTGGAAAATTGATTTTTCCGTAAAATCAATCCTACAAAAAAGACCGGTCGAGCGAGATCAAAAATTACCGAAAAATCTGATAACTGCTCTTGAAGAGCTGCAAAAATCTATCTAATTTTTTTGTTTTCAATTTATGATTTATGATTTTCAATCAACTCTTAAATATTGCAATCGGCAATTTTCTTAAATGATTGAAAATTTTAAATTAGAAATTAAAAATTAAATCTTTTGTATGCCTAAAATTTTAGACAAAAATGACATTCTTTCCGAACTAAAAAAAGAATTTGCCAAAATAGAAAAAAAACCGGTAGTAGAACAAATTGGTCGGGTATTGGAAGTTGGTGACGGAATAGCTATTATCGACGGACTATCTCAAGTCATGTCCCAAGAAATTATCGAATTTTCCTCCGGTCAACTGGGCGTGGCTCTAAACCTCAATGAAGACACTATTGGCGCGATTATTTTGGGAGAATATTCCAATGTGTCTGAGGGTGACGAAGTAAAAACCACTGGCCGAATCTTGTCTATTCCTGTTGGTGATAACCTGATTGGACGTGTTGTCAACCCGCTTGGTGAGCCACAAGATAATGAAGGTGCGATTAAATCAAAAAAATATTATCCGGTGGAAAAAATCGCTCCCGGCGTCATTACGCGTAAAAAAGTCAATCAGCCGGTACAAACCGGTATTCTGGCAATTGATAGTATTATTCCAATTGGTCGGGGTCAACGCGAGTTGATTATCGGCGATCGGCAAACTGGCAAAACCGCCTTGGCTATTGATGCCATTATTAATCAGAAGGGCCAAGACATGATTTGTATCTATGTCGCAATTGGTCAAAAAAAATCCAAAGTAGCTCGTATTATTGATAAACTGAAAGAACATGGCGCTATGGATTACACTGTTGTAGTTGTGGCTGGCGCTTCTGATTCCGCTTCACTAAATTACATCGCACCATACTCGGGCTGCGCTATTGGCGAATATTTTATGGATCAAGGCAAAGATGTCTTGGTGGTATATGATGATCTATCCAAACATGCTGTGGCCTATCGTCAAATTTCATTGCTGTTGCGTCGACCACCTGGACGCGAAGCTTATCCCGGTGACGTTTTTTATCTTCACTCCCGATTGTTGGAACGCGCCGCCAAACTTAGTCAGGATTTTGGCGGTGGTTCTTTAACCGCTTTGCCGATTATTGAAACTCAAGCCGGCGATATCTCGGCCTATATTCCAACCAATGTCATTTCTATTACCGACGGTCAAATTTTCCTGGAAGCGGACCTTTTCTATAAAGGTATTCGTCCGGCATTGAATATCGGTTTGTCAGTATCGCGCGTCGGCTCGACTGCCCAGATCAAAGCCATGAAAAAAGTCGCCGGTAAATTGAAATTGAGTCTGGCTCAATTCCGCGAATTGGAAGCCTTTGCCCAATTTGGCTCCGATCTCGATGAAGAAACCAAAAAACAGATCGAACTCGGCAAACGTTTAACCGAACTATTGAAACAAACTCAATATTCTCCTTTGCCGGTGGCGAATCAAGTAGTGATATTGTATGCCGCCAACAATGGTTATCTCAATGATATCGCTGTCGAAAACATCAAGCGCTTCCAAAACGAATTGAATGATTATCTAAAAACAGACTCTAGCAAAATATTGTCCGAAATCGAAGAAAAAAAAGAACTGGATGAAAAAACCGAAAAGAAATTGATTAAAACAATCGAAACATTCAAAACGACTATTGATTACGTTCAAAAATAAACTCGTACTATGTCCCAAAGTAAAGAAATAAAACATCGGATTAAATCAATCCAAAATACTAAAAAAATTACCAAAGCCATGGAGCTAGTGGCAGCTTCCAAGATGCGCAAAGCGGTAAGTCAAGTTGTCTTGTCCAGAAATTATTCAAACTTGGCCTGGAATATAATCGAAAAAATATCTCTTTCCAATCCAAAATATATTCATCCCTTGCTTAAAAATCCGAAAAAAATAAAACACGCCGCTATCCTAGTTGTTTCATCAAATAGGGGATTGTGCGGTGCTTTCAATGGCAATGTATTAAAAAAGTGTATATCCTGCAGTAAAGAACTTTCACAGAAAAATATCAATCATACTTTTCTTACTTTCGGACGCAAAGTTCGTGACCAACTTCGTCGCCTAAAGTACGATATTGCTGCCGATTTTGACAAACCTGATTTATTGAACGAAATCTCAACTATTTCACCAATCTCCAAATTATTATTAGACGGTTTTGTTCAAAAACAATATCAAGCCGTTTATCTAGTCTATACCGACTTTGTTTCAACTCTAAAACAGCAACCAATCATTAAAAAATTATTACCCCTAAAAACCCGCCCGGATTCAGAAATCGGAGTCGTCTCTAATGATAAATCTGATATTTTGAAAATTGAAAATTGGAAATTGAAAATTGACTACCGGTATGAGCCCTCCCCGAAATTGGTCTTAGACCAAATCCTGCCTCGAATATTAGAACTCCAAATCTATCAAGCCGTACTAGAGTCCGACGCTTCCGAACATTCCGCCCGCATGCTGGCTATGAAAAATGCTCACAAATCGGCTACCGACATGATCGATAGTCTTAATCTGGCTTACAACCAAGCCAGACAAGCAGCAATAACTCAAGAACTAGCAGAAATAGTTGCTGGTGCGAATGCCATTTAAAAATTAACAATGAACAATTAATAATTAACTTTTACTTTTTTTGCAAGTAATCAATATTTTAGTTAAAATTTTCAGTAGCTCTCGGCAATCAATTGATATGGAATGATATTCTTTTTCTGATAAAAAATTTGTGGCATATAATAATTTAATCCAATATAATGTTTCCCTTGCTTCTTTGTACGCAATAGAAATTTTATTCATAAAATCTTTTTTAGAATAGCCGCCAATTGCTTCTTCTATATTTGCCCCTATTGAAGTTCCGCTCCTTATTATCTGTTTTGAAATTATATATTCCCATTTTTGCTTTGATAAATACAAAGATAATTTTATTATCCTTATTGAAAAATTAAATGATTTTATTTGAATAACATTATTTTGTTTATCTTTCATAATTTTTATTGTTAATTTTTCATTGTTAATTGTTAATTTAACAAAATACTCCTTAAATTTTTATTAATATTATATTTTAAATATTATGAACAAAGGTATTATAAAAAGAATTATCGGCCCGGTCGTAGATATTGAATTTGAAGACAAATTACCTGCTATCAACAATGCTTTGGAAACCAAAATTGGGGACAAGATTATTATTTTGGAAGTTGCCCAGCTTTTGGGGGATAAAAAAGTTCGTTGTGTTGCCATGGATTCGACCGATGGTTTAAAACGAAATCAAGAAGTCGCGGATACCGGCAGTCCAATTTCGGTACCAGTCGGAAAAGAAACTTTAGGACGTATGGTCAACGTTTTGGGAAAGGCGATTGATGGCAAGCCGGAATTGAAAACCAAAAAAAGCTCACCAATTCACCGCGTTGCCCCTGAATTAAAAGAGCAATCAACCAAAATCGAAATCTTAGAAACTGGTATTAAAGTTATTGATTTAATTTGTCCTTTTCTCAAAGGTGGAAAAATTGGCCTTTTTGGTGGCGCCGGCGTTGGCAAAACCGTTTTGATTACTGAACTAATTCGTAACATTGCCACCGAACACGGTGGAGTATCGATGTTCGCCGGAGTAGGGGAACGTACGCGCGAAGGTAATGATCTTTACTACGAAATGGAAGAATCCGGAGTTTTGGAAAAAACCGCCTTGGTTTTTGGCCAGATGAACGAACCACCCGGAGCCCGCGCTCGTGTCGCTTTGACGGCACTGACAATGGCCGAATATTTCCGTGACGAACAAAAACAAGACGTATTGTTGTTTGTTGACAATATTTTCCGTTTCACTCAAGCCGGTAGCGAAGTATCAGCCTTATTGGGTCGCATGCCGTCAGCCGTCGGTTATCAACCCACTTTGGCAAACGAAATGGGAAGCTTACAGGAGAGAATTACCTCAACGACCGAAGGCTCAATTACCTCTGTTCAAGCCGTTTATGTCCCAGCAGACGATTTGACCGATCCCGCCCCGGCCACTACTTTTTCCCACCTTGATTCCACCGTCGTTCTATCCCGCCAATTATCCGAATTGGGAATATATCCGGCAGTAGATCCGCTCGATTCCAGTTCTTCAATCCTTGATCCCAATATCGTCGGCCAAGAACATTATGAAGTTGCCCGTGAAGTTCAGCGGGTATTACAACGTTACAAAGATTTACAAGACATTATTGCCATCTTGGGTATTGATGAACTAGCCGATGAAGACAAAATGCTGGTCGCCCGCGCCCGCAAAATTCAAAAATTCCTTTCCCAACCTTTCCACGTGGCCGAAGTTTTTTCCGGCATCAAGGGTGAATACGTGCCGGTAAAAGAAACAGTCAAAAATTTCAAAGAAATTCTCGAAGGTAAGCACGACGACAAACCGGAGCAAGATTTCTACATGAAAGGGAGACTAAAATAATGACTCTACAACTAAAAATAATCTCACCAGAAAGAACTTTGTTTGACGAACAAGTCAATCAAGTTTCTTTGACCACCAACCAAGGCGAAATTACTGTTTTGCCCGGGCATATTTCGATTGTCACGACATTAAAACCGGGCGAATTACGTTTTTTACAAGGCAAAGAAGAAACTCCTATTGCCATCTTGGGCGGTTTTGCCGAAATTACTGACAAGACTGTAATCGTTTTGGCCGACGCGGCGGAAAAGATAGAAGAAATCGTCGAAGAAAGAGTCATGACAGCCAAAAAACAAGCCGAAGAGCTCCGCCAGCAAAAAGTAACAGACAGAGAAGAATTTGCCGCCTTGACCGCTCAAATCGAACGCGAACTGGCCCGCCTCAAAATCGCCGAAAAATATCGTAAAAGAAATCATTAATAATATTTTTTTCATATGAAAACTTACAACTACGAAAACTTTCACGAAGTCGAAGCTGCTGTTGTGTTTTGTATTGATCCGCGTTTTTGGCAACAAACTATTGATTTTGTCCAAAATGAACTGGACATAAAAAAGTTTGATCCCTACACCTATCCCGGTGGTCCATTGTGCTTGGCCAGAAGCGAAACTGTGGATATTTATCTCAATAACATTGAAGCCGCCTCACTAAAACTTCATCATGCCAAAAAAATTATCTTAATCAGCCACCAGGGTTGTGGCGGTTATAAATTAATCGAAGGAGTTGAAGGAGAAGAAGCCATGAAAAGGCAAACCGAGCATCTTCACTCCATTAAAGAACGAATAAATAGTCGCTTTCCCGATGTCGTCGTCGAGGAATACATATTGAAAACCCTGGGCGACAGCGAATTGACATTCGAAAAATTATAATATATCCTCAAAAAGTCAAATCCAGACCAGCATTTTGTTATGCTGGTTTGTTTAATCATTAACCCAAAAAAATGAAACTCGCAGAATCAGAATCGAAAATTGAAACTTTACCAAGAAAATTGATTGACTTCGAAGATTTTCATAAAGTGGATGCGGCAGTAATTTGTATTGGTAACCCAGAACTATGGTCGCACAACATTAGATATGCCAAGAGTAGCTTGTCCGAACCGCGTATTGATCACTACAATTTTATCAAACAATCTAAAACCGAAGACCAGATAGAATTGGTCGAAAAGGTAGATCTGGCCTCAATCGGTCTGCATCATAGTAACAAAATAATATTAATCGGTGATGGACAAGGCGAATATAAGGAAATACTAAACAGATTTACTGATTTGTCAAAAAAATATTTGCTCGAACAAAATCGAGAAATAACAATTCAAACCGTTATTCAGAAAATTCAAAAAAATGAAATCCATTATTATGATTGTTTAGGAACAAATTGTGATATTGTTTCACTCAATCAAAATATTGATGAAATAAAGCCACAAGCGATTTTTGTCTGTTGTATTGATCCCAGATTTATTATGCAAACAATAGATTATATCGAGGAAATAAAACGAAAAAACTATATATCAAATTCCGTTCTTCTAACATATCCTGGAAGCATTTTGTGCGGCTTGAAAGACAAAAGCCATTATCTAAATCGATATATTAAAGAAATAGTCGAAGGCCACAATGTCGAACAACTATTTTTTATTAACCACGAAGCTTGCGGCGGCTATCGAGAAATAACCAAATTGCACGGTTGGCTACAAGTGTTGCAACAGCAAAAAGATCTTAATGATATGGAAAAATATTATCTGCAAGAACTTTTACCAGCTCAAAAAAACTTACGCATAGAAAAAATCCAGATGAAAATCGACTCTCTGGACAAAGCAACCAATAAAGGGAAATTGTATTTTGAAATCGTCAAATAATTTTTACCAATTTTTCCATCTCAATACCTTGACAATCTCTCTTCGTCCGCCAAAATCGTAACCATGGCGGACGATTTTTTTTAGCTTGGTACTATTGCTCACCGCTTTTTTATCGCCAATATAAAAACCAATATGGCCGTGTTCTTCACTGTTTTTATCGGTTCTCTTATTCCAGACGATTACATCTCCCGCTTTCAAATCACCTAACTCAACCTCCTGCCAGCGATTTTTTTTCATTTCGATAATTGTGTTTTCCACAGTGGCTTTTTGCGTTGGCAACAAATCAAACAATTTTAAAACTGATGTAACATAAACCGCACATGACAATTCTCCTCCTCGAGTTACATCAATCTCGTTATTATCGTCTGAAACCCAAAGATTTTGAAACATGGTTGTGCCAACTGAATTATTGATCTGACAAAGAAAATTTTTGTATTTTAAGATTTTCATAACAATAATTATTTATTAAAACTAGATAAATTATATCTCAACTTTATATTTGCTCAAATTAAAAAAATTATTTAAAATATACAAGTATGAAAAAAATAATTACCTCACAACAAATATGATTGAAGTAAATAACCTTGTCAAAAAATACGGATCACATACCGCTCTGAAAGAAGTAAATTTTTCTATCAACAAAGGAGAAATTGTCGGACTGTTGGGACCAAATGGCGCGGGCAAAACGACAGCCATGCGTATTATTACCGGATTTTTGAAGCCAACCGCCGGTCAAGTCAAAGTGGGTGATTTCGACGTGACTACCGATCTGATACCAGCCCAAAATATGATTGGTTACCTTCCGGAGTCTGCTTCTTTATACTTTGAGCTGTCAGTTTATGAACAATTGGAATTTGCTGCCGAAATTCATGGGTTGACCGGCAATGACAAAAAACGCGCCATCCAAAAAGTAATCAAATCCTGTGGTTTAAAAGAAAAAACTTTTCAAGATATATCTGAACTTTCCAAGGGATACAAACAACGAGTGGCTTTGGCCTGTGCCTTGATTCATGATCCCCAAGTTTTGATTCTGGACGAACCGACCACCGGTCTTGATCCTAACCAAATTATTGAAATCCGCGAATTGATCGCCTCTCTCAGTAAAGAAAAGACCATTATTTTATCCACGCACATCATGCAAGAAGTTGAGGCCATCTGCGATCGAGTCATACTAATAAAAGACGGTCATTTGGTCGCTGACGGTAGCCTTGCTGATATAAAAAGAGGCCAAGCATCAGCGTATCAGATTCTGGTCACAATTAAAGGCGATGCAGACGATATTATTTCTACTATCAAAAAAATTCCCGGTGCCGGTAATATCAAAAAAGAAGCAAGTAAACAACACGGCATCCATCTTTTTATCATTGAATCCGACACCGATTTGCGTTCAGAAATCAATAAAGCAGTTATCGGCCGCGGCTTTGATTTGCTCGAAATAACTTTCAAAGAAAACAGCATGGAAGACATATTCCACGAACTCACGAAATAGATTTCCAATTTCCAGTTTCCAATTTCCAAAAAATGTCTAATTTTCAATTTTCAATGAATACAATCTGTTTGGAAATTGAGCCTTCTTTGGAAATTGATCATTGGAAATTGGAAATTTAATGTAAATTTTAAATTGAAAATTATAAATTTTTTATGTCATCTAAATTTTTTATCCAATTTAGCTCAATTGTCAAAAAAGAACTCCGTATTTATTTTAATACTCCTATTGCTTACATTTTTGTAATGGTGCTATTGGGGCTAACTTTTTGGTTATTTTTCCGTAACTTTTTTCTGGTTGGCCAAGTAGATATGCGATCGTTCTTTAATTTTCTACCATGGACATTTTTGTTTCTGATTCCGGCTTTGACTATGAGATTATGGGCGGAAGAATCTCGACAGGGCACGATTGAAAATTTATTAACATCATCCGTTCCTCTTCCTTTGATCGTAGCATCAAAATTTTGTGCCAGTTTACTCTTCCTTTTTATTGCCTTGGCTTGTACTCTGCCACTACCAATCGCCCTATCTTTTCTGGGAAAACTTGATTGGGGCGCAACTATAGTTTCCTACTTGGGATCGCTCCTGATCGGCGCCGGTTATATTTCTTTGGGGCTGCTCGTCAGTTCTCTGACAAAAAATCAAATCGTCGCTTTTATTATTTCCGTCTTGATCTCCTTCTTTTTATTTATCCTGGCGCAGCCGGTTGTCACCTATTCCTTGCCAAATTTCTTAGTTGAAATAATAAATTTCATAAGCTTTGGTGCTCATTATGAATCAATTACCAGAGGTGTTATAGACAGTCGCGACGTCTTATATTACCTGTCATTTATTGCTTTGGCACTTTATTTCAATACCTATTTCCTTTATAACAAACGCTAATTATTTTTTATGTTTCATTCAAGTAAAATATTTTTGTTTGTCTCGATTTTCATCATCGTTAACCTATTGTCAAATTTGTTTTTTTTCCGACTTGACTTTACGCAAGGAAAAATTTATACCTTGTCATCTGCCAGTAAACAAATAGTCAATGATCTTCCGGAAGGTGTTGAAATCAAGGCGTTTATTTCCGATACTCTGCCTCCGCAATTTGTATCAACCAAAACTCAAGTCGTTGACAAGCTTCATGAGTACGAAAATATGGCCAAAGGAAAAATTTCTTTGACTATTGTCGATCCGGCAAAAGACAAAACTTCCGAAGAAATGGCGACAAGTCTCAATATTCCCGCCTTGGATCTGCAAGTGGTTGACAAAGATCAAATGCAGGTAATCAAAGCATATTTTGGTTTGGCTGTTCTCAAAAAAGGCGAAACTCAAAATACTCCAACTGGCCAAACAGCCGGTGTTCTTTCCGGATATAGTAATAAAGAAACATTACCAGTAATAGAAAATCTGGAAAACCTTGAATATGATTTGGGTTCGATGCTTTTGAAAGTAGGCTCAGTAAGTCAAAAAAAGATCGGGTTTTTAACCGGACATGGCGAACATACTTTTGCTTCCTCTTCCCAATTTGCCGGCAACGATCCTCGGGCCGACTACAAATTTGAGAAAGAACTGGCTCGCAATTATGATATTAAAACAATAGATTTGTCCACCAAAGAAGGTGAAGATAAAACCAATCCGCTTGATGAAATCGATACCTTGATTATTCCCGGTCCTACCGAACCGATTAGCGATGAAGAAGCAAAACAAATACATGACTTTGTCGCCAAAGGCAAAAACGCCATTCTCTTGATTGATCGGATGAAGCAAGAATTGAGCTACTCTTTTTCTTCTTCTCGATTAGAAAATGACTACCAGAATCTATTATCCAAATGGGGACTTTCGATCGAACCCAAACTGGTTGCCGATTCAAGCAATGATATGGCCAGTTTCAATCAGGGTTATGTAACATACTCTGTGCCATATCCATTTTTTACCAAAGTTACCAATATTAACCAAAATAACGCGATCACCAGTAACCTCGAGTCTTTTACTATACCTTGGGCTAACCCAATTAAGATAGACAAAAAAGATGGAGTTAATACCGAAGTACTTGCTTCGACTTCTCAGTATTATAATCTCATTTCCGAACAAGAAGTAACCGCACCAGCTAATACAAATACCGAAGGCAACGCTGATGCACCTGCCCAAAAGACCTTGCAACCAATCAATCTCGGCCCCGAACAAGATTTTGGTATTACCAGACAGAGCAAAGACCCTTTACCTCTAGTTGTCATGGCACAAGCTCAAAACGAAGGAAAAATAATTTTGGTCAGCGATTCCGATTTTCTCAGTCAGTCATTTGCTGGCAATGACTTGTTTTTCTACAACTGTCTTGATTCTCTCACTCTGGGTGACACACTAATTCAAATCAGATCAAAAGGTGTCACCGATCGACCAATCGGACCTTTGTCCGAGGGACAGAAAACCGGTTTGCGTTGGGGTCTTACTCTCGGTGTTCCCATCCTGTTTATCTTGTATGGTTTTTATCGTCGCTCCCAAAGAAATATCCTAAAAAATCGACCGGTCTAGAAAATTATAAATAAAACCAAAACCCCCTTAAGATAAATAGGGGGGTTATTTTTGTTAAATTTTTTATTATTTCAAAATAGTTCGAGGGTATTTATTCATAATCAACATTGTTATAATTCCAAACAATGATCCCAGTATAGCTCCGGCAAGAACATCTCCAAAGTAGTGAACTCCCAGATATATCCTGGAAAAACCAACCAAAATCGCCAAGAAATATATTGAATACTTTTTTATCCCGACAAATTGAAAACGATGGGTTAGGATGTAAGCGATAAAAAAAGCGAATACCGTATGTCCGCTAGGAAATGAATAATCACGTAAAATATAATCAGAAATATTTTCTACTTCAGGCAAGGTAACAAATGGTCTGGGACGAACAAAAATATTTTTTAGAAACCAATCGGCTGCCAAAATTAATAAAGAAACAAGGCTCGAAATAATCAAGAAAAATTTATCCTTGCAAAAAGCGCCATAAATCATTACCGCAAAAACCCCAGCTATTTCTCCCAAAGTATAATTTGTGATAAACAAGAAAAATATGGTCAGAAAATCACTATGACCAAAATCAAAAATCGCCGTCGAAATTTTTGTATCAACAGCAGAACCAATCATGGTCCTAATAAAAAACCACACTGCAAAAAACAACAACAAAAAAACGGCAATGACAAAAAAGTTGTCTCTTTTTTTAATTATCAAATTTACTCTCCTTTTTTCAATGGGCGGTAAAGGGATCGAACCTTTGGCCTCCTGCGTGTAAGGCAAGCGCTCTAACCAGCTGAGCTAACCGCCCGCGTCGGAGTCGTTCTTATCGTTTCACATGAGCCGGAATACCGTCTCATGCTTCACTACCAGAACGCCTCCTCCTTTTCCCAAAAATTTCTTCGACAATTTTTGGGAGACTTAAATACCAGATTCATAATTTAAAATTTCAAAAACGAACTTTTCATTGAAAATTGATCATTGGAAATTTTTTGGAAATTGCCAGCAGTAGTTCGGTCCCGTGAGGGAAGAACTGGAAATTGGAAATTCGCGAACAAAATACATTTTTAATCTTATCATCAAAGAATATTTCAATCAAATTATTATTCGTCGTTGTCGATTTTTTTCAATGGGGCGATAGCGGCTGCCAGACTCTTAATACCACCACTTTCAAATCCGACTTTGATAATACCTCCCTGAATTTGAACGATTCTGCCTCGACCGAATTTGGGATGTGTCACTACATCCCCGGACTTAAAAATACCCCAGTCCTCGTCAAGAATTATTTTTTGCCCCATTTTATTTGGTCTGACTCCAAGTGCCGGATTTTTCAAAATACCTGATTTTTTCCTTTGCCCCACTTCCTTGATTAATTCTCCCGGAATGTCCGCCAAAAATCTGGAAGGAGGATTGATTTGGGTGTTACCAAAAATATTGCGTAGCTGAGCATAGGTTAAGTATAAAAACTTTTTCGCTCTAGTGATGCCTACATAACACAAACGTCTTTCCTCTTCCATTTCTGCCGCCTCCATGATCGAACGAGCATGAGGAAATAAATTTTCTTCCATACCTACCATAAACACCACCGGAAATTCCAAACCCTTGGCACTATGCAAAGTCATCAAAGTAACCACATTTTCGTTTTCGTCAAAATTGTCAATATCTGTAATCAAAGCGACTTCTTCCAAAAATAAACGAATACCTTCCTCGGCTTCAAAATTGTTGTATTTTTCCAAAACTGTCAGCAACTCTTGCAAGTTTTCTAATCTGGTTTCACCCTCGATCGATTTGTCATTGAGCCAGTCCCGATAACCACTTTTGTTTATTATCTCAACCAAAAATTCCGAAGGATTATTTTTTGTCATTTTCCCTTGCCATTCGGAAATAAAATTAAAAAAGCCGATCAGGTTCTTTATCGCCCGAGCATTAATATGATTTTCCGCCAATTCTCTGATGCCATTATTGTCATTGGCTATTTTTGAAATCACTTCCCAGATGTTCATCGAATACTCTCTGGCAATTACTTCCAAACTGTTGATAGTGTTTTTGGTAATCCCGCGCGGAGGCGTGTTGATAATTCTGCTCAGACTCAAGATGTCGGTTGGATTTACGATAACTTTCAAATACGCCAGCACATCTTTTATTTCTTTTCTTTCGTAAAATTTCAGACCACCGACGATTCGGTAATGAATATTGTATTTAAGTAGCATTTCTTCAATTGTGCGTGATTGAGCATTGGTGCGATACAAAATCGCAAAGTCTTTCAAATCCAATTCATTGTTATCCTTATTCTTCAAAATCTCTTCCGCCACAAATCGGGCTTCGTCCAATTCATTTTGCGCTTGGTAAATAGTCAGCTTTTCTCCTTGGGGATTTTCCGTCCACAATTTCTTCTTTTTTTGCCCGGAATTTTTGGCGATTACCTGATCGGCCGCAGCCAAAATATTTTTAGTCGATCGATAGTTCTGCTCCAATTTTATGACTTTGGTATTTTTGAAATCTTTTTCAAATTCCAGGATATTTCGTATCGTCGCTCCTCGCCATGAGTAAATAGATTGTGCGTCGTCTCCGACGACGCAAATATTATTTTTTTGATTGGTTAAAAGCATTACCAGAGTATATTGAGCCTGATTGGTGTCTTGATATTCATCAATTAAAATATACTGAAACTTCTCCTGATAATCCCGCCGGATTTCCGGATATTTTTCCAATAACATCACTGTGTTCATAATCAAATCATCAAAATCCATCGCATTGTTGTCCTTTAGTAATTTTTGATAATCGAGATACACCAAAGAAACCATGGAACTAAAATCATTGATATGGGCCATTTCCTGATAATGTTTGGCGTCAATCAATTCATTTTTTGCGCCGGAAATATGCGATCTGATAGCCTGAGGATGATATTGTTTTGGATCGATATGATGTTCCTTCATTACCTTTTTTACCGCCGTCAATTGGTCGTCGCTATCGTAGATGGCAAAAGAATTTTTGTAACCAAGTTTACCGGCATGTTCTCTCAAAATCCGCACGCAAATTGAATGAAATGTCCCCATCCAAGGTAGGTTTGTCTCAAAAGAACCAAAATTGTCTGACAATTTCAATAACTTAGAAATCCTAGACTTCATTTCCTTGGCAGCTTTATTGGTAAAAGTTACCGCCAAAATATTATAAGGGCTTATCTTTTTTTCTTTGACAATATGAGCAATGCGATGCGTCAAAGTCTTGGTTTTTCCGCTCCCGGCGCCCGCCAAAATTAAAAGTGGGCCGTCAGCGCACAAAACCGCTTCTTTTTGTTTGTCGTTTAAACCAGAAACAATGTCATTTTTCATGGCAAAATTATAACTCGTCTTTTAGATGAATAAATGTTGAAAAAAATTCAATCCCTTCCTTGCTGGTCTCAAATAGCCGATCTGAAATTAAAATAACCTGATTTAGTTCTGTAAATTCCAAAACACTAATTTTCCCCTTGAATATTTCTCCCAGCATCAATTGAAAATTCCCCGACTTTTTAATATTAGTAGATAAATATTTTTCGCTAGCAAACAAGTTGTAGGAAGTATTATTGATAATAATATTTTCGGAAAAATCCCAATCATATTTTTCGTCCAATTTGTTTGTTAAAATCATTGGCTTGACTTCCGCTTTCACAATTGAACAAAAAAATAGTTGATTATCCATCTCAAATAGACCAAAAAATATCTCCTTGTTTTCACGTTTTCCACAGTATCCCTCCAACCATTTTACGCGGTGATTCTTGAAATATTTTGAGTAGATTAGCCATCGTTCAATATTGTCTTCATTGCGAAAGTTTAGGTAATTGACCAGATCTGCCAACCAAGCCGGAGTTTTCCGACTGAAAAAGTTTATATATATAATCAACAAAAGAATCAAAATACCAATCACTTGCAAAATCAACTGCCAGTGATACGTCAAAAAAATTTGCATAAAAATATTTTTACCTTAAATAAATATTAGCCTTTTTTATCAAAGTTGCAAAATCGATCAATAATAGATATGATTATTATTAGTCCAATCATATAAACTAGAATTTATTTTCTATCTCTAAACGATAGGATCGTGTTCCTGAATGTATGTTAACAAAAAAATTGTCGTAGAAATTTTTTTGTAGAGGAGGAACCGATCCGGTAGCGAAACGAAAGGCAAATACTTTTGACTTGCGTGTAGCGGTAGGATCGTGTTCCGACGAGGCGTGGTGACCGAGGAGTTAGGTAACGGTCTGCAAAACCGTGTACACGGGTGCGAATCCCGTCCACGCCTTTTTGAATTAATAATTAAAAATGAATAGTTAATAATAAAATATTTATTATAGGTTATTATTCACTCTTCATTATTCATTATTAAATAAACAAATATGCAACAATACATAATGTACGGGCAAATTGTCATCTCCGTCCTGATTGTGGTTTTTATTTTGCTGCAGCACAAAGGTTCAGCCTTGGGGGGTGTATTTGGCGGGGAAAGTAACATCTACCAAAGCAAAAGAGGTTTAGAAAAATTCCTACATTGGGGAACTATTGTCCTGACGGTATTCTTTATTACCGCTTCGATTGCCAATATTATTATCTAACTTTTTCTATGAATCAATCATGGCGACGTTTTAAGCCATCCTGGTTTGTCTTGCCCAAAAATCTTCGAGAAGTTTTTGATTGGATATATGCAAATAAAATAATTCTGGGAGTTATCCTGATATTATTGTTGGGAGGATATTTTGGCAGCAGATACTATACCGGCCAAACCACGGTGATTGCAGCCAAGGGTGGAACATTGATCGAAGGATTGGCCGGCCAACCGGCCATGATCAACCCGATTTTATCTCAAACCAACGATATCGATCGGGATCTGGTCCAGATCATCTTCTCCGGCTTGTTGACCTACGACAATAATCATCAATTGATCGGAGACTTGGCAGATAAATGGGAAATTTCTGAAGACGGTAAGTCCTACACTGTCCATCTGAAAGATAATCTCTTTTGGCACGACGAACAACCTTTAACAGCTGCAGATGTTGTTTTTACCTATCAACTTATTCAAAATGAAAAGTACCCCGGTACACTCAAGGACAATTGGCGGGACGTAACTATAGAAAAAATTGATGACAAAACAATAAAATTCACTTTGCCCGAAGTCTTTTCGCCTTTTCTTACCAATTTGACAACTGGAGTTATTCCCGAACATATTTTTGCCAAAATCGACCCCTCCCAATTACCGGACACTGATTACAACTATGAGCCGATTGGTAGTGGTCCCTTTAAAGTAAAAAAAATTTTGGTGGACAAAAAAGGAGTGTATAACTCAATTGAATTGGAAAAATTTTCCAAATATCATGGTCGCGAACCTTATCTTGATACGCTGATTTTTAAATTTTACGAAAATTATCAGGATGTTTATACTGCCTATCAAAAAAAAGAAATAATCAGTATCGGGCATGTTTTGACGATGGACTGGCAATATGTTTCAAGCCAAGCTACGACCGCCAATTTTTATGATATTTCCCTACCTCAATATACCGCGATTTTCATCAACCAAAATTCCAAGCCGTTGCTTCGAGATCCCTACGTCAAAGAAGCCCTGTACTATGGACTTGATCGAGAGCTGATTCTTAAAGAAGTTCTTTTCGATAAAGGCAAAATTATCAACACGCCAATCTTGGAAGGTTTTCTTGGAAACAATCCCGAGATACCAAATTTGCCTTATGATGTTGAAAAAGCCAAAAGTATTCTTGAAAAAGGTAAATGGAGCGATATTGATGGCGACGGTATCAGGGAAAAAGATAATACTCGCTTGAAATTTACCTTGGTTACTTCTGACTCGCCTGATTTTATCCGCGCTGCCAAAATGGTTCAAACCAATTGGAAAAATATTGGTATAGATCTAGAAATAGGAGTGTATAATATCGGTGATCTGGAGAATCAATTTATCAAACCTCGAAACTACGATGCTCTTCTCTTCGGCGAAAATTTGGGCAGTGATCCCGATCCGTACGTATATTGGCATTCCAGCCAGACTGCAGATCCCGGTTTGAACCTCTCCAACTATTCCAACGTTGAAGTTGATCGTTACATTGAAACTGCTCGTCGGACCAATGATCCGGACAGTCGTATTCATAGCTATCTACCCATGCAAGTTGCCATCTATGACGAAAAACCGGCCGTTTTTTTGTACCGGCCTTACTACATTTATGCTGTCAACAAAGCGGTTATGGGCGTTAATGTTCAACAAGCTTCCAATCCCGCCGAAAGATTTTTGGGAATAAGTGATTGGTATATCAACACCAAACGAGAATGGAAGCAAAAATAAAAAATCTTGCATACTCCTGGGAACAGAAATTATATTTAAAAGTAACTACTGAAAATTTAACATTTAGCTTTTCGTAAAAATTATCAAAGAAATTTTCGGGAAAAAGAACCGATCCTTTACTGTACGGGCAGGTCTCGCGCTCACCCATCCAAAACGTTTTGGCTCGCACGAAACGATAGGATCGTATTCCCGAATGTATCTTAACAAAAAAATTGTCGCAGAAATTTTTTTGTAGAGGAGGAGGCGTTCTGGAAGTGAAGTGGGAGACAGTATGTCTGGCTCGCACGAAACGTTAAGAACGACTCCGACGAGCGGTCGTGGCGGAATTTGGTATACGCGCATGCTTGAGGTGCATGTGGGGCAACCCGTGGGAGTTCAAGTCTCCCCGACCGCATTATTTTCAAACTAATGTTATATCGCTTTCTCTATCCAATAGCGCGTCTCTACTGGCTCATCTTTAGGCCGGTTACTTTTGGTGTGCGAATCATTTTGATAAACGACGGAAAAATATTGCTTGTGCGACATACCTATTTACCAGATTGGATGTTGCCCGGCGGCGCGGTAGAATATCAGGAGGATTTTTCCACGGCTATCAAACGTGAATTACGCGAGGAACTAAATATATCTCTTAAAAACGTTTGATTGTTTGGTTTGTACAAATCGCAAATCGAAGGCAAGCGCGATCATATTATCTTTTTTCGATCCGAAGACCAAGTGGATCAGTCCCTTGTGAAAATTGATCCGAAAGAAATAATCGAATATCGCTTTTTCTCTCTAACGAATCTACCCGAAAATATATCTCCGGGGCATCTTCGCCGTATTGTCGAACACCAAAACCACCAGGATCCAATCTGCGGCCCCTGGTAATTTTTTTCTCCAAAACTATTTTTTCTCGCTCGAATCCACTTGTGCCGGAATATCTTTCCAAAACTCGCTGTTGCTCTCACCAAGACAGTTATTTTGGTAATATTTTTCGGCATCGCAAACCTTTCCACTGGTCAAAGAACATTGTGGCGGTTCAACATCGGCCAAATATTTGTTGCCGGTGATTAAACAATACCTGCCAGCCTTATCGTAATTTGCAGTATCTACTCCGCCCACCGGACAAGAATCATTGAACAACGCCCATTCTTCGCACTCTTTTCCATTTTTGAATTTGCACACCCCATATTCCGAACCATCTGGTTTCTTCTCCATAACCAAATTACCATCTTTTTGGAAGCAATTGGTTGATGCCGGATTAGCGATTTGATTAGTTTTCTTTCCGTCATTTTTCCCGTCCGATTTTCCACAACCAACCAAAACGATCAATAATAAAAATCCAGACATGATTGCAAATTTCTTGAACATATTTTTTTATATATTAATTTCTTGATATTTTTATTGTAACAAAAAAATAAGCAAAAAATATATCTTGATCACATAAATCAAAGTCAAAAAAATCAAAGTAAATAAAATATATAATTGAGATTTTTTTCAGGGTTGTGCTATCAAAAAAAAGAGTTTAAACTAAAATAAGTTTAAGATAATCGAAGCATTTTTTATGGAAGAAAATCGCTCTCCAATCAAAGAAATTTTTAGTCAACCGAAAACCAAAATTTTGTTGGTTTTTCTTTTTGTTTTGCTGCTTGTCATCGGTATTTGGTGGTATCGTCAAACCCAAAATCAACTCACTAGTAGTCAGCCGCCGGCGAGTATTGATCAACCAATTTCCGCTATGACCGGAGAAATTACTAAGTGGCAAAACAATCAACTTACCCTCAAAAATGACCAAGATGGACAAGTTTATCAATTTGTTTTCAATGATAAAATTCCTGTCACGCGACTAAGCAGCTATAATCAAGATTTTGAAAACACAGATTTAAAATCAATTGTCGTTGGTGCCAAACTCAATCTGATTTATCGGCGAGAAAACGAACAGACCAAAGTTTTGTCAGCGATTCTAATGCCGGAGTTCTCCACCGTCGGTACCGTAACCGCAGTTGACGGTAAAAATTTTACCCTTGCTGCCGGTAATGTCACCTGGAAAATACAAACAGACGATACTACCAACATTATTGGCCAAGACGAACACAACCTGCGTGCGGAAAAACTTCCGTTTTCACAATTGAAAGTTGGTAACCAACTAGCTATCACCGGCAAAAAAATATCTGAACAAACTATCACCGCTACCAAAATCGAAATTATTCCCAATAACACCCAGGAAATCAAAAATTGATTATGACCACTCGTTGGCCTTTAAAAAAATATTATTATCTAATTTTTGTCTTATTATTATCTATCGGCGGTTGGTGGCTGAGTCAAAAATATTTTACCCAACAATCATCGGTTAATAATAATCAGACAAATAGCAGTTATCAATCAGTAGTGGGACATGTCGTTTCCATGCCTGATGATGACTTGATCATTCAAGATCAGGATTTGCGATATAAATTGGCCGGTCTATCCGCAGCTGATATTTTCGTTTTGGAAAGCGATGGTACTTTGATTCAGACCGATCAGGTAAGTTTTAAAAATTTGATATCCAATCCCCACCAGATTGAAGTTACCTACCAAATGATAACTGATAAACCGACTATTACTCTTATTAAAATTAAACTTCACTCCGGAATCGAATTAATTATTAACAATATTGATCCTACCAACAATCAAATCTCGTTAAATTGGCAGGGTCAAAACTATATATACTCTCTAGTCAATCCTCAGTTGATTATCAACCAGGATATGAACTCTATCTCGACTGATCAATGGTCAAATATTCAAAATCAACCCGCCACTGTATGGTGGACCTGGGATTGGAACAATAAAAATCTTTTATTGAAACAAATAATGATCAATCAATAATTTACAATGGACAAAAAATTTTTTAACTTTATCAAATCGTTTTTTTATCTCTTCCTTTTTGTTTTAGCCGTCCGTGGCATCAGTAGTCAAGCTTATGCCTGTGATATTTGGCCCAGGCTGCAAATTGATAATAAAGGCACCGCTGATGAATCTTGGAATATTAGCATGAATTTCGTCGGCGCTCAATGCGAAAGCAAAACCGATACCAAAGTTGAATACACCTACTACAAATATGCTGACCAAAGTTTGGAAAAGAAAACACTATTCAATATTGATACCGGCACAGCTTTGCCCACTTTGAAACCCGGAGACAAATTACGTTACAAAGCTTGTTTTTCCACCCCTCAAACCAATGTTCGTCAAAACCCGATTTGTCCGCCCGATAGCGATACGAGTTATTATCTGGGTTGTAGTTTGCTCAATACTCAAGCAGGGAAAGAGATGACCAACCTGGTTGAATCCATTAATTCCAGCGGCGACACCAGCACAATTTGTCGCGAAGAATATTTTGAAGCCAACTTTTATTCCAATTCCCCTCTGGAAGCGACTGTCGATTGTTCCAGTGGTCGAGCCAAAGTTCATTTATTTTCCGCCTATACCAATGACATTAATACATCCAACAATAGCGAATTGGCTGAATTATATTGCCCGGGTCGTATCGGTCTTGGAAATAGTCTTTATGTTACCGGTGGTTTTATCAAGGGTGCCGGTCAAAAATATACCAGCCAATATTGTCAGGTGATGATCGATGACTATATCTGTGCTGCGCCATTGTATGACGATCGCATCACTGCAAACGATTACAAGATTATCAATGGCTCTGTCGGCAAAGTGTCGACTACAGATTTGGATGTTCTCAATCATCGTCTCTATCATTATCGTTTCAGTTATCGTTGTTTGTATTCCAACGATGTTACCGTTTATGTCAATTGCGGGGATCCGAAAACTCCCGGCGGCGGTGGAGGTGACCCCGAACCCGACCCGGCCGATCCGGAAAATATTACCAACCCCGGACCTTGCGACCCGGCCGAAAACCCAAATTGTGATTACGAAAATCCCGATCCGCCATCAGACAACGATTATCAACGACCATGCAAAGAAGATTATCCCAATGGTACCAAGTGCGGCGGTGGAATAAAAATTGGCCCATTGATTGTTTCCGTAAATAACCCTTATCAAAAATGGTCCACAACCGAAGGTTTCAATGAATTAACAACTCAAGACTGGGTCAACGGTTATGACAACACCAAAACTTTGGTTGAAAATGGTCTCCCCAACAATCCGGCAGCTTCGTATTGTTGGAATAAAACCGATTATGATTACATAGATTGGTATTTACCTTCCCTCTATCAATTGAGTCAAATTAGAGCAGTTTTAGCGCAACTATGGAATAGCAATGAAACTGATCGTCATCTTTCCAATTACATCCAAAAAAGTTTTGGTTTTCCAGATAATCCTCCTTATGACTATGAAACGGGAAGCTCAAATTGGGACGTAATGTATGCTTGGTCCTCCAACGAAGATGGTCCAATTGGAGCTAACCAAGGATATCCAGTGTACACATGTAATCCAGTTTGGGATGCTTATGGTTGTCCAATTTGTACGGGAGGTTCCTGTCTCGAATACAATATATATAATTTTAGTGATGAACGGGCCACGGCTTACTATTTCTGGCCACGCAATACTGCTCAAAACCAAGAAGATACTCTAAATATTGTGTATAAAATAAAAATAAAAAGTGTATACAAAACCGAAGAAAGATTAGCTATCTGCGTCCGACCGGCCAGCGAATAAAAGTATGATTTAATTATTCAATTAATATCCATCCAACAACTACTATGACTCTATTCCAAAAAATACAACCAATCATTATTTGTCTTTTCTTTCTTGTCCCTGCACCGGTCTTTGCCGCCAATAATACCGACTGGCAGACCACCTTGGTAGCCGACATGGATATTGTGGATGCATCAGTACAAAATAACCGTAATCAACAATTGGAAATAAATTTTGGGTTGCAAAACGGAAATCAATTGCAAGGTGACATACGGCTCGGAATCAAGATTATGAAAAACCAAGAAGGAAGTGAAAAGATAATCGATCAATGGATGAGTGGCCAAAAACTGTCGTTGAATCCCGACGAATACAAATCGACAAAAATCACCTACAAATTGCCAACTTATGTACAGGGAAAAATCGATGTTTGGGTGATAGCCGTCAACAGCAATTCTCTTCCTTTGGGTAATATTAAAGCTGGGACGATCGATTTGCCCGAAAAAAAATTAACCTTGAATATTAGCGAAAAATCCTGTCATCTCGCAATTGAAGGTGAAAACAATAATTCTTCCCAAAAATATTCAGTCAGTGAGGGTGTGGTTGTTAAAAGAGAAGAATCTTTGCAAATTATCTGCCAACTCAAAAACCCGATTAACCAAAACTTAAACATTGATCCCGATTTTTCCGTTTATTATCGCTCTTTGGCCGGTGAAAAAGTAAATGCATCTTCACTTGATCAACCGGTCACTCTTAAGCCCAGCGAAAGCCGAGAAGTCAGTTGGAATTTACCCCCAATCAATGATCTTTCTCCACAAGCCTATGAAGCAAAATTGATCGTATCTACCAATCAATCGGAGGTAATCGGCGGAATAGTTCCGATTCATTTTGTCATCGCTGGTCCATCCGCTACTATTCAAAATGTTAGTTTGGACAAAGCGATTTTTGAAGCAGACGAGACGACGGTTGCTCGCGTTTTTTGGTCTGACTCGGCCGATCGAGTAATCAATAATCGTCTAGGTATCCCAAGTCAATTGTCCGACGCAACTCTATCATTAATTATTATCGATCAAAAAGATGGTCATGCTTGTAGCGAAAACTATCAAAAGAAACTCGAAAACAATCTAAATAAAATATTTAGTTTCCCTGTTTCCTTATCTTCCAAGTGCGTTGAACCAATTATTAAGTCCGAGATTGTCGCCAACCAAACTCTGGACAACAATAAAATCCTTTCCACCTTGGAATATCAATATAAACAACCAGCCAAATCACCGGACAAATTTGCTAAAGCTAAAATCTTGGATTACATCATTTATTTTCTGGTTTTGATTGTCATTTGCTTAATCGGCTGGCTAATCGTCAAAAAGCGATATTCGCAACTAAGTAAATTGACTCTTTGGGCGATTATCGGGTTTGGTGGCTTGTTTGTTTTTTATCAACAGGCAGCGGAAGCCAAAACATATTATGTTCAAACTACATACGGCGGGGAAGTGATTGGTGATTTTGCCTACAACTTCAACCTCGACCAAGGCATATACGATCAAAATGATTCTATTAATCTCTCGATCGCTGTCCAGGATCTCAACTGTGTCAACCACTCCGCTCAAACTGATATTCAAGCTTGGTTGGATGACGCCTTTCGCACCGATTTGGATTACGGCTATACCGATAGCAACAACCAACTGAAAAATATTTCTTTGGGCGATACGGTTATCAATCCCAATCAAACTACTCTCGATGACTACCTTTCCAATTCTACCTTTACTGCTTCGTTTGCGGAAAATGATCTATCTCACCCTTTTCATCGTATTCAAACCAAAGTTACTCTCTCGATGTCGTATCAACCGGCTGGCGCCACCCCCTTAAATTTTGGTCCGTATTACAGTTATACCGGCAATTTTGATTTGCCATTTCGAATCAAAACTGGCGGTTTAACTACTGATCCGTCATCAATCAATTTGGAAGAGGAGAATGAATACAATAATCAGCCAAATGAAAGAAAAGTAGTGATCAATAATCCTGATTTTTCCGCTCCCGAATTTTCTATCCAGGCCTCTACCAAATGTCAGGGACAAAAACCAATAGTCAAACTAAATTGGGACAAAGTTACCGATGCCCAGCGCTATTACCTTACTCGCGATGAACTACCTTTGGGGCCAACCAAAAATATTTGGGAAAATATTACTGCTGTCTGGTATGACTTGACTGGCGATGATGTATATGACAACTGGGCAAAACCCTACGACTGGGACCTAAGGCTGCAAGAAATCTCAACTGATTTCTTCCGCTATCCCACCTCGCCCGGCTATTCCGACATTGAATTGTCTAGCTGTGAAGCTACTTGTGTTGACAATGATCAATGTCGCAATGATAGTGATTTGGATGGTTTTATCGATCGCGCCAACTATCGCACCCGAGACTTAAACAATAATAGTATTGTCGATATTGAGGATCCCGCATATGGTGCGACTACAACTCCTGACGCGGACAACGATTTGGATAATGACGGTATTCTCAACGGCGATGATTTTGACAAAGACAACGACGGGATCAATTGGACGGTTTTTCCCGGATTCATCGATCCCAACGGTGATCTTGACTCCGATAGTGTTCCCAATTACCAAGAACAAGACGTTGATAATGACGGTATTCCCAATACATTTGATGCCGACAACAACGCCAACGGCACACCTGACAATTTGGAAATCGACCAGGACGACGACAATGATGGCATAGCTGATTGGCAAGATGTTGATCAAGACAATGACGGAACGCCAAATATTGACGACGAAGATAGCGGCGGAGGTGCCAGTGATCCTGATGATGATTTGGATGACAATGGTCGAAAAAATTATCTGGACTACGATATTGACGCTGATACATTCAACAACAATAAAGATCTGAACGACGACAATGATGGCATTCCTGATTATTTGGATGTCGATGATGACAATGACGGCATCGCCGATGCGGATGAGATTGATTATGATTTTGACTTGGACAATGATAGCGAAAGCAATTCTTGGGATTTGGATTTGGATGGCGATGGCATCAATAATACCGATGACACGGATAGCGACAATGATAGCTGGGCCGACGACATAGACCCTGACGACAATAATGACGGCATCGCCGATTGTGCCGCTACTTATCGGGTTTATGCTCACATGCCGGTTTATACCTATGATTTAAATTTGGCTAGCGAGACCGACCAAACTACCACCTATGATCTGGATTTATTATTCTGGCCATCTGGAGAAACATTACAAAAACATTATCAATTCCCGCATTATTCTGTTCCCAGCGTGGACAAAGTGACTGTGCCACTTTATTGCAACTCCGATTTGTTTGCTTATCAACCAGTGATCGAATTGAGCTACGTTATCGATTGTGAATCCGCCACTCCATCCATCAAATTGAATTGGACTCAACTGCAAAATATTGAATCAACATATATTTTCAAAGATGATTTTGGCAGCGTTAGTCGCCAAATATTAAGTCCTGTTTCGGTCGATGACAACGAATTACTAGATATGAATATTGATAGCGGAAATTCCTATAGTTATAAAGTTCAAATCAAATTGTTGAATGGCGATATTATTGAAAGTGAATATCAAATTGCCAATATCCAATGTCGCCCCAAAAACCCCGTCAATCTGACTGTCTCCGGCGGTTGTCCCAGTTGTAATAGCTCCACTGGCACAGTCAATATTTCCTGGACACAAAATAGTAACAGTCCCACTCAACAAACTCAAGTCGAATGGTCCACTTCCGGCAGTACCACTATTCCGGAAAAAATCAGCAATACGACCGGCTTATTGGCCCAGTGGAATTTCAATGATGCTTTGTCTGGCACAAACATAACCACCGCTTTCAATAACGATGGCAGTTGTGGCGGAGACTGTAATGCGATTTTACGTAATATGACCGTGGCCTCCACTACCGGCTTGGACGGCTCTTCGTCTGAAGGCTGGTCATCCGACGCTATATACAAAAGTTCCGTTCAGACCGATGGTGTGGATGATTATTTGGTTGTCGGTGAAGAGGCAACAACCAATACTCATTCCTATGGAACCAATACCAATACTGAACAAAGCATTGGTTTGCAAACCAACAATCTTAGTAATCAAGAAGTCGTGTTTGAATGGCAAACTTTTTCTTTGAGCGATTCGGGTGGAACCAATTACCTTGAAAGTTCTCCCAATTACCCTAGTGATTATGACAGTGATTTGTCATTGGAAAATTATCAGATCTGGCATCCCGACGCCAGAATGATTCGAGTTCACTTCGATGATTTTGTAACCGAAGAAGGCGTTGATCAATTTAACTATGCGGGTTTTGCTACCGACGGATATAGTTTATCGGGAAACCTCGGATCATCTTTTAGTCCGGCCATTAGTGGCGATGTCTTCAACTACTCTTTTTATACCGATAGTGACAACAATTACAAAGGCTGGCTGATTGATTATTATCAAGCGAGCCAGGCGCCTTCTTCTAGTCGTTATCCATCACAATACAATGAAAACCAAGACCAATGGTATGAAATATATGAGCCCAATGCTACCGAAATGCGAGTACATTTTGCTGACTTTGAGACCGAAGAAGGATATGATTTTGTGGAAATATTGGATGGCAATGACAACGTTCAAGAAACATATAGCGGCGACCTCGGTGCCTTTTATAGCGAATGGGTAGGTGGAGATCGGATCAAAGTTCATTTTGTCAGCGACGGTTCGGCCAACTTTGCCGGTTTCCTGATCGACAAATACGAATATGGTCGTTCGATCAGATCGGATAATTACCCTCAAGATTATTTGGATAGTACTGATAGGTGGTGGGAAATAAATCATCCGGGGGCCACCAGAATACGTTTGAATTTTTCGGATTTCGCCACCGAAGAAACTCAAGATTTTGTCGAGCTGCTTGACAAAAACGACAATGTGATTACGACATATAGCGGCGACCTTGGGTCTTTTACCAGTGATTGGGTGCCAGGAGATCTAGTCAAAATTCATTTTGTCGCCGACGGTTCCAATACTGCACGCGGTTTCCGTATCTCAAGTTATGATAGTCAACAAGGTTTGTCGTCTCCCAATTATCCTGATGATTATGAGGTAAATGATCCAATCTATATAGATGGCCTGAATGTGGCTTCTCCCAACTATCCGGCAAACTACAATGACAATGATGACACCTGGCAGGAAATCAACCCCGGCTCCAATACCGCCAGAATTCGTGTTCACTTTTCCGTGATAGACATCGAAGAAGGTGTTGACTATATCGATTTGTATGACGCAGAAGATAATTTATTAAGAACATACAACGGGAATACAACTGATGAATGGAGTGATTTTTATGATACCAACCAAATCAAAGTTCATTTTGTCAGCAATGACAGCAATACAGGCCCGGGATTCTTGATTGACAGCTATGAAAAAATTGATTTCACGGATAATGGTATGGTCTGGCAGGAAAAAAACACCACTGTCAATTCCCCCAATTATCCCAGCTATTATCCGGCAAATACTGATCAATGGTGGGAATTTGAAGATGCAAATGCCGACGGTTATCAATTGCATTTCTCTCGTTTCAATTTGGATGGATCAGATTCTTTGGAAATATACGATGGCGATGACAATTTATTGACCAGTCTCAACGGAGAACTAGGGTCATTTTGGACAGATTTATATAGTGGAATCCCCAAGCTCAAAATCAGATTGTTAACCGATGGCGACACTAATCAGAGTGGTTTCAAGATAGATAAATATCGTTATTATGCTCCAAAAATATGGACAATAAATAGTGTTGGGGCCGATTATCTCAATCTTCATTTCGCTGATTTTGATGTCAATGATGATCCCAGCTGCGACTATGTTCAGGTGTTGGACACGAGCAATAATGTAGTGGGGACGTACCGAGGCTGGAACATGCCTTCATTTGACGTAGTAGTGGGAGGCGAAACAGCCAAAATCCGCATGTTGCGTCAATGTGGAGGAGGAAGAGGTTGGCTATTAAATAGTTATAATGTTTTAAACCAACAAGGAATATATTCGTCCAACTATCCCTACAACTACGATTCCAATACCGATCAAACTCAAACTATTACTCAACCTGGAGCTAATAATATTTCTTTGCATTTTTCCGTCTTCAATACTTTTGATGAAAATGATTATCTACAAATTTTGGACAATAGTGATAATTTGTTGGCAGAATACAGCGGAAATTTAGGATCTTTCGATACCCCATATTTTTTGACCGATACCATCAAACTAAAATTCATAACCAACGATAGTGACAATGATACTGGTTGGCAAATTGACAGTTATCGCTATCAAACCGGTGGTGGAGCGATTATGCAAGATATTGAAAACAACGATCAAGTTACCATCGAAACTATGGCCAAAATAGATCAAATGGCTGGAGGATATTTCCCAATTTTTGCTCGTGACAATTTCTGGCAATTTGGCCTGGATGAAAACCAAGGTCTTGTTTTTGGTAGTGAATCCGATCATACTTCCTGCGCTTACACCCCTTTGCTTCACAATTGGCAACAATATGCCGTCAGCTATGATCGCAGCAATAACCAAATTGACTTTTATATCGATGGTCAGACAGTATGCAGCGGACCGGCCGATATTGATTTGTCCAACACCGGTCTAATGCCGATATATCTTGGTCGCACCGGCTGGGGAACAGACCAATATGCTCAGGGAAAATATGATTATTTGCGAGTCTATGATCGCGCTTTAAGCAAGGATGAGATTCGCGACATTTACGAAAACAACAACAATACCTACAACTGGAATTCCGAACCAATTGACATTTCCTCGCCAAATTACCCATATATTTGGCCCAATTCAGATAATACCTATGACTGGACTATTCAAAAAGCCGGTGCTTCGCAGATCCAAATTCATTTTGATGAATTCAAATGGGATTATGACCAATGTGGATATTATGAATTTTCTTCCGGAGTCGGCAATTATCCGCAAGATAGACTACAAATAATGGATGCAAGCGATAATGTTTTGCATACCTGCAATGTGGATGGTTGTCCCAATGTCTATACCGTCAATGGCGATACAGTCAAACTTCGTCTTACATCAGTAGCTTACATCAAGCACGAGGCAACTTCGTATCCCGACAATGCCAATACTGCAAATTGCCGGCTTTTTGACGAGGCGTTGGCTCGACGTTTCAAGATAGATTATTACCGTTGGACGCAAGATAGTTCAGGATGGCAGACCATCAACACGACCAATAGTAATTCTGTGACCTGGACTCCACCCAAAGCTACCCTTGGTGGACAGACAATTTATTTTAGAGCAAAAACATGTGACGGACAAAATTGCGCGCCAAATTACATTTATGCTACTCAATCTTTTGGTCCTTGCGGCCGGCCGGACGGTTTAGAAATCAATCCCAATCCGGTAAGTATGATGAATCTCGGCTCTTCGGCTCCAGTCACTACCTATGTTACCTGTGGTGACGAATATTATTTGGACAATACCGGCAAAAAATACAATGTTCCAAATTATTTCTTTACGGGCAGTGGTGGCCTAGGCAATATTACTTTCGACAGTAATTTGTTGTCATGTCGCAGCAACATTTCGGTTGGCAATTCTAACGATATTCGTTCTGCCAGCTCCAGCATCGTTCTCACAGACAACAGTGGTTATTTCTTTGGCACCAATTCAGAGGAAATCGACTTGTCCTCACCAAACTATCCTGATTTGGTCACCGGCTGGAATGCCGGAGATTCGGTTAGTTATACCATCAATAAACCCGGTGCAACTCGCATGCGTGTATATTTTGATTACTATGTCCTTTGGCCGGACAATGTAAAAGTAAATGGAGTAGATCAGTCCACTCATGACGGCTTCGCTCCTTTTTATAGTAATATAGTCAATGGATCTACCATTAATATTACTTTTAACGCAACGGTTGATCGCGAGGGATATTTTGGTTTTCATATCAATCGAGTCGAATGGGACGACGCCAATAGTGCCGAAGGAATGCCGCCTTGCAGCGGCACCATGACGGCTACTGTCAACAACTTTGAGGGTTACGGTGCTCTATCCGGTACAGCCGATGTAAATGTACTCAATGACAACTTGACCCTTAGTGGCAATTGGGATTGTAGCGAATATGATGCTTTGTACAATCGTCAAGCCGGAAAAGTAAATCTTTCCTGGAATGCTATTGAAGGTGCAAGTGGATATGTTGTCCTTATTCCGCAATATGATAGTAGTTATGAGAGTTATTATGCTTTTTCTTATGTAGATGATCAATTATCTTATTCTGTTGACCTACTAGATTCAGTTAATAGAAAATATATAGTTTGGGCGGTTGATGATCAATGGCGACCATTGGCTACTAGCAATATTGTTACCGTATCCGGCACCTGTCCCACGGGAGACAATACTATTTCTTACGCTTTTGCTGATTGTTCGGATACAAGTAATCCCAAGGTAAACATTGTCGTACCCGGTCGCGACACTGGTTCAAGTTCTCCCTTGTGGTTAGAAAAATTTTCCGGCACTACCAGCACCTGGGAACAAGATCTGACTACTACTGTCATGTCTCCCAATTATCCGGCCGCCTCTCCGACCAACGTGACTCAAACCTGGATATATACCAAACCTGGTGCTGCCGAAGTTAGGGCTCACATTTCTGCTTCACGTTTGGCTTATGGCGCCTCTGTGGAATTTTATGACAAAAATGACAATTTAATCGGTGGGGCCTGGGATGATATTTGTTACTCTATGACAGCTCCTGGAGATACGATTAAAGTGGTTTATAATTTTACTACCACTTTTCCTTACTATAGCGAATATGAAGGTTCTTGGATTTATTATAGTTCCCCAGTTTATTTTGCTATCGATCGTTTTGAAAGCAGAGTTGATACCGGTATGGGTTATTACCAACGACAAGCCAATGAATACCAGACAATAATTGACGAAAATGTCATCGATGGACAAACCTATACTTATGCGCCAAAAATCGGTGGTTATGAATCAACTACAAGTTATTTTTTGGAAAATCGTCGCTATAAAGAAATATATTCTTACAATCCTGCAACCATTACCGTCAATTGTTCAACCATGCCTGCGGCGCCAACCAATCTAAGCGTCAACGATACCTGTCCGGCCTGTGGTATTCGAGTTATTACTCCTCATCTGTCCTGGGATACAGTAACCGGAGCTAGCCGCTACAAGGCTCAATACTATTATCGCTATAAACACTGGGTGGATTATGATCTAGCCACTCCAGGTTTCCCCGCGGAAACGACCGGTGATACTCAAATAGATTGGGAGATATCGCACCCTGGTGCTTATGCTATTGAATTGGATCTAACTAGTGTTCAAAATGCACACGAAGTTTATGACTATCAATACTACCAAGGTGTAATCTTTGTGGACAAAGAAGGATATGTGGTTGATTCCCTTGCTAGAGATTTGGAGTATGTCATAGGCAGTGAAGCCTATCAATCTTATTATCACAAACTTACCCTACCAATCGAAGGCGACACGGTATATATCCAAGGCGACTTAGACATGGGAGCTGGTCCGGCCATTTTTAAAATCGACGGTTATTACTATTACGACTACAATCCGGTTGGTGGTGAGCCGGCCTGGATTGATATTGGTACCACTACCGACACCAATATTGACGCTGAAATTGATGTTTACAAGGCCAATGGTCATCAGATCAATTACCGAGTTTTTAGTATCGATGCTGATGACAATTATGGTACGCCGGCTACCCTGACTCAAACTTTTACTTGCTCAATTCCACAATCAATCACCTACAATCCCGCCAGCATGACGCTAAACAACAACGGAGATACTTTAGCTTATCAAAGTCTGGCTCGCTGTAGTCTAGGAGAAACAATCACTATCGATGAAAGTCTCAATAATCTTCAAGAGACTTTGAGTAGCGGTTTAAATACTTGCAGCACCGGGACGACAATCAACAACAAAAGAATCGTCAGCGGTTCCAATGCTTCCAACTGCAGTGGAAGCCTTTCCGGTGTCACCACCAAACCATTTACCTTCAGTAGTTATCGTTGGCCCTATCCTCTCAACGGCCAGGCCCCTGTTCAAATTCTTGGCTCCTTCTCTCCGACCGATACCAACACCGATAGTACTCTCAATGATGCCATCGTCTCCCCACAAGTATCTTCCCCCACTCGTCATATTCTCCGCTATGACATTCGTCAATCACAAATTATTACTGACGGCAGCTTGAAAATCACCTTTGCTCCTCAATTCAACTTGGTTGGTTTAAACTCAAGTGATATTGGGATAACCGGAGGAGACGTTATTTGGAGCTCGGCTATCGTTAATACTATCGAAAACACCATCGTTATTCCTTTCAGCGGATCCTTGGATAGTAGTGACGACGCCGTCGAAATTTCCCTCGGTGAAACCAATTTTATCAATAATCCAGCTGACCTGGGTGACTACCCGGTTTATCTAACATCTCATACCTCAACCGACGGTAGCGGAGACAACGTTGATTATGCCAGTGACACTATTAGTATTATTGATGCTTCATTAAACGACGTTTTGTCGGATTCCATCGCCGAAGAATATAGCAAACATACTATACATTACAACATTACCGGTGATACCGATATTACTGACGGCAGTCTCAAAGTTGCTCTTGATCCCGAATTTGATTTTTCCAGTGTGACCAGCACTGATATTATCGTCAATGGCGGTGGAGTCGATTGGGGAACGCCAACCGTTGATACCGATCAAAACACCGTTGTCTTGCCATTTACCGGCACTTTGGTTGGAGGAAGCAATGGTTTGATTACCATCGTTATTGGCAACGACCATCTAGTTCAAAATCCAGCCAATATTGATTCGTATCTGGTTTTACTCTTTGGCTATGAAAGCACTGATGGTAGCGGCGATCCAGTTATGATGCATCAAACTCGTGTTGCCATCACCGGTGGCGTGATGGTTACTGCCTCGATTCCTTCGTTGCTAACATTTACTGTTTCTGGTGTTGAAGCAGATCAATCAGTAAATGGATCTCTAACCACAATTCCTACCACTAATACTTCAATCAATTTTGGCGTACTCGAACCAAATTCATCAAAAGTTGCCGCTCACGATCTTTTGGTCGAACAAAACGCAGCAGACGGATTTGTGGTTACGGTTCAGCAATCACATACACTATCAAGTAACAACGACACGATCAACAATTATAGCGGAAGCAATACCAATCCGATTGAATGGACAGAACCCACAGAAGGCCAAAAAGGTTATTGGGGTTATACAACCAATGACAGTATGCTAAGCAATGGTGTTCAAAACAGATTTATTTCCAACAAATGGGCTGGTCTGGCCGCCGCCCCGGCAGAAGTAATGTATCACCATGGTCCTACCTCCGGCACCAATGATATCAATGGTCAAGCGCGTGTCGGCTACCAAATCGAAATCACTGATTTACAATCGGCTGGTTTTTATCAAACCGAAATAATATATATCTGTACCGCGACCTACTAACATACCCAAAGACATCCCGCAGTCTAAATAAAAAAACCATCGTGCAATCACGATGGTTTTTTTTATGTTATTTACTTTAGTAGATAACTCTTTTACAAATATTTTTATTGCAATTAATTCTTTGGCTTTTCGTCATCAAAAATCGGGGGTGGGGGAGGGGGAAGAAATTTATCTTTTCCCTTTTGCCAAGGCCGTACGTCTTTAGCGACAAAATTATTTCCCTCTTTCATTTCACCGATCATTTTTATTTTCTCATCCTTCGCAATATTCACGCTTTCGGCAATTTTTGCTTGCGAAATGTCAATCGTCCATTGCTGATTCAATAAAATATCTTGAAGCACAAAAGAGTCCTCGTTGTTTACCTCGACAATTTTACCAGCCAATAAACCTTGACCGGGATTCATCCATCGCATATCTTTCTGCTTTTCCCAATCATTAACCGGGGCAAAGTTGCTCAGTAACCTTTTGACGGGATTATGGCCGCCGATATAGTACATACCCAATCCTGAAGCCAAAACTATCGAAATGATTATGATCAAATATTTTTGCCCACCGATTTTATAACTCTTTGGTAAGTATTTAAAATCATAATAAGCCAAAAAGATAATGACTAAACCCAACGCTACCCAGGTAAAGGGAAAAGTCATAAAAATAAATGTCAAAAGATGAACTCCCATCATTGGCCGAATATCCCAATCACCATCGATAATATCTCCCAAAGACAGACTGGTCATGGCCGCCCCCAAAAGCAATAGGACAATCAACAACAACCAGATCAAAGTATTTTTCAACACATACCACCATCTAGGAATCGGTTTTATTTTGTCGTCCTTTATTTTTTCCAACACCTTGTCGCTGATTTTTGTGTTCATATATTTACTCAATATTTAAAAAAGAATCCAGTTTGTTTGCCATCGCCAGTTTCTTCAATTCAGCCTTGCCTCGATGAATCAGAGTGCCGACGGTATTGGTAGGGATTTGCAAAATATCACTAATCTCCTGATAATCTTTCTCTTCCAAGTATTTCAAGATCAAAATATCTTTGTATTTGTCATCCAACATATTTAAAACTTTAGTCATTTTTTTATTCAACTCGCCATCAATAGCATTTTTTTCCGTTTTTTCCGCACTGGTCAAAATATTGATCAAGCCATTTTCTTCATCCAAACTAATCATTGTCCCCATATTTTTATTCTTACGAAAATAATTGATCACCTCATTGTGAGCGATTCGGTAAATCCAACTGGAAAATTTCATACTTTGATCATAACCATTAAGATTTTTATATACTTTAATAAAGGTCTCCTGCAAAATATCTTCTGCTGTTTCCATATTGATATTCGACAAACGTCTGATATAACGAAGAAGTTTCTGTTCATATCTCTCTATCAGATAACCAAAATTATTTTGATCCACCAGCGTCAAAGAAACCAATTCTTGATCAGATTTTTCTGAAAGACTATTTATCATAAAAAATGAGTAGATATCGTTATCTTTTTGTATTGTATCACTTATTAATACGTCGGCCAGCTTTAATTTATTTCAGAAAAAAGTTAAAATATAATCAAGTATCTTTAACTGGAAAATTTTTATGCAAAAAACATTGGAAAACCTAGCCAAGGCTTATATCGGGGAAAGTCAAGCGCGCAACCGCTATACCTCGTATGCCAAGATAGCTAAAAAAGAAGGATACGAACAAATCTCGGCCTTATTTTTGGAAACTGCCGACAACGAACGAGAACACGCCGCCCAATTGATAAAAATGATTGGTGAAATAAAAAAAACCAATAATCTGCCCCCTGACGAGATCAAGGTCGAAGCGGAAATGCCTTTCAATGTGTTAAGCGATACATTGGATAATCTTCAAGCAGCCGCCACCGGGGAGAAATATGAATGCAGCACCATGTATCCGGAATTTGCTCAAACTGCCGAAGCCGATGGTTTGCCTGCAGTTGCTTCCAGACTCCTCGCAATCGCCGCAGCAGAAAAACACCATGAAGAACGTTATCAAAAATTGATCGTTCAACTTAGAAGCAATTCTCTTTTTGTTAAAGAACAAGAAGTCCAATGGGTTTGCCGAGAATGCGGCTATATCCACAAAGGCAAGACTCCGCCGGTCAAATGTCCTTCTTGCGATCATGAGCAAGGTTATTATCAATTACTATCGGAAAACTATTAATATTTTGGAGTATCTATGGCTCAGCTACAAGGAATTTACAAATGTCACGTTTGCGGCAATATTGTAACTGTAATGCATTCGGGGGGAGGCACTTTGGTTTGTTGCGGTCAAAACATGGAGTTACTTCAAGCCAATACTGTCGATGCCAGTCTGGAAAAACATGTTCCGGTCATAGAAAAAAAAGAGGATCAAGTCATCGTTAAAGTCGGCTCAGAGCCTCATCCTATGGAAGACGCACACTTTATCGAATGGATTGAACTAATCGCCGATGGCCAGATTTTCATCCAATTTCTAAAACCGGGGCAACTACCACAAGCCGCTTTTACAACTACCGCATCTACCTTGTCTGCTCGCATCTACTGCAATTTACATGGCTTATGGCAAAATAAATAAATTCGATGCGCAAAAAAATCCAAAATTACGCTTTCATTGATAGTCAAAATTTAAATTTATCCATCCGTAGTCAAGGATGGGTGCTCGATTTCAAAAGATTCCGAAAATATTTATCAGACAAATACCACGCCGTCAAAGCATTTTTATTTATCGGTTATGTTCCGGGAAATGAAAGCCTGTATTCTTCTTTACAACAATTTGGATACATTCTTATTTTCAAACCAACTCTCGAGCTGCCAAACGATACAGTCAAAGGTAATGTCGATGCTGAACTGGTACTTCATGCCATGATCGAATACCAAAATTATCATCAGGCAATTATTATTAGTGGTGACGGTGATTTTCATTGTTTGATCGAATACCTGGAAGAACAAGGCAAGCTGGCGCATTTACTTATTCCCAACCGAAAAAGATACTCGTCTTTATACCGCAAACACATGACAAAAATTTCTTTTTTAAATAGTTTGAAAAAGAAATTGGGCTACAAAAATAACCTGCATTTTAAAGGTAAACGTAAGATAAAAGCACAAAAAAAACGAGAGAAGCATTGACCTTCGGACGAAACCTTAGGTGCGGCCTCTCATCGTGATAAATTCAATATAACAATATCCAGTTCAATTTGCAATTTATAATTTTTTCCCTCACGAGGATCAAACTGATGTTGACAAATCACGTCAAATTTCCAATTTCCAAACAAAAAGATGTCATCCTGGAGCCGAAAGCGTAATCGCACTTCGACATCCAGGATCCAGAAAGAAAAAAAATGTATTAGAATAAGGAAATGGATCCTGGATATTGGAACGGATTACCTTCCAGTTCCAGGATGACACGTTTCATTAGCTATTGAAAATTGAACATTGGAAATTTTTTGGAAACTGGAAATTGGAAATTGATCATTTTACAATTTTGTCTCGACGAGCGGGCGTAGTATAGTGGCAGTACGCGACCTTCCCAAGGTTGAAGCGTGGGTCCGATTCCCATCGCCCGCTTTTTCACTTTTCACATAAACAATCAAACATGCTAAAAACTTAAAATCAAATTTTTACGAATGATCCGAGCGTTAAAAAGGTTCTTATCCCGTCCTTCGCAGCGTTATCATGAGAAAAATTTGATTTTAAGTTTTTAGCTACAATCTGCCCTCCTGGCGGAATTGGTAGACGCGCTAGCTTCAGGAGCTAGTGGCCGCAAGGCTGTGGAGGTTCGAATCCTCTGGAGGGCACTTCATTCAATTTCCAATTTTCAATTCTCAATTTCCAATAAATCTCCAATAATCAATTTTCAATGGCAGAAAGTAAATTACAATTAAAAAATAATCCAACTCTCAAGGATTTTCAAAAGTATGTCTCAGATATGATAATTGAACGTGGGTTTGAAAAAGAAACTACTCCGGAAGTATTTATGCTTTTTCTGGAAGAATGTGGTGAACTAGCCAAAGCAGCCAGAAAGACGACCAATATTCACACTGACCAAAATTCTCTCAAATACGATCTCGGACACGAGGCCGCGGATGTCTTAATGTATTTGTTGCAAATATGCAATCTTTTCGATATTGATCTGGAAAAATCTTTCCGGGAAAAAGAAGAAATAAACAAAAACCGAACTTGGCAATAAAAACTAAAACTGAAAGATTTGACGTGGCTATTGTCGGCGCCGGGCCGGCCGGCTTGAGCTGCGCATTGGAATTACAAAAAAGCAATCTCAAAGTAGTCATCTTGGAAAAAAACAAAATCATCGGTCCAAAAGTTTGTGCCGGCGGTCTGACTCACAAAATTTCTGAACTAAATCATGGCTTGCAAGAAGCTGATCGATTATTTAATTCAGTGAATATTGCTGTTCCCGATTGCCAATTTGCAATTTCTCAATCCCAGCCATTTGTCGGGACGATCGATCGAGGACGACTGGGACAAATATTATTAAAAAAAATCTCCAAAAAAATCGCTATTCTCAAAAATAGTCCGGTATTGGGAATTAAAAAAAATTTTTTACAAACCAAAGAGAAAAAAATTTATTTTAAGTATCTAATTGGCGCTGACGGCAGTCTTTCTCTGGTTAGAAAAATCCTCGGATTGAATACAAAAAAATACCTGACGGGGATTCAATATCTTCTTCCCGCCAAATACAAAAAAATGGAACTTTACTTTGATGCCAATCTTTTCGGTTCCGGCTACGCCTGGATTTTCCCGCATAAAAACTATACATCGATCGGTTGCGGTCGAATTATTTCCGAACTAACCAAAAATAATAATTTACTAAAAAACTTCCAAATTTGGTTAGCTGAAAACAATATTGATATTACCAGCTGCGAACTTCAGGGAAGTATCATCAATTATGATTATCACGGATTTGATTTCGGCGAAAATTTCTTGATCGGTGACGCTGCCGGTTTTGCTTCCGGATTGACTGGTGAAGGAATATATTTTGGGATAATTTCCGGTCAGGAAGTAGCCAAAAAAATTATCGACCCAAATTATACCTGTCCTCGGATCAAAGATATTTTAAAAATAAAAAGAAAGCACGAAATGGTCCTAAAATTCGCCTCCAGTCTAAATTATTTTGGTGTACTACCGGGGTTTTATCAACTCTTACCAATTTTATTTCGCAATCATTGGTTCACAAAAAAAGCGATTAATCTTTTTTGTTGATCAATCACTTTTGGTTAAAAGCTTAAATTGGTAAATCCGTAATTATTCTTTTTCGTCTTTTCTGGAATTGTGTATATTAAAATAACTCAGGTCTTTTGACTCAATCAATTTCTTCGAATTGGACCCTATGAATCCCAATTTCATTTTTTGTAAAATTCTCTGTTTGCCTGTCGGTTCGTGATCGGTGTGCAAACCAATTTCTGGCCACTCGTGCTGTCGCAACCAAAATCCTTTTTGGTCGATTTTGTAATGAACCGGCATTCTTTCTTTGATCAACAAAATTTTAGCCAAAATATATTGACCCAATCCCACATCCGACCTTCCAGCGTAATCATGTGTAGCTGCTTTGATAAAATTGGCTTTCAATAAATCTTCATACAAAATATTTGCCCTACCCTGATAGCGAATCAGATCAATGTATTTATCATAAAATTTTTGGTAATTAATCGGAAAGAAACGATTTCTTTTTGTCCAATCAAGATTGACCACAAAAAAGTCCCCAGCAAAACCCTTGCTTTTCAGATCATCACCCGGCATACCCCAAGGAGTGGTTGCCAAAACTTTTTGCCCGCAAACCATATTTCCAATCAGTTGATGTAAATAATCCGGTTTCAATAACCAAGTATCGGCAGCTAAAACCACCACGTATTCAATTTTTTCTTTTTTGCCTACTTTCATAAAATGTGTCATTCCGGCATCAACAAGATTACTTGCGCCGGCAAAATGTCCCGGATTGACCAGACGAATCAATTTGTCTTCCAAATATTTTTTCGGATACCAACTTTTTTTTCCGTTAAAACAATGTGTTATATAAACGTTCGGAAAAAATTTCGACCACTGTCGTCTGACAATTTCCATCAATATTAATGCATCGTCAGTTCGGTCATATGTATAAATCAAACAACCTATATTCATTTTGCTAAAAATTACCTTATAAACTAAATTTATTATCTCATCTTGATAATTTTATGTCATTCATTTATTTCTCTCCCTTCGGTCAACTATCAATTAATACTTTAAAAACAAAAATAATTTCACTTGACTTTGCAGTGAATAAAAATAATAAATGTTCTCCGGAGGAATCTTTTGAATATGTTGTCAAAAAACAATTGGACGAATATTTCTTTGGCCAAAGACAAAAATTCTCCCTCCCTCTCAAATTATCCGGCACTGTTTTTCAAAATATGGTCTGGCAGAAAATTATTAATATTCCCTATGGTCAAACCAGATCTTACAAACAGCTTGCCCAACAAATGAAGATTCCCAACTCATATCGAGCTATCGCCAATGCTTTAGGAAAAAATCCATTGCCGATTGTTATTCCGTGCCATCGCATAATAAAATCAGACGGTGCCATCGGTGGTTATAGTGGGGGAAAAGAAATCAAAAAATTTTTATTGAATTTTGAAAAAAATACCAAAAAAACTTTGCCAAAAAATGATACAATATTAATGACAAATTAACATCCGCTCGTGCGCACTTTTATTAAAATAATACTATTTCTATTTGTAATTTTTATCGTTTTTTCTCTGGGGATAATCGCTCTTGGTTTTTTCCTATCTCCCCAAGACCGATTATTGCCGGCAGATGCGATAGTGGTTATTAGCGGAGGAGAAACGTATTCTCGCACCAGTGAGGGTATCAAACTTTATCAAAAACAATATGCTCCGATGCTAATTTTCTCCGGTGACGCGCTGGATCCCGAAAGTATTTCCAATGCAGCTGCCATGAAAAAAATCGCTATTGAAGAATACGATATTTCACTCTCCGCGATTATTACCGAAGAATATTCCAACAGCACCTACGAAAACGCGCTTAATCTTAAACCGATTTTTGACCAAAATCATATTCGATCAATAATCTTGGTAACCAGCCCTTATCATCAACGTCGATCAAAGATGACTTTTCAATATGTAATGGGCGAAAATTTTCAGATTTTTAACCACTCTTCCACCGACGATCTCTGGCGAAAAATTGCCTGGTGGCGCAACGACAGAGCCATCTATCTCACCACCTCCGAACTCTGGAAAATCCTCTATATTTATGCGACGGGGAAGTACAACTAACTAAAATAAATTTCCAATGATCAATTTCCAATTTTCAAAGAAGGCTCAATTTTCAATTTTCAAACAAATACAATAATTATTCTAAAATTAGATTCGTTTGAAAATTGATCATTGGAAATTTTTTGAAAATTGGAAACTGAAAATTGAAAATTTATAAAGGAGTCAATATGACCAAAGCTTACAAAAGCCAAAAACCTCACCAGGGTCGCAAACAATCTCGCGACATTTTTATCCGCCAGGATTCTATCCCTGCCTTTGAGCTCGAGAAAAAAGGAAAGATGAAAGCCGCATCCAATTTTTCCCAAGCGAAAAAAAATAAATCAAAAACCAGTAAAACTGCTATTCGCAAGAAAAAATAATTTATAAAATATATTTAACAATTTTTCATGAAAAAAAATTTAATTTTTTGTCTGCTTATTTCACTTGTTCTGAGTTTATTCAATTTTAATCCTGCATCGGCAACTTCATCGCAAGGTGAAATGCGGGTAAATACTATCGAAGACAATTATGCTCAAATCTCTTCCGATCAGTCTTCTACTTTAAGTCAGATTGATAGCGGTGTTAAAAGATTGCCCGATTCTTTTTGGACAGTTGGATTCAAACTTCAAGGCCGCTTTTCTTCCGGTCAAATTCCCGAGATGTCAATCAAAGTTAGTTCCGACCAAAAAACATGGAACGATTGGAGGCCGATTACTATCGAACAAGATGATCTCAAACTCTCAGAAATATCTATCGACCCTCAACCTCTTCCCATCTTCGCCCAATATTTGCAATACAAAATTACCCTTTCTGTTGGCGACAATATTGATCAGGTAAAGATTATTGCTATTGATCCGTCCAACTCTCAAGCCAAAATCAGTTCTTCGACCTCCGAAAATTCTCTCAATAGTTCCACTGAAAAAATCGATGAATTATCTATTATTAAAAGAGAAGAGTGGGGGGCGGACGAATCAATCATGTTCTGGCTTACCGACATGGAACATGCCGGCATCAAACAAATAGTCGTTCATCACACTGCTACTGCCAACGATAGTCCATTGGATTCAGCCGCCATCATGAGAAGTATGTACTATTATCACACCGTCGAAAACGGTTGGGGAGACATCGGTTACAACTATGTTATCGATCAACAAGGAAATATTTTTGAGGGACGTCGTGGTGGTTTGGGAGTTGTTGCCGCTCATGCCTTTGGTTTCAACACCAACAGTGTCGGTATCTCTCTGATTGGAAATTATATGGAAAAGCAACCATCATCGGCCAGTCTGCGTTCATTGGAAAAACTTATTGCCTATATTAGTTTTCAGACCGATCTTGATCTTTCCTCGACCTACCGTAAAAACGGTACAAATTACGCGACTGTAGTCGGTCATCGAGATGTCAATGCTACTGCTTGCCCGGGAGATATTCTCTACAGTTTATTGCCGGATGTTATAAACAGTGCCAAAGCCATAGATTTATCCGTTTATCAAAAAAATTACTCCGCCTACCTCAGTCCCGACACTCCTTTAACTATGGATCTTTCTAATGAAAACGACCAGACAATTATCATCTCGTACAAAAATACCGGCAATATGGCTTGGCTCAAAGATCAATTGCGAGTAACCTTGATTCCTACGCAGCCGGACTACAAACAAAGTCTTTTTGCCGACGACAGTTGGTTCGATCAAAGCACTGTCGCCGAAGCCGACAATTTTACCATTATGCCCGGAGAAGTTGGTGTCTTTACTTTCAAATTAAAACCGGCCAATATTTCCCAACCGATCAACCAATCATTTGCCTTATTGGATCCAGACGGTATTATCAAAAATTCCCAATTTACGGTTCAAATCAACAACAGTGAGCCAAGCTCGATTGGCAATCCCAAACCAACCAATCCTTTCGGTCTTAGTCCCAAATATTATCAAGCCAAATACCAAACCGGTCCCGACAAAATCACTTTGACGGCCGGCAGTAAAAAAGAAGTCAGTCTCACTTTTACCAATACCGGTCAAAACAATTGGTACAACTTTACAACCAATCCGGTTAGATTGGGAACCAACGATCCTGCAGACCATGACAGTATTTTTTCTTCCTCTGATTGGCTGACGCCCAATCGCATCAATGCATTGAATGTTAAAACTGCTCCTGGCGAAAATCTCACCTTTGATTTTACTCTAGACGCCACCAACGTCGCACCCGGAACCTATTTTGAATCTTTTACACCACTTATGGAAAATTTAACTTGGATGGACCAAGGTGAACACAAGATTGAAATCGAAGTGTTACCGGCAAACTACCAAGTTGACGTCGTTAAACAAGAAACATCAATCATCAATCTCAAAGCTGGTGAAAAGTATTCCTCAATTTTGGAGCTAAAAAACAACGGCAATATTGCCTGGAATTTAACCGGAAACAATCCTTTGCATTTGGGGACTATCAACGATCAAAATAGTATCTTTTCCAATCAAAATTGGCTCAGTCCCGACCGCCAAGTCGAATCCAATCGTGACATGATTTACCCCGGCCAAACCGCCCGTTTCAACCTGTCTTTCACCGCCCCATCTATCAAAGGAACCTACACCGAATCCTACATCCCTCTCTTGGAAAACCAAACCTGGCTCAAATGCCCAACCATCAATTATGAATTCAATGTCAATTAGTCGGAATTAGTTTCAAGCGAATCATTATTTCACCCGTGTCATCCTGGAACTGGAAGGTAATCCGTTCCAATATCCAGGATCCATAACAAAATAAAATTGATATATTCTTGTCTCCGAATTAATTCTTTTCTGGATCCTGGATAAGAAGCATGATTACACTTTCTTTCCAGGATGACACGAGAAATGTGTTTAAAAATTGAATAATTAAAGCATCAAAAATTCATTGAAAATTAAAAATTAAAAATTATTTTATGCCCCCAAAATGGTTAATGAACTATTGGTCCCACGCCGGCCAATGTCCAGTAAAATTCCAAACCACCTACGCCCCCGACCGCCCGGAAAAAGTGTATTGTGAAGAATGTTATCGGAAAAGCATTATTTAAATTTCCAATTCGCAATTCTCAATTTCCAAAAAATTTCCAAGGAACAATTTCCAAACGGATTTTATTCACTGAAAATTGGAAATTAGACATTTTTTGGAAATTGGAAACTGGAAATTGAAAATTATCATTCACTATTCATTCTTAATTATTAATTGAATTAAATGTCCCTTACCGCCATCGGTCTCTCCGGCGGCGTCGACTCCGCTGTCGCCGCTTTATTATTGAAAGAATCCGGCCATGATTTGATCGGCGTCTTTATGAAATTTTGGCAGCCGCCCCAAACCGGAGTCTGTCTATCTTGCCGTGAAAACACCTGTTGTAACCGTGAATCATATCTCCGCACCAAAAGATTGTGCGTCTATCTTGGTATTCCGTTAGTGATTTATGATTTTGGCCAAGAATTCAAACAAAAAGTCGTCGATCAATATATTAAATATTATCAATCCGGCCGTACCCCAAATCCCTGTATCTGGTGCAACGAACATATTAAATTTAAATTATTTTTACAGCGGACCAAAAAAGAATTCAAAGTAGATCATGTCGCCACCGGTCATTATGCTCAGATAAATAATCTCGATGATTATTATTATCTAAAAAAAGCTGAAGACCAGACAAAAGATCAAACATATTTTTTATATCGACTTTCGCAAAACATTTTACAAAGAACTATTTTTCCCTTAGGAAAGATAATCAAGGAAGAAGTAAAAAAAATCGCCTCCTTGGAACTCAAAAAATTCACTTTTCATACTACCAAAGAATCTCAAGACCTCTGTTTCCTTCCCGATGACCAAGCAAAGAACAATTTATTATCCAATCTCGGTCCGGGTTCTATAAAAATCGGCAACGATCAAATAGTCGGGACTCATGATGGAATCAATAAATACACCATCGGTCAACGCCATGGTTTAAATATTACCAATAAACCTGGTCCATTTTATGTTACCGGGTTAGACCCAAAAGCCAATACAGTATATATAGGAAAAAAATCAGAAGTTTACGCCGCCGGTATTTCTCTTAAAAAAATCATTGCCAGCCCTATGCTAATCAATAAAAAGACATATACAGCCAAAACGCGATCTCAGTCACGGGTAGAAAAATGCGTTGCATTGATAACAAATAATACAATTTCTCTACAATTTGTAAAACCGCAATTTGCCCCCACAATTGGTCAGCACACTGTAATATATGATCATGATATCGTAGTGGGCGGGGGTGAGATTAATCGAATTAATAAATGAACTATGACGTCTAATCACGACAAACCCAAATTTAGTATTCTGCTTTATCTTTTGTATGGATTAATTGGTTGTGCGACATTATTATTTTTTGCTCTTTTGATAAGTGGAGTAGTGATTTTTTCAAAAATAAATGCTTATTTTACAAAAAAACCCTCGACATCAGCGGAATACTTTTTCCCCAACGAATCACAATTCCCGTTTGATGATAAATATTTTTATGATTTCGATTCCGATTTTTTTGATGATTCTTTTACACAACCATTTGAAGATAATTTCTCGTCATCAGATTATCCGCCGGTCAATCTAACCTGAAAAATAAGTTTGACTTGCAACGATTATGTTGATAATGTAAAATAGCTAGTAGGAATTAATAGGCATTTTTTAAATGCTTTTTTAAATGCACATTAACAAACACACACATAGATATTTATTGTGTGTAAGTCAATTTTTAAATTTAAGTAGGTAAGTATATAACAAATTAAGAGCTTATGGTGGATGCCTAGGCAATGAAAGACGAAGAAGGACGTGGCATACCTGCGATAAGCCTCGGTGAGGTGGTAGCAACCTATGACCCGGGGATGTCCGAATAGGAAAACCTTTCTTGTTTAACACAAGAAATTTCCCATTGAAAAAATAGATGGGATAAAGAAGACCAAGGGAACTGAAACATCTAAGTACCTTGAGGAATAGAAATCGTAAGAGATTCCCTAAGTAGTGGCGAGCGAACAGGGAACAGCCCAAAATTTGATTAGTGCCAAGACTGCAGTCGTTGCTAATCAGATGGTTGCAAGATCGCGCATTAGAGTCCTGCAGGATTCTTGCGAAGTTACAAAAGAATATGTTAGTCAAAGGCTCTGGAAAGGGCCACCGCAGAAGGTGATAGTCCTGTAGGCGAAAATATATTCTCTTCGGTGCGACTCTTAAGTAGCGCAGGGCACGAGATAACCCGGCGTGAATCCGCCCTGACCACAGGGCAAGGCTAAATACTTTCATTGACCGATAGTGAACCAGTACCGTGAGGGAAAGGTGAAAAGAACCCCTGTTAGGGGAGTGAAATAGTACCTGAAACCATAAGCTTACCAAGCGGTCAGAGCCCGTTTGTCCCGATTTATCGGGATAAGGGTGATGGCGTGCCTATTGAAGAATGAACCAACGACTTAATTATGAGCGGCTTAGGTTAAGTCACTTCGTGACGTAGCCATAGTGAAAGCGAGGCTTAAATGGCCGAATTTGTCGCTTATATTAGACCCGAAACCGGGTGAGCTATCCATGGCCAGGATGAAACCACATTAAACTGTGGCGGAGGTCCGAACCAATTAGAGGTGCAAATCTAGTGGATGAGCTGTGGATAGAGGAGAAATTCCAATCGAACCCGGAGATAGCTGGTTCTCCCCGAAATATATTTAGGTATAGCCCGTGTATTTAATAAGGATAGGTAGAGCACTGAATGGGTTTGAGGAGCGTAAGCTTACTCTATCTAATCAAACTCCGAATTATTCTTTGTATATACGCGGAGTCAGACTGTGGGAGCTAAGTTTCATAGTCAAAAGGGAAACAGCCCAGACCATCGTCTAAGGTCCCCAAATCATAGCTAAGTGTTTAAGGATGTTTTATTGCTCAGACAGCCAGGAGGTTGGCTTAGAAGCAGCCATTCCTTTAAAGAGTGCGTAACAGCTCACTGGTCAAGTGATGATGCGCCGAAGATTTAACGGGGCTCAAGCTATGTACCGAAGACATGGATCACCGCACTTCGCTAGCGCTCAGTGCAATTTTCAATGACCAATTTCCAATTTTCAAACATATAATGAATAAAATTATTCAGATATTTTGGAAATTGAAAATTGGAAATTGGAAATTCGCACCGATCGATAGTGAGGTGCGATGGTGGTAGGGGAGCGTTCTATGCGCGTTGAAGTTATACCGTAAGGAGTGATGGAGTGCATAGAAGTGAGAATGTTGGTATGAGTAGCGTCAAAATTCCGATGAAAATTCGGAACGCCGAAAATCCAAGGTTTCCTGGGCACCGTTAATCGTCCCAGGGTTAGTCGGTCCTAAGTCGAGGCCGAAAGGCGTAGGCGATGGACAAGCAGTTAATATTCTGCTACTGCGAATAGTTTACCAAAAGCAATTTGAGTCTATTGGTATCATCTATATTTGTACCTTCGGGTGCCAATATAGTGGCCTTTAGTACACGATGCGCTTGACGATGGGGTAACGCAAAAGGGTAGATTGTGCGTGTTTTGGCTATACACGTCTAAGGTGTAAGGAGGATCTTCTAGGAAAATCCGGAAGGTCAATTTCAACTTCGAGCACCGAATGAAATGTTGCTTTTAGAAGCGACGGATACAATTCATCTCATTTGACAAGAAAAACCTCTAAGTTACAAACTATTCGTATCCGTACCGAAAACCGACACTGGTGGATTGGTGCGTAATGCACCAAGGCGATCGATAGAACCTTTGCCAAGGAACTCTGCAAAACAGCGGCCGTAACTTCGGGATAAGGCCTGCCTGACTTTGTTTAGCTTATGCGAGATAAAAGTTCAGGCCGCAGCGAAAGAATCCCTGCAACTGTTTAACAAAAACACAGGTCTCTGCAAAGCCGCAAGGCAATGTATAGGGACTGACACCTGCCCAATGCTAGAAGGTTAACGGGTGTGGTTACCCCGCTTAGGCGGGGGAAGCTGGACCCCGAAGCCCTAGTGAATGGCGGCCGTAACTATAACGGTCCTAAGGTAGCGAAATTCCTTGTCGGGTAAGTTCCGACCCGCACGAATGGTGGAATGATAGGGATACTGTCTCGGCAAAGGACTCGGCGAAATTGCAATACCGGTAAAGATGCCGGTTACCTACGATAAGACAGAAAGACCCCGTGAAGCTTTACTATAGCTTGATATTGGGTTGATGTTATGTTTGTGTAGCATAGGTGGGAGACTTTGAAGCTTAGGCGCTAGCCTAGGTGGAGTCATCGTTGAAATACCACCCTAATATGATGTCAATTCTAACCTAAACCTCATACCAGGTTTAGGAACAGTGTCAGGTGGGTAGTTTAACTGGGGCGGTTGCCTCCTAAATGGTAACGGAGGCGTTCAAAGGTCACCTTGTCCCGGATGGAAATCGGGATGAAAGCATAAAGGTAAATGGTGGCTTAACTGCGAGACTAGCAAGTCGAGCAGAGACGAAAGTCGGACTTAATGATCTGCTACGTACTAGTGGTAGTCGTAGCACTCAACGGATAAAAGTTACTCCGGGGATAACAGGCTGATTGCGTCCAAGCGCCCACAGCGACGACGCAGTTTGGCACCTCGATGTCGGCTCATCGCATCCTGGGGCTGGAGCAGGTCCCAAGGGTTTGGCTGTTCGCCAATTAAAGCGGTACGTGAGCTGGGTTCAGAACGTCGTGAGACAGTTCGGTCCACATCTGTCGTAGGTGTTGGAAATTTGCGGGGAGTTGCTCCTAGTACGAGAGGACCGGAGTGAACGAACCTCTGGTGTACCAGTTGTCTTGCCAAAGGCAGCGCTGGGTAGCTAAGTTCGGAAGGGATAAGCGCTGAATGCATATAAGCGCGAAGCCCACCCCAAGACTAAATTTCCTTGTTCCTTTATTGGAGCGAGAGGATCCTGGAAGATAACCAGGTTGATAGGCAGCAGGTATAAGCTTAGTAATAAGTTGAGCCGAGCTGTACTAATAATCCGATACATATACTTACTTATTTTTTCTCTTTTTTAGAGATGGAAGCAATCTTTTTAGCACTGTGTAGTTCTATCTACACCGAGCTTAAGAGATTGATTTCCGATTGACTTACGCACAATGAATATCTATTCATTTTGTAATGGACGCTAAAGTTCTGGTGGTTTAAGTGGAGGGGTCACACCTGTTCCCATCCCGAACACAGAAGTTAAGCCCTCTATACGCTGATGGTACTATATCTTCTCAGATATGGAAGAGTAGGTCACCGCCAGAACTTTGTCGTTCATTTTTTCAATCAATTACATCATCTCAATAAATGAAAATAACTGCTCTACCTTTGCCAAATGGTATAGTTTTACGCAGTAAAAACAAACTTTGTCTAAGTTTCTTTGTTGATGGACAACATTTCGTTTATTCAAAAAAATATTCCTTTTTACCAAACGTTTTTTTAAAAAGTCTCCCTGTTCTCAGAGGCTTTTTTTATTTGCTCGAAAATGTCTATTTTCCCTTTTTTCTAGCCGAACAACTAAAACGGAAATTACCTTATTGTAGCCAGGATAACATTATTTTACTCAATTTTTTCAATGTATTTCAATTTTTGCTTAGCGTTTTTATAACAATATTGTATTTTCATGTTATTTATTATCTTTTGATTTTTGGCAATGAATTTATTTTCCGGATTTTCTCGTTTTTACTGGCAATACCATTCGTTTTAATAATTTTCTCAATCTGGGTTGGACAAGAAAAAATAAAAAACTGGCAAATATATTTTTCCAACCTATCTCATTACCAATCAATAAACAGCAAGCAGAGTGATAAGATTATTTGCGAAATTCCATTCTTAATTTATTTAATAGTATTATCTTCCATTGCCAATACTTTCTTGCCAACTATATCGCCAAATCTGGTAATTCAACTAATTATCAGTTCGCTAAGTTACATATTGGCATTCGGCATAATTTTTGATTTTTTTAATTACGTCAAAGCAAATCAAAAAAACATCTTCTTCCAATATTTATATTTCCCGGTAATTATTATTCAAAAATTAATATCCTATGGGACAACAAACGAACAGTACCAAAATACTGTCCGATATGGATTATTGGAAATAAAAAAATAATTACTTAAACCCCGATAGTTATCAAATTATCGTACGCAATTTTTAATTCTTTTTCCTGATCTTGAGAACATTCCGCGATCACAATAGGTTCCAATTTTTTTGCTTTAATCTCTGCAAAAAGATCATAGTATATTTTCTTCCCTTTTTCCTCTGCAAATAGAGCCATACTTGGCTCATATTTTATTTCTGGAGAATATTCTTCTATTTTTGTCCTATCCAAATAAGGTAAATTGGCTACAATTATCTCAAATTTAATATATTCAGGTATTTCCTTTAGTAAATCAGAATGAAAAAGAAAAATTCTTTCAGTCAAATTGTGCCTTTCAATATTAATTTTCGCCACATCCAAAGCCAAACTAGACTTATCGGAAGCAAAAAAATTTACTCGATCTTTCAAATGGGTCTTTTCCAAAGCTTGTGCCAATGAAACAATAACTGCTCCGCTACCTGTGCCTATTTCCAAGATATTTATTTCTTTCTTTTCCGCTGTAATATTATTAATCTGTTCCAATGATGATATAACCAATTCTTCTGTCTCGGGACGCGGTATTAAGACATTCTCATTTACTACAAATTTCAAACCAAAAAAATATTTCTCCTGTAAAATATAAGCCACCGGTACGCGCATCAGTCTTTGAGCAACCAATTTTTCAAACAAAAAATACTTTTCTTCCTCCAACTCGTTTTCTGAAGTCATATATAAAACTTCCCGAGTTGTTCCCAAAACTCTACACAACAACAATTCGGCGTCAATCTGTGCCGATTCAATTTGATTTCTTTTAAACTTTTCTATTGCCCACCAAAGCGCTTGGCCGATAGTTATTTGATTATCCATTGCTATTTATTATTTCCAATTGCTTCAGCTGATCATACTCAATCAACTTGTTGAAAATTGGTTCAAGGTTACCTTCTAATATCGACGCAATATTTCCCCATGACTCTTTAATTCTATGGTCTGTAATTCGATCTTGTGGATAATTGTAAGTCCGAATTTTTTCACTTCTATCTCCTGTGCCTACCTGTGATTTTCGCGCGTCGCCCCTTTCTTTTCTTGATTTTTCTTCTTCAGCCTCCAGCAATTTTGCTCGTAAGACCATCATAGCCTTGGCCTTATTTTGCAACTGTGATCTTTCATCCTGACAAGTTACAACAATTCCCGACGGCAAGTGGGTTATTCGCACCGCTGAATCAGTTGTATTAACTCCTTGTCCACCATGTCCTGAAGCCCGATATACATCTACTCTGACTTCCTCCGGTTTTATTTCAATGTCGATTTCTTCGGCTTCTGGTAATACTGCCACTGTCGCCGTGGAGGTATGAATACGACCCGATTTTTCTGTAACGGGTACTCTCTGTACTCTATGCACCCCACTTTCGTATTTCATCTTTTTAAAAACATTTTGGCCTTCCAACAAAAAAATAGCTTCTTTCAAACCACCAACTCCTGTACTATTTGTAGAAATTATTTTCGATTTCCATCCATTTTCTTCGGCATATCTCATGTACATTCGCATCAGGTTTGCCGCAAATATACCAGCTTCATCTCCACCTGCGCCAGCTCTTATCTCCACGATCACATTTTTTTTATCTCTCAAGTCAGGCGGTATCAAACATATTTTTAACTTATTCTCCAACTCGCTCTTTTTTTGTTTCAGGGATTCCAACTCCATTTGTGCCATTTCCTTCAATTCCCCATCTTGCTCGGTATCAATTAAATAGTTGCTTCCCAAAATTTCTTTTTCAATATTTTCCAAATTGTCAATATCATCAGCCATTTCTTTCAATCTGGATCTTTCCACCGAAAGTTCTTGTAAGAGCTTGGGATTTGAAATTACCTCAGGCTTCAATAATTTCTTCTCAATTTCCGACAATTCTTTTTTTATATTTTCCCAATATGGTAGCATATTTATTAAATAATCAAATAAAAAAGACAAGAATGCTCTCGTCTTAATTAATAAACAAGAGTTACCTTTGAGCAACTCTTGTTTTCTGTAGTTACAAATCCTTCTTTTTTTCTTTTGCCTTCGCGGCCTTCTTTACAACTTTAACACTTTTCGCCTCTTCTTCATTCTTTTTAATCTCTTTTTTCTTCTTTAGAGCTTGTCTCTCGTTTTTTCTTTTTTCTTGATCGGCAATAATATTTTTTATATCCATACTAACTTTTTTTCTTCGCACTCTTACTTTCTTATCTTTTTTTGTTTTCCCCTTTTCTAAACTAGCAGAAAACATTGCCTGAAAACGTTCAAGACGACCTTCAGTGTCAACGTACTTTTGCTTTCCGGTAAATACCGGATGGCAATTTGAACATATTTCGATTCTCATTTCAGGTTTAATAGATCTTGTTTCAATCACATTACCGCATGCACAGGTTATCACCGACTTAGCATATTTTGGATGTATTTCTTTTTTCATGATAAAAATTATTTAATAACAAAAGAATTATACCAAAATCGCAAAAAAGACGCAAATAAGTAACATCACCCTATATTCTCCAATTCTAAATGAAAAAAATTGCCTATTTTTTTCTTTTCTCGTCATTCCATTCAACCATTGGTTTATTCTTCATTAGATAATTTCTAATCAATTTACGCAAGTTATTTTCATTGCTAATCTTTATAAATTTTTTCAAAAAATCCTGCGAAAAACATGATAATAAAGTTTCAATTATTTGTTTTTTTCCTTCTAGTCCACCAAAATAATCCCTAACCAATCTGTCCCATATTACTTTTTTATCAATCTGACATTCGTCTGAAATTTCATCAATTAATTCATTGATTATCTCTTTTGTCGAAATATAACCGTGACCAGTTATCATATAAATAAGCTTATTTGTATTTTCTCTTGGAGGAATTTCCATATTATTATTCAAATAGTATTTGTCGGCTATCTTGTCAGCGATCAAATCCGTAATCCCTTCATTTATCAACATATTTTCCGATTTACTAAATAAAAATTCAACTACTCCCAATTTCTTTCGATTAATAGTGATTATATTATATCCAAGAGAATGCGTGTTTTCCCTCCCGAGTTGTTCCTCAGTTTGATAAATATCGTGCGATACAGCATGAGTCTCTTCGTGAATTAAAATTCGTAAAATTGAATCATCTATCAGTTTTTTTAATTTGTCATTACCAAGATCGCGTGCTATATCCCCAATAAGTCCTCTTTCGAAGAACGCTATTGGATTGAGGTGTATATTTTTTTTATTAAGAAAACTATAATAAGCTCCATGATGAGGAGTCATCAGCAGATGTTGCAAATTGGAACTTTCAAATCTTTTCTTATCGATGAATCTTCCTGTGATTCTCTTTGTATAGTCTTTGTCTATGCCGACATCTTCGCATAGGTACTTCTCAAATAAGCCTTTCAACTGATCAAATTTAATCTTAGAAAAAACTACTATCCAGAATTTGTTTCAAATCATGATTGAGTAGTTTTTGATAGTATTCAAATTGAAAAAAATCCTTTGCTGTTTTTGGGATAGGGAAATCAGAGATTTCATCAAGGCTAGCCCCAATATTTTCTCCTATTTTCTCTTTCATTTTTTTGTTTTTATATTTTTTCCAATCTTATTAACATTGCTTTTATTAATTTTGTAATTAGATCCGATTATTTTTTAATTTCAATTTTTTTCCTCAAAATTGTCCACCATTTTAAACCATCTTCGAATTAGTTTTTTATCTCTTAAAGGCAACGCTCTTGTAGCGATTTTTCCCATCATGACAAATAATTGGGCTTTTTGGTGTATCGAAGGCCAAGGTTGCATTTCTTTAAATTCATGGAAAAAATTTTCCGGTAAGAGATTAGTAAATACTTTTTGATATTTATTTTTAGTCAAATCAATACTGTTAAAATATCCCTTTAGAATCACTCTCCATACTATTTCTTGATCGAGATCGCATTGTTTGCTTATTCGAGAAATAATTGTATCAGTTAAAAAACTTGATGTTGAATAACCATCAAGAATTAGATTATAAATTTTTCTAAAAAGACTAGACTTATTATTGACCTCCAGCTGATTTTTTTTATTGTATAAATCCAGTAATTCTTTTTCTACTTTTTTTGTTATACCTTCATTTAGCAATTCAAAATTCTTTTTGTATGTTCTAAAACCTCCACTATCATCAATTCTTTTTTCAAATCCAATTTTACCATCGTTATCGGAAAGTGCATGGGATTGCTCATGAAAAGTATAAGATATTAAATCCTGTTTTAAAATTCTATCAAGATGACTGCAATGAATATTTGTTACTAACCAATCCATCAAAGGATATGAGAGATTATAATTTATCTCTTTGGTTAATGGAGAATATTCAGCCACTGATCTATTTACGTTAGAAAAGCCAATTAATTCTTTTGGAATTAGCTTGTTAAGTAACCTTAAATCTAAATTATTCTTTATTAAATATTCAGAATAAGTTTCTTTAATCTTATTAAAATCGATTTTTTCCAAAGTTAAATCTGCCTGTTTTAAAAAAATCTTTTTTAAAAAATCATATCTTATTGCTTCCGAAGCAAATTGATGTTTATTATTCTCTAAAGAACCAAGATTGCTATTTTTCATTTTTATTTTTACTAACTCTTAAATTGGCAATCAAACTTATTTCTTCGATATTTTTTTCTAACATAGAATTTCTCTTCTTCAACTCTTCAACCATAGATTTAAGACCCATATTTTCTTCACGTAATTTTCCAATTGTTCCCATCATTTCCGAAAATTGTTTTTTTAATACTTCAAGTGTCGAAAGAGAAGAGTCTACATTTCTTTCGTTTATTGACTTCATTTTTTTTTATTTTTATTTTTTTAAATCAAAATATTAACCTAATAATTTTAATCTCCTTCTAATATCCTCGTCTACCTCTGCTCTCTCTCTGCCAAATTTTAAACGAGACAATTGTCTGATTGCCTCTCCAAGTTCTTTATGAGGGTTATTTAAATAGACGGTTGACATAGAAAATCCCTTACTAACAGTACCTTTTACCATCAATTTTACATATGCCACATACTGGTCGATATTAGATATATCTGATTTATTGAAAACCGGCATAAATTCTTTTTCTAAAAATTCCGCATCTTTAGCTGAAGTTCTGAATATTATATACGTTCCGCAGTTACCAAATACTGCATCCCTTATTTCTTCTTTGCCGTTAACACTGAGTTGGTCTATAAATTGGTGAGCAATAATTAAATTTAGTTTGTATTTCCTGGCTTCCGACAATATCGTCGCAAAAGTTTTTGTCGCAAAATTTTGAAACTCATCAACATATAAATAAAACGGCCGACGGTTTTCTTCTGGTTGATCAGTTCTAGCCAACGCAGCCATGGTGATTTCTTCAGCCAAGATCATACCAATCAAGTTTGAATTTATCTCTCCCAATTTTCCCTTTGATAGATTTGCAATCAATATTTTTCCTTCATCCATAACTTGTCGAATATTAAAAGATGATCTCGATTGCCCCAAAGTGTTTCGAACAGTAACGTTAGTTATAAACTGACCGAACTTTGCCGCAAAATAAGGGATCATTTCTTCTTTCTCTCTTGAGCCCATAGAACCAAATACTTTTATCCACCAAGATTTTACCGTCGGATTTTTTACTTTAGCCACCTTTTCCAGTTGATATTCTTCATCCGTAAACAGGTTTACTATATCGACAATTGTCCCTGGATTTTCATCATCGGCCATCAATGTAAGACAACCATTGCGAAAATAGTCCTGCAAACGCGGACTAAATATTTCTTCGCCAAACATTTTTATCATTATATTCAAAGCAGACATTGCTCTCAATTCCTTTTCTTCGTCACTTCTAGCTTCAAATAGATTTAGACCCATAGGCATCTCCAAGTCGCCACCAGGATCAAAATATATTACGTCATCCGCTCTCTCCCTTGGAACATGATATAAAACCTTTTCAGCCAAATCACCATGCGGGTCCAAAACGCAAAAACCTTTTCCACTGTCCATGTCTTGCTTCATCATACTGAAAAGAAATTGAGTTTTACCACTACCGGTACGGCCCAAACTATATATATGTCTTCCGCGTCCTTCGTCGCCATCTTCAATGTAAACATTTTTTCTCACTCCGCGATACACATTTACTCCAAGCTGCAAACCCTGTGTGGGAGCGTCAGGAGGCATTGGTGCTCTTTTAGCCAAAAGCCAGTTTAGGTTTGGTGTATCAACGTGTTGATTAGGAAAATGAATAACAGTTGCCAACTCCTTTGTATTCAAAATCATTTTACTATCATCGACAAATCTTCGAAAAATATAGTCCTTAACAATTTTTTCTTTTTTGTCATTAATCTTTTTAAAACCGTTCATGTCAGGCGACAAAAATTGGCTGAAGGCACTGAAAATATTATCCATATTGCTTTTCGCAGACAATTCATTGCTTGAGGAAGAAATAATTCTAATCATTGTTTCAAAGCCAACTTTTGATGATTTTTCTTCCAAAGCCTTGATTAATTCTGTTTGAACCTGCGTCAATTGTATTGGTTTATCTTCAGCTTTGACATTCTTTTCGTTACCCGTAGCCTGATTAGCAATATTACTAATTAAAAAAGTAATTGCTTGACCAATAAAATTTAAAACCTTAAGCGGCCAACTCTGCTCAAAAATTGGTTTACCTTGCTGCATATTATGAGCAGCATATTTCCCTCTCCTGTGCCACTTGTTGTCTATTGGTCTTATCAAAAACTGTATTGCTGCACCTTCATCTTCTGCTAATTTGCTTAAAGCATTTGTAATGTTGTTCAATGGATCCGATTCCATCTGATCATATGTTTTAATCGGATACATAAAATTTTTATTAAAAGTCAAACTAGTAGCATCATACTTTGAGTCTGGATTGAATATATTATATCCTTCTACTTCATCAATTATGGCATCTGGCAATTGTGCATTCATTTGTTTACGCACCAACTCAACCAAATTTCTGGGAATAACAACGTAAAAATCCGTCATGCCCTTTTTGGTGGCAATTTCGATACTTATATGCTGCTCTCCTAATATTTTATTTTTCCATCCACCTGCATATATACTATAAAAACTATTGTATAAGTGTTCGGCCACGGCAATCACTTCCTTTGGCTTTAAATTTCTTTCATCTTCAGGAGCTTCTTTTTGAACCCTAACCTGTAAAAAAGTCATATTGAGAGTCTTTTTGAAACTCTCCTGGTTGCGTAAGTGTTTTTTTACATACAAAAAAACAAGCCACAGTATCAAAAATAAAAAAACTGAGCCTAGTAAAGCAAAGCCAATATAATAGAAAAAATCCATTAAACGAAAATTATCTATCTTTTGTTTTTATTTATCTAAACTTCTTAATATTTCAATTAACTCTGTAGTTTCTTTGCAGGGATCAAAAGCTGTATCATTGTAAAGTTTCTCTAACATAACAATTGGCTTATTTCCTAGAGTTAAACTATTCTTCTGTTGAGTTGTTTGTGACTTTTCAGTTGTTTGTGACCCTTCAATAGTTCGCTCGGGCAATTCTGATTTTTTTTGATTAACTTTTAACCCTTCTCCAAATCTTGGCTTTAAATCAGCAGGTTTGGATTGTTGCTTGCTTTCATTTAGACTCAAAAAATCCTGCCCCTCCAATGTAGGAACTTGACGATTAAAGTCATTATTTTCTATCTGATCAGACCCCGAAAGAACAACCATATTTTTATTTAAATATTACTATCACTATATAATACACAAATACTATCTCACTCCAACTATTATAAATAAAAAAATGAATATAGTCAATACCCATAATCAAAAAAAACATAATAAATCTTGACACAGTATGGCATATATGTTAAAGTCATATTAAAGTAAAAAAAGTACATTTTCCATATATAAAATCTTGATATATAATTTACTTAATATTGAGAATATAAAATATAATAAAAAACAAACCTAAGGAGAAACAAATGAGTACCAATGTTCAAATCGAATCTGTAAAGAAATTATTAGAAATCGCATCTGCTAATCTAAAAAATGCACAGTCAATTCTCTCCGAATTAGAAGGAGGAGAAATACAATCCATTAGAGAAGCGAAAGCAAATATTGAACCATTAGAAAATAACATTCCAATTTCAGATCAATCGCTAGCTAAAATAATCGAAGGTGTTTTTGACGGTCAAACTATGATAGACGCCGAGGGAAAAAAATATCCTGTTCCGGCAAACTATGCCAGTAAATCAAAGTTAGTTGCAGGAGATATTTTAAAACTAACCATTATGCCGGATGGAAAGTTTATTTACAAACAAATCGGGCCGGTTGATAGAAAATCAGTCATTGGAATGCTCCAGCAAGATGGAATTCATTTCTTTGTCATGGCAAATGGAAAAAAATATAATGTTTTATTGGCATCTGTAACATATTTTAAAGCGAACCCGGGCAATGAAGTCACTATCATCATTCCTGCCAACGAAGATAGTGATTGGGCGTGTATCGAAAATGTCCTCAACTAAATTAAGATATTTTTTCATTATTTTTGTATTAAAAGAAGCAAACATTTTGCTTCTTTTTGATAATAATTTAAAAAACTCTTTGACATTAAAAAATGACTATGATAAGTTATTACATGTAAGATAATACATGTGAATCATGTATTTATTTTGTAACTTTAACAACATTTTATTGGCAAGAAGATAAAGACCTTGTTCAATTTCAATTCATTTCGCATTTTTTTTCTTTTTATTAAGAGTTTGATCCTGGCTCAGCTCGAACGTTGGCGGCGTGCTTGATACATGCAAGTCGAACGATTCTATTTTTGTCGCAAGACGAGTGTAGAATAGTGGCGGACTGGTGAGTAACACGTTGGAACCTGCCCTCAACTCAGGAATAATTCGCCGAAAGGTGGACTAATACCTGATAGTCTAAAGCTTTCTATATGTTGGCTTTAGTAAAGTTACGGCGGTTGAGGAGGGGCCTGCGTACTATCAGCTAGTTGGTAAGGTAATGGCTTACCAAGGCTATGACGGTTAGGGGTTCTGAGAGGAAGATCCCCCACAGTGGGACTGAGATATGGCCCACACTCCTACGGGAGGCAGCAGTAGGGAATATTCCGCAATGCCCGCAAGGGTGACGGAGCGACGCCGCGTGCAGGATGACATTCTTCGGGATGTAAACTGCTTTTCCATGGGAAGAAATCTGACTGTACCATGGGAATAAGTCACGGCTAATCACGTGCCAGAAGCCTCGGTGATACGTGAGTGGCAAACGTTGAGCGGAATGATTGGGCGTAAAGCGCATGTAGGTGGTTAAACAAGTCGTATGTTAAATATTCTGACTTAATCAGAAGAATATATACGAAACTGTTTTACTAGAGCGTAAGTGGGGTAAGTGGAATTCCTGGTGTAGGAGTGAAATCCGTTGATATCAGGAGGAACACCAATGGCGAAGGCAACTTACTAACTTAATGCTGACACTTAAGTGCGAAAGCGTGGGTAGCAAACAGGATTAGATACCCTGGTAGTCCACGCTGTAAACGATGGATACTAGCTATTGGCGGCATCGACCCCGTCAGTAGTCACAGCTAACGCGTCAAGTATCCCGCCTGGGGAGTACGGTCGCAAGACTAAAACTCAAAGGAATTGACGGGGACCCGCACAAGCGGTGGAGCATGTGGTTTAATTCGACGCAAAACGAAGAACCTTACCAGGACTTGACATCTAGGGAATCCTCCTTAATCGGAGGAGTGCCGCAAGGAACCCTATGACAGGTGCTGCATGGTTGTCGTCAGCTCGTGTCGTGAGATGTAAGGTTAAGTCCTCCAACGAGCGCAACCCTTATCGTTTGTTTCAAGTGTCAAACGAAACTGCTCGGGTAACCGAGAGGAAGGTGGGGATGACGTCAAATCAGCATGGCCCTTACGTCCTGGGCCACACACGTGCTACAATGGGAATGACAACAGGTTCGCCAAGTCGCAAGATGGAGCTAATCCTAATAAACATTCTCTAAGTTCAGATTGAGGGCTGCAACTCGCCCTCATGAAGATGGAATCGCTAGTAACCGCAGGTCAGACATACCGCGGTGAATACGTTCCCGGGTCTTGTACACACCGCCTGTCACGCCACGAAAGTCAGCAACACTCGACATTCGTTTTTAAAACGAACTAAAGCGGGGCTGGCAATTGGGACGAAGTCATAACAAGGTATCCGTACGGGAACGTGCGGATGGATCACCTCCTTTCTAGGGATTATTTAGTTTCCTTGTTTGGAGATCATTTTGTTAAGGACTAGTAACTGGTTTACCTTTTCGTTTTCTGGTTTCTAGCCTTTAACGATATGATCTCCAAAAAGTGATAACTACCTTAGAGGTCGATGCAAAATGTTTACATTTTGTGATTCACTTGTCAGGTCTAATCTTCTTGTCATTAAAATGTGGTTAACTCTTGCAAAAGTATAATAAAAAATCCACAATCAAAGTGGATTATTTTTTTATGCAAAAATGGAAACGAATTTTTTTCAAAACAAATCAGAAAATAAAATTATTTACTTTCTGATCATCGCCATAATGTTGTCCTTGCTGACAATTGGAGGAATTATTATTTTTGTTTTAATAAAAATTTCTCCCACTTTGGATAGTAAAAAAATACAAAGCGATATCTCCCAAGTACAAACCAAAGCTAAAGATCATGAAATAAAAGCAACAACTGAACAAATAACTATAGCTCTGGAAGCATATTACACAATCAATGGTTTTTACCCGCCTGACAATCACATAGAATATCTTTGGAGCGGAAATAGAAAAGTAATAGATAAAGAACCATCACTTCCAGAAGAATGTGGCAAAATTAACCAAGACACTGAAAGATGTGGCGTTGTTTATAGTACTAAAAAGGAAAGCCAAGGATATATATTAAAAATAAAATATTTACTTCTTAAACCTGAAACAATTGACCGAGGGATAGAAGGGGATAGTATTTCAAGCTCAGAAAATAACATTGAAACAATCGATGAACCAACCAATTATGCTAATCAAGCGCCAAAAATCAACCCCGTATTATTTGACGAGCTGACGGGAAATCCAGGTGAACAATTGTCTATTGTTGAAACAATAAAGAATCCTAGCAGCAAACCTATGTTGCTGGAAATATCAATTCAAAACTTTTTACCTAAAGAAGGAAACTCAGATGGAGTTCCGGAAATGACAGACAAAAACACAGATTATGCCATGAAAGATTGGATTAGTTTTGATCCACCTCAAATAGTATTAGAACCAGCAAGTCAAAAAGAAATAAAATTTCACTTAAGTATACCCCCAGACGCCAAGGCCGGTGGACGTTATGCTGCATTAACTTTTATGACTAAAAATTCAGATCAAAATTCTGATCCAAACAAATTAGCTGTACAAAGTGGGATCGGATCATTGGTATTACTCAGAGTCAACGGTAGTGAACTTTCCGAAAGTGGATCAGTGGAAAAATTTTATTCTTCTATAAATAAAAATACTAACAACATTGAATTAATATTAGAATTTTCCAATACTGGGAATGTTCATTTTAAACCATTTGGAGCCATCACAGTTTATGATGCAAAAAATAATATAATCGCTGAAATAGATCTCGATATTGAAAACGTTTTACCTGGGAGCACCAGAAAAATAACAACCAACTGGCAATATAAATATTCTTTGGATCGAGGGCAATATCGAGCAGAATTAAATGGATACTTTGGTCAAAGTCATACCAAATTTTTTGCTGAAACAAAATTTACTATTTAAGTACAAAAAACAAGACATTTGTCTTGTTTTTAAAGTGGGCGATGGGGGAATCGAACCTCCGACCTCGTCATTATCAGTGACGCGCTCTAACCATCTGAGCTAATCGCCCAATTTTCTTTCACATTAATAAAATAACACTCTTTAGCAACGGGAGCAATAAAATTACTTTTTTTTGCTAAACCAACCAACAATTCTGTTTTTTGCTTTTTGAAAAAAAGACTGATCAATATTGTTGATTCCTGATTCGTTTTCAGAATTTTTGATGTTTATGTTTTTGACCAAAGTGTCAATATTGTCTTTTTTGCCCCAAAAATCAATCGCGCAATCGCAAGAAATCTCCGATTTTATTTCCTTATTAATATAATCAACAACCATTTTTTTCTGTATTTCTGAGGGTAATTGATCTATCCAGGATCTGGAATCGTTAAAAATATATGAACAATTTTCTGATATTATTTTTCCCAGATCATTTTTTATCCAAGCCATTTTTCGATATTGATTGACAAAATGTCTATAATCACTTTCCCACAACAATTTATATCGTTCATTATCAAAAAAATTTCCTCTCTTTTCCGCGAAGAAATTTCGGACTCTGCGGGCAATACCCCATATATCATTTGTCTCTCGCCATACATTTATCCCGCACCAATTTTCGGCGTAACGAAATTTAACCGTCTTTGAATCTTGCCAATAAAGCAAATTATTAATAATATCTTTTTCTTCAAGACTGTCATCATGACTCTGGTTTTCGTCTCTAGTTTCTTTTTTATCTGAGAATACTTTTTCTTCTATATTTTTTAAATCACTCTCTTTTTCTGTCTTGGATTTGGAGGTTGGCATGACAATAATCTGGTCCTTATTTTTTTTGGAAAAAACATTGTTCTTATTGATGAAATCCTTTGCTTCGTTTTCTGAGAGAGGAATTATTTCTGATTTTATATCCTTCCATTCAAGCGAAAAAGAAGAGTTAATAATATTAAAATTCCCATCGTTACTAGTTTTTATACAGAGTTTAACCGTATCTTGTTCTTTTAAAAGAAAAAAACCAAAGTTCTGCAAGGCAAAAAGTCTATTTCGAGATTGATTAATTATCTCAAGATCTTTGATACAAAGATTTGAATTCGAACTTAAATAATCAATGTCGCTGTCAACCAAATAATCAAGATAAGATTTTTTTTTCTCATTCTTTAGTTTTACTTCTTCCATAGTAATTAGATCATCTTTTGAATTCAAAAAAACGTATTCTTGACCATCTTTGTCGCAATAATATAATTTGTCACTACCCTCGACAAGAAAATAACTGTCTTTTCCGTACTTATTCTCCTTTACTTTGTCTTTGGCCAGAGACAAAATTTTAGTTGGAAATCTGCCTGCTTTTTTCTCATTGGATGAAGATTCTGTCGGTGTATTCTTCATAATAGTATGTCTAAAGATAAAATATTATATAATAACAAATATAATGTATATTTTTGAATAAATTTATTTTACAAAAAATCAAAATATGAATTACTACTCTCTTTCTGCCAAAAAAACTATTGAAAAACTAAATTCATCAGAAAAAACGGGATTAAATTCATCGGAGGTAGAAAATAGAATTAAAAAGCACGGAAAAAATTTACTTCCGCAAGAGAAACCTTTCACTATCTATAAACTCATAATAAACCAACTTCTTGACCCCCTAATAATGATTTTGATTGCTTCCGCTATTCTAACATACTTTGTTGGCCATTTACAGGATCTGTATATTATTTTGGCGATTATAACCATCGAATTTATCATTGGATTTATTGAAGAATATCGTTCAGACAAAATTGTATCCGCTCTAGCCCAGATCTCTGAAACCAGAGTCAAAATCCTTAGAGAAGGAAATTGGCAACAATGTTTTTCTGAGGATATTGTGCCAGGAGACATTATTAGAGTTGATAATGGAGACAAAATTCCGGCAGATGCTAGGATTATTCAAACAGAGTTCATGACCACGAATGAATCAATCTTAACCGGAGAAGCTGAACCAAAAGAAAAAAGAGCAGTAATCATTGATGTAAATTCACCATTAAATGAACGAAATAATATGTTGTTTCAGGGTACATACGTTTCCTCGGGCTCCGGCGTGGCCATTGTCACATCTATTGGGATAGAAACAGAGTTTGGAAAAATATCTGCCAAAACTATCTCAATAAAAAGAAATAAAACTCCTCTTCAAAAGAAAATCACATCGTTCACAAAAATCATTTCCTTGATGGTATTAATCATTGCGATTGTTTTCATAATTACAGGATTAATTTTAGAAAAAAGCATATATGATCTAATTATTTTAGCAATCAGCATTAGCGTAGCAGCAATTCCAGAAAGCTTTCCAATTATTATATCAATATGTTTAGTTGTAACTGTCGCTAAATTGGCAAGAAAAAAAGTAGTCGTCAAGCACTTGCCCGCGGCGGAAACACTAGGATCTACTTCGATCATATGTCTTGATAAAACAGGTACTTTAACTGAAAACAAGCTAGCTGTTAAAAAAATAATGCTTGCGGACAAAAATATTTTCTCTATCGACCAAACAGATTACTCGCCTGAAGGCAATTATTTCCTTGATAATAAAACTGTAAAACCTATAAATTATCCGGAACTTGAATTATTGTTGCTAGCGGGAACAGTATGTAATGATAGTAGAATCAAGAAAAATAATAGAGGAGAATGGGTTGCTATAGGCGATCCCACAGAGTCTGCCTTAATTGCTGCCGCTGCAAAAGCCAACATGGATCCAGACAAACTGATAGATGATTGTCCTCGAGAGCAGACAATGCCTTTTGTCTCCGGTCAAAATTTCATGGCAACTCTCAATAGTTGTCCATTGTCAAAAAAAAGATATATTTTTCTAAAAGGGTCGCCAGAAAATATAATTGAAAAATGTTCCTATCAAAATATAGCTGGCAAAACAGTTAAACTGAACGCAAAAGATAAAAAAGACATTCTTGATTCGGCCGATGATTTGGCGCAAAAATCTTACCGCATGTTAGCTGTTGCTTACAAGGAGGTAGCAAACAGTGGTGAATTAGAACTCAATGAAACTAACCTGAAATACGGAATTGTGTTTTTGGGTCTTGTTGCCATGATCGATCCAATAAGACCTACTGCTCAGCCTTCTTTTAAACTAGCATCTGAGGCGGGGCTAAAAACAATTATCATTACTGGGGATCATCCTTATACAGCTGTAAATATAGCTAAATCTTTAGGAATAAAGATTGAAGATGAAAATATCATTACGGGTGAAACCCTAGCAAAAATGTCTCAGGAAGAATTTGAAAAAAAAGCTAGCAATATTTTAATATTTGCCCGCACTCTCCCCGAACAAAAAATGATGATTATTGACTATTGGCAGAAAAACGGTCAAGTTGTGGCAATGACAGGCGACGGCGTAAATGATGCTCCAGCTTTAAAAAAAGCTGACGTTGGCATTGCGATGGGCAACGGGACAGATGTCGCAAAAGAAGCCGCCGAGATCATTCTTTTAGAAAATGACTTTTCCAGAATTGTTGACGCAATAAAATATGGTCGTCTATTATATGACAATATAAAAAAATCAGTTCTGTATCTACTAGGTCATAATATTGGTGAAATGGGAATTATTTTTTTGGCACTTATTTTGAGAATGCCCCTTCCTCTTTTACCAACACAGATTTTATGGACGAATTTAGTAACAGACGGGTTAATTGATGAAGCTTTAATTTTCGAAAAACCAGAAAAAGATATTATGGAAAGGCCGCCCAGGCCTCAAACAGAAAAATTTATTACTTATATGATGTGGCGAAGGATTGCGACAATAGGAATATCAATTACAATAATATCTTTTTTCACCTACAATTTTTTTCTATCTCACACCGACTTGCAATATGCACGCACAGTGATTTTTGCTCTAACCTCATTTTTTTCCATCTTTGGTGTCTATGCCTGTCGCTCATTGGGTCAATCTCAATTCTCGTTTAATCTTTTTGGAAATAAATTTTTAAATTATGTCACAATCCTTACATCTCTTGTTCAAATCCTTGTTTTATATGTTCCTTTCTTTAGAAATATTTTCTCCCTTTCCCAACTAAAATACCAAGATTTTATTTTGATTATTTGCTTAGGACTTTCGCTTTTTATCATCATTGAAATAGAAAAATATTTTGAAAATAAACTATCAAATAATCCATCTTTTTTTAACAAAAGACTTGCTTAGAATTAAATAATTATGTAAATTTAACTCTTGGCACTTTTACACTTTTAATCAAATTTTAATCTTTAATTTTTTTTACTAATAAATTAGGCTAACACCTAATTTATTATATTTTTTACCTCCATTACCATCAAAACCTTGACCAAATATTTTATTTGTGATAACGTAATATCCTATCAAAAACATAAAAATCATGGAAACAATTGAAAGAAATTCACTCAATTTATCAGCCAAAAAGAATTACACTCTTGATAAACCAACCAATATAGTTAGCCCGACAGAATTGCAAGAACTACTCGCGGAAGCAAATCGTTTTCCTAAAAAATCACTTATGCAATTGTTAGAAAATTTTGATACCACATTACCTGCAAAAAATTAATGCAAACAATGAATATTAGTCTCAAACAAATAAGGCAACTCTCTACTTTTCACAAGATTAAAACCGGTATTACTCTTCTTCCATTGATAGACAAATGCAGTATTAGTCATTACCCCCTCTTATACATAGGATCAAATTTGGATTTGGAATTTCCTCTTATTCTTCAAGCAAAGAAAATAATAATGCTTGATCCCTGTTTTTCTAATGAAGAGAACATTGGAAAAATACTGCAGAAAGTTATTACCTACGACAGTGGACAACCGGAAATAAACCGAATTTCTTCTTGGCACACTCGCATAAGTTTTTGTTTCGATTTCGGTCGTGGTCCTGAAAAAGTGCATGTGGATCTAGTGGCAAAAACATACCAGGAGTATGAAATAATATTACCCCTAGGTTATATTGTTGAATTTAATAGCAAACTTGACCACACTCTATTCAAACCAGATGCCCTGAATAAATTGCTTATCGGTGGTTTAATAATAAACAATCACCAATCTCCACTCAGGAATCAAAATTTATCTTTATTTGATATTTTAAAATATGGCAAAAATATTGATAAAGTGGAAGAAATAAAAGCTCGTAAACTTGGCTTATCAACCATAAGAATATCGCGAGTTCCTTTCGCAATATATCAGAAAATCGAAAACAACGCTAGATTGCTTGATTTTGCCGAAAGAGAAGTGTAACAGCTTTGTGTTGCCTTTGTTTATCAAGATATGATATCGTATAATATAGCAACGCTATATTTTTTTATTCTTAAATACTTTTTATGCAAGCAATTATCAGACATAGTGGCAAGCAACAATTAATCAATGAAGGAGACACTATTCAAGTTAGTCTCACCAAAGATGAAGAATTCAAACCTGAAATCTTGGCAGTTTTAGATCAAGAAAAAATTATTTTTGGAACTCCGGTTTTGTCAGATGCAAAAATAAAAGCAGATTTTGTAAAACACGGAAAAAGTCCAAAAATTTACGTTTACAAATTTAAGTCAAAAAGCAATTATCGTCGAAAAACCGGTCATCGCGATATTATTTCCTTCTTCAAAATTAACTCTATTAAATATGAAAAATAACCCCATTTCCAGTTTTTTTATCGATGTTAGAGAAGAAATAAAAAAAATCAGCTGGCCCAGTTCCAAGCAAACTATTAATACAACATTATTGGTAATAGGAGCTACTGTTGTAGTGGGTTTGTATATTGGGGCAATTGATTATTTGCTTACTCTTGTCATTAAAAATTTTTTAATTAAATAAAATATGGATTTGTCTCAAAAAAATGATCAAATCGACGATTCAGACGAAATTGTCAAACAGGGTACGGTAAATACCGATTTTGATGACAAATTTGTCTCTGACCAGCAACAGCACTGGTATGTCATCAACACATATTCTGGTTACGAGGATCATGTCAAACAAGCTTTAATGCAAAGAATTGAAAGTATGGACATGAAAGAAAAAATCTTTGACGTTATAGTTCCCAAAGAAAAAAAGGTTGAAATCAAAAATGGTAAGAAAAAAATTGTTGAAAAGAAAATATTTCCTGGATATGTTTTAGTATGTATGGTACTCGATGAAGATTCATGGTATGTGGTGCGCAATACACCATCAGTAACTGGTTTTATTGGCTTTGGAAATAAACCCACTCCTCTCTCAGAAGACGAATACAAGAATATACAAAAAAGAATCGGAACTGATGAACCTGAGTACAAAATTGATTTTGCTGTCGGTGAAAGTGTAAAAATAATTGACGGCCCATTTAAAGATTTCGATGGTACAATATCAGAAATAGATAAAGTCAAAGGAAAAATTAAAGTTTTAGTTTCGATGTTTGGCAGAGAAACACCAGTAGAATTAGATGCTTTACAAATTAAGAAAATTTAAATTTACAATTATGGCAAAAAAGATCAAGACTAAGGTAAAACTACAAGTAATGGGCGGAGCAGCAAATCCGTCTCCACCAGTTGGTCCGGCATTAGGTCAACATGGGGTTGATCTAATGGGTTTTTGTAATGTTTTCAATGAAAAGACTAAAAACCAAAAAGGTACTATCGTTCCCGTGATTATCACTATCTATGAAGATCGTACTTTTGACATTACTCTAAAAACTTCTCCTGCTACCGAATTAATCAAAAAAGCAATTAATTTGAAAGGAGGTTCAGGAGAGCCAAACAAAAAGAAAGTTGGCAAGATTAATCGAAAACAATTGGAAGAAATAGCCAAGATCAAAGAACCGGATCTTTCAGCAAACGATCTTGATGCTGCCGTAAAAATAATTGCTGGTAGCGCCAGATCCATGGGAGTAGAAGTAGAAAAATAATTTTTTAATATCTTATATCATTATATTTGTGGGAGCCTGTGTAGGCGATAATACCACCAAGGATTTTATGGTTAAAAAGAACGAAGAAAAGAAAAAACAGAAAAAAAACGGCAATTTTTCTCATGGTAAAAAGTATTTTGATGTCAATAAAAAAGTTGATAAAAATAAAGTATACAGTATATCTGAAGCCTGTGAATTGATAAAAAATATTGTAATCACCAAATTTGACGCAAGTGTAGATTGTCATCTTAAATTAAATTTTGACACCACCAAAGATGCAGTTAGGGGAACAGTCGTTTTCCCTCATGGAACTGGAAAAAAGAAAAAAATAATTGTTTTTGCAGACGATAAGATTGCCGAAGATGCCAAAAAAGCCGGTGCAATAGACGCTGGTAATAAAGATTTAATTGAAAAAATAAGTAAGGGTTGGTTAGACTTCGACATTGCCATTTCTCATCCGGCCATGATGGCTGAGGTAGGAAAATTGGGAAAAATACTTGGCACAAAAGGATTAATGCCAAACCCCAAAGCCGGGACCGTTACTCCAGATATAATTAAAGCAGTTGAGGAATTTTCTAAAGGAAAAGAACAATTTAAGGCAGATAGTTATGGTATAGTCCATTGTTCAATCGGAAAGGCATCTTTTGATCCAGAAAAATTAAAGGAAAACCTTCTCGTCTTAATCGATGGCATAAAAAAAGCTAAACCGGCCAAAACGAAAGGTCAATTTTTTGTTTCTCTTCATATTACTCCTACCATGAGTCCAAGTATTAAAATTGGTTTAGACGAGGTAAAATAATTTTTTTTGAATCTTAACGCTTTCTAAAATGACTCCACATGTGAGTCATTTTTCTTTTGTTAGTATATTTTTTCATTTATATTCTTTTAATTATTTTTCTATTTGATAAAGTAAATTAAGTAATAAAATTCAGGAGGGCAATTATGCAAGGTTTGGAAAACCCCAATATTTTGAGTGACCGTGAATTGGTAAAACACAATAGGAAACACGATAACTATTATAATCAAGAAACGCTTAAGGACCAATTATGTCCAATTGGTTTACATTCGGATGTGTTAAATTCTTTATGTAGTGGTCACGGTTTATGGATCTGTGCTAACAGAAAAAGAAAAGAATGCAAAAATTTTAATATCAACTATACTCCTATCGATCGTTTTCCAACTTATTATGAATATTTCAAAAATCGTTATTACAATGATACAAACATAATAAATGGCAAGGAAGTGTATGAATATGTACTTCAGGAAAGTCGTAGAGAGTCAGTCGATACATATGACAAATTAATCGAAAATCTAAACTTTACCTGTCAATTTTTTAATATGCAATTTGCCTTTTTCGACAGTCAACATTCGGAACTTCGCGATTTGTATGACAAAGAAAAATTTATAAACAAATATATTAAAAGTTTTAACAACAAAAATGACCTCAATGAACATTTTTTTCAATATCTATTGAAGGAAGATGAATACAAATTTTGTCTTGAAGCAAATTATCAAACTTACCTTAAAACATTCGAGGAACGTCAAAAATATTTATTTCAAATTCTAGTTATAATAAATGATCTTTTCCGAGCAAAAAATTTACCGGAATTTTCCGATTATCTTTCTCAAAAAAATCCTTTTATAAACATACCTGAAGGAAAAGAAATATATATAAATTAATCTTCTATTTAAAATTTAGAAAATATTAGGACTTGGGTTATACTAAAAACATAACCCTAAATTTTTATGAAAAAACCACATTTCATCTGTATTGAAGGGCTAGACGGATCCGGGAAAACTACACAAGCAAAATTATTGGCTGAATCATTAAATGCGATATATACCAAAGAGCCAAGTGATTTGCCAATTGGAAGATTGATTAGGGAATATTTAAAAAATGAAAAGCTGACAATCGACCATCACACATTTCAACTAATGTACGCCGCCGATAGGGGAGAACACGTGATTAAAGAAATTTTAACAAGTCTAAAAAATAATCAAACTGTTATTACCGACCGATATTTTCTGTCATCCATCGCTTTCGGTGCCGCCATGGGTCTTGATTTTGACTGGCTCAATCAGATAAATAAATACTTTCCGGCACCTGATTTGTGTTTTTATTTAAATACACCTATAGAAATTTGTCTGGAAAGAATTAATTTCCGCGATCCAGGAAAAAATCATGAATTTTTTGAGAAAAAAGATACACTTCTAAGGGTAGAAGAAAACTACCAAAAAATGATAGAAAATTACTATGATATTTTATCAATTCATCCAAAAAACAACCAAAGTTCAACATTGTACGTTATTAATGGAGAGCAATCGATAGAAAGAATTAATCAAGATATATCGAAAATATTAACAAAAGAATATGTCTAACTTTGACGTACCCTATCAAAACTTAATAAAAAAAATTCTTCAAGAAGGGATCGAACAAACCAATGAAAGAACAGGGCATAAAACATTGTCATTATTTGGTGAAAACTTAGTATTTAATCTGGAAGATGGTTTTCCTATTCTAACACTAAGAAAAATTCCTTTAAAAATATTTATTGCCGAACAAATATGGTTTATTAGTGGTAGCAACAAACCGTCGGATTTTTTGCATGAACATACCAAAATATGGGATGACTTTATTGAAGAAGATGGAACTGTTGCCGCGGCCTATGGATACCGTTGGCGGTCACACTTTGGTAGGGATCAACTTAAACAATTAATTACTCATCTTAAACATCAACCAAACTCAAGGCAAGGAGTAGTAATGATGTGGGATCCTTCTGATGATGGCCTTACCGGACCGGATTGTATTGGTACATGCAAAATGAATGTTCCGTGTCCCTTTTGTTTCGTCGTAAATATCATCAACAATAAACTAAATACCCATTTATTTATCCGATCAAACGACATGATTTTGGGTTCTCCCCACGACATAGCAGGATTCTCACTGTTGTCATACATTCTTGCCGCGAAATTAGGAATTCAACCAGGAAAACTTGTAGTATCCATTTCAAATGCTCATATTTACGATATACACTACGAAGCTGCCAAAAAAATCATTTCTCGAGAAACGAGACATCCAAATATAAAATTTGCAGCTAAGGCTGATTATTTTGAAAGAGCTGAAAAGAAAGATCATTCTCTAGTTGAAGAAATTTACGATAAGCTATCTCATCAATACAGACCACAAAAAACAATTAAAGGTTTAAAAATCGTATTATAAATGTATGAAAATAATTTTATGTTTGGCGCAAACTGCTGATGGAAAGATTGCAAAAGATTCTAATCATTTAGCCGATTGGACGAGCAAGGAAGATAAAAGACATTTTATTCAATTGACAAAAAAACATAAAGCAATAATCATGGGGGAATCTACTTTTCTCACCATTGGCAGACCCTTGCCAAATAGACTAAATCTAATTCTTACTCAAAATCCGGAAAAGTATATTTCAAAACAAAAAACTGACCATTTGGAATTTATTAATATGCCACCATACCAAGTCACAAAATATCTTGAACAAAAAGGTTACGAATCTGCCATTCTTGGAGGTGGAGCATTTACAAATAGTCAATTCTTCGACTCTGATTTGGTTGACGAAATTTATTTAACTGTAGAAGGTATCATTTTTGGTGAAGGTTTGTCATTGACAACCAAATTAAAAAACGATATCAATTTGAAAATAATCAAGATAAAAAAACTATCAAAAAAAACATATCTCATTCATTATCAAATAATTAAATAAAAACATGAGTGTTCTGACCAAAAAAGAAATCATTGAACTGATTTACAGTAAAAAAATTATTTTTTCACCAGATTTGGACCAATTTCAAATGCAACCTCACGCAATTGATCTTCGACTTGGCTATCACTTTTATCTTCCCAAAACCTGGCATCTAACCGAAAACGGTCGGGAAATAATCAAAGTAGATCCTCTTGATTATTCTTCTAATGGTAATTTGTTCGAAGTCGTTAAATTGAAAAATGGACAATTCTTTGAATTGATGCCCAAAGAATTTGTTATCGGCGTTTCCCTGGAAAAAATTAAAATAAATCAAGGTGATATCATGGCGGTTTTATATCCACGCTCTTCTATCAATCGGCGTGGGCTCTCTGTCGATTTGTCAGGTATTATTGATGTCTGGTATGAGGGAAACCTAATGGTTCCGATTATCAACAATACTGAAACTCAACCAATACGTATTTATCCGGGAGAGAGATTTTGTCAGGTGGTTTTTCAAAAACTATCCTCTCATTTAAACAAAAATGAAGCCTCCTTGCACGGAATACATAAAGCCAAGTATGTTGGCTCATGTGCCCAAACGATCAATTCAAAAATTGACAAAAAGGACGAGACGGATCTAATTAAAAAAGGTCAAATAGATGTCTTAAAAAAGAAATATTGCTTTTAAATTAACTTGAAAAAAAAATTAAACAACAATTCAAGCGATATTGAAAATCGAGAAAAAAAGATTGCCAACGGTAATAATTTTCAAGATTTTGGAATACCATATTTTCCAAATGCAGAAGATATTAAAAATTTTCTTACCAATTGGAATCAGGTTGAATCGATAAATAAAAAAATTAAAATTGAATTCGTAAAACTCGATAATCAATATATTCAATTGGCTAAAAAAATATCTCAGGAAAAATCCGGTTGTTCGTATTGGAACACCGGTGCGGTTATTACTGGGTTTGATAAAAACGGATCAGAAAGAATAATCAGCAAAGGAGCCAATGAAGGGAAAAAATGCGTCATTCCTTGTCCCAGATTTGAAAGAAGCTGTGCCAGTGGAACAGGATATAAATTATGCAAAGATATTTGTTATCAAGATAGTCATGCTGAAGTAAATGCCTGCAATCACTTACCGCAAAACCATCTCAATAAATATTCAAATATTAAATTATATCTCTTCGGTCACTATTGGTGTTGTCAGTCCTGCTGGCAAAAAATGATTCAATCTGAAATATATCACGTTTTACTGCCAGAAAACGCCCAAAAAATTTTTTCTCCTTCTGTACGCAAGTTAGCATATCAAAAAATATGCCAAAATTTTTTACAAGCTAAGGCAAAAATTTATTCCAATAATCGATTTAGTAATTTTGAAAAAGAAACTGAGGCAGAAAAAATTTCACGTCGGCTTTCGCAATGGTAAAAATGTTATAATAAAAAAAATATAATTTATATCATTATGAAAAAAACCTTGATCACAATCTTAGTTTTCGTTTTACTATTTATCTTGATCGCGGGTAGTTTGGGTGCATTTTTTTTGGTGAGATACTATCAAAATATGTCCGGGAAAACAGGCGGAGAATCAACTTATCAAACCCAAACCGGTCCTGCCACTTTTGCCAAATTTAAGAGCGATACCGAATTCAAAAATTATTTTTCCCAAAGCCAAGAATTGAATTCCTCGTCATATTATTCATTCGGTTCATCCAGAAACATGTTAAGCGCGGAAATGATGCCAACTTCCAGTAAAATGATGGAGGGTGATGCTTTGCCATCTCCAATTCGCGCATCTTCTGATTCTGTCGCGCCCGATCGTTACTCTTCGACCAATGTTCAGGTTGCTAATATTGATGAACCAGATATTGTAAAAACCAACGGCCAAGAAATATTCTTTTCCCCCTCATCTTATTACTATGATGTGCCGATTTTCAGAGAAGAAGCAATCTCAAGCGATATGGCTTACCCGGGTTATCAAGCCCCAAGCACTCGAGTTATCAACGCTCTGCCCGCTGACAAAATTTCCGAATTATCAAAAATTGACACCAATGGCGACTTGTTACTCATCGGGGATACGCTGATTATTTTCAACTACAACACAAAAATCATCGCTTATGACATTAAAGATCCCGTCAATCCAACCAAGTCCTGGGAATATGAATTGCAAGACAATAGCACAATATATCAATCTCGGTCGTACAATGACGAGCTATATATTATTGCCAGTACCAATATTTATTCCACTCCCGTTTGCCCCATGCCTCTTTTGTCCGGGTCAGATTTGGATTTCAAAATTTCTTGCGAGGAAATATATCACCCCGGAGAAATTGTTTCTTCGGACGCAGTTTATACTATCATGAAATTCGCCCCCAAAGATGGAAAATTAATGAATAATACGTCTTTTGTCGGTTCCTCCGGTCAATCGATAGTCTATATGTCACCAGATAACTTATATATTACTTACCAAAAAAGCCCAGATCCCACCAATTTGTTCTTTGATTTTCTTTCTCAAGACGAAAGTCTATTTTCTCAGGATGTTTACAGTAAAGTGAAAAAAATCAAAGACTACGAATTATCCAACAATGCCAAACTAGTTGAGCTCAACTCGATCGTCAGCAATTACATTTTGACCCTAACTGAAGACGAAAAAACCAAACTGGAAAATGATTTGGAGAACCAAGTCAAACAATACCTGGAAGCCAACAAACGCTCACTGACAACAACTCAGATCAATAAAATAAATTTAGCTGACTTTAAAGTTGATTCGATTGGAGAAGTCCCCGGTGTTTTATTGAATCAATTTTCACTGGATGAATATCAAGATCATCTTCGGGTTGCCACTACGATCGGGCGCAATTTTTGGTCGTTTCCTTTTTCATCATCAAACTTGGAATCGGTCAATGACGTTTATGTCCTTGATAATAATTTAAAAACCACCGGCAGCATAAAGGATTTGGGAGTAGGGGAGAGAATTTACTCCGTTCGTTTTCTTTCCAATCAAGGTTATGTTGTCACATTTAAAGAAACCGATCCTTTCTATGTTTTAGATTTATCAAATCCTTCCAATCCCCAAAAAACCGGTGAGTTAAAAATTCCCGGTTATTCATCTTATCTCCACCCAATTTCCGACAAATTGATCTTGGGCATTGGTAAAGAAGATAGTAACGTCAAAGTATCTTTGTTTGATATTAGTGATCCCAGAAATCCAACCGAGATCGACAAATACAATCTAAAAGAGTATTGGTCGGATATCCTCAATAACTACCATGCTTTTATGTTGGATGACAAACACCAACTATTTTTCCTGCCGGGATCCAACAGCGGTTATATTTTTTCCTATAAAAACAATAAATTGGTTCTAAGTAAAGCTATCAGCGACATTTCTGCTCGACGTGCAATATATATCAACGACAATTTGTATATTATCGGTGATGATAAAATTAAAGTTTATGATGAAAATTCCTGGGAGGAATTGGGCAAACTAGATATCAAGTAATTTTGACAAAACAAATCTATTTGGTAAAATAACATTACAATCATTTTTCCCAAGACAGTTGGCGAGCGAAAGCTCTTAAATATCTTCAAATTGCCAACCTAGGAACAATCCATAGTTATAAAACAATAACCTTGTTTGTTCAATTGTCTTGAGAAACAAGGTTTTTTTATTGGTCGATATTTATTTACGTTAAAAAGATAAAAATATATGCCAAAAACTAGAGCACAAAAAGAAGAGTCATTACAAAAAATTGATAATCATTTTTCTAGGAGCAAATCAGTAGTCATTACAGTCAATAAAGGCATCAACGCCGAACAAATGGTTGAACTAAGAAAAAAAATGGTTAAAAACAATTGCAAATATGCAGTTCCTAAAAAAACCATTCTCAGAAAGATTCTTGAGAAAAACAAATTAGTTTTACCGCCTGATTTTTCCATGGACGGAGCTGTTAATTTGGTTTTTAGTTTTGATGACGAAATAAACGGTCCTAAAACAATTCATGACTTTGCAGCCAATGTAGACAAAGTTGAAATAATCGGTGGAATTTACAACGGTCAGTTTATCCCCAAACCGCAAGTAATCGAACTAGCGACCATGCCTTCCAAAGAAGAATTATACGCCAAGCTGGTAGGAAGCATCAATTCGCCAATCTCAGGTTTTGTCAACGTCTTGGCAGGTAATATTCGAGGCCTAGTCAATGTTTTAAATGCCATTAAAGACCAAAAACCAGCCGTATAGTTTATTTGTAAAATTTATCAAAAATCTTATATTTAGGAGTATTTTATGAGCGATGAAGCAAAAAAAGAAATTGACATGTCAGCTTTGTCTGACGATACAAAAAAGATGATTGAGCAAATTGAAAAAATGTCAGTTTTAGAATTGAGTCAATTGGTGAAAGTATTAGAAGAAAAATTTGGAGTTTCAGCCGCTGCTCCAGTTGCCATGATGGCTGCCGGTGCTGCCGCCGGTGCTGCCCCAGTAGAAGAAAAATCTGCCTTTACTGTCGTTTTAAAGGAGGCCGGTGCCAACAAAATCAACGTCATCAAAGCTGTTCGCAGTGTCGTACCGGAATTGGGCTTGAAAGAAGCTAAAGAATTGGTAGAAGGCGCTCCAAAAACTGTCAAAGAAAATGTGCCAAAAGAAGATGCAGAAAAAATGAAAAAAACTTTAGAAGAAGCTGGAGCCAAAGTAGAATTGCAATAATTTTTCCCAAGCGCATAAAGATAGTAGAGGCGCGATTTTTGGTCGCGTCTCTATTAAATCTTTTAAATATTTGTTAAATTATAATCAAATATTTTTAATCAAAGGGGTATGTTGCAAAAAATAATAATTTTTCTGTTATTTGAAGGAGTAGGTTTCTTGCTTATTCTAAAAACTGATCCGATTATCAAATGGGTTGGTAGAATTGGTTTCGCAGAAAAATATCTGGGTCCAGCAGGGTCTTATGCTTTTTTACGAATTCTTGGAGGACTAGCAGTAATAATTGGCCTATTATACATCACCGGTCTGCATACCAAAGCTATGGATCAAATGTTTGGTTGGCTCGCCCCGACACAGTTGATATTTTTTGGCTAATTAGATGTAACCCATTGTACAAAGTCTCAGCGGAAGGATTTGATTATCTATTAAATTTCCAATTCTCAATTTCCAATTTCCAAAAAATTTCCAATGATTCATTCTCATAATTTCCAATATCAATTACAAAATATGTTTGGAAATTGAAAATTTTGTTTCAGCTCCCGGGCCCTTAGCTTAGTTGGTAGAGCGCCTGCTTTGCAAGCAGGAGGTCACCGGTTCGAATCCGGTAGGGTCCATTTTTCTATCAAATAACTCAACCTCAATTTATTGATTTTGAATTGCCTCAATCCAAGGTTGTTTATTTGAAAACAAATCGGAGAAATAAAAAAGCTAGTTAAATAAAATATGCCGACAGATCAAAAAAACAAATATATTCAAAAAATAAACCAAAAATTGGAAAAATACCAACTTGAATCGATAGGAGACCTCTCAGAAATTGTAGAGAATACGATAATAAATAATGAAAACAACTTCCGCTTTTTTTGCCAAACAAAAAATGAGCACCATAAAAAATTTTTTCTAAAATTTCAAAGAGACAAATCTCGCCAAAAGCATGATATAAGGTCGCGTCGCCAATACAATTTATCCAACGAAATAAATTTTTATCAAGAATTCAAAACAAAAAAATTTAAAAAATTGGTAATTCCAAACTACTACCATTCAGGAAAAAAACCGAATCCTTGGCTAATAACCAAAAAAATAAATCAAAAAGAAATATCTGCTTTGCCTGCCAATACCTTTTTTAGTAGAAAAAAAATACCACTTCGTTTTGCTTCCATTGTCATCGATGGTTTGACCGAATTGCACCAACAAAAAATAAATCCCAAAAAATTTTACCGACAAAAGATGCAGGATTTAATCAATTGGTTTCAATTTTTAAGCCAATCGTTTACCGGAGAATTTTCCCCATTGACTATTTTTGTTCCCAGAATACTGATAAAAAATGAAAAAATTTGGAATGAAAATTCTCAAAATATTATTCATGGTGATCTGGTATCTGACACTTTTGCATTTTCTAATAAAAATAAATTGGTTCTGTTTGATTTTGAAAAAGTCCAAATATCAAATCCCGCATTTGATTTTTCCTCATTTGTTATAAATCCTTATCTCTCCACCTGGAACAGATATTTTGAAAAAGAAATAACTCGGAAAAACCCCGGCAAAACATTTAAAACATTATTCTATCTCTCCTGGATTATGAGATTATGTCATTTGTCGGGAAACTTTCTTTCTGGTCGCCTTGATCACGTATTCAAACCAATTATCGGAGAAAAAAATTTTTGCTCAACGAAAAATATATATTTACATTTGTGGCCCAAAGAAATATATCGCTTATTGGATCAGATTAATAAAATAAATTAAATGAATCACACTATTTCCCTGATAATAATTTTTTTTCTCATGATCATTTTGATCTGGGTTCTACTCTGGCAATTAAGTTTATTGCTCGCTCTTTTATTTGGAGCCCCAGTAGTTTACACCAATAAAAGGGCTCTGGATGATGCATTCTCGTATGCTGGTCTTAAGCCGGGCAATCTTATTATTGATTTAGGCTGCGGAGATGCCAGCAGCTTGATTTTGGCTGCCAAAAAATATGGTACCAAAGGAATTGGCGTTGAAAGATCGCCATATTTTTATTTTTATTCTCTACTAAAAGTGTATCTGAGTGGAGAAAAAGAGAATATAAAAATACTATATGGAGATTTCAAAAAAGTGGAAAAATATCTATCAAAAGCTGATTTTGTTTATGTATATCTTTTGCCCAATGTATTGAAAAAAATTGAAAATTGGCTTTTTTCTAATATAAAAAAAACAACAAAAATTATTTCCATGTCCTTTCTTTTTTCCCAACATCAACCGGTCGAATTTAGAGAAACGATCAATTTGGGAGACAAAACCAAAATCTTGCTTTACGAAAAAAGTGAGTAGGTGACTTGTCTCCTTGGCATAAGTTAAACAATCTGTTAGAATTAAAATACGTATTTTATTAAACATACTTCCGACATATCCTTCTTGCTCTTTGAGCAGGTAGATTTGGAAGTAGAAGTAAAAAAGGATAAAAAATGGAAAATGCAACGGAAAAAAAGACTATGGTTAGTTTGCCCACAGTCAAAGAATTGCTGGAAGCAGGCGTACATTTTGGACACCAGGCCACCCGCTGGAACCCCAAAATGAAACTATACATCTTCCAGAAAAAAAACGGGATTCATATTATTGACCTCATGAGAACTCACCAACTCATGTTAAAGGCCTGCCAAGTTGTTTCCGAAATCAGTAAACGTAACGGTAAAATATTATTCGTTGGCACCAAAAAACAAGCCTGGCAAATTGTCAAATCATATGCTCAGAGCGTAAATATGCCATACATCAGCAACAGATGGATTGGTGGTTTATTAACCAATTACAAAGTTGTTTCTCATAATATAAATCGATTAAACAGTCTTACTAAAGATTTGGCCAACAATGATTTTTTGGCGAAATATACAAAAAAAGAAATACAAGCTTTCAAAGAAGAACAAAAAAATCTATTAAACATTTACGAAGGCGTCCAAAATTTAAATAGATTGCCTGATGCGGTTTTTGTTATCGATTCTCACAATGAAAAGACAGCTGTTGCCGAAGCAGTCAGAAAAAAAATTCCCGTTATTGCTATCATGGACACCAATGCCGATCCTGATCTCATCGATTATCCAATTCCGGCCAATGATGATTCTTACAAGTCACTAGATCTGCTTATTAAAACAATTGCCGCCAATATTGGCGCGCCAAAATCTAATTAAAATGGAGGATATATGGCTATTCAAGCTACTTTAGTCAATGAATTGCGTAATCAGACTGGATGTGGTCTGATGGAATGCAAAAAAGCTTTAGAAGAGACAAACGGTGATATCAATCTGGCGACAGAATTGTTGCGAAAAAAAGGTGCCGCCAAAGCTGCAAAAAAAGCCGAAAGAGCTACTAGTCAAGGCCGTATCGAAACATATATTCACGGCGAAGGTCGCGTGGGTGTATTATTGGAAGTTCACTGTGAGACCGATTTCGTTGCCAAAAATGAAAAATTTAAAGATTTAGTTCACAATATTGCTTTACACATTGCCGCATGCAATCCACTGTACATCTCTCCCGATCAAGTGCCAGCCGAACTCATCGCCAAAGAAAAAGAAATATATTCAGAACAATTAGTCAATGAGGGAAAGCCGGCCAATATTATCGAAAAAATCGTCGAAGGAAAAATCAACAAATATTTTTCCGAAATATGTCTTACCCAACAACCATTTGTTAAAGACCCTGATCAAACAATAGAACAATTGATCAATAACAATATTTCAGTAATTGGGGAGAATATAAAAATCGCCCGCTTTGCCCGTTTTGAAATCTCGTCCGGCGCTACAATATGCAATTAATTAAAAGTCAATTCTTGCGACAGATAAATATAGGACAGAATAATATTCTGCCCTATATTTTTATAAATAAATTATTTGTTATTTCTTCTGATTTTTAATACAATTAACTAAATAATAAATAAAAAAATTAGGAGATATTATGACTACAGACGATCTGATAAAATCATATCGACCAAAGATCAATGAAACAATTGAATTTTTTAAAACCGAACTCGCCTCTATACGCACAGGAAGAGCTTCAGCCGGTTTGGTCGAAAATATTCGGGTTCCTTATTACGGCGCACACACTCCTATCTCTCAGATGGCCAATATCACCATTCCTGATGCTCAAACAATCTTCATTCAACCCTGGGACAAAAACTCGCTCGGCGAAATCGAAAGAGCAATTGGCAATTCTGACTTAAATTTAAGTCCATCCAATGACGGCGAAAGAATCTTTATTAAGTTACCACCTCTAACTGAAGAACGCCGAAAGGAATTTGTAAAAATTGTCAAAGACAAAGCTGAAGAAATGCGCATTTCCATCCGCAATCTTCGTCAAGATTTACTATCGGAATGGGATAAAGTTGAAAAAGAAATATCCGAAGATGAGTTTGAACGAGGAAAAAAATTGTTACAAGTGTTTATTGACGAGGCCAACAAAAATATCGACGATTTGGCCGACAAAAAAGAAACCGAATTACTCACTATCTAAATCCACAAATGTTAACCCCTCTAATCTTTTTGATAATTTTAGGTATTTTGGTATTAGTCCATGAATTTGGGCATTTTATTGTGGCCAAATTATTCAAAGTAAAAGTTGAAGAGTTTGCTTTCGGCTTTCCACCCACAATATGGTCTAAAACCAAAGGCGAAACCAAATACATGATCAATCTTATTCCTTTTGGTGGATATGTAAAACTCTTGGGCGAAGATGGAACTAATCAAGACGATCCTCGTTCTTTCGTAAGTAAAAGCCATTTTGCTAAAGCAGCGATAATTGTTGCCGGTATCACCATGAATCTGATTCTTGGCGGATTATTTTTGGGCTTAGCATTTATGATAGGGTTACCTACGATCAATAGCGATTATCAAAAAGAATATCCTTATGCTCAAGTCTCAACAAACATTGTAGCCTATGAAATAAACAAAGAATCTGACTTCTCCGAGAAAATTATCCCCGGTGACAAGATTATGGATATCAACGGACAATCTGTCAATTCAGTAGAGCAATTCAAAAGCATAATTCAAAATTACAAAGATCAGGCAATTAACCTCCAGATAAAACGGAATCAAGATCTTTTTGTCGTATCCGGTCATCCTATTTTTTCCGAAACCAATCAAGCTTATCAAGTCGGTGTTGTCCTGACTGAAGAACAAACAATAAAATACCCATTTTATCTGGCAATACCCATGGGATTTGTGGAAATGTTCAAATTATTGAAATCCATGATCGTTGCTCTATATGAAATCATTCGCGATCTAATCACTGTTCATCAAGTACCCGTAGCTATTGCTGGGCCAGTAGGGATTTATAAAATTGCTGCCACTGCATCTGAAATGGGACTTGTGTACCTAATTCAACTTACCTCTTTACTTAGCATCAACCTTGCTCTTATCAATATTCTACCTATCCCGGCTCTCGATGGTGGTCGGCTGCTCTTTATTGTTTTAGAAAAAATTCGAGGGAAAAAAATATCTGCTAACCTGGAAAATATTGTCCATACTGCTGGCTTTGTTGTTATTATTGGTATTATTCTTTTAGTAACCATTTCCGATATCAAAAATTTGTTTTAATGAAATATTCTCATTTACAAGCATATCGACTTACAGATGCCCTATTAGTATTGGGCAGTTTTTTTATAAGCATAATTATTGTAATTTTTATTTATGCTTGGCAGATAATCTTCAAAATCAATGACATATCTTCGGTTTTACACCTGTCTCGTGATGCATTATCGGTATTAATACAATTATTTGCATCGGGAGTCGTATTTACTGTCGTCTATTTTTTTATCGTTAAAAAATACAAGCTATCTCTATCGGATTTTGGTTTTAAGCAAATATCTATAGCTAAAATAATCGGGTATGTGGCACTAGGTTTTTTAGCGACTTTTGCTAGCTGGATTGCCATCGCTCCTTTTATTATCGTTTTTCTTCCAGGTATAGACCTGGCAGAATCACAAGAGATTTTTCAAAAAAATATGACCATAACAGCTCAAGTACTCATGATATTTTATGCGGTAATTATTGGCCCATTGGTTGAAGAAATTATTTTTCGCGGTGTTCTGCTACCGTGTCTAACCAATAAAGTAAATATATATTTTGGAATAATAATTAGTACTCTAATCTGGTCATTATTACATTTTCAACTCAATGTTATTATCTTCACGTTTATCTTTGGTATAATCCTCAGCTATTTATATATAGCGAGCAAATCATTGTGGCCATCATATTTAACTCACGTGATTAAAAATTCTATGGCCGTTATAGCTATTTATGCTTTTGGTCTATTAAATTAATAATATGAATAAAAACGTTTCTCTCAAAATTACTCCTCGTTCGGAAGATTTTTCCAAATGGTACAACGACATAATCGAAAAATGTGATTTAGCTGAGCATGCGCCTGTCAAAGGCTGTATGATTATTAAACCATATGGTTATGCAATTTGGGAGAAGTTTCAATCAATCTTAGACAAATTAATAAAAAACGAAGGTGTGCAAAACGCATATTTCCCCTTGTTTATTCCAAAAAGCTTTTTAGAAAAAGAAAAAGAGCACGTTGAAGGTTTTTCGCCGGAAGTAGCCGTCGTAACTCACGCAGGTGGAAAAAAGTTGGAAGAACCTCTTGTTGTTCGTCCTACATCGGAAACGATCATGTACGATACATACTCGCGTTGGATTAAATCCTATCGCGACTTGCCTTTGCTCATCAATCAATGGGCAAATGTTGTTCGTTGGGAAAAAAGACCTAGATTATTTTTAAGAACAACGGAATTTCTTTGGCAAGAGGGGCATACTGCTCACGCTACCCACGAAGAAGCTTTGGAGATGACGCTCAAAATGTTGAATGTCTATAATCATTTCGTCAGAGAATATTTGGCCGTCCCAGTAATTCTTGGCCAAAAAAGTGAATCGGAAAAATTTGCCGGCGGGGTATCAACATACTCTTTTGAATGGATGACTCAGGACGGCAAAGCCTTGCAAGCAGGCACATCGCATCTGCTCGGACAAAATTTTGCAAAAGTTTTCAATGTTCAATTCTTGGATAGAGACAACCGACAACAATTTGTTCATCAAACAAGTTGGGGGGTTACTACCCGCATGATTGGTGGTTTAATTATGACTCATTCTGACGACAAAGGATTACGTCTGCCACCCAAAATTGCTCCAATTCAAATTGTCATAATTCCAATTTATAAAACACCGGAAGAAAAAAAAGATATTCTTGCTACCATCAATAATATAAAAACAGAATTATTAAATTACACCATCAAAATAGATGACGACGAGAACAAATCGCCCGGTTGGCGTTTCAACGAATGGGAACAAAAAGGTGTGCCAATTAGATTGGAATTTGGACCCAAAGATTTTGCAAAAAATCAGATTGTTGTTTTCCGTCGAGATCTTGGACAAAAACAAACTGCCGCTCTTTCAGAACTGAGCCAATTGATTCCCACATTGCTCGACAGTATTCAATCCAATTTATTCGCTGATGCTCAAAAATACATGCAACAAAAAACTCACTATCTCGACGATTGGGATCAATTCAAAAATATTCTTGAAACCAATCCTGGATTCATCTACTCCCACTGGTGCGGCAATCCGGAATGCGAAAAATCGATTACTGAAATAACCAAAGCTACTATTCGCAATATTCCTTTTGAAAGCAAAGAAGAGCAAGGAAAATGTATAAAATGTGGATCTCGATCAGAAAAACGAGTTCTATTTGCTAAATCATACTAAATATAAACATAAAAATATGTTTAGTCAGAAAAATATTCTGTTTGTAACTACTTTTACTTTGTTTTGTATCGCAACCACGTCGATTATTTTTCTATTTTCTCAAACAAAATTAGGTAATATTAAACTGGAAAAAATTAACATTATCGATCCAACCTATGGTATTTCATTGAATATCGATGAGCAGGATCCAAATTATCGCAATATTAAAGACTATTTTTCCAATAACTCAACTGCAAAATACGATATTGTTACTCCGGATAAGTCTGTTGTCTCCATCGGTTATTCTCGTTTAAAAAATTCGGTCAAATTGACTTCAGAGCCTCTGGTAGCAATCGTTAGTCGTCAGATATATCTCGACGACATAAAATTTGATCAGATTCCTGCTTTGACAAATCAGATGGAGATCGATGGTTACACTTTCAATAAAATCGTAATTTCTGAGAAATATTCTTCGGAGTTAAAAGAAACATTTCCAAATCAAAATCTTGATCAATTGGGAATATTGCCAGACAACGAAAGTGTAATAGATCTGGTTGCCGAAGACAAAAATGCACTTGGTTTCGTTCCAATATCTCAACTTAACCTATCAGTTCACTCTCTATTGATAAATGGTTTTTCTCCTTTTGATCAGCCGGAATTATATCCGCTCAAAATAAATATATATTTATCAACCGATAATCAAAAAATAAAAGAACAACTTATTGGGGAATTAAAAAATAATATATCAACTCCTAAAACAACTAATCTCTTAGTAGTCGGAGATATTATGATGGGACGATTTGTTGGAGTGAAAATCAATCGCTCGGGAGATCCTGCTCATTCTTTTGAATTTGTCCAAGAATATTTATCGAAACCTGATATTACAATTGCCCAGTTGGAGGCTCCAATTTCAGACGGAACTGCGCTTACCGGCGAAGGAATGATTTTGGTTGCTCAACCAGAGACAGTAGAAGGTTTGACCAAATCCGGCATAGATCTTGTTTTTCTTTCCAGTAATCATTTTGGCGATGCGCTAAGAGATGGAATGGAAAGCAACTTTCAAATTCTTGAGAAAAACGATATACAATACGTGGGCGCTGGGAGGGACGAAAATAAAGCTTTTTCCCCCAAATTCATTGACAAAAATGGGACAAAATATGGTTTTATTAGTTTTGTTAGTATAATGCCTGACAGCTACGGCGCTTCGGGAGATATCGCTGGAACTGCTTGGATTGATCTAAACTCGGAATCCGACCTATCGCGAGTACAAACTATTATTTCTGATACGAAAAAAGATTGCGATCTATTGTTTGTTAATTTCCATTGGGGAACAGAATATACTCCTGATCCAACCCTACAACAGATACAGTTTGCGCACGCCGCTATTGATTCCGGCGCCGATTTAATTATTGGTACCCATCCCCATGTGGTTCAAGCTGATGAAATTTACAAAGGAAAATACATTATCTATAGTCTTGGCAATTTTATTATGGACCAAATGTGGTCGCAGGAAACAACTGAAGGGGTATTACTACCAATACAGATCTACAACAAAAAAATAATAAATATCGATCTAGTTCCCACGCAAATATTAGATTATTCTCAAGTGAAAATACTAAATAAAAATGAAGGAAAGGGTATCCTTGACCGGATTTTTTTCGCGGAAGAAAAAATAAACAAAAAATCTGGCTATTAATCTTGAACATGCCGGTCAGTTCCATAAGATATACACATTGACAAATGTTATCACAGATAATACAATAAAAAGGCTGTAAAATTAAAATTTGATTAAAAAACAAAAGAAAAGACTGCTTATTTGTTATAAACCCAAGAGGGTTTTATGCGAAAAGTTAACCTCAGGTCGCGACACCTTCGGCACTACAATTCCGGAGCGCAATCTTCCAGTTACTTTTCTTTGATAAAAAATACCATTAGTCGCTTTCTTCCTGTATCAAAAGAAAATAAATTTTCCGTCAATCATACACACTCAAGCTATGACGATCAAAACAGTTATTTTCTACCCCGTCAATCACGACAAAATCAACCAATCAGACTAAACAACTTAAAAAAGTATCTTACTCACGCCGGCATTGTTGCTGTCGCTGGTTTTACCATACTCACCAACAGTTGTTTTGGTTCATATTGTAATAAAAATTTAAACCCTGGAAGTTTTGCTCTAGCCAATTCCGTTGATTCCAATTTAATAGAAATAAATCTTGACGACGACCGTTCTAAATCCAATATCGTCACTTCGAAAGACATCGCTCAAATAGCTTCCACTGTTGCAGACTACACTTCTTCAGATGATAAAAAAGACCAAATTAACCAAGCTATTCAAAATCAAAAAGAAAATCAACCAAAAGACTTGGCCTTGATTCAAAACTCATATCTGGAAAAAACTAATACTCCTGTTACTGAAGTGTCAGAAATTTCCAGAAAAAATGTTATTGTCCATCTAGTAAAAGCCGATGAAACTCTATGGTCAATTGCCGACAAGTATGCTATTTCCGCCGATACCATCAAATGGTCAAATGGAATGGATGATAGTGGCACTATTATCGAAGGACAAGAAATATATATCATGCCGATGGACGGTATCTACTATACTGTCCAAGACGGCGATAGTCTTTCTTCTATTGCAGAAAAGTACAAAAGTAATTTGGACGACATCTATAAATGGAATAATCTCTCGAGTGGAGAAGTATCTATTGGTCAAAAGATTATTCTTCCTGGTGGTGAAGTTCCCCCTCCTCCAAAACCAGTTGTCAGCAATCCGATTACCACAAATGATTATTCAAACGATTATTATCAACCTCAAATCGATTCTTCTGCCTCACCATTGGCTGGCAGTGGTCAATTTGGATGGCCAACATCAGGCATGTTCATTAGTCAGTATTTTGGCTCAACCAGTTTTAATCCTTGGCATACTGGTCTTGATTTGGATGCGCGATCTGGTTGGGATATTTTTGCCTCCGACAGCGGATCGGTTACTACCGCCTCTTATGGATGGGGTGGGGGATATGGCAATCATGTGATCATTGATCATGGCAATGGTTATCAGACATTGTATGGCCATCTTTCGTCACTTGATGTGTCTGTCGGTCAATCCGTAAGCAAAGGACAAAGAATAGGAACTATGGGCTCCACCGGTTGGTCAACCGGTCCCCATTTGCATTTTGAAATACGCTACAATGGTTCATATCTAAATCCGCTAAATTACCTTTAATCATTTATAAAAATATCTTATCGTAAAGGGAACGCCGATCTAAACGTTCCCTTTATTTTTTTAGTCAAATCTGTTAATATAAATTGATAAAAATATTTATACATGAAAAAAAAGATTACAAAAATAAATTTTAAGCCACTAGTTGATAAACTTCTAAAAAAGTCTGAATTTGGAAAAATAATTGGCAGAATTATTCGAAAGTACCCCAAAACATATCTCGTCGGTGGAGCAGTTCGAGATTATATTTTGCAACGGCCATTCAAAGATTATGATTTTGTCGTTGAAGGAGTAGAAAAAGAGGAATTATATAATTTCTTGAGCAAATTACCTGGGAAGTTGGTAGATATCCAAAGTAGAAATTTTGGCGTTTTCAAATATCGGTCACCTGGAAGCAAAACAATCATCGATATCGCTTTGCCTCGTCTAGATTTGTATCGAGAATACTTCTTGGGTCATCAAGATGTCGAAACTATATCTCATAAAAATATATCTATATCAGACGATCTGTCTCGTCGTGATTTTACTATCAACGCTCTTGCCGTCAATTTATCTACTTATCAGTTGATTGATCCTTTTGATGGACTAAATGATCTCGGCTTAGAAGAAAAAAAAGGTCAAATCAAAGCCGTCGGCGATCCTTATGAAAGGTTAGTGAAAGAAGATCCAACCAGAATGCTGAGAGCAATAAGATTTTCTTCTCAATTGAATTTTGAAATCGAGAAAAAAACTTTTTCTATAATAAAAAATAACCATCACCAGATTTGCGCCACTTTTCTTTTGTCTTCAAAAAATGGCCAAAAAAAAGTTACTCGAGTAGCCTGGGAAGTGTTGGCGGCAGAGTTTCTCAAAGGGTTCAATGCTAATCCGTCATACATGATTGAATTGCTAGATCAAAGTGGTGTATATAAATCTATACTTACTCCTAATCTAAAAAAAACATGGGAAGGACTGAAAACTACAGAACAACCATATGACTATCATGCCGAGGGTAATGTTTGGAATCACACTGTCTTGGGTCTTAAAAATATACCCAAACTCGCCTTCAATAAAATTGGCTTACCCAAAGATGTTTCTATCAATGTTAAATTGGCAATTTTGTTGCATGATTTTGGAAAAGTATCCACCTTTGTACTCAAGGAGAACAATTATACTTATTACAATCATCCTGAAGTTTCCAAAGAATTGTGCCATGAGTTTATCAAACACCTCAAATTGACAAGTCCTTTCGCGAAAACTGATAAATTGCACGTAGATATCAAAAAAGTGGAATTTCTGGTAAGTAAACATATGATGCCTTTCAATGTCAAAGCCAATGAAATAAAAGAAAGAAAAATCATCAAGTATTTTCTTGATGATGAAATTCAGGGCTTGGAGTTGTTACAAGTTTGTTATTTGGATGCTTCGTCAGCAGTCAAATCAGGAAATAAGCCACCAAATTTTCACAGTCTTGAACAATTTATCAAGCGTATCAAAGAAGTCAAACAAAAACTAGTTACCCCTTTAAATCAAGCAGAAATCGATATTGTAATAACTGAATTAAAATTGCCTATTTACCGAGACAAAATCGCCAAGAAAAACATAAAATTACTTGTACAAAAAATAGAAAATTGCAGTATTCTGGGGCAGTCTGAAGTTGATACAATTAACAATATTTTATTGGCTGCAAATTCAAAAAAAAGCAATAAAGATAGTCATTCCAAATTTCAAAAAATTCTTACCAAGCTAATCAATAAAAAAACACCATATCCTGTATCTGGTGATTTACTAAAAGAATTAATAATTGATATTTTCCCGATTCTTAAAAAAAACACAACCTCGTCTTTCATGTCATCGATCAATTTCATGATCAATAATCCTTCTGGGGGGAAAATAATCGGCGAATTAAAAGAATATTTTCTCCAAGATAGATTAGATAATCCTCAAATGTATTTTCACTTTGAAAATGAAAAAAACAAGATAGAATTTAAAAACTACCTATCAAAAAAATTGATCCAATATTTTACCCCAAAAATATGAACACATTTTGCGACCAAGTAAAAATAAAAATATCTGCCGGCCATGGTGGGAAAGGACTAGCTTCTTTTTTCAGGGAAAAATCAAATTATCGCGGTGGACCAGATGGTGGCGATGGCGGCAAGGGAGGTGATATAGTTTTCAAGACCAATCATAATCTAAACACACTTTCTTCTTTTTTAGGCAAGAAAAAATTTACTGCCTCAGATGGACAAAATGGCGGTCGCCAAAACAAAAGTGGCGCCGCCGGTGAAAATCAAATTATTGAAGTTCCAGTAGGAACCATTGTTTATCAGATTGTTGAAGATGGTTCGTACCAAGTACTGGCCGATTTAAATAAACCAGATTTGTCCTTTGTTGCAGCAAAAGGAGGATTGGGCGGACTAGGCAATACCCATTTTGCCACTTCTATCAATCGTTCTCCTCGTTACGCACAACCAGGTCTGCCCGGCGAAAGCAAAAAGATATGGTTAGAATTAAAAACCATCGCCGACATTGGTTTAATAGGGTTGCCGAATAGCGGCAAATCAACTTTCTTGTCAGTAGTAACTTCGGCTAAACCAAAAATCGCCTCTTATCCATTTACCACTATTATTCCCAATCTTGGTGTAATGACTTTGTATGATACAAATCTGATCGTAGCCGATATCCCTGGACTGATTGAAGGGGCCAGTCAAGGTCGTGGCCTTGGATTTAATTTTCTCAAACACATCGAAAGAACTAGGATTTTAGTCCATTTGATAGATATTCTCAACCCGGATGTCGCTCGAGATTATCTAAATATTCGTCAGGAACTAAACAAATTCAATCCCTTGTTATCAAAAAAACCAGAAATAATTTGTTTTACCAAAATCGATGCCTTGGGATTACGGGCTGATCATCCTGATATAAAGAAATTTATCATTGATTTTAAAAACAAAATCAAAAAAAAGCGAAACAAAATATTCGCCATTTCGGCCGTTACTCACGATGGTTTGACCGCAATCAATAACCGCATTTTTCAACTGGCAAAAAAATATCCCAAAAAATATTAAATATTTACCTCCACTATTTTCTTGGGCTGACCGGTTTTTTCTACAAAAATATCATATTTTCTATATACCTCATTTCTTTGTGCCAGAATTTGATAATCTCCTTCGGGAATTGATTTAAAAGAAAACTTACCTTCCCAGTCCGTCCAAGTTTTCGCAAAAATCTCTTCCTCTTTTTTTAGTACTATCATTTTCCAAGCCAATCTTGTGCCATTGAGAGTCCTCATGACTCCCCAAACTTTTTTGGGAGACAACAAATAATTAACAAAAAGACCTAATACTAAAATGCAAATAATAATTAAAACTGAGCGTTGCGGTTGGAAGTAATACAAATTGATTCCAGCCAAGATACCCCAAACTGCTAACCAGATAAAATTATTGATCAACCATTTTTGACTAGGAAAAAGAAAATTAGCTTTTGTAAATTTACTCGCTCTCTCCTGTCCGACAATCGGCATTGCGGCAATAGCGCAATCTATATCATAATCGCCGACAATAATATTGTCTTTTGCTATTGTCTTTTGTCGATATATATTCTGCGATATTGATTCTAAAATATAATTTTTATATCCTTTGGAAAGATTTGTCCACGTGTACGTTTCCGACGGCAGAGATTCCAAGTTAATTTTTCCCTCCTCATTGGCATACAAAACATATTCTCGTCCAAATGAATTTCTGAATGACATTTTGGCCAAACTAACTACTTCCAAAGTCATAGCATCGAAAACAGTAACCGTTTTTTTCGATATTCTTTGCGATCGTGCATTTGCAAATTTTGCTTGGAAAATATGGAGAGAAGAAAGTATTTTACCAAATATTATCAGCCAAATCGTAATAAAAACATCAAAAATCAAGATTGGCCAGGAAGATGCCACTACTAGATCTGTTCCAATCGGATATTGGCGAACAAAATTATTATATTTTATCATTAAATTCAAACTATACTCCAAATTTTCTTTACCAAATAATAATACTCCCCAGTTTTTGTCAATCCAATTACCGAAGTTATTGTTCAAAATATATTCGATCATAAAAACGATGTCGTCTTTATACACCACCTCAGGAGAAACTTTGTTATTTTTATCCATAATCTCTTGCTTGTAACTTTCCAACATTTCCCGTAAATTATCTTCTTCTTCCCCGACTTTTGGTTTCACTTCAATCATCTTTAAGGTTAAAGTCTCCTCACCTTTTTTATCTTTTACGCTGATTTGAATAAAGTTTTTTCCTTTTCCTGCTGCTGTCCATGGATAGTGCCAATGATAAAATGAATCACTATTGTTTTTATCAACAACAACATTTCTCCATATTTGGCCGTCAAAACTAATCTGAACGGATGCCAATTCATTGGTGTTTTTTTTAACAAAACCCTTTATTATGACATTCTCAGACTTTTCAACCACTGTCGTGTCATTGGGCGGGTATTCAAAAACAACCAGATCACTCGCCAATATCTCCTTTGGCCATATCAAAAACAGTCCGATTGCTACCGGAAGTATGTTGACAAAAAGAAACAAACCAAATTTTTTCAATTTTCTATTTATCATAAATCCCTACATTATAACATTATTAACCCCAATTGGTCAACTATAAATAGATATCAAATATTTTCTTTAAACCAAAGAGTAAATATATAGTAATTGGTAATACCATCAAAATTTATTATGATTAATATTGGGTTATTTATTTTTTATTCAAAATATTATGTATCAATACATCATTAATGGTCGCCAAAAACTTCAGGGGGAAATATCGGTATCCGGCGACAAAAATACCGCGTTGAAAATAATTCCTTCAACTATTCTCTCCCAAGAAAAATGTATTATCTCCAATGTTCCGGATATAACCGACATAAAAATCATGATGCAGATTATGGAAGACCTAGGTGTAAAGATAAAAGAATTGCAAAAAAATAGTTTTGAATTTGACTGTTCGGGAATAAATAAAACCATCATTGATCCAATTTTGGCAAAAAAATTAAGAGCCTCGACTGTTCTAATCGGCCCTATGCTTGCCAGATTTGGGGAGGTGACCATTCCTCATCCGGGAGGCTGCATTATCGGTAAAAGAGATATCGATATACACCTTGACGCATTTCTGCAAATGGGAGCAAAAATTGAAGTTGATGAAGAAAACTATCATATAAAAGCCAATAAATTAATAGGGAATAAAATAGTCCCAAGATTAATTAGCGTGACCGGAACAGAAAATATTCTAATGTCAGCCGTTTTGGCCGAAGGAAAAACTGTTATTGAATATGCCGCGTGCGAACCAAGTGTCGTTGCTTTGGCTGAGTTTCTCAATCAGCGTGGGGCAAAAATAACCGGCGCTGGCAGCCCCAGAATTATAATCGAAGGAGTAAAATCGCTCACGGGGGGCAAAAATTCTATTATCCCTGATCGAATTGAAGCTGGAACTTTTGTCATTTTGGGTGCACTCGGGGGAGGATCAATAACTATCAAAAATTGCCGGCCCGATCACTTGGAAGTATTTCTGGCTAGCATGAAAAATGTTGGTGTAGAATTTTCTCGCAATGAAGACTCCATTGAAGTAAAACATTCAACTAATCTTTTAGCCAAAGATATGACTACCAATCCATATCCCGGCTTTCCTACTGATCTGCAGGCGCCTTATACCGTCTTGATGACTCAAGCCAAAGGTTTGAGCATGATCCACGAGACTATTTTTGAAGGACGCTTAAACTATGTTGAATGGCTAAATAAAATGGGTGCCAATATTGTTACCTGCGATCCGCATCGGGCAATAGTTTTTGGCGCCACTGCATTATCAGGTAAAAAAATAGTTAGTCCGGATATTCGAGCTGGGATTGCCCTAGTTATAGCCGGCTTGATCGCCGAAGGACAAAGTCAAATTGACAATATTGATTTGGTTGACCGAGGTTATGCCAATCTTGATCAACGCCTACAATCACTCGGTGCCTCAGTTATCAGACATCAAATTCAATAACCAAGAAAAATGTTTTCACTTCAACAACAAATTGCCATTGATATCGGTACCACCAATATCAGGCTCTGCGTCCCCAAAAAAGGATTGGTTATCAATGAGCCGGCGGTAGTAGCAGTAAACAAAAATACCAATCAAATCCTAGCTATTGGTGAAGAAGCCAAAAACATGCTTGGCAAAACTCCTTATGATATTGTTGCTGCCAAACCATTAAAAAACGGCGTTATCGCCAATTATCGTATCACGGAAGCTATTATCAAATATTATACTGATAAAATATTGCCAAATATCAGATTAATCGGACCGGAAATTATGGTTTCTGTCCCTGCCGGCATAACCAGTACTGAACGCCGAGCGATTATTGATGCGACCAAATCGGTAGGGACAAGCAATGTATATATCATTAAAGCTCCTCTGGCAGCCGCTTTGGGTGCAGGCATAGCTATTGCCGAACCTCACGGGAATATGGTGATTGATATTGGCGGCGGCACCAGTGAAATCGCGGTAATTTCTCTCGGCAATATTGTTTCCTCCAATTCGATTCGTATTGGCGGTGATGCCATGGACAACGCAATTATTGATTACATTCGTAAAAAATATAACCTTGCAATCGGGGAAAAAACTGCTGAAAAAATCAAGGTTACCATTGGTACCATAGTTCCTCAAACTGAATTTACCTCTTTAGAAATCAGTGGTAATAATACTATCTCCGAATTACCGGAAATAATCACTGTCAAGAGTGATGACACAATCGAAGCCTTAAAACACCCTATCAAAGAAATTATCCAAGCAGTAAAACTGGTATTGCAACACACTCCGCCGGAATTGGCTTCCGATGTAATCGATCGTGGAATCATATTAACCGGCAAAGGTAGTATGCTCCGAGGTCTTGACCAACTGCTAAGCCGCGTTACTGGTGTTCCTGTTCATATTGCCGACGAACCTGAATTTTGTGTTATTCGTGGGTGCAATATTGCCTTGGAAAATCTTGAATCTTACAAACGCAGCGCTATTAAAGCATAATTAATTTTTCGTTTAAAAATGATTTTAGGTATCGATGCTCACAAACTAGCCTTTAAAGAAAAAACTGGCACAGAAAATGTGTCATATTATTTCATAAAAAATATTACTCCCAAATTGGCACATCAATTTGACAAAATAATCCTGTATTCTCATCAAAAATTACCAAGAGATATTATAACCAAATTACCAGATAACGTTACCAATAAAATCATCAAATTCCCTTTCCTTTGGAATACAGTTGCCCTCTCTTGGGAAATGTATTGGCATCAACCGGATATCCTTTTTGTTCCTTCGCATAGTTTGCCGCCGATTAAACCAAAAAAATCAGTCATTATGATTCACGATATTGGTTTTCTTGATTATCCCAACAATTATCTCAAACAACAATTTCTTCATCTTGAAAAAACCACTGCCTCCGACATAAAAAGCGCTTCATTAATTTTTACTCCATCGGATTATTCTAAAAAAACAATTATTAAACATTATTTTGCTGATCCAAACAAAATAGTTTGTACGAATCTGGGCGTTGACACCACTATTTTTCACCCCAATATCTCACAAAGTCGAATCAATAAAACTCTAAAAAAATACGACTCGCGCATTTCCAAAAAACCATATCTTTTGTTTTTGGGACGGTTGGAGTTGAGAAAAAATATTTCCAACCTGATTAAGTCTTTTGCATTCTTTAAGAAAAAAACAGGTTATCCGCACATTCTCGTCTTGTCTGGCAGTAAAACTCATCATCAGCCTTTATTTATTGAAATAATTAAATCACTCAAAATTGAGCAAGACGTAGTATTTACCGAGCATATTCCCCAAAAAGATTTACCTGTCATTTTTTCCGAAGCAGAAATTTTATTGTTCCCGTCTCTCTATGAGGGTTTCGGTCTTCCAATTTTGGAAGCTCAAGCCTGCCGAACTCCAGTAATCACTTCCAATATTACCGCTATGCCGGAAATTGCCGGCAATGGAGCACTTTTAGTCAATCCCAATGAAATAGAAGAAATTGCACAAGCGATAAAAAAAATATTGGATAACCCCGCTCTTAGACAAAATTTGATAGAAAAAGGGACGGCAAATATAAAAAAATACTCCTGGATTGAATTTACCAATTCAATATTTTTTGAACTTGTAAAATTAAGCAAAAAAATATGAAAAAACCGAAAATCGCGTTGGCACATGAATTTTTAAACACCATCGGGGGAGCCGAACAAGTTTTGATCCAATTGCACCATACCTTCCCTGATGCTCCGATATATACGCTCACATCCAATCCAAATTTTGTCAACCAATATTTGCCAAATGCTAAAATAATCACCAGTCCCCTCAAATATTTCCCGTCCTGGTTAACAAATCATCACCAATTGTTTTTATTATATTTTCCCATAGCGACCGAACTGTTTGACTTTTCCGATTATGACATCCTAATTTCCGACAGTAATTCTTTTATCAAAGGCGCTATCACCAAACCTAGTACGATTCATGTTTCCTACATTCATTCGCCAACCAGATATGTCTGGGATCAGAGTCACGAGTGGATTAATCAAAAAAAACTTAATCTCTTTGCGCCGATTATCAACTGGCGTTTCAACCAACTGAGAATATGGGATAAACTGGCCGCGGACAGGGTAGATGTAATGCTTGCCAATTCAAAATATGTTGGACAAAGAATAGAAAAATACTACCGTCGCACTCCCTATAAAGTAATCTATCCTTCAATTGACACATCAAGTTTTCACCCGCCAGAAAATTTAAAAAAAAGTGATTATTATCTTGTTTTGTCCAGATTGCAGCATTTCAAACGATTCGATCTAGCAATTTTGGCTTGCAATCGACTAAAAAAAAGATTAATAGTCGCTGGCGATGGTGATGCAAAAAAACATTTGGAATCACTTGCCGGTCCCACCATAGAATTTTTAGGACAAGTCTCAGATACCAAAAAAATTGAACTAATGCAATCCGCCAAAGCATTTATATTCCCCGGAGAAGAAGATTTCGGAATTGTACCAGTGGAAGCAATGGCTGCGGGAACGCCAGTCCTAGCCTATAAAACAGGTGGATTGCTTGAAAGTGTCCGAGAAAATTTTACTGGCTTGTTTTTCGAACGACAAACCGTAGAAGATGTTGTCGTCTGTATCAAAAATTTTGAAAAAAATCAGTCGCGCTTCTCGGCCAAGGGATGTATCAATCACGCTAAAAAATTTGATCATCAGCTATTTCGTCGAGAATTTTTCAATTTAGTCGAAGAAATATATCTTGATAAAAGCAAATTTCTCCACCCCAAAAGCGATTAACCCCATGAATAAAAAAGTTAACATCCTAGGCTGTTCACTCGATATTCAAACCTTAGACGAAGTGCTGGACAAAATTTCAAAGTATCTTGAAGGTGATAAACAAATACATATTGTCACTCCCAATCCAGAAATTGTGCTATTTGCGCATCGTCACCGCGATCTTCTCTCCATCTTAAACCGAGCCGCAATCAACGTTGCTGATGGTACCGGTCTCCAATGGGCGGCCAATTACAATCAGATCCCTCTCACCCAATTACCGGTTTTAAAACAAATCCAGGCATTCATTCAATTGATTATTTCACTCATTTTGTTTTTTTTCAGTAAAAAATACGCCACTCAAATAATTCCCGAAAATATTACCGGTACCGATCTAGTCCCGGAAATCTGCCGAATATGTGCCGAACAAGGCAAAAAAATATTTTTACTCGGTGGAATTTCAAATGTAGCCAAAATAACCAGCCAAAAATTGGTCGCTCAATACCCCAATCTATCAATAGCCGGCTACTCCAATCTGGATCCAGATTTCAAACATGAATGTCAAATTATCGAGCAGATAAATAAAACAAAACCAGATTGTTTATTGGTGGCCTACGGAGCTCCAAAGCAGGAATACTGGATTGATCGCAATCTAAGAAAAATACCCTCAGTCAAAATAGTTGCTGGGATTGGTGGAGCCTTTGACTTTATTGCTAGGTCTGTTAGTTTTTACGGCGGACCGCCTGCCACACGAGCCCCCCTGTGGCTGCGAAGAAATAGACTTGAATGGTTTTATCGTCTCGTCACGCAGCCAAATCGAATCTCAAGAATAATCAATGCTATCGTGATCTTTCCCTTGACTGTAATGATTGCCAAAATTAATACAAAATAATTAATTGATATAGTCAAGATCTGCAGATTGCGTGTCAGATATTTTTGTGGTAAATTATAAACAAGATAAATGGTAGCTATCCTAAGCTTCCATTTTTTTAAAATTTAATATTCTAAACATGGATCAACAATTTAACGAAGAAGAATTTTTTGCCGCAATTGATATGATTAGTGAAGAAAAAAAACTGCCTAGGGAAAAGGTGATTGAAACAATCGAAGCCGCCTTGGCAGTAGCATATCGCAAAGATTATGGTCGTCCCCAGATGGAGATAAAAGCCAAAATGGGTCCCGGTGGACTCAATGACGTTAGTTTTTTTATTGTCAAAGAAATTATTCCAGATGAAGAAGAGTTGAAAGACGAACTTACTCAGATGCATTTGTCCGATGCTCGTACTATCGATCCAAATTTGCAATTGGAAGAAAATGTGATTATTTCAGCCCCTGCCCCAGAAAATTTTGGTCGCATTGCTGCCCAGACCGCTAAACAAGTTATTATCCAAAGATTAAGAGAAGCGGAAAGGGAAAATATTTTCAATGAATTCAAAAATAAAGAAAAAGCAATTATTTCCGGCGCTATCCAAAGAATCGAGGGGCAAAATATTTTTGTCGATATCGGCCAAGCAATTGGTGTGATTTTGCCTAGCGGACGAGTACCAGGCGAACATTATTCAATTGGTCAAAGACACAAATTTTATTTGGAAAAAGTCGAAAATACACCCAAAGGTGCCCAGATTGTCCTATCTCGAACCAACCCCGAATTTATCGGACAATTATTTACCTTGGAAATTCCGGAGATTGATCTAGGGTCAGTCGCTATTCAATCCATTGCTCGGGAACCTGGAGTTCGTACCAAAGTATCTGTTTGTGCTAAGCAGGAAGGAGTTGATCCAATCGGCTCATGCGTGGGACAAAAAGGCACGAGAGTTCAAGCTATCATCAACGAAGTCGGTAATGAAAAAATCGACATTGTCCTTTGGGACGAAAATCCAGTTGTCTATATCAAAAATGCTTTATCTCCTGCCAAAATAGCTAAAGTATCCTTGGATCAACCACGGATGACTGCAACTATTTACGTCGAAGCCGATCAGCAATCTCTAGCCATCGGACGCAACGGACAAAACGTCAAACTCGCTTCCAAATTAACCGGATGGAAACTAGACATCGTCGAAGCATCCAAAGAAGTATTAGCTAAATTACAAGAAAATTCCGATACTGAAAAAAAAGACACAATTATAGAAACGGAAAAACCTGAAAAACAAGAAGAAGTCGTTGAAAATATTTCCAAACCCGAACAAGAAGATAAAATATCTGAACTGAAACTGACTCCTAAAATTCAAGAAAAGTTAGAAAACAACGGTTATAATCTGGTTTCTCAATTGGTAGGAAAAAATGAGGAAGAACTGACTGAAATTCCAGGTATCGGTCAGGCAACGGCAAAAAAAATTATCGCAAGCTTAAGAAAGATATCTAAATAATTCTTTTTTTATGAAAAATAATGACTTTTTTGATCGTTTTACTCCCAATGCCAAGTTAGCTTTAAATAACGCTCAAGATATTTCCCAAGATAGTTTGACCAATATCGGCAGTGAACAAATCTTGATGGGAATACTCTTAGTAAAAAAAAGCTTAGCCAATGATATTTTAAGCAACCTCAATATCACTGCCGAAAAAGTACAATTGGTTTTAGATCTAATTCAAGAAGAAATGGGTACTCCTAAAGTTGATCAAGGTACGAGCACTCTGACCAAACAAGCCAAAACAATCATCGAAGAAGCTTTTTTTACTGCCAAAAGATTTAACCATAATTACGTTGGGACCGAACACCTATTGTACTCCATGCTCGGACACGAAAATTCTCAAGCCTGTCTTGTACTCAAAAATCTAGGCGTCAATATAAAAAAATTAAAACGTCAAATTCAATTTCTATTTGAACAGTCACAAAAGAGCCCTGACCAGGAACAAATTGAAGAAATTGAAGATTTGGCTTCTTTATCAGGCTCAGAAGATTGGAATAACCAAAGCGCTCCCTATCCTCCCGGAACACAAACCAAAAAAGATTTTATCGAGCAGTTCACCGTTGATATTACCGACCGAGCGGCCAAAAACAAATTGGATCCGGTGATCGGGCGCAATTCGGAAATTGAGCGAATAATTCAAATTATCAACCGCCGTACCAAAAATAACCCGGTCTTGATTGGAGAAGCGGGTGTTGGTAAAACTGCCATCATTGAAGGTTTGGCCATCAAAATTATCAAAGAAGAAGTGCCAGATGTGTTACTCAACAAAAAAATTCTCACTCTTGATTTGCCATTGCTTATTGCTGGTACCAAATATCGTGGTGAGTTTGAAGAACGTTTAAAAAAAGTAGTCAGCGAAGTAATTAAAAGATCAAATATTATTCTATTTATTGATGAACTACATATGTTGGTTGGCGCTGGAAGTGCCGAAGGTGCCTTGGATGCGGCCAATATTCTCAAACCAGCCTTGGCGCGCGGCGATCTGCAAATCATTGGCGCTACTACTACCGAAGAGTATCGGAAGTTTATCGAAAAAGATTCAGCTCTAGAACGCCGCTTGCAACCAATCGTAGTGGAAGAGCCGACCACTGATGACGCCATAAAAATCCTTCACGGTTTAAAAAGCAAACTAGAAGAGCATCATCATATCATTATTTCTGATGAAGCAATCGAAACCGCCGTTAAGCTATCAAAAAGATATCTAACTGACCGTCGTCACCCAGACTCGGCAATTGACCTTTTGGATGAAGCGGCCTCGGCTCTATCTTTAAAACACAATTTTTCTGACAAATCCGGACTCAAGGATTTAAACAAAAAGTTGGAAGCATTGAATCAATCCAAAGAACAAGCCGTCGCCAATCAAGACTACGAAACAGCCGCCAAATTTCGGGATGAAGAATTGAAACTTCAGAAAAAAATCAGCCAAACCATCAAAGAAAATCAACAAAAATTAAAAAATAAAAAAATATCTCTAACCAAAGAAGATATTGCCCAAATTATTTCAAAGTGGTTAAAGATACCGGTTGATAAAATAATTTCCTCTCAAAAAGAAAAATATTCTCACATTGACGAGATTATTAGAAAACATATCGTTGGACAAGATCAAGCTATTGAAGCCATTGCTAAAACCATAAAACGTTCTCGCACCGGTATTTCCAATCCTAAGCGTCCGATAGGCTCATTTATGTTTTTGGGTCCGACTGGGGTCGGCAAAACCGAATTAGCCAAAGTATTGGCCAGAGAGATATTCGAATCGGAAGATGCTCTAATCAAACTAGATATGAGCGAATTTATGGAAAGACATCAAACTTCCCGTCTGGTCGGCGCTCCCGCTGGCTACATTGGATACGAAGAAGGAGGGAAGTTGACAGAAGCCGTTCGTCGTCGTCCCTACGCAATAATACTATTTGACGAGATCGAAAAAGCTCATCCTGACGTATTTAATCTTCTTCTGCAGATTCTGGAAGACGGAGAACTAACCGATGCCAAAGGAAAAAAAGTTAACTTCAAAAATACGATTATTATTTTAACCTCCAATCTCGGTCTAAAAGAATTCAATCAGCAGGCCAAAATCGGTTTTAGTCTCTCCTCTGAAACCAAAAAAATTGACTACGAAGAAATCAAAAGTCACGTGTTGGAAGAATTGAAAAAAAACTTCAAGCCCGAATTTCTCAATCGATTAGACAAAATCGTCGTATTTAAACCGTTGGATATGGCCGATATCGGAAAAATTATCAATATCCAATTGACTGAACTAAACAATCGACTTGCCGACAAAAATCTTAAACTCAATGTTTTGCCAGCCGCCAAAAAATTGATTGCTGATATCGGGTTTGAACCGGAGAACGGAGCGCGCTCTATTCGTCGCGTTATTCAACAATTGATCGAAGACCCTCTGGCGGAAGGGCTTTTGGAAGAAAAATTTAAAGAAGGAGACATTATCAACGTCAATAAATTTAAAAATACTCTTCGTCTTTCCAAACACTCAAAAAAATAAAATCTATTTACCTTAAAAAAACAAGGTCGTTCAACAAAACTACCTTGTTTTTTTATATGATACAATAAGTCCAAGATTAATATATTTATGAAACAAAATACTACCGACGAACTCAAAAAAAATCTTCTGGAAAAAATAACATATTTTCCTCAAGATCAACAAAATCAAATCAATTCCGCTATTGATTTTGCTGCCATCGCTCATCAAGGCCAGGCTCGATTTTCCGGCGAAGCTTATCTTAATCATTGTCTTAGCACTGCAATCATTTTGGCTGAGATGAAAATGGATTACCAGTCAATTGTTGCTGGTCTTTTGCATGATACTTTGGAAGATACGACCATCAAAAAAGATGAAGTAATGGAAAAATTCGGCCCGGAAGTTGCCGATCTGATTGATGGGGTAACAAAAGTCAGTCACATCCGGCTGAAAAATATTACCTTGTCAGCAAAAAATGAGGAACAATATAAACAAATCGAATCTTTAAGAAAATTATTCTTGGCAATGGCCAAAGATATTCGCGTTGTTATTATCAAACTTGCTGATCGCCTACACAACATTAGTACCTTGCAATACGTTCCCAAAGACAAGCAAACCAAAATAGCTCAGGAAACAATGGAAATATATGTTCCTCTAGCCAACCGTCTCGGTCTCTGGCATATCAAATCCAATTTGGAAGATATTTGTTTCAAATATTTATACCCCAAAGAATATCTTGAATTATATGACAGCGTAAAAAAAATAACCAAACAAGGAAAAAAATATTTAACGGAAATAATTAAAGTCATCAAAAAAAAGCTTTCCCTTGCTGGAATTACCGATTTTCAAATCTCTGGACGAACCAAAAATCTGTATAGTATATATCTAAAAACAGTTTTTAAACAAAAAAATTTAGATGACATTTATGATATTTATGCAGTGCGTATTGTGGCGCCAAACATCAAAGAGTGCTATACGATTCTCGGTGTAATTCACAATCTCTGGCGTCCGATTCCCGGCCGTTTCAAAGATTATATTGCCGCTCCCAAATCAAATGGCTATCAATCACTGCATACCTCGGTCTTTGCCAAAGACGGACAAAAAATGGAAATACAGATTAGAACCACCAAAATGCATGAACAAAGCGAGTATGGTGTTGCCGCCCACTGGTTGTACAAAGAAAAAAGACTTTCCAAACAACAGCCTGATTGGGTAAAAGAACTAACGCACATCAAAGATCTGGACCTCAATCAACTTTCCCAAGAGCTAAAAATTGATGTATTTCAAGATCGCATTTTTATTTACACTCCAAAAGGTGATGTAAAAGATCTGCCTTCGGGATCAACGCCGATTGATTTTGCTTATAGTATTCACTCAGACATCGGCGACCGTTTGATAGGCGCCAAGGTCAACCAAAAAATTGTAAATCTTGATTATGAATTGCAAAATGGCGATATCGTAGAAATTCTTACCTCAAAAACATCAAGTAGTCCCAAAAGACAGTGGCTGGAAATAGTCAAAACCAACTTTGCTAGAAACAAAATCCGATCATTTTTAAAAAAAGCCAATTATCAAGAAAATGTCAAAGAAGGAGAAAAAATTCTCCAAGAAAATTTAAAAAATCTCAATCTACCATCGCTAAAAAATATTCCCGAAGCCAAAATAAGGCACATGTTAGATATATTAAATTATCACAAACTTGAAGAAGTATACCTGGCAATATTTCAAGGAGATCTTTCCTTTCAAAAAATCATCAAAATACTATTTCCAGAATCAGAAATATTCTCGTCAAAAAAAACTCCCAAAAAAAATCTATCTACCATCAAACATGGGGTTACCTTTGGACAAAATCAACTTCTGGGCTACAAACTGGCTACCAATTGCTGTCAACCAAAATATCCGGAACCAATTCTGGGCTATATTACCAGAGGGCAGGGGATTACCGTCCATCGTCTAAACTGTAAAAATATCACTCACAAAGACCCTCAAAGATTAATTATTGCCAATTGGGATCAGACAAAATATTATTTGTATGACACAAGTATTATTATAAAATGCGAAGATCGCGTCGGCATGCTACACGACATCACCGAAATCATCATGCAAGAAAAGTTAAATTTGGCAGGGATAGATGTCATGCAAAAAGGTAAAAATTGTGTTAAACTAAAAATCGCAATTCAGATCAACAACTGGGAAGAACTAACCAAATTAATGAATAGGGTAAAACGTCTTCCCGGAGTACTGGATTTACAAAAAGGCAAATAACCATTAACTAAAAAAACAATGTCTAAAAAAATCAAAGTTCAAGCCCCCAAAGGAATGCACGATATATTGCCAATCAATCAGCCACACTGGCAATATCTTATCAAAACGTTCGAAGAGATTGCTTTTTTTTCCGGTTACTCTCGCATTGACACGCCTATGGTTGAAGCCGAAGATTTGTACGTACGTACCGCCGGGGAAACATCTGATATTGTTTCCAAAGAAATGTATTATCTCGAAAAAAAGAAAGAAGTCAGTGAAAAATTGGTATTACGACCAGAATTTACCGCCGGAATTGTTCGTGCCTATGTCCAACACGGCCTAAAAAACTTACCCAAACCAATCAAACTTTACACTCACGGAGCTGTTTTTCGTTACAACAAACCTCAAGCCGGTCGAGTAAGAGAGTTCCATCAGCTTGACCTGGAACAAATAGGCATGCAAAGTTCCTCAGCCGATGCAGAAATTATCAGTCTAGTTTGGCAATTATTCTCCAAACTGGGACTCAAAGACGTCAATTTACACATAAACACCATTGGCAATTCCACCAGTCGCAAAAAGCTAGTAAGTCTATTGGTGGACTATTTCACGCCATACAAAAATCAACTCTGCGAAGATTGTCTGCAACGTCTAAAGAAAAATCCTCTCCGCATCCTAGATTGTAAAGAAAAAAATTGTCAAAAAATAGCTGCAGAAGCCCCTCAACTAATCGATAATATTGACGATGAGGCCAAGAAACATTTCTATGAGCTGCTTGAATACCTTGATGAATTGGATATTCCATATATCCTAAATCCAAAATTGGTACGGGGATTGGATTATTACACCAAAACTGTCTTTGAATTTATTTCTACCGATGACAATCTCACTATTGCCGCCGGTGGCCGTTATGACGATCTGATTGGCATGTTTGGTGAAGAAGCTACCCCAGCCATAGGTGTTGGGATCGGCATGGAACGGGTAGTTTTAAAAATGATTTCCCAAAATATATCTTTACCAAAAATATCAATTATCCCGGAAGTATTCTTGATTCAACTAGGCAATGAAGCCAAGAAAAAATGTTTCAAATTATTACACGAATTGAGAGGAGCCGGATTAAAAGTATCTTCTAGTCTAAACAAAAAAAGCATCACCTCTCAACTTAAAGCAGCCAACAAAATGCAGGCACGTTTTGCAGTTATTATTGGCCAAAAAGAAGCCATAGACAATACCATCATCATTCGCGATATGAAAACCGGAGTTCAAGACGTTATCGATTGGGATTATTCGGTACAAGAAATCAAAAATCGTCTCGGCTAATGAAAATATTTTTTCAAAACTTTGGCTGTAAGCTAAATCTGGCTGAGTTACAGGAATTAAAAATTTCCGCTTTCGATCTGGGTTATACCTCAACAAATCAAATCAGACACGCTGATTTGATTTTAATTAACACCTGCAACGTTACCGGTAGGGCTTTTGAAAAAATACAACAATTTATTCAAAAAAATATTCAAACTGACAAAATCTTTATAGTCACCGGATGTATGCCATTGTCTTTTATTCGTCAAAAAAATCCGGATAATATTCTTGTTGTACCTAGTGCCAAAAAAAATACTGTCCCAGGCCTCCTAAAAAAACTAATTACCAAACCAAGTCAAAAAGCAATTATTCCCATATCTACCCGCCCGCAGCTGGCTAAAACTCGAAGCTTTATCAAAATTCAAAGTGGATGCAATACCCGCTGCTCTTATTGCGTCATTCCCTTTCAACGCGGAAACTCTAGTAGCATCTCTCCTGACGAAATCATTAAACAAATAAATTTTTATCTCCAGCATGACTTTCAAGAAATAGTTCTTACTGGAACAAATCTTGGACAGTATAAATACGAAAAATTTGATCTACAGCAACTTATCAAATTTATTCTCGATCAAACCAATATCAAAAGACTTAGAATTAGCTCAATTGATGTTTGTGATATCAACGATGAACTCTTGAGCCTATATCAATCATATTCAAAGATTATCTGTCCTCATTTTCATCTGGCTCTCCAATCTGGTTCCGACAAAATTTTGAAATTAATGCGACGCCCTTATTCCGTTTCGAAATATCTAGCCACAACCAAAAAAATTTATAAATTAATTCCTGGAGTTTCTATTACTACTGATGTTATCGTTGGCTTCCCTGGAGAAGATCAACAAGACCTTGACTGCACTATACAAGTCATTGAGCAAATTCCATTTCTAAAAGTACATCTATTTTCATATTCCAATCATTCCCAGACTGATTCGTCAAAATATGCCAACCAAGTCGATTATCAAGAAATAAAAAAACGATATCAAATGCTTAATGCAGTTGCTAGCAAGTCTCGCCACCTTTTTTTTACTAGTCAAATTGGCAAAATTGTCCCAGTCCTAATCGAGCAAATACGTCAAAAAGATCAAAACAAAAATATTTATCGAGGATATTCAGATAGTTACCTGCCGGTTATCATCAACTCTTCCCAACCATTGTCACCCAATCGTATTTATCCCATCAAAATAAGAAAAATAGTTGCAAACGACCTCATGGGAGAACAAGAATGACAATGTTTTTTCTTTATTAAAAAAATTGTTATATCCTAGTTGTAGGAGTAAAAATATGAATCTGATTAACGCCAATATTTACAAACGAATTTTTGCAGTTATTTTCGATCATTTATTGATAAATGCTGCTCTACTGGCTATCTATCTTAAACTCTTCTCCTTTCCATCCGAGAACATAAAACTTGAAAATAACACTCTCATTATCTTCATCCTAATTACCTTTGCCTATTTTATAGTTTTTGAAAGCCTTTTTGGTTGGACTTTAGGAAAGAAGATATTTAAACTAACATTGGTCAGCGAGAAAGGCAATCGCCCTTCAATTTCTTCCGTCATTATCCGTAATCTGCTTCGTCCGATTGATTTTACTGCTTTTTATCTCCTAGGCTTTATTTTTATTACCTACACCAAAAATTCACAAAGAGTAGGGGATCTATTGGCTAAAACTGTGGTTGTCGAAAGTTTGGATTAAATAAAATTATTTTTACCTTTGCAATAATTATTAAAAATATAATATGGACCAATGCCTTTTTTGCAAAATCTCCTCCCGTGAAATTCCTTGCGATTTACTTTACGAAGATGAGCATATTGTCGCCTTCAAAGATATAAATCCCAAAACACCTGTTCACGTCCTTATTGTCCCCAAAAGACATATAAAAAACATCAATGAAATCTCTGACACAGATACCGAATTGATTGGTAAAATGTTTATTTTGGCCAAAAAATTGGCTTTTGATTATCAACTTTCCGAAACAGGTTATCGTCTCGTAATCAATACTCGTTCAGGCGCCGGACAAACCGTAGATCATCTTCATCTGCATCTTTTGGGAGGAAAAATACTCGGATCAATGGCCTGATCGCTCACATCTTGACTAAATATCTCTGGTATTCAATAATATATATGCATCAGTATAAATTACTTATCTGGAGGAGGTGATATCAATTGACAAAAGTAATTCGTCGCGACAATGAAAACGTTGAGAGTCTATTACGTCGTTTTATTCGCAATGTCCAACAAAGCAAAGTCATAACCAATGCCAAAGAAAGACAAAGGCGAGTCCGACCTGTAAAAAGAAAATTCAAACGCATTGTTGCCATTCAAAAAGCAGCTAGATTAAAACGAAGATTACTCAAATAATTTCGTAACAACTTTATAGAGACTTTTTAGTCTCTATAAGTATATTTTGGCTTATGCTTATCATTTACAATCTAACCCAAACAGATTTTTCTAAAAAACATGCTGACCAACTCCACCAAAAACTTTTTTCCCACTTCAAAATAAAACCACAGCATATTTTGGAATTGATATTGGTTAATCGAAAAATAATCAAAAAACTTAATCGCGAATATCTTAATCGCGATGAAGAAACCGACGTACTTTCTTTCCCGGTTGACCATTCACACCTCAAAGACAATCAACAGCACACAATTTTTGGCTCCATATATCTTTGCCCGGAATACATCAAACAACAGGACGAAAAATGTAAAAATTACGACTCGTACATCGTCCATGGATTTATTCATCTTTTAGGACACGATCACTATTCAAAGACAGACCAAAAGAAATGGTCAAGGATTTTACAAAAAATCAATAACCTATTGTAAAAATGTTTGACTTTAAAAAACTAATTTCCAGCTTCGGGCATGCCATTCGCGGTTTGATTTATCTTTTGCGCTACGAACAAAATTTCAAAATTCATGTTTTATTTGGAATTGCTGCTTTGATTCTCGGCTTAATCTTAAAAATTGATTATTACGAATTTTTGTTTATTCTGATTATTATTGCTTTCGTGGCCATGGCGGAAATAGTAAATACTGTATTGGAAAACATCTTGGATGTTTTACACCCTGATTATCACGATAAAATCAAAATCATCAAAGACGCCACGGCCGGTGTTGTCTTATTTGCAAGCGCCGTCAGTATCATAATCGGAATAATAATATTTGGCCCCAAATTGATAAATCTTGTCTAACTAAATTTTTTCAATATGAAAATCTTACTTATTGAAGATGAAAAGGGTATTTCTAATCTGATCAAAGAAGGATTGCGTCTAGAAAATTTTTTGGTTGACGCCGCCTTTACTGGTCGGGAAGGGATAGATATGGCCCTGATAAACCAGTATGATCTGATAATTCTGGACTTAATGCTACCCGACATGGATGGACTAAATGTTTGCAAAGAGTTAAGAAAAAATAAATTGGCCCTACCAGTATTGATGCTGACAGCCAGAAAAACTACTGACGATATCATCTCTGGACTGGATTCCGGAGCGGATGACTACCTTACCAAACCATTTGAATTTGATGAATTAATGGCCAGAATAAGGGCTCTTTTGCGTCGTGGACAAAAAAATGCCACCGGCAATTTACTCAAACTGGGCGAACTAAATCTCAATACCAAAACTCATGAGGTTGTCCGACAAGGAAAGGTTCTAGATCTTACCAACAAAGAATATAAATTACTGGAATATCTCATTCGTCGCCCCAACGAAGTAATCAACCGCCAAGAAATATTGGAACACGTCTGGGAAACTGATACCGACCCTTTTAGCAATACCGTTGAAGTTCATATTCGCTATCTTCGCCAAAAAATCGATCAAGACTTTGATCACAAAATGATAAAAACCATCCGCGGTGCCGGCTACAAATTATCAGAGTAACTATTAATAATCATCTTTTCACGATCTGTTTTCGGCTTTTAGCAAATCTCACTATCCATGCAAAGTATTCGTACAAAATTTACTATCTTATATACCCTGATCATGACGGTTATCGTCATGATTTTTGCCGTCACTAGTTATATTTTGCTCAGTCACAATATTACCAACAATCTCAAAAGCTCTATACAAAATCAAAATCAAGAGATTATCAATCAATTTATCGAATTTCCCGATCAAACCATTGCTCTCAAATCTCAAGATCAAGATACATTATTATCTGATAAACTACACGCCAATAGTCTTTCACTACGTATTATTGACCAAGAAAAAAACATTATTGTCCAGCTTGGATCATTCAAAAATCAACTAAAACCCAGTCAAAGTAAAATCAACACTTCTTTATTGACCGGACAAGAATATGTTTCAATCATTGAAGACGAAGACAACAAAAAAAATATCTACCTAATTGCGCCGATCAAAAAAAATGAAAAAATCGTAGGCGTGATCGAATTGAGCCAACCGGTTGACAACGCTTTTGACGCTCTCGACCAGCTAGCCATTATCTTGGTTTTGGGTATATTTGCTTCCATCGTCATCAGTCTGATTACCGGATATTTTCTCGGTCGCAGCACTCTAAGTTATGTCAATGAACTAATAAACAATGTCAACGCCATTACCAAGTCACAAGATCTGGAAAAACGACTCCCGGTCCCAAAAAATTACCAAGACGAATTGACTCGTTTAGCCTCCACATTCAATCAAATGCTGGATAAAATCGAACATGAATTGGTTCGAGAAAAAAACTTTACCGCCAATGTTTCCCACGATCTGAGAACGCCATTGACGATCATTCAAGGCAATGCCGACCTGGCTTTACGCAAAAAAAATCTAACTCCCGGCCAATTTGCCAGAATTATTACTACTATCAAATCTGAAACCAAAAGAATGGATCTGATTATCGGCGATCTGCTGGATTTTAGTCATCTGGAATATCTAGCCGATGTCCCCAAAGTAAAAATTAATTTTGCTTCAATCGTTGACGAAGTAGTAGAAGGCCACAAAAACAAGATCAAACAATTTGGTCTGGAACTAAATTATAAAAAAGCAATTGATAATCGAAAATATATTTTTTTGGGAAACAACGCCCAAATCAAACGTTTGATCACCAATCTTTTGGACAATGCTATCAAATACAATCAAGCGAACGGGAAAATTATTATCAAGCTATCCGTCAAAGACCATCAGATAATATTTAGTATTCAAGATACAGGTATTGGTATTCATGAAAAAGATTTGCCCTTTGTTTTCGACCGCCATTTTCAAACCGCTAAAAGTCAAACTGATTCCAAAAAAGGCTTTGGTTTGGGTTTATCGATCGCCAAAGAAATTATCAATCATCATCAAGGTCAAATTGATATAAAAAGCATATTCGGCAAGGGAACTAGAGTTACAATAATTTTTCCACAGAACAACTCGATAACCTAAAAAAATTTTATCTTCATTTAATCTTCAAAGATTTAATATTAAAAGTAGGTAATATCGTTATCTGATTTCGCAGACAATATATGAAAAATATTCTTCCAAAAATAAGTTATGGTATGGTTCTCTTTATTTTTCTGGTAACTCTCACCAGCCAGTCTTCGCTGGCTGCCAATCTGGATTTTTCCAAAGGTGTCATGCCTGATAGTCCTTTTTATCAATTGGATCTCAATTTGGAAAAAATAAACTTAATCTCCGCCGGAGAAAACAACCAAAAACAAGCTCAACTACATCTGCAATATGGCACTGAAAGACTCAATGAACTAGATTATCTGGCAGAAAAAAATGATTTTTCATTGGACAATATCGTTACTATTTCAGATGAATACCAAAAAAATATCAGTAAATTCTCCAAATTAATTAGTCAAGACGAGACTATTGCTTCCGAGAAAAAAGCCAATGATCTTTCTCCTCAAATCGACCAGCTTCAAGCCATCCAAACCAAGGTCGTAAGCAAAATCAATGAACAGCCTGCCCAGGAAGAAGTGAAGATTATTGTCAAATCAACCATTCAAGAATCACAAATGGATCTGATGCAAGCCGTAGTCAGTGTTAAAAAACCAATCGAAGAAAAAGTCGTTAGTGAACAGACATCAACTACCGAAGCAGTTGTTCAATCAGACGAAAAAGAAACGGTCAAAAAATTGGACGAAACTATAATCAAACTCAATGAACAAAAAAATCAATTGGCCGCGGAAATAAAAGAAGATGAAAAGTCACTCAAAGTTAAAAAAGAAATAGCTGACAACCAACCAATTGTAAATATTGACAACACTACGCCTGACAACAACATAGAAAATTCTACCTCCAATCAAGAGAACCCCGTTAATCCCGTTCCCGAATTATCTCCGACAGATTCAACAGAGGAAAATATAATTCTTTCCGAAGACTCAAATATTCCCATAGATTCCCAACCATCAACCCCGGAAAGCGCCGCATTGGTTATTCAAAACCAATGGTATTATTCTCCTACCTGCGATTACATTTCCGATAAACCCGGCAAAGACCCAGTTTGCGGCGAAGAAATGATTCCAATTTCCAGTTTACCCAAAGAACATTCCTTCTTTACCAAATACATCTACAAAGACGGAAAATACGTTCAAAATGTCAACGACATCACCCTTAAAAAAGAAAACGATATTCTCAAACAAGCCGAAACTCCAATCGTTGCAACTCCGGTTGACACAACCTCAACTGAAAATACCACCACTACCACACTAGAGCAATCAGAAGCTGCTGAAGATCCAGCCGCCATATAATCCTCAATTTGTCAATTATCCCCCCACTATATACTCCTGTTCACCATCGCACTTTAAAAATCAGGCAGAATTCTAGAAAAAAATTTATCAATTCAATTTTCAATATTTATTGGAAATAGGAAATTGATAATTGGAAATTTTATTTTTATCTTTGTCTCCTCTCGGCAAACGCTAATCTTAAGCCGCGTATTCTTTTGTTCAACTCAAGTGGTCGGTAGGTATTTAATCTATATAGTACCTTTGGTTGAATTGGCTCAAGATTAAGTTTCCTATTTGATATATTTATCCGTATTTTATTTAGGTCTATTTGCTATGAAATTTACAAAATCAGGCTTTGGCAAATTGGCTAGCATCTTTGGCATGTTTGCCATCGTGGTAGCTTCTTTTGCTTTTGCTTTGTCTTCTGCCAAGGCTGCAGAGTACGACTACGCTTGGGCTGGTCAATCCGATTGGCCAACTATTTCCCAAGGTGGTAGCGCTACTGTTACCTTGAGTTTGAAAAATACCGGTACAGCCGCCTGGACCAATTCGGGTTCCAACCCAATGCACCTGGCTGCTATCAATCCTCAGGATCGAAACTGCGGATTCTTCAAGAGTGGCGAATGGCTAACCGCCAATCGTGCTGCTAGCTTGAATGAATCATCAGTCGCTCCTGGCGAAATCGGTACTTTTACCTTTACTGTTGTTGGCAATCCTGCTCCTGGAACCTATCCAGAGTATTTTGCCCCTGTTATCGAAAATCTTACCTGGATGGACAATTTTAGTGCTACTCCACATGGTAAATATGGTATTTACTGGAATATCACTGTCACTCCTGGTGCTGGCACTAGCGGTTACAATGCTGAGCTTATCAGCAAATCAACCGATCCAACTGTTGCCGCCGGCGACTCCGCTACTTTGACAGTGACTGTCAAAAACACTGGAACCGCCACCTGGTCCAATACCGGTGCCAATCCTATGCACCTTGGTACTTGGAATCCACAAGATCGCAGCTCAGACTTCTATGATGCCACTTGGCTTTCTACCAATCGCCCAACTGGTTTGACTGAAGCCTCTGTTGCCCCAGGCGCTCAAGGAACCTTTACCTTCACTGTTAAAGTTCCTTCCAGCAAGGCCAATGGTACTTACACCGAGACTTTCAATCTAGTGACTGAAAATCTTGGTTGGTTAAATCTACCAATCAGCTTCCCAATCACAGTCAGCGGCACCTCCACTGGTGACGTTACTATTTCCTTGGCTTCCGATACTCCACGAGGAGAAACTCTTCCTCAAGGTGCTACCGGTGTAGCTATGACTAAATTCAAATTGATCGGCACTGGAACTATTTCCAGCTTGAAAGTCCATCGTTTCGGCGTTGGCTCAACCGATGCAATTGACAATGTCTATCTATATGAAGGCGACAAGCGCTTGACCAATGGTCGCAGCGTCTCGTCATCAAGCCAAATGGTTGAATTCAATAACCTCAACTATTCAGTTTCCGGAACCGAATATCTAACTGTTGTAGCTGATTTCGTTAACGGCAAACAAGGACAACATGGTTTTGAGATTCTCTCTGCCAGCGATGTCTCTTTGTCTTCCGTTAGTGGTTCTTTCCCGATCAAAGGACAATTGTTCGCGATTGGCGATGAAGAATCCAGTCAAGTCACTATCAGCAAACGCACCAATCCTTCCAACCCAAATGTTGGAGAAAAGGCTGACCTAGCCAAATTCAAAATCGAAAATGGCGCCAATGACACCAAACTTTATCGTGTTTCATTGGTCCAAGTCGGCGATATCAGCAATACCGATTTGTCAGATCTAGAATTGTGGAATGACAACAACAATGAAAAAATTGCTGAAGCTGAAAGCCTAGACGGCGACAACATCAACTTTGTCTTGGATACTCCTTTTGAAATGCCTGAAAATTCAACCAGATTGTTTACCGTCAAAGGTACAACATCTGGTCGAAGCGGACGAAGCGTCCAGATGTATCTTGAATACACTACAGACATGTTGATTATTGATCAACAATATGGCTATGGTGCAAGAATCGAAAATCTCTATGATGGAAATGACGCTTTAGATTACTATTCATATGTAGTTTTACAAGGTGGAGATATCACAGTTAATTTTAGTGGTCCTACAACAGGTGATATCACCAAAAATGGCAAAGATCAAAATATGATGAACTTTGCAATTTCCACTGCTTCAAGAGATATCGAAGTCAGAAAACTAAAAATCAGACTAGAAGGTCAAGGCGGCGCTGATCTTTATGATGGTACTACCTACTTCTTTGATGATGTTACTATCAGAGAAACCGACAGTGGCTATGTTGCTTCTACTCAATCAGCCGGAGACAAAGTAATGGGACCAAAATCCCTTTCCAGCTGCAATTGGACAAGCAACTATGACGTTTGTGAATTGACTTACAACGAATCATTTGAAATCAATGGCGGTGAAACCAGATACTTTAAGGTTACCTGGGATGTCGCCAACGAAAGTGGCACGCCTCCAGTCAACAATAGCTATCGCGCTACTTTGATTGGTTTTGATGCTTCCAGTATTCGTTATGCCGACACCTCACAATACGTCCCAACATCTGACATTGTTCCTTCTAGCGATCATGCTGCCAACTGGCAAACAGTTAAAGATAGTACTCTAGATGTATCTTTGGGTAGTGTTACTAGCCAAACTTACGTCAAAGGTCAATCAGATGTCAAAGCCGTAGCATTCAATTTTGCTACCGGCAATGATGCTGTTAGAATTGATTCTGTTCAATTCAATGGCTACATTGACGCTGACGGTACTAGTGACTTTGGTCAAAAGACAGATACCGATGCCACTGGCACCAGAACTGTCAAAAATGTAGTTTCTCAAGCCAAATTGATGGTCAATGGAACACAAATTGGCGGCAACGAGACTGTTGACGACAATGGCAGACTAACTTTTGACAATCTCAATTGGAATATTGCCCGAGATAGCGGCGCTGAAGCCATTCTCTATATCAATATTCAAACTAGTGCTTTCTACGATGGTAATCCAGAAAGACTGTATTTTGACATCGTCGATGCTTCAAACGACGTTTCCGCCACCAATACTGATGGCGACTCTATCGAGGCTACCGGTGATGCCAAAAATGGCGCCCCAACTGTCGTTGTCACTGTACAAGATTTAGGAGTTATTGCCGGAAGTGTTGATGGTAATACTCCTGACAGTGATATTCTAGTTGCAGGTTCCAGCAAGGTATCTGTGGCTAAATACCGCTACACCGCTCAAAGAGAAGGCTTCCAAATTCAAAAATTTGGTGTCACTTTGGGTAACGCCGGAGCTGGTGATGCAGTCGGTATCGGTAATGTCTATATTAAATATGGATCTACCGAAAAAGCTGCTACCAAAAAATCTTTAACTGCAACAGGTGAGAACTACGCTTACTGGACATGGAGTTCTGATTATCCAACCGTACCAAAAGACGGCGATCTGACTGTCGAAATTTTGGTTGACTTGGTAAGCATCACTGCTACCAATCCAGAAGCCAGCGACACTCAAATCAAAGTCGTCGCTAAAGACACCATCACTATTGATGCGGTCGCTACCAACACCTTCAAGGCTGTCGGTCTTGCCTCTGGCACAGAAGACATCACTATGGGTGATTTGACTGCCAATGTTATGGATGTCCGCAAAACCAAACCAGTTGTTACCAAGAAAACTATTGGTACAACTACCTTGGTCAATGCCAATCAAACTGTTTACTCGTTTACCGTTTCCAACAATAGCGCCGGTCCAATCGACTTCGGCAAACTAAGATGGAACGGTACCTACTCAGGTGCCACTGTTATCAACAATTGTACTTTGTACGATGTTACTAGCAGTGAAACAGTAGCTGGTCCAACCGCTGCTGCTCAAGCCGGAGGATTGTTCACATTGGATATGGCTTTGAACCCAAGAAAAGAAATTGGTGGTATCGGTGTCGGCTCAACTCGTGAATACGAATTGCGCTGTACCGTTGCTGGAGCTGTTGGTGGAGACACCGTATCATTCTTCCTACAGAATGACGGCGCCCATCAAGACAAAGGTACCTTCGCTGCTATGCCAGCCGGATCAAACTTGGTCTGGTCTGATCACAGCATCTTTGGTCATACCACAGCCTCCGCTGACTACACCAATGGTTACCTTATCAAATTGCCTACAGGTTCCGAGACTCTCACTAAACCTACCTGATCGATTTGATATTCTAACTTCCAAAAAATTATCAATCTAATTTTTACCCCGCTTCAATTTATTGAAGCGGGGTTTTTTTGTAAGTTTTTATCATATATAATAGGCAATAGAAATAATTTCCAATTTTCAATTCTCAATTTCCAAAAAATTTCCAATAACCAATTTCCAAACCATAATGTATTCTTAAAAAGTTATTAATCCGTAATTAATGTAAATTTGTTATTAATAAAATTAGATTATTATTAACAACAAATTATGTATGATTTGGAAAAACGAACGTCTGATTTTGGAATCAAAGTTATTAATCTATGTAAATCTATTAAAATCAATTTAATCAATAAAAATCTAATAAATCAGATTATTCGATCCGGAACAAGCATAGGTGCAAATTACTGTGAGGCCAATAATTCTAGCTCAAAGAAAGATTTTAAGAATAAAATATATATTTGTAAAAAAGAAACAAATGAAACAAAACATTGGCTCAGGATGTTAATTGTCAGTGAACCATCCAATAAAGAACAAATTCAAAATTTATACTATGAATGTCAACAATTGAATATGATTTTTCAAAAAATTATTAACACGATAAATAAAAAATAGTTTGGAAATTGGTTATTGGAAATTTTTTGGAAATTGAGAATTGAAAATTGGAAATTAATTAAATTGAATAAAAATTTAATGAAAATTATAAATTAAAAATTGAAAATTATATGATGTCTTCTGAAAAGATTCGTCAAAAGTTCCTCGACTTTTTCAAGTCAAAAGGCCATGTCATCATTCCCTCCGCGCCATTACTTCCCGAAAACGACCCCACGGTTCTCTTTACCACCGCCGGCATGCACCCTTTAGTCCCTTTTTTGCTTGGACAAGCCCACCCCGCCGGCAAACGACTGGCCAATTTTCAAAAATGCCTCCGCACCAACGATATCGATGAAGTAGGGGACAACTCGCACAATACTTTTTTTGAAATGCTAGGCAATTGGTCATTGGGTGACTATTTTAAAAAAGAATCAATAAATTTCAGTTGGGAATTTTTGACAAGTCCGCAGTGGCTTGGTTTGGATAAAAATCATCTAGCCGCTACTTGCTTTGCTGGTGACGAAAACGCTCCCAAAGACGATGAAGCAGCACAAATTTGGCAGGAAGTTGGCTTATCAAACGACCGTATCGCTTTTTTAAGCAAAAAAGACAACTGGTGGGGCCCGGCTGGCCAAACCGGTCCATGCGGACCAGACTCTGAAATATTTTATTGGACCGACGATCGCAATCCTGCTCCGACAAAATTTGACCCATCCGACAACCGCTGGGTAGAAATCTGGAACAATGTCTTTATGCAATACAATAAAAATATTGCTGGCAAATACGAACCTCTTATTCAAAAAAACGTTGATACCGGCATGGGACTTGAAAGACTATCGATGGTCATGCAAAACAAAGACAATGTTTTTGACACTGATCTTTTTAAAGACATTATGACTACCATCCAGCAATCATCAATCAAAGAAGATCAACGATCCACCCGCATTATCGCCGACCATCTGCGCACCGCTATTTTTCTTTTGGGTGAAAAACTTTCTCCCTCCAACCTGGGGCAAGGCTATGTATTGCGTCGGATTATCCGCCGATCAATCCGATATATTAAAACATTGGAAATCGCTGACGCCAAAAATCTGATCAATAATATCGTTGATATCGTTACTCGCGATTACGGATTGTTTTATCCCGAACTAAAAAATAACCAACAATTCATCCTCGAAGAACTAACCAAAGAACATGAACGCTTTGCCGTCGTTCTGGAAAAAGGAATCAAAGAATTCAACAAGTATTCTGCTGATTTGAAACACAATGACAAAATCAAAGACAAAATCCTCAGTGGTCGCCTGGCTTTCAAATTGTACGACACGTATGGTTTCCCGATTGAAATGACGCAAGAATTGGCGACAGAGCAGGGGATAGTAGTTGACCTCAAAAGTTATCAGCAGGCTTACAAAAAACATCAGGAATTGTCCCGTGAAGCTTCAGAGGGAAAATTCAAGGGCGGACTAGCCGATCATTCTGAAATTACTACAGCGTATCACACCACCACTCATTTATTGCACGCCGCTCTAAGAAAAGTGCTTGGCGCACACGTCGAACAACGCGGTAGCAATATCACTGCCGAACGCTTACGTTTTGACTTCTCTCATCCTGATAAAATGACGCTCGAACAAATCAAACAAATTGAAGACATTGTCAACCAAACCATCAACGACAAATTGATCGTCACCAGAGAGGAGATGAGTCTTGACAAAGCACTCGCTTCCGGCGCCATCGGTCTTTTTGCCGACAAATACGGAGACAAAGTTAGCGTCTATACCATTTTCAACTCGGGCACCAAAGAAATATATTCCAAAGAAATATGCGGCGGCCCTCACGTCACATCAGGCAATCAACTCGGCCACTTCAAAATCCTCAAAGAAGAAAGCTCTTCAGCAGGAGTGAGAAGAATCAAAGCAGTATTAGAAAATAATTTATAATTTTCAATTTATAATTTTCATTAAATTTACAATTATTCAATAATTCAATGTTTAAAAATTGATCAATTAAATAATTGTAAATTTAATGAAAATTGAAAATTATAAATTGAAAATTTGCTATAATATATTCAGAAAAATTTATTGTCGTGAAAAATCAAAGATGGGCCTTTTTTCGTTTATTAAACCAAAAGCTGACAACAAAACCCAAAAGCATTATCTTGCCATGGATCTCGGTACCGAGGTGGTCAAATGCCTGGTCATAAAAAATGTTTTTGCCGACCACAAAGGCTATATTGTCGGTACAGGCAAACAGTCTTTACCGACCAATTCCAATCTGGCTGGCCAGATCTTGGATATTCACGCTTATGTAGATACTATTCAAAGTGCGATCGAAAAAGCCGTGACGCTTTCTGGATTAAAACCAAATGACGTTATTGCTGGAATCTCTGGACCAAAAATAATAAATCAGATTAACCGCCAAACTTTTACCCGGTCAAAACCCCATCAAAAAATTACTACCGAAGAATTACAAATCATTTTTCGTCAAGTCGAAAATCAATCCAAAAAAACCCTTCGTTCCCTACAAACTACTGGAAAAAACCAAGATCAACTCGAATTGGTAAACGCAGCCATGTTAAAAATAATGATCGATGGCGTTGAAGTACAAAATCCTCTGGGCTTTACCGGTCGCGATCTGGACATTACTTATTTTGTCTCCTACGCCCCTTCGATTCAATTGAATGCTCTCCAGTCAGTTATTGACGAATGCAAATTAAATTTAGTCAGTATTATCAACGAACCATATAGTCTCCTCAAATCAATTGATGCGGGCAATCACTTCTACAAAAATTCTCTTTTCATCGATATCGGCGGCGATTTGACCAATATCGGCCTTATTCAAGACGGCCAGATTTCTCACGTCGGCAGTTTTCAGTCCGGCGGTCGTCAATTTACTAATATTCTTGCCGAAAATCTCTCCATCTCATTCAAAAAAGCCGAACAATACAAATTGGATTACAGTCACAATCTCATGTCCCAAGAAACTGAACAAGAATTCAAATCACTTTTTTTACCTCAGTCACAAAAATGGCTTTCAATCCTTCTTGATTATTTAACCAATCTTGGATTCGACCTCAACGTATCACAAATATTTGTTTGCGGCGGCGGTTCACTCTTGCCCGAAATCAAGTCGCTATTAAAAAACAAATTGTCTCCACAAAAAATATTTAAAACCAATCCCGACCTACACTATCTTAAACCAACTGATTTGGAAAACATTATTGATAAAACCACCTTTATCAAATCATCTTCTCAAATTATCCCACTCAGTCTAGGCAAAATCGGCTTGAAATTTTCCGCCTATGACAATCCCTTTGAAAAAATGATAAAAAAACTAATGCAGACCCTGCGTACATAAAAAAATTTTCAATTTCTAATTTCTAATTTTTAAACAACTTAGTTCTAAAAATTAAAAATTAGAAATTATAAATTAATCTCAGTTTGAGGGCAAAACTATGAAAAATTTTCTCTATCTTGAACCTGACGAGGAGATAGATAGTATAATCAGAAAAATCAAGCGATCCAAAGAAAAAAATATCAACCTGGTTGTACCTTTAAAATCGGTATTGTTTTCCAAAAAAAATTTGGAAGCAATAAACAAACTTGGGAAAAAAATTACCATTCACTCCAATGATAGTTCCGGACTATTTCTAGCCAAAGAAAACGGCATGACCATCGCCACCGAACCAGAAACAAACCAACCCAAAAAAACGGAAAAAGTAAACACCGCGCCTTCTCTCAAAAAGATAAAAATTGTTTATAAAAAAACAACCACATCAAGTGAGTCCGGCGCAAAAAAAGAGGAAAAAACAATATCATCGACAGTCAATAAAACCGAAACACCCAATACCAAACAAGAAAAAACCAATAACCAACCATCTATATTTTCTCAACTTGTTCTCGGAACTATTTCTATCATTAGTATTATTATTATTATTCTAGTATTTCTCTTGGTAGTACCAAAAACTGATATTTCTATTACCACCCAAGCCCAAAAAGTCTCTTTGGACACCACCGTTACCCTGGATACCAAACAAACAAACGTAGATTTTATCAATAGCGTTGTTCCTGCCCAATTGGTCAATATTGAAGAAGAACTGGTTCAGGAAGAAAGAGCCACCGGCGAACTCAATGGTGGTCAAAAAGCCACCGGTGTTATCACTCTCTACAACCAATCCGGCGCCAGTTTGCCTTTGGTCGGCAATAGCCGTTTTGTTACAGCCGATGGTTTGGTTTTCCGCAGTACAGCTTCCGTCGATGTTCCTGCCGGCGGCAGTGCCAATGTCAATGTTGCCGCTGATTTTATCGGTAGCAAAGGCAATGTTGGTCCCAGTAAATTTACCCTTCCTGCTTTACCCGGACTAGAATCAATAATATATGGCCAGTCCAATACTACTTTTTCCGGTGGCAGCGACGACATCACCTATGTAATATCCGAAAATGATATTCAATATTCGATGGATGAAATCCGCAACAAAATCTACGAAAAAGCCGTCAATGACCTGAAAACAAAATTACCATCCGATCGACGCTATATTTCCTTACCCGCCGACCAACTCAATATCAGCGTCAATCCCGATCATCAAGTAGGGGATCAGGTGGAAAGTTTCAATATTATTGCCAAAGCTACGGTTCCATTTTTGGTTTATCAACACGAAGATTTTCTCAAGATAATCAAAAACCACATTGATAAAAATTTGCAAAAAAATCGGTCAATTGCTGATGACCAGTATGAAAATTATAATCAGCAAATTCTTAACGCCGACGTCAACGCCGGTTACGCCGTAGTCAATCTGACCGCTTCCGCTCTAACCACCTCCGCCTACAACCTGGAAGCAATCAAAAAAGATCTAGTCGGAAAATCAGAAGAAGAAGTAAAGACATATTTTCTCAACGACCAATATAGCGAAATTCAACAAATAGAAACAAAATTCTGGCCAGATTGGGTCAAACGCGTAAGCAAAATTCCATCTCGCATCAATATCAATGTGATATACAAATAATAATTACTTAAAAACTTTGACAATATCCCCAAAATTGAAAAAACATTTTGGGGACTTTTCAACTCTAATCAGATCAAAAAAAACATGACCAACTATCTAGGACTGGATTACGGCAGTAAAAAAATTGGGGTGGCATTCAAACTCGGACAAGATCCGATCGTGCCAACAGACTTGATTATCGAAAATTCCTCAAAAAAAATAATTCAAAAAATAATTATTATCTGTCAGGAAAAAGATATCAACCAAATCGTCATTGGTTTGCCTCTCAATCTAAAGGGAGAAAAAGGCCAACAAGCAAAAGACACAGAAGATTTTTGCCAACAGTTGCAAAAAAAAATAAATCTTCCGATTGTCTTGACCGATGAACGATTTACATCAAAAATATATTCAGGAGCCAAAAATATTGATAGTTTCTCCGCTGCCGATATTTTAGACAATTTTCTTTCTCATCAACAAAATAAATAATCATCTATACATGAAAAAATTTTTATCATACACGTTTGTAGGATTTATCGTTTTGGCTGTCATTGGTTCATTGGTTGCCTATTCTCACTACAACTCATCACTAAACAATCGATCCGAAGCCCAATATTCTGTGATCGTTTCGCCAGGCGACAATATTATCAATATTGGCTTCAAATTGTCCGGACAAAAAATAATTTCATCTCCTCTCTCATTTGCTATCTATTCTTTTACTCATCCCGGTCGTGAAAAGATATTACCAGGTGTTCATACTATACCCATCAATAGCACTATTCCGGAAATATTTAGCTATCTTCAAACCGACCCGAACCGAGAAATTATTTTAACTTTTCCCGAAGGACTAACCAATCAAGAAATTATTTCCAAAATTACCGATAATTTTTCGCTCACTACCGAAGAAATTGAAAATGAATTAACCATAAATAAAATCAAAGATAATCTACCATTTACTCCCAAAGAAAATAATTTTGAAGGTTTTCTATTTCCTGACACCTATCGTTTTGCCGCCAAATCAGATCCCTCAGATATATTGCAAAGATTCCTGACCAATTTTGACACCCGTTGGTATGAAGCAGCCAAAATCACCAATACCCAGACCGATCTGGAAGACTATGAATTGTTGATATTAGCCTCTATAATTGAAAAAGAGTCAAATTCTGACTTTGTAGAAAAAGAAATAATTTCAGGTATTCTGCAAAAAAGACTAGCCGAAGGAATTCCTTTGGGCGCCAATTCTACTCTCAACTATGTACTTTCGGATAAAAAAAGAGTTTTTTCCGATTTTGAAATCAATTATCCTTCACAATACAATACCTATCAAAATCAAGGATTGCCACCCACACCTATCTGTAATCCAGGACTAGACTCCCTAAAAGCGGCATTCAATCCCCAAGATACAGAATATTATTACTTTCTGCACACCTCCTCCGGCGAAACTAAATACGCCAAAACCTACGACGAGCATCTAAATAATATCAATAAATACCTTTAATTAAAGACAAATATCCCAATTTCCAAAAAATTTCCAATAACCAATTTTCAAGTATTTCTGGTTTGGAAATTGGAAATTGATCATTCTTTGGAAATTGGGAATTGCGAATTGGAAATTTCGTTATATGTTAAACAAAATCCTCGGCTATTTTTCTCACGATATTGGTATTGACCTCGGCACGGCCAATACTCTGGTATATGTCAAATCCAAAGGAATAATTATAAACGAACCCTCGGTTGTAGCCATCAATAATCGTACCAATCAAATCCTGGCCATTGGCCAGGAAGCCTACAATATGGTTGGCCGCACTCCTGGACACATCGTTGCCAGTCGTCCTTTGGTTGACGGAGTTGTATCCGATTTCGAAATTACCGAACAAATGCTACGATATTTTATCGAAAGGGTTCACAAGGAAACATTCACCATCCTGCCTCGCCCCCGTGTTGTAATTGGCGTCCCATACGGAGTTACCGAAGTCGAAAAAAGAGCCGCTCAGGAAGCAGCTATCAATGCCGGTGCCCGTGAAGTTTATCTGATTGAAGAACCCATGGCTGCTGCCATCGGCGCCCGTTTACCCATACAAGACCCGACTGGAAGCATGATCGTTGATATTGGCGGCGGTACCAGCGAAATTGCCGTTATATCACTTGGTGGAATCGTCGTATCCAAGTCACTTCGCATCGCCGGCGACGAGCTGAACCAGGATATCATCAATTATGCTCGAGACAAATACAACTTACTTCTCGGAGAACGAACAGCTGAAGAGATCAAAATTCAAATCGGTTCTGCCTATATGCAAGATGAAAATCAATCGATAATTATGCGCGGACGAGATCTGGTTACCGGCTTGCCAAAAGCCATGCCAATTTCCGATCGTGAAGTGAGAGAAGCCTTATCCGGCTCAGTTGCCAGTATTGTTGACGCTATAAAATATACCATCGAGGAAACTCCGCCTGAGTTATTGGCTGATATTATGGAAAGGGGAATCTGGTTATCTGGCGGCGGCGCCTTATTGGTCGGTCTTGACCAGTTGATCTACAAAATCACATCCATCCCCACTCACGTGGTTGACGACCCGCTTACTGCTGTCGCCCGAGGAACAGGCTATGTTTTAGAAGAATTGGAAACACTGAAATCGGTTTTGTTGGCCAACGATTTTAGACCATCAAATTAAACTTTTTCCATGCCTATCCTAAATTTTTCCCAAAAATTTCGTCGTCGGGAAATTATACTGCTTTCATCGATTGTTCTTTGTCTGCTTATTATCATTATTCTAAACTTTTCCTATCTACTTTCCCTTTTTTCTTCGTTCTTCATAACTATCCAAAAACCGTTCAATACCGTCTCACGGCAAGTAGAAAATATTGTCCGAAGTTTTCGCTATGCCGAACAGATCATAGACGAAAACAATCAATTAAAAATTCAAAACACCAATCTATTACAAGAAAATGTTAAACTAAAAAATCTTTCGGAGGAAAACAAGCAATTACTGGAAATACTAAATTACACCAAAAACAATAATCAAACAAACTTCAGACTGGCTTATATTTATGCTCAAGATACATTAAATATTTCCAATATTATCTTTCTTGATCAAGGAATAAATCACGGCATCAAAATTGGAAACCACGTTGTTTACAATGGATTATATCTAGGAAAAATAATCGAGGTCTGGCCAAATTCTTCCAAGGCAGAACTTATCTTCAGTCCAAATCTCAAAATCGTCGCCCGTATTCCAGATATCAACTCCAGCGGTATCATACACGGGCAAATCGGTTTTGGATTAATTATGGAAGATATCCCACCCGACGCCAAGCTACAGATCGGACAAGTAGTCGTAACTTCGCCAATTGATCCACAAATGCCTGCCGATCTTCTCCTTGGTGAAATTCAGGAAATAATCAAAAACGACCAAGATATTTTTCAAAAAGCCGTGATCAAACCATATTTCGATCAAAAAAACCTGCAATACGTTTCTATCCAAGTTCAATCATGAATATAACAATCAATAGTCCTTTGTCAAAAATAAAAGGAATCGGCCCAAAAACAGTTAGCCTGCTCGATCAAGTAGGTCTCAAAAGTACTGTTGATCTATTATATTATTTTCCATTTCGCTATGAAGATTATTCTATCAAAAAAAATATTCGCCAACTGCAAACAAAAGGAGAATATTTTCATTGTACTGCCACGCTAAAAAGTTTTAACCAAAAAAAAATTTGGCCTCGACGACTGACTTATATCAAAGCCATCTTTTCTGATCAAAATACCAACCTATCCGTCATCTGGTTCAATAATCCATACATTTTAAAAAAACTGGTCAAAAATCAGAAATACTTGATTCTAGGACAAACTGATTTTGACAAATATGGCAACATCATCATTACCAATCCCTATATTTTATCGGATACCTCAAATACCCAACGCAACCTCATCTATCCGATTTATTCCTCGGTGGGAAAACTTTCCGGTCAATGGTTCAAACGACAAATAGAAAAAATTATATTTCTGACCAATACTATTCCCGATTTCCTACCAAAAAAAATAATAACCGATTTGAAACTAATATCATTGTCTCAAGCCCTCACTGAAATCCACTTCCCCTCCAATTCTCAAAAAATCAACGACGCTATATCACGCTTGAGTTTTAATGAAATATTTACCTTACAACTAAAATCGATCTTCCGCAAAGAACATCAAAATAAATATTTGGCAAAACCTATAAAATATAACCTCCAATCCATAAAAAAGACCATTTCTTCATTACCTTTTGAGCTCACCTCCTGGCAAAAAAGAACGTTATGGGATATCGTCCAGGACCTCGATCAAAAACGACCAATGAATCGATTACTGGAAGGAGATGTCGGTTCCGGCAAAACGGTAATCGCCGCGCTCATTCAATCAATCACCGCCCAAGCTGGATTCCAATCTGCCCTGATCGCTCCTACCGAAATATTAGCCAAACAACATTTTGAAAAAATTATTCAATACTTGTCAAAATCAAGTCAATATTCAATAGCCCTACTGACCAGCAAACAATCCCTGGTTTTTCGTAACCAAACCATAATCTCGCTGGACAAAAAAGAATTAAAAGCGGATATTTCGAAAGGTAAAATCGATATTATAATTGCTACCCATGCCATCTGGCAAAAAGACGTCCGATTTAAAAAACTTAATCTAGCCATCATTGATGAACAACATCGATTCGGAGTTCTTCAAAGAAATATTTTATCAGAACAAAAAATAAAATATCGTCCCCACGTTCTAACCATGACAGCAACTCCAATCCCACGCTCTCTTGCTCTTACTGTCTTGGGGCATTTAACAATATCAACCATCAAACAATCTCCCCATAATCGATTACCCATCATTACAAAAATCATTCATCCCCAACAACGAAACCAAATATACAATTTTGTCAGACAACAAATTTCTTCCGGTCACCAAATCTACATCATCTGCCCCCTGGTCAATGATTCTTTAAAAATTCAAACCAAATCAGCCATCGAAGAACACTCCAGATTGCAAAAGGAAGTATTCTCTGATCTAAAATTGGGATTATTGCATGGACAATTGAAAAGTGAAGAAAAAAACAAAATAATGACCGACTTTTCCGCCGGCAAATTTCCGATTTTAGTCGCCACCTCGGTCATCGAAGTTGGTATCGATGTTCCCAACGCTAACACTATAATCATTGAAGGAGCTGAAAGATTTGGCTTGTCATCACTTCATCAATTACGCGGTCGCGTCGGCCGCAGTGCCATCCAATCCTTCTGTTTTCTTTTCACAGAAAATCCCAACCCAAAAGTAATCAGTCGATTGGGAATTATGACTCAAACCAATGACGGTTTTGCTCTTGCCGAAGCCGACCTCAAACTGCGCGGCCCGGGAGAATTGGCCGGGTTGAGACAATCCGGTTTACCCGATCTCAAAATGGCCAGCCTTTCCAACCAGGAGTTAATCAAACAATCATTTGAACAAGCCAAAAAATTAATCTCTCAGGACCCCAAACTAAAAAAATACCCATTACTAAAAGAAAAATTGCAAGAATCAAATAATCTCATGTCATAATTTTCAGTTCTCAATTTCCAATTTCCAAAAAATTTCCAATGACCAATTCTTAAACAAATATTCTCCAAATATCTTAACAAAATATTGTTTGGAAATTGAGAATTGGAAAATGAAAATTAAAAAAATTTACTAATTTTTTTCTATGCGCATCATCTCCGGTCTCTACAAAAACCGCCCCCTTATCCATCCAAGCAATATCCGCCCTTCTACTCAAAAACACAAAAAACAAGTTTTTGATACACTTCGCAATGATATCGAAGGAACAAAAGTCTTGGATCTTTTTTCCGGTTCGGGTCAGATGGGCATCGAAGCTCTCAGTGTCGGCGCCACCCATGTCGTATTTGTTGATGAATCTCACAAGTGTATCGAGTTTATCAAAAAAAATCTCACCAATCTAAAAATTAAACCGCAAAACTACCAAATCCGACAAGCCTCACTATCAAATTACATAAACCAATGTTCGGAAAAATACAACCTAATCATTGCCGACCCACCATACCACACCATCCAATGGGAAGAATTCAATAATCTGGAAAAATTGGCCGATAAAAATTGTATATTTGTACTAAAATACAGTCCTCACAATCCACCACCAAATTTCAGCAAATGGCAATTGATCAAGCAAAAAGACGAGAGAGATACGATAATTAATTTTTATTTAATATCAGAAGCATAAAATAAAAACAAACATCAAAAATTATCTTTATGAAAAAAACATATATTCTTCTCTACCCATATTTTATTATTCTCATGGGTTGTAGTCTGATTGTTATTTTTTTCTTATTTTATTTCAAATTTACCAATCCAACGGATCCAATTACCATAATCGAAGAGGACATTGCACAAAATATAGCTGATTCCGAAACAAAATCACTGGATGTCGAGATATTGGGTGCCATTAATCAACCCGGACATTATCAACTATCTCCCGGCTCAATTATTCAAGATGTAATCGATCAAGCTGGCGGCCTCACCAACGAAGCGGATTTAACCGGAAACAACATCAATCCCGGATCATTAATTTCCAACGACCAATCAATATTTGTTCCAAAAATAGGATCTTCTGAAAACAACAACACTGAAACTATCGACAAAAACAACTCACCTCCATCTCCAACCGTCCAAGATGATTCCGACAAAATAAATATCAACAATGCTCCTGCCGACGAATTGGAACTTCTCAATGGAGTAGGGGAGAAAACCGCCCAAAAAATAATCGACTATCGTCAAAGCAATCAATTTGACGCCATCGAAGAAATCATGGAAGTAAGCGGCATCGGCCCCAAAATGTTTGAAAAAATCAAAGATCAAATTTGTATATAAATAAATGCAAATTCATACCCAAAAGCTTAAATAATAACTCGTTATATCATTAGTCACAAAAAATCCGGCTACCACCGGATTTTTTGTTTATTTAGGTCTATTTGTTTTGAAAAAAATTTTATTTCACTGATTATTATTAATTTTTAATTGTTAATTATTAATTCAATCACAAACTAATCCCCAACTTCTCCAAAATCTTTTTGATCATCAAGATCAATTGATCAATCTTGTCTTCCAAATCGGCATTAACCGGCTCATTTTCTACATCCAACTTATCATATAGATATACAATCTGATATTTTGACCCATCAGTAATAGAACTCATATCCCAGCTATTTTTATTTATTACATTAGTAGCACAACTGGCATTTGTTTTTCCAATCTCGCTATCTTTGCAAAGTGTGTATCCTTTATATTCATAATCCGCAATACTCCAATTATCTCGCACCAAAGCGTCAGTATTATTTATTAATTTACAACCTGATACCGGTAAATTGGTAATGTTATAGATAAAATATCCGTCTTTAGTACTCAAATTTCTCACCTTGCCATCATCGCACTCGATCGTCATCTTAACATTAGAGCCGACATCAGCAATCTTTTCTTTACTTTCACTATCTCGAACGTTACCGATTAATTTAAATTTGACTTTAGAAGTATCGGTCTTCACACACTTTCCGTCTTTTACCTCCAAGCCAGCACAACAAGATTTTCCTTCCACTTTATTTTCATTTTCTTTAATGCATTGATCGTCATCTTCTTTCACACATTTTCCATCTTTTTCCACCAAACCAGAGCAGCAAGACTTACCGGTAACGATATTCTGATTTTCGGCAATACAGGTGTCATCATCTGACGCAATACACTTAAATATATCTTTATGATTCTGCAACTTTAGTACTTGCTCTTCTCCCTTATCGGGAAAATCAAAAAAGATGTTTTGTTTTGAAAAATCGAGATTTAATAAATTTGTATTAATTTGACCAGTAAAATCACGACGAACCAGTAGACCAAACAATAAATTACCATTTGATTTACTGTAATTTTCACTTTCACTTGTATACATCTCAAACCATCCTTGATTCAACTCTGTTCCGTCTTGCATAAAAGATGCATAACCCTCGAAAGTTGTTATGCCATTATCCAAACAAGAACAACCTTTTCCAGATGATTGACACAAATTACCACGACCAAAAGTAGGTTTAACTGTATCCGGTGGTTGATTGTATTTAACGGTCTTTGTACATTGCATTGATACTTCGCCCTGAAAAGTTTGATCATATGAACCAGTATAAACATAGAATTTTCCACTCTGATTTTTCAGTAAACTCTTATTTAAATCTATCACAAAATTTTTATCAAATATGTGCCACTGTTGTTCGGGAGTGGATTTATATGAAGCGAAACCAAATAACAATTCCGCTTGATCCTTATTATCACCATAGAAAATATTTAATCCCAATTCATCAATACCAGGTTCTATATTGCTGGTACCACTTAATCTAATTCGATCCGTTTCGTCACTAAAACATGTTATATCTAGTGGCTTGTCTGCAACCGGTTCTTCACCGGGATCTTTAAAAATCCAACGATAAACCGGTTTAAATTTATCCATTGTAAACATCACCTTTTCATTCGTAGTCTTAGTCAATTGATTATCAGGTATTACCCCCAAGCTATTACTATTACTAAAACCATACATTTGATAATTGCTGTCCAAAGAATGACAAGTGGCTTCACAACTTTCTCCTTCGGGAAGCATAATCGTTTCATTCATATCGCCGGTTCGAGACGCTTTGTTATAATATTCTTTACCAGCACATTTAATATTCAAACTATGTTCTAAAGTATTATAATTTCCCTGCGTATCTTGCGAGTTACAGACAAAATTGGTTGACCAAATCGAACAATTTGGCGCCGGCTGACCCTGCTTACTACCCTTCAACTTATACATATATGTTTCTTTTGTATATACATAAAGATTTCTTCCTTTCAAAGCACTACCTTCCAGATCTTTAATATCAATATAACAATCAAATTTTCCATCTGTACCCACCAAATCCTGACCGATCATCGGATGTTGCGAATCATATGTATCCATCGTCTTTCCACATTGAATCATATTTAAATTGCTATTGGAAAATGGAGAGTCCAATACAACCCAAATAGACCGACCCACTGTTCCCGTGCCGGATATTTTTATCTTGCTCATATTCGGATGGCAAGCGACCGCCGTCACATCACCGTTTTCTACCAAATTATCGACAACGGCAACTTTTACCGATTTCGCTTGCGCGTAATATGCCATTCCGCCAAATAAGATTGCTACCATCATCGCGAAAAACAAAAAAACTTTTTTGTGTTCCATTTTTAATTTTTATATTTATTTTATAAATTTATTTCTTCTTCTGCATAAGTATTTTCTGTTTCAAAAACTTTTACTTTGAGTGATTTAATATTTTTTGGCAGATTAGTTTCTTTTATTCTTCCTAGCAAATAAAGACAAATATTTTCTGCAGTTGATTGAAAATCTACAACCACTTTTTTTGAATCTATCTTTTCAAGAAACTCTAAAATTTCTTTATCGCCACTATAAACCATGAAGGAATGATCTAATTCTTCAATTATTGGTTGAATTATTTTTTTCATGTCATAATAATCGAGAACCATTCCATTTTTATCTGGCTCGCCATTAATTTCAACCATACATTTATAAGAATGACCATGCAAAT
>JBMORM010000008.1:0-19414 GCA_049322675.1 Patescibacteria group bacterium | reverse complement strand
AAATGAAATAAAGACAAAAGAAAAAATGATAATTATAAAATAAATAAAAAAATAATAAAAAATTTTAAAGGAGAAAAAATGAAAGACAAAAAAGAGATTGTGGTGTCAATTTTAGCTTTAGTTATGTTTACCGGAATCACAGCATGGTTAACACAAAGTTACATAAACAAAAAAATGGATAATGATAGCGCATTGGCTGCCACCACCACAATAAATGCTCAAATTGACGCTGGAAACTTGTCTATTTCGGCTCCCGGTACTGCTACTATGACAACAATCGATATGGATACTATACCTGATGCCGGAACCTCTTCTACCGGTACAATAGCCGGCGTGAGAGTGAAGGATCATCGAGCTGGAGCCCCAGGTTGGAGCGCTACAGCAACTTGTTCAGATTTTACCTCTGGTAGTGATTCTATCGCGGTAACTAATCTTACTGTTACTCCAGGCGCGATTACACCGATTGGAAATTCGTCTTTGACAGGGGTTACTGCTGGAAGCACACACACTTATACCGGTACCAGCGATCCTGCTTCTTTGATGACTGCCACATCTGGTAATGGTCGAGGAAGATACGATCAAGACGAGGGTTTGAGTTTGTTTGTTGATGTTTCCACAATACCTGGAACCTATACTGCTACCGTCACAGAAACTGTGGCATAATAAAGAAGTATAGTGATAAATTTTGATGAAAAATTTAAAAAATAAATGACATGTTTATAAAAAATATTGGGATAATTTTGGTTGGGGGGCTGCTATTATTGTCTCCTTTGACGGGAAAGGCCGCCGAAGATGGAGAAATGGCAATTTACCCGGCTAATTGGGACGGAAAAAATGAGTTAACCAAATATTGGTTTATTTACAACTTGGACCAAGACCAAGAGTATCAGGATCAAGTAGTAGTGGAAAATACCGGGCAAGAACCTTTGACTGTAAAAATATACCCGGTAGATGCTTTGACTACCAAAGATGGAGCTTTTGCTTTGGAAAATGAAGATGAACAAAGAGACGATATTGGAAAATGGGTTTCTTTGTCGGCTGACCAATTGGAATTGAGTCCAGGTGAAAAAAAAGCAGTTGATTTTACTATCAAAATTCCCAAAGATGTTACAGTAGGAGAACACATCGGAGGTATTATTGTTGAAAACAAAAAAATCAAAACGGGAAAGCAAATAAATCTTAAAACCAGAGTTGGAGTAAGAATTTACGAAACTGTTCCCGGGGAAGTGATAAAGAAAATTGATATCACCAACATCAAAACTAAAGGATATTTCAAAAATACTTGGTCAATGTTGTATGACTATGTAGTAAGTTATGATTTGCTAAATGAAGGGAATGTGCAACTTAAACCTAAAGTTGATTTTGACTTGTCTAGTGATTGGTTTGGTAATGTTTTTAAAGAAAACAGAGAAATAAGTGGTTCAATTTTTCCAGAGAAGCAGATCACAATGGAGCATCAGATTGATAAAAATTTACTGTTTGGACCTTATAAGGCAACGATTACAGTTAATCAAGAAGGGATGCCACCAATGCAAGTTAGTAATAGTTTTTGGGTGTGGCCGTGGAAAATTATCGTTTTATCCGCCTTGGCGATTATCGGTATCTTGAGTTGGATTTATACAATTTTTTCTAAACAAAACGAAGTAGAAGAATTTTGGCCAGAAGAAAAAAATGTTAAAATCGAAAGAGAAAAAGTGGTTGTCAAGAAAAAAATTTCCTTGAAAGCTAGAAAAAAAATAAATGCTAAATCGACTACTAGAAAAAATAGTAAGTCAAAGAAATTGAAGAAATAATATTTTTGTTTTTAGTGAGGACAAATTGACAAAGGAATTGAAAATGACGTCAATTCCTTTGTTTTAGTTTTATTTTGTTTTTTATGAGAAAAAGGTGGGTTAAATATCTTTTGTTGATTTGGCTGATTATTTTTTCGGCAGATTCAGCTTTAGCTAATACTTGGTATGCCACCAATCAGACTCACCCGACTTTGGGAGGAGTTTCCAGGTGGTTAAATTCGGTATTTAGTGGTTCAGCCGCTTCTTATGGGGTAAGATCAAATGCCGGAGAAAATTTATTTAGTAATTCGACAACTAATAATACTTGGGCACCAACTGCTTTTCCGGCAGGAAGTGTAATGCCGGCAGGTACTTGGACTTTTACTGTCAGAGGTCGGCGATCAAATCCTGGTTCGTATGGTGGCTGGTATCCGAGGGTAAAAATATATGATTCTAGTTTAAATCTGATTTACACTTCAACGGCCGCAACACAGATCACAAGTACGGCCACCAATGGTCAAACGATTACCTGGACAGACAGTTTACCTTCTTTTGCCTTGGGGGCGCAAAATGTATATTTTGTCCGATATTATTCTTATCGAACAACCGGAGCCTCAAATAGAACCGATTATTTGTTGATTAATCGACAGAGTAGTACAACCAATGATACAAAAATAATTGACCCCTATACCCCGCCGACCTATTTGGCAAAAAGTCGGGGTTGGCGGTGGTATGATGACGAGAGTAGTTTAAATCCAAATATTGCTTACGCGGGAGAGAATATTGCTCCGACCGGAATGTATAATCATAATCAAATTCGTTTACGGGAAACAATCGCGGAGACGGGAGGGGCAAGTCAGGTGGGACGGAAAAAGATTCAATATTCCAGTGATAGTGTAAACTTTACCGATGTGGGAGAAATAGGTTCGGGTGCGGTTTGGGCGTATTGCAATGGCGGAGGAACCGACGATACTTTGGTTTCAAATTTACTGGTTTCAACTTCGAGTACTTTTGGTCCATACGTGGAGACAGGAATCGGTTCTTCAACTTTTAATCATGCCGCTGGTTCGAGTGCGGAGTACGATTTTTGTTTACAAGAAAATTTCGCTTTAGTAAATACCACTTATTATTTTCGAGTAGTAAGTGTAACCACCGGCGTCCCCATCCTGCCCGATACTGGATACAATTGGCCGAGTATTTTGATTTCTGATCATAATTTGTCTTTATCAGTCGATAGCAATTTTAGTTTAAACGAAATTAATATGGATGACGCTCCCGGACCGACAATCGGAGTATTTGATAATTTGATAATCAGGGATTTTCGCGGAACAAGCGCTGGTTGGTCGGTTACTGCCACAGCAAATGATTTTAGTGATGGAAGCGGAAATATTATTCCGATTGACAATTTATCAATTAATTCAAGCGTGATTAGTCCGGTGTATGCAGAGTCAGTATTGGGAATAGTTTTAGGAAATGGTAATCTATCAAATACCCTGCCTTTGAATTTGGCGACCGCCGGGAGCGGAAACGGAGTGGGTAATTTCAAAATCAATGGAAATTTGTCACTTTTGATTCCAATCGCAACAGTGCCGGGAAATTATAGCAGTGTCATGACAATTACGATAAGTTGATTTATCGTGATTCATAGAGATAAAAGCGTTTGTTGTCGTAACCCATAATATATCCGCTGGTTTGATAGAGCAGGCGCCATTTTTTTTGGTTTTTTAAAGAGATCGATTCGGTAGTAATCAGAATCGATTTTTGCTTGGTATCAAGCGGGACGAAATTTTCGATGATATTGTTAATATTGTCGTTTTTTGTAAGATAAAAATTTTTGTCCAAAACAAAAAAAGTTCCTAAACGTTGAGGGCGAAGATAGAAAAATTGAGTGTTTGGATCGAGATATGGTAGGATACTGACGGAAAAATAAGAATCGGAAACATAGATTTGTTGATGATCTAAATTATTTTTCTTAATGAAACGGGCAAGATTGATAGCGTCAGAAAATAAGTATTTTTGATCAAGATAATGAGCACGAAAACCGACTAGATCCAAGACTATCAAAGAAGTCGTTAGGAAGACGAGGAATACTTTTTCCTTAATGGTTTTTTTGGTTGGGAAAGAAATTTTTTGATCTAACCAATAGGCGGCGACAATAATAATCAAGAAAAAGCCGTAGTGGCGAAGATGTCCGACCCGATTGGCCCCAAGTAAAAAAAACAGGGGGAGAAATGAAGAAAAAATAAATATTATAATTCTTCTGGAAGCAAGAAAGCGCCAGATAATTACCAATATAATTAAAATGACTAAAAACACATTTAACCAGTTTAAAATATAGACAGTTTCTCGAAAGTTATCAAAATTTTTGAGATCAAGAAGCGAGAACGGAAAGAATCCAGCCACGAAACTATTGATAATCGAGGGGATTTCGATAGAGGAAAATAATTGGGTGCTTTGACGGGCAGGGTCGATGGTTGGCCAAAACTGGAAAAGGGACAAGAATAAACCCGATAGGACAATAAAATTAAAAAAGATAAATTTTGAAATAGGTTTTTTTGCTCTGATTAGTTGAAAAAAATCAAACCAAGATGTTAACCAAAGACTTCCGGCAAGAAATAAGCCAATCGCATTGGTTTGAGCTAGTAGTATCAATCCGACACTATAGAGAAAAATATAACGTAATCGAAAATGAAAATACGAAAGTAAAATAAATAATAAGGAAATTGTCAGGCCATAACTGCGAGCTACAACCGCATATTCAAAACTAAAATAATATGAAAAGATAAAGAGTATTTTGATCGGCAAAGAAAATGGAGAACGAAAAAGTAAAAAATAGGCGGTAATAAGATAGAATATCAGATTGAGGATAGTTTGGGTAAAATATGGAAAACCAAGGTGGGCAAAAGGATATTGAATAAAGTGCCATAGACCGGGTGTAACCTCATAACGAAGTTGTTTGATCAGAGACCAAAAATCCAAGTCTCGAGAAATTAGCCATGGCTGGGCTTCGTCAACCCATTTTTCATGATGCAGAGAGGTGTAGATAATCAAACCGGAAAATATCAGATATATTATTGGCAGAATATTTTTTTTGCCATCTTTTATGATTTTTTGGAACATGCAATATTTATAAATATTTTGATTTAATTATATCTCGAAGAAAAAATTTGCAAAAAATTTTTATTTGAATCGAGAAAAATAATAATTGCGTGCTGTATGCTGGAAAATAGATGATAGTTTGGCTTTGACAATGAAATGTGATTTTGTTTAATATGGAAATTGGAGGTGAATTTGTTGCTCAAAGAAAATTTTTGCGGACAGATTTTCTTTTTTTTATTTTGCTAAACAAATAAAAAAATGGATGGGAAACAATTGTGGCAAACAACTCTAGGTCAATTGGAAGTGACCATGAGTAAAGCCAACTTTACGACTTGGTTAAAAAATACAAATTTTTTAAATCTGGACGAAAAGGTATTGGTAATTGGAGTAGCAAATATATTTACGAAAGAATGGTTAGAAAAAAAATATCATCAGGAAATATTGAGGACTTGTCGAAATATACATCCTGATTTGAGAGAAGTGGTATATAAAGTTAGTTCCACAAAAAAACCGGAAACTATAACAAAAAATACAGGACAAGAACAACAATCATCGGAGATAAAAGTAAATCCGATTGATAAACCGTCGATTCGATATACTTTTGACAATTTTGTAGTTGGAACAAATAATCGTCTGGCGCACGCGGCGGCAATGGCCGTAGCTAAAAGTCCGGGAGGAGTATATAATCCTCTGTTTTTGTATGGCGGGGTGGGTTTGGGAAAAACTCATTTGATGCAAGCGATTGGTAACCAAATAAAAAAAGAAGATGAATCAAAAATTGTGATGTATTCGCCTTCGGAAAATTTTACCAATGAATTGATCAATTCCATTCAAAAGAAGAGGGTGGATGATTTTAAGAAAAGATTTAGAAATATTGATGTGTTGTTGGTTGACGATATCCAGTTTATCGCTGGCAAAGAACAAACACAGGAAGAATTTTTTCATACTTTCAATCATCTTTATGAAAACGGCAAACAAATCGTGTTGTGCTCGGATCGTCCGCCTCGAGCGATTCAAACATTGGAGGAAAGATTATCTTCGAGATTTGAGATGGGAATGATTGCGGATATTCAACCACCTGACCTAGAAACGAGAATTGCGATTTTGCAACATAAGGCGATTCTGACGGGAATGGAGATAGAGATGGAGGTTTTGACTGAGATAGCCACTGCGATCACACACAATATTCGGGAATTGGAAGGGGCCCTAACCAGATTGATTGCTTATTGTCAGATACACAATGAGAAACCAAATAAACAAATGGTGGAAGAGGTATTGGCATCAATTTTAAATAATCCGAATCGCCAAACTATTACCAGTAAAAAAATCCTGGGAATAGTAGCAAAGTTTTACAATATTACCCAAGCTGATATCATCGGGCAAAAGAGAAATAAGGAAATTGTGCTACCAAGACAAGTTTCGATTTATTTGATGCGTAAAGAATTGGGATTATCTTATCCAAAAATTGGTTCGATCTTGGGTGGACGTGATCACACAACTATAATGCATAGTAACGAAAAAATGGAAAAATGTATTAAAGATGATGAAGAATTGTTATCCGGGATTTCAAAGATAAAAGAAATGTTGTATATGCAATAATATTTTTATGTCAAAAAAAACACGGCTCAAATCTGAGCCGTGTTTTTTTATTTGATCCAAGGATTTTGTAATTATTCGGTGAAAAAATAGTCAAAGTTGACGTCGTTGGTTATGCGGTAGCGGGGAAGTTCATATAGGGAGGAATCTTGAGTGGCTAAACCGGGTGCGACAGTAGTAGCGGTTTGATAACCCAATTCTTGAAGTTTTAGAATTACTGTTTCGTTGTATTTTCCGGCCGGATAGCAAAAATCTGTTGTAACAATGCCAGTATTATCTTTGATAAGATTTCTACTACCGGCAAGTTGACTGACTAGTTCGGTATCGGAAATATTTCGTAAATCGGGGTGACTAATGGTGTGGGAACCAATTATCATCCCGTTTTGATGTAATTCTTTGATTTGATCCCAAGACATGTATGCTCCGTCGCCGACCGAGCCGGCGATAATATAGAATATTCCGATAAAACCATATTTTTTTAGGATGGGATAAGCTTGTTCGTAGGCGTCTTTATAACCATCGTCAAAGGTAAGTATTACTGCTTTGGTTTTTGGATCAAGGCGGGAAATTTTATCAAAATCCGAGAGAGCAAAAGTTTGATAATCATGTTCTTTTAGCCACTGCATTTGTTTTTCAAAATTGGCAGGAGAAACTGATAGATTGGTACCGATTGGATCATCGGCGCGATTGTAGTCTCGAATATAGTGATACATCAAAATAGTAACCTCATAATCATGAGCCGGGGAAGTGACAGGTGAATCGTTTTCAAAAGTTGGAGAAATGTTTGGTGGTTCGGTGGAAATAGTAGTTGGAAGATTTTGATCTGATTGATTTTGATTGTGGTTGATATTTGTTTTTTGATTACTACAACCAAATAGAAACATTAGTAAAAATAAACTAAAGAACTGATTTAATTTTTTCTTAAATAGATTGCGCATAAATTTTAAATATTGAGAGAAATGATAAATTTTGGTCGGATATATATATTATATTGGATATTTTTACCGAGAGATATGGTAAATCGAAAAATTGATTAAAAGAGTTGGAATGGTATTTTGGTAAAAAACATATTGATAAATGATAATCAAATAGTTGATAGCAGAGATTGTTGATAACTGCCAAGAAGTTTAACCATATAAACAATTTCACCTCAATTTATCCACTAAAATATTCACAGCATAATTTCTTGAGTAAAAGCTGCTTGAACAACTTAATAATCTTTGGGGAAAAACTGTTGATGAAAGGTTGATAAGTATTGGATAACTGTGCAAAAAAATGTATGAAATTTTGGTTGAAGAAAAAAAATGTAACAATAATCTACAGTTTTTAACAGGGTAAATATACAATTATCGGCATCTTTTCTACAGTTTTAGAATAATAATATGAGGCTTGGATACTAACATGGGAAAATATTACCCACAATTTACACAGGCCTTATAACTACTAAGACTATAAAAATAAATAATATAAAGGGAAAAAGTGGGGAAAGAAAATGGGGTATAAAAAGGTGATTGAATAGTTGTTTTTGAGAGAGGTGGAGGAGATTGTATTTTCTGGTTAGAAATATTATAAATGTAGTATAGGGTTTGTTTTTGAGAAAATAAAAGATATGGGAGAAAACAATGAAGGTATCTTGTGTGCGGGAAAATCTCGCTAAAGTTTTGAACGGTTTGAGTCGAGTGGTTACGACTTCTAGTACTTTACCGATATTGGGTAATATTTTGATGAAAACCGATCAGGGTAGATTAAAGATTTCTGCGACTGATTTGGAAATGGGAATAAATTATTGGATTGGGGCGAAGATAGACGGGGAAGGTGAAATTACTATTCCGGCGCGGATTTTTAATGATTATATAAATAATAATGCAGATAGTAATATTGAGATTCAAGTCGAGGGGAATGTGGTGAAAGTGGTGAGTGAGCATTATTCTACTAGAATAAATGGATTGTCAGCAGAGGAATTTCCGATAATTCCGGAATTGAAGACAGAGAGAGTGGTTGAGATTGAAGTAGATGTTTTGCGGGATGCGTTGACAAAGGTTGTTTTTGCGGCGGCGATTGGAGATACGAATCCGACTTTGGCGGGTGTTTTGTTTAAGACAGATGGAAAGTGGTTAAAAATTGTAGCAACAGATAGTTATCGTTTATCGGAAAGATTGATTGAACTAAAGGAAGTAAGTGAACAAGAAATATCTGTAATCGTGCCGACAAAAACAATTCAAGAATTGAATAAATTGTTGTCTTTGGCAAAAGGTGTTGTGAAAGTGATTTTGGCTGATAATCAAGTGATGTTTAAAATGGAAGAAATTGAAGTGGTTTCTAGATTGATTGAAGGGAACTATCCGGCTTATGAAAGTATAATGCCACAGAATTTTTTGACGAAAATAATAGTTTCAACCAAGGATTTGTTACGAGATACAAAAATGGCAGCGGTTTTTTCCAAAGAAACACAGAAAATCAAATTGACGACAAACAAGGAAATAAATAGATTGATTTCGATGGCCAAGGGTCAGGGGGGAGAAAATGTGGCTAGTTGTGGAGCGGAAATTGAAGGAGTTGATGGAGAGATTATTTTTAATACTAAATATTTGGCGGATGTTTTGAATGTGGTGGGGTCGGTGAAAATCGCTATTGAGTTGACTGACAAATTGAAACCGGGTTTGATACGACCGATGGATGATGAGTATTATCGATATATTATTATGCCGGTGAAGAATTGAGGGGAGAATAGTTGAAAGTCATAAAGTTTATAAAGTTAAAAAGTTGGGAAGTATTAATGTATGTGTACTTTTAACTTTTAACTTTTAGCTTTTTAACTTTATAAACTTAAAATGATTATTGAGAATATAAAATTGATAAACTGGCGGAATTGGAAGGAAGCCAGTTTTGATTTTGGTCCGGGTATAAATTTGATTATAGGAAATAACGCTCGGGGAAAAACAAATATTTTGGAAGCGATTGTCTTTTTGGCAATTACTAAATCTTGGAGAGTAAAAAATGATCGGTCTCTGGTGCGATTTGAGGCCGATTTTTCTAAATTGATAGCCAATTTTTGTGACGGAGAGAAAAATATTAATGAAGAATTGAGGTTAATTAAGAAAGATAAGAATATTGTCAAAGAAATACGGATTGATGGAATTTTAAAAAAAATGATTGAGGTTTTGGGGCAGTTGAGGGTAGTTTATTTTTCACCGGAGGAGATTGAAAAGTTTTTTTTCTGGCCCAATCGGCGGCGGCGCTGGATTGATATTTTGTTGAGCGTAGTTGATTACAGTTATGCGTATGATGCGGCGATGTATAAAAAAGTGGTGATAAATCGTAATAGTTTATTGAAAAAGATAAACTTGGGCTTGGCAAAAATGAATGAGTTGGCTTTTTGGGATAAAAAATGGGAAGAATTAGTATTGAGAATAGTGGAAAAAAGGAAAATTTTTGTCGAATTTGTAAATCGTAAAGCAAACGAATATTTTGAAAAACTTTTTGTTGGCGGTGGAAATTTGCAAGTGGAGTATATAAGAGCTAATTGGCAGGAAAGAGGCGTGACTTTGATAGAATTTATATCCGGTATGATAGACAAAGAACTGAGATATGGTTCAACATTGATAGGTCCACATCGGGATGATGTAATAGTAAAACTACAAGGGAAGAAAATTGATCAAATTGGTTCCAGGGCCCAAATGCGTTTGGCGTTGTTGTCTTTAAAAATGGCGGAGGCGGATTATATTTTTCAAGAAAAACAAAATTATCCGATTTTGTTGTTGGACGATATTTTTTCGGAGTTGGACGAAATTAATAAAAAGAAAGTGATAGAATATGTGCAGGACAAACAAACGATTATTACTACTACCGAAATTGATAAGATGCTGGATTTATCCAAAATTGTTATGATAAAGGTTGAATAATAAAAATAAGGAAAAATGGAAAAAATTGGGGATATTTTGCAGAAAAAATACCAAAAAAAGTCGGCTTTAACATTGTCTCAAATGCAAAGTATTACTATTTGCAGTTTTTGGGATAAAGTAATGGCGGATATCGATAAGAAATATGTGACGGAAAGTAAGGCGTTGAGTTTTAAAAATGGTTTATTGACTGTGGGTGTTAGCCATTCGGGGACAATGATGGAAATACAGTTTTTGGAAATGATTGTGTTGGAAAAATATGAAGAAATCGTGGGGGAAAAAGTTGTGGAAAAAATCAAATTTAAAATCGGTATGTGTTGATGATTTTGTAGTTTTATAATCTTGATTTTTTGTATAATTCTGTTATATTTTTGATATTAACTCGATTTTTGGGTATAAAGTGTTGATGAATAATTTGGATAACAATTTGGAAGTTAGAGAATATATTGTTAAATTACCTCAACAGACTAGTTTTCAGGTAGAGGTGTTTAGTGATTTTTTGAATACTTTGTCAAAAATATTGAAGGGCGTACCGTTTTCTTGGACCCTAAATATGATTAATAAGAGGATTTTTTATACCGTTAAGGTATCCTCAAGGTATTATAGTGTTATGGAAAACCAGTTGTATTCGGTTTTTCCAAAGATTGAATTGGAAGAGGTTAAGCGCAATATTAGTCCAAAAAATATTGAAGGGGTGGCAAGAGCGGTTTTGACTTTGAGACATGGTGATTTTTATCCATTTTTGTTATTTAATCAGTTGGAAGGATCGTTTTTGGCGGATTTTTATAATCAGTTTAATCGGTTGGCGGCGACTGATGGTTTTTATTTTCAGGTAAAAATAAGGCCAATGGATAATGACCAAATGATATTTGTTATGAAAAGGTCGTTGGCTTTGACATTGAAGCGAATTAGAGAAAGATTCAATTTTTTGGATATATTGTTTTCAAAAAAATCATCAAATGAGGTTCGTAATAAAGCTTTGGTAGCGGCGAAAGAAAAGAATAAACAAAATTTGTATTATACCGAAATTGATTTATTGATTTTCGCGGAAAATTATCAGATGGCGCAGGCGAAGTTGGAGCCGATTGCGCAAGTCTTTCAGAAATTGGAAAGCGAGTATAATGAATTTTCTTATAAAATAAAACCGGTTAGCAGGGTTGATTTGGAGGAAATTACTTCGTTGAATTTTAGTAAAAAATCGATGTATATGACGGCGGATGAGATTAGTACTTTTTATCACTTTCCGCCGGATACGGATGTCGTGCCAAATTTGTACAAAATTTTGTCCCCAAAAGCAGAGCCGCCGTTGGGTTTGTCAACTCCCGATAATACGCCGGCGGAAGAGTTGTGTGTGTTTGCTAGGACAAATTATCGCAATATTAAGGAGTTGTTTGGAATAAAAAGACGAGATCGAGCCAGACATATGTATGTGATTGGTAAATCGGGATCTGGAAAGTCAAAGATGCAGGAGTTGTTGATAAAAAGTGATATTGAAAATGGTCATGGTGTTTGTGTAATTGATCCGCATGGTGATTTGATTGAGGATATTATTCCTTTTGTTCCGCAAAACCGCATTAAAGATGTAATTTACTTTAATCCGGCCGATGAAGCTTATCCAATATCTTTTAATCCGATCGAAAAAGTGGATCCGGTTTATCGACAACAGGTGGCAATCGGTTTTATAGAAATTTTTAAAAAAGTATTTGCGGCCAATTGGTCGCCCAGATTGGAACATGTTTTGCGAATGACGGTGTTGGCCTTGTTGGATGCTCCGAAAGCTTCTGTAATGTCGATATTATTATTGTTGACTGATCGAGAATATCGTCAGGAAGTGATAAAAACTATTAATGATCAAGTGGTGAAGAATTTTTGGACAAATGAATTTGCCAGTTGGTCGGAAAGATTTGATTCAGAAGCAATTATGCCGATATTAAATAAAATCGGTCAATTTGTTTCCAATGGTTTGATTAGAAATATTGTCGGTCAAGAAGAGAATAGGCTGGTTTTTTCAGAAATTATGAATAATCGAAAAATCTTGTTGGTAAAATTACCCAAAGGAATATTGGGAGAGGAAAATACTTCTTTGTTGGGTTCGATGATAATTACTAAAATTTATCAGGCGGCGTTGGCGCGGGCGGATGTGCCGGAGAGTCAGCGTGTTCCTTTTTATTTGTATGTGGATGAATTTCAAAATTTTGCGACGGATTCTTTTGCCAATATTTTGTCGGAATCGAGAAAGTATAAGTTGAGTTTGACGATTGCTCATCAGTATGTGTCGCAATTGTCTGACGTGGTGCGCAAAACGGTTTTTGGTAATGTGGGTTCGATAGTGTCTTTTAGGTTGGGTCCGGAAGATGCCTTGTTGTTGGAGAGAGAATTTGAACCTCGTTTCAAAGCGGCCGATATTACCAATCTGGGTGTGCAGGAGGTATATTTGAAGTTGTCGATAAATGATGAAGTAAAAGAGGCATTTTCGGCACGAACTTTGGATGCGGTGACTGTAACTACATCTTTCAAAGATGAGATTGTGAAAAATACGCAGCAGAATTATTGTAAAACCAGACAAGAGGCGGAAAGAGAAATTAGTCGGGAAAAGTCCAAGGAGATGGAAGTATTGGAAAAATTAAAAGAAGACAATTTCTCCGCCCCGATTTTATAAGTTATGGAACTTGAATGAAATATTTTGTATGCTCAATATTTCACTCATGATAACGCTGTGAATGACGACGATTATGAACCTTTTTGACGCTCGGATCATTCGTAAAATATTGAGCAGACAAAATATTTCATTCAAATAAGATTTTACAAGAAGACACTTGCTGCTGGAGTGTCTTTCTTTTTATACTGTAGATGTATATTTAATCAAAGGAATATGTCTTTAAAGACTTATTTTGTGGGGATTGCAATTTCAACTTTTTTGGCGTGGTCGGCGTTTTATTTGACGTTGACCAATATTGATCCGTTTGTGACAGATAAAGCCGGTATGGCGTCATTTTTTGTTAGTATGTTTTTGGGTATTTTAGGTTTAGTGATTTTGATTTTAATATATTTTCGTTCGCGGGTGTATTCGGTGGCAGAGTTGTATGAAAAAATGCCGGTAATTTTGCGTCAAGCTTTTTTGGTTTCTTTCTTTTCAACGGCGGTAATCGGGATGCAGGCGATGAGAGTGTTGAGATGGTGGACAGCTTTGATGTTGATGATTATTGTGATTTTGGTGGAAATGAGTTTTTATATAAATACTTTTAAGTTTGAGGAAATTAAAGAGTTGGGGAATGATGAGGAAAAAGAGTAAGTGTCGTGATTTGCGATTGCAAAATATTTTTACGGTGTTCTCAAATTTCCAATTCTCAATTTCCAATTTCCAAAAAAGGCTCAATTTCCAAATAAAAAAAATTAATTCTAATAATTAAATTCGTTTGGAAATTGTAACTTGGACATTTATTGGAAATTGAGAATTGAGAATTGAAAATTGTATTTATTTTTTGATTAATTTTAATTTGAATATATGTGGGAAAGATTGGAAAAAATTCGGCAGGATGCTTTGAATGAGATAAAAAAGATCAAGGAATTGGCGGTTTTGGACGAGATGAGAATAAAGTGGTTGGGGAGAAAAAGTGAGTTGACGGAATTGCTGAGAGGTTTGGGAAAAATATCTCCGGAGGAGAGGCCAAAGATTGGACAGAAGACCAATGAGATAAAAAGAGAGATTGAACAAGCTTTGGATAACATCAAACTTGTTTTGCAACAAAAGGAGAATGATCGATCTTTGACGGCGGATTTGTTTGACGTGACGTTGCCGGCTCGTGATTCTAAGATTGGTCATTTGCATCCTTTGACCAGAACAATGTTGGAATTGGAAGATTATTTTGGGCGGATGGGTTATATGATTTATGAAACGGAAAATCTGACCAATGAGTATGAAAATTTTGAAGGGGTGAACATTCCGGCTGATCATCCGGCGCGAGGGATGTGGGATACGTTTTGGGTGAAGGGGGAAGAAAAAAATAAGGGCAGATTGTGTATGGCGACCCATACTTCGGCTTTTCAAAATCGGATATTGCGGGAAAATAAGCCTCCATATAAGGCAGTGGCGTTGGGGCGGTGTTTTAGGCGGGAGGCGACTGATGCGACTCATGAGCATACTTTTTATCAAATCGAAGGAGTGATTGTTGATAAAAAATTATCTGTGGGTAATTTGAAAAAAACTTTGATGGATATGGTGCAATATATTATCGGTAAAAGGGTCCCGATCAGATTGCGTCCGAGTTATTTTCCGTTTGTGGAACCGGGATTTGAGGTGGATGTGCAGTGCGTGAAATGTTTGGGTAAAGGTTGTGGAATGTGCAAGGGGAATGGTTGGATTGAGATGTTGGGAGCGGGGATGATTCATCAAAATGTGTTTGTGGAAGCTGGTTACAAAAGAAATGAATGGACAGGTTTTGCTTATGGTCCGGGATATGATCGGTTGACGATGATGCGTTATGGTATTACCGATATTCGACATTTCTTTAACAGCGAACCGGAGTTTATTGAACAATTTTAAATTAATAGCAACGTGAAATGTTATTTTGTGGTTTGTGTATAACTTTTTGGTATTTAATATTTTGCTCATGATAACGCTGCGAATGTCGGTGACTAATAACCTTTTTTAACGCTCGGATCATTCGCAAAATATTAAATACCAAAAAGTTTTACACAAACATATTTTATGAGATTGGTTTAAATAGAAAAATTTTACGAGGATTTTTATGTTGTACTCATATAATTGGTTGAAAGATTATTTGGACGAAGAGGAATTGAAAAAGCAAAAATGGACGGCGGAGAAGATTGGGGATAGAGTGTCTTTGACCAATTGGGAATGTGAGGGGGTGGAGAAGATTAGATTTTCCTGGCCGGGAGTGGTGATTGGTAAGATTTTAAAAGTTGATAAACATCCCAATGCCGACAAATTGAGTGTGGCGATAGTGGATGTAAAGAAAGAAAAATTGCAGATTGTGTGTGGGGCCAATAATTTGGCCAAGGGAATGTTGGTGCCGGTGGCTTTGGTGGGGACAAAGTTGAAAGGTGATTTTGAGATTAAAGAAATGGAAATTAGAGGAGTAAAGAGCAGCGGTATGATTTGTGCGGCGGAAGAGTTGGGGTTGGAAGAAAAATCGAGTGGGATTTTGGATCTGGGAAAAGATTTGCCGGTGGGAGTGGAATTGGATAAGGCTTTGACTTTTGATGATGAGGCTTTGGAATTTACGATTTTGCCAAATCGTCCGGATGGGATGGCGATGATCGGAATGGCGAAAGAAATCGGATTGGCGACGGGAGTAAAATTTTTTGAGCCAAAATTTAAATTTAAAGAAAATAGCGTCAAAAAGATAGACAATATGTTGGAGGTAAATATTAAGGATGCGGAAAATTGTCATCGATATTCAGCGCGAGTGATTGATAATGTGAAAATTAAAGAATCGCCGTTGTGGTTGAAAAGAAGGTTGATTGTGGCCGGGATGCGGCCGATTAATGCGGTGGTGGATATTACCAATTATGTGATGCTGGAATATGGTCAGCCGATGCATGCTTTTGATTATGATTTGTTGATCGGGCATAAAATTTTTGTCCGGAAGGCCAAGAAAGGTGAAAGGATAGTGACGCTGGATGGTCAAAAAAAGATTTTGAGTGATCATAATTTGATTATTGCCGATGAAAAAAGGCCGTTGGCGTTGGCGGGGATTATCGGGGGCGAGGATAGCGGAGTGTTGAATAAGACTAAAACTATTGTTTTGGAAAGTGCAAATTTTGCCAGGCAAATTATAAATAATACCAGTCATGAACAGGGAGTGGCGACCGATAGTTCGATCAGATTTGGAAAGGGATTGCCGGCAAGTTGGACTATTAAAGCTTTGGAAAGAGCGACATATCTGATTGTAAAAATTTGCGGCGGCGAGGTGGTGCGAGGGATGATCGATGTGCGTTCAAAGAGATTGTTGAAAAAAGAGATTGAGTTGGAATATGAATATTTGAATTCATTTTTGGGAGTGGAGGTAGCAAAGGCTGATGTGAAAAGGATCCTGAAAGATTTGGGTTTTGAAATCGGGAAGTCCGGTGAGGAATCTTTGGCGGTGATTGTTCCTGATGACAGAATCGATGTGGAGGGGGCGGAAGATTTGATTGAGGAAGTGGGTAGGATTTATGGGTATGATAAAGTATTGGAAACGACTTTTTCGATGGCGGTGGATTTGCCGCGGCCGGAAAAAAAGCGTCAGTATAGAAATAAAATAATAAATTATTTTTTCAATAAGGGCTGGTCGGAAGTGTATTCTTATAGTTTTGTGACCGGGAAAAATGTGGTTGATTGGGGATTTGAATTGGAAAATAGTTTTGAATTGCTTAATCCGTTGGATCAGGATTTGAAATATTTGCGGCAGTCGTTGGTGGCGGGATTGGTGGATAAATATCGAAAGTGGTCGAAATATAATGATATAGTGCAGATATTTGAATGGGGAAAGGTTTATTCCAAACTGGATAAAAATAAAGAGAGGACGAAAATAGGATTGATGTGGGGCGAGGACAAAAATGCAAAGGATGTGTTTTTGGCGGCCAAAGGTTTGGTCGAGGGTTTGTTGGCGCTGGGGGGAAGGAAAATCGACCAGTTTGAATTGAAACGGGCGGAACAGATTGATGAGCAGATCGAATATTTGCACCCGGTGAATAGTTTGGTAATTGTTGACGGTCAGGGGCGGGTTTTGGGTTCATTTGGTTTGCTACATCCGAGAATATGTGGAAGTGAAAAATTGAAAAAAAATTTGGTATATGGTGAGTTTGATTTGAATAATCTGGTGGAAAATTTTGATGAGATGTATCGATATCAAGAGTCATCAAAATTTCCGGTATCAAAATTTGATGCGGCGTTTGTGGTTGATTGGGAAGTAATGGCGAGGGATTTGATAAAAGAAGCGGAGGCGGTGGACGAGAGTTTGCTTAAAAAAGTGGAAGTTTTTGATGAGTTTGAGATTGATGGTTCAAAGTTGAAAGTTGAAAGTGTGAAAGGGGATGATAGGCGGAAAAAGAGTGTGGCTTTGCGGTTATATTGGCAAGCGGAGGATCGGACTTTGTCGGATGAGGAGGTTAATGGTTTGATGGAAAAAATATATAGTGTGTTGAAAGATAAGTTTGGGGCACGGTTGAGGGATAGGTGAAACAATATTTTGTTGGGATAAATTAAATAATCCGGTAACGGGTTATTTTTTTTGTTTATAAATTTGGTTAGAAGTATTGCTTATTTGCTGGATAGATGGTCTGGTATTGCGAAAATGCAATATAGGCTTGTGAAAATACTAATTTGAAATTATTATTTATAGTGCCTTGCTATTTAAAAATTTGGCGAAAAATAAGAAAAGCTAAGTTATTTAAAAGCGGGCGAACTCACAAGAAGGGTGCGTGATTAAAAATGAAGAAATTAAATTTATTTCTTCTCATTATTCTGATGGCCGGGGTGCTGTCAAATTTAATTACAGGTTGTGGAGGCGGAGGGGGAGGAACTGGGATAGTAGAGCCGCAGGCGACTTTTACGGCAACAGTAATAGCGGTTACCACTACTCCAACTATCACAACAACTCCAGTGGCTTCGGTGACGTCAACAGCAGTAGTTTCGGCTACTGCAGTTATAACTACTACAACAAAGCCGACTAATACTGTATCTCCGACGGCGACTTCTCCGTCTGTGACGGGGAAAATTATGGGGATGTTTTCCGGTTCCGCGGTCAGCGGGGCCACAATTACCTTGGGAAATAATACAACTACTTCGAATTCTCAGGGTAATTTTTCTATTAACGGGACAACAGGGAGGATGGAAATTTCTGGTTCGGGGCATTATACATACTCTTTTCCAATTACCTCCTCCTCTTTAGAAGTTTTTTTAGTTGGTTCTGATATGAACAACGTTTCTTATTCCTCTTATTTTATAAGAGGTAATTCGAAACGTTGGTTAAAAATTCCTAAGTTTCGAATCAATGAAAATATAACTGCTGCGCAAGCGGCGGTTATCAAAAATATTATAATTAGTGAACTCCCTGGGTTAACCGGGGGGTTTATGAAAGTAACTGAGACTGAAATTTTATTGACAACGGCAACCGATCCCGAACAGGGCGAGGTTGTTATTTCTATGGACTCTTCGGCAACGAACTCGTTTGCAGAGTTGTCATACTCTGGGAACGAGATCGTTGCTGTGAGGATAGTCCTCAGGGATGAGGACTTATCTTTGAATGACTACTCGTGCCGGACTATCCGGCATGAGCTAGGTCATATGATTGGGTTGAATCACCCCTTTGACAATTTGGGGTGGGATTCGCCCGATTTACCAATTTCTATAATGAATTACGTTAACGATTACAAGAAGTATTCGTTAACGTATAGTGATTTTGACATAATCACCGGTACCCGGAAGTATAACCGAGGGGCGGGAAACCAACTTCCGGACTATGATCCGGATACCCCTCTCGGTAAAATAAAAAAAATAACAAAAATAATATTATAAAGATATAAATAGTTTTTGTTTCCTTTTTTAAACCCGGAGAAATCCGGGTGTTTTTTTGGGTTATTATACTAGTTTGACAATTATTATTAATATTTGTTAGTCTGGAAGTATGAAAACTCAACGAAACAATAATTTTAATGCTAATAATAACTGGGCCTAAGGTTGCTGGGTAAATTGTTGTTTTCTAAAAAAATATTTTACCGAGCGACTTTGGCTCGGTTTTTTTGTGACAATTGGAAATTTGTTGGTTGTGGGTGGATTTTGAGCTAAAATATTTTTTTTGAAATTTAGTCTTAATTTTCAATTTTCAATTTCCAATTTTCAAAAAAGGCTCAATTTCCAAACGTTATTATGTATTGTTTTTGTAGATAGGATTGTTTGAAAATTGGAAATTTATTGGAAATTGGGGCTTAAGTTAAAATATTATGTGGTTTTTTTACAATAATTCATCAATGACTTTGTTTCTAAAATTAGGTTTAATTCCTCGATGTATTCTAAGATTTGTTTTCAAATGAGAAAAGAAACCT
>JBMORM010000007.1:1708-19469 GCA_049322675.1 Patescibacteria group bacterium | reverse complement strand
GATTTATAAACACTAAATATACTATAAAACTAATATTCCACAAATTTCAATCCTATAATCTCATCATCTTATTATGAGACACTTTATAATCATTCAATATCTTTCTCTTGTTATTTGATTCAACAATCGAAACAAAATCACCGGCCACCGATAAATACGGATTCAATACCAAATGAACTTTTGCCGCATATAATATTTCCATTTCATGAAAAGTACGTGCCAAACAAATAAACTTAGGAATAACTTTTTTTGAATTTTGTTTGATAAAATGCCAAATAGTCAGATTATCCCTTACATCCGGCACCGTCGAGATAACCATTTTGGCCCGACCTAAATCAAATTCTGCCAAAGAACGAACATCGGTCGCATCACAATAATATGCATCAACACCCAAAAGACGTAATCTTTTCACTACCTGCAAATCATAATCCAAAACCACCAACTCATTTTTTTCTTTTTCTAAACTATTGATTATTGCCCAACCAGAACGATGACAACCGATCAATACAATCTTTCGCCAAAATAAATTATTGGCGAGTTTCGGACGAAAAATCTTCGCTTTTTCCAATAAAGAAAAATAATTACCAAAATCACTATAAAATTTTTCACTATTATGAAGAAATACAGCCGACATAATAATACTTATCAAAATCAGAACACTATATATCGACAAATAACGATCACTAATTAATCCCATGCGATTGGTCATAGGTAAAATTACAAACCCCAACTCCGACAAATTTGCCAAACCCAATCCGGTCAACATAATCACCTTCTTCGGCAAACCAGCTACTCCCGCTACCATCCAACCAATTACCATCTTAATTACAAAGATTGCCAACAACAAACCCAATAACAATTTAATATCTTGCACGATCCACTCAAATTTTACCTGCATTCCCACGTAAAAAAACAAAAAAACCAGCAAAAAATTTCTCAAAGGTTCAAACCAATTTGCCACTCTTTCTCTTTCCATTGTATTGGACAAGCTTAAACCAGCTACCAGACCAGCAATTTCTGGAGGTAAACCGACAAAAGGCAAACTAAAAACATACATCACAGTAACCAGATAAGCGATAGACAAAACAAAAAATACTTCATCTTCATGACGAAACAAATATTTTAGTCGAGAAAACAAAAAACGTCCAAAAGCAAGTACCAAAAAAATAGTAAAAACATTTAAGCCAATTTTACTAACCAATTGCCACCACGAAATATTTTGTGAATTTAAATAAGGCAAAAAAAGTAATATCACAATTACTGCCATATCTTGAATCAAAAGTACCCCCAGCAAAATTCTGCCATGCAAACTGTGTAACTGTTTTTTATCTTTCAAAATCATTGCTACCAATACCGTACTGGAAAAAGCCACCACCACTGACAGCACTATTGCAGTAATAAAATCATACCCCAACAAATACAAAAAACTATAAACTAAACCGAAAATAAGCACCATTTGCAAGAGCGACATTCCTAAAATTGTCCATCCCAAATCTTTAAAATACTGCCAATTTATTTCCAGACCCACCGAAAACAGCAAAAACGCCGCTCCATATTCCGATATCGTAACCAACCATGATTGACCTTGCCAACTCACCCCCAAAGTCGCCAACAACAATCCTGCCAGCATAAAGCCGACCATCATCGGTAGTTTCAATTTTTTAACCCCGGCCCCAAACAATGCAGCTACAGAATATAAAACCGCGATTGCTTCCATTTTTTTACCCTCCAGTAAAAATTATACCTCAAATTTTAACTATTTTCTGTTGATAAAATTGATCCTCCGAAACGCCCAAAATCCCCAAATCAATGGTAACCAAAATTGAAAAAATCGATAAAGCAACACCACCAACACCGCCCGATCAAAATCCAATACCGAAGCTTTCAATATAGTTATCATTGCCAATTCCACTACACCCACGCCAGATGGAGTGATCGAAATAACCATCAACAAAGCTGCTACCACATAACAAGACAACAAAACCGCAAAACTACCACCATTACCACCCAAAGACCAAACCAGTACCATCAATATCAACACATTCAAAAATATTTGTAATACTGAACGATACAATATCTTTTTCAATCTACCAATACTAGTAATCGTCAGATGATATCCATCATATATTTCATAACTATATTTCTTAACTAACCTTATATCGATTTTATTATCTCTATTTAGCCACCTGTTGAATCTATTTATATACTCCACCACTTTTAAAGACGTACTCTTAAAACGATCAAAATTGTCCATAGAAACAACCAAAACAGCCAAAACAACAAAAACCACCGCAAACATAATCAAAGCGGGAAAGATAACATAGTCCTTCAATTGCTGATGAATAATCAGATAAAACAAACCAACCAATAAAAACAACAAATACACTAAATAGTAAACAACCCAATACACCACATGAGCCAAAACCAATTTACCTTTAGGCAAATTCAATTTATGACCATCCCAAAACAACAAAGAAATCCCAGCCACAAATCCACCTGATGGAGAAACCATACTCATAAAATTTGCCGCTGGCACCAGTTGAAAAAACCGCCACCAACCCACCCTCAATCCAAAAAAACGATAACAATCTGAATAAAACATTGACTGATTAGCTACAATCAATATTTGCACTCCCAACGCCGCCACCAACCAAAAATAGTTGGCCTCTTTCATACTAGAAAAAATCCGCACCACATCGGACCATCTCGATATAATCAATACAGCAAAAAACAAAACAAAAACAAAATATATCAAACCCGACCAACCAATTTTTTTCCGTTTTTTTTGTCGCATATTTTTATCCAAACAAAGTCTTTCCTCCCCAGATTTCTTCTTTGACTGCCTTTTGCCGATATGCACAATATTCGCAATCATCAGCACTCAATGGCATATTCTCGGCAATCAAACATGCATGCATTTTATTTATGGTTTCTTCAACCCAACTATCATCTCCAATATAAGAAATAATTTGGACAGCAAATTCCAATTTGGCATCAAAAGCCTGTCGATCTTTCAAACCATTGCAATAAACAAAATATCCGTTATTGGAAACTTTCCACTTTTTCAAACCCTCTTCTCTTCTAGCCAACCATTGGTATATTTCCATCTGTCTTTTATATCCTTCCTTCCATTTTCCCTCCAAAGTTATTTCCTCATCCGTACTAGTGGACTTGTAATCCACGATTATCAACTCCTGATTTTCATCTATCCAGATATCATCAACTGCCCCATACAACCAAAAATTTGTTGGCTGATGCAAAAAACCTAATCCAGTAAAATTATGTCGATATTGTTCCATTTTTGGATGAGCAAAAGGAATTGCTTTCAAACCATAATTTGTCATCAAAGGATGGCTAGTTGCTCCACTTCGATGAATATCAAATTCTTTCTTCAATAAAAAGTCCACCGCACTGTTCAAAGTAAAAGAAGGAAAAGAAGGACGTTTTATGCCACATCGAACATCCAAATAAAAACACCTGGGACATTGAACAAATAATTCAATTTTGCTTCGAGACAATTTGAAAGCCTTATTCGACTTCGGATCATATATGTAAGAAAACTTAGAAAAATACATATCTTATTTTTTATCTAATATATCCATTTTACACACACTACCTATCATATAACACTACTTATTTTTCGCCATCTTATAATACTCTCCCGCACTCATCGCCCGAGCAAAATCACAAAGACGATCAATAAATACTATACCATCCAAATGATCAAACTCATGTTGAATAACTCTAGCCAATAAACCATCAGTCGCAATCGTAAATTCACTGCCATTTTTATCAAAAGCCCTAACAGAAACAAATTTTGGTCTAATCACTGGCACAAAAAAATTGGACTCCGCCACACTACCACACCCCTCCCACATTTCCACCAACTCCTCAGAAAATCCAACAATCTCCGGATTAATAAATACCTTCAACTCATTTTTTTCGCTACTTTTCACCTTCTTTCGAGCTCTGGTCGTCCGTAACTGTGTCAAAAATATTCTCTCGCTTACACCAATCTGAGGAGCAGCTATCCCAATCAAATCATTTTCCAACATTACTTTTGTCAAATCACTAACTATTGTTTCAATTTTATCTGTTTTGATATCAACCACTTTTTTAGCTACTTGCCGCAAAATAGGATTACCAATTTGAATAATCTCGATCATTTTTTCTCCCCTTTTTCACTTTGAAAAAAATTAATATTGAAAATTTAACCAACATAACCGCTAACGACTACCTCTATTACTACAAACAACAAATATAAGAACAACAACAATAAAGCCTCTTTCCGAGAAAGGATGTTTTTTGTCCTAGCAAACACAAAAAACAGCAATAAACCAACAAGCAAACACAACAAACTTACCAAATAACTTTTTGCCAAAAATATTGTCTGACCATTTATAAACACCAATAAACCAAACAAAAAAGAATTAAACGCAGCCGAACCTATATAATCGCCAAACACTACCTGGCGATTACTTCCAAAAGCCGTTCTGACTACCAAGGACAACTCAGGAATATTGGTACCTAAAGCCAACAACAATAAACCAATTACAAACGGTGATATTTTTAACAACTCGGAAAAATACAAAGTCTGTTCGACCAAGTATTTGCTCCCCAAAAAAATAATCGCCACCCCAAAAACAATTTTCAACAACTCCTTTCCCAATCTGGTCCCGGCCTCAAATTTAACTTTTTTTATTTTGTCTATCAATTTTTTTCCCGAACGCATCGTCAACAACAAAAACCCATAGAAAACCATCGCCACTAGGCCATCAATTCTATCCACCTTGCCATCCATCACCAACAAAACAGGCAAAACAATCACCAACAGAGAAGACGACAAATTTCTCCCTCTAAACTCCTGGTTAATTCGTATGGAATTACCAACCAAAGCCAACAAAGGCACCAACAACAAAAAAATTACAATCGAAGCTCCAATCAAATTACCAATCAAGATCTCCGGATCACCCTCTATCAACGAATTAACTCCCACAGACAACTCACCAACCGAAGTAAACAAACCCAAAACAAAAAATGAAACCACAAACGCCGAAGCCCGCAAAGATCGAGAAATTTTTTCCACCGACTTTATCGCCAACCCCGAACCAAGCCAAATCGCTACAAAAGACAACACATATATCAAAATATGTGAAAACATATTAAACTTCCCTCTTTAAAATATCGCTTCCTCATCCCTTCCATCATAACTTATTTAACACCAAAAAAGCACAGTTTAAAAACCATGTAATTAGAAAATCTATACTTCAGTCACCTTAAATGTCTTCGCAAAAAAACCACAAACAACTTCTCACCACTGAACATAACTCCAATTTACTCTATCGAAAAAAACTCCCGCAACCTTCCCACATTTCAATCAAATCTTCAGAAAATCCTATAATTTCCGGATTGATATACGCTCTCAGTTCCTTCTTGTCGTCATGAAAAATCCTCCGGGATTTAGTCGATCAAAGCTCGGTTAAAAAACTCGCTACCCAACTCCAATTTGTGGCGCCGCAATTCCAATCAAATCCTTTTCCCTCATTAAAATTTTTAAATTATCAATCAACTTTTCTACTTGATAACTTTCAACTTTAACAATTTTCTTCGCTTGCCTTCTCAAAAAATTGATTACCAATTTGTATCAATTCGGTCATAAAATACTAATATTTACTTATTTCTTTTATTATACTACCTACCCCGGGTTTGCAAACATTTCGTAACTGATCATTTTTGGAATCAATAAACACTTTCAAATAAAAAAATGGCTTACGCTTGAGGTCGAAAAATTTTTCCGAACCATCCTCCCCCACAAAAGACCAATCAACATTCTTGACTCCCTTGTCCCAACCAGCCATTACGCAAACTTCTTTTCTCTCCAAACTTAAATACTGGGCAATCTTGTCGGCAAGATCACTTCGGAAACGCCAGTGACTCAACTTTTTTTTATAAGACCCGTCTTCATCATTTTTTTCATAACACAAATCACTCACCAAAAGATAATGCTGTCCACCCATAGCCATATTCACCAAATATTGACTGTCTTTATTTGCGACATTCCTCAAATATTCTACCGCTACACCATCAGTCAAACCAAAAAAATCATTATCCAACTCTCCTCGTTCGTAGGCCAAAGACAAGGCCCGATAAATCATCGCCCCGGATGACAAATTCTTATTTCCATATACAAAGTCATAAACATTTTTCCGACACACATCCCATTTTCGCACTTGTTCAAAAACTTCCTCCTGCAAAAATAATTTTCCATCGCGCTTCTCGATCTTTTCAACAATTCCTGTCGGATCATAATTTTTATTTTTCAACAATCCCATACTCAAACCAAACCGCAAACTATTATCCAAATTATCCAAATCCAGAGAACCGTTCACCAAATCACTCCAAGGCTTATTTTGCCCGGAAATATTTTTGATCACCTCCGCAACATCACCACCATATTTTTTAATAATATCCGATAAAGCGGAATTGACAATCACGTCAGCTGCCCACTCTTCATGACTTTTCCCAAACACATCTTTCAAAAATGACTCCGTCAAATGGCTAAACGGTGGCGAACCAACATCATGCAACAAAGCCGCAAATTTTATATTTACTGACAACTTCCAATCATTCCAATCAAATAATCTTTTTGTTAAGATATCAGCCAAATGTCTTACCCCCAAAGAATGCTCCGCTCTCGAAGAACATTGCATATTCAAAGAAACTGGCGGTACGGCCGACAATGAAACATCATACAAACGTCTAAATTCTTTTGTTCTCATCACTTCCAAAGAATCTTTTTCCAACTTTATCTCGCCATAAAGCCTATCTTCGTAATCAATTTTAAAAAAATCGCTACTGTAGGGCAATTTATTAATTTTTTTCATAAAATAATTTTGCAAATATCAAAACGGTACATCTTCTTCATAAAGGTCAAAATCATTTTGATCGCTACTTGTAGAGAGAATATGTTTTTCACAATCAAATTTATTATCTTCTTCTATATTTTTTTCCATCAACACTTCATCCTCATCATCGACAAAATCATCGATCATAAAATATCTTCTAACTATCTTATTTGATTCAAATATTACATCTTGTACCTGACAACCATTGATTAACATTTCATGGATCAACTGACGATATAAAGTATCATTGTGACCATAAGAGTCATAAGCCACATCAGCCATCTTACTAATCCTCCGTAAAGCCAAACAAGATCTATCCCGACGAACATTATTGTTTCCATGGTATATCTCTCGATACCATTCAGGATTACTTTGTCGCACAAATCGAATCTTGTGACTATCAAACTTCGGTTCCGGCGCCGGCACCAACTCCACCTCCAACCGCTGCGAATTCAGATTATCCAACAAATACTGCGCCATATCCACATAATAATCTCGAATACTTTTTGGTAACTCCTTTAAAGGCCTCGAAGGATGCCAAGGATAAAATTCCAACCATTCCTCTATTCTCCCCATCAACCCCCCAACAATCTTTTCTCTGCCTTCAGATTGCGCAAACAAATCTTGACCCATCATCCACTTCTGCTGCATATTTGATTTGATCTCCTCAACACAATTTTCCTCTCTCATTTTCTCCAATAAAGACAAACAAACAGAAAAATGTGCTACTGTCTCCTGCCAATCCAACTTTGAATCAAACTTATCAAAAAAATAATAATCCATCCTCCTTGCCAAATCACTTTTTTCTTTCTGCAAATCCATTATCAAGACATCCAATTTTCGCCGCCAAAAACTTATATTTTTATCAACTTCAGCCTCTAAACGCCAACTATTATCACTCATTTTTTCTAACATAATGATCAACATTGAAAATATAATAATAAAATCATTATAACACTGTATCTAAGCACCATACAAAAGCACAGTCTAAAAACTGTACCTTAAAAAAACTCCGGGACTTGGACTCGAACCAAGATTGACGACTTCAGAGGCCGCTGTCCTACCATTAGACGATCCCGGAACACACACAAATTAACAATTAACAATGAAAAATTAATAATTTACGGAAAAATGTCTCTATTCATTGTTAATAGTTCATTGTTCATTTAAAAAATATTTATAACATTTTGTAACCTTTTTAAGCCCTCTCCCCTCCCCAACACCCATGCCATCTCCACCGGCGAGGCGCTTTGCATCGCACCGGTCAGCGCATAACGCACCGGCCAGAAAACATCACCATTGGTCAGATTATTTTCTTTCACCACTTCCAGCATCAATTTATTTATTTCCTCTATTTCCCAGTTTTCACAGCCAGATAATTTTTCCATTACTTTTTCCAAAGCTATTTTTGTCGCTTCTTTGGTACTTTTTTTAAACACCAGATTTGTCAAATCAACTTTCGGTTCCGAAAAATAATATTCCCCCATATTATTTAGCTCTGACAAATTATTTAATCTCGTTTTTTCAACCTGAATAATCTTTTTTAAATATTCTTTATCAAGTTTCAAAATCTTCTCATCCAAAGCTACATCCTTCAATCTCTCCAAAATCTCATCTGTATCAAGTTTCTTCAAATACTCTTTATTGAACCAATTCAATTTATCAATATCAAAAGCACTACCCACTTTATTTAACCTATCCAATGAAAATTCTTTTTTCAATTCTTCCAGAGAAAATATCTCCCGATTGTCTTGTGGATGCCAACCAGATATTACCAAATAATTTATTAAAGCTTCTTTCAAATAACCCTTTTTAACATAATCCGTGACTGCTGTATCCCCATCTCGTTTCCCCAATTTTTTCTTTTTATCTTTTCCCAAAACCGGTGGCAAATGAGCAAAATCAGGCGAATCCCAACCAAAAGCCTCATACAACAAAATTTGCTTGGGAGTTGAGGACACCCACTCCATCGCTCGTGTCACCAAACTCACCCCCATTAAATGGTCATCCACAACCACCGCCAAATGATAAGTAGGATAACCATCGGATTTCAACAAAACTTGATCATCAATCATATCCGATTCAAACTTCAAAAAACCTAAAATTCTATCGTCATAATCCACCATTCTTCCTTTTGGTACTCTCAACCTAATCACATATGAAAGACCTTCATCAATTTTTCTTTTTATTTCCTCAGAAGTAAGAGAACTACATTTACGACTATACATTGTCAAACCAGACTCTTTCTCATTTTTCAATTCCTCAGCCGTACAAAAACAATAATATGCCCAACCCTTCTTTACCAACTCCTCGGCATACTTTTTATAAATATCAATTCTTTCCGACTGAATATACGGACCATTGGGGCCACCAACAAACGGACTCTCGTCAAATTCGATCCCAAACCAATCCAAAACTCTACGCATATCCTCAACCGCTCCTTCGACAAACCGACTTCGATCAGTATCTTCAATACGCAAAATATACTTTCCACCCAAACGCCTGGTTTCCAAATATGTATAAAGAACAGAACGCAAACTACCAATATGCAAAAAACCGGTCGGACTCGGAGCAAATCTAGTTACAATTTGTTTATTCATAAAGATTAATTTTCAATTTATAATTTTCAATTTTCATTAAATTTACAATTATTCGATTAACCAATTTAAGCATTGCATCATTGAATTATTAAAAATTTATTGCAAATTATAAATTGAAAATTGAAAATTGCTTGTTATTCCCAAAACGTAACGTTTTCATAATGCATTATATCAAAAACCTGTCTTCCATCACCATAAACTGCCACAATATCAACCTGCCACTTTACTTCATCATCAAATCCCCAATTATTTTTCAATTGAATATTTTGCAAAATATATCCCACTACCCACTCTATTTGCTGAATTTTCTTTCGATCCACATTATCCGCCGGATCACCTGAATAATCGTCTGATTTGGTTTTTACTTCCACAAAAACCAGGTCATTCCCTTTTTTCATGATTAAATCAATCTCCCCTTTTTTGTATTTGAAATTACTTTCAATCCACTTAAAACCTTTTTCTTCCAAAAACTTTCTCGCCTGTTCCTCCCCCCAATTTCCTAAAATTTTTTTTGCTGTTAGATTTGCCATAATTAACTCATTTTAAATTATTTTCAAAGACTATTCCAAAATTTCCAATTCCCAATTTCCAGTTTCCAAAAAATTTTCAATAATCAATTTCCAATTTTCAAATAAATTCATTAAAAATATTCGGTTACTTTATTTTTTTAGCGAATAACTGTTTGAGCTTAATAATCGAAAAATATTAATGATTCAAAATCGTCAACGTAACTGTTTAACTACAAAAAAAGAAAAAAACAAACTTCCTTTCAGAAATGCGAGTTTTATGAGCAAAAAAATAAAGTAACCGAATATTTTTAATATCAATTATTTCCCAAAAATTTCAAATTATAATTTACTCTATGCTGTCCAGTTAAACCATATTTCAAAATCATTTCCTGATGATATTTCGTCCCATATCCCTTATGCCTAGCAAAACCGTGCCTCTTATAAATCCGACTCAACTGTTTCATCAAATCGTCTCGATAAACTTTAGCAACTATGGAAGCCGCTGCGACTGAGGCAATTTTTGCATCACCTTTTATCACCGCCAAACAAGGTTTTTCTCTCCAATTCAATTTTACCGCATCAGTGATAATATAATCGGGAATAACCGGCAATTTTTCCAAAGCCCTGGTCATAGCCAAATCCCGCGCCACCCCCAAACCTAAATCTGCAATTTCTTCCACCGAGGCCTCACCAACAGCAATAGCAAACGCCTGGCTCTTTATCTTTTTTGCCAGGCGTTCTCGATCATCAAATTTCAATTTTTTACTATCATCAAGTTTATAAATCACGATATTTTTCGGCCAAATCACAACCGCCGTCACCACCGGACCCGCCCACGCCCCGTAACCAACCTCATCCAAACCGGCAACATAACGACAACCTTCACGCCACAACCTTTTCTCTTCTCGCCAGCCAACTTTCATAAACAAAAATTTAAACTTTTTCTCGTTCTCAGCCTTCAACTCTTTTCTTTATTTTCTTTTTTTCAACAGTATCAATTATTTTCTCCTCACCCAAAACCAGAACATTATCATCTTGTAATTCAGAACATAAAGCAGTTTCATCAATTCCTAATCTAATAGATTTTCCATATCTAACAAGATAACCTGGCAATTCTGACAATCTAATCAACACCTTTCTTCTCCTTCTTATTATTATCTTTTACTTCATTTGTCAGTTCACTTTTTTCTTCACCAGCAACTTTTTCCTTGTCACCTACGACTTCTGCTTTTGGCTCCTCTCCGGCAATTTCATTGATCAATTCCTCCACATTGACACCAGTTTCATCAGTCAAATTTAGCTTGGCTTTTTTGCCAAAACGGCCACGCAAATAATACAACTTGGATCGACGAACTTTTGCTTGTTTTAAAACCACAATCTTTTCAATCACCGGAGAATGGAACAGAAAAGTCTTCTCAACACCAACTCCAGATGCCACCCTTCGTACAGTAAACGAGCCATTTAAACCATATCCACCTTTTACTTTAATTACGATCCCCTTAAACACTTGAATTCTTTCTTTCTTGCCTTCTTTGATTCTCTGATGAACAGCCACAATAAAGCCCGGTTTGATAGCCGGAATCTTTTTCTTTAATTGAGCCTTTTCAACATATGCGATTAAGTCCATAAATTCCTCTCAACAATAAGATTTTATATGCTTAAATATTATAACACAATTACCTACAATACAAATGTTTTAGATATTTTTTCCTCAATATTTAACCATTATTCAACAATAAATAAACCTGATTCTTTAATTGAGAAGTTAAGCTAACTCTTAAATCCGTCTCCACTATTACCTCCTTATTTTGAACAAACAAGGATAATTTTACTGGATTTTTACCTTCGTTAGCAATTAATATTTCCTTCAACTGCCCCAAAATCTCCTTTTTACTGCCTTCTGGTATTTTGATTATAAAAATTGATTCGGCAAACTCTGTCTCTTTTTCCATCTCAGCTACTTCTTCGTCAGAAATCTTTTTTGCTTCAACCAAATTTATCTCTTCTGCCTTATCCACCAAAATCTTAATTTGATTATCTTTTGTACTAATAGTTCCGGAAGCCAAAACCACATTGCCTTCATTCCACAATTCCTGATTCTTGCTGAACACCTTGGGAAAAACTAACAATTCTACAATCCCGCCTATATCCTCAATCGTTGTAAAAGCCATAGCATCACCTTTTTTGGTAATAATCTTCTGTATCCTGGTTATAACCCCTCCCACCGTTATTTTCTCTCCTTCTTGATCCAAACTCAATTCCCTCAAACCCACCGCTTTCTTTCGCAAATAATTTTTGTATTCTCCCAAGGGATGATCGGACAAATACATACCCATCAACTCTTTTTCCCAACCCAATAACTCTTTTTTACTTACTTCTTCCAGTTTGGGAAAATCAATTTCCATCGGTTTAACATCATCTTTTTCCTCCGCGCCCATCGCCGCAAATATATCTGTCTGACCCAAAGCTCTAATTTTGCCAGCATCTCTACCAAAATTTAAAATCAACTCAATCGCATTCATCATCGCCGCTCTCGTACCAAATCTATCCAAAGCACCAGATTTTATCAAACTTTCCAAAGTTTTCCGATTTAAACCCAGTGGCATAGTCCTTATTACCAAATCACCAATATTTTTATAAATCCCATTTTTACTTCTTTCTTTAACAATTTCCTCGGAAATACCCGCCCCCACATTTTTTATCGCCGCTAGAGCATAACGTACATCCTTTGTTTCTTTGACCACACCGAATTCTACAAATGATTCATTGATATCAGGCGGCAAAACCTTGATCCCCATCCGCTCGCATTCCTCAATCACAATCGTCAACCGATCAGTATTATTTTGTTCCGAAGTCAAAACTGCCGCCATATATGCTGGAGCATAATGCGCTTTCAAATACGCCGTTTTATAGGAAATAACTCCATAACAAGTAGAATGTGCCTTATTAAAACCATATTCAGCAAACTTAGCCATATCATCAAACACTTTTTGAGCAATCTCTTTACTAATCCCATTTTTTTCACATCCATCCAAAAACTCTTTACCAACCTTGGCCATCAATTCCGCAATCTTTTTTCCCATTGCTTTACGCAAAGTATCAGCTTGACCACCAGTAAAACCAGCCATATCTTTGGAAAGTTGCATCACCTGTTCCTGATAGATAACCACTCCATATGTATCCTTCAAAGCATTCTCCATGCTTGGATGATAATATTCTATCTTCTTTAAACCATTTTTGCGATCAATAAACTCATCTGTCATACCACTATTGAGTGGACCTGGACGATACATAGCTGCCATCGCGATTACATCATCCAATACCTGCGGTTTCAATTTTCGCAAATACTTTTTCATCCCCTGACTTTCCAGCTGAAATACCCCAGTAGAAAGCCCTTGTGCCAACATTTCATATGTTTTTTTATCATCAAAAGGAATATCATTTAGATTTACTTCAATATCATAGACTTTTCTGATAATACGCAAAGCATTTTTCATAATCGTCAAGTTGGCCAAACCCAAAAAGTCCATTTTAACCAAACCAACTACTTCCACCGGATGCAAACTGTACTGACTCAACATCTTAGTATCACCTTTTGTCGCTTCCTGCAGTGGAACATAATCTGTCAACGGACCAGGAGATATCACCACCCCGCAAGCATGCATCCCAAAATGTCTCGCCACCCCCTCCAATTTCATTGACATATCAATCAATTTTTTTACACCAGCATCTTTTTCATAAATATCTTTCAGTTCTTGAACCGTTTCCAATGATTGTTTCAATTTTCCCTTGGGATCGATCAACTTGGCAATCCGATCAACATCAGAATAACTAAAACCCATTACCCGTCCCACATCTCTGACTGCTACCCTGGCCTTCATAGTTCCAAATGTAATTATTTGCGCCACACGATCTTCGCCATATTTTTCGCATACATATTTCAATACTTCACCTCGTTTGTCATCAGCAAAATCCAAGTCAATATCAGGCATTGAAATACGATCAGGATTAATAAACCTTTCAAACAGCAATCCATACTTAATAGGGCACAAATCAGTAATTTCCAATGAATACAACACAATACTTCCCGCCCCCGAACCACGTCCCGGACCAACCATAATATCATTATTTTTGGCATATTGAACAAAATCATATACTATCAAAAAATATGAAGGAAAACCCATATTCTTGATTGCCCCCAACTCATAGTTCATCCGCTCGACATATTTTTGATCCAAAGTTTGCAACACTTTTTCCCGATCAAAATCATCCTTTTCTACCAATTTTGGGTCACCGTATCTCTTTATCATCCCCTTTACTGTCAACCACTCCAAATAATCCAGATCATCTTTAAAACCCTCCGGTTTTTCTATTTGTGGCAAAAAATATTTACCCAACTCCAACTCGGTATTACACATATCCGCAATCTTGCCAGTATTGGCCAGAGCTTCAGGTACATGTGAAAAAACTTCCAACATTTTTTCCGGAGAAGCCATTGCCAGATTATAGTCCAAAAATGACAATCTATCTTTATCGCTCAACAATTTACCAGTCTGAATACAAACCAAAACATCCTGCACTTCATTATCTTCAGGATATATATAATGGATATCCCCGGTAGCCACCAAGGGAATACTCAATTCTTTCGCCAAACCGATCAAACCCTCATTGGCAATTTTTTGATCCTCGCTATTGGCATGCCACTGCAATTCTAGATAAAAATCATCATTAAATATTTTTTTTAATTTTGTAATATGTTCCAAGGCTCCGCTTTTGTTTTTATTGATCATTGCTTTTGCCACTGGACCATTGAGACAACCAGATAAACAAATAATTCCCTCACTATGCTCAGCTAAAAAATCATAATCCACCCTTGGTTTATAATAATACCCGTGCAAATGAGCAGCCGAAGTGATTCTTACTAAATTTTTGTAACCGGCAAGGTTTTTTGCCAAAAGAGTAAGATGACGATTGTCATTATCAATTCTTGGAGTTTTGTCCGTCATCTTTCTAGGCGCCAAATATGCCTCCAATCCCAAAATCGGTTTAATCCCGGCTTCTTTAGCTTTCTCGTAAAATTCAATAATTCCATACATCGTCCCATGATCAGTCAAAGAAATCGCTTTCATGCCAAATTCTTTGGCTCTGGCAACAATATCACCTATTTTACCAACCCCATCCAACAAGCTATAATGGGAATGCACATGCAGATGACAAAAATTTTTTAATAATTCATCTTTGTTGTATTCGGTCATAATATCTCACAGTTTCAAACATTTAATTTTCTATTTTGGTCTGAAATGAAATCATACATTTTTATTTTGGGTTCCAACCCCATACTTTCCAAAGCCGAGATCAACTGTTTTTTTCACAATCCATCCATAATCAGTTTAACTCCAAACACTATTCTTCTCAAACTTACCCAATCCATCTCCAATCCTCAAAACATTCTCGATCAACTTGGTGGCACCATCAAAATTCTTGAATACAAAATTCAAACCGCAGATGATTTTTTTTCTGCTCTACAAAATTTTATTATCAAAAATTCTCAATTGCCCAGAGATATTGGTATCAGCTATTACAATTTCGACAGAAATCTTTTTTCTCAATTGATAAAACTCAAAAAAGAACTAAAACAAAACAAGTTGTCCAAACGCTTCGTAATCAACAATGACGGACAACCTCTCAATGCTGCTACCATAAACCAAAACAGACTTTTGGAAAAAGGTATAGAAATCGTTTTAATCAAAAACAACCAAAAAATAATCATTGGCCAGACAATTGCCTATCAAAATATCGATTCCTACACCAAAAGAGATTATGGCAAACCAAAACCAGATCCTATATCAGGCATGTTACCTCCCAAGCTCGCTCAAATCATGCTCAATCTCGGACACACCCAAGCAAATCAAACTATCTATGATCCTTTTTGCGGAAGTGGCGTTATTCTTCAAGAAGCATTGTTGCGAAATATCAATATAATTGGCTCCGATATCAGCCCAATCGCCGTCAACAACACGATTGCTAATCTCAAATGGCTTAAACAAACCTTCAAGCTATCACAAACAAACTTACGACCAAATCTGGAAAAATTCATTTTCTGTGCTGATGCCACCAAACACATCTTGGATAAACATGTTGACGCTATAATTACTGAACCATTTTTGGGTCCACCATTAAAAAACCAAATAACCCCTCCCGACGCTATCTCCAAAATTGAAAGCCTCCTCCCTTTATACCGAAACTTTTTAATCAACTCCATCAACAATTTAAAAAAATCAGGATTTTTAGTCATAGTTCTACCAGTTTTTCAAACTATATCCAAAACTGTTGCCATCGATTTAACAAGGTTACTTGACCAAAATCTCCAAAAAAACTATAATATAATCCATAGCGATCTGATTTACAGTCAACCAAATCAACGAATCAATCGTCAAATTCTTGTCTTACAAAAAAATAACCATTAGAGGAAAAATATGTCACACGTAAAAGCCGGTGGAAGTACACGTCTAGGACGAGACAGTCAATCAAAACGCCTAGGTGTAAAAGTTTTCGGTGGTCAAGCTATCAACAAAGGTGAAATTATTCTCCGTCAGCGTGGCAAACGTTATTTTCCCGGAAACAACGTTTCCCTTGGAAAAGACCACACTATCTACGCTATGGCTGATGGCACAGTTTCTTTTCAAAAGAAAAAGCTCCCCAGATTCAATGGCAGTCTCCGCATGAAAACAATCGTTCACGTCAAATAACCGATCATCTCATTTTTGTAATTAAAAAAAGTCCCACCTATTGGCGGGACTTTTAAATTTATTTATCCTATGCTACTTACTCATAATCATAACTACCAGAGTCATAGCTTCCGGAATCATACCCATAGTCACTAGCACTATAATCACTTGCCCAACCTCCGTATTCCTCCATCTGAGTTTCGGTCGAATATTCCGGAGTATAACTTGAATCACTCGTCTGCCATTGATCTCCAGAGGAATCTTGATACCAATCATTTCCCTGAGTGTAGTCATGAGATTCCAATTCTCCTGTCTCAGGATTAATATAATTTGCCTCTCCTTCATAAAGCCACTGAGAAGTATTATCATTTATCTCCTGATTTGTTGCAGCCCTATTCTCATATATATCCTGATAGGTTTGATTGGCATAGTCATCACTATAACCACTGCCATAATAATCTCCGGCACCATAACCATAATTACCCGAATCATACCCATAATTTCCGTAATCCCCATAATTACCACTACTATCATAACCTCCATAATATCCTCCCTGATCACTATAATATCCTGAATCAGAAGAACCACCCCACATATTATTCCACATATTTCCCATAGCTTGATAGCCAGACTGCCCTGTCCCCCCTCCTCCATAACTTGGAACACTTTTTTGTGTATTACCAGTGCCACTATTATTATTTCCAGATTTAGGCGCACTATTATTCATTGGCTGCATCGCTCCAAATTGCTGCGGATATTGATAATAACCGCTATTCGGATTAGGTTGAGCTTGATAATAACCTTGCTGATTCGCATAATCATTAGTCTGGTTACACCCAACCAATAACAAAGTAAAGGCAACCATTAAACTTGACAAACCTATAATTTTCTGTTTCAAATTGCAGCCACTTAACAATTGTTTTTTTGTTTTCATTTTAATTTTATTTTATTTTTTTATAATCAAATTATTTTTTTAAATCTCACTATTATAACCTTTAAATCCGCCTACTGTCAATAAT
>JBMORM010000007.1:0-1698 GCA_049322675.1 Patescibacteria group bacterium | reverse complement strand
AACAACCAAAACAACCATAATAAAAACAACATTATTTCTATATTCAAAAAACCTTTAATCACTAAATCTGATATAATTAATCATGTTTAACTATCTAAAAATACGCATCATATGTCAGACAATATTGAAAAATATTTAAGTACAATTCGCGGGAAAAATATTCACATTATTGGCGCCTCCGGATCAGAAGGAACAGCGATTGCTGAATTTTTGATCGACAACAAAATTGATCAAATTACCCTACATGATTTTCAACCAGATCTTCGATCATTTCGTCATCGTTTTAAACAAACACACACCAGTATATCCGCCCCAGAAAGATCAAAAAAACTAAAAAAAATAATTAACTCTAAAGTAAAATTGAATCTCAAAGAAAACTATCTAAAAAATATACACCAAGCCGATCTTATTTTTCTCACTCAAGCCTGGTATCTTTATCCACCAAATTTTCCTCGTTTGCAAAAAGCAATCGACATGAAAATCCCCGTTTCCAGTTTAACCAAATTATACTTTGACTTAACCCCATGCCCAATCATCGGTATTACCGGAAGCAATGGAAAGACAACAACCACCACAATCATAACCAAAATTCTCCAAGCGGGAGGATACAGGGTGTTTACTTCCGGAAACGAAAGAAGTATTTATGAACAAATACTACCCCAAATCAGATCTATCAAACCAACAGATATTCTTGTCCTAGAAATCAGCAACCGACAACTAACTATTGATCTCCAATCCAGTCCTCATATCGCAGTTTTGACAAATATCCACCCCAACCATATTTCTGAACATAAATCATACAAAAAATATCAAGAAACCAAATTTAGCTTATTCAAATACCAAAACAAAAATGACGTCGCAATAATCAATCTCGACAATTCAATTATCAAAAAAAACCTTCACCGCTTCCCCGCCCCTATTATCCCTTTCTCTCTAAAAAAGAAATCAAGTCAAAATCTATATATGAAAAAAAACAAAATTTATTATAAAAACAAATTATGGTTATCCATTTCAAATCCATATTTGGAAAACTCACACAATCCAGCCAATATTTTGGCAGCCCTGGGAGCAATCTCCAAATTCGATATTAAAACAACTACTATCACAAAAGTGCTAAATAATTTTCAAGGCATCCCCCACCGTTTAGAAAAAATTGCCCATATAAAAGGTATAGATATCATCGATGACCTAAAATCTAGTACTCCGACATCAACAATTTCCGCCATCAATTCTTTCCCCGACAAAGATATCCATTTAATCATCGGGGGCAATCATAAAAAAGTTAATCACAATCTTTTAGCAAAAATTATTAATCAAAGAATAAATAACCTTTATCTTTTACCAGGAACAACTTCAAATTCTCTAGAAAAATCACTTTCGAATCAAAAAGAAAAATCAGTTAAAATTCATAAAAATAAAGACCTAACTGATATCTTACAATTGGCCTTAAAAAACGCCAAAACCGGCGACATTATTTTGATGTCCCCAGCCGGTGCCAATTTTCAAGAATTACACTTAAAAAACAAATATTCACTAAAATCTATCCTAGAAACCATTTACAGAAAACCAAACAAATGATCTATTTTTCTTCATTTATCAAACCCAACACCAATGGATCCAATTGCAAAATCTCCATTTCTGCTCCACAATACTCACATTCCAACACATCACCAACTTGATATTCTTCTTCATCCAAAT
>JBMORM010000006.1:14555-19546 GCA_049322675.1 Patescibacteria group bacterium | reverse complement strand
AGGAATGCGGGCGGGTTTTTGAACCTTTCCTTTTTCGCTTCCGAATTTCGTGCCAGTTGAAAACTGGCGCGCCACCTAATTCTTTAATTTGTCGGTAGTTGGAAACTCGACAATTTTACCCAAACTACCTTTTATTACATCTCGACAATCTTTCGCAAAATTTATATTCTTTGATTCCTTTACGTATTTAGCAACACGGAAAAGATCGGTGGTTCTTATTAAAACACAATTTGACGACCCCGCTGTATTGATACACTTGGTTGTAAACTGTTCTGCTCGTTCGGATGGTTTTGTGAGCCGAAAACCATTTCCAAACAAAATACCAATTGCGGAGTTTTCTACCTCATCTCTTTGTAAATCTTCCTGGATATTTACTGCGAGCTGTCTAAATTTATCAATGTTTATTGCTGAAGTGTCTTTACCTTCAGCTTCGCCTATAAAACGATCTCCCTCTGGCGAAGTAATAATATGGTCTAGCTCAAGGTTTCCATCGTTATAATTTTCTGCCTTATATCCTAAAATTACCAAAGCACTACTGATTGAGTTTTCAAGCAGTTTTCCTTTCTCAAAGAGTAAATCCCGCAACCCAATTTCCTCATCAATTTTTGTGAGCAATTCATTCTTTTGCAAAAGAAGTTTCTCAATTTCTTTTGACTTCTTTTCAACATCTCTCTGTAAAATCTGTTCTTGAACTAATTGAAAATCTGCCTCATTTGTCCAGTCGGGAGGCGGGGTTTTGTCTCCGCCCTTACGGAGAGCTTTATCTATATCAACAAATGCCTTGACTAGAGATTTCCCAAATTGGGTTGCTTCTTTCGTCCAATATTCTTTCTTTTCCTTTCCCTTTATTTCAGTAAACTTTTTCTCATCGTAATCTATGAAAGGCAATACTATTAGATTTCCACTTTTGACCCTAAAAATTGCTCCCAAAATTTTTGTCTTTTCTTTACCAGTGAAAAGAATTTGCGCTCCGTTTACATTTTCAATATAAAGTTGGTATTTCAGATTATTTTTAAATTTATTGTAAAAATCACTAAACAAAGAGTTTCCAGAAAATTCAATATGTTTTCCAGAAGCGGATGTCAGTGCGCCAATATTTATCGGCAAGAAAGCATAATTGTTATACATTTCAGTATGAAAAGTATTTTGCCCCTTTCTTTCCGAGGACACGCCACTTGCAAGTTGATATTCCTCCTTGTTAGTTAAAAACACAAAAACATTTTTTCCAGCGCCTAAATAATCTTCCACCTCTTTTTTTAAACGCGATATTTTCTGTTTGTATGTTTGCGATGCAGAAACATTGTAGCAACCCCCGTCGCTCGTGGTAAAGCTGACCCAGTCTCCTCTTGGAGTTAGCGAATCTGGTGAAATCAATAAAATATCAGAGTCCATCAACGACGCTCCGTCATAAAAATCAACATAATTTTCGTCAAATGTTGGGATTGTGTATCCGATTGTGAATATTTGCTTTTCCATATCTAAAATTATTTTATCTCAAGGCTTAAATTGTTAATTTTATTTTGATATTTTTGCCGTTCAATAAATCCATTTTTAATTATTTCCCCGATTCTATTTTGTTCTGCCATTTCTGGCACAAGAATTAAAGTATTCAATAAGTCAGAATCTAAAAGTGACGGAATGGCCGCACCAGTTCGAAAACGAAAAACTTGATCAAGAAAATATTTTGATTTCAAAAAATATAGCAAATAAAAAGGATTTAACTTTTTTTCATCCACACTAAACACCCTAAAGCCATTTGTGCATATACAGCCGTCATAATCTTTTGTAACATATGCTGAAGCATGGCTATTTGTGCCGATGGAATTACCCGCAACGGCAGTTATTATCTCGCCCTCTTTTAATTCATAAGAAGCCCTGCTAGGCAGTTCGTGTACGGGTAATTCTGTAGAATTTATAATTTCATTATATTGGGTGCTTATATCAGATAATTCGATATATCGCACTGCGAGATCCTTTTGCTTTAATTTGCTAGATTTTGATTTTTTGATTTTGACTAAATCGCCCAATTTTTTTGCGCCTTTTTTTAATAATATATTCTCAATTTTCCTATAAATTGGTTTATAAAACTCATAATCAAGACGGGAATAATGCAATTCATTTTTATTAACGAAAAAAATATCTTCATTTTCACCAATTTCACCATTTTTTTTGAACTTAAGATATGATGAAACAACACTTGAAATATCCTCGTCAATCTCGTATTCGCCATTCGCATTTTTTAATATGTTTCCTTGCACATCTTTTTTATATATCAAGGAGCCATTTTTATTGCCAGAATAACCTAATTTCGTAATTTGCGAGAAAAAAACCTTATTTAATATATTCTCGCCGTTTTTCTTTTTCAAAAACAAAATAGATGTTTTTACTCCTGTCCCCGAGGGGATAAAAGTTTCTTGTGGTAGTTTTATTACTGCAAAAACATCAGCCAAATCTTTAATATAATTACGAAGATATGTAAGACTTGAGTTTTCAAAATCACCATTTGGCAAAACTATCGCCATTCTTCCGCCGGGTTTTAAGAATTTTAAACATCTTTCAATAAACAAAATTTCTGGCACCTGACCATTTAATAGTTCGTTGCTCCTTATAAATTTAGAATCGAAATCGTTCCATTTATACCCCAAATCAAAATTTCTCAAAACTGATTTATCCGTAATTTTACCCTGCGTTCCGAAAGGTGGATTAGTGAGGATAATATCAAAAAAGTTTTGATATGTTTTTACATCTTTTTCATTGGTTTTATTAAGCTCAAGATCAATACTGCTCCAATCCGACAAAGAATCGTGTTGGATTATGTTGGAAAATCCATCACCATCTAAAATCATTCTCATCTTGGCTATCTTGGCAGCCGTTCTATTTATTTCAATCCCGTAAATATTCTCTTTTGCAAATTTGCTAACTTTTTTGGGTTCATTTATGCCAACATACTGCAAGGCAGAACTTAAAAATCCGCCGCTACCACAAGCAGGATCAAGTATAATTTCATTTGCTTGCGGTTGTATTATTTCAACGCATAATTTAACTACTTGTTCGGGTGTAAAAAATTGACCTCTCCCAACTCGCTGGGATGAATGAATAAATTTTTGAAAAGCTAAGCCCTTAACATCATTAGATGAATTTAAAAGATCAATATTTTGTAATTTATTTACAACAAACCCAAGTGTGCTATTTTTTAGCTTTATTTTTTCTCCTTTTTCAAAAAGATTAGAAAAATAATCAAAAGTGCTTTGCTGTAAATCTTTAAACCTATTTAAAAAATCAACCTCATTTTTTCCGTTCGTTATATTCTCATATTCGGAGGGTGTGATTTTAAATTCAAATTTTTTATTTTTCTCATCGAAAATTTTCAAAAACAATATTTTTATTGCTTCTTCCAGGGCTTGCTCTGGAGATAACCCGTCATTTGCATAAATGTGATTGTGCACATCCTCAAAAACTCTCAATAAGCCATCATTCTTTTCTAAAGAAGGTTGATTATAAAAAGAAAATAATGGCAATGTTGTTTGGCTCATAATTATATAAAATAAATAGACTAACACCTAAATGTTAGTCTATTTACACATATGTGTCAAATACTATTTCCTATCTGTTATCTATCTGCGTTTTATCAATCTTTCTATACTGTGGCTTCGTTTTTGTAATGCAGTTATCCACATTGTCATACCAAGGGGCTTGTATAAAGGGTTTTTCTTTTTTACCCTTTATCAGAAAATCGATTGTGTAATTTTGGTATAAATGCTCTGGTGATGTTGGCGAATGACTTATTTCTTCACTATTCATAAATACGAACTCATGTTTTCCTGTTCTTAAAAACAAATCAACACTCATGATATTAAAATCATAAACGAGAGGGGCGGCTTGATCTATTCCTGTTTTTATTCCTACTCTTTTACTTGGTTGGTGAGTTTCTAATATTGCTATGGCTCCTTCAATATTTCTGTAAGCATCTTCAGAAAAATATTTTTTGTCTAAAGAGAAAACCCATTTTTTCAAGTCCTCTTCATTTTTCCAAATACCCGAAAGATCATAGCATTCGGCTCCGGGAAAATTCTTATTCCATTTAAAATCTGGGAATTGCTTCCCTGGATTTTTCTTTTCCCACAATTCTTTCGTTTTTGAATATGTCGCAAATCCTTTATCAAAAATCGTTTTCTTTGTTTTTGCTGAATTAAATACGCGTCCCTTCAAAAATTTAAAAACCTTTTCAGGGCTATCAAGTTTTCCTCCCCGAAATTCTGAATTACTTTTTAACCCTTTGCTTTCAATTACAAGCCATTTATCTTCATTACTACCATTTTTCCTAATATAAAAATCGCCTCTTGCCTCATAGTTCTTGGCATTATTTCCTCCGCTTGGTTTTTCTTTAATTCTAATAACTTCAAAGCCTTTTGTCTCTAAATATTCCTTCAGTAAAACCTCACTGATAGCACCCATTATATAGCCTTGTGCGCTTGGGCTTTGCTTTAATGCTTCAAGAAAGACTCGCTCATCAACTCCAAAATGTTTTAAAATATTTTGATCAATCATATTTATTCAAAAGTTAGCAATTCATTTATATTTAGCTTTAAGGCCTTGGCCACTTTTTCTATATTTTCCAAAGTAATATTTTTCTCTGCTCTTTCAATCATTCCAATATAGGTGCGATGAACGCCTGCTTTTGAAGCCAATTCTTCCTGAGAAAGACCTTGTTTTATTCTTTCCTCTCTTACTTTTTTCCCAAATTTTTCTAATGTTGTTTTGCTCATATAAAATAATGTAATGCTAATTATAGTATAAGCTCTTGCTAATTTTAGTTCTACATACTATAGTTAGCATATATGATACTAATATTTTTAGGGAGTTCCTTAACGTTGCCCGCGAATGGGTTGGGTGGGTCAAGGGCAACATCTCTTTTGGTGGCGCATTTTGCTTTGCAAAATACGAAATTCGGAAGCGAAAAAGGAAAGGTTCAAAAACCCGCCCGCATTCCT
>JBMORM010000006.1:0-14543 GCA_049322675.1 Patescibacteria group bacterium | reverse complement strand
CCCAGACCCCTCCTGCGGGCGGGAAGAAAGCCGAGGCGGGGCAATTCCATTCCCCCAGAAAAATAGTTTGCCCCGCCGAGTCCAAATTAGTTTTCAGGATTTTCCTCAAAAAAAGTTCGAACATCAATCAAAAAACACCGCCAATTTTCACTTTTTGTGAAATCGTAAGAATTAGCCTCGGCGCAAAGCGCCTCGGCATGGTATTTTTCCGCAATTTTGAAGGCCGGAATGAAATCCAAAACCAAAGTGCGGTCGGCAATGCGGAAGTTCCTGTGCGAAAGCACAGAGAAAACGAAGTTTTCAGAACCAATCTTTTTTCTTTCGCCGTAGGCGAAAGGTTGAGCGTATTTTTCTTTGATTGCCCAAAAAATAATTTGAAAACAATATGGACCACATAAACTTACAAACCAAAAAGATTTTTCTCTATGCTCGTAAATCCACGGACGAACCCGAAAGGCAGGTTTTGAGTATTGAGGCGCAAATGTTTGAGTTGCGGGAATATGCCAAAAAAGAAGGGCTGAATATCGTCCGTGAATTTGTGGAAAGCAAAACCGCCAAAGAACCAGGCAGAGAGATTTTTAATGACATGATCGCAAGCATAGAGAAAAATGAAGCCGAGGGAATTTTAGCGTGGCACCCTGACCGCCTTGCTCGTAATTCCATAGACGGCGGACGGATTATCTATCTTGTGGATACTGGAAAAATTACCACGCTAAAATTTCCTACTTTTTGGTTTGACCCGACACCGCAGGGAAAATTTATGTTGTCTATTGCTTTTGGGCAATCAAAATATTATGTGGATAATCTTTCGGAAAACATAAAGAGGGGTATTCGCCAGAAATTGCGAAACGGAATATGGCCCGCTTGGGCGCCGCTTGGTTATGTAAACGACAAAAACGCCCGCTGTATCGCCGTGGATAAAGAAAAAGCAAAATATATCAAGCGGGCTTTTGAAATGTACTCAACTGGCGAATATCCCCTCGCTCAAATCCGAAAGATTATCAATTCCTTGGGCTTGGTTGGCAAGAAAGGCAAGATGCTTTCCGTCTCAAATTATCAGTATATGCTCAAAAATAAAATCTACTATGGAATGATTGAGTATAACGGAGAATTATATGACGGAAAGCACGAACCGATTATCACAAAGAAACTTTTTGATTCCGTTCAAGAAGTGATGGCGAACAAAAGCAAACCGAAATCGCCAAAATTGAAACCCTATGTGTATAGAGGATTTTTCCGTTGCGGAGAGTGCGGATGTTTTATTACCACCGAAACGCAAAAAGGACATAACTATTTGCGATGCACCAAACGGAAAAATCCTTGCAATCAAAGATATGTTCGTGAGGAAATCATCACTTCTCAAATAAAAGAAGAAATCAAAAAAGTTTCTTTGTCTTCCACTTGGGTAAACGCTTCAATCAATTATTTTGAAAATGAGAAAATGAAAATTGCCCAAGCGGAAAGCTCTTTCGCCCAAAAAGCGAGAAGTGAGCTTGTGGAAATTGAAACAAGACTTGATCGCTTGCTTGATTTGCAACTAGACGGCAATTTATCGCAAGCGGAATATACCGCTAAAAAGCACAAGCTCATTCTCGCTAAAAAAGATTTGGAAGAAAAAATATCCGCTTTTGGGCGAAAGAGCAATAATCGGTTCGAACTTGCCATTGCCTTTCTAAAAGACGCCAACCAAGCCGAAAAATACGCTCAACAAGAAAATCCCGAAAGGATTCGGGATTTTCTCAAAAAGATTGGTTCGAACTTCCGCATTGCCGACCGCACGCTGGCGTGCGATTTTAAAAACGCTTGGAAAATTGCGGAAAAATATCATGCCGAGGCGCTTTGCGCCGAGGCTAATTCTTACGATTTCACAAAAAGTGAAAATTGGCGGAGAGGAAGGGATTCGAACCCTTGGTACCCTTGCGAGCACACAGTCTTTCCAGGACTGCCAATTAAACCACTCTTGCACCTCTCCCCACATTCATAAAGTCACAAAGTTATAAAGTTAAAAGTTGGAAAGTTGGAAAAGATTCTGCTTATTTTCTGACTTTATAACTTTTAACTTTATAACTTTTCAACTCAATCCGGTAAATTACTTAAATCTGCAAACAAAAAATCCCACCACTTTTTTGGATTCGAGCGAGACTCTATCTTATTATCCTCTTCCTCAGTGATATTTTCAATATTTTGACCATCATCTGCCACTACCGCCACCTGCTCACCTTTCTTTTTTAAATTCAAATGTTTGCGTGCTTCCAACTCCGCATAAGTCTCGGTTTTATAATATTCCAATAAATATGCTGCTTCCTGATTTTTTTTACGAATAATATTGTTCTCGTTTTCAATTTTACTCAACTGTTTGGCTTGATAAAAATTCGCCAAAGACTCTTTTCCCGTTAACACCGCCATATATATCACCACCGCCACAATCGCAAAATTAAACAACCGAGAACGAACCATCATTTTAAAATCAATACCCTTGCCGGCATCAATCACGGGTTTCTGCGTCCTCACCGCCTGACGAATCTTTCTGCGATTAGATTTTTTTACCCGCACAAAAATACCATCCAACCACCCGGTCTTTTTCAACATCGTCCCCGTCTTTTTTCTTCTCCGCCCAATTTTTGACCACAAACGCATACAATCAATTCCCAATTCTCAATTTCCAATTTCCAAAAAAGTCTCAATTTCCAATTTCCAATCGCCGTTGGAAATTTTTTGGAAATTGCCAGCAGCAATTCGGTCCCGTGAGGAAAAAATTGGAAATTGGAAATTAAATTTTATAAATCCCAACCCGCACTCTCATACTATCAGTATCATAACTATCGATATCTATTCCGGTATAATAATATTTCAAAATCCAGTCATATGATTTATTTTCCTTCTCGGCAAATTTCATTGCCCCCAAAGCACTCATACCCACCCCATGACCATATAAACTCATCCCCTCAGTATATGGGTCAGGCACCGAAACACAATAGGGATAATTTTTACTCCCCCACACCTCTTCCCAACTTCTCGTCCGTCCGTCAGCATGAGAATAATATGGAGTAACTGCAACTTTTCCTTTGTATTTTACCACCATTCCCTTTGTCGCTTCCACCGCTTTTTTCACTTCTTTATTTCTAATTTCAAAACCATACCCTCTATACACCTGATCGTCGCCATTGCCGTTGACACTATTGTAAACATCAACAAAATCATTTGGATGCTTGCCGCCGTTATTGACAAGATAAACCGCATAAGTCCTCTGAGCAATTACCAAAGCTTTGATAAACTCCATCGGTGAAGAATCACTTGTCTCCGCCACTCCTGCCACATATTGTTCCATCGACAATTCATTGATTGTCCACAATGACTGGCTGGTCGGAGAATATCGCACTTCGATCGTATCTCGAAATTGGTTGTCATTGATACCGCTATTCCAAGATTTTAGATCATCATAGGACAATATAGTCATCACGCGATCTTTTCCACCCTCCAAACGAATAAAATCACTTGATGAAAAATTTTTATCCCCATATTTAACCTGATATTTTCCTGCACTATAATTTACTCGCACCACCTGCCCGGCGTTCAAAGTATCCAAAACTTTTTTACTCGTTCCCTCTACTACCTTAAACGAACCATCGGCCGTTACTTCCACCCAACCGGTACTCTTTCCCACCACCATTTCCCAAAAAACTTCCGTACCGGCTATCCAACTACTATCATTGGCCACCAAACCAAAATTTTCTTTGTGTGTCCCAGTCTCAACATTGTTTTTAGCAACGTGAAAAACAAAATCTGCTGTCTCTCCCGACGCCACACTTGCCTGTTTCATAGCAATCCGATGAGTGTTCAGCCAATCACTGGTATAAAAACCGCAATTGCGATCGTTGGGCAATATGGTCCCCAACTGAACCTTATCTTGACCATCTTTTTTCCAAGTTTTCTGACCAATATTTTTATAACGCACAGTCAATTCAATATTTCCTTCATCATCTGTTCCAAAAAAAGCTTCACCCTTTTTTTCTATCATCTTGGCGGCAAAATCCAGCGCCACTAAATCCGAGTCATTATCGTCATTGTTATTATTGCCATCAATGTCCTCATCGGGCTGATCAACATCATTTTTTTCCACCACCTCAATCGTCCAAAACACTCCCTCGTCTTTAAGCCAGGTCACATTTTCAATCACCGGTCGAAAATATTCTTTATATACTCCTTTTTGATTTGGAGCAGTCAGTTGAAAAGTAAATTTTACCTTCTGCCCAGGTTCTACTTTGTCCTGATCCATCACCACTCGATTATTTGCCAACCAAGAAGAATTGGAAAAAATACTTTTGCGATCCAACGGATTGGAAGTACCCAAATGAGCGGCAAAATCTCCACTCTTGTTCCAAGCTACCTCGCCATCATTGACAAACTCCACCCACGCTTCAGCTTTTTGTCCGGGATACATCTTTACATAAGGACTCTGGGTTGACCAACGAGAATCATACATCCACGGCTCCGGCAACGAACAACCGGCATCCGACACACTTTGCGTTCCACTATCTTTCGACATACATACTTCCTCAAAACCATTTCCCCCAACCACTCGCCATTCCCAATATACTCCCAAATCATTCATCCAAGTAACGTTCTCTACCACCAACCCAAAATATTCTTTATATAAACCATCCGTGCTGGGAGCCTTGATCATAAATTCAAAACGCGCTGTTTCGCCAGGATGAACCACATCTTGTTTCATCTCAATCCGATTTTTTGACAACCAAGTATCGCTTTCAAAAAATCCACTATTTCGATCCTTGTCCCGCGCAGTTCCCAAATGAACTGCAGTATTACCATTTTTTAACCAATCTGCTTGTCCGGTATTTTTGAATTCCACCCAAACCATCTCTTCCTGACCGGGAACCAAAGTTTTGTAATCACTCTGTCCCAACCACTGCGCCTGATAATCAGCCGCTTTTATTGATGAAAACAACCCCTGACTCAAAATCATCAAAACTGACAAAAAACCAACTAAAATTTTTTTCATTTTGATAAATATTAATATTCAATTATTTGCGTGAAATATTTTTTATAGTATTTTTTCTTTTTTTAACCTGTTTGAGATAAATAGTCCCATTCAATAAAGATAATGTCCGAGTCTTAAAAAAAGAAAAAATACTATACAAAATATTTCACACGTTCATCACTTTCTTTTACTTCTATTTTAACATTAATAAATTAAGACCACATAAAAAAATCGCCAAACGTTTGGCGATTTTATAAACAATACGATAAATTGAAAAATCATTAAGACCATAAATTTTCCAACAACAAATCAAAGAACAATTTGATAATCCAATTTTCCTCTTAAAATACTAATTTTTTCATCCATAGATTTTGAATAATTTATTTCCCTTTTTTCTCGGTCAAATTCAAATAAATAATCTAGAGACTCTTTTCCTCCAGCATCTCGAGTGTAACTGCCTGCATCACATTTATATAACACTTCGAGTAATTCAAGCATCTCTTGATTAGTTATCCCTACTTCCTTGGCTAAATTTTGCACAACCACAGCCTGTTCGTTGTATCTGCTATTTTTTGCAACCTCACCTACAGGATCAGATTTTAGTATCGCCTTGGCAATTTTTATTTGTTTTTCGTCAAAACCAATTTTGGGTAAATAATCTTCTAATATTTTTACCGTATATTTATGCTGCAAATTTTTACTCCTTTGCGCAACCGCAATTGGCTTACCAATATCATGCAAAGCCAAAATAATCCTAAATAAATTTTTATCAATATTCAAAGGCAAATTTTTATTGGAATAATAATAATCAAATTGTTTTAATACTAGTTCTGTATGCTCTCTTAAAGTATATTTTTCCCAGGTTCCAACATCCTTATCCATTATCTGAGCAAAATCTCCTGATAGTAAATTTATTAATTTTTCGCCTCCGGTATAACTATCAAATACTTTAGCAAGCTCTTCTTTTTTAACAGAACATGTAATTTTCGAATCTTCATCAACTCCAAACAACAAATGATTAAAAGCTTTTCTCCGACCCTCAATATCTTGTTGAATTTCAACATTATCTGACAAGACCAATAACGCCGTTTCATCGTCTTCCAACGCTTCATCCAAACCGACACATCCCATTCTTTCCAAGGTCTTTTTATCAATCTCACTTACAATCGGATTATTATACTTTACCCCTTCATTTGCAGTATGTGCATTAACTATCATATCGCCATCCATATATGCTCTATTAAAACTAAATCTATCGTTTACCTTCGTTGTAAAAATAATTACCTTTTCCCCCTGATTCCGTCTTGCATATGGCAACAAAGGTTTTTCGGAAAAATACACACCATCACCATACATATTTACAATACCTGGCTGAAGAATATATTTTCCCTCTTCAATCATAGCAACCTGTTCAAGATTTATGCATGAGCAATGATAATATATTTTTCCAGTATCAATATGTTGACTTATTCTGTCAAAAAAATATTTTTCATCTTTCAATTCTTCAATGTTACGATATGTTTCTCCTATCGAAGCAGCCAAAGCTCTTTTAATAAAAATATCTTCCGACGGATCTTTATCTAGATTTTCGATATCTTTTCTTGCCTCATTTAAAAATTTCAAAGAATCATCAAAATCTTTAAAGATAATATGCGAGTGATTCTTCAAGTATTTCTTAGTAGAAGAATCAAGATCTTTATAAAGACACATCAATTCATGGCATGTTTTCTCACCCACATCTGCCAGTATCTTTTTATCCAATTTGAAACATAAAATTTCTCTCAACAATCTTGAGTTAAGATATTTTTTATCGTCCAATTTAAAATATTCAAATATATTTTCCTTATCATTCGCTATCACTTTTTCGACAATCTTGTCCATTTCCGAGATTTTAATTTTTTCATCAGACTTCAATCTCTTCATCAATACATCAGTAATATTCTCCACATTCTGATTGATTGAATCTGACCCCGCAAACGATTTATTAGCAATCTTTTCTTCAAGCATATTGTCTTAATTTATTACTTTTTTAACTCTAACCAGATTAATTTGAAAAAATATTTTCAATAAGTTGCTGTACAAATATAAATCAACTCATTTTGATAAACTCCGGCCGGTTGCAAATCGTCAATTTCGATTTGATAACCAATCCTGGTAATTCCTTCTCCCAACCCCACACCATCCACCGGTGCAAAATGACGCATAACCTCCTGAAAAGAACTTGAGGGACCGGCCCATCTGTTACCGGAAAAACGACTTATCGGAGAACTACCCAAAGTTTCGTCTTCCGTCGTATAACCAAAAAATCCATGATATCCCATTGCTGGCGAAGACCATTCCACCGGCGACGAATTTGTACCGGGAAAAGCCGCAATCAAATCTCCATTGGCTGCAGAAAATTCTTCTGGTGCCTGCAAAGTAACTTCAAACCCATCAGCCGCATTGGTCGAAACTCTCAAATCATGAGCCGCTACTTTTTTATTGCCTGGCTCAACCACATCATAATTTATCAGACTTGCCTGACTTTCGATATTAATAACTTCACCATTGACCTCTTCTCCCAAACCAACCGGTAACACAGAAAACGTTAGACTCGAAGGTATCATGGCTGTAACCGTTACCCCATCCATTATCGCCACGTCTGCCGTGTACTCCTCAACTGGATCGCCCGCCCCATCATTGCTGACACACCCAGCCATAAAAAACTTATAACTACCCGTATTCTCAGGATTCAAAACAAAATTTGTCTTCCCGATCAATACAGTGATCAATCCATCTGTCTCATCCAAGCTGCCAACAAAAGGAAATACGATTGTTTTTGCGCCACTATCAACTATTGGAGTATTCCACACCACATCACTTCCACCGATAGACACATCGGTCGTCGCAAGCAAAGTCAAATCAAATTCTGTCGGAACAGTCAGTTTGAGACTCCCATCGGTAATTGTCTGAACAATAGAATTTTGATATGAAACTGTAATACGATCTTCCTGTTTAGGTCTGGAATCAGTTAGCAAAACCTGTAGATTACCCGATTCCATCGTATCAGGATTAAATAAAGGACTAACAGCCGGAGTATCGCCCACCTTGGCAATATTACTCAAATAGATCGTGTCATTTCCCGCATTATCTTTTACGGTATATCTAAATTGATAACAAGTATCAATCGCCGCATTCAATAAATACGAAGATAAATTGGCTATTTCATCGACATTTGCGTCAACCCAAGTATTTCCCAAATCCGTACAAGTATCAGCCACCAAAGGTACTGTTGAAACTTCCAACAAATAATCATTATTGTTTTCCGACATTCCGGAAACACTATCGCTGCCTCGGTTGACATCCAAAGAAATATTAAAATCAGGCGTATAATCATCACCATCAAGATTGGCAATAGTAACACTCCCCCCCAAAGGAGGTGTAATATCCAAATTATATTCACCAGTCCAAGTCCGATGCCATCCAGCATTGTCGGCTGCGCAAATATGAAGATTATGTCGCCCCTCACCAACGATATTGATTTGCGCAGAAAAATTATGATTCACGTTATTATTATTGTATTCCTTAGCAATTTCCCTAGCCGTAAGAACAGAATCATAAATTTTAACATCATCAATCAAACCAGCCATACCATTACCAAAAACTCCAGTTGTCGTTTTCTCCGAACCAATTGTCAATTCATCGTTTACATTCAAGATATTTATTGCACCCGGTCTGTCAAATTCTAATCTACCATCAAGGTAAAGTCTCATTCTGTCTCCATCTCTCTGAGCCACAATATAATGCCAAGCATCGCTAGTGATCGTAGTCGTTCCGTGAAATGTCGCCGGCCAACTATTGCCTGTACTGGAAGTCAAAATTGCCAACTCGCCACTAGCTTGTCTTCGAATAAACCACGAAGCCTTCCCTCCAGTATGATTGGTGCCATGCATAATATGCGCATTATAAGAACCAACCGGATCAGTATGATAAACCCAATACCCTACCGTCCAATTATTGCTACCAAAATCCCACAAATCACTATCAGGAACACTCACCCGATCTGTTCCACCGGCAAAACTTCTAGCATTACCCTTTATTCCATCATCAACAACCGCTCCCGTAGCCACACCAGCATTATTGTTGCCGGAATTATCCGCCACAGTATCGCCAGAAGATTCATTCATCGGCCACCAACCAATTTTGGTTGGTTCCGGTTTGTTCAATAAATAATCTGCTTCAACCTGTTGATCCGACAATGCCGAATCATAAATTTTAAGTTCATCAACTTTTCCATCCCAATAAGAATTATTGCTATTCCACGTCCCATTTCCTATTCGAAACCCATTTCCATCCATTACCGTATCTAAACTTAACGCTGTTTGCGATTTTAACACTCCGTTGAGATACATTCTTACATTTGTGCCATCATAACTTACTGCCGCATGATACCAAGTATTTGGAACCAAAACTTCACTAACCACCGCATCCGCCCAATGGCCCCAAAAATATAATTTCCCTGGTTCCCAATCAGACCTCACAATCAAAGAAAATTGCTGACCAAGATTGGAAGTACCATATTGGAACAAAGTAACCGGCCTACTTCCATACGCAATATTTGAATTAAACCACAAAGAAACAGTTCTAGGATCGTTACCCACAGGAATTGTTTGCGGATCATCAATATATACGTAATCACTTGATCCGTTAAAACTCCTTGAGAAAGAACTAATCCCATCAACAATTGTTGTTCCATCCGCAGTTCCATCATTGCCATTACCAGAAACATCAACTACCGCATCCCCCGCATTTTCATTCATACTCCACTTGGCAACCGCATCAGGCAAACTAGCTTGTTGTTTTGGAACAAAATCATATATTTTTATTTCATCAATAGCACCCATAAAATTTTTAATATCCGTATATGTATTTATGCCTGCCCCAATTTGTACCGGAGCGGAACTGACAGCAACTTCACTATGATCGGCAAAATCTTTGGTGACATCCACATCATCAATATAAACCCGGCAAGTAGCACCAAATCGCTCGGCAGCAATTTTATGCCAACCGCTTCCAACAGTAATATTTCTTGGATCATTATAATCAGAATATGAATCAAACCTATCGCCGGCACTGTTGAACGTTCGACAATAAACTTCACCCATTCGACCTACCATCAACGCGTAACCGCCACTCTCGCCTTCATTGTATTTTGTCACCACACCCATCGTATGACCATTGTCGTCAGTCCTATTGACCCACGCTTCAATCTTAAAATTGCCAGTCAAATCTAAACCATTCGAATTAACTATATCGATAGCATCAGTTTCATTAACAAAACTCCTCGCATTATAAGATGTTCCGGTTGTAATCGTAGGACCGGAAGCTATTCCATTATGATTATTACCCGAACTATCCGCCACATCATTTCCCGAAGTCTCATCAAGTTTCCAATACGCTATTGGAGAAACATTCAAATCTACACCTTCATTGGTGCAACGCGAAAAATCACTATCGTCCCAATTAAAATTTGTCCAAGCCAAACCGCTCAAGGCATCAAAAGCAGTAATATTTATTTTCGGCCTGGTCAAAAGATTGTACCATGAACCTGAGTTGGCGTTATCCGCCGATGCATCAGGCGGAGTCTTATCAATTCTGATCTCGTCAGAATGAGTAAACTCAATATTACCCGCTCGATCAATCGAAAAATATCGAACATAACTGGTACCCTCAAAAGTCACAGTTCCGGTCGTCCCCGTAGTTGGCGTGCAAGTATTGGTTTGGTCAATACAAATTCTCGTCTCCTGCACCCCACTCAAATTATCGGTTGCCTGCAAAGACACCGAAACATTATCCGTATACCATTCAATAATCGTTGTTGAATTGTTGTAATAAGCGGTCGTGACCGGAGGAATCGTATCATCCTGACATTGACACGAACCATTACAACCATAAGAACAAGAACCAAGATTGGAACCATCGCATTGTTCCGTTCCTTCGACGACATTATTTCCGCAATACGCCGCCGGCAAACACTGACACGTACCATTATTACACCCATTGGTACAACTTCCCCCCGCCGCACCATCACATTGTTCCCCACTATCAATAACATTATTTCCACAAAATCCAACCGGAACACTAGTTCTATAAGCCGAACAAGCCGTAGTAGCTCCACCATTGACTCCCTGACAACTCCAATTGGCCGTCGAACCGGGAGCGGGAAAAACCGGATTACTTCCAACCAAACTGCCGACGCTACAAAATGGCATTACAAAACCGGTGTCTGTACTGGAGTACGTTCTTTGTGCCTCGCCACAGACTCCACTCGCCGGAGCATCATATATTGTAATAATATTATTGCTGCGAAAAGCCGAACAACTGGCTTGTGCTCCACCGCCTGTCCCGTTACAAGTCCAACTGACAGTACTATTGACTGCCGGAAAAGACGGATTGGCGCCATTGACCTCACCCACACTACAAAATGGTTGAGTGTAACCAGTTTCATCCGAATTATATGTCCTGGCAGCCTGACCACACTGAGCATTATTAGCACTAACCGACATACTGCCCGAATTACAAAAATAGTAATTACTTCCCATCCAACCCGGTGACAAACATTCCACCTGATAATCATGATTACCGGAAACATTGCGAACCGACAACATACTATCTTGATTATTAGCCATACTCCATTGCACGGTTTTACCATAGTTACTGCTTCCATATGGCAAAGGTGTCAGATTACTACTCAAAGTCAAATTACCAGCGTCAACAACCTGACCATTGTCCAACAATCGACAAGCCAAAATCATCGGTCCCTGTTTGCCAGCAAATCCAGCACAAGAATGCCAATTCAAATTCACCGCCCGATTTCCTGCCGACTGACAATTGTCATAAGAAAGAAAGCCAGTCGCCGAACTGGAACTGGTATTTAAAAATGACAAATAATAATTATAAAAATTTCCTTCCACCGCACCCACTCTTCTCAAACAAGATGTCTGCGCTTCAACTTTATTGGCATTCAATAAACAAAATGACGACAACAACAATATCCATAGCAAACCAATTTTTTTGCTCATAAAAAAAGATTCCAGTTATTTTTTTTCCAATTATTTTCTAAAAATTTCTTATATCAAATGCACTATTAATCAACTTGAATATCCCAATAGATTTCCACATCTTCTACCCACGACATATTTTCTGCCACCGGTCGGAAATATTCGCGATAATTTCCCGGCTCATCGGGAGCTGTCATCAAAATTTCAAACCTAGCCGTATCACCCGGCGCCACATACGACTGTTTCATACTCGCCGCTCGATTTGGCGCCAGCCAAAAACCAGGAGTATAAAACTCACTGGCTCGATCCATTTCATTGTCAGTTCCCAAAACCACCGGACTGTTACCATCTTTTCTCCAAGTCACATTTCCCGTATTTTTTATTTCCACCCAAAATCTCGCCCTTTGTCCAGCTAGCATTGGTACAGATTTTTCACTTTGCCGACCCAATTCCCCCTTGTATTCAGGTTCTTTCACAATTACTCGAATAAATATTCCCTGATCTTCCATCCAAGTAACATTTTCTGCCACCGGACGAAAATATTCATCATATACTCCCGGAGTCAATTTGCCTTGAAGATAAAATTTGAATTTTCCAACCTCTCCCACTCCCACTTCCGATTGAGATAAGCCAATCCGATTAGCGGCAACCCACGAATCCTTATCAAAAAAATCACTACCTCTGTCCAAAGGATTGGCCGTACCCAAACGTACTTGATTACTATTTCCAACCTGTTTCCACACCACGCTACCAGTATTTTTCAATTCTATCCAAACCTCTTTCCTTTCCCCAGGATACATCTCAACATGATCGGATTGCGCTGCCCACGTCGCATGAAAAGAGTCAGGATCTGATTTTGTTTCTTGAGATTCATTCCCATTTTGATCAGGCAATACAATTTCTTTATCTTTATTTTGATTATCGACTATATTTTGATTTTCATTTTTATTTGTATCCAAAAATTTATTTTCTACCGCAACAGAAAACTCAGTTCCCGCCATTATCCCTTCCGGACCTTTGAGGGCAAACTTTTCCACCGAACTTCCATTTTCTTCATTACCTTTCAAATCCAAATTTATATATACTTTTTCATCGGGACTGACAGTCAATTTTCCCACAAAGCCAACTTCCTCGGCACTTTTCCATTCATCGGCCGTAAAACCGCTTTTCCTCGGCCAAGGATCAACCGGAACCAAACTTACTTCCCCTCTTTCTTTTAACCAAACCGCCGTGCCAGTATTTTGATACTGTAAAACCACCGATTTTGTCTCACCGGTCTGCAAAGAAATATTATTTTCTGATTGATTCAAAAATTTTGCTTCAAATGTTTTTGTGGGCAAACCACTCTGTCCGGCCGCAGCCGCCTTCGCAATATCTGACAGCATATTGTACAATTTTTCACCCGGACATTCAGTATAATTTACATCCCGATGACCAGCCACTACCGGAATATTTTTTCCTTGAAAACTATGAGTGGAAACCAAATCCAAATCTGCCTGATAACCAACATATTCTATCAATTCAATCAAACCCTTAATCCCATTGGCGCCGGGCTCCTCTGATACATAATTTCCAATCAAAGCTACACCAACACTCCCATAATTATTACTGGTTGCATGCGCAGCCACCACACCCAAACCACCTTCTCTACCTTCATAAATATTTCCATATTGATCAACCAAATAGTTGTATCCAATATCACCCCATTCCTTTTCCACGGCATGAAAATAATAAATACCTCTTACCACCGCCGCCGGATCCAAAGGTGAATTATTACTCCCAGCCGTATGATGCACAATCACTTGTTTTATTGGCGCATATTCATGATCCCATTTCATCAATGATTCATCTGCTCCCCATTCCGCTCGAGAAATAATATCCACATTCTCTTTTCCAGTCGCCTTATCTACCGCCCATTTCCAACTTTTTTTAACAAAAGCCAATTTGTCATCCGGATCCAAAAATGTCAATTTTACCTCTTCCACCTGCGGAGACACCTGAACATTTTCAGTTGTCAGAACCAAAGAATATTGCGCAAATTTAGCTTTCTTGGCCAACAAAATCGGTACTTCCGTCATAAACACGTTTTCCTCCGTACTCGTTTTTTCCAAATCCAAATCTTCCCACTCACCCCATTGTTGACCATCCAAACTGGTACGCACATTGGCAACTACCTTTGTCCCATCAGGAACATTCATCTTCACCTTCGCTGCCACCATCCAAAATAAAGTGTCAGATTTCTTTGGCTCCGAAGTATAAGACAAAATATTCTGACCGCTTTTTATCACAATACTTTCTTGTGACTGCGTTTCTTGAGAACCATCAATCACCGACATTATCGATGCTCCACCCGTATCAACGCCAAATTGCAAGTCCTCACTATGACTTACTCTTATTTTTGAACTATCTTGAGCATAGCCAAAAGCCAACACTCCAATCACCATGACAACCAACAACAAAAAAATACTTAACAATCGCGCCGACCACACCAACCATCCATTCTT
>JBMORM010000005.1:0-2831 GCA_049322675.1 Patescibacteria group bacterium | reverse complement strand
TATATCTGCAAATCAATATTTTTTTCTTCTAAAATCATATTAACACTTTAGTTATTTATATTACAAATTTTTTGGAAAAGACATTCAATTAATCTTTTCTTAAAAATTTATCCACAATTCATTCTTGAGAATATTTACATATGTGTTAAGATAAAGATAATGAAATTTATATAAAAATTTTTTGGAGACGACAACATGACAACAGGCAAAAATCAAAGAATTTCACCGCAAGTCGGTAAACTAATCATCAAAGAAATTTTAAAAAGACTTCCCAAAAACACACCCTTGAAACAAATTGCTAAAAAAACTGGCTACACCGAAGCCTACCTAAGCCAAATAACCAACTTTGCTCGCATTCCCGAAAAAAATGAAGTTTACGAAAATATTTTCAAGAAAGGCTTGGGTCTAATAAAAAAAGAAATTGAAGATATTATAGTTGAAGCAAAAATTACTGAAGCCGGCATTGCCGACCCTGCCGTTACCCTCATGCTCAAAGAAATACCATATCTTAGCAAAGACGAAAAACAATCTATTATAGACGCATTCGAATTAGTAAAATTGAGACGTCTAAAACAAAAAACAAAATAATCTCTAATTTTCAAACAAAATGAACACTTTGGTCCAAGAAAAATCCACTCAGATTATCGCCCGATACAAAACCAACAACCCATTTATTATCGCCGAGTACGAAAAAATCGAAGTCATCGAACACCCCCTTTCAGGACGATTAAAAGAATTATACTTCGGAGATTATATTATCCTAAACAATCTTCTTTCGCATACCAAAAAAAGAAGATATTTAGCCCATGCCCTTGGCCATCATTTTCTTCATACCGGCAACCAACTGTTCTTTGCTAAAAACAGATACCATCAAAACATAAAAGAAGAAGCCCAAGCCGAGGAATTTGCCGCATATCTTCTCATTCCCAAACAAGAACTTACCCCCATTCTTCATCTAAACATTGAGGAGCTGGCGGAACACTTTCAAGTTCCACCCCAATTTATCAACAAAAGATTGCTTCTCGCAAAAAACAATCTCTAACTCTTATCTCAAAACCAATACTTCATTTCCATAATCCGCCATTGCCTTTTCCATAACCAAATAACTATAATGGGTATTTTCCCCAGTATATGTACCCGGATCATGGACTATATACCCCGTTTCGTCATACCCAACTATCACCACCACGTGATAACCCATTTCTGGATAATCATTTTTCTCCGGTTTTAAAAAAGCCGCAGTAGTTGGCACAATAACTGGGTTACCACTTACAATCTCTTGAACAATACTTTGCTTTGTCGCCTTAAAAACTCTCGGCTCATCATATCCATAAAAATCAGTTGCCAATTTTGCCATTTCCATCGCATAAATATCTAATTCGGCACCATAGTTATTTTTTTGAAAAGCGACCATTTCTTTCAATTCCTCATTTGCAGTATCTTTTGACAATTTTTCATTTCTATAAAAATAATTTGCCAACAACAATCCCGCTTCTTCACAACTCTCATTGTGCTCATCCCAATTGGCAAATGGAGCCTGCATCACAAACGGAACATCCAAAAAAAAGTTGGTTGGCAACTCTTTTTTTTCTTTTTTTTCAAAATCTTGATTTGCATTTTCCTTATTTGGAGATTGTTTTCGAGTCACTTCCCTTGATTTATCCACAGCCATACACCCATTACAAAAAAATACAAATATCAACAACAAAAAAATATATTTTCTCATAATCACCTCTACAAGTACATTATCCCTAGACTATACAAAACATGCAAGTCATACTACAATAAAAATGCATTTTGTGTTTATTTCTTAATTAACAATAACTACTATGGCAACCAAAAAGAGGGCAGTAGCCAAGAAAAAAGTGGCCAAGAAAGCTACCAAGAAAGTAGCAAAAAAGACCACAAAAAAAGTTGTTAAAAAGACAGCTAAAAAAAGATAACAATTTGTTAAATTCTTTTAACATTTTTTAGTCTTCAGGAAAATACAGTTATAAACTGTATTTTCTTTTTACAGGTTAAAACAATTGACTAAAAACTATATGTTTGTTATAATAATATAATTTCAAAAAAATAAAAGAAAAACAAAAAGTGATCGAAAAAATTAAATACTATATCTTGGAAGGGACATATGAAATCAAATTCATAAAAAACTTCCGTCGTTTTCAAGGCCTACCTATCAAAGGCTTTATTGAACCTGACACAGACACAATTTTAATTAACGACAGCCTAGATGAACCAGAAAAAATAATCACAATAATACACGAATTTATCCACGAAATTCAACCCGGCTGGTCAGAAAACAAAGTTGAAAAAACCAGCCAAGCAATATACAAATCCATGCTTCCAGCCGATAAAATATTTTTTCAGAAAATAATCAAAAAATAACTGTAAAAATAACTATCATTACTACCCTCTCAATCTTGAGAGTTTTTTTTGGGACAATTTTTACAATTCCTTTTTTTACCATGACTGCACTTTGACCACTCTTTTCCCTCAGGTTTTTGCAGATCATCCACGTCCACTCCTCCCTGACAAATCGGACAAAAAACTCTATCGGCAAAACGACATTCCGTTTCCAAGTAAAAAAAATCATGTTCACACTGCAAACAACGACAAGAATAAATAGTCATAAAAATTACTTCAAACTTGAATTCAATTTTTTTAACACTTCATCGACATCCAATCCATGGGCCAATAATCCTTCCTCCAAAGTTTCAAAACTACTTGCCACACAACCAACACAACCTAAACCTAAATCAAAAAAAATTTCTCTAGTCTGCGGATACTTCTCTACCACTTCTGCAATATTCATCTCTTTTCCAATTTTT
>JBMORM010000004.1:0-23681 GCA_049322675.1 Patescibacteria group bacterium | reverse complement strand
TACAAACAGACTTGAAAAAAATATCATAAACTGATACAACAATAATCTATAAAAAATTAAATTTACTATGAACAACTCACCAGAAAACTTTCCTACTCCCAACTCCCGCCCCGACCATAAAAACAATCACGCTCCTTCTCAACCCATAACTGATTTTTTCCAACAAACTCCCACTCGCCGTCAATTCTTAAAAATCATAACCAATACCGCCAAATATGGCAGTTTAATAGGCTTGCTTGGTGGCGGCAATATTGGTTATCAAGTCGGCTCTCAATCTTATCGTTACCATATCAATACCCAAAATCCTCTTACCAGACTACCCGAAAAAATCGAACCAAACGATTGCGAAATTATCCCCGGCCTACTGCTCAAAAAAACCGGCCTCACCATGAATTTTTCTCTTAATCCTACCAAAACATTGCTCAATACCAATGAAGCTCTCCTCATCAATACCTCCAATTACACCAATGACCAAGAACTAAACATCATTATCAAACCCACAGAAATTGATAAAAATGGCTTTGTCTCGACAATTCATCACCAATCCGATCCCCATTTTTTGAGTTTCCGTCACGACTTTCATTCTATGTACCATTCAGACAACGGCTCTCTTGAATTTCCTTTGCATTTTTTCTTTCAAAGTGACCGCAATACCCGAGAACTCGCCACCAAATATTTCTTGGAACAACCCATCTATTATCTGGAACAAAAAGATGATTTTGACACCAAACCACTAGTGGTTGCATCAGACCACAATATCAATTGTTCCTCAGAAAAAGCTCACGCTATTATAAAAAAAATATACTCCACCTGCGCCACAATCAATAATTTTATTCTCCAACTCCGACAAAACGATCCTTTTTCCGATCCTTGCACCATCAAACAATGTCTCTTGTTTTACCCAGACCAACAAGAAAAAACCAACAATGATTTTGATTTTCACGCTGAAATCGACAAAGGCAATATTGTCGGACTCAATACTTTTTTTCCCGAAGAACAACTACTCTTGGCCGTTACCACTCACGAAGCAATTCACTTTCTTCCCCGCGCCCTGCGTGACTGGCAAAAAGAAAATTTAGTAAAAGCCTTTCAGACTTTTCAATCTTTGGCCAAACAATCGATCATTCCACCCGATCCCGCCACCAATCAGATATATCAACTTCTCACCGAATCACAAGTTTTTGCCCAAAAATATCCAACCACCGGTCATCCCTATGACAACCCGGAAGAAATGTTTTCCAGTTTGGTAGCTTGTCTAAAATATGGTACCCAACCCTGCCTGAAAAAAATTATTCAACTGCCAGAGCCTGATAAAAGAAATACTTTTCTTAAAAAAGTAATCAAGCCCTGCCTGGATATTTTTGGTGACGACTGGGGACCAAAAATTATCGGTAATGGATACAAAGTCTTTCGCCAACTCATCGATAAAACGATCTAATTTCACAACTTCAAATACAATTCAGCAGTAACGAAACAGAAAAAAAATAGAGCCTGATTCCCAGGTTCTATTTTAATTAATTAAACATTACTTTTATTTATCATCCCATTCAATCCCTGTTCTCTCAATTTTGTCAATCCAGAAACATCAACTCCCTTGGCAATATTTTCTTTCATGGTACCGCCGACCAAATTATCTATATCTTGATAAAATCTATACATATTGGCCATAGTAAAATCGTCAGGTTTTCCTTTCGAATTCGACTATTGATTCACCGACTGTTCAACATTGATCTTGCCTTTTAGCGAATCGCTCCCATGATTAGATTGATATTTTTTTCTACATCCAAACCAGTCTCAATTTGTTTCGAATCCATCTCCATTCCCCTTTTTTATTTTATTTTTTATCATAATTTTTATAAATCGCCCAAGCATCGACACCTTTTAAAACGGTCATCCAATTGCAAAACTGGTATTCAAACGCTTTGGCCTGCCAATATTGCAAATTTGTTACCGAAGTTTCCTTTCCTTTGAAAGCCATTTGATTAAAATTTTTCAAATATAATCTCAAAGCATCGGCATCAATTGTCTTTGTCTTGTCGTCAAACAATTTGGCAATCTGCGGATTGGCATTTTCAAATTTGGCGATATCTTCCACTTGCACATTTCCCACAATTCCCAAATATCCGTTCAACATACTATGCAAAGTATTTCCATCCGGTGTATTTTCGCCAAAATATTCCTTCATAGTTTTGAAAGAAGCTCCCATTACTGACACACCATAATTTCTCACCGGTTTTACCAAATCATAATTTTTCTTTTCCAACCAACCCAAAACCGTATTAGTAGCCTGGGTTACATCTTTATCCACATCAGACAAAGTAACGTCTTTATTGTCAATAGTAGCCATAGCCATCGCCTCCAGCTTGCCACCCGTCAAAGCACTCATACTAAACTGATCCAAAGTATTACCTCGATAATGCTGATACCAATCAAACTTTTGCGCCTCCGTCATCTTGTCCCAATTTACCTCCAAAGTTGAAGGCGGTCTAAAATCTTTTGGTAACTCAAATCCATCAGCCATTTTGTTCTCCCTATTTATTTTTATTTAATATTTTCTTAATCTTTATAAATTCTATTTCTCATCAAATAACACCGGTGGTTTTCCTGATATATTTGGTTTATTTTTCTCCTCGTCTTTCATCTCATTTTCTATCTCTTTTCCATATTTTTGGGAATACTTCCATTCTTCATTGGAAATTAACCCTTCAGGATCTTGCACGCCATTATTTTCTAAATATTGATTGTAAAAATATAAAGAAGATTGACAAGAGCGTAACAATTCGCTTGGGGTTTGTTTTGCAAAACCATAATGCTCAGACTGTAAACTATCTTGCAACCATCTGAATTGAGCCAACTGATCCTCGGATAAAATCTTTTTAGGCGACATTATCGGTAAATTAATAATACTTTTCACCTTTACTAAATCTTGATCTTTCATGTCTCGTAGCTTAAATCCCCAATCATCCCAATGACAAGAAAAATTTCCACCAACTTTTCTCAATAACCACAGCGATTGGTCATCCAATTTTCCCAAATACTTCTCAATTATCTTCTTTTCATCCAAGGTAGGCAATTCGTCATCCTTCAGCTTCAATTCTGAATTTTCCAACTTTCTGGAAATATTGTCAATTTTTTTCGCCCCTATTTCCAACGATTGCGTTGGATCAACTACTATGTTACCCTCAGAAACTGAATTCATTTTTCTAAATCCACTTTTTTCCAAGTTATCTTTACCAAATTCCATTTTACTCTCCTTATTTATTTTTATTTAAATTTTTTTAATAAATCCTACTCACAAATAATAGTTTAAAAGAGTTTCAAAGTGTTTATAAGCGTTTCCAAGAGTTTGTCATGTTTGCTATGTTTGTTATTTTTGCTATATTTAAAATTTCTCCTCCCCTTCCATCTCATCATATTTTTCCCACTTCTCCCAAAGATTCTCTTCCCCCTTGATCCGACCAATACTATCAATATGCTCTCTAATCTGCTCTTCCATCTCATCCCTATCTATTCCTTCAGGAACTGATTTGTACTTAAATCGCCGCAAAGTGTGAACATAATCATCCAACAACTCCCATTGATTTTCTTGCATTCCATTTAGGCTCGGCAAAAACAAAATCAAAGCCTTTTCTTCTTTCAACAAATCTCGCATTTCACTTTTATACTTTCCATCAAAAATATTTATCGCTTCATTTTTTAAACCATCAAAATTTTTTTTGTCATACACTTCCCAATATTTTTCCCCGCTGTTTTCATCCATCATGTTTTTCAAATCGCCCGGTTTCTTGACCATTGATTCGGCATATCGCATATCGGCAAAAACCAACGCCAACCACTCTTTTGGCTTAAAATTATCTCGCTCTTTTTTGAAATCCCGACAATACTGACAAATAGTTTTTCCTTTCTCGGTCAAAACACCATTGGCATCAACCAGATCCATAGTATCCACTCCCATCTTGGAAGAAAATATTTGATCCAAGCCAAGCAACATCTCTTCAATACTTCCCGTCTCCGCCAACTCTTCCAACTTCAAACGTTGATCTTTGGTGATCAACTTTTCCATTTGTTCTTCAGTCAACTTTTCTTTCTCACCCTCATCCAAAGCAACTACATTCCCCTCAATCTTTCCCATCCCTTCTCGTCCGGAATCATAATTTTTGAATAAATCGTCCGTCGCAACATCACTATCGTTTTTCTTTATCTCTGCCGATTTATCAATCTTCAAATTTTCCAAATCTTGATTATTCCCCATGCTTGATACTTGTTACTCGAAACTTGATATATATCAGTTCTTATTCCACTGATTCTGCATTTCTTGATTTGTATTAAACTGATTAATATTTACTCCCTGATGATATGCCGCCGCCTCTTCCTTGCTCAATTCTTTCCCGGTTACCGGATCATATTCCCCACTACCTTCAAAACCTTGCGGCTGCCCTCCCCCAACTTGATTGATATTTTGTTCAGAAGCATACTGCTGATTTGTTGGCGTCTGCGCCACATAAACATTTTGGTTAGGCATGTTCTGCGGTTGCGCCGGCGGCGTCGCCGGGGCTTCCGTCATATTTTTTTTGTATTCCGCATACGTTTTGATATCCTGCGCATCTTGTTCGGAAATTTGATTCGTTTTCACCAAATTTTCCAACTGAGCGTCATTCAAAACTCCCGATTTGTAATTGTTGGCCATCGCCATTTTGCGAGCATCCAAAACCGGTATATTTTCCTCCACGTTCAAACCTCCAGCCTTCAAAGCATTTATATAATTTTCTTTCGTTACCGCGATCCCCTCTTTCTCCTTTTCTTTCTTCCAAATCTCATAACTTTCATTGGTATATTTTTGCATTTCATAAGGATCCTTTTTTAATTCCTCAAGCTTCACGTCCTCCGGCATATTTTCCATAAAATTATTTACCGAAGGATTGTTGGCATTGAGATTAGCCTCTTGCATTTCCCGGGAACGATCATCGCTCAAATTCTCCCCGGTCAAATCTTCCAATTTACTCATCCCAGCCATGCTTCCCTGAAACTTCTTTTCCGACACATCCATCCTCTCGCCCGACTTTTGCTCGGGCGAAAATTTATTTTGTGTCGCATCCGCCGACTCACTCGGCCCCATCCCCTCGATGTTTTGGTTGTATGTCATAGAAAAAAATTAATACCCGGCAAATTGTTTGGTTATATCTTTATATCCCTCACGATATGCCGGCATAAAAGTCCCTACATATTCATTTCGCCAAGTGCCAGTCATCCCATTCTGAAAATAATACTCGTGAACCAAAGGAGCAAAAGCCTCATATGTATTTTTGTAATAATCATATTGGGATAAAACCGCTCCATTATTTTGTTGAGAATAAACTGCACTGGCATCAGCATAACCACGATCAATCAATAATTTCAAACTATCAGTTAAATAATTAAAACCAGCTTCTTTTGATCCAAATTTGTTTTCCAATAAATTATTCTTAGATGGACCGTTTTTTTCTCCAAATAATTGAGAAAAAGAACCGTTGTTTTCAATCATTACTTTCAAAGCCTTGCTCACGGATATTCCAGCTGTCGTCGCCAAAGAATTTATCAAAGCTTTATTTTGCTCATTCGCCCAAACAATATCTAATTTTTTTCCCAAGTCCCACAATTCCTTTTCCGACAGTCCCTCAATCTTCTTGGAAATATCCAAAGGACTCATTTTCTGTATTTGAGCAACCTCCAATGAAGATAAATCCTGTTGATCCACACCCACACTTATACTCTGATCGAGAACCTCACTTTGTTTCGACAAAAAACCTCGATCTATTTCCTTATTAATTATCTTTCTAAAGACATTAATCGAATCTTTAGGCAGATCCGGAGACAACAATGTGCCCTGCGGTGGCAAAATCATTTTTTCTTCATCTTCAGCCACTTCAGGCACTTGTTGCATATTTTTTTCTAAAGCCATATTTTCTCCTTTTATTTTATTTTTATTGTCCAGCAAGATTTTTTTGCGATTTTAAATAAGCATCAACATGATATTTTTTAAAATCATCAACACTCAAACCACCAACCAAATTACCCTTTATCAAATAAAATGAATATTCCAAATTCAATAATTGTTTATCTCGCGTTTCTCTATCAACTGCACTTAATTCATATTTCTGAGCAACTTTGCTTAGTTTCGAATCTTTTTCTTGTTTATTATCACCTTCATTAATCGCATTTTCGGTCTCCCAATCAAATATTTCTCGCCAATTTTTACCAAACTTTTTAGCATTAATTACATTTTTATAAGATTCTTTAACATACAAATTCAAATCCTTATTAGCTTTTAAAAAAAGACCAATATCTGGAGTTCCTTGTTTAAAAACGTCAATATACTCAGGATGACTCAAGAAAAAAATACGCGGTTGAGAGATATTATTTTCAATTAACACTTTAATAAAATCTTCATACGATTTTCTTTCTGTACTATTTAAATTTTCAACCTTCCGTTGCAAAACAATATTTTGCTTATCAAGCTCATCGCCCCCCCCTGATAATTTTTGCCCCTCAACCCTACTCAAAACCGAACCATTATCCAATGTAGTCCCCGGCGTCAAACCAGCCTCTACTTGTTTATTCACCCCCGTCTCCATTTGAGTCAAAGAACTCAAAGCGGAATCAGGCGAAAAACCGGCCTGCTGCCCCGGCGCTTCCCCCGGCAAATTCTCTTTCTTGTCCAAATTTTTCAAAGCCTCTAAATCTTGTTGTGTTGACATATTTTTCTCCTTAATTATTTTTTTTACAAAATTATTATCAATTAATTACCAGCCAAATCAATCCCCTTTTCTTTTGAAGACTGAATAGTATTCGCCACAAAATCTTTGTAGTACATATCTGAATTACAACCTCTCTTTAACATAAAATTATAAACACCAGCAAACAAATAATTTTGCAATTCTTTGGAATATTCTTCTGGTTTCAAATTCTCTTTATAGACTTCATCAAAACTCTCATCAGACAAAATAACATCCGTACTTTGTTTGCTTTGCGCTGAATATTTCGTATCTTTCAAAGCTTCTTCATATCTATCCTTTTCAATCTTTTTCTCATTCCGATACTCCAATCCACTTTTTTTCAATTTATTCACCGCATCACCAATCAAATCATATCTGGGTAAATTTCCGCCCTGTTTGATATTGTCAAATAAATATTTAAAACAAGCTGATTCTGGATGAATTGTGTCCTTCTTATACTCCATTTCCATCAAATCTAAAACCTTACTAACCGGCATTTTAGACGCTTCAGAAAAAACATAAACCAAATCCTGATTGGTAAAAATCTTAATTTTGTCCAACCTTTTATAAACTTGTTTGACGTCAACATCTTTCAATTTTTCTTTCATCTCATCACTCAACTGCACAGTCTCGCGAGGATTAAAATATTGAGAAATAGAATCCATGACACCATAATTTCTAGTACTTGCATCAATAACACTTTCTCCTTTACCATCCAAAATATTTGCAGATTTCGTAAATGAATTATCAATTTCCCCCGGAATGATCTCTTCATTATTTTGATCTTCAATTCTCTTAAACATAACCTCTCCTATATTTTATTTTTATTTAAAAATATTATTTTCTTTTATTATTCACTCTTAATTATTCATTTTTAATTGTCTCCATCATCCCATCGGCGGCATCCTCCGACCAAACATATGTCTCATCCTCATCCCCGCATGCATTACCGCCATTCCAGTTTGGTCCATTTTTTGCTTTGTCTCCTCCATTTTCTGCTCCGGCAATTTCTCCACCACTTCCCCCGCCGCTTCCGCAATAGTAGTTTTTTCCTCCACCGAAGGCACAAACTGCTCAAATCCCAAATTGTCTCCATTTCCCCGTCTTTCCATTTTTGTTTTTTTATTTATTAATTGTCACTAGATCCCAAAAACCAATTTCCAATTCTCAATTTCCAAAAAATTTCCAATGACCAATTTTCAATTGTTTAATTATTTTTTTCTTAATATCGACTACAAAATATGTTTGAAAACTGGAAATTGCCGGCAGCAGCTGGTCCCCGTGAGGGGAAAAATTGAAAATTTATTATTTCCCTTCACTCATAATCTTCTCCATCAGTTTCTTCTGCTCTCTCTCATTGACAATATCTTTCATCTTTTCCGACGTCTCATTGGTTAGATAATCAATTTCCTTGGCGGTGCTATCCAACATATCCGAAAAAGCTTTGGACATATTATCAATTTTTTCTTTATGTTGATCACACAATCTTTTGATAAACTCACTTACTTTTTCCGGAACCTCAGCCTCAGTCTTACTCTCAAAAACCGACCTGATCTCCGACACCTGCGCTCCCAAGACATAATCAGCATCATTTTTTTTCTTTTGCATTTCCGACCAATAATTATCCATTTTTTCATCAATCCCTTTCAACTTGGTCCTCGCCTCCGTCAACAATGCAATAAATCGATCCTTGATATCCTGCTTGGATCGTCCAACCTTTTCAATCAATCTTTCCAGCCACTTATCATTTTTTTTCAAAGACAAATTCACCTTGTCATAAGTTTCCTCCGCCTTCAACCACAATTCCTCAGCATAATCAAACGCCCCCGCCAACAAATTCACCTCCTCATCCACATCCACCACCTGTTGAGTTTGTGCGACTGTATTTGTTTCCCCACTTGAAACTTGTCCACCCACGGTGGACCCGACTTGGACGGATTCCTTTATAATTGAACCTTGTTGTTTCACCCTTTCACTTGGAAATTGGAAACTGGAAATTGGAAATTGTTCTTTTTCCCCCAACCCCTTCATCACCCCCTGCACACTCTCCAGTATTTTCATTACCAAATCTTCCTGCTCCTGTTTGATAAGCAAGCTCAAATAATCCTTCTGCTGCTCCGAAATCGTCAACCCCGAAATCAAATTTTTTAGTTTTGTTTGCATATTTTTTATTCTAAATATTCTACTTATTATAATATTTCACAAAATCATCATAACTTACACCCACCTGCTGTAAACCTGTTTCGTTATAAAAAACTCGTGAACCCAAATTTTTTCCATTCACCATCCATGTTCCATCCGGTAAAACATAACAATTATCCGGTTTTAAACCATTATTTCTCATATAAATTTCAACGTTACCTTGAATCGGATCAAATTCTTTAGTCGAATCAATCCCGTTCTGGCCCGCATCAAAACTCGTTTTTTCTGCTTTATTATTAGTCGCCAATTTACCTTCCTGCAATATTCTATCAGCTAAACTTGGATTCTTAATTCTCACCAAATCAGCCACATTTTTTCTATCCGCCTCATCGTTAAATTGATATTTACCTAAAGTCTCATCATTTGGATACCGAAGCAAATCCACGGTTCGATATAGGTTCTGTTTTTGCGACTCACTCAAATTCAATTCACCTGCTCCTTCAATACTCACTTGAATAGAATTTATCACTAAACCATTTTGCTCACGACTTGCATTATTTATATCCAAATAACTCAGATCATTGATAGTTTCTTTCAAAAAATTCTTCTGTTTTTCTTCCAAAGTTAAAGGCTTTTCCGCCTGTTCAGGCAAATTTTGCATCTCCACTCTCTCAAACTTTCCTTCCTCAACTGGAACTGATTGATTCACAACAGTATCTGTCTTTTGTTCGACTTGTGGTAAATCTTTCACCATCTCAGTCAAACCACTATCAACTTTTCCCGTCATTTCATCTTCTTTGACTCCTTCAATCTCTTGTTTAACCTCAGCCTTTTCTTCTTCTGTTTTCAATTTTACACTTCCATCATCCAGTTTTTCCGATAATTCCCCCTCAGTTTGTTTTATTTCCTCAACTTTAGAAACATCGCTCAACTTCCTCTCCTCCAAAACACCTTGAGTAATCGCGTATTGTTCTTCAACCGTAAATTCACTCCACAACTTTCTACTTCCATCTGAATTATTTTGCGGTATTCCATTTTTATCCATATAAGCAAACAATTCCTGTGAAGTAATATTTTCTTTTTTCATCATGTTGCGAACATCTTCTTCGGTCATTTTTTGCTGGACATTTTCCACTTTTACATCCTTGATTTCCGGCATATCCGCTGGTCCTTTTTCTACAGATTGATCTATTATCTCGCCATATGGTGCTTTTTTTTCGGTATCTCCATCAACCACCATTTCACCTCCATCAAAATATTCCTCGTTTTTTATTTCCTCTTTCTTTACTTCATTTTTAGTCTCTGGCATATCAATTTTCTGCAAATCTTCTGGTTTTACTTTATTTCCACCCACCACATCTTCCACAATTTTTCCATGTTCATATATTCTCGTCGTCTTAATAATCTTTCCATCTTTCACATGATCAATTTGGGAATATTTATCTCCGCTTTCCGTCGTAACTTCTTGATATCTCCCTTCATCAATTTTTTTCCACTCCCCACTCTCTTTAGAATACTGCAACCAACTTCCATCTTTTCCAATTAGTTCCTGAGTATTGTTCTTGGTATCCTGAATCACCTTGGTGCCATTTTTATATTCAATCACATTCCTTCCCAAACTATCTTTATACCCAGGACGAACAACTGGATCAGTGTCAATTTGTTTGGTAACTTCTTCTGTCAAAGACTTAATATTATCGTTTACCGCCCTTTCGAATCCCACTCCAGCATTCTTCAGATTCTGGTTGGCATCATCTCCCGTCTCAACCATCGCCGGTTTTGGTTTTTCATTCAAAACATTCATTTCCTCAAGATCATTTTGTCCATAATTTGGCATCAACTTATTCATCTCCCTCTCCCTATTTATTTTTATTTATATTTTTGTAACTAAATTTTTTCTACTGCTTATCCCCAAGTTTATAAGATTTTAAAAGAGTTTCTAAGCGTTTTAATTAGTATGTTACGTTTGCTACGTTTGCTAAGTTTTCACTACTGCCCATATTTCTTTTTCGCCTCCGCCTCGGTCATCCGTCCCACTTCATTGCCATTATCCGTATCCGTCACCACATATTCTCCGGTTTTCTCATCTTTCAATATATTCGTCACTTTACCAGTTCTCTTATCTACAACATTATACGAACCATCATCCAAAGGAATAGCTCTACCGCGTTCTTGTCCTTGACTATTCTTTAGCACTTTATCTCCACCCTGATCTGTCACTTTTACATCTTTATTTTCATAATCACCCCCACTACTGCCCCCGCCGCCCTCAACCGCCCCCGTTCCTCCACCCATTCCCGAGTCACCCGATTCCTGATAATTATTATTGTTACTTTCCAAGTTTTGATTTTGATTTCCTGTATCTACATTACCAGTCTCCGCTTGCCGATTTTCCGACCCATTTCTTTCTCTGATCAAATGTTGTTTATAATTCTCAAAATCCGTCCGACCATGTTCTTTATAATAATTAGCATCCACTACAAATTTATTTACCTCCGCATCCGACCAGCCCTCCATCATCTTTCTTTCTTCCGGAGTCAATTTATAACTATTATTGTCCAACTTGGCTATTTTATTTTCCTTGTAATTTTCCTCTTTAATCCCACCCTTTTCATCTTCCTCTTCAGAAAACAAATCATCAACCATATTTCCCACTTTTTTAAATCCCTCGTCACCGGATTGTTCCAATCTCTTCCTCTTGTCCCCAAAATCCTGAACCACAGATTCTTTATTATCAATATTGGCTTCGGTTATTTCCCTCAAAGTCTGCATATCCGGAGCATTAATATTTTTATTTTCCGGCAACATTTATTTTTGTTTAAAATAATAAAATTCTTTTATCAAAAATTTTCCAAACTACTCTGTGGTTTCGGATTGGGCGCCGGCCCAGCACTCGCCTTCATCACCTGCGGTTTTTCCTGCTTGACCTCAGGAGTTTGATTCTTCGCTTTCAAATATTCTGGTGTATTTTCCATCAAAACATCAATGACCTAGTTTTTAATCACAATTTACTCGTTAATTCAATAATCCTACCCATTATCCTACTACTTTCCCCTTTTAATTGATCTAGTTGAGCTTTTTCCTGAGAAACCAAATTTTGCATCCTACTACAAAAACCAGGGTCAAAACTATTAGCACCTTCCTTGCATCTATATCCTTCCATCGCTGATTCATGTGTACTTATTTTAGACTCAAGAGTATTGATTTCCAGTATTTTTCCTTTTCTCATTTCCTTCAATGTTTTTAATTGACCAGCAATTATTTGTTTCTCTGCATCTGATAATTTATTTTCATTCAATTTTTCTTTTTCTCCCTCCTCATTACTAGATTTTCCTACAGTAGCACTAGCAGCCGCCACTACCTTCTCTTCCTTCTTTTCAGTAGATTTTATATCACTCCCACCTCCCGCCGTTAAACTACTCACGTTATTAACATAATTAATGTTTGAATTACCTACTCCGGATGTCGGATACGACGCAACCACCGGCGCCGGCGTTACCACAGGCTTTGGCGCTGGATCAGGATGGTCTATCCCATGAGCATTAAGCAAAGTTTTTTCCACCCAATACCTTTGATTTTTATCCGGATATGCCTTTGCCAATTCAGTTTCCATTTTTTTCACAAATTCTTTAGAATCCATCCCAACACCTACAAACCCTACTTCGAATAATTTAGAATTATTTTTGACAAAATCAGTTCCTACCTGTTGCTCAATATTATTCAAAGTTTGCGTAAAATTTTTGCTGCACACTTTCATTCCCAGATCGATTTTCCCTGCCAACTTATCCACTGTCAATTTTCCACCTTTCACCGCTTTCAAATTCTGATCCAAACCATAAACAAACCCATTGAGATTCTCGACCGGCATTGTTTTCATACTCTCCAGCACTTTATTTTTCGTCGTTTCGTCCAGACCTTCCAACTTGGTCACATAATCAACTTTTTTTTGGATATATTCGTTCTTTGGCATATTTTTATACTTCTCCTGCTCCCCCAATGTTCCAATAGGAACCGAAGTGTTCATCGAATCAACATTCACACCATATCTTTTTGCAGCCTCCTGTATTGCCGTGTCAAATCTATGCTCACTCTCCTCCAATTTTGGATTCATTGCTTCCGATTGAAAATCAATCCTAGTTACTTGATTTTTCTGAGCTTCTTCCAATAACTCTTTAAAACTTTTTGTATCATCATTATTATTTTCTACTGGACTCATACTTTCTCCTTATTTTTTATTTTTATTTAAAAACTATCATCAAAATTAAATATTCATCAAAAATACCTTCACAAATCACCCTAATAATAACTCGGCTCCGACACCACCGGCGGATTACCGCCTGGCAAACTACCATCATTTGTCACTTTTTCAGTCGGAGTATCACTGCGAAGAATCGGAGTAGGCGGCACACTTGTCTCATTTGTCATGGCTACCTGTCTGGGTGCAGTTTTTTCCGACAGATCAATCACCATATTGTGCCAATTACCAATAAATTTCAAAATTTTTCGTTGATTTTCTTCAGTCAAACCACTTTCCGCTATTCTCTTTTTCAAAGCCTCAACCAATTCGGCTTGCGTCGGTTTTTCCCCTCCCGTTTTCCCGGTCAGATTCGGCAAACCCAAAGTGCTGGGAATAAATAATTTGCTCTCATTTTTCATAAAATCGTCCAATAACTTCGATTGCTCCGGACCAAAAACCGTTTTCATCGTTTCAATCTGTCCGTCATATTTCTTTTTATCAAACAATCTCTCCGCATTCTTCGCCCACTTGTCCCAATCCACCTGTTTGTTTTCTTGCCTACCAACTTCATATCTTTGGTCCATTTCATATAAAAACTGGTTGGCAAAATTTTTATCCATTTCGTTGAAAAACATCCCCTTCAACTTTTGATTCTTTTTTAAATTTTCATCTCCCACCAATTCCACTCTAAAATCCCAAGCATTCTTTATTGCTTGCATTTGATCCAAATCATCGCCTCGCCCAATGATTTTTTCGTATTGTTTTGTTCCATCTTCAAGCGTTTTCTCTATCAAGAATTTTTTTTCATACATTGCTTGCAAATCAGCCGCCTGCATATCACTATTTTGCTCAAAATTTTCCGGAATTCCATAAAATCTTATTTCTTCTTTTGGTTTTTGTGTTTCGGTTGACATATTATTTTTATTTTAAAAAAATCAATGACTCAGTTGGTCGTTATATTCACCAGCTTTAAATTTTTTCATTCTATCCGCCAAATCAGGTGATCCATGCAAATTACCAACTAGCAAATATAACTTGGAAATTACATCTTCCACGTTGGGTAAATTTTTATTTCTCAACTCATTCTCCAGATTAAAAACACCAAGCAAATCAGTATTCTCCAACTGTTTCCCCGTACCCGTCAACAAATTTTCATAATTTTTATTTAAAAACACACTCTGCAAAGACTCTTTCGATACTCCTTGTTGAGGCAAATCACTATTCACCAGTCTATTCAACCACTTAAACAATTCACCCTGATTTGAATTCATCTTCGGGACGTTATCAATCCTTTCCATCTGAAAATCGAAATACGAATCATCGATTCTGTTCTGCCCAAAAATACTTTTCAATTCAAAATTTTCCGTCTCGTTGGTATTCAATTTTTTATATTGATCAATATCCTCCACAGTACCAATCGGACTATATCCATCAATCGCCTCGTACCCGGCATATTTCATCAATTCTTGCCTGTTTATACTTGGACTAAATTCCGACACCTTGCTCAATATACCAATCGTATTGTTATCAACCATTTCTTGAGAAAAAGCATTATTTTTAAAACTTCCATCGGGATTTTTATAAAAACTTCCTATCGCTTCTTTCAAGGCCAATACGTTTGGCTGATCTTTTTCCTGCAAAGGATTCAAATCCACGCTGGTTAACAAATAACCAAATGTTTTATTTGTAAAAAATTTTGTTATTTCTTCTTGCGACAATCCCATACCTTGCAACTCCAATTTCATCCCATTTATCCACTCATACATCAATTTATCCTGCCCATTCAAACCTTGCCAATCAGAACTTTTTTTAAAATTATCATCAATCTTCCCTTCAATCGCACTAAATAAAATTTCCGATTTTTTCACTTCTGCTTCATCTTTTGGTTGATCCGCCCCATCAGTTTTTTGTCCCACCGCGTCCTGTGCCGCCGCCAACTCTATTTCTTCTTGAGCCTTTATTTGTTCCGCCGAATAATACCCCTCCCCCCCTCCAACATAAGCACCAAACTTCTTCATCCCCTCCAACGATCCATGTAATTTCGGCTTGTTTTTCACTTGTCCAACAGTCTGAGTTTCTGCCCCAACTTTCTCCTGAAAATCACTTCCACTTTCCAATAATCTCTTCTCGCTCATATCCATCCTTTGAATTAATTGTTCTAAACTCACTCCTTCTCTCGAACCCGGCTCCCCTCCTTCCTGGATTACATCCGGCTTTTTATCTATTCCCCCCGCACCCAAAGTTGGTTGAAACATCTCTTTTGTCTTTATTTTTATAAATCCAAATATTATAACAAATATCCCCAAAAATTGCAACCCAAACCTATCCTGAAGAAAAAATGGTAAAATAGAGAAAAATCAATTTTCAATTTATAATTTTCAATTTTCATTAAATTCATAATGTTTCAATGAATCAATATTTTGAATTATTTGAAAATTGTGTCATTGGAAATTTTTTGGAAATTGAAAATTGAAAATTGAAAATTTACTACTCGAATACCAAATACAACTCAAATAATAAAAATATGTCTAAAACTGATAAAGAATTATTTATATTAATAGATTCCAACGCCCTCATTCACCGCGGTTTTCACGCCATTCCCCACCTGTCCACTCAAGACGGCACACCAACCAACGCCGCCTATGGTTTTACCATGACCCTTTTGGCCGCCATCAAAGAATTGAAACCCACCCACATTGCTGCGGCCTTCGACCGTCCCGAACCGACATTTCGTCATATCGCCTATCAAGATTATAAAGCTCACCGTACCAAAGCCCCGGACGAACTATATCAGCAAATTCCAATCTGCAAAGACATTCTTGACTCTCTCAACATCCCTATTTTTGAACAAGCCGGACTCGAAGCCGACGATATCATCGGCATCCTTGCCCAACAAATAAAAAAACTTGGCATTTCAGTCATAATCGTCACCGGCGACATGGACTCCCTCCAGCTGGTTGACGACAAAGTCAAAGTATATACCTTGAAACGAGGATTAAAAGACACCGTGATCTACAACCCTCAATCCGTCAAACTCCGTTACGGTTTTGAGCCAAAACTCTTGATCGACTACAAAGCCCTCCGCGGCGACCCTTCAGACAACATCCCCGGCGTTCCCGGCATCGGCGAAAAAACCGCTACCACTTTGATTAAACAATTTGGTCCTATCGAACAACTCTATGATTTTCTGGAAAAAAATCCAGACCAGGACAAAATAAAAGGATCTTTGAAAGACAAACTTCTTTCCGCTCGTGACCAAGCATTTCTAAGCAAAAAACTCGCCACCATCATCCTGGACCAACCACTACCAAATTTCGACGCCCAAAAATGTCTCGTCCAAGACTACGATCAAAAAAAAGCCACCGACATTTTCAATTCTCTCGAATTCAAATCATTAATCCCCCGCCTCCCCCAACCCCATAAAACCAATACGGATTTGTCACAACAAACCCCTACGAAATCAAATTTCAATAATCAATTGAAAATTGGAAATTCATTGGAAATTGAAAATTGGAAATTGAAAATTGCCGACAATTTACGTAACAAAAAATACCAAACCGTAGATTCTATAGAAAAACTCAAAGACCTCCTCCCATCGTTACGGCCCGGCTTTACCTTCGACACCGAAACCTCCTCCCTCGACCTTTTTGATCAAAAAACCAAATTAGTCGGCATCTCCCTCGCCATCAAACCCCACGAAGCCTACTACCTCCCTCTAAATCATCAACCTAAAACCTCTCCCCCAAAACCCAATTCACCCTCCTCTGAATTGAAAATTGAAAATTGCGACATTGAAAATTCATTGAAAATTAAAAATTATAAATTAAAAATTAATAATCTACCTCTCCAAGAAGCCATAAATCTACTAAAACCCCTATTCGCCGATCCCCTCATTCCCAAAACCGCCCAAAACCTAAAATTTGACCTCCAGGCTCTCAAGCTAATCAACATAGAAGTCGCTGGCCCGGTTTTTGATACCATGTTAGCTTCATATTTACTTAATCCCAATCACCCCAACGCTCATAAACTCGACCACCTTTCTCTAACCTTTCTCGACCATCGCATGATTCCCATCACCGACCTCATCGGCACCGGTTCCAAACAAATTAGCTTCGATCGAGTTTCTATCGAAGACGCCACCATTTACTCTGCCGAAGATGCTGACATTACCAACCTGATTCAAGAAAAATTAAAAACTCAACTGGACAAACAAAAACTAACGGAAATATACGAAAAAATCGAACTCCCGCTCATCAATGTTTTGGCCAATATTGAACAAAACGGCTTCTTGTTGGACATCAATTACCTTCACCAATTCCACGACGAAATCACCAAACGAATCGACAAACTGGAAAAAGAAATTCATCAAACCGCCGGTCGAGAATTCAATATTTCCTCCACCAGACAACTCGCCTCCGTCCTTTTTGATGTCCTAAACCTCTCCCGCCAAAATGTCAAAAAAACCAAAACCGGCATCTCTACCGCCGCTTCCGAACTAGAAAAACTCAAAAATCTTCACCCGATCATTCCTCTTATCCAAGAATTTAGATTATTGACTAAACTGGATAATACCTACATCGCCACCCTTCCCGATCTCGTCAAGTCCGACGGTCGCATCCATGCCAACTTCAATCAAACTATTACCGCCACCGGTCGCCTTTCTTCATCCAACCCCAATCTGCAAAACATTCCCGTCAAAACCGAAATCAGGCAAAAAATCCGTCGCGCCTTTATCGCTCCCCCAGGATTTCAATTGATCGCCGCCGACTATTCTCAAATCGAACTTCGTCTCATGGCTCATATCGCCAAAGAACCCAACATGACCAAAGCATTTCTAAACCACGAAGACATCCACTGTTCCACCGCCTCCTTGATTTACAAAGTTCCACTCGACCAAGTCACCGACCAAATGCGCTACACCGCCAAAACCATCAATTTCAGCATCATCTACGGCGCCGGCCCCCGCAACATTTCCGGCCAACTCGGCATCAGTTTCAATGAAGCCAAAGATTTTATCGCCAACTATTTTACCACTTTCCCGCAAGTCAAAGACTACATGGAAAAAGCCATCAACTACGCCCAAGCCAATGGCTACTCTCAGACATTATTCGGCCGCCGCCGCCCCGTCCCCGACCTCAATTCCCGCGCCCCCCAAATCAAAGCCCAATCCGAACGAATCGCCATCAACACCCCCATTCAAGGCACCGCCGCCGACATAATTAAATTAGCCATGATCAATATTTACAAAAAAATATCCCGTTTGGAAATTGAAAATTGGAAATTGAAAATTAAGAATACGGCTGATTCAAATACCAACACTGCCAATACAAAAAACTCAGATTTACCAATAAAACTCCTCTCCCAAGTCCACGACGAACTAATCTTCGAAGTCGCCAACGACCATATTAAAGATGTCACAAAATTAATTCGTCACGAAATGGAAAACGTCTGCCAACTTTCCGTCCCCCTAAAAGTAGATATCGAAATCGGCAAAAACTGGGGAGAAATGAACAAAATCAATTAACAATAAAAAATAAATCCGTTAATTATTAATTTTCCTTTCTCTTTCGTGTCATCCTGGAACCGAAAGCGAAGCGTTTCGATATCCAGGATCCAGTACAATAATTTTAACAATAAAAATGAATAAAAATATCTTCAAAACGCATCATCTTTTATCAATTCACCCCATTGTCTGTTGGCTATCTTATTTTTTGCAATTACTATTAATCGAATTACTTTCAGACAGCAAAAATATTCTCTGGGCGATATTGATATTAATTTTTCCAATCTCGATACCTCTTATCGTAACCAAACTCATCTATAATAAAAATATTTCAAAAAGCATTGCAATAATATCAACATTAAATTCAGTTATCTTCTTCGTCAGCCTATCCGCTTTAAAAATTTTTCCTACTCAAATATTTAAAGGCATTATCGGACCTGATCGCCAATTTAACAGCCTAACCAATAATTTTTTCATGAACATTTTCATCTTCAGCAACATTCTTCTTATATCATCTTTCATACTTGGGATTTACTACTTCATAAAACACAAAAAATCCAAGCATAATTAATATTTTCTGGATCCTGGATATTGAAACGCCCAGTAGGGCTTTCAGTTCCAGGATGACATAACATTTGCTATCATTTAATCCATAAAAAATAAAAAGTAATTTATATTGCAAACTGATTATTATTCATTTTTCACTATTCACTATTAATTTCTAATTGCTAATTGTTAATTATCCCTCTAACACCTAGTAACTAGAACCTAAAAACTAATATCCAATCAATGTTCTACCTAATCCACGGCCCGGACATTTTCCGCGCCCAACAATACATCGAGGAACTCATTTTGACTCACCAAAAAGTAGGGGATATTTCCGTCAAAAAAATCGATGGACAAACCACCGACAACAACCAACTAACAACTTTTCTCGAACCACTGCAATTGTTTTCCAACCAACAAATATTGGTTATTAAAAATATATTAAGTAATAAAAAAAATAAAACTCTCCCCGAATTAATTCTAAAATATCTGGAAAATCCCGACCCCAACAATACCATTATTCTCTGGGAACAAGCCCCCATCGACCAACGCACATCATTCTACAAAAAAATAGTAAAAATATCCAAAAAAATAAAAAATAACTCTCCAAAATCCCACCCCATTGATTCATTGGAAATTGGAAATTTAATGTCAGCAGCAGTTCGATCCCGTGAGGGAAAAATTGGAAATTGGAAATTGGAAATTTTGAGTTTTCCTCTCCTCAAACAATCTGAATTAATTACTTGGCTCTCCCAATATTGCAAAGAAAAAAAAATCAATATAACTCCCGACGCCCTACGTCAATTGATTTTCAAAAATCCCGATACCGGTTTTTTGCATCAAGAAGTAAAAAAATTGGCCACCTTTTCTCACAATCAAATCACCATCGAATCAGTCAACTCTTTGACTCCCGCCTCCAACCAAGAAATAATTTTTAACCTCACTGATCAGCTCGGTTCAAAACAAAAAAACCAAGCCCACCGCGCCGCATTAAACCTCCTAAAAAAAGGCGAACAACCCCAAATGATTATCGCTGCTCTATTTTCCCACTTCTCCAACCTGATCAATATCAAACAACTAATCGATAAAAAAAACTCAAACACAGATATAAAAAACAAAACCAAGTTGCATCCTTTCGTTATTGAAAAATGCCTTCGTCAATGCCAAAATTTCTCCCTCGCCGACCTAAAAAAAATAATCGGCTTGATCGCTCAAGCCGACATCAATCTCAAATCCGGGCAATCAGATTTTGAATCAGAAATTTTCAAAATCATCTTCTTTGAGTACGAGAACGTCTAAACGTAAAAACGCTCGAACGTTCAAACGTTCACACGTTCCCACACTTTCTAACCAACAATCTCTCCACTATCAGCAAATACTGAATTTGCAAAAGTACCATTTTCCCACTGTCCCAATCCTTTTTTCTCATTCATTGGTATCAGATAAGTAACCGACCAAATCAACTTGTCATTGATCTTGCTCAAACTCAAAACTGCATGCAAATAATCCAACGAACCTCCGCTTTGCTTAGCTTGTGCCATCAATGACGACCGCCAAGCCACACCTCCACCTTGATTATCAGCTATCTCCAATGCCTTGGCCGCAGTAGTTTTCCAAGAATCCATCGGAATTTTTTGAAAATAATCGGGATTCAAATTATTTAATGTTCTATTAAGCAAACCCTGCTTGATATCGCTGTCGCCCGAACCAGTAACGACAATCTCCAAAATATTTTCTTGATCCTGGTCCGACACAAAATAGTATCTACCCACTACCGCCGCCGTATTGCTCACTGTTTTGTAATCAATCTCCACTCTTGCCAACCAAACATCCGGATGCCATTTCACTGCTACATCCTTCACCTTGGCAAAATAATTCTTTGATCTCTGCAAATCTTCATCCGCATTTTGCACTTCAAATGCCGGTAGCTGATCCAAAACCGCCGGTGCTGTATTCGTCTTGGCCTGTTGGTCAGTCAATTGAGTATTCCCCAAACTACAACCTGACAAAAAAAACAAAAAAACAAACAAACCAGAAAACACCCTCCTCATAAAATTCCCTCTTTAAAAATTATAAGTAAAAATTTCCGTATATTTTCTCAAAACTTGTTTATAAATTAAAAATTTGAAATTAAAAATTGGATAAATTGTCTCAAGGCAACTTATCCAATATCCACCCCCACCAACTCGGCCAAACATTCTGAAAAAACCCTCGACTCATCCAAATCATCGCCAAAACCAAGACAATTATTATTATCGTGGTAAATATCCTCCCCAAACTTTTCACAACCCCTCCTTATTTTTTAATAACAAACAAAATTGGACTGAAGAAAATCTCCAGCCCAAATAATATATCAGTAATCCAATACCCTTCTCTCAACAATCCTCACCATACATGTTTTAAAATTGATCATTGAAAATTGATATCACTTCCCCCTCATTCCCATCCGACTAATCTGTTTAGCCAATCTCGATTTTAGACGAGCGGCCTTATTTTTATGAATAGTCCCTTTGCCAGCGGCTTTGTCTATTGCCTTATGCGCCACACCCACTTCTCCCTGAATTTCCTTAGCATCAACCTGGCCCTTTATTTTTTTCAAAATATCTTTAATTTTTGACTTGTACACTCTCTTTCTTTTCAGGTTCAAAACCCGCGACTTAGTCGAAGTTCGAATTCTTTTTTTTGCGCTTTTAATATTGGCCATAAAATTATCAAATTAACTTAAATTAAATATTCACTAAATTCTAATTTGCATCTTGCAAATAATCCAAATGTCAAAAAAACAATATAACTCATCATCAACAACTTTATCACAAGTAAAATAATCAGTTAAAAATATTTCACTCGATACTTTAAAAAATCATCGCTCTTTTTTAATACTCAATACAAACATTATAAGACAAACTGGCGACAGATATCAAATCTCCTTGTCATTATTTTCCATCTTCCTATATATTATAATAAAATGCAACAGCCAAAACGCTCATGACATCATTATTATTGACAATATTCAGCAAATTTTGATACAATAAAAAGTCAAAAAAGTCACGTTTATATCATTTTCACAATATTTTATGAATACTGAGCTAAAACCAGAAAAGAAAACCACCAAACAACAAATTGTCGAAAAAATAAAAAACAGTCAAAATATCTTGATCGTATCTCACGTCAATCCCGACGGCGACTCTCTGGGTTCCAGCTTAGGTTTACTGCAAAGTCTTACCAAAATGGGTAAAAACGTTTCCGCTGCCGCCTCCGGACATCGCAATCCACATCACTCATATTTGCCACAAATCGAGCAAATCAAGGAACAAATCAGCGGCAGCCGCGAATTTATCATCACCCTCAACACCAGCAACACCTCCGGCCCTCACAAAGTAAAATACAAAACCGACGACGACAAAATCCACCTAATCATCACTCCCAACCAAGGACAATTTTCATCCCAAGATCTCTTTGTCGAAGAAGGCAAACACCAATTTGATTTAATTATCGCCCTTGATACTCCCAATCTCGAATATTTGGATAAAATCTACGAGCAAAACTCTGATCTTTTTCACCAAACACCAATCGTCAATATCGACCATCATCCCGACAACCAAAATTATGGTGAAATAAATTTCATTGATCCCAAAAGTTCCTCTACTTGCGAAATAGTCATTTCAATCATAGAGGCTCTGTCCACCGAGCAATCGCTTTTGGACGCCAACATCGCTACTTGTATTTTAACCGGCATTCTCTCTGATACCGCCAGCTTTCAAAACAACAACACTTCTCCCAAATCACTCACCATCTCCGCCCAAATGATTGCTTCGGGAGCTGACCATCAAACTATTATTAAAAATCTTTTCAAAACTCAACCTCTATCCCAACTAAAAATCTGGGGGAAGATATTGACTAAACTGCAAATCAAACCAAGCCTCAAACTCGCTTGGTCAACTGTCTCTTTGGCCGATTTAACCGAAACTGGATCTTCTTTTGACGAAACCAGCGGTATAATTGACGCTCTAATAAAAAATCTTCCAGATATTAACGTTTTTGCCATATTAGTCCAAACTGACGAGCTTATCAAAGGTAGTCTTCGTTCCAATCCTCCACTCAATATCAATCCCATCGCCGTTGAACTTGGCGGCGGCGGACACCCCTTGGCTAGCGGCTTTCGCATCTATGACAAAACCCTGATCGAAGCCGAAGATCTAGTATTAAAAACCATTGAAAAACATTTAAGCCAAGCAACAAATTTCCCTATCAATCCCGAACCAATCAAAGAAACGATTGTCCCCGAAACACAATTTGATTCCTCACCTTCAATCAATGACAATCCCCAAAATTCCACCATCGAACCAAACGTCACCAAAACCACTGAACCACCGTCAAATAATTCCATCAATAATCCCCCCTATTTTTCTCCCAACCAAGAACATTCCGAAACTCAACCACCTACAGTATAAAAACCAACAATTTCTCAACAAAAAAAACAGACAATCAATGTCTGTTTTTT
>JBMORM010000003.1:0-23713 GCA_049322675.1 Patescibacteria group bacterium | reverse complement strand
TCCATTTACTCTGCCAATTCATTAATTCCTGTTTGAAAGATTCTTGATTAAATTCTCTAATCCCTTTGGATAATTCATATAGTTCTTTTTTAGCTAGTGATTTAGATTTGGTAGTTAAATATCTTCTAATCATCTTAGTTAAAATATCAGACTAAAACACTTTCAGATTAACAGTTTACAGGATATTTAACCACATAATTTATTAACTTAAGCCGAAATTGGAAATTTTATTAGTAACAAAATAGATTTATTATTGGGAGAGTTTTATGGATTATGTTTTGACGAAAGATTTGAAGGATCATTTGGATCAAGAAGTGACGATGAAGGGGTGGGTGTATAATTTTCGTTCGAGTGGGAAGATTATGTTTTTGCAGTTTCGAGATGGTTATGGATTTGTTCAAGTGGTGGCGAGTGAGGATGAGGTGGGAGCGGAAATTTGGCAAAAATTGGGAGAATTGGCTTTGGAAACTTCAATTGAGCTTACGGGAAGGGTAAGTAAACATCCAAAGAAAGAGGAATATGAAGTGCAGTTGGTGAGTTTGAAAATGGTGGGGACGAGTGTGGATTATCCGATTGGCAAAAAAGAACATGGCCCCGATTTTTTGTTGTCCAATCGTCATTTGTGGCTACGTAGTCAAAAGCAATGGGCAATCATGCGGATTAGGAACGTGGTGATCAATGCTATTTATGAGTATTTGAATGAGCAGAATTTTATCAAAATTGATGCGCCGGTTTTGACGCCCAATGCTTGTGAGGGAACGACAACCTTGTTTGAGTTGGATTATTTTGACCAAGGGAAAGCTTATTTGACGCAGTCGGGGCAACTGTATATTGAAGCGGCGATTTTTAGTGTCGGGCGTTGTTTTGATTTTGGGCCGGTGTTTAGGGCGGAAAAAAGTAAGACGCGTCGTCATTTGACGGAATTTTGGATGATGGATGCGGAAGCGGCATACGTGGAACATGCGGAAAGCATGAAAATTCAGGAAGGGAATGTAAGACATATAATTCGTCGGGTATTGGAAAAATGTCAGGTGGAGTTGGCAATTTTGGAGCGAAATATTGAGGCTTTGAAAAAAGCGGACAATGATTTCAAAATTATGTCGTATGAAGAGACGATTGCTTATTTGCAAGCCAATGGCTCGGATATTCAGTATGGTGAGGATTTGGGAGCGGATGATGAGACGATTTTGACCGCCAAAAGCGAGGTGCCGATTTTTGTTGACCGTTGGCCCAAAGATATCAAAGCGTTTTATATGAAGATCAATCCGGAAAATCCCAAATTGGTCTTGAATAATGATTTGATCGCGCCGGAGGGATATGGTGAGGTGATCGGCGGTTCGCAAAGGGAAGATAATTATGATTTGTTGTTGGAGCGAATGAAAGAAGAAAAACTTCCTCTGGATGATTATCAATGGTATTTGGATTTGCGAAAATACGGTAGTGTGCCGCATAGTGGCTATGGAATTGGTTTGGAAAGAATGGTAGCCTGGATGTGCGGGGTGAAACATATTCGGGAGACTATTCCTTTTCCAAGGATGATTTCGAGGATATACCCGTAATAAATACAAATTTCTAATTTTCAATTTCCAATTTCCAATTTTCAAACATATTTTGTTGGGATATTTGTTGGTTTTGTGATTTTCAAATATATTTTGAGGGGGTTTTATGAGAGGGTTTGAACAGAAGAGGGAGGGCGAGGGGGCAAGAGAGGGCTTTGAGAGAGTAAATCCTTTTGAAAGTAAAATAAAGGTGATTGAATTGGTTTATGGTTTGGAAATAAAATTGATTGGTGTTTGTGGTTACAAAAAGTGTAAAAAAAGGTATGATTTGACGGAATCTCTTTTGGGGAGTACCAATGGAGCGGTTAATTTCTCAAAGAGTTGTCAAAAGATGAATTTTGACAGTAGAGAACCAAAGCGAGTGAAGCCGATTTTTGATAGTAGATTGTGTTGGCAGGAATTGAATTACAATATTGAGTATTCCCGGATAGGTGAGGGAGTGGTTTCGGAATGCAGGTTTTGGAAAGTGTCGGAATTGCGAAAAAAGATCTTGGATTATATCCATGATAAACCTGAGGAAATCAAACAAAAGAAACCTGATTTATATTTTTCGGTAATTTTGAATTATGGTAGTTTCAATCGGGCTTTTGCGGATATTGGTCAGAAATACAAAATGAAGTGGCCAAATTATGAACAACTTGTAGATGATTTATTGAAAGAAAAGTTGACGAACTATTATATTGCTTGGATTACCGGTTCGGATGTAACGACTATTGAAAAAAGGAGAAAAGGTAGAAAAACAATTTAGCATGAACTGTGCCTCAAAAAATAGACACGAAAGTGTCTATTTTTGTGAGCAGGGATTGAAAAAATGAAAGGAAATAATAATATTCTGTTGAATTTGGGAATTGTGGTATTTTACTTCGTTTTGTTTTTGCGGAAAAAACGAATCAGAAGAAGAATGGCTACAACTGTTAGTATGATAGCAAAGACAATGACAATGATGACAATAATTATTGCTGGATAGAAAAAATAATTTGAAGATGAATTGTTGGTATAATTTTGCGTGATTTCGTTTTCAATATCATTCCATTGTTGCAGGTTGGTTTGCGCGTCAATTTGTTCGGTGGGAGTAATGAACTGATCGTCGATTGTAACTGAATAACCGGCAGTGACATCTACTGTTTGATCGGCTGATTGGGTGGTTTGGACTATTCCTTCATAGACTTCGATGGCCGAATTTTGCTTACCGGTGGCTACAGCGAATTTTGTTCCTTTGACCATAAATGATCCGTGTTGAGTGACCAGTCGCATTTTGTTACCTGTTTTCCAAAAAGTGCTAGCAACAGTTCCGTGTTCCACTTTAAAACCATCAGATGTTTTGCGAAGCAGGGTATTTTCCATCAGGATAAATTTGGTGCCATCGGAGAATTTTAAAATGACTCGGCCATTGCCAGTTTTGATTTCGTCCCCCTCTTTCAAGGTGGCGCCGTTTTGACCCTCCTCCCAAACTCGATCGTAGTCCACCAAATGACCATTGATATTGGTGTTGCCTTCGCCGAAATTTAAATGATTGTTGAGACTTTCAAAAAAACCAGTTTTTTTATTGGAGTCGCTGATTGAGACTTCGCCAATCACTTTTTCCATAATCGGTAGGGAGTGATCAATTCTTTGGTTATAATCATCGTTGGCTGATTGGTCAGAAAAACTCATGTCGCTGGTGGCCGTTTTGGATAAAACGGCGGAGAAATTCATTGTTTCTGCCGAACCGCATTTTCCTTCCCAAGGGCATTTGGTGTTTTCTGGAACACCACTTGCCGAAAGATTCATGGCGCCTTGATCAATTGTCCCGGTTATTTTGGAATCAATATTCCAGACAGCCAGTTCCATGCCATAGACACAAAAACCAATCCGACCTGATAGTTTTCCGTTGATTTTGCCACTCTGGTCAATTTGGCCGTCAATATTGTTGTCATATTGAACGGTTAATATGGATAGTTGTTCGAATGGTATCATTTCCCAATTGGTATCGATAGCAAAATTTGAGTTATTTATTTTGGTTGAAACATTTATTTGTTTGGTAAAGGAATTGTTGTTGGCAGTTAAAATGCCAGTATATTCCCCATCATATTTGCTGGCAGCCGGAGCATGAGTGGGTAAAAAACAAAGAGAAAATAAAACTATCCCAATAATTTTCTTTAGCATAAATTTTATTGTTAATTATATAATCAACATTTGATTTTATTATAGACCTTTTCTTTATTTTCAAATATTACTATCCAATATTTAGATGATCTGTTTGATATTCTTTTTGTTTTGTTGTTGGGAGTAGTGGAATATCATCCGGAATAATAATACGATGAATAGGTGAGTAGAAAATATATTTTGATTATATAGAGGAGATAAATATGCTTGAGCGAAAAAATGATGTGGGAGTGATCGGCTTGTCGGTGATGGGCGGCAATCTGGCGATGAATATTGCCGATCATGGATTCAATATCTCTGTTTTCAATCGATCGGCGGAAAAAACGGATAATTTGAAGCAGAGTTATACAAATGAAAATATGACGGCTTGTTATTCGTTGACGGAATTTGTCGAGAGTTTGTCTGCACCTAGAAAGATAATTTTGATGATCGAGGCCGGTAATCCGGTGGACTTGGTGATCGAGCAATTGAAGCCATTACTTCAGGCCGGGGATATTGTCGTGGATGGCGGTAATTCATTTTTTCAAGATACGATCAGGCGAGAAAAATATTTGCAGGAAATTGGGATAAATTTTGTCGGAATGGGCGTGTCCGGTGGGGAGGAAGGTGCGAGAAGGGGTCCGGCGATTATGCCTGGCGGTAGCGAGATGGCATGGAAAGAGTTGGCGCCAATATTGCAGAAAATCGCGGCTAAAGATTTTGCCGGTAATCCTTGTGTAAATCATATTGGTCCTGATGGAGCCGGTCATTATGTCAAAATGGTGCACAATGGAATCGAGTATATAGATATGCAGTTGATCGCGGAGACTTATTGGCTCATGAAAAATGTGATAGGTTTGGACAATGAAGCGATGGCTGCGCAATTTGAGAATTGGAACCGAGGGCGACTCAATTCTTTTTTGATTGAAATTACGGCCAAAATTTTGCGCAAAAAAAACGAATCCGGTGTTTATATAATCGATACGATTTTGGATAGTGCCGGCAACAAAGGGACCGGGAAGTGGACTTCGATTGAATCTTTGAATTTGGGTACTCCATCTTTTGGTTTTGTCGGGGCGGTGTTGGCCAGATATGTTTCGGCTCATAAAGAACGTCGGTTGGCTATTTCGTCGCAGTATGAAAATGGAGGAAAAACAGAGAGTAGTCAAATTGATTTTGAACAATTGGAAAGTGCTTTGTATGTGGCCAAGATTTTGGCTTACGCTCAGGGTTATGAATTGTTGTTTTTTGCCGGAAAAGAGTATGGGTGGAATTTGAATTTTTCTCAGATATCGAGTTTGTGGCAAGGGGGATGTATTATTCGGGCGGAATTTTTACAAAAAATTGCGCAGGTATTGGCGGAAAGTGGAGAAGATAAGAACCTGATGGAGACGGATTATTTTAAAGATATATTGCTGAAAGAAAGTGGTAATTTGCGGGAAGTAGTGATGGCTGCAATTCAAACGCAAATTCCGATAGCGGCGATGATGTCGGGTTTGGTGTATTTTGATTCAATGAAAAGCGAGCGATTGCCGGCCAATTTGTTGCAAGCACAACGGGATTTTTTTGGGGCGCATACATTTCAGACGGAAATAGATGGTCCATTTATACATCATCAATGGGAATAAGAGGTAAAAAAAATAATGTGGGCTGGCGAGTGGCAAAAGATCAGGTAGAAGCAGCCAAGATTATTGGTCAAAATATTTCGGATGATTTGGCTGGGATAGGCGATGAGTCAGTTTTATTGTTGATTTCCGGTGGATCGGCGCTAAAAGTGTTGGAATATATTGAATCCAAAAACTGGTCAAATATTACTCTGTTTTTTCTGGATGAAAGGTACGGTATTAATAATATTGATAGTAATTTTGCTCAATTAGTGCGGTTGGATTGGTGGGTAAAAGTTAGGAATTTGGGGGTTCGGTTTATTGATAGTCGGGTGCTGCCCGGTGAAGATTTGGATACTTTTACCAGGAGGTTGGACAAAAATTTAAACAATTGGTTGGAGATGAATCCTAACGGAAAAAAGATAGCAATCATGGGGATGGGACCGGATGGACACATGGCTGGCATATTTCCCTATCCGGAAGATCAAGATTTGTTTGTCAAATTATTTGATAGCAATAAATTGATAGTGTCACACAATGTTTTTGGTAAGAATAATTTTCCACAAAGAGTGACGACGACATTTCGTTTTTTTGGTTTATTGGATAAAAGTTATATTTATATTTGCGGGGAAGAAAAAAGAGAGGCATTGACTAAATTAAGGGAAAATAGGCTATCAAAACATGAATTTCCGGCGGGAATTATTTATAATATAAAGGATGTGTTTTTGGTAACCGATATTGATATCGAATAACAAAAAAATATGAGTAGTAAAAATAGTTTGGTTGAATTTGTGTTGTTTGGAGCGAGTGGCGACTTGTCGAGAGAAAAAATATATCCGGCCTTGTTCAATGTTTTCGATCCGGAAAAACAATTCTCGTATTTGGGTTATTCTCGGACTTATTTTTCTGACGAGGAATTTAGGAATCTAGTACAAGAAGCGGTGCTCAAAAAATATCCGCAGGCCGATTTGGAAAAATTGACCGAGTTTGTCAATCGTTTTCGTTATATTAGTGGTTCGTATGATACGACAGGTATTGCTCAGCTTAGATATAAGCAAAAAAATGTTTTTCGTTATTATTATTTGGCAATACCATCCGATTTTGCTTTGATTAAAAGTATTGTGGATGGTTTGGATCATCATCATTTGGTAAAAGAAAGCGTGATTGTTCTTGAAAAACCTTTTGGATTTGACCATGACTCGGCGAAAAAATTGAATAATTTTTTACGAAGGTTTTTTTCGGAAGAAATGATTTATCGGATTGATCATTATTTGGCCAAAGATTTGGTGCAGGATATTTTGGCATTACGTTTTGCCAATCCGATTTTTGTGCCGATTTGGAATAATCGGTATATTCAGGATATTACGATTAATATCTGGGAGAAGGAAGGGATCAGAAATCGGGGCCAATATTATGAAAATTCCGGAGCGATCAAGGATATGATTCAAAATCATGCTTTGCAGTTGTTGGCTTTGACTTTGATGGAAAGGCCAAAAAGTTTGTCGTATAACGATATTGATATAGCCAAGACGAATATATTTAAGAAAATAAAAATATTTGCTTGTGGGCGGGGAACGCCGGTAATGATTGGGCAGTATCAAGGTTATCGACAGGAAAAGTATGTTGACCCAAAATCATTGGTGGAGACTTTTGTTTCTATGGTTTTGGAAGTAGATCATGAAGATTGGCGGGGGGTTCCAATACATATAGTTTCCGGAAAGAAAATGGCACGAAAAACTACAGATATTATTATCAATTTTAAAAATATTGAGCATTGTTTTTGGAATCAAGATCGGTGTCAAATCAAAAATAATCAAATCAGAATAAATATCCAACCGCATAATGATATTCATTTGCAACTAAATTCGGAGTTTGACCCAGCGTCCAAGTGTGCGATCCCGACGGTGTTGCGTTTTGGTTTTGAAGACAATAAATTTATTTTGAAAGATTCTTACGAAAACGCTTTGCAGGATTTGTTTTGTCAGGATCGATTAACTTGCACCAATTCCAGTGAGATATTGCTGGCGTGGAAGTTTATTGACCAAGTAATCAAGCTGTTGGAATCGAATAGGAAAGAAAAATTGATTATTTATGATGCAAAGAAATTGGTCAAAATTTTGGAAAAAGAATCTTGTTTGGCCAAGAAAATGTAGGATAAATTAAAAATTTATTTATTTTTTATAGGGAGAGAAAAATGAAATATTGTGAAGCGTGCGGAATGCCGTTGACCAAAGCGGAGGATTTTGCCGGTGGGGATGAAAATTCCCGGTTTTGTTTGTATTGTGTCAATGAAGATGGTAGCGTCAAAAGTTGTGAGGAAATTTTTGAGGGCGGAGTCCAATTTTTTCTGAGTCAAATTGGTAATGATCGAAATTTGGCGGAAAAGATTACACGCAAAAATATGAATGCGCAAAGTTATTGGCAGGGTAAAGATTGTCCGGTATTGCGAGGCGAACAGGCGACTGACCAAGAATTTGCCGAGACGATGAAAAAGTTGTCAGTATAATATCATTAATTTATTTTTTGTGAATAAATTACTAATTGTTTTTTGTTTGTTGATTGGCTTGACTGGTTGCGGGGGGAGGGAAGAGAGAATGACGGAAGAGCAGGCCAGAAAAATAGCGGAGCAAACTTGTATCAAAGGTGGGGAAGCGTTGGGGTTGGGGAGTTATAATCCCAATTCCAAAACTTGGTGGTTTGATGCCAATCTAAACTCAGTGCGGGAGGGGTGTAATCCGGCTTGTGTGGTAAGTGAGGAAACTAAAAAAGCGGAGATCAATTGGCGTTGTACTGGTTTAAATAAGGATGAAAATCAGAATGATAGTTTCTCTTTTAGCAATAAACAGTTGGATATAGCTGTGCGGGAGTATTTGAAGTCTCAAGAGGATTTTTGTTGGCAGACGGTAGAGGGGAGCAAAAAGATTTGTGTATTTGAAAAGTTGGATAAAAATGAGTTATTTCCTTATTATTTGTGGGTGCGTTGTGGAGAATTTACAAAAAATGGGGATAAAGTTGAGGAAATTAGTGGTTCTTCGCTGCCGGCAATGATTGATTATCCAAATGAATTATCTTTTTTTGATCAGGAAAAATTTAGTCACAAAATTCCTCGTGATGGCTCTTTGTACATGGAAGATATCAAGGATATTTTTCCGGGGGAATTACAAAATTTGGTGTCGCAATATGATCCGACTAAAATTAATGAAGAAATACTGCTGACAGCGAAAGAGGAAGTTGGTCAATAAAAATATTTAGTATAATTAGAAAATAAAAAAACCGCGGAAATAATGGTATGATTCAGCGGTTTTTTTTAATGATGTTTGATGATTGTCTATTTAGACCAGGCTCGATCCCAATATTCTTGGACCATCCGGTGAGAATTGAAATAGGAACCGTTTTTGGCAATACAGTTTTTCATAATTTGTATCCATTGATCTTGGTGGTTGTAAAAGAGGGGAACGATGGTTTTTTCTAATTTGTCATAGATGTTGTTTGCATCTTTGTGATCGCGTTCTTCGATAGTAAGATTATTTTGATCGTTGTGATTGTCGATTGACCAGCCGGTTGTTCCCTCCCCTTCTATTTCAGCTTCCGCCCACCAGCCGTCGATAGAACTAAGCGAAGGGATGCCGTTGAGAGCAGCTTTCATGCCAGAAGTACCGGAAGCCTCCATGAGGGGAATAGGGTTGTTGAGCCAGAGGTCGGCGCCTTGAGTTAGAAATTTGGCAACTTTGATGTTGTAGTTTTCCAGATAAGCGATTTTGAGGTTGTCCTTGAAGTTGTTTTTGGTATGAAATATTTTTTTGATAATTTCTTGTCCTTCCAGATCACTGGGATGAGCTTTGCCGGCGAAAATAATTTGGATGGGTCGAATGTTGCAAATTTGGCAGATTCTTTCTGGGTTTAACAAGATTAGGTCGGGTCGTTTGTAGCCGGTAATCCGGCGGGCAAAACAGATTGTAAAATAATCATTATCCATACCGGCGTTGGTAACTTGATTGGTAAAGTCAATCAAGGCTTTTTTGTTTTCTTTGTGGGCTTTGGCGATTTCTTCATTGGTGGCTTGGGTTAGATTGGAAAGTTGTTGAGGTTTTAGCCGCCAATTGGGAGCATAGTGGTCAAAGATTTTGGCAAAGGGAGTAGAAACCCAAGATCCGGGGTGGGCTCCATTGGTGATGTATTCGATGTTGAATAAAGGAAAAATATTGCGGGAGACTTCACCATGAATTTTGCTGACAGCATTGATAAAACCTGATGATTGGAGGGCTAGTTGAGTGAGGTGAAAGAGATTGTTGGAAATTGTGGTGGGAGGAAGTTCGTCGATGTAATGATTGAGATAACGGTTGGCGATATCGATTGGAAAAAGATCGTGACCGGCGGGGACAGAAGTATGGGTAGTAAAAACGAGATGCGGTCTCAAAGATGCCAGGTCGATTTGGCGAGAGTTGTTGAGCTTTTGATTTAATTTGATAGTGAGAAGAGCAGAGTGTCCTTCGTTGAGATGATATTTTTTGATATTATTGAATCCCAGTTTTTCCAATATTTCAAAACCGCCGATACCTAGGACGATTTCTTGACTCAATCGGTAGTCCTGATCTTCGCCTTTGTATAAATGGCTGGTGAGATGGCGATCATATTCATTGTTGGAAGCGATGTTGGTGTCCAAAAAATAGACGGGAATTTCAAAACCGGTTTCTCCTTTGACAATATATTCCCAGACTTGAATGGTTATTTCCCGATCTTGGATAAAAATTGTGGTTTGAGTGGGAATTAACTTCAAATAATCATTGATACTCCAATTGGTAGGTTGAGCGTTTTGGTTGCCTTCTTTATCAATTTGTTGGAAGAAATAGCCATGTTCGTTGAGCATGGTGATAGCAACTAGGGGTATTTCCAGATCGGCACAGGATTTGATGGTGTCTCCGGCTAGTATTCCCAAACCGCCGCTATAAGTGGGGATGGAATTTCTGATTCCAACTTCCATACTAAAATAAGCGATCGAGAATTTTGTTTGATCAAGCATAGAAATAATTTTTAATTTTTAATTTTTAATTTTTAAAACAAATTGGCTTAAATATTAAAAATTAAGAACAAATATTGATTTGAGGTGAAAAATATTATTTTTTTATTTTTATGACTCGGCCATCACTGGTGGTTTGGTAAGTTATTCCACTCCAGGTGATGCGATTGGTAAGATAGGTGGTCATGTAGCCGAAAATTTGGACCAGGCGAAAATATGGGGAAAGAATTATGTAGAGCGGGTATTTTGGTATTGGTCCCAACAGGGCATGAAGAGAAGCCAAGATCATTTCAATTGCAATAAATACGGTGGGAATGTAGCCGCCAAATTGTCTAAAGGTGTATTCGTCAAATTGGCTAAGGCTAAAGCTTAGAACAAACCAAAAATAAAAAATAAAATAATATAGATTGAGTAGTCCAAAAATAAAAAACCAGATTCTTTTGCGATAGAGTTTGAGGTACATTAATTGGCGAAAATACCAACGATTGTAGGTGTCGAAGTCGGCTGAATGAGTAGCAGATAGACTGACGGCGGTTGGAACAAAAAGGGTTTGATGGTTGTTGTCTGATAAAATTTTGGAGAGACTGGTATCGTCAGAGACTGAATGGGACCAGTATTTGGCTACTTTTAATTTTTCAAAAGTTTTGTGGCGGATAGCGATAGATCCACCCCAAAGTAATGAAAATTTCATGTAGGATGAAGCAAAACAAAGTAGGGAGAAGATGATCGAACTATTGAAAAGGAGAAATAGTTCCCCGATACTATTGAAGGAAATTTTTGGCCAGTAATAGCTGGTGGTGGCGGTAATATTGGGATCGGAAAGAGGGAGGATTAGTTCGGTAAGCCAGTTGTTTTGGACAGTAATGTCAGCATCGGCAAAAACCAGAATTTCTGGGTGATTGGTGTGGTTGAGAGCAGTTAGTAAATTTTGATTTTTTTGACTGCAAAGGCGGCAGGAATGAGCGACAACTAGTTTGGCATGCCGATGTCCTGAAATTGCTTTTTTGATGTGTTGATAGGCGGGGTCGGTTTTGCTTTCAACGGCAAAGATTATTTCGTAGTTGGAATATTTTTGGGTGATAAAGCTTTTCAGGTGTTTGTCGAGAGTGGAAGAGGTTCCTTTGACAGCAATAATTAGAGAACAAAATGGTTTAAGTTTTTGGTCAAATTTGGGTCGGATGGTTTTCGGATAGTGATGTTTTTGGTAAAACCAGGTAAGAATAACGGAAAAAAAATTGATGGAAAGGACACTGACGGGTATTAGACAAAGTATAAAAAGAATTAGATCCATCTGGTATAAAAAAATTATTGCTATAGATTATTTTGACATAATTGTTATCTTTTAGCAAAAATTTACTCATATCTGAGAGCGGTGATTGGGTCGAGATTGGCGGCTTTGTTGGCTGGATATAGTCCAAAGATTATTCCAAAGATGGAAGCGACGACGAGGGATAGGATCACGGATATCGGGGTGATTTCGGGGCGGAGGGTCGAAAATATTTGGACCATCAAAGTTGTAAAATATCCAAGAAGGATGCCAACAACTCCACCGATAATAGTTAGGATGACGGCTTCGATTAAAAATTGAGTGCGGATATCCGGTATGGTGGCGCCCAAAGCTTTGCGCAAGCCGATTTCACGGGTGCGTTCGGTGACAGAAACGAGCATAATATTCATGATGCCAATGCCGCCGACGATTAAAGAGATAGCGGCGATGGCTCCAAGTAAGATTGATAATATTCCTGTGATTTCTGAAAGAATGTCCAAGGCTTGTTTGATATCATAGATAGTAAAATCGTCGTTGGCCGGGTCGGTGATGTTGTGGCGGTTACGTAAAATCGTGCCGATTTGTTGTTTGGCAATTTCTAAAGAGTCACTGTCGGTGGCTTGAATATTGATATCAAAAAGATGATTGATACCTAGTAGTTGTTTTTGAGTAGTGGTAACAGGTAAATATATGACTTTGTCCAGGTCAACTCCATCTTCATTGCCTTTGTCTTCAGTAATGCCAATAATGGTGAAATTGATTTGGTTAATTTTTATGGTTTGTCCGATGGCGTTTTGATTGGGGAAAAGTATTGTGGTTACTTTGGGACCAACTACGGCTAAACGACTTAAGCTATTTACTTCTTTTTCATCAAATATTCTGCCTTCGACTATTTTGACATTGCGAATGGTAAAATATTCTGCCGTACTGCCAAAAACTGTGGCGTTCATTTCGCCCAGAGGGGAAGAAGTTTTGAATTGACCGCGAACTTCGGGGGCGACCAAGTCTATTGCGGTGCCGATCGAGGAATTTTTTAAAGCTTCGGCGTCGTTGTAGGTCAAACTGGTAATACTTAACCCTTGTTGAGAGGGTGGAGCGGAAAATTCGCTGTCTGATTTTCCTGGGACGACCACGATCAAGTTATCGCCGACAGTGGCCACTTGGTCCAAAATGTAGTTTTCTGCGCCTTTACCGAGGGCCATGAGAGTAATAACGGAAAAAATACCGATAACAATACCCAAAATTGTCAAAAAAGCACGAATTTTGTTTTTAAAGATGGCGTTAACCGATATTTTTATCAAGGAAAGTAGGTCCATAAAATTTGATTATTGAAAACGCAAGGCTTCAATGGGGTTCAATTTGGCGGCTTGGTTGGCTGGGTATATACCAAAAACTAAACCAAAAATTGTTGAAACGCTGATGGCCAGGAAAATAGACAACAATGATACAGAGGCTTTTAATGGGGTAAAAGTACTGATTAAAAAAGTTATGCCGGCACCGGCGATAATGCCGATAATTCCTCCTAGAAGGGTGATAAAGACAGCTTCAGCAACGAATTGCCAAAGAATATCATTTTTTTTGGCGCCAATTGATTTTCTTAAACCGATTTCTTTGGTACGCTCTGTAACCGAAACGAGCATGATGTTCATAATGCCGATGCCGCCGACCAAGAGAGAAATTGAGGCGATGGCGGCTAGAAATAAGGAAAAGGCATTGGTGATATTGTTGACGATGGAAAGAGCTTCTTTGGTGTCATTGATAATAAAATCGGGTTTTTCGCCATCTTTAATATTGTGTCGATTACGTAAAATATTTTTGGCTTGGTCGGCGGCGAGTTCAGTGGTGTTTTCCGAATCGGCTACAGCAGAAATACTGTTTACGTAATTGATCCCCAAAATCAGTTTTTGAGCGGTCGTGATTGGTATATAGACAATTTTGTCCAAATCGACACCGTATTGGCCTTGACCTTTTTCTTCGGTGATTCCGATTACTTTAAAATTGTAGTTGTTGATTTTTATGTCTTCGCCGATACCGTCACTGTTGGGAAAGAGATCTGTTTTAGCTTTCGGGCCTAAGACGGCGACTCGGCTTAAGGATTCTGTTTCTCTTTCTTCAAAAGAACGGCCAGAAACGATTTTGGTATTGCGAATGGAAAAATATGATGGTGTGGTGCCATAAAATTGGATTAGTTTTTCGTTGAAGACGGAAGATACGGCAACTTGGCTGCCGACAGTGGCAGTACTGTCTGAGATATTTGGAGCCAGCGGGTTGTTTTTGAGAGCTAAAGCGTCGTCGTAAGTCAGGGTTGTGATTACAATACCGGAAAAGGAAGCGGGGGCGGAAAAACCTTCTTCTTCCGGTGTTCCGGGGAAAATATTCACTATGTTGCTTCCCAAAGAACGGACTTTGTCCAGGATGTAAGTTTGAGCGCCATCACCAAGGGCCATGAGAATAATGACGGATGAGATGCCGATAACCACTCCAAGAATACTTAAAAAAGTCCGACTTTTGTTGGACAATAAGGCTTGCAGGGCTAGTTTTAGGGTGACTGAAAAAGGCATGGAGTGGGTAATATTTGGATAATGGTCAATATTTAATTTTTTGGTTTTGATTCTTTGTTTTTGCCACTAAATTTTCCCAGGTAGTAGGTGATTACAACGGCGAGAGTAGTGACGATGAGGGCGTACCAGATTTTGGCGAATAATTGATCTTGAGTGGGAAAATAAATTTCAAAAAAGCCTTTGATAGCGTCGTTCCAGGCCAAGGCGGCAACTAGGCCAAAGGCCGAAGTTGCGAGAGTAAACATTTTGTCGGTTACGCTTTTTTTGATTTCAGCCTGCTCTTTTTTCAATAACTGATATATTTTTTTTAGTTGAGGATCTTTGTTCAAAGTATTTTTGTTAATAGTAAGTGAAAAAAAGGTTGTGGAAAAATTGGGGATAAGTTTTTTATGACTTGAATTGGTTTATTGGTTGCTGTCTTTGATCAAACTTGAAGTGGATATTTCTTGTCTGTTTCCGTTTTTGATGTGGGGAACAACTTCATCTTTTTGGATAATTCCATCGCGCAGCCGGATAATTCTTTTGGCGCAATTGGCAATATCTTCTTCGTGGGTGACCATGACGATCGTGTTGCCGGATTGATTTATTTTTTCAAATAGATTAATAATTTCGACTTCGGTTTTTGAATCTAGATTGCCGGTTGGTTCGTCGGCGAAAATAAGATCCGGTTGGTTGACCAGGGCGCGGGCGATGGCTACGCGTTGTTGTTGACCTCCGGATAGTTCATTGGGGAGGTGGTATAACCTATCGGAAAGGCCGACGCTTTCCAAGGCGGTTAATGCTTTGTTTCGTCTTTCTTTGGCAGGGACACCGGCGTAAATCAGAGGTAATTCAACATTGTCTAAAGCAGAAGTACGTGCCAGAAGATTGTATGATTGGAAAATAAAGCCGATTTTTTGGTTTCTGATGGAGGCCAGATCGTCATCGGAAAGATTATTGGTATTGTGTCCCAAGAAATTGTATGTGCCGCCTGACGCTCGGTCCAAAAAGCCAATGATATTCATCAAAGTTGATTTTCCTGAGCCGGAAGGACCCATGATAGCAACATATTCGCCTTTATAAATATTTAGGTTTATTCCTTTTAAAACGTTTATTGTTAGTTTGTCCAGGTAATAATTTTTGGTAATGTTGTCCAATTCGATAACCGGGACTGGTGTTTGATTGTTCATAAATAGATATTGGTGAGGGATTTATTTTATTTTTTAAGAATAATTACTTCTTCTCCTTGTTTTAGGCCACTGATAATTTCGGTTAGACTGTTGCCACGTAGGCCGATTTCGACTGGTTTGGTTGCTGTTTTGTTTGTTTTTTGATCTTGAATAAATTCGATGACGTTTTGTCCATTTTCTTTTTTGATTGATTGATTGGGTACAGCCAAGACATTTTCTTTTTCGGCGGTGATAATTTCGATATTGGCGGTCATGCCTGGTTTAATTTTTTCATCCTGACTTTCCAAGATTACTTTGGTTTTGTAATAGACAACACCTTGAATAATAGTGGCGGCGGGGTCGATTTTGACAACAGTGCCATCATATTGTTTGTCTTTGGAAAAGGCGTCAAAGTCGATTAGGGTTTTGTCACTGATTTTTATTTTGTCGATATCGGTTTCGGCAATGTCAGCATTGATTTCAAATTTGGCGTTGGATTGTAGTTGAATAGCGGGATTGGCAGAGGTGCTTTGTTCTCCCAGACTAACATTGATTTGGGTGATTGTTCCATCAATAGGGGCGACGATTTGAAGATTGGAAAGTTGTGCTTCGATAACTTTGCTGGCAGCAGTGGCTTGGGCGACCTGGGCTTGAGCGACGGCAATGGCGGCGGGGGTTGGGCCGGCTTTTTTTAGTTTCAATTGTTCTTGTTGGGTTTTTAGTTGATCTTCAGCATTTTTTACTTGTTCTTGAGAGTTGTTTAGTTTGGTTTCGTTACCAATTTTGGTAGTAACAATATTTTCTTCAGCAGTTTTGGTTTGATTTTCGTATGATACGACTTGGTTTTTGGCGTTGTCGATAGAAGTTTGATTACTAATTTTGGTATTCTCGATGGCATTGGAAAGATTTTGGGCGCTGGTTAGATTGGAGTTGGTAGTCCCTTCATTGCTGGATTGACGACTTTTGAGAGTGGCCAAATCGGAAGCGGAAAAGAAATATTTGGCATTTTCGGAGTATAAAAAGAAATTGGTGTTGTTTAGAATTTGACTAACAGTATTGATGTAGGCGATAGTGTCGTTGGTGGCTTTTTGAGTGTCGATTTCGGTTTTGGTGGTTTTGGCAAGATTGTAGCTGGATAATGCGGTTTGATACTTGAATTTGGAGTCTGAAAGCAAATTATCACAGTTGGCAGTGCGGATGAAATCAATATTTTTGAAAATATTGTACCAGGTGTTGTTGTCAAATACTTCCTCGATATTGGCCTGTGCTGACAATTCGCTGATGAGAATAATATTGATTTGATTTAGATTGCTGTCGATAGTGTTAATTAGATTTTGGGATGTTTGATTATTGATATTGGTAAGATTGGTGCGTGATTCGTTGAGTAGTTTTTGAATATTATTTAGATTGGTTTGGGCTTGTTGGTTACTATTTTCGATTTCCTTTTTGGTTAATTCGTGATTATTTTTAGCGTTATCAAGAGTATTTTTGGCGTTTTGTACGTTTACTTCTTGAATTGATATTTCTTCGGGGCGGTTACCTTCTTGAACTTGCTTGAGTTGAGCTTGAGCAACCGCGATGGAGGCGCGAGATTGGTTTAATTGACTGGTTATTTCATTTGATTCCAAGCTGGCTAGAACTGTACCTTTTTTGACGGAATCGCCTACTTTGACATCAATGTTTTCTACGTTGCCGGCGCCTTTGAAGTTTAAGTTTAATTCGTCAGCCGGTTTTATGGTGCCGGTGACTTCCACACTTTGACGAATATTTTGAATTTTGGCTGCTTCGGTAATATAGAGTGATTCTTGGGGTTTGGAAAATTGCCAATAGCCAATGCCGACAACGGCTACTACAATAATGATTACGAGCCAGAGCCACCACCAGGATTTTTTTCTGGGTTTGAGAAAGTCGTTTGCTTGATTATTTTGATCTTGAGCCATAATAAAGTAATTTAACGATAATATAAATTTATGTGAGGAAAATATTTATAAAGCTGATTGAAGGATTGTAAAGATTATTTTTTTGTTTGTGATTTTTCCAGGGTAGCTAGTTCGTCACTAATTGTCTTTAGTAATTGGCTGATCTCATTTGTCTTAATTAATACTATACCGTGAAAATGCTCATTTTTGAACACGATAAATTGTTCGCCGGTTTTGACAGACAATTCTTTGCGAAGTTTGGCTGGGATTACGATTTGGCCTTTGGGGCCGACAGTGGTAGTGCCGAAACATTGGGGTTTTTTTGGTAGCATAGATATTGTGTTTTAGAAAAGTAAGAAAAGTTATACTTTTTACATAGTAATTGAAAATAGTTTATTGGTCAATAAAAAAGAAAATTATAAAAATAATTTTCTTTTTTTAAATAATAATTGATGTACTTAAGTTAGCTCGTTTTTCTGAATCTTTCTCGATATTGTCTGGTTGTAATGATTAATCCGTTTTCGTTTTGTCTTTTTTCTCGAGTTGAGAATATCTGATCTTGTTGTTTGAAACCTTCGATATGATCTTCATTGCTCCAAATCAGACTAGAGGAGGGTTTTTGAATATTTTTTTGTGATTTTTTTTCTTCCATTTCTTGGATGTTTTTTTCCCATTGTTCGATTCTTCTAAGAGTCAATATTACTTCAGGTGTGGGAGTTTTTTTGGCATTACTATTTTTTTTATCTTCGATTGCCTTTTTACATTGCTTGCGATATTTTTCAAGATATTGTTCGTGTGCTTTTTTAATAATTTCCTTGCTGCTAGGGTTTGTTGAGCTAACGATTTTTTTTCTTTCCAAAGTGTCCATGATTTTTTAAGTTGATGTAAACTAAAATAAGTAAACAATGTTTTTATAACATTTAATTGTTTGTTAGTCAACCTAAAGATTCTGATTGAGTTTTAGGTAAAACAAAAATTCTTTATTTCCTTTGGGGCCGAGGAGGGGGCTGGTGGTTTCGTTTATGATGGAAAAATTGTTTTCTTGGCAAAATTGTCGGAAGTTTTTTTTGACGAGTTCGTGAATTTTGGGGTTTTTGACAACGCCCTTGCGTAAGTTTTTTGGTCCGGCCTCAAATTGGGGTTTCAATAAACATACAATTTCCAATTTCCTGTTTCCAATTTCCAAAATATTTTGAGCAGTATATTCGGAGAATATTTTTTTTAGATGATTTAAAATGCTGGTTATTGAAATGAATGAGACGTCGATGACGACAAGGTTGATTGTTTCGGGAAGTTTATTCCAATGGCGGAAGTTGGTTTGTTCTAGGCTGATTACTCGAGGATTGAGTTTTAATTTGTCGGCGAGCTGGTGGGTACCGACGTCGAGAGCGTATACTTTTTTGGCACCATTTTGTAGTAAACAATCCGTAAAACCTCCGGTGGAAGCGCCGATATCGAGACAAGTATAATTTTTTGGTTTTATATTAAATTCTTTTAGAGCGTGTTCCAGTTTGAGGCCGCCGCGGCTGACGTATTTTAGTGGTTGGTTAATGGTGATAATTGAGTTTTGATCAACTGTTTGAGAAGGTGAAATCGCTTTTTGCCGGTTAACAAAAACAAGACCCAAGCGAATGGTTAGTTGGGCTTGGGATCTTGTAGATGATAGTTGGCGCGAGACTAGTTCGAGATCAAGGCGTTGTTTCATTTGGTTTTTTTGATTGAGACGTAGTTTGAGGAGTAGGGGTTGGTGGAATTGGTTAAATAAAATTTTATTTTGAAGTTGCAGGATGAAGTTTTTTCCAATTCATCTTTAAATTCTTGATTAACAATTTCCATAATATTGAATGGTGCTTGGGGAGTGGCTTGAAATGATTTTTTGATTGTTTCTTGGGCTTTGCCATTTTTGTCGAGAAGAATAATTTCTGTCCAGCCGGCATAATCTGTATATAGTATATCAGTGTTATTTAGATATGGATCAAAACCGTTGTTGAGATTGATCTTTCTGACTGGAATAGTTTGGTTTTCCACTGTGGATGTGTTGTTTGGAGTGTAGTTGGAATATTGGGTGGAATATTGTTGGGAGGGATATTGGTTGGTGTTGTTGGTTTGGTAGGTGTTTGATGGATTATTGAATGTAGTTGCGGGAATTGATGCAAGAATACTTGGATTTAGATTATTGGCGGCTTCTTGAGTTGCTTTTAATGCTGGGTCATTGTTACATAGATTTACATTGATGCCGAAATTTTGTAGCCAGGTATATGTTCCAACATTCCAGTTGGAAGAGTTTCCTTCCGAGCTGCCAATTATTTGAATTAGATTTTCTCCGGTTCTTTGGTCTTTGTAGGAATAATAGAAATATAGGGTATTGGTATAAGAACTGCCTGAATTATAATTGATCCCAACATTGTTGAATTGTGTATTTACTCCTAGATTGCCACTGTTATTAATGGGTGTATTGGTAACAATTAGAGTAGGAATATTTGGATTTGTTTTTGAGCCATTGATTATTTTGTAACCTAAATCATTAAGTTTCTGGATAATGATATTTTTAATGTAATCACCATAGGAACAATTGATTTGGACTTCAACGATTTTTTCAGAAAATTGGTCAATATTTTTATTGTATTGATCATAATTTTGTATGTTGTTGTCAATTTTTAATAAGTTCTCACCTGTTTTTGTGTCATATCGTGAATCATAAAGAGATAGAGGGTCGACAGGGTTGTTGATTGATTCGGACTGAACTGGGAAACCTTTGGGAATAAATTGGTTGCAATAAATAGCTGAAGTTGCTTTGTTTGCAGGATATTGCTGGGGTTGAACAGCAGGGGTTTTGGCTAAGGCTGGAGTCATGGAAAGAGGATATATAAGCAAAGTAGCAGGAACGATTTTTTTAATATTTGGCATTTTGTCAAATGGATTTTGTTCTTCAGGTTCAGTTGTGTTTGTTAGAAATTTTGCATGAGGATATGATGGTAATAGATCAGTGAATTTCTGATTAGATTCTTTTTTGGGATTTACTTTTGACTTTTTTTGCAAGATTTCTAATTGTTTAGAATTGAGTTTTTCCAAATATGAGCCGTGAAGTTTTGGTGAAGAAGATTTAATGTCATTGTTTGGCAAAGATAGTCTTTTATTTTTCATGATTTTGGCGTTTTATTATCTATAAATGGTATGTTTTTTATATCATAAAAATGCTGATAAATCAAGGTTTATGGCGATTTTGTGGGATTTTTTTATTACAATAAATATTTTTTTGCCATTTTTTAGACTCGGACTATATCTTTATAGAAGAGACAATTAAACTTAAACAAGTAAAAAATGGCAAAAAAATATTTATTGTAATAAAAAAACTATTGTTGGAAAAAGGAAAGGTGGTGGTTTTGGCAAAAAATGGGGGTTTGGATTATAATTTAGTTGATATTTACATATTAACGAAAAAAATATGTCCGGACATAGTAAATGGGCGAATATTAAACAAAGAAAGGGTGTGCAAGATGCCAAAAAGGCTGTTGTTTTTACTAAATATGCCAAAATGATTACGGTGGCGGCGAAAGACGGTGGCGGTGATCCAGACACTAATTTCAGGTTGAAGTTGGCGATTGATAAGGCCAAACAGGTTAATATGCCTTCGGATAACATAAAAAGGGCGGTGGAAAGAGGGGCCGGTGGCGGAAAAGATGATTTACAGATTGAGGAAGTAGTTTATGAGGCTTATGGTCCGGAGGGGTCGGCGGCTTTAATAACTGTTTTTACTGATAATAAAAATCGTTCTTTGGGCGAGCTGAAGGGTGTTTTTTCCAAGTTGGGTGGATCTTTGGGGGGGATGGGGACAGTGAATTGGATGTTTGAGAAAAAGGGAGTTATTGAGGTTAAATCAGAGAGCGTGAAAGATATTGATGAAATAACTTTAGAAGCGATAGATGCCGGAGCGGAGGATGTGGAGCCGGATGAGAAAATTGTTTATTTTTATTGTCAGATAAATGACTTGATGAGATTGAAAGAATTTTTGGACAGTAAAGGAGTTGTGATCGAATCGGCGGGGATGGTTAGCTTGCCAAAAAATACAGTTAAAATAGAAGGTGAAGAAAAGAAAGAAAAAGTGATAAATTGGGTGCAGACTTTGGAGGATTTGGATGATGTTGATAAGGTGGAGACGAATGTGGAGTTGTAGGTGTTATTTCAAATCCGAAAGTAAATTTATTATTTTTTAAACTTGATCAAAGGTTGGGACCAATTATTTTTGATCTTCGGGACAGGTAAAAAATAATAAATTTACTTTCGGATTTGAAAAAAAGTTGAGAAAGAGAGGGAATGATGTGTTTTTAAACTTGATCAAAGGTTGGGACCAATTATTTTTGATCTTCGGGACAGGTAAAAAATAATAAATTTACTTTCGGATTTGAAATGGGGTTGTGGATTTGAGGGAGAAGAAAATAATGGAGGGTAAAGGGATATGGTGAGGATATTAGGGATAGATCCTGGTTTGAAAACTACTGGTTATGCCGTGGTGGATTTTGGGGTTAAAAAATCTAAATTTACAAAGAAGGGTTTAAATAATTGGGAAGTGATTGATTATGGAGTGATAGATACTGATAAAACAGATAGATTATCGATGAGATTGGCGGAAATATATCAGGGTATTGGCGATATTATTGATAAGTATGTTCCGACAAAAGTGGCAGTGGAAAGTTTGTTTTTTTGCAATAATCAAAAAACAGCAATGTTGGTGGGGCAAGCGAGAGGAGTGGTATTATTGGCTTGTGAACAGGCGGGATTAAATTTTTTGGAATTTACGCCGAGACAGGTGAAACAAGCGGTGGTGGGATATGGTTTGGCGCCTAAAAATCAGATACAATTTATGGTGAAGGAACTTTATAATTTAAAAGAAGAACCAAAGCCTGATGACGCGGCTGATGCGTTGGCTGTATGTTATTGCGCAATGACAAATAATTAGAAGATTTTGAATAAAACATGAAAAGAGTGAATAAAATATTATATGTGGTGGCAGAAGCGGTTCCGTTTGCTAAAGCGGGAGGGGTGGCTGATGTGGCTGGAGCTTTGCCAGCAGTATTAAAGAAACGAAATATTGATATTCGGGTTTTTATGCCTTTGCATGGCGTAATTGATAAAACTAGGTTTCCGATGGAATTGGTGGTGGAGGGTTTGACCGAAAAAGTGGGGAGGGTCGAATATAAGTTTGATGTTTACAAAACAACATCTTACGAAGGAGTGGATGTTTATTTTTTGCATAATCATAAATTATTTGGTTCGAGGAAAAAAGTATATGGTTATATAGATGATAACTTACGATTTTATTTTTTGAGTCGGATGGCTTTGAATTTTCTGAAAACAATGGATTGGCGACCGGAAGTGATTCATTGCAATGATTGGCATAGTGGAATTATCCCTTATTTTTTGCGATATGATGATCAATTTAGTGAGTTGGAGGATATTGCGACGTTGTACACGATTCATAATTTGGCATATCAAAAAGCGAATGTTCATGAATATTATGTGAGATATGGAGATGATGATGGGATTGAATGGATTGAGTCAAATTTGTCTTCGGTGAGGAAACTAAATTTTGCTAAACGAGCGATCTTGAATGCGGATATGTTGAATGCAGTTAGCGATCAATATGCGGAAGAGATATTGACGGATGAACTGGGTATGGGTTTGGAAAAAATTTTAAATAAGAGAAAAAAGAGATTGATGGGAATACTGAATGGGGTTGATTATTTTCGTTTTGATCCGATGGTGGATGAATATTTGAAAGTCCATTTTGACGAAAATAATTTGGAAGGTAAAGAAGAAAGTAAAAGATTTTTACAGAAGAGATTTAAGTTGCCAATCGAGAAAGATGTTCCTTTGTTTGGAGTGGTTAGTCGCTTGGTTGGACATAAAGGATTTGATTTGGTAAGCAGAGTGATTAAAATCTTGTTGGATTTGCCGGTACAACTGGTAGTGACCGGAACAGGGGAGAGACAATATGTTAGCTTGTTCCAAAAGTTGGCGAAAAAATATCCGAAAAAATTGGCTGCCCACTTGGAATTGGATTTGGAGGTGGCGAGTCAAATTTATGCTGGGAGTGATATGTTTTTGATGCCTTCAAAATTTGAGCCATGCGGATTGAGTCAGCTGATTGCTTTGCGCTATGGTTCGGTGCCGATAGTACATAATGTAGGAGGGTTGTCTGATACTATTTCTGATTTTGACGTAATAACAAAAGAAGGAAATGGATTTGTTTTTGATAATTATCATGCTTTAAGTTTTTATGGAGCGATAGTCAGAGCGTTGGAACATTACAAGAATAAAGATGTGTGGATCCCTTTGGTTAAGAAAAATATGTCTCAGAGATTTTCCTGGGAAAAATCGGTGGATAAGTATGAAAAAGCTTATCAGAAAGCGAGAGAGTATAGACTGGAATCGTTGTAGATGATAAGGCGGTGGTTTCTGGTGTTTTTTTTGACAATACACTAAATGTTTTTTGGTGTATTTTTGTGGTAATAAA
>JBMORM010000002.1:0-27198 GCA_049322675.1 Patescibacteria group bacterium | reverse complement strand
AAGATTTGTAGAAAAAATAATTATGGAAAATCGGAATTTTGAATGGAAAAGTGATACTGATAAGAAGAAAGATGAATTTTTGTCCAAAATAAGGAAAATAAGAGAAAGTTTGGCTAGTGACAAAAAATATTCTTTGGTGGATATATATCGGTATGGTCGGGTAAAAAATTTGGTTGATTGTCCGACAGTTTTTTATAATCAGAAAAAAGAAGAAAAATTGGAAGGATTTGGAGGAATGTATGGTCGGAAGATAGTTGATATTAAAACTAGACTGGTGGCCGGAGTGAATAGAAGTTGGCTGTACGATGATTTGGGAAATTTGACAGAAATGACTGATGTCAATCAAGGGGAATTGATAGAAAAGAAGGTAGAAAGTATTAGATTAACTAGAACAAAACAGGCATTTTTGACTTATGCGGGTACTGGAGAATTAAGGGTGGGGCTATGGAATAAAGAAAAGAGAGTTTCAGAAGTATATTATATCAAGAAAATTGCGGGAAAGTTGCAAGAGACTTTTTTATATGGAGAAAAGGACGAGATTTGGTTGGGAATAGTAGATATTGATATGCCGGATAAAGATAGGTGGGATTTGCCATTTGCAATTCAAAAAAGAAATGGTTCGATTGTGGTTTTGTGGAAGGACGGTAATGATTGGAAAAAAGTAGAAGAAAAGGTGGCGGAAAAAAATTTGTATTGGAGTTGTGTCGCCTGTGGTTTTCCAATAGACAAGGGTTTGGTGGCAAGCGAAGGAGGAGAAGCCAGATTGGTTGCGTATAAAAAATGCGAGGGTAAATGGAAAAAGGATGATTTGTGGAGAAATACGGAGAGGGGAGACAAAATAAAGTATGAAGATATGGTTGATGTGGCGCTGATAAGATTTTTGAGCGAGGATGGCAATTCATTTGTCTCGGTCAATCAAAAGGGGGTGTTGTTGGTATGGCAATATCTTGACCGTTGGGTGGTAAAATACCGAATAAATTTTGGAAAAAATGTTTTGGATGTTTGTTGTCTAACCAATAATAGATTTGTAGTTGGAGAGGAGAACGGAAATATTAGTATCTGGCAGGGAAGTGAAAAATTGGATTTGTGGAATAGAAAAACTGTTGGATTTTGTCCGGAATTGTATAAATTTGATGTTTTAAATGATGGGTGCGTGGTGGCTTATGGCAAAGATGGATTGATTTGCAGTTTTTCCGGTCTATCAGTTTCCGGCAGATTTTTGTAAAATTTAGGTATGTGATATTTTTGGAGATTAGATATGAAAATTGGATTGGTTGGTTTGCCCAATGTGGGTAAATCGAGTTTATTTAAAGCGTTGACAAAGTTGCCGGTGGATATTGCCAATTATCCGTTTTGCACGATTGAGCCCAATGTGGGAATTGTGCCAGTGGTGGATGGTCGTCTGGATGATCTGGCTGAGATTGTAAAACCGCAAAAAATAGTTCCGGCGGTGGTAGAGTTTGTAGATATTGCTGGTTTGGTGGCGGGAGCGAGCAAGGGGGAGGGATTGGGAAATCAATTTTTGTCTCATATCCGAGAAGTTGATGCGATCGCCAATGTCTTGCGACAGTTTGAAGATGACAACATTACTCATGTGGCGGGACGGGTTAATCCGAAAGAAGACCTGGAGGTGATCGCTTTGGAATTGATATTGGCGGATTTGCAAACGGTAACAAAAGCGGTGGACCGATATGAAAAAGCAGCTAAATCCGGCGATAAAAAGGATAATTACAATTTATTGGTAGTAAAGAAGATAAAAGAATTGTTGGAGCAAGAGAAATTGGCAAGCAGTGGAGATTGGAATGAAGAGGAAATGGAAATAATTAGAAGTTTGTGTTTGTTGACCATGAAGCCAATGATTAATATTTTGAATGTCTCTGAGATGGATGCAGCCAATTTGGAATTGGGCAAGAATCTGGGTTTGGGAGAACAAACGATTGTGTTGTCCGCCAAGATAGAAGCGGAATTGGCCGAATTGACCAACGAAGAAGCTCAGGAATATCTGAATACCTTGGGTTTGAAGGAAAGTGGATTGAATCGTTTGGTAAAATTGGGTTATCAGACATTGGGATTGATTTCTTATTTTACTGCCGGGGAAAAAGAGGTAAAGGCCTGGACAATAAAAAATGGAATGACGGCACCGCAAGCAGCGGGGGTGATTCATACAGATTTTGAAAAGAATTTTGTAAAAATGGAAGGGGTGGATTGGAAAATTTTTGTGGAAAATAAGGGATGGGAAGGGTGTCGGGAAAAAGGTTTGGTCAGAATGGAGGGCAAGGAATATATAGTAAAGGATGGGGAAGTGGTTTTGTTTAAGGTAGGAAAATAAGAAGATAATTAAAATAAACGCCAACCGTATAGTTGGCGTTTATTTTAATAGTTTTGTTTTTTTATTGATTGAGAATAAGAGGGAGAGAGAAAAGGTGTTGGGTGTCGTTGGCGACAAAATATAGTGTGCTGTCGTCGGCGGTAACAAATAGATCGCTAATAGTTTGAAATTGATTGGTGTCTTGGAAAACAATATCGCGCGGTTCATTGGTGCTGGTATCAAAGAGAATTAGCTTATCGTTGTCTTGGTTGGCAGAAATTGAAGCGATGATCTGGCTGGAGTTGTTGAGCCAGCATAGTTTATTTTTGGGAATTTTGAAGGGAAGATCGGATATTTCAAAGGTGTTGACGTCGATTAAAGATATACTGCCATCATCTTTGAATCCGAGGATTTTTTGGCTGTTTGGTGACCAAATAAAATCGAGATATGTTTCTTTGGTTGGTATTTTGTCGTGTTTTCGGGGAACTGTGCGGTAAATGTAGATGTTGTTTTGTTCACCAGGATCGGGTTGGGTATCAACGTAGGCGATTATTTCCAGGTCGGGGGAATATTGAGCGAGTACACTATTTTGGCTTTGAAGTTCGATAACCAATTCCCGGTTTTCCAATGTTGGCTTGGCTTTGGAAATAGAATTTTCTTTGGTGTCAGGATTGGTATAGTGGAAGAGAATTTCTTCTTTGGTGGGGTGCCAGGTGGGATGTTGAATCATAGTGGAGTAGATTTGATGATTTTGGGAGGTAAAATCGTATTTGGAAAAATCATAGAGATGAAAAACGGTAGAATTGAGTGGTCGGTCGGGATCATAGAGAATATTTCCTTTTTTTTGGTTGTCTTTGATTTCGGGTGAGTTGATAGAAGTAATAAGACAAGCGTTTCTGACGGATGGAGCCCAGCGGATATCAGTGATGTGGTTAAAAATATTTTCGGAAATTATGGTTTTCGTGAAGTCGTTAATTTTTAGTTTGTAGAAGGCGATGCCGTGAGCGGAAAGATAAGTTATTTCGTTTTGGTTGGGATTGAGATGGGGAAAGGCGGTGTCATATTCTACAATTTCTTTAGCTTGAGGATAGGAGACGAGGTCAATAGTAACAGGGATAGTTTGTTTGGCGACTAGATTGATAGTGGCAGAAAAGGGAAAATGGTTCGATTTGTTTGCCGTAATAGTATATTGGCCAGGCTTTAATTGAAGAGAAAGAGGAGAAGAATTGGGTGAGTAATCTTGACCGTTGATGGTGAGTTTGTCAGGAGGGTTGCTGAAGTCGATTGTCAGATATCCTTTATTGAGAAAGAGATAATAATAGCCAAAAATGCCGCCAGTAATCAAGATAATCGTTGCCAAAATCCCGATTATGATTTTGGGATTTTTTAGGAAATTGAGAATTGTATTTGAGTTGTTGGTGGCAGGATTGATGGGTGGATTGGAAGAAGCGGGTGGAGTGTTGTCGTTGAGGATGGAAGCTTTTATTTTTTCTATTTCGGAAAGATTGGGAGGAGGGGTATTGGTGGGTGGAACCGGGTTTGGGGGAGGTGGTGGTGGGGTATCGGGTGAGTTGGGAGTGCCAAAATTGGGATTAATATTTTCATTTTCCATACTTTGCCCTCGTGATTATTTATTTTTTTTAAATAGATTGGAAATTTTTAGTATTTGCAGGAGAGAATATAGTTCTTCCAGGTGAAAAAGGTAAGACATTCCAAGATAAACCACTACGCTCATTATAGACGAAAGTAGGGTTTGCCAAAATAAGCCAATAAAAGTATTGGTGGCAAAAATTGGTTCAAAGAAACGGAGAAGGCAGTAGGCGGTGATTCCGGAAATTAGACTGGAAATAATTATTTTGTATAAAGTGGAATTGAGAGACAATTTGAAACTGGGTAGGGATTGTTGAAAGAGAAAATTAATGATCAAAAAATGACCAATACTGGTGATAGAAAAAGATAGTGCCAGACCGGAGACGCCGTAGTAATGGGTAAAAATCAGACTGAAAACAATATTGAATATCATGGCAAAGAAGGTGGAGTAGAGGGGTTTGGTGGTATTTTTTAGTGAATAGAAGCTACGTAAATATAGGGGGATAATAGCCTGAAAAGGAAGACCGATAGCAAAGAGACCGACAGTGTTTAGAGTGGAGATTGTATCTTCCCAATTGAAGGCGCCAGCGCCGAGGAGTAGTCTGACGATTTGGGCACGAAAGATGTACATGAAAATACTGACTGGGATTGTTAGATAGAGGATTTGTTTGGCGGAACGAATTATTTGTTGGGAAAAGTCGGAATATTTTTTTTGAGCGATATGTTCGACCAATTTGGGAAAGGCGGCGGTACAAATTGGGATAGAAAATATGCCGATGGGCAGAGATTGAATATTGTTGGCAAAATTGAAAACAGCGATACTTCCTGATGACAGGGTAGAGCCAATAATATTGTCCACAGTCAGGTTGATTTGACTGATGGCAAGACTCAAGGTGGTGGGTATCATTAGAATGGTGATTTTTTTGAGGCCAGAATCTCGAAGATTGAGGATCGGTTGATAACGGAAACCAACTTGAATTATTTCAGGAATTTGAATGAGAAAATTTAGAGCCGCACCGATGACTACTCCCAAACTGAGACCGATTAAACCATAGCGTGGTACCAAAAAAATTATTCCGCAAATAATGCCGAGGTTATAGATAATTGGGGCAAGGGAGTAGGAAACAAATCGATGATAACTATTTAAAATACCACCCATGATTGCACTCAGGCTAAAAAATAGCGGGGATAGAACCATAATTCGGGTGAGAGCGGCGGCTTGTTCAATCTTTTCTTGAGAAAATCCTGGAGCAATCAGAGTCATAAATGGTTTGGCCCAGATTATAAGGATTAGGCTAAAAATAATCAGGATGATGATAACCAAATTGAGCAGGTTGTTGGCGGTGATAAAAGCTTTTGCTTGTTTATTTTTTGATAAATAGTCTTTGAAGATAGGAATAAAGGCGCTGTTTAACGAGCCAAGAATTAGGAGGTTGAAAATTAGATCTGGCAATCTAAAAGAAGCATAGTAAATATCCAAATTGTCACCAGCGCCAAAGGTGCTGGCTAAAAGTCGATCACGAAAAAGACCGAGGAGACGACTAAAAAGTGAAGCGAAGGCGATAATAACTGAGGCAGATAGGAGCGATTGACCGCCAGACGAGAAGGAATTTTTGTGTATGGGCATATTTGGTTGTTTGGGAAATTGATGAAAAAAAATAAGGAAGCACTTAAAAACCCCTATAAAAACTTAAAAACTGGATGTGTTTTGTTTGTAAAGTTTTATAGGGGTTTTTAAGTATTTTTGGTAGCAATTTTAAACGGAGGTCTTGAGTTTGGAGATGTTTTTTGGAAATAATTTTGCAAAATCATTTTCGTCGATTGTTTCAACTTCTAGCAGTTTTTGACTGATTTTGTCGAGAATGGGACGATTTTTAATGATTGTTTGTTTGGCTTTCTGATAAGCAAGTTGAATGAAATTGCTTACTTCTTTATCGATTTCGGAGGCAGTTTCTTCGGAATAGTTTTTTTGTTCGGAGAAGTCGCGTCCCAAAAATACCATTTCGTCTTTTTGACCAAAAGTGATTGGTCCTAGTTTGGTGCTCATGCCGAATAATTTTACCATTTTGCGTGCAATACGGCTGACTTGTTGCAGGTCGTTTTCGGCACCGGTAGTAATATCTTTGAAAACTATTTCTTCGGCGAGACGGCCGCCCAGAGCTGAGGCCATGTCGTCGATAAATTTTTCTTTGGAGTAAAGATGACGATCTTCTTCGGGAAGAAACCAGGTAACTCCCAAGGCCATGCCGCGAGCGATAATTGAAACTTTGTGAACGGGGTCGCAATTTGGTAAGAGGTGAGCGACTAGAGCGTGACCGGCTTCGTGGTAGGCAGTGATTTCTTTTTCTTTTTTGGTGAGAATTTTGTTCTTTTTTTCCGGGCCGAGGGTGACTTTTTCCAGAGATTGGTCTATTTGTTCTTGGGTGATTTTGGTTTTGTTGTGGCGAGCGGTTAAAAGAGCAGCTTCATTGAGGAGGTTGCGAATATCAGCACCGGAAAACCCAGGGGTTTTTTTGGCGATGGTGGCGAGATCGACTGTTTTGGAGATAGGTTTATTGCGGGCGTGTACTTTGAGAATTGCTTCTCTGTCTTTGATGTCGGGAAGGCCTATATAGATTCTGCGATCAAAACGACCGGGACGAAGCAGGGCGGGATCAAGTACGTCGGGACGGTTGGTGGCGGCCATGACGATAACGTTGGTGTCTGTTTCAAAACCGTCCATTTCTACCAATATTTGGTTTAAAGTTTGTTCGCGCTCGTCGTGACTACCGCCAAGCCCGGCGCCACGTTGCCGTCCAACAGCGTCGATTTCATCAATGAATATGATACAGGGAGCGTTTTTTTTGGCTTTGGTAAATAAATCACGAACGCGGCTGGCGCCGACACCGACAAACATTTCGACAAATTCGCTACCGGAGATAGAAAAAAATGGTACTCCGGCTTCACCGGCAACAGCTTTAGCTATCAAGGTTTTTCCTGAGCCAGGAGGGCCAAACAGCATGACGCCTTTGGGTATCTCCGCTCCCAATTTAAGAAATTTTTGGGGATTTTTAAGAAATTCAATAATTTCTTGGAGTTCTTCTTTGGCTTCGGCGGCTCCGGCTACGTCAGCAAAAGTAATTCGTTTTTTCTGAAAATTGGCGATGCGGGCGGAACTTTTTCCAAAGGACATGGCTTGATTGTTACCGCTTTGTGCTTGTCTTAACATAAACCATAAAAAGCCGACGATGAGAAGGAAAGGAAGGATGCTGGAAATCAGACTGATCCAAATGGCCGAAGATTCGGCGTCGAGGATTTTGATGGGGACATCGGTGGGATTGACGCCGTATTCGGTTAGCGAGACATTGGATTCTTTGAAGGTTCGTTGTTTGGAGTCGTCGTTTAGAGTTATATCCAGTCGATTGCCTTTTATGATGACCTCTTTTACTTTTTTATCTTTTATTTCTTGAACTAGTTCGGAGATGGTGATGTCGGTTATTGGTTGTCGGCTACCGGCCCAGAAACTATAAACGACAGCCAAAATGGCGGTGACCAGAATAAGGATAAGAAGATTTTTTAAGGGCGAACTTTTCATGTGCAAGTATGGTTAATGGTTTATAAAGCTTAAAAGTAACTAAATTTTTATGTGAAAAAATGTAATTTTTTACAATTTATATAATGTGATTTTATCATTTTTTTTGGCAATAGACAAAGTGTTGAAGAGGATTTTTTGGCTGCCGCCGCGGGAATTTTTTAGGATGTGATTGATCTCTGAAATTTGTTTGAATGATATTTGTTTATTGGTGGGAACTAGTGGTGAGATTAGGTAATGGATGATTTGGGATTTTAGAGCGGGGTGGAGTCGGTTGAATTTTTTTAAGTCAATTTGGATGATTGCTTCCGGAATTTTCAGTTTCCAATTTCCAGTTTTTCCCTCACGGGATCGAACTGCTGTTGACATTAAATTTCCAATTTTCAATTTCCAATTTTTAATTGGGGTGATGGAATGTAGAGATATTTTTTTTAATGTTTCAATTGTTTCTTGGTTGATAAAATTCTGTTGATTGGTAACTGTTTGTGAGAGTTGGGTGATGGATTGGTGGTAGTTGGGATTGATTTTGGATATTTGTGGAATTATGATTTGGCGGATATAGTTACGGGTATATTCTGTGTTTTGATTACTTTCGTCACAGCAAAATGGAATTTTTTGGTCGTATAAATATTTGAGTATGGTCGATTTGGGAGTGTCAAGAAGTGGTCTTAAAATATTATTTTTTTGAAAAGTCATACCCGTTAATCCTTGAGGACCGGTGCCGCGGATAAAATTAAAAATTATGGTTTCAATTTGGTCATCCAGGGTGTGGGCGGTAATAATAAAATCACTTTTTGTTTTTAATCTGGTTTTTTCCAGAAAGGCGTAGCGTAGTTGACGAAGTTTTTCTTCGGAAAAATGGGTTTTGTCTGGGGAGAAATTGCTTCGGTTTCGTCTTTTTTTGATAGTGATTGGAAGATTGTATTGATCAGAAATTTTTTTGACAAATGAGGCATCGTTGTCTGAGGCTTGGCCGCGGGTGTTATGATTGAAGTGGGCCAAGTTGAGGACAATATTTTTTTTGGCGCGAAGAGAAAGAAGTTGATGCAAAAGATAGATTGAGTCTGGGCCGCCGGAGAGGGCGAGGAGGAGTTTGGCGTTGTCGGGGATTTGGTTTAAGAAGTTTGACATTTTTTAGATATTAGGTTCTAGATATTAGGTTTTAGGGGTAATAAAATATAAGTATTAAGAATAAAAGGGAAAATATGAAAGTTGAGATTGAGGCGAAATTTTTGGATATTGATGTTGAGAAAATTAGAGAGAACTTGAAAAAAATTGGAGCGGTGCAAAAAAATCCGGAGAGGTTAATGAAGAGAAAAAATTTTGATTTTTCCGATTTTCGTTTGGAGAAAAATGGTGGGTGGGTGCGGGTAAGAGATGAAGGGGATAAAATCACGCTAAGTTATAAACAGTTGAATGAAAGAAGTTTACACGGTACCAAGGAAGTGGTGGTGGAGATTGATAATTTTGACAATGCTTGTTTGTTTTTGCAGGCGATTGGTTTGAAAAATTATTCGTATCAAGAGACAAAAAGAGAAAGTTGGGATTTTGATGGGACGGAGATTGAGATTGATACTTGGCCTTGGGTGCCGTCTTTTGTGGAAATTGAGGGTAAAAGCGAAGAAGATGTCAGGCTTGTAACGACAAAATTGGGCTTGGATTGGCAAAAGGCCTTATTTGGCAGTGTGGAAATTGTCTATCAATCTTATTATAACGTAACGGAAGAGGAAGTGGATAGCTGGGAGGAGATGAGATTGGGGCCGGTACCGGAGTGGTTGGAGGGGAAGAGAAAGACATAGCAAATATGTCAAACGTGGCAAACGTTGTTTAAATTTTCAATTCTCAATTTCCAATTTCCAAAAAATGATCAATTTCCGATTTCCAAACAAATCTTGAATGAACTAATGAATGAATCTTTTTGAAAATTGGTTATTGGAAATTTTTTGGAAATTGTGCCTTGGAAATTGAAAATTGTTTTTTTGATTCAGATATTGTGAAAATTAAAGAATGATCGATGTTAAAAAAAGTTTTTTATATTTGTTTTTCTGTATTGCTCAAAGTTGGTAAAAGTTTTATATTAGATTTGTGAATACAGGGCAGAATTGCTGATTTGGCTCCAAGGGGGGGGTGTGTTTGTTTGCCAGGATAGCTCAGTTGGCTAGAGCGTGGGACTCATAAGCCCAAGGTCGGTGGTTCAATCCCACCTCCTGGCACTTCGTCGGATCGTCGGAGTCGTTCTTATCGTTCCGTGCGAGCCGGAATACCGTCTCTCACTTCACTACCAGAACGCCTCCTCCTCTTCGCAAAAATTCTGGAGGAATTTTCGCGATGGGAGAGAGAAAAAATACAGGAAAATAATTTGGAAATTTTTTTATGCATAATAAACGGGATATTGAATTTTTGTTTGAGTTGGGGTGTTTTCGGTATGTGCAGAGAACTTGGAAAAGGTTTTCCAATCCGGATATGGCGAACAATGCTGAGCATACGATGCGGGTGATGTGGATTGCTTTGATGTTGGCCAAGTATGAGGGGATAAAAGATGAGGAAAAAATTATAAAAATGGCAATGGTGCATGATTTGCCGGAAAGTCGGGCGGGTGATGTTGACTATCTGTCGAGACAATATGTAGAGCGAAAGGAGGCGGAAGCGGTTGAGGATATTTTTGATGGAACAGTTTTGGATAAGGAGGCGGTGGCTTGGTGGAAAGAGTATGAAAAACGGGAATGCATGGAAGCAAAGATTGTCAAAGATGCTGATAATTTGGATGTGGAATTGGAATTGCGGGAACAAGAATCAAAAGGGCATCCGATCGGGACGATGTGGAAAGAAAAGAGGGATCAATTGGTAAAAGTGAAATTATTTACCGAAACTGCAAAGCAGATATGGAAGGATATCAGAAATAGCAATCCTCATGATTGGCACCTCAATGGTCGAAATCGGTTCAATATGGGTGATTGGCAGAAGAAAGAAAATTAGTTTTGGGGGTAGAAAAGTATTTTTTAACTATTCAAATATCTTTGAGTAGTTTTTTTATGGCAATTTTCATTACGTTTAAGTAAGATGTTAATATTGACTACAATTATATTTTCACAAGGATCTGGATATGCAATTTGAATCAAATGAGAAGAAAGATAAGTTTGGTATTGATTTGGACTCGATGAAGGCCCAAAAAAAATTATTGATTGCGATGTTGCAGCCTCAGGATATTGTTGATCGGGAGAATTTATGGAGAAATGATAAAGATGTTCATGGGGCATACTTGAAGGTGGTGGATTTTTGGGATAAATATACCCATGAGTTTTCTGAAGCTTCTTTCAAAATGATCGGAGATCTATCGAATGTGGAAGAAAAGTTTGTAATAAAATATTTTTTGGTTGCTTTGGAGGAATGGCAGTATGCCAATTATCAAATGCGCAAAGAGTTATATGTTGATTATTGGAAAAATAAAAAGATTCCCGATTGGGCGAGTAATATTGGTTTTGAAAGATATAGGCGTATTTACGAGAAGTTTTGTAGTGATGGCGGAAAGGAAAATATTGATTGCGGGATTGTTGATAAGAATGTTAGAAATATTTATTTTGGAATTGTAAAAAAGATGGAAGCGGAGGAAAAGTTGGATGTTTCCAGATGGAAAAAATGGCCTTATTGGATAAAAAATGAATATAATAAAGAAATAGAGATATTGTGCAGGTTTTGTAATAGTTTAGTTAAAGAAATTTGATAAAAAAATAACCCAGAAATTATCTGGGTTATTTTTTGGTAGTTTGCTTAGTTTAATCATTGATAATATTTTTGATTTTCATTTTCAATATTGTCATCTTGTTTAAGAGGGATATGAGAAAATTGTTTGTCGTAGAATTCATCTAATCCTTTTTCTATGTTGAGTAGGTGTATTCCGGTTCTGATTAAGAATTCTATTTGTGCTTTATAGTTTTTAGTAAATGAATATTGGATTTTTTTGCCTATAGTGGCAAGTGTATATTTTGTTTTTTCTATATTATTCTTTGAGTATCCATTTTGGATTGAGTCTTCAATTATCTCTTTAAAATCAGGTAGAGACTCATATATCGATTTGAAAATTCCATGATATAGTCTTAGAGCTTTAACGGTTCCGACGACGAAAGCGGCGGTAAATAATTTTTTTCTATCACTGCTATCAATTTCATAAATTTCGTCGATTTTGCTTGAATGTGTATTGTATGGTTTTTCAATTGTGCTGATTTCGTTTATTTTTTTGGTCTCGGCAGGTGAGTTAGCAGGGAGATGTTCAAGAATATCTTTGATAGCTTGGTCTTTGTCCCAATTTTCTGGTTGCTGATTGGGTGTAATAAAGAATGATTTTGGAGTGTGAGAATTTTCTTCTAAATATTTTTTGTATAAATATTTACCTCTATCTGATCTGTGAAGTTCTGGCTCGTCTTTGTTTTCTAAATTATTTGTTGTGTTCATTTTTTTTGGTTATTGGATAATTTTTTTGGTTAGACTATATTCAAACATAAATTGATTGATAAATCAAGGTTAATATCGTAAAAAATAAATACTATTTTGAAATAGTATTTAAAAAATAGCGGGGGTTGGATTTGAACCAACGGCCTCCGGGTTATGAGCCCGACGAGCTACCAGGCTGCTCTACCCCGCATCGACGTCGGAACGCGATCCTACCGTTTCGCATAAGCCAAGAATACTTGTCTTCTGCTGCACTATCGGATCGGTTCCTTTTCCCAAAAATTTCTGTGACAATTTTTGGGAGACTTTTGTTGTATATGATCCTATCGTTTCTAATAATTCAGGAATGTTGTGGATGGGCAGATTTTAACCTGTCCCTACGATTTGATTGATTTTTTCTTTTTTTCAGAACTCCTGTTTATTTTATAATTATTTGGGGTAATTAGCAAGATGGTGGTAAAATATTATTAAAGAAATAACAAAATATTTATGGAACGAATGAGAGATTTTTCGATTAATAGTGAAAAATTGGAAATAAAAAAATGTTTATCTTGTGGTCGTGGTTTGTCTGAATACAATGGAAAGTGTTTCGTTTGTTTTTTAAAAGAAAAAATAATGAGTCGGTAGTTGAAAATGACAAGACAGTTATTTATAGAGAAAATATTTACAGGTGTTTGAAAATAAATAAAAAACCTCATGATTTTTAGATTGTCTTGATGAGGAGTTGGTCGGCGGTGTGGGCGGTTAGATTGGAACCGGTAACTATAAGCACTCTGTCTCCTTTTTTGAGGAGGCGAGATTTGGTGAGTCGGTTTAGGCAATGAACAATCAGTTCGTCAGGTTTTTTGCTGTTGATTAATATTGGTGTTATACCCCACTCGAGGGTTAGTCTTTGGTAGGTGGTTTGGTCAAAGGTGGCGGCGATAATGGGGGTTGGTGGTCGGTAGCTGGAGATGATTTGTGCGGTTTGGCCACTGAAGGAAGGAACAATAATAAATTTGACGTTGGTATCAATAGCTAAATTGCATGCTGAATATGCCAGAGATTGAATCTGGTTTTTGTTGGCAGAAAGGTTTATAAAACCGTTTTGGTTGGTGTAAAGGTGTTCGTCGGTGGTTTGACAAATTTTGGCCATAGTGTGAACAGCTTTGATAGGAAAATTGCCCACTGCTGATTCTTCCGACAGCATTACGGCACTGGAATGGTCGAAGACGGCGTTGGCGACGTCGGTGGCTTCGGCGCGGGTTGGAATCGGGTTGGAGGTCATGGAGGCAAGCATTTGGGTAGCGACAATAACTGGTTTGTGTGCGATTAGGCATTTGCGAATGATGTGTTTTTGTACAAGAGGAAGTTGTTCGATGGGGGTTTCTAGGCCCAAATCACCGCGAGCGACCATGATTCCATCGGAGGCGGCGATGATTTGATCGATATTTTGAAGACTTTGTGGTGTTTCAATTTTGGCAATGATTTGAGATTGGATTTTGTGTTTGTTTAATATTTTTTTGAGTTTGTCGATGTCTTGAGCGTTTTTGACAAAGGACAAAGCAATATATTCTGGTTGGTAGTCAGTACCAAAAATTATATCTTTGATGTCTTTGGTGGTTAAAGATGGTATATCCAGAGAGATATTTGGTAAATTTATACCTTTGTGGGATTTCAAAAAATAAGTGGAAAGAGAGGAAAATTTGACGTATTGTTTGGTTTTGTTGACGGCACTGACTTCTATTTGTATTTTTCCGTCGTCCAATAATATAACTTGTCCTTTGTGTAGAAATTTGGATAAGTCGATAGTGCAAGGGAAAAGATTATTTTTTTCGCTTAATTCTTTGTTGGGATTGTGGGCGATAATAAGGTCGTCTCCCGGTTTCAGGTTGATCCCGCCTTGAGGATGATTGCCGAGACGAATTTTTGGACCGCAGAGGTCTTGAAGGATGGCTACCGGTTTTTCGAGTTTGGCAGCTTCGGATCTGATATTTTTTATTGTTTTTATGAACCAGGAATATGATCCGTGAGAAAAATTGAGACGAGCCACATTCATACCGTGACGAATCAACATGTTTATTTTACTTTTGGATTCTGTAGCTGGACCGATGGTGCATACTATTTTGGTGCGACGCATAGATATGAGTTAAGAATTTAATAATGAGTAATTTCCAATTTTCAATTCTCAATTTTCAAACATATTTTGTTGGAATTTTTGGAAATTGAGAATTGAAAATTGGAAATTTGAGAATGACTTTTTTAAATTTAGTTTAGTTAATAAAAAAAGTGGTTTTGGTTTTGTTGTATTTGACTATATTTATTCTATCTGTTTTTGAGCAATAAAAAAACCACTCGGGAAAGTGTTGTACCTGAGTGGTTTTTATAAAAAATTAGATGTTGAAATGTTTGGCGTATTGTCCGATTAATGGCAGTTCGGTCATTTTGCCGCTAACGGCATTGATGATACCCATGACCCAGAAAACCATAAAGGTCAAATATCCAAGTATTGAGACGATCCATCCCAAAAATGGAATGACGGCAATGATGCCAAGAGCGATACCGAAGATTACTAGCACTAGGCCTTGTTTAGCATGAAATTGCGCATATGGACTGTCTTTTTTGGCGAGAAGGGGAACTAGAAGAAGTATGCCCAAGTAACCCAAGACGGCCATCAGTTTGTTTTCTTCGATGTCCTTTTGAGTTGAGACGGGAGTTTCCATTTTTTTGTCAGCCACAGGAGGCCTCCTTTCAAAATTAGATGATTTAAAGATTAAATTTCAATTTTAATCGTAAAGTAATCGGGAGTCTGAGTCAAGAATAAGAAAGTTTATGGTTGAGAATTGGTAGCTGGTAACAATCAGTTTGAACTAGTAGTTGTTTGATTGAGATAATAATCTTTGATTTTTTTCTCGATTTCTTTGGCAAGTTTGGGATTTTTTCTAAGATTATCTTTGGCGGTTTCTCGTCCTTGTCCGAGTTTTTCTTTTTCGTACATGTACCAGGCGCCGCTTTTTTGGATAATGCCGATATTGGATCCAGTGTCGAGTAAGTCACCTTCAAAGGAAATTCCTTGGCCGTACATGATGTCAAATTCGCATTTTTTGAAGGGCGGGGCAACTTTATTTTTGACAATTTTGATGGAGGTGCGATTTCCGGTAATATTTTCGCCTTCTTTGATTTGAGTTTGGCGACGGACTTCGATACGGATTGACGAATAAAATTTGAGGGCGTTGCCCCCGGTGGTAGTTTCGGGATTGCCAAACATGACGCCGATTTTCATACGAATCTGGTTGATAAAGATGAGAATAGTATTGGATTTGTTGATAGCGCCGGTGAGTTTACGTAGAGCTTGAGACATCAAACGTGCTTGCAAACCCATGTGACTGTCGCCCATTTCACCTTCGATTTCAGCTTTGGGGACGAGGGCGGCGACAGAGTCAACAACGATAACATCGACAGCATTGGAACGGACAAGAGTTTCAGCGATTTCCAGGGCTTGTTCGCCAGTGTCCGGTTGGGAGATTAACAAATCTTCGAGTTTGACGCCGATGGCTTTGGAATATTCTGGATCGAGAGCATGTTCGGCATCGATGAAAGCTACTAAGCCGCCTTTTTTTTGAGCCTCGGCAACTATGTGAAGAGCGAGGGTGGTTTTGCCGCTGGATTCTGGTCCATAGATTTCAACAATTCGGCCGCGCGGGATGCCGCCGACACCGAGAGCGAGGTCTAATGAAATTGAGCCGGTAGGAATAACATCGAGATTTACTTTTTTGACTTGCCCCAAGGTCATAATAGAACCTTTGCCGAATTGTTTTTCGATTTGGGATACTGCCAAATCTAGGGCCTGTTTTTTCTGTTTTGTTTCTTCGTTTTTGTTCATAGCATAGTTGTTAATTTTTTAAACTAAATTTATTATAGCACGAGAAAATTAATCGGCTATGAATTTGTTGTTATTTTAAAATTAAGTATTTGATTTGGTTCAATGTGAGATTATTTCTGGATTATTATTTTTCATTTTTTAAGACTCGAACATTATCTTTAATGATTCTGACTATTAAACTTAGACAGGTTAAAAAATGAAAAATAATAATCCAGAAATAATCTTGTCATTTTATTGTATGGCTTGAGTATTGTTTTAAATGATTTCAACTATTGGACTTAGACAGGTTAAAAAATGAAAAATAATAATTCTGAAATAATCTTAAATCTAAAAAGAGATTTTTTGTTTGTGGCAGTTAGATGTTATTGAGTTCGGGGGTGTTGGAAATTTTGAGATTGTCGATAATTTGGTTATCTGAGCCGATAAGGCCAAGAGGTTTGTTATTTACAGTTAGAAGGGTGGCTCCGGCATTACTGGTAGTGAGATAAAAACAACTATCGGAGTCAAATTTTTTGCTTTCACCAGCTAGGATTTTGTCGTCAAAGATAATGTTTTCTTGGTTGTCTTTGAGGCGTATCCAGATATCATAACCAGCGGCGTTGATAGTTAGAGTGATGTTGTGGTTGGTACTTGTGTTATCGAGGTCAGCTACGACAACTTTGGTATAGGTGGTTGTTTTGCCTAGTTTGTTTTGAGCAGAAACTTTGATGATATTGTAGCCATCTTGGAGTTGAATGTTGGTAGTAAAATTTCCATTTTTGTCTGTGGTTAGGGCTTGATTGTTGATGTAGATGATATTTTCTGGGTCGGTTTGGCCTGATAGATTGATTTTGTCTGAGTTTACTGTGGTGTAGTCTTCTGGTTCGGTGATTTGGAGTTTAGGTATAGTAATAAATGTATTGATTTGTAAATATCCATAATATCCAATGATAAGGATAAATAGAGATATTAGACTGACAGTGATAGTTTTGGGAGTGAGAATAAAAAGTTTTCGAGTTGGGGCGACAGGTTCTTCGTTGGTGGTTTGCTGCGAAAGAAAGTGTTTGCTTTCAATTTGATAGCGATTATTGATTTTGGTAATGTCGAGTTCGAGAAAACGAGCGTAGGTTAGAATAAATTTGTGGGCATATTCAAGGTTGGGAAATTCTCCGTAGTTATTGTTTTCGATAGCCAAAAGATAAGAACGGCGGATATTGGTAAAATTTTCAACGTGTGACAATTTTAGCTTGTGTTTCAAGCGAGTGTTTTTGAGAATGCTACCGAGATTGTTTTGGGCAGAAGCGAGTTTTTTGGTGGAAAATAGGGGCATAGGGAAAAAATAAATTTTCAATTTCCAAATATGTTTTGATAGGATTATTAGGAAAATATTTCTGTGTTAATTTGTTTGAAAATTGGCAATTGGAAATTTTTTGGAAATTGGAAATTGTGAATTGGAAATTTTTTGTTTTACTTTATTTCTTCAAGTGACTTGATTAGTACTTGTCGCGGTTTGTTGCCGACTTGAGTGGAGATGATTTTCTTTTGTTCGAGAATGTCGATCAAGCGAGCGGCGCGAGCGTAGCCGATGGATAGTTTTCGTTGTAAGTAAGAGGCGGAGGCTTGTTGGGAAGATAAGACCAAATCGACAACTTGGTTGAAAAGATCGTCGTCAACGTCGGAAAATTTGGGGGAGTTTTGATTTTCTGTTGATTCAGTTTCGGTTTGATTGAATTGAAAATATTGAGGAGATGGTCCTTCGTTTTTCCAAAATTGAGTAATAGAGTCGATTTCTTGGTCGGAAACATAAACTCCTTGGATACGTCGTGGTTTGCCTGTTTCGCGACTAATGTAGAGCATGTCTCCTTTTCCTAAAAGTTTTTCGGCTCCGGCCATGTCCAGGATGGTGCGAGAGTCGATTTGAGAGGCGACGGCGAAGGCGATGCGGGTGGCAATGTTGGCTTTGATAAGGCCGGTGATAACATCGACCGAAGGGCGTTGGGTGGCAACGATGAGATGAATCCCGGTAGCGCGTGCCATTTGAGCTAAGCGGCAGATGGCAGTTTCGATGTCATTGCCGGCAGTCATCATGAGATCGGCCAGTTCGTCAATAATGATTACAATGTATGGAAGCGGTTTGTGGGGAAATTTTTGATTGTAGCTTAGGATGTTACGAGCATTGTTGGCGGAGAGAACTTTGTAGCGGTTGTTCATTTCTTCCAATCCCCATTTGAGAGCGCTGAGGGCGTTTTTTGGTTCAGTTACCACGGGAGTAAGTAGGTGGGGTAAGTTGTTGTAGGAAGAAAGTTCGACACGTTTGGGATCGACCAAAATAAATTTAATTTGCTCGGGAGTAAAACGGCAAAGCAGGGTTACGATAACGGTATTAATGAAAACACTTTTGCCGGAGCCGGTGGAACCGGCAATCAATAAATGTGGCATTTTGGTTAGATCGTCGAGAGCTGGAAGTCCGGATATATCCCGTCCGAGGGGAATAGGTACTATTTGTTTGCCTTCTAGGACCGAAGGTGATTCGATGATTTCTCTTAAACGGACGGGGGCTGGTTTTTTGTTGGGGATTTCGATACCAACTAGTGATTTACCAGGGATGGGAGCTTCGACGCGGATAGGGTGAGCGGCGAGGGCGAGGGCGAGATCATTTTGCAAGGAAGTTATTTTTGATAACTTGACGCCGGTTGATGGCTTGAAGGTGTATTGAGTGACGGTTGGGCCGATGTTGACGTCTTTCATTTCGACTTCGATATCAAATTCGGAAAGAGTATTTTCGATAATTTTTAAATTTTTATTGATATCGCCGCTATGCACTTCTTCTTTTGATTCTTCCAAAAGTGAGGAAGGGGGAAGTTGCCAGTTTATTTCCACTTCTTCGGAGGTTGATTGATTGACGGCGAGTTTGGAGATTGATTCGGTTGATGTTTTGGAGTTGTTACTGACTTCGGAGTTTTTTTCGGTTGATGATTCTTTGTCGGCGTTTTGATCAATTTCTTTCTTTTTCTTTTGTAAGAAGTTGTAGAAAGAAATTTTTGGTTTGTCTTGGGTTGGTTCGGTTTGGGAATGAAATATTTGATTGGATTTTGGTTTGTGTCGGATTTGTTTCAGACGTTGGAAAAAGTTTGAAATTCCTTTTTGTAAGGAGGTGTTGAAAAATAGCAGGAAAGATAAAATCAAAAAGAAAAAAATAAGGACGATGGATCCGGTTTGGCCGATTATTTTTTCACAGATGAAGACAAGTCCATGGCCAATGTAACCGCCGGCATAGAATGGCTGGACTTGATCGAAAAAAAGATTCAAAATGCCTGGTCCGGCAATCAGAAAAAGACAAAGGCTGATTATTTGTCGGGTAGCCAAGGGAAATTTTTGGGGAGAAATAGTATTTAGGCCGAAGATTATTAGAAAAACGGGGAGCAGGTAGGAAAAATATCCAAAACTTGATTGCAGCAATGTTTTGACAACTAGACCGATTGGACCGAATTGCCCCAAAAAGCTTAGGATAATGAAAAGGATCAAAATGGCGATGATAAAGGCGGTAATTTCTCGACTGGTTTCCGGGTTGAGGTCAAGATCGATTTTGATATTTTCGTATTTGAGGTGTTGTTTTTTGGATTTTTTTTTGGGCATTTTTTTATAAACTTAACAAACCTAGCAAACACCTTTAAATATTTGCAAACTTTTTTGGGAAAAAGGTGATTTGTATTTATTATATCAATATTTTGGGAGTGTTATCAAAGTGGTTTTTGGGCGAATATATGATATAAAGATGTCTTTGAAATTGGCTTGTCTTTATTTTTTTGTTGACTAATTAATTTATTATTATTTAATTTTATAGATGGTGAGAATATTAAAAAGAGAACTAAATTTTTAGAAAAAATCGAGTTCTCTTTTTTTACAAATTGATTTAATTGAATAATTTAGACTTCGATCGTAACCGGAATGATCATAGGGCGGCGTTGAGTCCGGTCGAAGACGAAAGAGCCAATGTCGTCTCTTAGGCGGTTGCGGATATTGGTCAAGTCAATGTGACCGGTTTCGCCACGATGATTGACAATGTTTAAGGCTTTTTTCTTTAGTTCTTTCATGAGGGCGTCGGCAGACTTCATATAGACGAAGCCGCGGGAAATAATGTCGATGTTGTTTTCTTCGGAAGGACTGTTTTCTTTTTTTATCTGGGCGATGATGACTATGATTCCGTCGCCGGCAAGTTGTTGGCGGTCGCGGATGACAATATTGCCGACATCTCCTACTCCTAGGCCGTCAACAAATACCAAACCAGAGGGAACTTTGGTTTTGGTGCTAACAAGTTGGCCGCGATGAAATTCGGCGATTTGGCCATTGTCCAGTAAAATTGTGTTTTCTTCCGGCATACCCAAGTCTTGTCCGATTTGAGCGTGGGCGGCGCGCATGTGGAGTGAGCCATGGTCGGGAAGTAGATATTTTGGTTTGAGGAGGGTGATTAGTAGTTTTAAGTCGGTGATAGAGCCGTGTCCGGAAGCGTGGATATCCATACTTTTGTCATCGATTACTTTGGCGCCTTGGCGAATAAGATTGTCAATCATGTCGTAGATTGATTTTTCGTTACCGGGAATAGGTGAGGAAGATAAGATGACGGTGTCGCCTTTTTTTATTTTCATGAAACGATGTTCGCCTAGTGACATGCGACCGATGGCGGATGATTCCTGGCCTTGGCTGCCGGTAGCGATAACTACGATTTGGTTGTCAGGATAGCGATTTATTTCTTTGGGAGAAATAAGGATTCCGCGAGGAATTTTGTAGTATTTTAGTTTGGTAGCAATTTCAAAGTTTTGTAGCATACTTCGACCTAGAAAGGTAACTTTGCGGCCGAGTTTGTGGGCGGAGTTAATGATTTGTTGGATGCGGCTGAGTAGGAGAGAAAATGTGGCAATAATGATTCTGCCTTGACAGCGTGAGAAGGCGATGTCCAGGTTTTCACCGATTTCACGTTCGGAAATGGTTAGTCCAGGTTCGGAGGCGTTGGTGCTTTCTGATAGCAATAAAAGTACTTTTTGAGCGCCGATGGCGGCTATGCGTTGTAAGTCAGCGCTATCGTCACTGGCGGGAGTAAAATCTATTTTGAAATCGCCGGAATAGACGATGGTTCCTTCCGGGGTGTGTACGACGACACTAGCGGAGTCTGGAATATTGTGGTTGACGCGGAAAAATTCGATAGTAAATTGGCCCAGTTTGATTTTGTCTTGTTCGGGATTGATTGGTTTCAATGAAGCGGTAACATCGGGAAATTCTTCCAATCTTTGTTTGATTAGGTCGCAAGTGAGTTGGGTAGCAAAAACGGGAACATGTTTTAATTGCGGGAGTAAGTATGGAAGTCCGCCGGTATGATCTAGGTGGCCGTGGGAAATAACGATTCCTCGTAGTTTATGAATATTTTTCTTAACATAAGTAATATCTGGTAAAACCCAGTCAACTCCCAACATGTCTTTGTTGGGAAATTGAAAACCGAGGTCGATCAAAATCATGTCTTGTTCGTATTCGATAGCAACACAGTTTTTTCCAACTTCCTCAAATCCGCCAATAGCGATAACTTTTAGTCGTTTGTCATTTGTATTAGATGGTGATCGGCGAGGTTTGAAATGTGAGGGGCGATAATTTTTTTGTCGGTGGTGGTGCAATTTGGCAATCAGTTTTTTTTCTTGAGGGGTTAAATTTGGGTCTTTCGCAGGTGAAATATTTTTGCCGGTTTGAGCGGGGCCGATTGATCTTTTGGTAAATTGGTTTTTAATGTTGTCCATGAGGGGGAATTAATAATTAATAGTTAAGAATGAATAATAAATTTTCAATTTTCAATTTTTCCCTCACGGGATCGAACTGCTGCTGACAATTTTCAAACAATATTTTGTTGGGATATTAAGAAATATTATAGGGAATTGGTCGTTGGAAATTTATAGGAGTTTGGGTTGTTTGGTTGATTTTGTTTTCGCTTATTGCTGTTTTTTGAGTTCGTCGTTTTTGATTTTTTGCAGAATAGCGGGGATTTTCAGGAAATCACTGTCAATGTCGGTGCGGGTGGCAGGATTGTATAGTCCGGCTGCCGGATGGTATAAGGGCAAATAAACTTGTCCTTGGTATCTTTTTGGTTGGCCGTGGGCGGAAGATATTTTGAGATTGGGGAGAAAAAAATTCATGGCGTGTCGGCCAAGGGTGATGATTAGTTTTGGTTTGATAATTTGCAATTGTTGGGCGAGGAAAGGGGAACAAGTAGCTACTTCTTCTGGTAGGGGGTCTCGATTATCGGGGGGACGACATTTGACGATGTTGGTAATAAAAATTTGGGGACGGGTAAGGCCGATGGAAGCAAGTAATTTGTCCAGGTATTTGCCGGCGGCGCCAACAAAGGGAACACCTTGGAGATCTTCGTTTTTTCCTGGTCCTTCGCCGACAAAGACAAGTTCGCTATTGAGGTCGCCGTTGCCCGGGACGGTGTTGGTTCGTTTAAGGCACAATTGGCATTTTTGGCAATTTTTTACATCTTGGGCGATGTTTTGAAGGAGAATTTCTTTGTTTAAATCTTGGTTCATTTGGTAATGATGCCTGAAAAATTATCTTTGGTAACTTGAAGTTGAATTGACTTGAAAAAATTTAGTGATTGAGGAAGTTGGGGGTAGAGGGTTTGGAGGTTTGACCAGGGGATATTGATGGTGGTTGGTGGATTTTGGCTGATCCAAGGTTGATAATTGCTAAGTACCAGGTGGTTTTGTTGATAGGTGAGATAGATAGTTTCTGATTTTAGACTCGAGTAAGAGATTTGATTGTCACCTAAAACGTTTAATTCGATATTGGTATTACTGGGGGACGTGATGAGACTGGATGTGCCATCTGATAATATTTTGTATTGAGGATAATAACTTTTTTGTTTTCCAAGTTGATTGGTTATTTTTTTGAATAGGTTTGTCAGGTCGTATTTCTCCGGATATTGGAGAAAAAAGGTGAAATTATTTTTTTCTTGTTGAAGAGTAAGAGTTTCAATATTATCAAAATCTATATTTTGGGCGGAGAGATAAAACTGGGAGAGAGTTGATAGAAATTTTTTGGTGAATATTTGTTGATAAAGAGATTGTTCTTGCTGTGAGTAAAAATTTTTTAGAATTAGTTTTGTTTCTGCGTTTGGGGCTTGGTAATTGATTTGATTGATGAGAATTTGATTATTTTGAAAGTAGAAACAGATTGGTTGTTTATTGATAATTGTGTTTAGGGTGTTGATAGTAGCAATATTGGATAGATCGTTTTCGCTTATTTGTTCTGGAAGCGGGAGGGATTGATCAAAGGAAAAAATAGTAAGAAAAGCTTGGCTCGGTGGTTCAAAAATCGGAGGGAAAAAATCGGGTCGGTTGGAAATGATTAAAAAATTGTCTTTAGTTTGGAAAAAAATATCACTTGGAATGTTGTTTGGATCGGGAAGAGATATTTTTTCTTTTTGGATTGGTCTTAAATAAACAAATGTTGGGTTGGATTTGGTTTGATTTGACCAGTAGAAATAGTGAATCGGCTGGAGGTTTTCCTGGTTTTTTTTAAGATACTGGGTGATATATTCCGATTGAGGGTAGATTGATAATAATTCGGTAGTAATATCGGTTTTGTTTGATATCAGATCGGGTATATAAGCGGATTGAATAACAAAGTAATTTTGGTTGGTGACGTGGGAAGAAATTTTTTGGAGGCGAGTGAGGTTATCGGTATTTGACGAACAACCCACGAGAGCGAGGAAAGAAAAAAGTAAAATGACTATTCTGCAATAAAAAGTCATGTTTAACCATTTGTTAGACAATTCTCAATATGATTATTTTTGACTTGATTTTGGGGGTTGATCGTTGTTGGCGGCTTTGATGGAAAGATTGATTCGTCCCAATTGGTCGATCTCGATGACTTTGACTTTTACTTTGTCTCCGACTTTGACGATGTCGGTAACTTTGTTGACGCGATATGGAGCCAATTCAGAAATGTGAACGAGACCTTCTTGTTTGGGCAAAACTTCCACGAAGGCGCCAAAGTCCATGATGCGGGTAACGGTGCCGGTGAAAAATTCTCCCGGTTTTATTTCTTTGGTCATATTGCGGATAATTTCTGCGGCTTGTTCACATTTGGCGGCATCAGTGCCGAAAATGAAAATGCTACCGTCATCTTCGATATCAATGGTGGTTTCGGTTTTGTCGATTATTTCGTTGATGTTTTTTCCGCCCGGTCCAATGATACTACCTATCTGGTCTGGTTTTATTTTTAATTTGATAAGACGTGGAGCGTATTGTGATAATTCGGCGCGAGGTTTGTCGATGGCGGCCAGGATTTTTTCGAGGATATGTTGACGACCAGCACGGGCTTGATTGAGAGCGTCTTTGATAATATCAATATTGATTCCTTTGACTTTGATATCCATTTGTAGGGCGGTAATGCCGGTAGTTGAGCCGGTTACCTTGAAATCCATATCTCCAAAATGATCTTCGTGGCCGGCAATATCGGAAAGAATTTTGTATTCTCCTTGATCATTGATCATGAGCCCCATGGCGATACCGGAAATCGGAGTTTTGATCGGGACGCCGGCGTCCATCAAAGCGAGAGTGCTGCCGCAAGTTGATCCCATGGAAGTGGATCCATCGGAGGACAAGGCTTCGGAGACAACGCGGATGGTGTAGGGAAAATCTTCTTTTGTGGGAATGACTGGGCGGAGAGCTTTTTCAGCTAGGGCGCCGTGTCCGATTTCTCGGCGACCGGGTCCGCGAAGGGGGCGAACTTCACCGACAGAATAAGGAGGAAAATTGTAGTGGTGCATGTAGCGTTTTTTGAATTCTTCGGTCATGCCCTCGACGATTTGTTCATCGCTGGTGGATCCTAGAGTGACGCTGGTAAGGATTTGAGTGTAACCGCGGGTAAAAAGACCGGAGCCGTGGACGCGGGGAGAAATACTGACTTCACTGGTGATAGGTCGGATTTCGTCAAGGGCTCGGCCGTCGATGCGGCTATTGTTGGTGAAAATATGTTCTCGAAGTCGGTTTTTGATATTTTCTTCCCAAGCTTCTTTGAGTTGAAAAGGGGTGTGTTTGGGTTGATCGTTGGTGGTATCGGCAAAGTATTGGGAGGAAAGTTGGGTAAAAAGTGGAGCCAAGATAGCTTCTCTTTCAAGTTTGTCATGAGAGAGAATTTTTTCAAAAACAGAATTTTGCTCAAAGAAATCGGAAACTATTTGGTATAATTCGGAATGATCTGGTTTTGATTCAAAAGGCATGGGAGTTTTATTGAGTTGAGCAGCGAGGTCTTGTTGAAGTTTGATAGTGGCTTGAAGCTCTTCGTGACCTTTGGCGATAGCTTCGACGATTATTTCTTCTGGTAGCTCGTGGGCACCAGCTTCGATCATCATGACTGAATCCATGGTGCCGGAAACAACCAGATCCAATTGGGATTGTGCGAGTTGTTCTGAAGTGGGGTGAGGGATAATTTGGCCGTCGATATAAGCAAGACGACAAGCGGCAACTGGTCCGTAAAATGGGGCTTCGGCCATCATTAATGAGGCGGAGGCGGCGATGGTGGCGGCAATAGATGAATCAAAATTGGGATCCAGAGAAAGAACACTGACGATGACTTGAATATCGCGGCGGAAATCTTTAGGAAAAAGTGGTCGGATTGGTCGGTCTATTAGTCTGGATGTTAAAACGGCGTTGTCTGATGGTCGGCCTTCGCGTTTAATGAAACGCGAACCAATGATTTTGCCCGCAGCGTAATATTTTTCTTCGTAATCAACCATGAGAGGAAAAAAATCCACTCCTTCGCGTGGTTCTAAGCCAATGTTGGTAGTGGCGAGTACAACGGTATCGCCCCAACGAACTGTGACAGCACCGGCGGATAATTTGGCTAGTTTACCGGTTTCTATAGTAATTTTTTCTGATCCATATTGGGTGGAAAGAGTAGTGATTGACATTTTTTGTTAATTTTAATTGATAATATTTTTGTATAAATTTCCAATTTTCAATTTCCAATTTCCAGAAAATTTCCAATTTCCAAAAAAAGAAGGTGTTGTTGTTTTGGAATCAAAGTTGTTTGGAAATTGTACATTGAAAATTTATTGAAAATTGGAAATTGAGAATTGGAAATTTTTTAATTATAATTCTTGTTTATTATAAACCAAATCGAGGTAAAGAAATAGATTGGTTGAGGATACAAAAGGCGCGACCAGAATTGTCGCGCCAAAAAAATTTTGTGGGAAAAAATTATTTGCGTAAGCCAAGTTTCTTGATGATCTTGAAATAACGAGATTCGTCGTTTTTCTTCAGGTAATCGAGTAATTTGCGTCTTTTACCGACTAGTTTTAAAAGTCCGAGGCGGGAGTGATTGTCTTTTTTGTGAGTTTTGAGATGATCGGTGAGAGAATTGATGCGTTCGGTAAGAATGGCAATTTGAACTTCCGGAGAACCGGTATCGCTCTTGTGGGTTTGATATTTTTTGATCGTTTTTTGCTTTGAGTCCGTTGTCAGAGCCATTGTTGAATTGTTTATTTTATTGTTACAACTGTAATTTTAACATGGGTAGAGGTTTGTTAGCAAGTAATTCTATGCTGAATGGTTTGTATATAAGGGGTTGATTTGTCTTGTTTTCTGGAATATTATCTAAAATATGTTTGAATATATATTTGGATAATACAGTTGGAGATTTGCTTTATATGAAAAATTGTCACAAATTGAATGTTGACTTGAATGCCAATAGATCAAATTTATTGAAACGGGTGTTGGATAGTAAATTGGAGAAATTGGAACAGATATACAAAAAATCTAATGTTAGACAAGAGATAAGGAATAATATTTTGGAGAATAAAAAAAAGTTGCGGGAGAATTCGATAGAATTAAATAGTTTGATGGTAAAAAATGATCACAAAGTTGTTGGAAATAGGGAATTGAATTGTTGGTCTAGAGAAGTAGTAAAAGGAGTGAACCATTTTGAGGCAAAAAAAGTAGTGAAAAATGATTTGCAGATAAAATCATTTAATCGTTTGGTGATTTTGACGGAAGCAATCAAAAAAACTATGGAGAATGATAAGTTGGATATGGCGACAAAAATTCAGGCATATAAAGTTTTAATGAACAATATTGATGACTGCATGAATCCGAAAATGGTTTCGAAAGAAAAGGAAGTTGAGACTTTAAGAAAAGAGATTGGGATGATGGAAAAAACAAATGATAGTAGGGAAAATTTTTTAAATACGATAAAAAGTGATGACAATCGTATTATTTCTCACCCACATTTGAAAATTTTGGCAACCAGAGAGGTGGCACGGAGCGTGATGGAAAAAAATCAAGGTTTGGTAAGTAAAATAATGGGATGTTATCGGTGGACGAAAAATTGGTTGGTGGGAGATAGAAATAAAGGTGGTGTTTTGGATAGGGTAGCGTAATTTTTTTTAAAATAAAA
>JBMORM010000001.1:0-28653 GCA_049322675.1 Patescibacteria group bacterium | reverse complement strand
CAACTCCGTTACTTGTAACATAAAATATTATTATTATCAATATTCTTCTTATAACTATCCCTATAAATAAACTCATTGCAAATCTTTCGACTAATCTCCATTAGTACCAAAAAGACAGTCTGGGACTGTCTTTTTTTTAGATAAATTAGTATTTCTATATCAGAAATACTGGGTTTAGTCATTGCAAGCTTCCTCTAGCAATTCCGCCGCTTTTTCTGCTTTCTCTTTTAGAACCTTAATATCAAATTCATCCGGATTTTCATTTTTTGTTCTCTCTACAGAAAAAATAACAACTTTTCCACCTATTGCTTCATCAATCTTTTTTTCAAGCTCTTCAGAACTATTTTTATTATCATTAATCATAATTCTCCTCCATATATATTATAACATTTGCGTACTTATTTTAGTTTACTTGCATCATACCAAAACCATATTAAGAAAAGCTTAATTTCTTGATATCTTCCCTAATAAGTTCTCGTAGCAAATAATATTTATTCTAGCAAATTCAGATATAATAATCATGATCACTTAAATCAAGTATCCAATATCAAAATGTCACTCAAAAAATATTTATTCAAACTAGCCAGAAGCAATTTCTCTGGTTATTTTATCGGCTTCGCCTTCGAAAAATTATCACCTTTTATTCCAGTTGAAAAAATAACCGAAAACAAATATGTGATTGTCTTTCATCATCCGGTCAAGCATTGGCAAAGACATATCTTGATCGTTCCCAAAAAATCAATTCGTAATTTTTTGAGTATCAACCTTGATAATGACTGGGGCAAGGAAATGATTATCTCGGTTTTTAAAACAGGGATTCGGGTGGCGAAAACCCAAAAGATCGACAAATACACCATTTTAGTTAATGGTGGCAAATATCAGGATGTTCCTCAAGTACACTTTCATCTTGCCTCAGGAAACGATAAACTTGGCGGAGTTTTAGGTGACGAAAAAACTCAGTTTTCATCAAACAACAAGATAGTTTTTGAATCCAGTTCAACTGGTATATACTCAATTTATGACGACAAGATAAAAAAACATTTTATCGTTAAACCAAAAAAAATTTATTGCCGATAAATAAATTTGATTTCGAAAATATTGAAAACAAATCATATTTTATTGATATTATAAATAGCATTCAATCGTTTTTAAAAAAACAAAAATTAACCGCGTTTACAGTATCGATCAATCATGAAAATGAAAGTAATTTAATGTTTCATATTATATCCTAAGAAAATTCTTTAATGAGTTATTGGAAGTCAAAAAACAACAACAGATGATACACTAGCATCCAAAGAACGAGGGCTTAATTCATATTTGCCAGATCTTGTCACCAAAGATTTCAAACAATTTCCGCAATATGCTGATGCCAAAATCGAATCAATAAATATTTAAAGAAATAATCCCTTCCCATGACCATAATCAAGTTGTTGTATCAATTTCTCGTTAGCGAAAAATATCGTTCGATAATCATAACTGTTTTTACCTTACTTATTATCGGAACTGTAGTTTTTCACTTTGTTGAAGGTTGGCATTGGTTTGATTCGTTTTATTTTTGTGTAATTACCCTGGCCACCGTCGGCTACGGAGATTTCACCCCAAAAACCTTCCTAGGCAAATTGTCAGCAATTATTTATATCATCTCCGGCATCGGTATCTTTCTAGCTTTCGTTCAAGCATATTTCGATTTTGTCAAAGAAAAATACGAACAAAGGAAAGCAAGCAAATAAAAAAACAAAAATTGGCCGCTGTTACGATTGAAAAATCATAAAGATAGAAATATTTTAATGCTTCATATTATTTCCAATAAATAGCTTTTTGAAATCTCATTAATGAAAACTGCAAACAAATTTGCTATCAATCCGACCAACGAATTTCACATTTTGCGGCATTACAAATATGTTGACGAATTATACAAAAAAACTTTGATCGGACAACCGTACTGGTATTATGATCACAGTCAGAAAAAATTTCTACATTCAAAAATCTCTCAAACCGACATTGAAAATGCTTTACAAACCATCGGAACAAAATTTAGTGAGAGCGTTATTGGGATTGAAAATCCAAGAAATTTACTCAAAATAATCAAATCTTCATTCCAAAAATTATTATCCTCCAATAAAATAGATTGGACTGATAATATTGAACATAAATCAACCGCATTCGCAATCGATTTCCAATTCCATGTTGGTCAAATGAATTGTTTAAATTTTGATGATATTTCCCAAAAAAACAAAGCACGAATTAGGCGTGTGCCCAGAAGTAAATGCGTTGGAGAAAATAAAATTTTTATTAGTACCATTTCGGACATAAAATTATCTTCAACAAAAACAATTCACGTAGAAATTGTTGAAACAAAACAATTACCATTTTTTGTCATAACCGCCTTTCCCAATTGTCCTCTTACAAATGATATGCCGGAGGAGAAACTGGTTTTTGTAGTATAATTTTTTTTATTTAAATACCAATCCAATTTAATTCTGAGTTGCTTACCTTGTTTATCTCATTTTTTTTGTCACAAACAACCTCCCCAACCTGATCTCGTCCCAAGAAAAACTATTCCCGAGTTTAGTGCGAACCGGTCCGAGCGCCGATCCTCCTGTTTGCAAAAAGGCATCTTTTATTTTTTCCAATCTCTCCGGATCAAAATTATTTAAATAATCTATATCAATCTCTTCCCCCGTCACCAGGATTTTTTCCAAATGTCCGATGATCGTTCCCGGCGTCAAACCTCTATTTTGAGCGATTTGTCCCAGAGGAATTTTCTGCAAAATCATCTTTTTCGTTTCATTATAAGTTGAACCTTTTATTTTTACTTTCTTAACTTTATCTCTTCGATGAGGGATTGTTTTCTCGATCAAATTATTTTCCCGACAATGCGATATGATAACTTCCAAAAATATCTCTCCAAATCGCACCAACTTTTCTTGGCCTACTCCGGTAATTTTTGCAAAACTATCCAAATTTTGCGGTAAGTAGTGAGCCATTTCCTGCAAAGAATTGTCCCCAAAAATCACAAACGGTGGCACATTTTTTTCGTCTGCCAATTTTTTTCTTCGTTTTCGCAATTTTTCAAACAATTCAACATCGAAATCCATTCCTATTTTATTCTTACCGGTTTTCTCCTGGCCCTGACTTTTTATTTGCGGCAATTCCAGCTTTTCCCTATTTTTCAAAAAATCTTTTCCCTGATTCGTCAGTCTTAAAACAGGATAACGATCATCAGTTTTCGCCAGTAAATTTTTTTCCAGCAATCTTCGAATTATTTGTTTGATTTCCTCGGCGGAAAAATCATCGACTATACCATAAACAGTCAAAGATTGGTGCTTTCGCTCCCTGATCTTTTTACTATTTTTTCCGAGTAAAACATCAGCGATATAGCCGCCACCAAATTTTTCTCCCGTGCGGATAACGGCCGAAAGAATCTTTTGGACGATCAAAGTGGCGTCAAAATTTTCTCTTGGTGTCTGACAATTGTCGCAACTGCCACAATTTTTTTCTTCCCATTTTTCTCCAAAATAACTGAGTAAATATTGTCGACGACAAGTCGCCAGATCACAAAAATTGATCATCTGCTCTATTTTCTTTCTCGCCGCTTCCCTCTCACGATCGTTTTCAATTTGATTGATAAAATAATCTTGCTTGATTTTGTCAGCATATGAGTAAAAAAGCACACACTCACTCGGCAAATCATCTCGTCCGGCACGTCCCGTCTCCTGATAATATCCTTCCAGCGTTTTTGGCATATCAAAATGAACTATCAGTCGCACGTCAGGCTTGTCAATTCCCATCCCAAAAGCAATCGTTGCCACAATCGTCTCGACCTCATCGCGAATAAATTTTTCTTGAGTCTGTTTTCTAATCTCGCCGTCCAGTCCCGCATGATAGGGGAGGCAACTAAAACCTTCCGCCCGCAAATCCGCCGCCAGACTTTCCGTATCCTTGCGGGAAAAACAATAAATAATTGCCGAGTTGCCCTTATTTTTTTGCAACAAATTTACCAATCCGTCATAAGCATTATTTTTTGGTTGTACTGTGTATGTCAAATTGTGTCGGTTGAAGCTGGAAACGAAAACCTGCGCTCGACTCAAATCCAATTGGTCAATGATGTCTTGTCGCACTTTTTGGGTAGCGGTGGCGGTCAAAGCAATAATCGGCGTCTCTGGAAAATCCTGACGCAGTATTTTTAGATTACGATAATCAGGTCGAAAATCATGTCCCCATTCGGAAATACAATGCGCCTCGTCAATCGCTATCAGGCTTATCGGCAATTTGTCTAAAAAATTTCTAAACGATGCGGTCGCCAACCTTTCCGGCGCCACGTACAAAATTTTGATTTTGCCGGCTCGAGCGTCATTTTCGATATTTTGAATTTCTTCGTAAGTCAAGGTGCTATTTAAAAATTCCGCCCCAATCCCATTGGCTTGCAACGAATCAACCTGGTCTTTCATTAAAGCAATTAGAGGCGATATCACCAAAGTAATCCCGTCAAATTGTAAAGCCGGTAGCTGATAACACAACGATTTTCCCCCTCCCGTCGGCATCAACGCCAGTACATCTTTTTTGTTCAAGACAGTATTTATTATCTCTTCCTGCAACGGACGAAATTGATCGTAGCCGAAATATTTTTTTAGTAAAGAAAGTAGCATAAAAGTTGAGATTAGTCATTGATAACGGATTTATATCTTTGCCAATACATCATAGCAAATCAGAGATTAAAAAAATCTTAATCCTTGATATGATTAATTCGTGAGTAATTTTTTCTCGCGGTTATGGCTGAAATCTTACTCGCCAATTAGTACTTAGATTGATTTAGAAAATAGTTTATTATGAAAAATACTAAAATTATCTTTGGTTGCATGTTTAGCTTATTTTCGGCTATGTTTTTAATTCCTTCGGTTGCTAAAGCTGATATTGCGCCTATTCAGGATTCGATATTTGATTATTGTTTTAGGGTAGAGAACGTTAATGATTATCCTGATTATGTTTTTCTAGCACATCAAGAAGCGACCAATAGTTATGATATCGTTCAAAATAACTCCATCCATTGTGATTATTCCCAGTCTCTTTATGCTATGAAAAAGGATGTATATGAGTCAGGCCTGGGAAAGATTATCCCCAATAATATCAATGAAAAATCTTTTGATTATAGCGTGAGGAATTATTTCGCTGGACCGGATGTCTTTAAATCCAATTTTGTTCTTGGTGCTACAAAAGGTGAGAAACATACTTTGAATCCCATTGAACATGTTATAACTGTTTTAAAAGTAACTGACATAAGTGACAAAATCGTTAAAGTTGATGTGGTGGCAGTTGAAAATGATTACTGGTTTGGTATTAGAGAGCAAAGAAACGATTTGGATAGCAATTCTTACTTGAGCGGATTGGGAATAATTATATTTTTAATTGTTTACTTCCTACCTTTATCATTGTTGGTTTGGTTATTAACAAGATTCTATCTGAAAGTAACTCCAGTAGTTCGCAAATTTACGTTGATTTATTTGTTGATTATATTTTTTCTGAGTATATTAGGGGTTTATTTTACGAAAATAACTGATTGGGGAGCAAGTATTGACATAATATTAACGCAGTTGGGACGTGTTTTTCAGATGTTATATTTTGCTTTGATGTTATTGGTTTTCGTTCTTATGACCAGAAAAAAAGTGGCATCGACCAAGTTGGATGGTATTCTATTATTTTTGATAGTATTAGGTTTTTTATTTGTACTAACGGTTTACGTTCCCTATTACCAAAAACATATGTTGTTTTCACTTATTGTCGGAGATTGAAATATCAGACAGTAACAAAAACGTCGATTTGGGTAATATTGAAATCGGCGTTCAACTTAAAATTAAACCCTAAAAAACATCCCCGCCAAAACACCGATCAATATTGCCAAGCCGCCAAATAACATCATGCGAATCGCTCGTTTCAATCTGGTGATACCGGGGCGATCGGACACTGCTATTCCCAATAAAAATAATCCAATCAAGCTAAAAGTAATCGACCACCAGATAGCTTCCGGCAATCTGAAGATCAAATATGCCGATAGAGGTATAAAACCACCGATGATATAGGCCACAAACATACCCCAGGCCCCATGATTGTTGTTGTGTAGATTTTTTAATTGCAGTTCCAACTCGCGATATTGCATTTCCCGAAAGAGCAGGTCCTTATTTTCCCCGGCCTCTTTCGACATCTGCTTGGCCAACTTTTTTGACCATCCGTCTCTTTGTAGCATTTCTTCCAACTCCAATATCTCCGCTTCCGTCTCTTTATGTACCAAGTTTCTTTCTAATTCAATCTCCATCAACTGTCTTTCTCTGATTGACTGTCCCGACAAAAATGAACCAACGCCCATCGAAATTGATTCGACGGCAATAATTACGGTACCTGTGAGCAAAATATAATCCATATTCTGACTGCCGATTGCTACTCCGGTCAAAGCTCCCAGGGTGCTTACCATGCCATCTTCCATCCCAAAAATAATTTCTTTTAAAATCGCATCAGGTATTTTTTTCATCTATTTTTTAGTATTATTTGATTATTTTTATCATACAATATCTTTAATGTTATATTTATATCAACTTAGAAAAAAAGTTTTACTATGGCTGATTGGTACGTATATATTTTACTTTGCGAAAACGACAAGTTTTATACCGGTATCGCCAAAGATCCGCAGCAGAGATTGATTGCCCATCAAAATAAAAAAGGCGCCAAATATACTCGGATAAATAAACCGATCAAAATTCTTTATGTCGAACAATGCCGTGATCGTTCCACTGCTTTGAAAAGAGAAATGCAGATAAAAAAAATGACCAAAAGCAAAAAAATTAATCTCGTCAAAAATCCTTATTTTGGCTGATTACTATCGCAAAAGATATTAAACGGAATAATTGAATCATTCATTTTTTCTATAATTGGCAGAATTTTTCTGCTATTTTTCAATTTCTTATATCAGTTAATAATGTTAAAATATTTTAAGTATATATAACTGGTCTAAACTGTTTTTATGTCGAAAAAATCCCAAAAATCCGGTCCCCAAAAATCCCCCAATCTATTTGGTCTATTGCGACCATATTCTTGGTCTATTGCCATTTTGTTGTTATTTTCTGTTATTGCCAATGCTGTTAGCCTGATTGTTCCCAAGATTATTTCCCAGGCGATAGACAATTATTCTTCTGGCCAATATGATGGTCGCGCTGTTTTAATCAAATTTTCTCTGGCCGCTCTCTTGATTTTTATCTTTACATATCTCCAGAGTATTATGCAAACTTATACTTCCGAACGAGCGGCTAGAGATTTGCGCGCGGATCTTATCGCTACAATCTCTCGTCAGAGTTTTCAATATATTCAAAAAATCACTCCCGCCAAACTACTCACCAATCTGACCGCCGATGTCGATTCCGTCAAAACTTTTGTCTCATTGGGAGTGGTGTCTATCGTCTCTTCGTTATTCATGATCATTGGCACCAGTATTTTGCTCTTGCTGACCGACTGGAAATTAGCTTTAGTGGTACTTCTAATAATTCCCATGATCGGCGGTACTTTCTTTTTTGTTTTTCGGCAAGTCAGGGTTTTGTTTTTGCAAACCAGAGAAGTCCTGGATTGGCTAAACAAAATCATTAACGAAAGTATTCTTGGTGCCGCGTTAATCCGGGTTCTCAATTCTCAAACTGATGAATATCAAAAGTTTTTTGCCGCCAATGCTGAGGCCAAGAATCTGGGTCTGAAAATTTTGAATCTTTTTGCTACCATGATTCCAATTATTTCCCTTGTGGCCAATCTGGCGATCTTGGCGATCTTAGCTTTGGGCGGACATTATGTGATTGGCGGCGAAATGAGTCTGGGAAACTTCACCGCTTTTATCAATTATGTCACGATCTTAATTTTTCCCATTTTAGTTATTGGTTTTATGAGTAATCTTATTGCCCAAGCTTCCGCTTCCTATCAGAGAATTCAAGAAGTATTAAGTCATCGAGAAAAGAAAAAGACCGGTACTTTACAGAAAAAACTACATGGAGATATCAAGTTAAAAAATGTCACGGTAAGCTATGGTGAAAAAACCGTTCTCAACAATGTTTCTTTTAAAATCCCCGGTGGAAAAAAAATAGCCATTATCGGCCCCACCGCCGCTGGCAAAACTCAGCTTTTGTATCTTCTCACCGGTCTGATTGATCCTTCCGACGGCGAAATATTATTTGACGATCAACCTCTGAAAAATTACGAATTGGGACATCTTCATTCTCAAATCGGTTTTGTTTTCCAGGATAGTATCGTTTTCAATCTATCTATCAAAGAAAATATTGCCTTTAGCGATCAAGTTACCGACGCCTCTTTAAAAAAAGCCATCGCTACTGCTGAATTATCCGAATACCTCGAATCTCTTCCCGAAAAACTGGATACTGTTATTTCTGAACGGGGGACTAGTTTGTCTGGCGGTCAAAAACAACGCCTCATGCTGGCCCGCGCCCTAGCTGTCAATCCCAGAATATTACTTCTTGACGATTTTACCGCCCGGGTTGATCAAGCCACGGAAAAAAAGATTTTAGCCAATATTTCTCGTAATTATCCGCATCTAACTTTATTATCCGTTACTCAAAAAATATCTACGGTTGAAGACTACGACAAAATTGTTCTTTTGATGGAGGGAGAAGTCTTGGCTCAAGGGACTCATCAAGAACTTTTGCGTACCAGTGTCGAATACGTTCAAATCTACAATTCCCAAAAAAGCACCAATTATTATGAATTACAGTCTTAAAAAAAATTCTTCCAATTCACCCGCCAATCAAAGCGTTTTGACATCATTACGCAAATTATTTTCACTGATGACGGGCGAGAAAAAAAAGCTGATTTTGGCTGCAGCAGCCATTATTATCAACTCAATTTTAACTCTGTCCGTACCAATTTTGCTTGGTCAAGCCGTTGACAAATATATTCAAACCGGACAATACCGAGGCGTGATCGTTTACTCTATTATTTTATTGGTTGTCTTTATTTTGGCTTTTTTGACCAGTTATGGTCAGACTCGTTGGATGGGGGAGGTTGGACAAAAAGTTTTATTTAACCTCCGTAACAATGTTTTCAATAAACTGCAAGAACTGCCGATTGCCTTTTTCAATCAAAATCAAGCCGGCGATCTTATTTCTCGACTCAACAACGACACCGACAAATTGAACCAGTTTTTTTCTCAAACTCTAATGCAGTTTGTCGGCAGCATATTTATCATGATCGGTTCCGGCATATTTATCATATATATCAACCCTCGGCTTGGTATCGCCGCTTTGCTTCCGGCTTTATTCTTATTGATTTTTACCAGACTGGTTTCTCCCTGGGTAAAAAATAAAAATGCGGTCAATCTGCAAACCGTTGGTAGTCTCAGTGCCGAAGTTCAAGAAAGTCTGGATAATTTCAAAGTGATTGTCGCCTTCAACCGTCGTGACTATTTTCGTGATAAATTCAAAATCGTTAATCAAAATAATTACTCCTCGGCGATTAGTGCCGGTCTGGCAAGTAATATTTTTACCCCTGTCTATGGTTTTTCGTCCAATCTGGGCCAATTGGTAGTTCTTTTATATGGTTTATTTCTGGTTGCCACCGGAAATTTTTCTCTTGGTCTCCTTGTTAGTTTTCTGTCTTATATAAACAGTTTTTACAACCCGCTTCGCCAGATAGCTGCGCTTTGGGCAAATTTTCAAGTTGCCCTCGCCGGCTGGGACCGTATTACCGAAATCTTGTCTCTACAATCGGATATCAAAGTAAATTCCAAAAATAAAAAATTGAACCCACAAGTCGATGCTCCGATTATGGAGTTCAAACAAGTTTCTTTTTCTTATGCCGGTGGGGAAAACATTCTTGAAAATGTCAGTTTTTCCCTCGCCGCCGGAAAATCCTATGCCTTTGTCGGCCCGACCGGCGGCGGCAAAACTACCACCGCCTCTTTGATGGCCCGGTTGTACGACCCCAACACCGGTCAGATCATTTTGGCTGGTCAAGATCTTCGTTGTTTTTCACCCCAAGACCGTGTTCAAAAAATTGGTTTCATCTTACAAGAGCCATTTTTATTTTCCGGAACGGTTAAAGAAAATATTTTATATGGAAACGCTAAACACCAAAATTGTTCCAATCAACAACTTTTTGACGCCTTAAAAAAAGACGGATTGGATAAACTAATCTCGCGTTTCCCGGAAGGTCTAGATACCAAAGTATCTACGGGTAGCGAGACACTAAGTTTGGGACAAAAACAATTGATTGCCTTTATCAGAGCTGTTCTACGTGAACCGCAACTCTTGATTCTCGACGAAGCTACCGCCAACATTGATACCGTTACTGAACAACTATTAGAGGAAATTTTACAGAAATTACCTCCAACCACTACCAAGGTAATTATCGCTCACAGATTAAATACGATTGCTGAGGCTGATGAGATATTTTTTGTCAATTCCGGCGCCATCATTAAAGCCGGTTCAATGTCTGAAGCTGTCGATCTATTGATGAATAACATCAGAAACAGTTAAATAATAAACGAAAAACAAAAAAACGTCCTACAAAATAGGACGTTTTTTTAAGTAATATTTTTTACCTTAAATCGCCTTTGTAATAATCATCCAACATCGCATAAGCCTGCGCCGAATGATCCTGCGCTCTCTTCTTGTCTTTGGTGACATATGCTTCAGTCCCATCTTTCCCGCAATATTTGATCATACTTTGCGGACCGTCGGGATGCTGATTCAAGTAATCCGTAAAATCATATACTTTGCCATCAATAATCATCCAACAGTCGGTATTGGTATTGTGTTTAGCAACTTCCGCCAAATCATAAGAGACGGCTTGGTTTGACGAGTTGTTGTCGTTTGTTGAAATTTTATTCTCCTGATTTGCTGGTGGCGCAATTGTATTATTTTGAGAATTGGAATTATTATTTTCAGAATTAAAAATAAAACCGGAAGCAAATATCCCACCTACAATCAGTACAAAAATAATCAACGCTATTGTTACAATTTTTTTCATAATGTTTTCCAAATAAATAATAATTTTGTAGGGGCGGGGTCACCCCGCCCCTACATTGATGATATCTAATACATTGCAAATTCCTCAGTATAAATCTGTTCTTTAGAAATTTTACTTTTTATTAATTGTCTCTTTAAATCACTCATCATATCTTTTGGTCCGCAAATAAATACGTCAGCTTCTTCCAGTTTGGTAGTTTGATTTTCTTGTAATTTTTCCGCGGTGAGATGACCTTGAGTGGTGGAATAATTGGTCAAAACTGTAATTACCGGATTATTTTTTTCTATCTTTTTTAACTCCCGTAAAAAAACTGCTTCCCCCTCATTTTTTACACAATAATATATAACAATCTTCAAATCAGAATCAAATGATAGACTGCGAGCCATGCTCAAAATCGGAGTAATACCGATTCCGCCCCCGATCCAGATTTGTCTTTTGTGCTTTGCGTATTTGTATGAAAAAACTCCAAACGGACCTTCCAACTTGGCCATAGCGCCAATCTTTAATTTACTTAATCCTTTCGAATAATCGCCCAAATTTTTTATTGCCAATTTGATATTTTCTTCCCGGACATCCGAACTGATCGAAAATGGATGTATTTCCGGATTAATTTTAGTTTGATCAAATTCCACAAACAAGAACTGACCCGGGAAAAAACTGATTTTTTTCGTCTCGGGAGCTAAAGTAATTTCGACAGTATCTGATCCAAATTTTACAATATCAATCACTTGATAATCATATTTTAATACCAGCCAGCGTTGGAGTAGGGAACGATAAATAAAAATTAGCAGCGCAGTAAAACACAAAATTAACATGTATATTTTCAAAAAAACATTTCTGGAAATATCCGTTGGCACTAAAAATGCATGTATTCCTCCCAAAAAAAACGCCAGCCCCAAAAATTTATGCGAGAAACGCCAATGTTCATACAATAATTTTACGAAAAATGTCAGAATCATTGATATTATCATTATCAACAAACTGAAAATACCCAGATTGATCCCAAAATTTTCTGACGGCAACAAAAATAATGCCGCCGCATAAGGAGAAAAAAGCCAATATTTGGTAGCTAGAAAAATTGGATGTAAAAGCAACAAAACAAAAGAAATCGCGCCGAAAACATGATGATAGTTATACATCGTGTTCAAGCCCACAAACATTTTTTCCAACCATTTACTCCGACTTATCAAGATCAATGTTACGGCAAACATGGCCATTCCCGTCAAACCGGCCACTTGTCCCAAACTGGTCAAAATCGTTGTTGGGGAAGAAAAGCGGTCAGACCAAGGCAACATCAAGAACCAGATCAATCCGGGTATAATTATTGCCAACAAAGAAACGTGCCAGCCAATATTTTTTTTCCGATTCATATTTATTTTGTTACTGACGAACTTGGATTATTGATCATTGGACGTAAGTCAATCGACTTGGCGGTAACACTGCCGTCGCTATTGGTTTCTCCGCTTACCATGACATTCTCACCTGTTTGTAAATCAGCCGTTGTCCCACTAGTCATTTTACTTACCGTTGTCGAATCAGAGAAAAAAACAAGTTTGGATCCCCCGTCTCTCAATTTTACCGTCAAGCTAGAATCGTCTTTGCTGATAATTTCGCCGTTAATTCCATTGAAGCCATTCATCCCCGGCTGTTTGTTGCCAACGGAGTTTGCGCCAAAATTTCCGTTTCTCTGGCCCATTGGCCCTCCAAAATTTGTTCCTGTTTGATTTTTGGCATAAAGCATTCCGCTATAAAACGCCGCGCCACCAACCAAAACAGATACCACGATCATAATGATTACATTCTTCATAAATTTTATTATAACTTAAAAAAATAAATAAATTACTCGTATCGCAAAGCCTCAATCGGGTTCATGCTGGCTGCCCGACCGGCCGGATAATAGCCAAAAACGATTCCAATTACCGCTGAAACTCCAAAAGCCAAACCAACCGATTCCCAGGATATCTCGGTGGCAATACCCGCAAACTTGGTAATCAAAACACAAATCAGCCAGCCAAAAATAATGCCAAATAGACCGCCAATAAATGTAAGTACTATCGCCTCCGTCAAAAATTGCAGATTGATATCCATTTTTTTGGCGCCGATCGCCTTCCGCAAGCCAATCTCTTTGGTTCTTTCCGTCACATTTGTCAGCATCATATTCATAATTCCTATTCCACCAACGATCAAAGAAATTGCCGCCACTGACCCCAGCAAGATAGTAAAAGTCGATGTTATCGAAGACGCGGTCGCCAAAATATCAGCCTGGCTGGAAAAGTTGAAATCGGCCTGAGTCGAATCGGTTATCTTATGTCTGGCCAACAACAAATCAGTAATTTGTTGTTTCAAAGTATCTATCGATTCTTCGTCAACCGCTTGTACGCTAATCGTGGATAAATAATCACTGCCGGTAAAAAATTGCAAAGAAACAGTCAAAGGTATAAATATCATGTCGTCAGTGCTATTCATTCCACTCCCGCCTTTTTCTTTGGTTACACCGATTATCTTGAATTCCATCTGTTTTATTTTTATTGTTTGCCCAATCGGGTCAACTCCTTCTCCAAACAAATCATCCCGAGTATTTGGTCCCAAAACCGCCACTTTTGACATGCCTTTAACATTTTGTTCCGTAATAAAACTACCCAAATCAATTTCGATATTATGAATCGGCGCATAAGCCGCTGTAGATCCCATTACCTGTGTATTTGTGTTTGTGCCTTTGGCTGTTACTTGGTATCTACCTGATACTTCCGGTGACACCGCCTTGGCCAAATCCGCCAACTCGCTGGCAATCGCCTCGGCATCACTTTTTTTTAAAGTTTGCGCCGACCCTCGCCCCTGACTGACCTGCATGCCCGGAGTCCGTTGTTGTCCCGGACTAACTTGAATCAGATTTGAACCCAAAGACTGAATGCTTGATTCGATCGAACTCTGCGAACCCTGACCGATGGCAATCATTGATATTACCGAGGCAATACCAATCACAATCCCCAAAATCGTTAATCCCGATCTGGCTTTATTGGCCCAGAGAGCAAAAAATACTTCTTCGAATAAATCAAATATTTTCATAGAATCCCATAATAATTTTCAATTTCCAATTCTCAATTTCCAATTTCCAAAAAATTTCCAAGGCACAATTTCCAATGAATATAACTTAATGTGTCATCCTGGAACTGGAAGGTAATCCGCTCCAATATCCAGGATCCATAACAAAATATAAATTATTTTTTCTCAGATTATTTTTTTCTGGATCCTGGATATTGAAGCGCCCAGTAGGCTTTCAGTTCCAGAATGAAAACCAGGTTTGTTTGAAAATTGATCATTGGAAATTTATTGGAAATTGAGAATTGGAAATTGGAAATTATTTAAACAATTTACCATTGAGTCCAAACTTCTTTTAAAAAAATATTATTTCTTCTGGTTAATATTTTGACCATTACTCTTCCTATCTTCCACAATCTCTCCATCCCTAATAATTATTACTCGATCAGCGTGTTCCGCTACATCCATCTCATGCGTTATTAAAATTACAGTGTGATTCAAATTGCGATTCAGCTCTTGGAATGTTGCCAAAACAACCTCTCCGGTTTTGGTATCCAAATTCCCCGTCGGTTCATCAGCCAAGATCATTGTCGGATTATTTACCAAGGCTCTGGCAATCGCCACTCTTTGCATCTGACCACCGGACAACTGATTGGACAAATGATCAAAGTTTTTCTCTTCCAAGCCCGCGTCTTTTAAGGCTTCTCTGGCTCTTCTTTCCCGCTCCTCTTTAGGTATTCCGACGTAAATCATCGGCAACATTACATTCCGCAAAACGGTTGATCGTTTCAGTAAATTAAATGACTGGAAAACAAAACCAATGCTATTTTTTCGTATCTCGGCCAATTCGTCATCACTCAATTTGGAAACATCTTTTCCGTCCAAAAAATACTCGCCGCTGGTGGCCGTATCCAATGCACCGATTATATTCATCAGCGTTGATTTACCCGAACCGGATGGCCCCATTATCGCTACAAATTCACCATCCTCGATTTTAAAAGAGATATTTTTTAAAACTCGGGTTTCCACCTCGCCGGTTTTATAAACTTTATTGATATTTTTACATTCGATCATAAATTTGATATTAGGTACTAGGTACTGGATATTAGGTTTTAGATTTAGATGATAAACGCTAGATTGATAATAGAATATTAAAAGTGGTAATCAAAAGGGTGGCGCTCCGCCGGCATCCATCGGCCCCGAACCGGCGGCAGATGTTGACGTGTTACTTTTTGTGCTTGAAGTTGTCCCCGTTGTTTTGGTCGAGGTACTACTGCTAGTCGTATTTCGATTATTCCCCGGGCCAAATTGAAATAAACTGTTCCCGGTCGTTGTACTGCTTTGACTGGAAATAGTATTGGTCTTGATCACAATCATTTGTCCCACGTCCAAACCGGAAAGAATCTCGGTTGAGGTGTCATCGGATAATCCGGTTGTGACAGTCTTTTGATTTGGGGCGATAGTCGAAACTATTCCTGTAGTTGTGGCGTTGGCGGTTTGATCAGTTTCCAAAATCTCAACATAACTACTTCCGTTACTACTTTTTACTCCGGCATTTGGAACTAGTAAAATATCTTGTTTGACATCGGTTATAATCGATGCGGAAACACTCATACCCGATTTTACTGTCGGCTCTTCTGTGTCAAAAGCAATCTTAGCATTATATGAAACCACACCCTGCTCCACCGTTCCCACCAAATCAACCTCAACCACCTTGCCGGTCACACTCAAATCAGTCAAAGCATCAAAAGTTAAAGTTGCCTTTTGTCCGATTTCGATTTTGGAAACATCCACCTCATTCAAGGAAATTTCAGCTACCTTCTGCTTGCTCATCAAAGTAACGATCGTGGCATTGGCTGTAGCATTGTCTCCCTTCAATAATGCCACCTCGGTTATTACACCGTCACTGGGAGCGGTTAAAGTGTAATCGGACAATTTTTTGTTGGCTTCAGCCAAATCATTTTCCTTTTGTTTGATTGATAGTTGTTGTGTTTTGATATCCAGCTGGTCAGATTGACTATTTAAATCTGCTTTGGCGTCGGCCAAAGCGTTTTCCTTTTGTTTGATACTCAATTCTTGCGCTTTAATATCCAGCGGATCGGCCGCTTCTTGCAGCGTTATTAAATCATTTTCGGCATTTATCACTGATGTCTCGGCGTCTTCAATTTTGGTTTGCGCGCTCGTCAAACTTGATTGGTTATTAAAATATTCTGATTCGATCGACAATTTTTTGGCCGAAATATTGGCAATCTGATTATTAATATTATTTTTTTCTTGCTCGATATTGCTTACTTCGGAATCGGTCAATTCTGTATTATAGGGAACAACGCTCAAAGTGGATTTCACGGCTTGCAAAGCTGTCGCCACTTCGTTGGCCAATTGATCTACCTTTTCATGGTCGCTGCTATCGGTATTTTCTGCCACTTTCTGCTTCAATCCACCATATGCCTGATTGATGCTCTCAACATTCGCCCTCCCAGCATCATCCAAGCCAAGCAATAGTTTCAATGCCTCAGCCTTGTAGCTGGCAATATTGTAGCCAGTCTGATCATTGCCATTGAAATGTTCATATTGAATTCGGGTCAAACTAATCATCGAACTCAAACTTTGTTCTATACTGTCGGTGGCTAACGACAAAAAATCATCATAGATCTGAGCAATCGAAATTTGCGCCTGGCTTTTTGTCCTCTCCAGATCTTTCTTGGCGTTCTCCAAATTGGTCTTTGCTTGACTGATTTTCAATTGCGCGGTTTGAATTTCTTGATCAGAAGCCCCTTGTTTTACTTTTTCCAATGATAATTTTGCACTTTCCAAATTGATTTCGGCATCACGGACGGTTTTTTCTTTTTCCGCATTATTCAATTTCAATTTTTCCAAAGAAATTTGTGCATTTTCCAAAGAAATTTGCGCATCGTTTACGCTTTTTACTGCGTCCTGATTATCAAACTGTGCCAATACCTCTCCCGTTTTTACCTCTTTCCCTTTTTCAATTATTTGTAATATTTCTCCCGCCACTTTTGTCTTTACTTCCAGCTCGCTGGTAGCGGCGACTTGTCCTGTCCCGGAAACTGAAGTAATGATTGTGCCTTTCTCGGCTGCGGCCAAAACGTAACTTGTTTGGTCGGTTTTACTGTAATATTTTTGGTAAACAAAATATCCTCCCACTCCCATGCCAATCAAAATTACTAACCACCACAACTTGCTTGACCAAATCTTTTTCCACATAATAACTTTTGGTTAAAAAACCTATTTTTAAATGATATAATCCATTCTCTATCTCTATTACGTGAGATAGGAAAAAAATATTTCAAAAAAACATTCAAAATTTTTATTGAATGTTTAATTTATCAGCAAAGTATTAACCAAAAAAGTCAACCTTCCAAATAAAATTCCGATATTTTTTCATCAATAATCGGCTTGGCAATCTGGTGCCAATCCAAATTATTCATTTTTTTCCCTAGTCTTTTCTCAATCGTCAATCTTCCCAAAAAATCCTTTACCGCCGTTTTATCCGTCAGTTTTTCCCAAAGATGAATCAAAATATAGGTTGAAATCGCCAACTGATCGATCTCGCTTTTCACTTTTCCCCGATTTTCTCCAGACTCTTCCACAAATGGTTCGTTCTTAAAAACAAATATTTCATAATTATCAATCAAAGGCATTTTATTAAAATTTCTCCACCTCTCAAAATCATCATGTTGCAAATCCTGCAAAAAATTCAAAAATTCCGCCAATAGACTAGGGGAGGTTATAAGCCAAAAGGTCATTTCAATCTGATTCAGCCAAAGCAATGTCAGCAATTTGTTGGCATCAAAAGTCGAATCCAATTTCTCCTCAACCTCTATTTCATTTTCAATATATTTGAGAGAAATACTGGCGATAATAATCCTATTTTTATAAAGTTCCCAATATCCCATAAAAACTTTTGCCTGTTAGATAAAAAAACCAATAAAAATATTTTATTGGTTTCCTTTTTTAGTTATTTATTCAATGCAACAATCAACCGCTTTTTTTACCAATTCGCCCAGTTTTCCCAAAAATCCTTTTTTTTCTTTATCCTCTTTATTTATCGCTTGTTCATCAATCTTCTTTATCTCGCTAGTGTCGATCAACTTCATATTGACGCCCCAAAACAACGAATACAGCTGATAGGATTTATCAAAAAGTTCATATGCTTCCTCTTTGTTCCCCATTCCCAGTTGTTTGGTTCCGACTTCCATCAGACGATAAGAGGCAGCCAACAAATGTTTGGATATACACCAAACTTCTCCTTCGTATTCTTTAATTACTTTTTTCAATAAACTCTTTCGCATCTCACGTACATCCTTCACCAAATCATAGTATGCGATATTGCCGGTTTTGGCACCGGTAAAAACAAAATGTTCTTCTATCGAAACCAGATTCATGATTGCGATCGTCAAATCTTGATCGGACGACAGGTCCATCTTGTCCTGTTTTTTCATATCATCCACTGCCGCAATCAACTCATTGAGATCTTTTATTGATTTTTCTGCCATGTTTATTTAGTTAGAAAATAAAAAATTACTGTCAAAATCACCAAAGGAGCAACTGCCATCACCACCTTTTGGTAAGGAAAATGAGCTTTTCCCCGGATTTTTTTAATATGAAAATAAGTATATCCGCCCAAGAAGAAAAAGATACTACCAATGATTATTCCCAGTAGTAATTTGTCCACTCCCCATATGGTATTGGACACGTGACCTATCACTCCCATCCAATACAACGGCAATACAATAAAAATATAATACAAAACCGGTACCACATACTCCATCAGGGCAAATTTTATCTTTTTTTTCTGCAGCCATTCAATCGTCCAAATCGCAATCGCTACCGTCAATCCCCCAATCCAAAGTCCGGAAATGGTGTCATCTACCCCCAAATATCGAGTCAAACCCACCCCCGCTCCCACCGCCACCGTGCAAACGGGACAAAAAGCAAGGGTGAAGCTTGGATAAAGCAAACCAATAAAAACAGATAAAGAAGCTAACAATATTTTAAGATTTTTTTGCATATATATACTATTAATTTTCAATTTCCAATTCTCAATTTTCAAACAATATTTTGTTGGGATATGGGGATAAGATTGTCGCGAACTTGGAAATTGGAAATTTTTTGAAAATTGAAAATTGAGAATTGGAAATTTAATTTGTAATCAAATTATTTATCTAACTCTCCCTGAAAAAAACCAATAATCTCCTGATCGCCTACTAAGCATTTCCCCTTGTTCCATAAAAACGGCACGCCTACTCCTTGCTCGGTCGGGATCTTGCATATCTTGGCCATCTGTCCCAATAAATTGGCATTTGTTTGATTGTTGTACACCTCCAACCTTTCGAATTTTACCTTGTCATCAACTTTGTTGGCTTTTACAAATTCTTCCACCTTTTCACAATGTGGACAAGTGTCGCCATAAAACAAAATTATTCTTTCATTGTCTTTGTTTTGACTACTGGCGGAAAGATACCACGCGCCGCCCAATAATACTAAAATAACAATAATTGCGATCAAAATATTTTTTGAATTCATCTTGAACTTTTAAATAATAACTCTAACTATCATAACACAATTTTATCCCAATTTTGTTTGAATTTCTTGGGCCTTTTTTTCCTGATCCGCTGGTACCAAAACTCTGATCGTGTAGTATTGGCGCGAATATCGACTTGGCGTCGAATAAGTAATTTCCAAGATCTTTTGGGAATTTATTTTCAAATTTACCCCCTCCAACTTTGCGCCCCATCCCAGCCAAACGTGAAGCTGGTCGTGAATCAATAAGCCGTTGAGGCCGATTCTGGCCTCGGGTTGAGTATTGTTTTCCCAGCTTTTGTATCCCCAAGTTGCCAGTATAGCCACTACGCCAATCAAAATTATTAATCCGATCATCGCCAACATAACAAAAAACCCGTTTTCCGGATCGGCTACCCAGAAAATAATCCCAAGCACCAATGCGATTACCGTTATCATAATAAACAAGAACCAATTCGCCCCTTTTCTGTATTCGTATTCATCTTTGGCAAATTTTTTCCATTCTGCCAAATTATATTTCCAATGCGCCAACAAGTTTTTCTCTTCAAGCAATTCGTCAAAAACCTTAGCTCGATGCCAATACAATAAAGCCACGATCGGTCCAGTTATGAAAAATAGTAAACCTATCATGATCATCGCCCCGCCGCCATTGAATATATCTATTTCGACGATAAAAGGAAGTACTGCCGCTATCCCGCCCAAGAGTCCGACAGCTAGCCAAATCCATAAAGTTCTTTTCGCAGTATTGGTTGGTTTCATATAGTTGACCGATAAATTTATAAAAATTTTAATTCTTCATACTTATTCTAACAATAAATTATCTTTCCGATAAATTAATATTTGATTTAAAATCAAAAACAAACCAACTTTTTGGCTGGTCTGTTAAAAATTAACCTGGAGCAGTATTTTGATTATTCGCGATTTTTCTTGCGATATTCCCTCACTCGATCTATTTCTTTCAAAAACTGTTTGCGCAACCTCACGCTCTTTGGTGTCACTTCCAGATATTCGTCGTCGTTAATAATCTCCAAGCCTCTTTCGATTGTCAATTTGAGAGGGGGAATCAGATGAATGGCCTCGTCGGATCCGGCGGCGCGAACATTGGTCAGTTGTTTTCCCTTGATTGGGTTCACAGCCATATCCATACCTTTGGTAACATTACCAATTACCATCCCTTCATATACTTCCGTATTGGCGTCGATATACAATTGACCGCGATCTTGCAGATTCCACAGAGAAAAAGCCAGTGCTTTGCCTGTTGCCATCGAAGCCATTGAACCGACATTTCTTTTTTCAATCTCGCCGACATGTGGTTTGAAACCTAAAACCTGGCTGCATAAAATTCCTTCCCCCCTGGTATCAACTGTAAAATCGCCTCTGTATCCCAATAATCCTCGGGTAGGTATTTCAAAAATCATTCGCACTTGCCGATCATTATTTTTCATTTCGGTCATAATCCCTTTGCGTTTGGCCATTTTTTCAATTACCGTACCGGAAAATTCTTCCGGCACATCTATTGTCACTTCTTCAAATGGTTCCAACTTTTGCCCGTTTTCCTCTTTGATGATTACTTTTGGTTGCGATACCTGAACCTCATATCCTTCTCGTCGCATATTTTCCAACAAAATCGCAATATGCAATTCTCCCCGGCCGAATACTTTGTAAAAAGCATTGGATGAAAAATCGATTTTTAATCCCACATTGATTTCCAATTCCTTTTCCAGTCTTTCCCGAATCTGTCGATTGGTAACCAGCTTGCCCTCGCGACCGGCAAAAGGGGAGTCGTTGACGACAAAATTTAAACAAATCGTCGGTTCATCAATTTTGATCGCCGGTAAATTGTCTTGACCAGCGTCTTCGCAGATCGTGTCGCCGATAAAAATATCCGGCATTCCGGCTAACATAACGATATCTCCCGCCAATGCTTCCTCGATTTCCTTTTTTACCAAGCCGTGATAAGTAAAAATCTTGATAATTCTCCCGGTTGAAATCCGACCGTCGGGCTTTTTCACCGTGACATTTTGTCCAACTTTAATTTTTCCCTCATATACTCGCACTATCGCCAATCTTCCCAAAAAATTATCATATCCCAGGTTAAACGGCTGAGCGCGTAAAGGTAAATTGGCATCGACTTTGGCCGCCGCCACTTTCTCTAATATCGTATCCAACAACGGAACCAAATCAGTACTTTCGTCGGTAAGATGTTTTTTGGCAATTCCATCTCGGCCGATCGCATATACGGTGGTAAAATCTAGTTGCTCGTCATTGGCGCCCAGATCAAAAAATAATTCATAGACTTGTTCCCAAACCAAATCCGGCTGTGCAGCCGGTTTGTCAATCTTGTTGATAACAACAATCGGTTTCAATCCCAATTCTAACGACTTTTTCAAAACAAATTTGGTTTGCGGCATCGGTCCTTCCTGGGCATCAACCACCAACAAAACCGAGTCGATTGATCGCAAGACACGTTCTACCTCACTGCCAAAATCAGCATGCCCCGGCGTATCCACGATATTTATTTTTGTATCTTTATAAAAAATCGAAGTATTCTTGGCATAAATAGTAATTCCCCTCTCCTGTTCCAAAGCATTGGTATCCATCGTCACATTCTCATCGCCACTCCCGGTTTGACGCATCAAAGCATCAGTCAAGGTAGTCTTGCCATGGTCAACGTGAGCGATAATTGCGATGTTTCGTATTTCCATATTCAAAAATTTAATACAATTTAGGGGACATAATGTAAATTTCCAATTTTCAAACAAATATTCCTGATATTTTCTTGGAACCCAACTCTAATAAAAAACTGGAAATTGGTCATTGGAAATTTTTTGGAAATTGGAAATTGGAAATCGAAAATTATTAACTTGTTGAGAATTGAAAACTGAAAATTAATAATTTCATGAATATAAAAATATCCGCCTAAACATTCAAGCAGATATCTATTTATCAAACTTGTTACTTATTTATACAATGATTGATTAAAAATATCAATCACCTTTCTCCATTTTTTTATATTTCTTTAAATCGAACAAAAAAAGATTGCCCATATCTTGGGCAATCTCAATAATATATATCAATTTAATACTTTTTATTTTCCAAACGCCAGAATACCGGGAACGATAAAGTTGGCAATTGGAACAAGCATCAAAATACCCCACCAACCTGGTTTCCCTCGCTTTTCACAAATCTTCATCCAGACGATTACCATCATGATCACGTTGACCAAAGGAACCAAGAACAACAATACCCACCACCATTGTTTGTCAGCAATCTTGACCATCAAAAAGAAATTAAGAATTGGCACCCAGCCCCACCAACCATCGGGAGTATTTGTCTTTTTGGCGATATTGGTAAGACAGAGAGCGAAATAAACATAAATCACCAAAGACGCAATCAATGAGACCAAAGACATAACACCAGCCAAGGCGGCGGCATTAGCATCTTGCATGTTTGCTAAGTCCATAATTTCCTCAAATATTAATATATAAATACACTTTTATCTTACCATATTTTTTTGGGTTTGAATCACCAATTAATCTCCGCAAAATTCTTTACCCAATTCCAATTTTGTTTCTTTTATCAATTTGTAATTCCCGTCCTCCCTCAAAAGATAATCCTGTCTTTTGTGGGCATGGTTGCCGCATCCAAACCAATTATAATATATTAACGACACCAGATAACCATCTTCGGTTTTATTGACAAATTGATATTGAGAACCAAATCGATTCAACAGTCCACAATTTTTTGCATAGAAAAATGCCACTGCCTCTTCCGGTGTCTTAATTTTATCAATAACCTTTATCATATTTTCCTCACTGGCAACCGTCTGATCATTTTCGGTGACCAAGAAGTAATATTGAGGTAGCATACCACCGCATCTGCGCAAATAATCCAATCCAAATCTTGGGTCCCAACTATCATCGGAAGTAATTTCCTGCTCTCTTATATCTTTTCCCTCAGCTGTCTTTAAATACTGCCAATAATTACTGTAATCAATCGTCTTGATTTTTGTCTGATCAGCAATACTTCCGTCGGGCTTAGTTGAAGTTGTAGTCAAACACCCTGCCAGTATCAAGGGTAAAATCAGCAAAACAAAAAGTTTTCTTTTCATTTTATTTGTATATTTGAACTATTCCAACCAATTATATTATAACCCAAAAAAGCCCCGATAAATCGGGGCGAAATAACTATTTTTTTAAGCGTTGATTTAAAAATATTTTATTTCCAGCCACTGATTACTCGGAACTCCATCCACGCTATAGCTGACTGTGGTAGCACAATATTCCTTTTTCGTAGTTGAATCGTATTTGATTTTCAGTTCGATTTTTCCTTGTTCGTCGGTCAAATATTTATTATTAAAATTGGCCGCCTCCATACTCTGGTCAGTGTAAATCGTTCCATAAGCAAAATCCACTTCCATCCCCGCCGGTAGGGGATTGCCATTTTTATCTTTTAAGATCAGCGTGATGGTGGTCGTCTCTTCTTTGTCTTTAGAAATACTTTTCTTGTCCGCAACAAACATAGATTTTTTTCCATCATATTTTTGCTCTGGTGTCTGGGAAGAAAAATCGATCATCTGCCACTTATTGCTGGCGATATTATCAACTTGATAAGAACAAATCAAACGATTGGCTCCGGTTGTGTTCTCTTTTTGGTAAGGAAAAAATTTGGCTGTTCCGGTTGGAATATTAATCGGCGCAAAATAAATCGGATAAAAATCATCACCATTGGCCGACAACTGCCAACATAGCATCTTGATCTGTTGATACTTTGCCGATTCAACATCGGTTTTACCGGGAAAAACAGTAACCATCAATTCGTCAGCCTCGTATTCAATCTGATTTTTGTTACTGTATATTCCGGGCTCAATCATATTTTGACTGTCATGAAAATATTCAATTTTGGTTTCACCCAATTTTTGTCCCTCAACCTCGAATGATAATTCGTCATAAAGTTGGTCTCCTTTGGCGGGATTGTAAATATTGTAAACAAAAATTTTACCAACTTTATTACTCAAATATTTCCACCGATTGTTTGTCTTCGTTCCGTCCGCTAGCATCGTTTTGTCCTCAATCCATATTTCTTTATCAGTTATCGGTCTCCCGGATTTATCAAACAAAGCAAATTCAATCGTACTAAAATCAACCCCGTCATCTCTAATCAGATTTTTATCAACTTTCATTTCGGCGCGATATTCCGGCTTTGTCACTTTCAAATCAACTTCAGCGTTTGTCGCCAGATTACCATTGAAACATTTTATAATAAACTTTCGATCTTGAGTGGCAAATATAGTCTCACTTCCGGACAGGGAAGTTTTGGATGACCAATCGCTTTGACAATACATCGCGTTCTCCGCTTTCCAGGCAATGGTTATCGGAGTATTGTATTCAAATATTTCCGTTTTTTTGTAATCATTTATTCTCAACTCAATCAATGGCGCAATCGGTTCGGCAATTCCGCAAATCAAACGATTTTTGCTACCAATCAAATATTCCTGTCCATTATCATTGTCCACGACATACACATATATTTTTTGCACGGAATTCAAAGTCAAATCATTGTTATTTACTGCAAAATTCCAGTTACCAAAATTGGTAAAAGTTTTACCAATAAATTGTTTGGTTTGGTCTGTTTTCCCCAAATAAATATTAATTTGTAACTCTTTGCCGTTATCCCGATTATCAATCGCGTAACCGCTTAAAAAAATTGATCTATTCTTGGCATTGCATTCGCTTTTCTCCAATGAACCAGTTGGCGGATCATTTACTTTGATTATAATTTTTTCACTGACCCGATTGGCCTCGTTGCCGCAAATCAAGGTCAAAAAACTGTTTGTTTGAATATTTCGTATTTTTTCCTTTCCATTTTTGGTCGCTTTGTCACCACCCCAACCATCTTCCGCCCGGCAATAATCCGCATTTTCGCTATTCCAAATTAAATTGACATCATCTCCACGATCAACAAATATTTCTTTTCGCTCAAAATCATCGGAAAAATTCAGATCAAGTCGATCTTCTACAATATTCTCAGTCGAAATCTTTTGCGGTTCTTGATAATCATTTTTTAGATCTTTAACGACTTTGACATTGACAGCAAAAAACTGACTGGCAGTCCTCTCCAGCCATTGGTTGTCGGCCGTCACCAACCAGTATTTTTCACTGATTATTTCGCCCGGCAAAGCGTCGTTTGGCACTTTTATTTTTACTGAAAAACTTCCCGTCTCGCCATTTCCCACTTTGGATTCAACCAATTTCCCCGGTCGATGATCATTTTCCCACCAACCGGACAAAAACAATCGGCTAGACTTGTCCAATGGTTCAATTGTTCCCAATTCCACAGCTTTTTCCCCAGTATTTTCCCAGACACTTTCTCCGGTATTGGTAGCAAAAAATACCAAGTCTGTTTCTTCACCTTTTTGCAATTGGACATCCAATACACTTTTTCCCGAAGTCTGACCGGTCAAATCGTTCGCCATTTCCTGCGCCCGGACATCGTTCCCAAAGCAAAATACCGACAAGCCTAAAATCAGTATCAAACCATATTGAAAATGTAAATTTTTATTTTTGTTCTGCATTTTTTTATTTTTCTAAAAATATTCCAAATCCCAAAATTATAACATATTATCCACAACTTTTCAATCCTAGCCCACACAACAAAAACAACCACATTGATTCATGGTTGTTTCCCCCTCCCTCTAAAACCTAAAACCTAGCACCTAATATCTAATATCTACCCCTCAAAACCCCACCGTCACGATATACATCAACGTATTGGAATAAATTCCCGCTTCCTGCAAGTTATTAACTTCCAATTGATATGATATGGTATTTACTTCATCAGCCACCGAAGTTGTTTCTTGAATAATAGTATATGGCGTATTATTGGCTGCCAGTTGCGAATATTTTTCTGATTGAAAATTTGCCAGATCAGTATCATCTGTCGTAAATCCAAAGAATGATTTATTAGGAGAAATAGGAGAAGTCCAAGCTGCCGGAACTGCATAAGTTCCCGTAAACTTCCCCATAGTATTACTATTGGCATTGGTCAGATCTCTATTTTGTTGCAAAGAAACAATATATCCACTGCCGGCATTGGTAGAAACCGTCAAAGTCTGACAGGCTATCTTAGTCTGAGCTCCGGCATAGGTGCCAAAAGGAATACTGGTAGCGGTTGTTGTGACGCTCGCATTGCCACCGGAATTGGCGCAGGCATTACCGGCAGTTATTCCATCGATGGTAAATTCCAAAGAGGAGGGGACGGTGGCGGTGACGGTGGAGGATTCGTCCAAAGATTGAATTGAACTTCCACTACTTTCGCTCCCATCTGCAGTCCACATTTGGTCGTATCCAAAATTTTCAACCCAAACATAATATATATTAGACCCGTCAATTTGGAACTGAGGCCCATATTTTTCATAAGCAGAAGTAGTTCGCTGAGTTGCTTCCCATCCCGTCCCGTCCGTATTCATTTCTCCAGTCCAGACCTGTGGATATCCATCACCGTCAACTTCTGTCCAACCATAAAATAATCTCAGTCCATCTATTTGTATGTTACTGGGATAATCTTTCCGAAAAGTTGATGTTGTTCTTTGATTTTCCACCCATCCTGTTCCATCAGTATTCATACTAGCAGTCCAGATCTGGTTGTATGGATCGGACCAAAAATCATTATCAAACCGACCCCACAAATAATATATTTTTGTTCCATCAACTTTCAATTGCGGCCACCAGTTGTCATTGGTGGTTGTTCTCTGAGTCGCCACCCATCCTGTGCCATCCGTATTCATTTCGGCGGTCCAAATCTGATATTTGCCAGAACCATCATCCTCCTGCCAGACGTAATATATTTTTGAACCGACCACTTGAAATTGATGATATTGTTTATAAAATCCAGAAGATGTTCTCTGAGTCGCTGTCCATCCAGTACCATCTGTATTCATTTCACCAGTCCATATTTCTCCGCTACTACCACTCCAAACGTAATATATTTTTGAGCCCGATACAAATAATTTTGTAGCATAAAAATCACTTGTAGAAATTGTCCTCTGAGTCGCTACCCATCCTGTCCCATCCGTATTCATTTCCGCCGTCCATATCTGTTGATTACTTGACCATGGTACCGGTCCATCATCCTGTCCCCAAACAAAGTATATTTTTGATCCGTCAACTTGAAATTGTGGATATGACTTGTCATAACCTGCATTAGTCTGCCTAGTAATTGAAAAACCTGTTCCATCGGTATTCATTTCCCCTGTAAATATCTGATGATAAGAACCAGATCCCTTATCTCGACCAACATAATATATTTTTGATCCAACTACTTGCAATTGACCGGGCTGAGTATTAAATGATGATGAAGTCCTTTGGGTCGCATTTTCAAATGAGTATGTTTCGGCAAATACTTTATCAAATGAGAAAACAAAAAAAATATAAAACAAAAATAACATCTGCGTCCAACCAAGAATTTTTTTCATATAAAATATGTTAGTGAATATTCTTTTCTTTGGTATATAAAAATATTATAAAAAATATTTCTTCCTCAAAACCCCACCGTCACGATATACATCAACGTATTGGAATAAATTCCCGCTTCCTGCAAGTTATTAACTTCCAATTGATATGATATGGTATTTACTTCATCAGCCACCGAAGTTGTTTCTTGAATAATAGTATATGGCGTATTATTGGCTGCCAGTTGCGAATATTTTTCTGATTGAAAATTTGCCAGATCAGTATCATCTGTCGTAAATCCAAAGAATGATTTATTAGGAGAAATAGGAGAAGTCCAAGCTGCCGGAACTGCATAAGTTCCCGTAAACTTCCCCATAGTATTACTATTGGCATTGGTCAGATCTCTATTTTGTTGCAAAGAAACAATATATCCACTGCCGGCATTGGTAGAAACCGTCAAAGTCTGACAGGCTATCTTAGTCTGAGCTCCGGCATAGGTGCCAAAAGGAATACTGGTAGCGGTTGTTGTGACGCTCGCATTGCCACCGGAATTGGCGCAGGCATTACCGGCAGTTATTCCATCGATGGTAAATTCCAAAGAGGAGGGGAC